>NZ_JBDGLC010000004.1:91206-410799 GCF_057656055.1 Pseudaminobacter sp. Soil_N_29
CGATCGGGAGGAGGATGAACGCTGACCTTATTCGTCGGAACCCGGGAGGAGGTAGGCGCCGACGAAATTCCTTTCGCCATTTTAAGGGTGCGAAGGCCCTGGAAAGAACAGCACCCGCCGAGGGAGGAGGTTCGGCGGGTGCCGTTAGAGGCGGTCAGCGATCGGGAGGAGGATGAACGCTGACCTTATTCGTCGGAACCCGGGAGGAGGTAGGCGCCGACGAAATTCCTTTCGCCGTTTTAAGGGGGCGAAACCCTGGAGACAGCACCCGCCGAGGGAGGAGGTTCGGCGGGTGCCGTTAGGGTGGTCAGCGATCGGGAGGAGGATGAACGCTGACCTTATTCGTCGGAACCCGGGAGGAGGTAGGTGCCGACGAAATTCCGTTAGACCGAGCGGCGCGCCACCGAGTGGATTTCGCTGCGGCTGATGCCGAGATCGTTGAGTTCGCGGTTCGAAAGGCGGCTCAGCTCGGAAACGGTTTCACGGTAGCGGCGCCAGTTGCGGAAATTGCGTAGAATATTCATTTTTTCTTGCTTTCTTTTTCGTACGGACGTGGCCTGACGGCCTGGAAATTAGATCGACTTGCGCGCCACCTGAGGAATGTCGCCACGGCTGATGCCGAGGTCGTTGAGCTCGCGGTTCGAAAGGCGGCTCAGCTCGGAAACGGTGTCACGGTAGCGGCGCCAGTTGCGGTAATTGCGGATCAGGTTCATCTTCGTGCTCGTCTTCGGTTCGTTTTCTTCAATCGCTGTTTACGAGGCGTAGATAGGCTGGGCCGTATCTATTTGGAAGGGCTGTTGGTGCATGGCAGCAATGCGTTTTGTGCATTGCAACATTAATCGGTTTTAGTGCCTGCGGCGCAAATGTGACCGAATGTTAAAAATCCTGTGACAACAAGGGCTTGAATGGCGGTCGTTTTGCCGCAGAGAGGCTTGGGTGAGTGAATTGGCAGGTTATTCGTCGCGCGTGAAACGGGACATTGCGCGCTGGGCTGAGAAGGGGCTGATAGACGCCTCCACGGCCGAGGCAATCAGGCGCGATGTCGAGGCGAACGAAAGCCGCCTGTTCAGCTTCGGTTTTATCCTGGCGGTCATGGCGGCCCTGCTTCTGGGCGCCGCCATACTTCTTCTCGTCGCGGCGAATTGGGAAGAGATCCCCAGGCTCGTTCGGGTGGCCGGGCTGTTTGCGATCATCCTTGCCGGCTATATCGGCGGGGCGGTGGTGAAATCTCGCGGACAGGAAGCCATTGGCGAAGCGTTGTGGCTGGTGGCGGCCGCTGCCTTCGGGGGCTCGATCGCGTTGATCGGGCAGATGTATCACCTGCCGGGCGATGAAAGTTCGGCCATGCTGACCTGGTGTTTCGGCACCGTGCTGGCGGCGGTGGTGCTGAGGTCTGAACCACTTACCATAGCCTCAGCCGCGATCGGCGCCGCCTGGCTCGCGATCGTCGGATTTGACGATGGCAACCTCCTTCGTCTCAACTTCTACCCGGTGATAGCGCTTGTGGTGTGGCTTGCGTCTTATTGGACGCGGAGCCGGGTGGCGCGTCACGTGATCCTGCTGTCGCTGATATTGTATGCGTGCTTGTTGGCGTTGCACCACGACGTGACGGGAACGGGCATCGGCCTTGCACTGGTTGCGGCGGCGCTGTTCGCACTGGCTTGCCTTTGGCCGGCGCCAGTGGAAGCTGTGGCACGCCTTGGAGGCCGGCTGCAGGTTCATTGCCTGATCGGCTTTCTCGCCGGACTCGCACTGGTCCAGTTAAATCAGATCGATCATGCCGGGCGGCTGGCCATGTCGGCCGTCGTGGTCTTCGCCGGCATCGCGGCCGCGCTTTATTCTGCCGGTCGTGAAAGCCGCGCGCTTCGCACGGTCGCCTATACGGGCTTCGGCCTCGAACTCTGCTTCATCTATGCCGTGACGATCAGCACCATGCTCGGTACGGCAGGTTTCTTCCTGGCCTCGGGTGCTGTGCTGGGCATCATCGCCATCGTCATCATCCGGGTGGAAAGACGCATCCGGGCCAGCGCGGGAGCAGCGTGATGTCCAGAAACAGGCTTGTAGTCACCGCAATCGTGCTTGCGCTCCTTCAGATCGGGTTCTTGTCCTGGATCATCGCTTCGCGCGCCGCAATCCTGCGCAATGGACAAGAAGTCCTGCTCAGGGTCGAGCCGGTCGACCCGCGCGACCTCCTGCGCGGGGACTATGTCAGCCTCGGCTACGACATCTCGACCGTGCCGGTGAAGATGATCGAAAACCTGCCTGAGGGCTCACGGCTGGCGGATGGCGGGCCTGTGCGCGTGCGCCTCGAAAAGGGCGAGAACGGCTTCTGGCATCCCATTGCGGCCGTGCTGGGCGAGGCATTCGCGGCCCCGCCCGCGGCAGGGCAGGTGGAGGTGCGGGGCACCGTCCTTTCCCGCTGGTCGCTCGACAGGGATGCTGCCGTCCATGTCGACTATGGCATCGGTCGCTTTTATCTGCCGGAAGGCGAGGGGCGGGCGATAGAGCAAGACATGCGCGTACGCAGTTTCGGCATCCTCGCCGCCGTCGCCAAGGATGGCACGCTGCAGATCAAGGGACTGATGGACGGGGACAAGCTGCTGTTTTCCGAGCCGCTTTACTAGCCCAAGGCGCGGCCTTCTGCGGCGGGTTCACCCCGCCCAGTTTGCGGTGCGTTGATCTCAACTATCTGACAGAGTACGCTAAATTTTATGGGAGGATTTATCCCCACGGGCAAGGGGCCGACGCTCATGGCCATGGCAAGGGATCGGCAGATCCGCGCCATGCTCGCGGTCTGTACCGCGATCCTTGGCACCACAGCGCTCTATTTCGCCGGCTCTATCTTCGCGCCAATCACTTTCGCCATCTTCATCCTGGCCATCGTCTGGCCCCTGCAAGATGCGCTGCAGAGATGGCTCCCCAAGGGCGTCGCGCTCTTTATCACGCTCGCACTCACGGCCATCGTCGTGCTGGTCTTCGCTTCCATCGTGGCCTGGGCGTTGAGCTCGATCGCGGTCTGGCTGCAAAACAATGTGCAGCGGTTTCAGACGCTCTATGCTCAGCTGACGGACTGGCTCGAAGAGCACGGCATATTCGTGGCCGGCGTTATCGCCGAGCGTTTCGATGCCGTGTGGCTGCTGCGCATGTTCCAGCAGGTTGCCTTGCGCCTCAACCAGCTCGCAGGATTCGGCGTTCTGGTCTTCATCTTCCTGATGCTGCAACTGATGGAGGTCGACCAGATCCGCCGGAAGATCGCGTTGCTCGAAAAGGACAATGGCCCTGCGCTTCTCGAAGCCGCGGCCGAAATCGGAGCCAAATTTCGGCGCTACATGCTGGTGCGAACCCAGCTCAGCGTACTCACCGGCTTTCTGGTCTGGGGTTTTGCATGGCTTACCGGGGTCGAGCCGGCGGCAGGTTGGGGGCTTCTCGCCTTCGCGCTGAACTATATTCCCTTCATCGGGCCATTTGTGGCGACGCTGCTTCCGGCGCTGTTTGCCATGGCCCAGTTGGACACGTGGCAGGCAGTGGTGTTCGTGGTTATCGGCCTGACCCTGATCCAGTTCCTGATAGGCAACTATCTAGAGCCGCTGGTGGCAGGTGCGGCGCTGGCCATTTCGCCGCTGGCGGTGGTCTTCGCCGTCTTCTTCTGGGGCTTTCTGTGGGGGATCACCGGGGCGTTCATCGGCGTCCCTATCATGATCAGCGTCATTTCGCTTTGCGCCCGTTATCCGTCTACCCGTTGGCTGGCCATCCTCTTGTCGGGCAAGGCGCCCTAGGTACTGGGCAATAACGATCTGACTGCGGTAGCGTGCAACCTTCGACAGGGGCCGGTTCTGCCATGACAGATGAGCCAGCGACAGCCGGACAAGCCGCGGGACCGGTCATCGATCCCCGCTTCGGCGATATCGAAGACGACGCCTCCAGCCCCAAGCGCCGCTCGCTGCTTTCGCTCGCGGGAAGCCTGCTGCTGGAAATCAGCCTGCCGAAGCTCATTCTGGCCTGGATATTGCTGCTCGTCGTGCCCGGCCTTCTGCTTGGCCTCGCGCCCATTATCGTCTCATCCTGGGTCGTGACCTTCTCCGTGAAGATCGCGTCGCTCGTCATCGGCTTCTGGTCGCTGCTTGTTCTGGCCGCCATCATCGCGGCTGGCTGGTTCGGCTGGCGGGCGCTGTTACGCATGACCGAGAGGAATTTTTGGTCCTTGAACGCCGTCGTCGTGCAACCGGCTTATGCAGCCTTCCGCGAAGCTCTGAACCAACTTACCGAAAGGCTTTTCGCGCGGAATTCCACCGCCGCTACCCGGTCCAGATTGCGCGCGGTGATGTCTGCGGTGGCCGGCGTGCTGGTCTGCGCCCTGGCGCTGCTGGCATGTTGGCTCGCCTGGCCGAGCGCACACCTCTTTGCGGATATCTCCGAGATAAGCTCCTGGAGCAGGGTGGCGATCGTTGCCCTGGCAAACAGTATAGTGCTGGTCTCGGCATATCTGGCGGTGGCCGCTCTGTTCTGGGGCTTCGCCGACGCCACCATGGCCCAGCCTCGCAACCTTGAGCGCTTCGACACTGCGCCTCCTGGCGCGCGCAGGTGGCGCGTTGCGCATCTTTCGGACGTGCATGTCGTGGGCGAACGCTATGGCTTCCGCATCGAGAGCGGCAGAGCGGGCGCGCGCGGAAACGATCGGCTGAAAAGAATCCTGAACCGGCTAGACGAAATCGACGCGGCCGAGCGGCTCGACGCGATCCTAGTCACCGGCGACATGACCGATGCCGGCGTATCGACGGAGTGGGCCGAGTTCCTCGATGCAGTTGCCGCGCATCCTCGTCTGGTCGACCGGGTTCTGATGCTGCCGGGAAATCACGATCTCAACATCGTCGATCGCGCCAATCCGGCGCGCATGGACCTGCCCACGAGCCCGAACCGACGGTTGCGCCAGATCCGCGCCTTGTCTGCAATGATTTCCCTTCAGGGGAAACGAGCCCATGTAGTGGATCTGGAGGAAGGACGCCTCGGCCTCACCCTTGAGGGCGCCCTGCAGCCGCATATGGCCGAAATGAGCATATTTGCCGATGAGGCCAGGCCGCGTCTCTCCAACACGATACCGGAAGTCTGGGCCAGGGCGTTTCCGATGGTCGTGCCGCCGCGTCCGGGCGAGGCGCTGGGGATAATCCTGCTGAACTCGAATGCCGATACGCATTTTTCCTTCACCAATGCACTCGGCATGATCTCGGCTGGACAGATGCGCGGCATAGAGATCGCCTGCGCCGAATATCCGGACGCTTGCTGGATCGTGGCACTGCACCACCATGTGGTCGAGTATCCCTGGGCGGCCAAGAAACTCTCCGAACGCATCGGCACCGCGCTCATCAACGGCAAGTGGTTCGTGCGCCGCATGCAGTCCCTTTCGGGCAAAGCCATCCTCATGCACGGGCATCGTCATATCGATTGGATCGGCGAATGCGGCGGGCTGCCAATCGTCTCGGCCCCGTCTCCGGTCATGCATTCCGACGCAGTCGACACCGCCTTCTACATTCACCACCTCGCGGTTGGCGAAGACGGCCTGTTGCGGCTGCTTACGCCCGAACGCGTCGTCATCCGTGGAGAGCGTAGCACCGCCGATCTGGCCGCCGGGTAGGGAAGGCGATTAGCCGCTTGTCCGGCGGGCTACACATTTTCGTGCAGCGAACGCTCTTTGACCCGACTCAAAAGTGCTTCCGACCCGCCATGATAGTTTCTGCGCGAACCCGAACAGGGAGCGTTGCCATGAAGAGCATTGTTCTTTCCGGGCTGGTCTTGGCCGGCTCGCTCGCTTTGCTGGCTGTGCCCGCCAGCGCGCAAGACAGCGTCACCGAAGAGGAGGCCCACGCCATAGCGGTCGATGCCTACCTCTACTTCTATCCCCTGATCACGATGGACGTGACACGGCAGCAGTCCGTCAACGTCGAACACCCGACGGAACTCGGCAAGGCGCCGATGAACACGTTCGCCAACGTGCCCACATACCCGCCCGCCGATATGAGGACCGTGGTGCGCCCCAATTTCGATACGCTCTACTCAGTTGCCTGGCTGGATCTGGCTAAGGAGCCGATGGTCGTTTCCGTGCCTGACACCGGGGGGAGGTACTATCTCCTGCCGATGCTGGACATGTGGACCGACGTGTTTGCCTCGCCCGGTTGGCGGACGACAGGCACCAAGGAAGGAAACTTCCTGGTCACGCCGCCGGGGTGGCGTCCGAACCTGAGAGAAGTGATCGCAGAGTTCAAACTGCCGAAGGACATCCAGCATATCGCGGCGCCGACGCCGGTGGTCTGGATCATCGGCCGGACAAAGACAGACGGGCCGCAGGACTACGATGCTGTCCACAAGATCCAGGCGGGCTTCAAGATCACCCCGCTGTCGGGATGGAACAAGACCGACAAGCCGGTCGAGGGAAAGATCGATCCCAATGTCGACATGAACACGCCGCCGAAGGTCCAGGTCGACACGATGTCGGTCGAAAAGTACTTCACTCGTGCGGCCGAGCTTCTCAAGGAGGTTCCGCCTCACATCACCGACCAGCCGATTGTCGCGCAGATAAGGAAGATCGGTATCGAACCCGGCAAGAGCTTTGACTTCGGGAAGCTCGATCCGGCGGTTCGTAGCGCCCTTGAGAGCGCGCCCAAGGATGCGCAGCAATTGATGGCTTGGAAAGTGCCGACGCTGGCGCGCGTCGTGAATGGCTGGTCCATGAACACCGACACGATGGGCGTCTACGGCAACTACTATCTCAAGCGTGCCATCGTCGCCCAGTTCGGCCTCGGCGCGAACCTGCCCGAGGATGCTATCTACCCGCTGAACCTGGCCGACAACACCGGCAAGCCACTGGATGGCGCGAACAATTATACTATTCACTTCGACAAGGGCGCCGCGCCACCGGTTGATGCCTTCTGGTCGATCACGCTCTACGACAGCGATGGCTATCAGGTGGCAAATCCGCTCAATCGCTTTGCCGTCAGCAGCTGGATGCCATTCAAGCACAATGAGGATGGCTCGCTGGACCTCTATTTCCAGAACGAAAGCCCCGGTCAGGACAAGGAAGCCAACTGGCTGCCCGCACCGAAGGGCCCGTTCAACCTGACAATGCGGCTATACGCTCCTCGGTCTGATGCGCTCACCGGCAGGTGGTCGCCGCCGTCGGTCACGCAGGTAGGTGCCTCGGGATCCAACAGCGAGTAGGTCAAGCGGTGTCAGAGAATTTGGCGGCGGCGTCACCCACGATGCCGTCGCTCTTTATGGCGTTGCCACAAGCGGATCATTCCCTCCGGCCGTCTGTTGTTCTAGTTTTCCAGCAGGATCGTCGTCAGCGAGTGAGTCTATGGAACGCACAGTCTATGTGAACGGGAGCTATGTGGCCGAAACCGAGGCCAAAGTTTCCGTATTCGATCGAGGTTTCCTCTTCGCTGACGGTGTCTACGAGGTGACCTCGGTGCTGAACGGAAAGCTGATCGATTTTGCCGGGCATCTGCGCCGCTTGCGACGCTCGCTCAACGAGCTGGCGCTGGAAATGCCCTGTTCCGACGAAGAGCTTTTGGCAATTCATCGGGCGCTGGTGGAGAAGAACTCGCTGGTGGAGGGCCTCGTCTATCTGCAGATAACGCGCGGGGCTGCCGACCGGCAGTTCCTCTTCCCCAAGTCCACGCCGCAGACACTTGTCCTGTTCACGCAGGCGCGGTCTCTGCTGGAGAACGCGGAGGCCAGGCGCGGCGCGCGCGTGGTCACGGTCGACGACCTTCGCTGGGGCCGGCGCGACATCAAGACGGTTCAGTTGCTCTATGCGTCGATGGCAAAGATGGAAGCCCATGCACGCGGCGTAGACGACGCCTGGTTCGTGCAGGACGGCATGGTCACCGAAGGCACCTCCAACAACGCCTATATCGTGACGCGGGAAGGCACGATCGTCACGCGCGACCTGTCCAGCGACATATTGGCCGGCATCACCCGTGCTGCCGTTCTTGAATGTGCGCGTGAGCTGCAAATGAAGGTGGAGGAGCGCCCGTTTACGGTCGAGGAAGCGCTGAAGGCCGCCGAGGCGTTCACCACTTCGGCCACCGGCTTCGTGTGTCCGGTGGTGGAGATCGACGGGACCGTGCTGGGCAGCGGAGAGCCGGGCGCAGTCGCGACACGCCTTCGCCAGGCCTATATCGAGGCAAGCCTCAACTCGGCGATCTGAACACGACGCTGGTTGCTTTCACTGGGCCGTGAGCCGTGGGTGGGGCTAACTCAAAGATAGCGCCCGACCTCTTTACCGAGCTTCAGGAAGCGCAGCGGGTTGACCGCTTCGCCGTTGCGCCGCACCTCATAATGGAGATGCGGCCCCGTCGAGCGGCCGCTGCTGCCGACTGCTCCAACCACGTCGCCAATGGCCACTGTCTGGCCTGTCCTGACTTTGATGCGGCTGAGATGCGCATAGCGCGTGGAAAGGCCGTCGCCGTGGTCGATCTCTACCATGCGTCCGTAGCCGCTGTTCCAGCCGGCCTTGACCACGACGCCGGCAGCCGTGGCGCGCGCATCCGAGCCTTCCGGGGCGCGAAAATCCATGCCGGAGTGCAGGGCAGGGGTGCCAAGCAGCGGGTCGTTTCGCACGCCGAACGTGCTGGAAATGGAGCGCCCCGGGGCAGGGTTGGCAATCGGCAGCTTGCGCGCTCTTTCCTTTACGCCGTCGAGCCTCTCCAGGGTCTGGTCCAGTTCCTTGACCTTGGTTTCAAACAGTGCGGGGCTTTCCAGCGCAATCAACGGGCCGCCGACGCCGCTTTGCCCGAACTCGCCGTCGACCGGAAGCCCCGCGGCCTCCAGAGCCTCACTGATCGCGTCTGCCGTCTGGTATGCGCTTTCCGTCAACGAATTGATGCGCTCCAGCTGCTCGCTTTCGATCGTGCGCAGCGACTTGTTGATGGTTGCGAAAAGGCGATCCGCCCGGTCGGCACTTGTTTCCTGCTCAAGCGCAGCGATGCTCGGCGGCGTCGCTCCCGCTCCGCCGAAGGCCAGGGCCAGCACGGGTGCTCCGTTTCCGCTGCTCAGGCCTGCACGGATTTCCGGCTTGATGTTGGGCAAGGGAACTGCCGCTGGCTGCTCATTGCCCGTGGCACCGGCCTTCTCGAGAAGCGGGGCGATGCGACCGTGCCGCTTGCTGAGCTGCGCCTGCCGCTCCAGCAGTTCGGTGACCTTGCTTTCGACCAGTTGCTGATCAAGCAGTTGCCGGCTGGTGATGCGGTCCACCTGGGCCCGCAAAGCCGAAATGCGGTCTTCATAGGCTTGCTGCATGCGCGCCTGGCGCGCTGTAGCGGCGCCGATGAGATCGTCGCGCAGAACCAGATAGGACGTTGCGAGCAGGTAGCCGATGGCTACGGCAGCCACGGCCGAGCCGATGAAGGACGCGGCCCAAGGCGTTATGGTGAAGTGCCTGATCTCGTCGCCGCGAGCGATGATGATAGTGTGCGGCTGTTTGCGTCTGCCGAAAACCGTCGCTTCTTGCTTCACTGAACCGATCCACGCCACTTACGACTGGATCGATTACACAATGTTAGGGTTAACAAAGCTTTTCGGCAGAGCGGCTACCGGACTCAGAGGGCGCGCGCGGCTTCCAGCACTTCATTGGCGTGGCCCGGCACCTTCACCTTGCGCCAGATCCTGGCGATCTTGCCGTCCGGCCCGATGAGGAAGGTGGAGCGCTCGACGCCCATATATTTGCGGCCGTACATGCTCTTCTCGACCCAGACGCCATAGGCTTCCAGCGTCTTCCGCTCTTCGTCAGAGGCCAGTTCGACCGACAGATCGTGCTTTGACTTGAACTTGTCATGGCTCTTGACGCTGTCGGGCGACATGCCGACCACCACAGCGCCGACGCTCTCAAATTCGGCCTTCAGCCTTGAAAAATCGATCGCCTCGGTCGTGCAGCCGCTGGTATCGTCCTTGGGGTAGAAATAGAGCACCACCTTCTTGCCCCTCAGTTCCGAAAGCGACAAGTTGCCGCCACCGTCGCGTGGCAAGTCGAATTCCGGAGCATCCTGCCCCGTTGAAAGTTCGGCCATATCAATGCCCTTGTTTGAGGTTACGCGCGGAGCGCCAGACATATAATGTCGGACGCGGATTCGTCCACGATCGATATGCTGTAACAGGACATCGTTTGGAGCACGGCGTAAAAAAACACGAAAAAATTCGATTCCGACGTGATGAGATCGCGGATCTCGGTGCCTTCCCCTCGGCGCTGAGAGAAAAGACTTGTGGCAAAGGCGTTCGGTTCGGAAAACGTGCAGGAAAGATGCTGTTCGGCACGGCGGCCGCGTCGGCGCTGCTGATCTTTCTCGCCGTGGCGCTGCTTTACCTCGTCGGCCTGTCCGGGGTGGGCGTGGGACCACTGCGCGCCGAGGCGGAAAGAGCAATCGGCGCCTTTGCGGGCATCCCGATCGATGCCTCGCTGGGACCGGCAAGCATTTCCATCGACGGCTCAAGCCTTCTCGCACTCGAGGTTCGCGATGTCGGCCTCAAGACGGCCGACGGCGCGCCGGTCGTGGAAGCCGGCACGGTTCGCTTTGGCGTTCGTTTCCTGCCGCTCATAGGCGGCAATATCCGGCTCGGAAGCGTGTCGATCTCCGACGCCCGCTTTGCCGCCTCCACGCTGCCGATGAGCGATAAAGGCGACTGGACCAGCATTCTGAAGAACGAGCAGGGGCTGATCGATCCCGACAAGCTGGCACGCGCGATCTTCGACGAGGTTCATCGCGGCTTCGATGCCCTCGAAGTCGGCTCCACGAGCCAGATCGAACTGAAGAATGTGGAATTCGTTCTTCCCGAAGGGCAGCAGCTACGCGTGCTGAGGATCGACCGTGCAAAATTGCGGGCGGCCGGTCCGGGCGAATTGGTCTTCTCCGCAGATATCGATCTGGATGGCAGAAGGCTCCAGCTGTCCGCATCTTCGTCGCGGGATGCGGAGACAGGGCGCATTGCTGCGCTTGATATTTCGGGAAAATCCGTGGCCGCGGCGCCCTGGCAGCGTCGCCTTGCGACGGCAGCGGCCGCGGAAAGCACCAGCGCGCTTGACAATCTGGACCTCGTCTTGTCGGGCCAGGAAGGCACCGGCGCAGAGCCCGACAGGCTGACTGCTTCCCTGAAGCTGGACGATCTGGAACTCGATCTCGGCAATTCTGACCGCTTCAAGGGCAAGGTCGACCTGGACGCCACGCTGCTCGGCGGATCCGGCAAGCTTGAGATCGATCGATTGCGGGTGGCCGCAGGCCGCTCGGATCTCGAATTCAACGGCGCGTTCGGCCCGCGCCCGCCCAGTGGGGCGCCCGGCGAAAAGCCGGTCTATCGCTTCGAGCTTGTCAGCACGGCCGCAAGACTTGCTCCGAAGGATTCGCCCGAACCCGCGCTCAATTTCCTGGCCCGTATTGGCGGCACATTCGATGCCGATACCTCGGTTTTGACTGCTGACCAGATTGCGATCAGGAGCGGCTCCGGAGAGGCCGTGGGCACAGCATCCCTCGAACTGCCCGGCAAGGGCGCCCCGGGCATTTCGCTGGATCTCCATGTTCAGGATATGCAGGTTTCGCATGTGAAGCAGTTGTGGCCCTGGTTCGCGGCAAAGGGCGCGCGCAATTGGGTAATGGACCGCCTGTTCGGCGGGCGCGTTGCGGATGCCACCCTCAAATTCAATGTTCCTCCAAACCGGCTGGGCAACGGCGTTCCCCTGACGGCCGACGAGGTTTCGGGACGGTTCAAGGTGGAAGGCACGCGCTTCGATACGACCGGCGTGATCCCGCCCGTGCGTGATGCGATCGGGGTCGTCGAGTTCAATGGCAATGATGTCGATATCGCGCTGACGTCTGGAACCGTCTACCTTGCCAGCGGCCGCAGCGTCGATGCCAGCAATGGAAAGCTTCGGATCGAGAAAGCCAACCGGCCGCCCTTGATCGGCGAACTTGATCTCGATGTGGCAGGTGATGCCGACGCCGTAGCCGAGCTTGCGACCTATGATCCGATCAATGCGATGCGCTTCGTTGGCATGTCGCCCGACGAGTTCAGCGGCAGGGTTGCAGGCAATGTGAAGGCCGACATTCCCCTGCAGAAAGGTATCGCGTCCGAGCGGCTCGATTGGCGCGTAGTGCTCGATTATGTCGGTCTGTCGCTTGCCAAGCCCTTTCAGGGCCACAAGGTCAGCGATGCCGACGGCACTATCACAATCGAGCCAAACAAGGCGGTGATCAGCGCGAGGGCCAAGCTCAACGGCGTGCCGGCGGAGATTGCGCTGGTGGAGCCGCTCGGCAAGGACGGTCCGGCGCGAAAGCGAAATGTGCAGCTGGTGCTCGACGACAAGGCACGCGACACCATCGCCCCGGGACTGTCGAACCTCATGTCGGGCACGGTGAAGGTCAATCTCGAGGCCGGCGCTGACGGGAGCCAGAACGTCTCCGCCGACCTCACCAATGCGAGGTTGGAGATTCCCTGGATCGGCTGGTCCAAGGGGCCGGGCATCGCGGCCAATGCGAGCTTCAAGATGGATAAGTCCAACAGCGTTTCGACGCTTTCGGACTTCAAGCTCGAGGGCAAGTCCTTCGCCTTCGGCGGCACGGTGACACTGGCCGACGGCAATTTTTCGTCGGCTCGCTTCGGTACTGTTCAGCTCAACCGTGGCGACTCGGTCGCGGTCTCGGTAAAGCGCGCGGGCAAAGGCTATGCGATCGATATTGTTGGCGATGCGCTGGATGCCCGACCGGTGATCAAACAGTTCACCTCCGATGCCGGCTCCGGCAGCGGCCCGACCGGCGGGAATACACCCGTCTCGGTCAATCTTGACGTCAACTCCGTCACCGGCTTTGGCGGGGAGCGGCTTTCCGGTGTGTCGCTGAGCTATAGCGGCGCGGCCTCGAAGGTAGACGCATTGCGTGTCCAGGCCGCCACGGGCTCAGGCGGGGCGGTCTCGATGCAGAATTCGTCGGATGGCGCTCGGCGCACCTTGCAGATGCAGTCGGCCGACGCGGGGGCGTTGCTGCGCTTTCTCAACATCTACGACCATATGCAGGGCGGCGTGATAAAGCTTGCGCTGGCGGACGACGGAAGCGGCCCATTGCGAGGACGGGTCGACGCCAGCAACTTCTGGGTCGTGAACGAACCCAAGCTCGCTTCGATCGTGTCGACTACGCCGCCGGGTGACAGCCGCAGCCTCAACCAGGCGGTCAAGAGCGACATCGACACGTCGCGCGTGCAGTTCGAGCGCGGCTCGGTGCAAATCGAGAAGGGCCAGGGCTATCTCAAGATCGGCAATGGCGTGCTGCGCGGTCCGCTCATTGGCACCACCTTCCAGGGCACTCTCTACGACGAGAACGGCAACATGGCGATGACCGGCACCTTCATGCCCGCCTATGGCCTGAACCGCATTTTCGGCGAAATCCCGATCGTCGGCGCGATTCTCGGCAACGGTCGCGATCGTGGCCTGATCGGCGTCACCTACAAGCTGCAGGGCAATGCCAAGTCGCCGAACCTGCAGATCAACCCGCTGTCCGTCATCGCGCCGGGCATCTTCCGGTCTATCTTCGAGTTCAATTAAAAAAGGCCCGCTCGAAGCGGGCCCTTTTTTGACCGGCGGAAGCTGGCCTCACACCGGCCGCACGAGAATGTGCTTCTTCTTGCCGAGCGAGAGTTTCAGAACGCCGTCCGAAGTGAGGTCGGCGGTGGTAACCGCGCGACGCTCATCCGTCACCAGTTCGTCGTTCAGGCGTACCGCGTGGCCCTGGATATGGCGGCGGGCTTCCCCGTTGGAACTGGCGAGGCCGGCAGTCACGAAAAGCGACAGAATGCCGACGCCGGCCTGGAGCGTGTCCCCCGCGACCTCGATCGTGGGCAGCGTATCGGCAAAGGCACCTTCCTCGAACGTCTTGCGCGCGGTTTCGGCTGCCTGCTCGGCCGCCTCGCGGCCGTGCAGCATCGCCGTCACCTCGGTGGCCAGCACCTTCTTGGCATCGTTGATCTCGGCGCCGCCAAGCTTGGCCAGGCGGGAGATCTCTTCGAGCGGCAGGGTGGTGTAGAGCTTGAGGAAGCGCTCTACGTCGGCGTCCTCGGTGTTGCGCCAGTACTGCCAGAAGTCATAGGCGCTCAGCATGTCGGCGTTGAGCCAGACCGCGCCGTTGAGCGACTTGCCCATCTTCGCGCCGGACGCGGTGGTGAGCAGCGGCGAGGTCAGCGCATAAAGCTGCGGCGTGCCCATGCGGTGGCCAAGGTCGATGCCGTTGACGATGTTGCCCCACTGGTCCGATCCGCCCATCTGCAGCCGCACGCCATAGCGCTTGTTGAGCTCCACGAAGTCGTAGGCCTGCAGGATCATGTAGTTGAATTCTAGGAACGACAGCGAGTGCTCGCGGTCGAGCCTCAGCTTCACCGAATCGAAGCTCAGCATGCGGTTAACCGAGAAGTGCTGGCCGACATCGCGCAGGAACTCGAGGTAGTTCAGCGGCCGCAGCCACTCGGCATTGTTGACCATCAGCGCGTCGCGCGCGCCCTCGCCGAAGGTCAGGTAGTTCGAAAACACCTTCTTGATGCTGTCGATGTTCGACTGGATCGTCTCCACCGTCATCAGCTTGCGCGCCTCGTCCTTGAAGGACGGGTCGCCGACCATTCCGGTGCCGCCGCCCATAAGAGCAACGGGGCGGTGACCGGTCTGCTGCATCCAGTGGAGCATCATGATCTGGATCAGGCCGCCCGCATGCAGGCTCGGCGCCGTCGGGTCGAAGCCGATATATGCCGAGACCGTTTCCGTCGCGAACAGATTGTCGAGGCCGGCTTCATCGGAAATCTGATGGACGAAGCCGCGCTCGGAAAGGATGCGCAGGAAGTCGGACTTGAATGCGGACATTTCTTTCGTTTCCCGAGAGTGACTGGAGCGCTTGCATGTGATCGTGGCAAGTGCGCTTGCCGCCGTTTAGCATCCGACACCGGAGAATCACAAGGACGGCGGGAAAAATGGGGACAATCTGCGCGATCGGGCTGATGAGCGGCACGTCGATGGACGGGATAGATGTCGCCATGCTGCGCACCGATGGCGTTGCGTCCATCGAGTTTGGCCCTTCGATGTTCGTGGCCTATGAGGCGGAGTTCCGGCAACGCCTCGAGGCGTCTCTTGAAGCCGCGAAAGGCATCAAAAGGCGCGAGGACCGTCCGGGCGATCTCTCCCTGCTCGAACGCGAGATCACCCTTCGCCACGTGCAGGCGGTGGAAAGATTCCTCAAGACGGCCGTCGGCGACTGGGGCGTGCCAGAAGTGGTCGGCTTTCACGGCCAGACGGTGATGCACCGGCCCCACCTCGGAGTCACGGTGCAACTGGGTGATGGCGCGCTGCTGGCGCGAGAGCTGAACATCCCAGTCGTATACGACATGCGCGCCAACGACATGCAGCATGGCGGGCAGGGTGCGCCCTTGGTGCCGGCCTATCACGCCGCGCTTGCCGCCTCGCTACGCGGCGAATTGGCCGGGCGGCATCCGGTCGCTTTCGTGAATGTGGGCGGCATCTCGAACATCACCTATGTGCCCCGAAGCGGCGATCCCATCGCATTCGACACCGGCCCCGGCAATACGCTGATCGACCAATGGGTTCAGCGCGAGGGCGGCGTGCCTTACGACGCCGGCGGCACGATCGGCAGCGAGGGCGGTGTCGTCGAAGCCGTGGTTGCCCGATATATGGAGGCACCCTTCTTCCGGCGAAGCGGGCCCAAATCGCTCGACCGGAACGATTTTACGCTCGAGCCGATGGCTGGTCTGGAGTTGTCGGACGGCGCGCGCACGCTGGCGGCAGTTTCTGCCGAGGCGATCCTGAGATCCGTGGAACACATGCCCAAGCCGCCAAAGCTCTGGATAGTCTGCGGGGGAGGGCGCAAGAACCCACACATCGTGGGCGATCTGGTTAGCGGCGCCAGAAACACGGGCGCCGAAGTGATCGTGGCCGAAGACGCAGGCCTCGATGGCGATTCCACCGAGGCGGAAGCCTGGGCTTTTCTGGCCGTCCGTTCCATGAAGGGCCTGCCGCTGACCTTTCCGACCACGACAGGATGTCGGGAGGCGGTCAGCGGCGGGATTTTGGCAAAGCCTTAGGACGAACTATTCGTCCAAGCCGCCGAAGTGGCACAGAAGTCGGGCCATTTCAGAAGCCGAGGAATCGATCTCGGCTGCAAAACTTACCGGAGGCGCTTTGGGCGCGGGTCGGCCAGTTCGCCGGCGAGGCGACGGTCCAGATAGTCCGCGCACTCGTCGATCAACTGCTCGCTATGATTGGCGAAGAAGTGGTTGGCGCCGGAAATGGTCTTCTGCGTGATGGTGATGCCCTTCTGCGTGTGCAGCTTGTCGACCAGGCCTTGCACATCCTTGGGCGGAGCCACCTTGTCGGCGTCGCCATGGATGATCAGGCCGGAAGACGGGCAGGGCGCCAGGAACGAGAAGTCATAGGTGTTGGGCTGCGGCGCGACCGAGATGAAGCCTTCGATCTCGGGACGGCGCATCAACAGCTGCATGCCGATCCAAGCGCCGAAGGAATAGCCCGCCACCCAGCAGGATTTCGAATCGGGATGCAGGCTCTGGATCCAGTCGAGCGCGGCAGCGGCATCCGACAGCTCACCCGTGCCATGGTCGAACTCGCCCTGGCTGCGGCCGATGCCGCGAAAATTGAAGCGCAGCGTGGTAAAATCCCGCTTCTGGAACATATAGAAGAGGTCGTAGACGATCTTGTTGTTCATCGTGCCGCCGAACTGCGGATGCGGATGCAGGATGATGGCTATCGGCGCATTCTTTTCTTTCGACGGCTGGTAGCGGCCTTCCAGACGACCCGCCGGACCGGCGAAAATGACCTCAGGCATGAATGACTCCACTTGACTCGCGCAAAACTTGACTGCCACCCGAAACAATTCCGCAACCGGCCTTGACGGGCGCAGGGCACGTTCTTACAAGCTAGTTTAGAACTGTTCAAAACTGGTGGCTGGGCCACCTTGTTCGGCAAACCGGGTAGATAGGACGTCTGACCTTGTAATTTCAAGGAAATAACGTTCGCACCGCCCGAATGTTGGCTTAGAGGACCGATCGAGCGCAAATGGCCGCTTCACGCGCCTATATGGATTACAACGCAAGTGCTCCGCTGCTGCCTTCGGCGCGCGCGGCAATGCTTGCTGCGCTCGAGGCATCGGCCAACCCTTCCTCCGTGCATGGCGAGGGCAGGGCGGCTCGGCGGCTGGTCGAAGCGGCTCGCCGCGACGTCGCCATGCTGGTCGGCGCCAAGCCGGAGCACGTCGTCTTTACCTCCGGCGCGACGGAGGCTGCCAGCACGCTGCTGACACCGCACTGGCAGATGGGTCGGGCGCCGCTGCGCATGGCGAAGCTCTATGTCAGCGCGGCTGACCATCCGTGCCTGTTGAGCGGTGGACGGTTCGACGCCGAGAGCATTGTGAGGTTTGGGGTTGACGCTAACGGCGTGGCCGATCTTGAGGCTCTTGCCCGCGCGCTCGACGCGCATGACAAGGCCGAGGGGCTGCCGCTGGTGGCGATCCATGCCGCCAACAACGAAACCGGCGTGATCCAGCCGCTGCGCGAGATCAGCAAGCTCGTGAAGGCGGCGGGCGGGGTGTTCGTGGTTGACGCGGTTCAGGCCGCCGGACGAATTCCGCTCGATATTGCAGAGGGTTACGCGGACTTCCTGATTCTGTCTTCGCACAAGATCGGCGGCCCGCAAGGTGCCGGTGCTTTCGTTGCAGGGTCGGACCTGATGATGCCGCGACCGCTGATCGTAGGCGGCGGGCAGGAAAAAGGCTTCCGGGCAGGCACGGAGAACCTTGCGGCGATCGCCGGCTTCGGTGCTGCTGCACGAGAGGCAGCCGACACCCTTGTTCGCATGGATGAGATCCGGTCGCTGCGAGACAAACTGGAAGCCGCCATCCTTTCGCTCGCGCCGGATGCCGAAATTTTCGGGCGAAACGCGGAGCGTCTTGCCAATACGAGCTTCTTTTCGGTTCCTGGCATCAAGGCGGAAACTGCGCAGATCGCATTCGATCTTGCGGCGGTCGCCCTGTCGGCCGGCTCCGCCTGCTCGTCGGGAAAGGTCGGCCCGAGCCATGTTCTGAAGGCCATGGGGCACGAGAGCACCGAAGGCGCGCTGCGCGTTTCGATCGGACATGCCACGACGCATGACGACGTGTCGAAATTCGTGGCGGCGTTGACGCAATTGCTTGCGCGACGGGGTGGTAGGCCCCAAGCCGCGTAGGCGGAAAAAATCCGGCCTTTGGCCGGGAAGTCGGTGTGTCCAGGAAGCGTCGATGGCGCTTCTCCGGGTGAATTTCCGGGCAGGACGCACTATATGGAACTTACGCCGCGCACGCGGTGCCATAGTTTGAAAACTGCCGGGCCTTGACCCCGGCGAGGATGGAGAACGCTGATGCCTGCTGTGCAGGAGACGATCGAACAGGTCCGCATGATCGATGTGGACCAGTACAAGTACGGATTTGAGTCCGATATCGAGGTGGACAAGGCCCCCAAGGGTCTGAACGAAGACATCATCCGTTTCATTTCGGCGAAGAAGAACGAACCTGAGTGGATGCTCGAATGGCGCCTGGGAGCGTTCCGCCGCTGGCTGACGCTCGAGGAGCCCACCTGGGCGCGCGTCGACTACCCCAAGATCGACTTCCAGGACATCCACTACTACGCCGCGCCGAAGAGCCAGTCGGGCCCGCGCTCGCTCGACGAGGTCGATCCCGAGCTGCTGAGGGTCTACGAGAAGCTGGGCATTCCGCTGCGTGAGCAGGAGATTCTTGCTGGCGTCCAGAAGGGCGAGCCGAGCGAGTTCGAGGAAGCCGGCGACAACGTCTACAAGTCCGGCCGTGTCGCGGTTGATGCCGTGTTCGACTCGATTTCGGTCGTCACCACGTTCAAGGAGGAACTGGCCAAGGCCGGCGTGATCTTCTGCTCGATCTCCGAGGCGATCCGCGAGCATCCGGAGCTGGTGCAGAAATACCTCGGCACGGTGGTGCCCACGACCGACAATTACTACGCGACGTTGAATTCGGCGGTTTTCACCGACGGGTCCTTCGTGTTCGTGCCAAAGGGCGTTCGCTGCCCGATGGAGCTGTCGACCTATTTCCGCATCAACGAAAAGAATACCGGCCAGTTCGAGCGCACGCTGATCATCGCCGAGGAGGGATCTTACGTCTCCTATCTCGAAGGTTGCACCGCGCCGCAGCGCGACGAGAACCAGCTTCACGCCGCGGTTGTCGAGCTGATCGCGCTGGATGATGCCGAGATCAAGTACTCCACCGTGCAGAATTGGTACCCGGGCGACGCCCAGGGCAAGGGCGGCATCTACAATTTCGTCACCAAGCGTGGCGATTGCCGCGGCCACCGCTCCAAGATCTCGTGGACGCAGGTCGAGACCGGATCGGCCATCACCTGGAAGTATCCGAGCTGCATCCTGCGCGGCGACGAGAGCCAGGGCGAGTTCTATTCGATCGCGGTGTCGAACGGCTACCAGCAGGTCGACAGCGGGACCAAGATGATCCACCTCGGCAAGAACACGCGGAGCCGCATCATCTCCAAGGGCATTGCCGCCGGCTTTTCGCAGAACACCTATCGCGGCCAGGTCTCTGCGCACCGCAAGGCCACCAATGCGCGCAACTTCACCAACTGCGACTCGCTGCTGATCGGCGACCGCTGCGGTGCGCACACGGTGCCCTACATCGAGGCGAAGAATTCGTCCGCGCAGTTCGAGCACGAGGCCACGACCTCCAAGATTTCCGAGGATCAGCTGTTCTACGTGATGCAGCGCGGCATCCCCGAGGAAGAGGCGATCGCGCTGATCGTCAACGGGTTCGTCAAGGACGTGATCCAGGAGCTGCCGATGGAGTTCGCCGTCGAGGCGCAGAAGCTGATCGGCATCAGCCTCGAAGGAAGCGTGGGGTGATCCGCGGCAATATCAGCCGCAACCCCTTCGAAGAAAACAATTTGGCGCTGCAGTGCGCGCCGCTCTGAACTGGAAAAAGAACTAATGCTTGAGATCAGAAATCTTCACGCCCGGGTTGCCGAAAGCGGCGTGGAAATCATCCGCGGGCTCAACCTGACGGTCAAGGCAGGCGAAGTCGCCGCCATCATGGGCCCGAACGGTTCGGGCAAGTCGACGCTTTCCTATGTGCTTGCCGGGCGCGACGATTATGAAGTGACCGAGGGCGAGATCCTCTATAACGGCCAGTCGATCCTGGAAATGGACCCGGCCGAGCGCGCGGCTGCGGGCGTTTTCCTCGCCTTCCAGTATCCGATGGAGATACCGGGCGTGGCGACCATGGAGTTCCTCAAGGTGGCCATGAACGCGCAGCGCAAGGCGCGCGGCGAGGAGCCCCTGACCATCCCCGAGCTGTTGAAGCGCGTCAAGCGTGAGGCCGGCGATCTGAGCATGGACATGGGCATGCTGAAGCGCCCGCTGAATGTCGGCTTTTCCGGCGGCGAGAAGAAGCGCGCGGAAATCCTGCAGATGAAGCTCCTGGAGCCGAAGCTGTGCGTTCTGGACGAGACCGACTCCGGCCTCGACATCGACGCGCTCAAGATCGTGGCCGATGGGGTCAACGCGCTGCGTTCGCCAGATCGCGCCATCGTCGTCATCACCCACTACCAGCGCCTGCTCGACTACATCGTTCCGGACTCGGTCCATGTCCTCTACAAGGGCCAGGTCATCAAGTCGGGCGACAAGTCGCTCGCGTCCGAGCTGGAAGAAAACGGCTATGCCGGGATCATCGAAGAGGCCGCATAGGTGACAGTAATGAACATTCACGCAACTCCCCAGCGGACGACCGCCGAGGCGGCGCTGATCGAGGCGTTCGGCGAGCGGCTTTCGCTGCTGCCGGGCGATGGCGAGGTGATGGTCAGGCGCGATGCGGCTGTCGAGGCGCTGAAGGCCGGCCTGCCCACCAGGCGCGTCGAGGCATGGCACTATACAGACCTGCGCCGCCTGCTGACGACGGTTCCCACGCATGACGAGACGGCGAACGCCAAGCCGATAGCTGCATTGCTTGAGGGCTCGGTGGTGCTTCCGGCGCTGAACGGCGCTTCGGCAAGCAAGCTCCCTTCCATCGAGGGCGTGGCCATCCAGCGGCTTTCCGAGAAGCTGGCCGACGGCAGTTTTGCCGCGGCACTGGGCCTCGGCGGCGCCGATGATGCCATTGGCGCGCTCAACACGGCCTTCGTGACCGACGGCTACTTCGTCGACATTGCCGCCGGCACGCAACTGCTGACACCGCTGGAACTGCAGAATGTACAGGCCGGCGGACAGGTGCATGCGCGTTTCCCGGTGCGGGTCGGCGCCGGCGCAAAGGCGACCATCGTTGAACGCCAGACCGGCAATGGCGCGGCGCTGGTCAGCTCCGTCAGCCAGCTTCTGCTTGGCGAAGGCGCGGAAGTGTTGTGGCTGATCGTGCAGGACCATCCCGAGAGCGCCACGCATCTGGCTCAGTTCAAGGCAGAACTCGGCAAGAATGCGAAGCTCACGCTGTTCATCATGAATGCCGGGGGCAAGCTGGTGCGCCAGGAAGTGATCGTCAACGCGGCGGGAGAGGGCTCTGTCTTCACCCTGCGCGGCGTCAACCTTCTGGCCGGCGACAACCACACCGACGTGACCATGGTTCTCGACCATAGCGTGCCGCACACGGATTCGACCGAGGTGATCCGCAACGTCATCACGGACCGGGCGCACGGCGTGTTCCAGGGCCGCATCAACGTCGCGCAACCTGCGCAGAAGACCAACGCCAAGATGGCGTGCAACACGCTGCTTTTGTCGGACGAGGCTGAATTCTCCACCAAGCCGGAGCTGGAAATTTTCGCTGACGATGTGCAGTGCGGGCACGGCGCCACCGTGACGGATATCCATCGCGACCACCTGTTCTACCTGATGGCGCGCGGCATCGACGAAAAGACGGCTCGGGGCTTGCTGGTCAAGGCGTTCCTGGCCGAGGTGATCGAGGAACTGGAAGATGAACCCGCGGTCGAGGCGCTCGAGGCGCTGCTCGGCGACTGGTTCCAGGCGCATGGGTGAGCCATGAATGCACCGGCGAAAATCGTTGACGGCTACGACGTCGAGGCAATCCGCCGCGACTTTCCCATCCTTTCGCGGGAAGTCTATGGCAAGCCGCTGGTTTATCTGGACAACGGCGCTTCGGCGCAGAAACCGCAGGCCATGCTGGACGCTGTCCAGCATGCCTATGCCAACGAGTACGCCAATGTGCATCGTGGCCTGCACTTCCTGTCGAACGCCGCGACCGAGGCCTATGAAAAGGCGCGCGAGACGGTCCGGCGCTTCCTGAACGCCGGCAGCGCGGAAGAGATCGTCTTCACCAAGTCGGCCACGGAAGCCATCAACACCGTGGCCTACGGCTTCGGCATGCCCAATATCGGGGAGGGCGACGAGATCGTCCTCTCCATCATGGAGCATCACTCCAACATCGTGCCGTGGCATTTCATCCGGGAACGCCAGGGCGCGAAGCTGGTGTGGGTGCCGGTGGACGAGCAGGGTGCGTTCCACCTCGACGAGTTCGAGAAGCGCCTCACCGACCGCACCAAACTCGTCGCCATCACGCATATGTCGAACGTGCTGGGTACGGTCACGCCGATCAAGGAGATTGTGCGGATCGCGCATGCACGCGGCATCCCGGTGCTGGTCGACGGCAGCCAGGCGGCGGTGCACACGCCCGTCGACGTTCGCGACCTCGATTGCGATTTCTATGTCTTCACCGGCCACAAGGTCTATGGCCCGACCGGCATCGGCGCTCTCTATGGCAAGCGCGAAATGCTGGAACGCATGCGCCCGTTCCAGGGCGGCGGCGAGATGATCCTCGAGGTCACGGAAGACAACATCACCTACAACGAGCCGCCCCATCGCTTCGAGGCCGGCACCCCGCCCATCGTGCAGGCGATCGGGCTCGGCGCGTCGCTCGAATATATGGAGAAGGTGGGGCGCGAGGCGATCGCCGCGCATGAGGCCGACCTGAAGAAATATGCGCATGAACGCCTGCGTGCCATCAACTCGTTGCGTATCTTCGGCGATGCCCCGGACAAGGGCGCGATCATCTCCTTTGAGTTGCAGGGCATCCACGCGCATGACGTTTCGATGGTCATCGACCGGTCGGGAGTGGCGGTGCGCGCTGGCACTCATTGCGCACAGCCACTGTTGAAACGCTTCGGCGTGACCTCCACATGCAGGGCGTCCTTCGCCATGTACAACACCAGGGCGGAAGTGGACCTTCTTGCTGAAGCCCTTGAAAAGGCGCGGAAATTCTTCGGATGACGACGATGGAAGACGCAAACGCTGCAATCGACACGACGCCCGCCGACGGCGAGGCCAACGAAGCTGCCTCAACCTCCGCGATCCCTGCGGAGGAACTCGCACGCCTGACGGACGACATCATCTCGGCGCTGAAGACGGTCTACGACCCGGAAATTCCGGCGGACATCTACGAACTCGGCCTCATCTACAAGATCGACATCGAGGACGACCGCTCGGTCAAGATCGACATGACGCTGACCGCGCCCGGCTGTCCGGTGGCAGGCGAAATGCCCGGTTGGGTTCAGAACGCCGTGGGCGCCGTGGAAGGCGTCTCCGATGTCGAGGTCAACATGACATTCGACCCGCCATGGACGCCCGACCGCATGTCGGAAGAGGCGCAGGTGGCAGTGGGGTGGTATTGATCGCGGCTTGCATGAAGCCCACATCTCTACCATCCTGGACCCCATCAATATCCGGCAGGCCTTTATCCTGCTCGGTATGGAGACAGAAGCATGGGACGCTTTGCCGTCATCACGATGACCGAAAAGGCCGCAGCTCGCGTCAACGAGATCATGGCCAGCCGCGAGAACGCCAAGGGCATCCGCCTGGGCATCAAGAAGGGCGGCTGCGCCGGCATGGAATACACGGTCGACCTGGTCACCGAGCCCAATCCCGCCGACGACCACATCGAGCGCGACGGCGCGCATGTCTACGTCGCGCCGGAGGCAGCCCTATTCTTGCTCGGCACCGAGATGGATTTCGAGATGACGACGCTGCGCACCGGCTTTACCTTCCGCAATCCGAACCAGAGCTCGGCCTGCGGCTGCGGCGAGTCGGTCGAGCTGAAGCCGGCGGACCTGAAGCAGCTTGCCGAGGCGCGCACCGGCGGCGTCTGACCGTCGCTCATTCCACCCATAGGCCGTTGCGCTTGTGCCACCCGGCGATGGATTCGTGCGGGTAGAGGTCGAATGTCTTGTCGCCCGGCCGGATATCGGGCTCCACCCACGAAGCCTTGTATTTCAGCATCAGGTGCACGCGGTGCGGCGCCGTGGGCAGTTCGCTGTCGATCGCTGAGGCGAAGGGATGCACCAACTCCGGCCATGTCGGGTCGTAGAGCCAGAGCGCCGAACCGCATTCGCAGCAGAAGCGTCTCTCTCCTGTTGAGACCTCCGGTGTCGGTCGTTCCTCGTCGCAGACGGTCGCGCGATAGAGGCCAAGATGTCTTTCGCCCACAATTTTCAGCGTGTCTGAAATGGCCGCGAGGTTGATCGTGTAGCCCCCGCCGCCTTGCTGCTTTCGGCATATCGAACAGTAGCATAGCTGGTATGGCACGGGCGTATGGCTCTGCACTTCGAAGCTGATAGCCCCGCAACTGCATGATCCCTTGAGCAGCATCGGCATCGGTGCTTTCCTTTCCTTCGTGGCTCTCGATGCCACATCATTTAGAGGAGCAGCGCAATGACGGAAGCCGACATTGCCGATCTCTTTGCCGGCCTTGGCCCTGTCAGCGTGCGCAGGATGTTTGGCGGCAAGGGCATCTATTTCGACGGCGTCATCATTGCCATTGAGCTTCGCGGCGAGCTGATGCTCAAGGCCGATGCCGAAAGCGCGCCGGATTTCGAGGCAGCCGGCTGCATTCAGTGGACCTATAGCGGCGCCCGGCACGGCAAGATGGTGGCGATGCCCTATTGGTCGGTCCCCGACAGCGCCTTCGACGACCCGGATGAAATGACGCTCTGGGCACGCAAGGCCTATGAAGCGGGGCTGCGCGCCGGCCGGCAGGAACTGCGCTGAAACAAGCTTCTGTCGCGGGGCCCTTGAACCCCGCATGCATTCCTCTGGCGCGGGTCCGAACGCGGGTGTATTCTTTTGCTCTTGATCGGCCTGCCCGCCGGCAGGCCAACCAACCGGCCAGCGGTGTGGCGAAGAGCCGGTTACGCGAGTGAACCTTGTGCGCTCGCCATCGTCTGGAAACAGTCTTCGCCATGCGTCTCGCGCGGTTGTCGTAAACGCGAAAGGAGACGGACATGGGCATTGCGCTGACGATGCAGGAATTTCTGGAAGATAGCCGTGTCGCCTATGACATCGCGCGGCATGGCAAGACCGGCTCGTCGGCGATGACCGCCCAGGCGAGCCATGTACCAGGCAATGCGCTGGCCAAGGGCGTGGTGCTGAGATGGAACGGCAGCTATCTGCTGGCGGTCGTCCCGGCATCGTCCCACGTGGACCTTGACAGCGTCGGCAAGCTGGTGGGCGAAAAGGTGGAGCTTGCCACGGAAATGGAAGCCAGCACGCTGTTTCCCGATTGCGAGATCGGTGCCGTACCGATCTTCGGTGCGCCGTATCGGATACCCTCCGTCATAGACGACAGCCTGGAACGGCATGGCGACGTCTATTTCGAGGGCGGTGACCACCGCACGCTGGTACACGTGTCGAGCGACGGTTTCGAACGCCTCATGTACGGCATGCCGCATGGACGTATCAGCCTGTAGAAACCGACAAGCTTTCCGGGTTTGCGAAGGGGCCCCTGTGGCCCCTTTGCATATCTGCACTGTTCGTTGGCGTCGAAACATCCGCCGGCCATCCCGGGCGGCTTGACGCGGGCCGGATTGGGCCATATCCGCTGAAACGTTATCTGCGCTGGGGGCATGCACGCACTTGCGGACGAATTCGCACTCTGATCCCTTGGACGCACGTATCGATGGCCTGATTCTCCCGGGCGCCGCTTGCTTCCAGCCCATCTTCCGGAAGCGGGTTGGCTGTCCTGCGGCACCCGGCCATAGCCAAGGACAAGACGCAGCAATGAACACACCCAAGAAAGCCGAAATCGCCGAAATGAGGCCACGCCTGACCGTGATCGGTGTTGGCGGCGGGGGCGGCAACGCGGTGAACAACATGATCACCGAGGGGCTGCAGGGCACGGAGTTCATTGTTGCCAATACCGACGCCCAGGCGCTGACCATGTCGAAGGCACCGCGGTTGATCCAGCTTGGAACCCATGTGACCGAGGGGCTCGGCGCCGGGTCGCTGCCGGAGATCGGCTGCGCTGCGGCCGAAGAGTCGATCGACGAGATCATGGATCATCTTTCCGGCACGCACATGTGCTTCGTCACTGCCGGTATGGGCGGCGGCACCGGCACGGGCGCTGCGCCGGTCGTGGCCCGCGCGGCGCGCGAAGCCGGCATGCTCACCGTGGCTGTGGTGACGAAGCCGTTCGACTTCGAGGGCCGCCGCCGCATGCAGATGGCCGAACGCGGCATAGAGCTTCTGCGCGAATGCGCCGACACGGTCATCGTCATCCCCAACCAGAACCTGTTCAGGGTCGCCAGCGCCAAGACGACCCTGGCCGATGCCTTCGTCACCGCCGACCGGGTTCTCTATTCCGGCGTCTCCTGCATCACGGACCTCATCGTGAAGGAAGGCCTGATCAATCTCGATTTCGCCGACGTCAAGGCGATCATGAAGGACATGGGCCGGGCGATGATGGGAACCGGCGAGGCTTCGGGCGAGGGGCGCGCCAAGGCGGCGGCCGAAGGCGCCATCGCCAACCCGCTGCTGGACGAAGAGTCGATGAGGGGCGCCAAGGGCGTTCTGGTCTCGATTTCCGGCGGCAGGGACATGACCCTGTTCGAGGTCGACGAGGCGGCAACGCGCATCCGCGAGGAGGTCGACGACGACGCCAACATCATCGTCGGCTCGATTTTCGACCAGAGTCTGGAAGGCAAGTTCCGGGTGTCCGTCGTGGCCACCGGCCTTCAGAGCCCTCGGGCCGACAGGTTCATCTAAACCCGTCGGCAGCGCAAGCCGGCCCCTTTAGCCCGCTATCGTGAAGCGGACCGGAACCTGAACGGCTTCGACGTCGTCGAATTCGACGTCGGAGACGACCGCTCCTGCAGGCCCGACCCACAGTCGGTCGAGCATTGCGGCGACCGCCGCCTCGGGTCCGGCCAGCAATGCGCTTACGGACCCGTCCGGGTTGTTGCGCACCCATCCGGTCAAGGCGTGTCTTTCGGCCTCGCGCAGGGTCCAGGCGCGAAAGCTCACGCCCTGAACGCGCCCGCGTATCTGCGCCAGTACGGTTCTGCCGGCCTTCTCCAAGCCCTTCCTCCCCGCGGTATTCGATTTCAGATGTGGGGCGCAGATGGCCGATGGCAACCGGCCCGTATTCGCCCGCGTCCTTGCAGTAGAGGAGGGCGGAATTGGTGGGCTGGCGGCTTCCTGTCCCTCGAAATGCTTCCCCATCGGCAATCCGCGTTTGCCATTCATGTCTTCATCGACTAGACAGACCCGGTTAGGCGTCGCCCTGTTGCTGGACGCGCGATTGGTTATCCCTCCCGAAGATTACGGACTATCCCCTCATGGACATGAAGACTGAACCGAGCACGCCGGAAGCGGCAACACGCGTCGAAAGCGACCTGCTCGGCGAGATGCATGTTCCTCAGCAGCACCTGTACGGTGTGCAGACTGCGCGCGCGGTGGAGAACTTCCCGATCACCGGCGTTCTTCTCAATCAGTTTCCTGAATTCGTGCGCGCGCTTGCCATGGTCAAGAAGGCGGCAGCACTTGCCAATCGCGAGCTTGAGGCGATCACTCCGCAGATTTCGGACGCCATCGTTGCCGCGTGCGACGACATCATCGCGGGTAAGCACCACGAGCATTTCGTGGTGGACATGATCCAGGGTGGTGCGGGAACCTCCACCAACATGAACGCCAACGAGGTGGTCGCCAATGTCGGCCTCGAGAAGCTCGGCCGTGCCCGTGGCGACTACGTGCACCTCCATCCGAACGACCATGTGAACCGTTCGCAGTCGACCAACGACGTCTACCCGACTGCGATCCGGTTGGCCGTGCTGATGCAGTACGAGGCGCTGGTAACTGCGCTGCTCGCTCTCGGAGAAGCCTTCTCCGCCAAGGCCGAGGCGTTTTCCGGCATCGTCAAGGTCGGCCGCACCCAGCTTCAGGATGCCGTGCCGATGACGCTCGGGATGGAGTTTGCCTCCTTCGCGGCGGCGGTGGAGGAGGACGCGAAGCACCTTCGCCACGCCGCCGAATGGCTCAAGACGGTCAATCTGGGGGGAACCGCCATCGGCACCGGCATCGCGGCCCCGGCGGGCTATTGCGAGCGCGCCATCGCGCATCTGTCGGCGGTATCCGGTTTCGAGCTGCAGCGCGCCCGCGACCTGATCGAGGCGTCGTCCGACCTCGGCGCCCTTGTCAGCTTCTCCAGCGCGCTGAAGCGCGTGTCGGTCAAGCTCTCCAAGATCTCCAACGACCTGCGCCTGCTGAGCAGCGGCCCGCGCACCGGCATAGGCGAGATTTCGCTTCCCGCCGCGCAGCCCGGCTCGTCCATCATGCCGGGCAAGGTCAACCCGGTGATCCCCGAGATGGTGAGCCAGGTTGCCTATCAGATCATCGGCCACGACGTGACGGTGACCATGGCGGCGGAGGCAGCCCAGCTTCAGCTCAATGCCATGGAGCCGGTGGTGGCCTTCAACGTGCTGAACTCGATCAGGCTGCTGACCAACGCCGTCACTGTGCTGCGCGAACGCTGCGTGGTGGGAATTGAGGCCAATGCCCGCCATTGCGAGGAGCAGCTGCGCGGCAGCCTGGTGCTGGTGACCGCGCTTGTCCCCTATATCGGCTATGACAAGGCGGTGCAGGTGGCCACCACGGCCCAGAACGGCGCCCTGACGGTGCTTGAGGCCTCCCAGCGCCTCGGCTTCCTGTCGGACAAGGAATTCCAGGACATTCTGGTGGCGGAAGGCTTGGCCTGAGGCGTTTCGTGCGTCGGCAGTTGATATCGGCCGACCTCGCCCGTGTTTCAATCGTCAGTCCGCCATTTTACACGAGCGGGTGCCGAGTTTCGTGGTGCTTGCGGCCGCGCTGAAGACGGCTCGTTATATGGCTGTGGTGGCAGTTGGCCGGGGGAGGGGAGCGACAACAGCTGATATGCAGCTAGCATTCAGCTTGAACGAAAGCTGCTCCTATCTAGCAGAAGAGATAGGAGCAGCAAGTTAGTTTACCGAATGTCATAGTCCGGAAGAGACCCTAGCTTCGGACCGCATCTCAGGGGAACCAGACCACCTTGTGAATGAGACCCTGTGCGGAAGAATTTTTAGAACCGCCTATCGGGGAGCCCTGATCAGCCCTTCGGACGATTTATTGCTTGATAGACGCTCATTTCCGCTTTCCTGTTCTGTTAGGCGCTTGAGTGAGTGCCGACGCCGCAACGGATTTGACGGCCTTGGGAGTGCGTGGATCACGCAACAGCTTGGAGGCCTTTGAGGCGACCGACTTTGAGGTAGTTTCATTTTTTGCCATGTGATCTCCGATCAATTTGGCAGTAGATGCCCTAGCTACCTCGACTCCGAGAACCGATTCCCTGTATGTAGTCCTTGTCACAGGTGGGACATTAGTCCTCATCGCCCCGCGTGGGCTGAAGGCTTATTCGCGGTTCCAAAGCCGATCCGAGAGGGTCGGCTTTGGTGTTTCTAGAGTGATGTCACATGAGGACATCATCTGCTTGCGGTTCTTGCTTTGTCCCCTTTGCTATTCGGCCCGATCTCGCGACCGGGCCGAACTTATTAGTAGGTCGAATACTCAGCTGCAGCCGCTCGTCGCGCCGCAGGTGTCGCACTTCTCGCAGGTGCCATTGCGGACCATGGTGAAGTTCTGGCACTCCGTGCACATATTGCCGGTGTAGCCCTGCATGATCGCGCGGTTGCGGCGTTCCGCGGCCTTGGCCTTGGCCTCGGCTGCCTCCTGCGCGGCGGCGTCGGTGAAGAGTTCCGCGGCGGCTTCCTCGTGCTTTGCTTCTTCCGCCGCTTCCTTCGCGTGCTGCTCGAAGTCGCGCTTGAAGGCAGTTGCGCCGTCGCTATAGGCCGGCGCGCTGGACTGGACGGCTGCGGCCGACGAGATCGAGCGCACGTTGGAGCCCGAGAAGGCAACCGGAGCCGTGACCTTGGCAGGCGTGCCGGCCGGCTGCGTGCCGGCGAAGCCCTTCGGCTCCCCGCCGGGCAGGCCGGACACCACTTTCAGCGGAGCACCGCGGGTCAGGCCCTTGGAGACGGCCTGCGCGCGGCCTTCGTTGATGCCGCGGCCGAGCGCGGTGTTGGAAAAGTCCGACGTGTCGACATGGGCAAGATCGTTGCGGCCGAGATAGGAGACGGCGAGCTCGCGGAACACATAGTCGAGAATCGACGTGGCGTTCTTGATCGCGTCGTTGCCGATGACAATGCCGGCCGGCTCGAACTTGGTGAAGGTGAAGGCCTCGACATATTCCTCGAGCGGCACGCCATATTGCAGGCCGAGCGAGATGGCGATGGCGAAATTGTTCATCATGGCGCGGAAGGCAGCACCTTCCTTGTGCATGTCGATGAAGATTTCGCCCAGCCGCCCGTCGTCGAACTCGCCGGTGCGCAGGTAGACCTTGTGGCCGCCGATGACCGCCTTCTGCGTGTAGCCCTTGCGGCGGTTCGGCAGCTTCTCGCGATCGTGCACCACCTTTTCGATGATCCGCTCGACGATCTTTTCGGTGACGGCGACCGCCTGGGCTGCGGCCGGGGCGGCAGCCAGCGCCTCCACGGCCTCTTCTGCCTCCTCCGCGTCATCCTCGATCAGCGAGGCGTTGAGCGGCTGCGAAAGCTTCGAGCCGTCGCGGTAGAGCGCGTTGGCCTTCAGCGCCAGCTTCCACGACAGCATGTAGGCTTCCTTGCAGTCCTCGACCGTCGCATCGTTGGGCATGTTGATGGTCTTGGAGATGGCGCCCGAGATGAAGGGCTGGGCGGCGGCCATCATGCGGATGTGGCTTTCCACCGAAAGGTAGCGCTTGCCGATCTTGCCGCACGGGTTGGCGCAGTCGAACACCGCCAGGTGCTCGTCCTTCAGGAAAGGCGCACCTTCGAGCGTCATGGCGCCGCAGACATGGATATTGGCGGCTTCGATCTCGCGCTTGGTGAAGCCAAGCGCCGGCAGCATCTCGAAGGAGAAGTCGTTGAGCTGCTCGTCGGTGAGGCCGAGCGCTTCCTTGCAGAAATCCTCGCCCAGCGTCCACTTGTTGAACACGAACTTGATGTCGAAGGCGCTCTTGAGCGCGGCGTTCAGCGCCTCGATCTTCTCGTCGGTGAAGCCCCGGGCCTTCAGCGTCGAGGGATTGATGCCCGGCGCCTGGTTCAAATTGCCGTGGCCGACCGCATAGGCCTCGATCTCGGCGATCTGGCTTTCGGTGTAGCCCAGCGTGCGCAGGGCTTCCGGCACGGCGCGGTTGATGATCTTGAAGTAGCCGCCGCCGGCCAGCTTCTTGAACTTCACCAGCGCGAAGTCGGGCTCGATTCCGGTGGTGTCGCAGTCCATCACTAGGCCAATCGTGCCGGTGGGCGCGATCACGGTTGCCTGCGCGTTGCGGTAGCCGTGCTTTTCACCGAGCTCGATGGCCCGATCCCAGGCGGCGCGGGCGTGCCCGATCAGTTCGTCCTGCGGGCAGTCTTCGGCCACCAGCGGCACCGGGTTGACCGACAGTTTCTCATAGCCGGCCTTGTCGCCATAGGCGGCGCGGCGGTGGTTGCGCATAACGCGCAGCATGTTGTCGGCATTGCGCTCGTAGTCGGCGAAGGCGCCGAGCTCGGAGGCCATCTCGGCCGAGGTGGCGTAGGCCACGCCGGTCATGATCGCGGTCAGCGCGCCGCAGATGGCGCGGCCTTCCTTGGAATCGTAGGGAATGCCGGAGGTCATCAGCAGGCCGCCGATATTGGCGTAGCCGAGGCCGAGCGTGCGGTATTCATAGGAAAGCTTGGCGATTTCCTTCGACGGGAACTGCGCCATCATCACCGAGATTTCGAGCACGACGGTCCACAGGCGCACGGTGTGCTCGTAGGCTGCGATGTCGATGTCGCCATTGGCCTGCCGGTAGGGCAGGAGGTTGATGGAGGCGAGATTGCAGGCCGTGTCGTCGAGGAACATGTATTCCGAGCACGGGTTCGAGGCGCGGATCGGGCCGGCTGCCGGCGAGGTGTGCCAGTCGTTCATCGTGGTGTTGAAGTGCAGGCCCGGATCGGCCGAGGCCCAGGCGGCATAGCCGATCTTTTCCCACAGGTCGCGGGCCTTCAGCGTCTTCAGCACCTTGCCGTCCTTGCGGGCGGTCAGGTGCCAGTCGCCGTCGGTCTCCACCGCGCGCAGGAAGTCGTCCTTCAGCGACACCGAGTTGTTCGAGTTCTGGCCGGAGACGGTCAGGTAGGCTTCCGAATCCCAGTCGGTGTCGTAGGTGCTGAACTCGATGGAGTCGTAGCCCTGCTTGGCGAATTGTATGACGCGCTTGATGTAGTTCTCCGGCACCGAGTTCTTCTTGGCGGCGCGGATCTCGCGCTTCAGCGCGGTGTTGATTGCGGGGTCGAAGCAGTCGTCATCGTGGCCCTCGCAGTTCACGCAGGCCGCCATGATCCGGGTCAGGTGCTGCTTGACGATCTTTGAGCCGGTGACGAGCGAGGCAACCTTCTGCTCTTCCTTCACCTTCCAGTCGATATAGGCCTCGATGTCGGGATGGTCGATGTCGACCACCACCATCTTGGCGGCGCGGCGCGTGGTGCCACCCGACTTGATGGCGCCGGCGGCGCGGTCGCCGATCTTGAGGAAGCTCATCAGGCCGGACGACTTGCCGCCGCCCGAAAGCTTTTCGCCTTCGCCGCGCAGCATGGAGAAGTTGGAGCCGGTGCCCGAGCCGTATTTGAACAGGCGCGCCTCGCGCACCCACAGATCCATGATGCCGCCCTCGTTGACGAGGTCGTCCTGCACGCTCTGGATAAAGCAGGCATGCGGCTGCGGGTGCTCATAAGCCGACTTGGACCTGGTCAGCTTGCCGGTGAAGGGATCGACGTAGAAATGGCCCTGGCCAGGGCCGTCGATGCCGTAGGCCCAGTGCAGGCCGGTGTTGAACCACTGCGGCGAATTCGGCGCCACGCGCTGGGTGGCGAGCATGTAGGAGAGCTCGTCCTTGAAGGCGAGGGCGTCGGCTTCGGAGTTAAAGTAGCCGCCCTTCCAGCCCCAATAGGTCCAGGTGCCGGCGAGCCGGTCGAAAACCTGGCGGGCGTCGCGCTCGGAACCGTAGCGCTCGTTCTCCGGCAGTTCGGCAAGTGCGTCCTCGTCGGCAACGGAACGCCACAGGAAAGATGGAACGTCGTTCTCTTCGACCTTTTTCAGGCGGGCGGGCACACCAGCCTTGCGGAAATATTTCTGGGCCAGGATGTCGGCCGCGACCTGGGAGAACTGGGCGGGCACATCGATGTCGTCGAGACGGAAGACGATCGAACCGTCCGGGTTCTTGATCTCGCTCACCGCTTTGCGGAATTCGATTTCCGCGTAAGGCGATTGTCCATCCTTGGTGAAACGACGCTCGATGCGCATTGGTTCGTCCTCAGTCCTATATATAGCACCTCTCCGCAGCAATTTCCGCGGATAGGCGCGTGCCCTATCGATCCGGCCTTGCCAAAGGCCGGCGCCCCTATGCTCCGATCCGTCGCTAACGCCGCTGGCTGCCGTTGGTTGCGGCCGACAACTCGCATATGACGCGGGCCGGAAAGCCCTACTCTAAGTTTTAGACAATGAGTCTCTCGATGGAGAGATAAATCACATTACCTTGTGCTAGCCTTGCGGCGCAAATACTAAATGTAGTGCTCCAACCAAATTTATTCCAGTGTTACTCACAGGACGCCACGGAACAAAACGGAAAAAAGCCGTGCGTCTGCCCGCCGTTAAAAAACGGGGAAAACGCCCGGAACGCGTGGGAAAACCTGCTGAGACCGACCTAAACGTCTTGCCGGCCGCACTCTGAACAAGAGCACATGCCGCATATGAGACGACTCGGTTTTCGTCGTCAAGCACTCGTTACGGGGTTCCTGCGACACCCAATATGTTGTGTGGCACTTGTGTGGATAGCGGGGACAGGCAGGGCCCTAAGCAAAGCGGGGAGGTTGCTCTTTCCAGAGCCTTGCCGCGTGCGCTTCAACCAGGTTGTGGATTTCGTGCGACAGCCCGCAAGCTGGGTGGGGGCCGCAAATCAGGAAGAAAAAATGCCGAGAGCAGTGAAAAGCAGCGCCGCCAGCGCCGCCGAGGCGGGCACTGTGGTGGCCCAGGCGGTCACGATATTCGTCAGGTGAGTGCGACGCACCAGCCGGCGGCGGTTGAGCTCTTCGCGGGAGAGCTGCCTGCGGGGGGCCTCTTCGTCTTCTGGGTCGCGCCGCATGTTCGGCTGCCCTGGCTTTAGCAGCCTCTGCCGCAGGAGAAAGGCGCGCCGGTGCGACGAATGCGCGATGTACCATTCACGGAAGAAGCCGACGCCGAAGACTGCGCCGACCGCGATGTGAGTCGAACTGACCGGCATGCCTAACCAGGAGGCGGCGATCACGATGATTGCCACGGCAAGCGCCACCGAAAAGGCCCGCATCGGGTTCAACTTCGTGATTTCGCCGCCCACGATGCGGATGAGCTTGGGCCCGTAGAGCAGCAGGCCGCAGGAAATGCCGAGCGCGCCGATCATCATCACCCAGCGCGGAATATCGACCACATCCGCGACGTTGCCCTGACGCGCGGCGTGGACGATCGCGGCAAGCGGCCCGATTGCATTTGCAACGTCATTGGCGCCGTGGGCGAAGGAGAGCAGGGCGGCTGCGCCCACCAGCGGCAGCCTGAAGAGGCGCCGCAGCGACCGATTGCGGTTTTCCATCCCTTGCGACTGCCTGGCGATGGATCTGTGCGAGACCGCCCAGGTTGCGGCGAAGAAGCCCAGGCCAATCCACATGCTGGTCTGCCAGGTAGATGCAGAGTGAAGCATCGGCACCAGATACGCCGCAAAGGCACCCGCCATCACCGCCACCAACACCGGAATCCAGCGCCGTGCAGCGGCTATCTTGTCGTCCTGATAGATGATGGCGGTCTTGATCAGGTATTGAAACATGATCGCCACCGCGGCGCCCAGGACTGGGGTAGCGATCCAGCTTGTCGCGATAGCCGCCATCGTCAGCCAGTTCACCGCCTCGATGCCAGCGGCCACAGCGCCGGCGCCCATCACGCCGCCGACGATGGCGTGGGTGGTCGAAACGGGCGCGCCGATCCAGGTCGAGAAATTGATCCAGAGAGCCGATGAGATCAGCGCCGCGAGCATGATGTGGATCAGGATTGTCGGATCGGAAACGGCTTCAGGCACCACGATTGCGGTCGAGATCGTGGCTACCACCGCCTTGCCTGCCAGAAGGGCGCCCAGGCTTTCGCAAACGGCTGCCATGGCCAGCGCGCCAGCCATTGTTATTGCCTTGGCGCCTACGGCGGGGCCGACATTGTTGGCAACGTCGTTCGCGCCGATGTTGAGCGCCAGGTAGGCGCCGACCGCCGCCGCGACCACGACGACAAGGGCGCGCGGTTCGCCGAAGACGTAGATCGAGGCGAGCATGCCGGCCAGCACCAGGAACACCAGCGCCAGTCCGGGGGCGACCAGGCCGCGAGCGACGAAGCCCGTTGCCTCCTCAATGTCGGTGATTCGGCCCAGATCCTTGTCGACTGTGTGCTTGCCGCGCGAACTGATGCTCATTGGTGCATTCGTGGCAGCCGACTGCGGCCAAAAACCGGATTGGAGCGGGTGAAGTCTGTGTCGGCCGGCATTGCGAATGCGCGAACACGCTCAAGCCGCGGCTTGGTAGCGACCATTGCCAAACCGCGCGATGAGTTCACCGAGATCGGGTTCGCGCACTAGGCTTGCGGCCTCGGCGGCGGGGAACCATTTGCGCTGGCGCTGCCCCTTTTCGGGCCATTCGGCAGCGACTTCGGCAACTTGCAGCGGGAAGACGAGAACCTCGCAGCGCCTCTCTGCGCCGGACGCCCTCACCTTGCCGTAGAAGTAACGACCGATTTCGAGCTGCGCGACTGCGCCGGCAATGCCCGCTTCTTCAACCGCTTCGCGCGCGGCCGATTCCCAAAGCTGCTCGCCCGCCTCCGGCCAGCCCTTAGGCAGAACCCACCGGCCGGTGTCCCGGCTGGTGATCAGCATGACCTCGATATTTCCGTTTCTGCCGCGCCACGGCAAGGCGGCAACCTGCACACGCCGCGGCATTCCCCCGAAGAGGCGCCGGATCCGCTCTGCAAGGCGGTTTCGTGTGGCGTGGCTGAGGAGCATTTCCTGGTGCTTTCCTGATCTCCGATTCGTTTGCCGTCTCACGAATATTAGGGTTAATTATACGTAATAACAGTAAAACTTTTGCAAATCCTTGCAGTTCCCGATGCGCCCAAGGGCGCACCCGGTTCAAGGCTTATCGCATATAGCGATCTCTGGCCCGAATTGCAGGACCAGTGGGGGGCAACGTCCGAATCAGCCGGCGTGGTCGTCCGAAATCGGCTTCTGGTAGGTGAAGCCCAGGTCCCAGGGGAAGTAGATCCAGGTGTCCTGAGACACTTCGGTCACGAAGGTGTCCACCAGCGGTCGACCCTTGGGCTTGGCGTAGACGGTAGCGAAATGGGCCTTTGGCATCATGGCGCGCACGATTGCAGCCGTCTTGCCCGTATCGGTCAGGTCGTCCACGATCAGCGTGCCTTCGCCGTCACCTTCCAGCAGCGCCGGATTTATCTCCTTCAGCACATGGAGTTGCCCCTGCGAAGTGTAGTCGTGATACGAGGCCACGCAGACCGTTTCGATCATGCGGATGCCGAGTTCGCGCGAGATGATGGCCGCCGGAACGAGGCCGCCGCGGGTGATGCAGACGATTGCCTTCCATTGTCCGTTGACGCCGGCAAGCCGCCAGGCAAGGGCGCGGGCATCGCGATGGAACTGGTCCCAGGATACGGGAAAGGCCTTTTCGGGAAGAGACATGAGGCTCGGCACTCCGGTGGCGCGCCGCGAGCGCGCGATGATGGGGAATGCGAGCGCAATTAGCCGGAAAGACCGCGGTTTGGCAAGCCTCTCCGGCGCTTGATCGTTCAGCGCGACATGAAGGTCGCCACCGGCATGGATTGAAGCACGGTGCGGGTCACGCCGCCGAACAGAAGCTGACGCAGCCAAGAATGGCTGTAGGCGCCAAGCACGAGAAGATCGGCATCGGTGTCGGCGATGCGCGCCTGGAGAATATGGTCGATTGAGCGGCCGCGAGAGGGCTCCGAGGCGACCGCCACGTTCACGCCGTGCCTGGCCAGTGCCTTGGCGATCTCGGCGCCCGAGGCCTCGGCGTCTTCTTCGGCATCCGCGGGCGGGTCGATCACGAAAATCTCGGTCCGGTGGGCTTCTTTCAGCAGGGGCAGGGCGTCGAAGGCGGCGCGCGCGGCCTCGCGGCTTCCGTTCCAGGCAATGACTATGCGCTTGTAGCTGCCGTCACCGGCTGGCCCGGCGTGGGGAACGACCAGCACCGGACGACCCGATTCATAGAGCAGCGCGTCCACGTCGGCCGTGGCGCTGGACTCCGCATGCGGATTGCGCTGGGCGGCAACCACCAGGTCGGCGCAGCGCGCGCTTGCGATGCCCGAATGCGCGCTGTCGCCCGAAAAGCTCTCCAGGCTGCGCCAGTCGAAGGTGAGTCCCGTACCTTGCATGCGGCGGCGGCAGGCCGAATGAAGCGCTTCGGCCCGTTCCTTGTTGGCTTCGGCGGTGGCTTGCAGGAATTCCGTGTCGGGAAAACCGACCGCCGACGTGTAGGCAACCGGCAGCGCCTCGGCATGCACGCCGATCAGATGGCTCTGAAAGCGAATGGCCAACGGAATGGCGCAGTCCAGCACGCGGTCTGCGTCATCCTTGCTCTGGATGATCGCAACGATGGTCTTGAACGGCATATCCGCCTCCTCGCGTGCAGAGCCAGCCCTCAACGGAACTCTAGCATGCGAGGGCCGATTGCGCACGAAAGTTGCGCGCCCGGTTTCAGTCCGGCTTGGCGTTGGCCTCGGAGATGCCTGCGACCATGGCCGCGACCTCGGCGCGAGCCGCTTCCAGCGCCTCGGGTGAGCGGGCGCGCACGACCAGTTCGGTCCAGAAGGAACCGTCCAGATATTTGGGATACGAACCGATGATCGTATCGGGGTGGCGCTTCTGGATCTCGGCAAGCGGACCGCCGATGATGCCTTCTCCGAAGGGGCACTCCACCGTGGCCGAAAGCAGCTTGGTACCGGTCTCCAGCGTGGGCACCACACCGTCGAGCATGGCCTGGAAGATGGCCGGAACGCCGGCCATGACATGGACATTGCCGATGCGGAAGCCGGGCGCCATGGAGACCGGGTTGTCGATATGCGTGGCCCCTCGCGGCATGCGTGCCATGCGCTTGCGCGCCTCGGTGAACTCCATGCCGCGGCTGGCGTAGTTCGCCTCCATCATCGCATAGGCCTTGGCGTCGTATTCGCACGGCACGCCGAAGGCCTTCGAGATCGAGTCGGCGGTGATGTCGTCATGCGTGGGGCCAATGCCGCCGGTGGTGAAGACGTAGGTATAGCGCGCCCTCAGCGCGTTGACCGCTGCAACGATCTCGTCTTCCTCGTCCGGCACGATGCGCACTTCCTTCAGGTCGATGCCGATCGCCGTCATGACGTCGGCGAGGTGGCCGATGTTGCGGTCTTTCGTGCGCCCCGACAGGATTTCGTCGCCGATGACGATCATTGCTGCGGTGACGATTTCAGCCATGGGGCGCTCCGGAAAAGAAGGTGGTTCCCGTGGAATAGACCTGCGCGTGGCAGCAATCAATGGTGCGCAAACGGTGAACGAACTGTCCCCAACTTCCACGTGTTCAATGAACGACCGAGCCATTACATCGGCAGGCAAGGCGGCGACCGATCCGCCCCCGATCTTTCCCGATGCAAGGAGTTTTATAATGGCGAAGGTTCTGGTGCTCTACTATTCGAGCTGGGGTCACATGGAGCAGATGGCGAAGGCCGCTGCCGAAGGCGCGCGCGAAGCCGGCGCCGATGTGACTATCAAGCGTGTTCCCGAACTGGTGCCCGACGCCGTCGCCAAGGCCGCCTACTACAAGCTCGAGCAGGAAGCGCCGATCGCCGACCCGCTGGAGCTGGAGAACTACGACGCGATCATCATCGGCACCGCGACCCGCTATGGCACCATGGCTGCGCAGATGAAGAACTTCCTCGACCAGACCGGCCCGCTCTGGGCCAGGGGTGCGCTGCTCAACAAGGTCGGCTCGGTCATGGTCTCGACCGCAACCCAGCATGGCGGCGCCGAGCTCGCGCTCATCAACGCGCAGATCCACCTGCAGCACCACGGCATGGTCATCGTGCCGCTGTCCTATGCCTATCAGGGCCAGATGGGCAACGACGTCGTGCGCGGCGGTGCGCCCTACGGCATGACCACCACCTCAGACGGCGACGGCTCGCGCCAGCCTTCCGCGCAGGAGCTGGAAGGCGCGCACTTCCAGGGCAAGCGCGTGGCCGAGATCGCGGCCAAGCTGCACGGCTGATTTCTCAAGCCTTTTCTGAAACGAAAGACGGGCGGTTCCTCGCGGAGCCGCCCGTTTTATTTGTTCAGTTGAACTGGCGAAAGCCAAGTACAATCAGGCCGTTATGACGGCTTCTGCGTCCAGTGGCGCATGAACGGCTCGCCGCGCTGGAGTTGCGGCGCAGGGTGAAACTCATGGCCGAGCGTGGCTGCGGCGCGCCACGGCCAGCGCGGGTCCGCAATCAGCGCGCGGGCAACCGCCACCATATCGGCCTTGTCCTCTCGAATGATGTCGTCGGCCTGCCGGGGCCTGTCGATCAGGCCTACGGCCCGCGTGGGTATGCCCGCGCCTTCGCGCACGGCCGTCGCCAGATGCACCTGATAGCCGGGGCCGGTCGGGATCTTCTGCAGCGGCGAGTTGCCGCCGCTGGAGCAGCAGATATAGGACGCACCCGCAGCCTTGTAGCCGCGCGCAACCTCGATTGCCTCCTCGACCGAAAAACCGCCGTCGACCCAATCGGTGATCGACATGCGCGCACCCATCATCAGGCTGGGGGCCGCCTCCCTCACTGCCCTGGCTATCGCCATTGGAAAGCGCATGCGGTTTTCGAGCGAGCCGCCCCATTTGTCGGTGCGCTTGTTGGAGAGGGGAGAGAGGAACTGGTGCAGCAAATAGCCATGCGCTGAATGCAGTTCGATGAAGTCGAAGCCCACGCGCGCCGCGCGCCGCGCCGCCTCGCCAAACAGCGAGATGATGCGCTCGATGCCGGCCTCGTCCAGTTCCTGCGGAACCTGCCAGCCGTCGGCGAATGCAATCGGTGAGGCCGAGACAATGGGCCAGGGGTCTTCATCGGGGCCGAGCGCTGCGCCACCCTCCCAGGGACGGCGGTTCGACGCCTTGCGCCCGGCATGGGCAAGCTGCACGCCGAACTTGGTGCCGGGGGCGGCCACGCGGCGCGCGGCGTCCAGCGTGCGCTTGGCGGCGGCCTCGTTGTGGTCTGAATAGAGGCCCATGCAGCCATGGGTAATGCGGCCACGCCGCTCCACATCCGTCATCTCCACGGTCACCATGCCCGCGCCCGACATCGCCAGGTTCATCCAATGTTGTAGGTGCCAGTCGGTCGCCGAGCCGTCATCCGCCGAATATTGGCACATTGGCGCCACTGCGATGCGGTTTGGAAATTCGAGCTTGCCGAGAGTGATGGGCGAAAACAGATGTGTGGACATGCAAACTCCTATTGGCGCGGCAGCGAGGAAATAAGCCCTACACTGCGCACGTGTGAAATGCCGGGCCTTTGGTGGAAAACAGTTCGAACCAGTCGAGCATTTGTTTGTTGAGTTAATGCGATAAACGCGGGCGCTCAAGGGCGCAGGGCTACTTCGCATCTTCCGGACAGAACCAATCGGCCAGGAAGACAGCTATACGACAGGTGCCCGAAAACCGCAGCCCACCATCGGAAGTGATCCAGCGGAAGATCCCCGCAAGTCGCCCCGAGACAGCAGGGCATCGCCTGCACCCCATGCAGACGAGAAAGGTTAGCTCAGGGCTTTCCCGTGTTCGCGCACAGCATGAGGGCCCATCATCACCGCGGGCTATGCTTCAGTCCTGCCGTATGAACTTGTTGAAGCGACTGACACCGCCGTCCTCGGTTCGCTCCTGGTAGAGAAACTGCAGATTGTTCTCGTCGAAAATCTTGAAGAACTGATCCCAGTCGATGCGCTCGAGCGTCTCTTCGGGTTTGCCAAAGTCAATGCGCAGGATCCCACCCTCGCGACCGGGTGTCTTCACGCGTGCAGGCATTCCCTGACGTGCCTCTGCCCAGCGTTTGATTTCATCGTGATGTGTCGTCGTTTTTGCTTCAGACATATCAGCGTTCCTCGTTCCCAATGCTTCGCCGCGTCTACCCGGCGCCAGGGCGCACAAAACATGGAATCGCGTGATTTGTTCCTTGGGCAGGAAAGGGAACATGAATTGTCAGACCGCGGATTTTCGGGCGATGGCCCACCAGCGAGTCACAGGGAACAAAATCGGTCAGCACCAGTTTGACGACTCGCCCTGAGGCGACGCCTGACGAGAGGCACTCGCGCGGCGCATTTCGGGGACCCAAGGCGACGCAGAGGCAACTCGGGGGCGGTTCAGCACATCGAAGAGCGGCGGCAAGACCTCAATGACCTCCTTCCCACGGATCGGCATTCTCACCTTTCACCGCTGCATAAACTACGGTTCCTACTGGCAGGCGCGGTGCCTTGTCGAAGGTCTGAGAAGCCGGGGTTTCGATGTCGCGATCCTCGATCACTTTTCCTCGCGGACCGAGCGCGCAGAGTTGGTGCATGCCCTTGGCCCCATCTCTCCGGTCAGAGCGGCCGAAACGCCGCTCTACGCCCGCAAGATTGAAAAGTTCAACGAGGCGGTCGAGTCGCTGCCTCTGTCTCCGGCCTTCCCGCTGGAAGAACCGGCGCGGCTGCCGGCCGGTTTCGACACGGTCTTGGTGGGCAGCGACGAGGTGTGGAACCAGCGCCACCCGTGGTACGGAGCTTGCAAGATATTCTTCGGGTGGGGGCTGCCGACAGGCAGGCTCGTTTCCTACGGCGCCAGCTTCGGCAACCAGCCCCGTTCCGACGAACTCTGCCTCGAAGCTTCGGCCTTGAGGAGCTTTTCGGCGCTGTCGGTAAGGGACATGAACTCCCGCACCATCGCCGAGCGGATCGTGGGTGCGCCGATCGAAGTGGTCCTGGACCCGTGTCTCCAATTCCCCGAGCCGATAGCGCAAGCGAAAGTGACGCAAGCGCCTTACCTGCTCCTCTACGGGCATGACTTGCCAGATTGGTTCTGCAGCCGCGCGGTGAAGTGGGCGCATGAGCGGTCGCTCGGTGTGGTGAGCGTCGGCTACCGCAACGATTGGGCAGACGCGCAATGGATCGCCGCCGGGCCGGCAGAATTCGCGCAGGCCATGGCGGCGGCGACAGCCGTCGCAACCACTTTTTTCCACGGACTGGTGTTTGCACTCGTCAATGGCAAGCCCTTTATCTGCGCGTCATCGCCCTATCGCCACAACAAGCTGTCGGACCTGATGACATTGCTTGGAACGCAGGAGCGGCTGGTTGGGGAAGACATTGCCGAAAGCGATTTCGGCTCGGCGCTCCAATTGCCGCCGGGCGAAGAAGTCATGCAGCGCATAGAGGCCCTGCGTCGCCGATCCAACGCATATCTACAGGAAGCGCTGATCCACGAGGCGGTGACCCATGCATGACGGCATGCCGCTCAGCCCGAGGGCCGTTGTGGATGCCGGCTTGTGCATTGGCTGCGGGGCCTGCGCGGCCTATCCGGGATCGGGCGAGGTCGACATGGAACTCGACCGTTATGGCCTATACAAGCCCGCGGGTTCCGCAGCATGGTTGTCAACGCCCAGTGCCGAGTTTTCGCGCCTGTGTCCATTCTCCCCGGCCGCCTCAAGCGAGGAAGAGTTGGCAAGCTCGCGCTTTCCCCAAGCGCTTCACCATGACCCTCTGCTTGGCCGCTACGAAGCGCTCTATGTCGGTCACGTGGAAGAGGGCCGTTATCGACAGGACGGCAGCTCGGGCGGCCTGGCAACGTGGCTCGCAACCGAACTGCTGAGGGTCCGCGAAGTGGACCGGGTCGTGCATGTGGTCGAGACGCGGGAGCCCGAAGGGACGCTCTTCCGATACACGATCTCGGATGACGAGAGCGACGTTCGGTCGGGCGCCAAGTCCCGATACTACCCCGTCGAGCTTTCCGGGGTGCTGAGGAGGATTCGTGCCGAACCCGGCCGCTATGCGGTCGTAGGCATACCTTGCATGGTCAAGACGGTCCAACTGGTGTGCCAGCGAGACGAGATCGTCCGCGAGCGCGTAAGATACTGCATCGGCCTCGTATGCGGTCATATGAAAAGCACCAGGTTCACCGAGAGCTTCGCGCGGCAATCGGATGTGAAACGCGATGCAATCTGTGGCGTCGACTACCGGGTCAAGAGACCGGAGCGTCCCGCCTCGTGGTATCGGGTGGGATTCCGGTTGCGCGGAGGAGGGGAGCGCCAGCGCGACTGGTGGCATATGCTGGAGGGCGACTGGGGCGCGGGCTTCTTCCAAAGTCCGGCCTGCGACTTCTGCGATGACGTCATGGCCGAACTGGCGGATGCCTGCGTCGGAGATGCATGGCAGGAGCCGTACTCCTCGGACGGCCGCGGCACGAATATAGCGGTTGTGCGCTCGCGGAGGATGATGGAACTGCTGGAAGAAGCGGCGGAGGCCGGCCGAATTTCGCTCACCGGCGTGGACAGTGAATTCGCGGTTGCGACCCAGGCGGCCGCCTTCCGACATCGGCGGGAGGGTCTCGCCTACAGGCTCAAGAAGTTCCCCCCGCCGTTGGCGTTGCAAAAGCGTTTTGCGGACATTTCTTCCCTCTCGCCCCGCCGCAGGGCGATCTATCGTTTGCGCAGGCATATCTCCAGGTGGAGCCACCGCGTGTTCTACTTTTCACAGCTCGCCCATCTTGGCTTCGTTTACGTCATCTGGGCGCGCACGGCCGCGTCTCTCTACGCCGGAGTGACCTACTCTCGCGGCGCCACCGGCAAGATTGCCGACCGCATCTTTCGAGACACAGGCGCCTGAGCCTCCGGGCCGGAAGGCAGTGCTGAACTCACAGGAACCATGTCACCGCCAGGGCAATGAGGGCCAGGAAGGTCACAGTGGTGGTGGCCCAGCCAAGGAAATTGGTGAGCCATCCGTTCCTGCGCTCGCCCATGACGCGCCTGTCGCCGGTCATCAGCAACATCATCAACAGCAGTGGCGGCACGGAGAAGCCCTGTACGATACCCGACCAGACCAGCGCGCGCATCGGGCTGAAGCCGAGGAAATTGAGTATCACGGCGATCAGAGTCACCGCCGCGATGACGCCATAGAACAGCTTGGCGTCGGACGGCTTGGCGTGCAGGCTGCCCTTCTTGCCGAACGCCTGCAGGAGATCGTAGGCGGCGCCCGTCGTCATGACGGGAATGGCAAGGAAGCCCACCCCCACCACGCCCAGCGCAAACAGATATTTCGCACCTTCGCCTGCAAACGGCTCCAGTGCAGCGGCGGCCTGAGCCGCGGTCTCGATATGAGTTTCCCCCGCGGGGTGAAGCGTGACGCCGGTGGAAAGAATGATGGAGTAGAGGATGATATTGGCGAAAACCATTCCGGTCAGGACATCCCGGCGCTTGTCGGACAGTTCCTCGTCCGTGGCGCCTTTTCGCTGAAACAGCTCCTTCCGACCAAGGGCAATTTCGTCCTCTACCTCCTGGTTCGATTGCCAGGTGTAGACGTAGGCCGAAAGCGAGGTCCCGATGCACGCAACCACGATCGACATGAACTCCGTCGTGAACTCCACGCGTGGAAAGATGGTGGCGTGCAGGACCTCCATCAGGTCCGGCTTTGCCATGGTCGCGGCCGCGACATAGGCAAAAAGCGCCAGCGTGAGCCATTTGAAGATCCGGCGCAGAAGAAAGTAGGAGCCGAAAACCTGGACTGAGACGATGATGGCTCCAACGCAGACCACGAATACCGTTATCGGCAGCGGGACAAGCAGATTGAGCGCCGCGCCGACGCCTCCGAGATTTGCCGCTGCTTCGATGATATTGCCGGCGAATGCGCCGACCACAAGCGGGTAAAGCACCATGCGCGGGTATCGGTCACGAATGACGCCAAACAGGCCCTTTCCGCTCACCTGTCCAAGCTTTGCCGATATGTACACGACCACATACATCATCGGCAGGAGGAGCGGGGCGATCCACAGGATACCCAATCCGAACTGCGCGCCCGCACTCGCATAGGTTCCGATGGCGGAGGGATCGTCATCCGCGGCGCCGGTGATGATGGCGTTGCCGAGGATCCGGGCAGCACGACCCGAACGACGACCCGCTCTGTTTGGGCTGGATGTCTCTTGCCTTTGCTTGGACATTTGGCACCGGAGGAAGGACAGGCCTTGTTCCCAACTCGCAAGGAGTGTGGAAGTTCACTGGCTCCGCCACTCGGGTTCAATTGCCGTGCGCGCGATCCTGGAGCCTAGCTCTGCTGGCGACCGTATTCCGAAAGCCATATGCGCACGACGTGCTCTTCCTGGCTGAGATGGGATGGCGCCTCATCCGCCCCGCGAGCGATGCGCTCCATTTCTTCCGTCAGGCTGCCCGCCTGCCAGTGCTCGATAACCGCGGGATGGATGTAGCTTTGTCGGCACACCGCTCGCGTATTGCGCAGTTCGGCAGCCACTCGGTCGATTGTCGAGTTGAGAACTCTCTTCGCCGGAGTCGCGGCGGAGGGAAGAGGGGTGCTGGACAATAGCTGCGCTGCTCGCGTGGTGCCGCCCCAGGTCCTGAAGAATTTGGAGCTGAAATCAGCCCCGATTGCTTCGGCGATATAGCCGTTCACGTCGGTCGACGTAATAGGATGCGGTTGGCCGTCGCTGTCCAGATACTGGAACAAACGTTGGCCCGGCAGGTCCAGAATCTGGCGGACCGTGTTTGCTATGCGTCGGTCAGAAACCTTGACGGTCCACTGCTTCCCGGCCTTGCCTCTGAACCGCAATTTCAGTTCTGCGGTACCTACCACCACATGCCGGGACCGAAGCGTCGTAAGGCCGTAGCTTCCGTTTGCAGTGTAGGCTTCGTTGCCGATGCGGATGAAGGTCTGGTCGAGGAGCCAGACAGCCGTTGCTATTGCCTTTTCGCGAGGGGTTCCTCTTTGCCTCAGGTCGTCATCGACTCTTTGCCGCAAGGAAGGAAGGACGTTCGCGAAACCCGTCAGCTTGTCGAATTTCGCGAGATCCCGCTCTTCCATCCACATGGGATGATAGATGTATTGCTTGCGGCCCTTCTGGTCCCTTCCGGTCGCCTGGATATGCCCTCTCGCCGATGGGCATATCCACACATCCACCCAAGCGGGTGGGATCGCCAGCTTCTTGATGCGCTCGAGCGTCTCTGGAGACGTGACTGGTTGATCGTCCGCGCGCAGGTAGCGAAAGCCACGGCCGACCCGGCGCCGCCGGATGCCAGGCTGCTCGTCCGTCACATGAAAGAGGGTGTCAGGTTTGCCGGTATGCATCGCTCATCCGCAAAGCAATGAGATGAGATGACCAAAGTTCCGCTCGCGCGGTCAGTTTGAAGCACTTCGCAAACAGGTGGGAACATTTGATGCCCGATCACAGTTTCTGACGGAGAGCCCGCTGGGCGGAAAAATTGGTCGGGTGCCACATGCCGGTAGAGCAACAACATGACATTTTCAGATTGGTTTCGGAGCGCTACGCGCGAGAAGCCGAGGAGGAGATGAGCCTGCAGCAGTTTCTGCTCGCTTGTCGCGACAATCCCCAGATGTACGCCAGCGCGCCGGAACGGATGGTGCAGGCTATCGGCAAGCCCGAATTGATCGACACCAGCAAGGACGAGCGGCTGGGCCGCATCTTCATGAACAGAACCATACGTCGGTATGGCGTCTTCTCCGATTTTTACGGAATGGAGGACACGATCGAGCGGATCGTCAGCTATTTCCAATATGCGGCCCAGGGCCTGGAGGAGCGAAAGCAGATCCTCTACTTGCTCGGCCCAGTCGGCGGCGGCAAGTCGTCGCTGGCCGAGCGGCTGAAGAAGCTGATGGAAAAGGAGCCGATCTATACGCTCAAGGTGAAGGGACAAATCAGCCCGGTATTCGAGTCTCCCCTGGGCCTGTTCGACCCCGATACTCTGGGCGACCTGCTCGAGGACAAGTACGGCGTCGCGCGCAGGCGGCTGACCGGCCTCATTTCTCCGTGGGCGGTGAAGCGGCTGGCCGAGGCGGATGGGGACATCTCGACCTTCAGCGTGGTCAAGCTCATGCCGTCCCGGCTGAAGCAGATCGCCATCGCAAAGACCGAACCGGGCGATGAAAACAACCAGGATGTTTCTTCGCTGGTCGGCAAGGTGGATATCCGGCAGCTGGAACATTTCAGCCAGTCGGATCCGGATGCCTACTCCTATAGCGGTGGATTGAACCGGACCACCCAGGGGCTGCTGGAATTCGTCGAGATGTTCAAGGCGCCGATCAAGGTGCTGCATCCCCTCCTGACGGCGACGCAGGAGGGCAGCTACAACGGCACCGAGAATTTCGGAGCTTTTCCGTACCAGGGGATCGTTCTTGCGCACTCGAATGAGTCCGAGTGGCTCCAGTTCAAGCACAACAAGAACAACGAAGCCTTCCTCGACCGCATCCTGGTCATCAAGGTTCCGTATTGCCTGCGCTTCTCGGAAGAGAAGCTGATCTACGAAAAGCTTCTGCGCGAAAGCGAATTGGCGGATAACCCGTGCGCACCGGAAGTGCTGGACATTTTGAGCAAGTTCACGGTTTCTACCCGGCTGGGAGAGCATGAAAACTCCCCGCGCTACACGAAAATGCGTGTCTACAACGGGGAAAACCTGAAGGATGTGGATCCAAAGGCCAAGTCGATCCAGGAGTATCGCGACGTGGCCGGGGTGGACGAAGGGATGACCGGCGTCAGCACCCGCTTTGCATTCAAGGTGCTGTCAGAAACCTTCAACTTCGACACCCAGGAGATTGCTGCGGATCCCGTCCATCTCATGTACGTGCTCGAGCAGGCGATCCGCCGCGAGCAGTTCCCTGCCGAGGTCGAAAGCGCATACCTGAACTTCATCAAATCCGACCTTGCCGCGCGTTATGCCGACTTCATCGGCCATGAGATTCAAAAGGCCTATCTCGAATCCTACAGCGAATACGGCCAGAACCTCTTCGACCGCTACATTGCATATGCCGACGCCTGGATCGAAGATCAGGATTACAAGGATCCGGACACGGGTCAGCTTCTGAACCGTGAAATCCTGGATAGCGAGCTATCCCAGATCGAAAAGCCTGCGGGTATTTCGAACCCCAAGGATTTCCGCAACGAGGTGGTCAAGTTCGCGCTGCGGGCGCGTGCGAAGAACGCCGGTAAGAACCCGGCATGGACCAGCTACGAAAAGCTGCGGGAAGTCATCGAAAAGAAGATGTTCGGCCAGGTCGAGGACCTTCTGCCTGTTATCAGCTTCGGGTCCAAGCAGGACAGCGCTACGCAGAAGCAGCACCGGGAATTCGTGGAGCGGATGAAGGAGCGCGGCTACACGGAACGTCAGGTTCGTCGTCTCGTCGATTGGTACATGCGCGTAAACAAGGCCGGCTAGATGTCTCACTTTATTGACCGGCGCCTCAACCCGAAGGACAGAAGTCTGGGAAATCGCCAGCGCTTCCTGCGCCGGGCGAGAGACGAACTGCGGCATGCCTTCGACAGAAAACTGAAGACGACCCGGATAGCGGACGTGGATTCCGATCAGCCCATGTCGGTCTCGAGCAGCACCACCAGCGAGCCGAGCTTTCGCCAGTCCATCGCATCCGGGCGAAGAGCGGTCGTCCTGCCGGGAAACACCAGATACTCGGCCGGCGACCGCATCCCCAAGCATGGGCAGCTTGGCGGCCAGCTTGGCCATCAGGCTGGCGGCGGCGCCTCGGATGACGACTTCCAGTTTGTGTTGAACAGGGATGAGGTTCTCGACCTCTTCTTCGAAGACCTTGAATTGCCGGACATGGTCAAGCTGCACCTCAAGGAGACGCCGACATTCAAGTTCCGCCGATCCGGTTACACCACCACAGGCACGCCGGCGAACATCAATGTGGGCCGGACGATGCGCAACAGCCTGGGTCGGCGGATAGCGCTCAAGCGGCCTTCAAGGGACGAGCTTGAGGAAGTCGCGGGACAGATATCGGAACTGGAAGGCCGCGAACAGACCCCGACGGTTCGCCTCAAGCTCCTGAAGCTCCAGGAGACATTGCGAAGGTTGACCCAACGCCGGAAGCTGGTGGCCTACGTTGATCCGCTCGATATCCGGTACAATCGTTTCGAGGCCCAGCCGCTGCCCAATACGGCGGCGGTCATGTTCTGCCTGATGGACGTGTCGGGCTCGATGGGCGAGCGCGAAAAGGACCTTGCCAAGCGCTTCTTCGTACTCCTGCACCTGTTCTTGAAGCGTCGATATGAACGCACTGAAATCGTGTTCATTCGACACACCCATGAAGCCAAGGTGGTCGATGAGGAGACGTTCTTCTACAGCACTCAAAGCGGCGGCACGATCGTCTCCTCGGCGCTCGACGAGATGCGGCGTGTGATCGCGGAGAAATATCCGGTCAACGAGTGGAACATCTACGCGGCGCAGGCGTCGGACGGGGACAACTCCCCCTACGATTCCAACCGCTGCCAGGAAATCCTGGAAGGCGGCCTGCTCGCGAAATGCCAGTACTTCGCCTATGTTGAGATCATTGACGCCCGCGAGCGCGACATTTTCCGTTCGGCAACAAACGGCACGCCGCTATGGAAGTCCTACCGGGCAATCAGTGAAAAGCACCCGCGGCTGCAAATGGTACGCCTGGCGGCGCCGGAAGACATCTATCCGGTGTTTCGGCATCTGTTCTCGAAGCACGGCCCCGTGCGAGCCGGATAGGAGGACGAGATGCACGCTGACTTGCAGCATCCGCTGTTCCACGGGTCGGACTGGAATTTCGACAGTCTCCAGAGGGTCTACGACGCGATCGAGGAGATCGCGCACAAGGATCTGCACCTGGATACATACACCAACCAGCTGGAAATCATTTCCGCCGAGCAAATGCTGGATGCCTATTCGTCGATCGGAATGCCGCTGATGTATGGGCACTGGTCCTTCGGAAAACGCTTCCTGCGCGAAGAGCAGCTTTATCGAAAGGGTCACACCGGCCTCGCCTACGAGATGGTGATCAACTCCAATCCGTGCATCTGCTATCTGATGGAAGGCAACACGGCGGCGCTTCAGACGCTGGTCATCGCGCACGCTGCTTTCGGCCATAACCATTTCTTCAAGAACAACCAGTCGTTCCGTCAGTGGACCGACGCCGGCGGCATCCTGACCTATCTCGATTTCGCGAAGAACTTCGTGAGGCAATGCGAGGAACGGCACGGCGTGGCGGCCGTTGAGCGCATACTCGATGCCGCCCACGCGTTGATGGATCAGGGCATCTTTCGCTACCGCAGGCCGGGGCGCCTCTCGGCCGAGCAGCAGAAAGCCCGCGAGCGCGAGAGAGTTGCACACGCGGAGCGCATTTTCAGCGACCTATGGCGCACGCTGCCGTCTGCCTTCAAGAGCGCCGGGGGTGAGGGGGGCGCTGGCGACCAGCCCACCGAAGAAGAGAACGTCCTGTACTTTGTCGAAAAGAACAGCCCCATTCTGGAGCCATGGCAAAAGGAAATCGTGCGCATCGTCCGGTTCCTCGCGCAGTACTTCTATCCGCAGCGGCAGACGAAGATGATGAACGAGGGCTGCGCGACCTTCGTTCATTACACGATCACCAACCTCATGTTCGAACGGGGGCTGATCGAAGAAGGCCACATGCTGGAGATCCTCCAGAACCACTCGGAAGTGATTTTCCAGCCGGGCTTCGATGATCTCCGCTATGGCGGTTTGAACCCCTATGCGCTCGGCTTCGAGATGATGCGGGATATCCAACGAATATGCATGCATCCGACGCCCGAAGACCGGGAGTGGTTCCCGGAGATCGCGGGCACGGGGGCGTGGCTGGAGGTATTGCTGGAGGCATGGGCGAGCCACCGCGACGAATCCTTCGTCCGGCAATTTCTCAGTCCGAGTCTGATCCGCAAGTTGCGTCTGTTCGCCATCTCGGACGACGCAAGCAACAGCTATGTGGAGGTCGCGGCCATACATGACGATCGCGGCTATGAAACGGTCCGTTCCACTCTGGCCCACAGCTACGACATCGCCAGCCGCCAGCCCGATATCCAGGTGATTGGGGCTAACCTGGCGGGCGATCGCTGCTTGCTGGTGCAGCACAGGATTCACGACGGCGTCTTGCTGCAGGAGGAGAGCCGGGATGCAACGCTGCGCCATCTCGCGGCCCTGTGGGGTTACGAGGTCCGCCTCATCGGCATAGATGAGCGAAGCGGCCGGACCATATACGAGCGATCCATGAAGGCAGTGCCCGAGCGAGGCTAGCCGAGGACCGTCAGCGCCTGCGGCAGCAGGTTGGCGGACGAAGACGCACCTGCATAGCGCCGTATCATCGCCGCGCAGAACTCCGCATACTCCTCCGGGACAAGCGGCGGACTGGTGTGGTGGGGTGCCAGACCCCTGTGCTCAGGAGTGAAGCAGAAGGTCAGTGTCACGTCCAGCTCGCGCAGGGCCTCCATCTGCCGGTCGAACCAGCGCAGGGCATCCGGCCGAAAACTGTCTGCCCAGGAAAGCCCGGTGCGCAGTGACCTGACGCCAAGTCGCCTGAGCCAGGCCACCGCGTCATCCAGGCGATGGTCTTCGAAATGGAACCACTGGACGATGCCAAGATCGGGTGCGTGCTCGGCAAACTCTTCGAGGGCCGGCTTTGGCGAACCGTCTTCCCGAATGAGGCCCATGTAGAAGTGGCGGTAATAGGATGAGCCCTCGGCTTCGCGGTGGCGGGTCGTTGCCTCCCAGGCGCGCGGCAGATCAAAGAGGCTGTACCATTGGACCCTGGGTGCGCGGCCTCTGAGCAGCTCCGCCGTTCTCCGCAAACCCCACAGTTGCACCTCTTCCGCCCCAAAGGATGACACCCCGACCTCGCTGACCCATATGGGCAGGTCGGTCACTGCGCGAATTTCCTCCACCTTGTCGGGCCACTCGTGGATCTGCCACAGGTTCCAGTCGAGCGGAAAGCCGTGCACGGCCACTGCGTCGACATGCTCAAGCACGCCATGAGCCGACATGCGCCTGATGAAGGCGGAGTCTATCGGCGAAATCCCGCCCAGCACCTTGCAGATGGACCCGTTCTCCGCCGCAATCGCATCCGCCGCCATTGTCGCCATCTGTGAAAACAGCGTCCACTCAGGATCGAGCTCCGGATCCCAGTGCGACTTGTTGTTGGGCTCGTTCCAGATCATCGCCGCTTCAATCATGTCACCCTCGCATTTCGGGATAGACGGCGCCGGCGCCGAACGGGATTTCGGCAGGTTCGCAGAGATAGACCTCCGGTTCCGGCCGGCCGAGCACGCGGAAACCCGAACTGCGCAACAAGGCTTCCACGCACGCACGGTTCGGCACCCACCAGTTGGTCGGATCTTCCGCGTAGCGGTGTTCTATGAAGTGGAGCTTCGGGAACTCCGGGGCATCGAAGACCTCCTGTTCGGAAAACGGATAATCCTCTGCGGCCTCGAAGCTCGCCTCGGAGCCTCTTTGCATCGATTGGAAAACCAGGAGACCGGAGACTGCGTGCTCGCGAATGAGATCGAGCGCGAGCAGCGGGTGTCTCAAATGATAGAACACGCCCATGAACAGGACTATGTCGAACTTCCGCGCGAGGACACCCACGTCGTAGACGGAGAGCTGACGGAAGAGAATGTCCACCTCCAGCATGCTTGCGGCGAATCTGGCCTGCGCCAGATATGCCTCGTCATGGTCGATTGCGACGACGAGGTCCGCTCCCCGGCGTTTCATTTCGATGGCGTAGAAGCCTGCATTGCACCCGATGTCCAGAACCGTGCAGCCGCGCAGGTCATCGGGAATTGCCGTGCAAAAGCGTCGCCACTTCACGTTGGGATAGTCGCCCAGATAGTGGTCCGGTGCGGTCTGGACGCCGGCGATGTTCATGTTGTGGAACCAGGGCCCAAGCTCTGCAATGCGTCGTCGGACCTCTTCCCGACTGAGCTGCATCAAAACCCACTCCTTTGCTAACCCGGAAACTCCTCTGCGGGCTCCTTCAGGCTCACCAATCCAAATTCCCCGTCCCTTGCCTCGAGCTCACACAAGCAAGCATATCCAACCTCGAACCGGGACCAATTGGCGGCGGACAATCCAAGGCAATGGAATATCGCGGCCCTCACGATTTCCGCGTGGGTCACCAAAACCAATGCGCGCCCCTGGTGCAGCGCGGATAGCCTTAACAGGCAGGTGCGCAGCCGGTCCTCGACATCATCCATTGTCTCGCCTGCCGGCGTCGCGGCCTGATCGCGAAGACTGTTCCAGCGGCGCCAGCGCGGGTCGTCCTGCAACTCGGTAAAGCTCTTGCCGGACCATTCACCGAAGTCGACTTCATCCAGCGCCGGTTCAATTGCCGGCTGCCCGGCTCGGCAGCCTGCCGCGATGATTGAAGCGGTTTGAAAGGCGCGCGTTCGTGGACTGGACACTACGCAGGCAACGTCTCTGTGCTGCAGCCGTTCTGCCAGACGTGTCGCCTGGGCGATCCCCTCGCGGCTGAGGGCAGCGTCGACCATGCGGCCGAGGAGCACGCCTTCACCAGCTTCGTGCGCGGCATGACGAACGAGGTAGACGGTGCAGCTCACGAAAGGGAATCCCGATGCAGCGCGCGATCGCCTGCAATGAAGGCGAGGGTGCGCTCACGCGCTTCCGCATCTGTGAACTGCTGCGGGGGAGATTTCATGAAATAGCTGGAGGGTCCGACAAGGGGGCCGCCTATACCGCGGTCCAGCGCAAGCTTGGCACAGCGGACAGCATCGACCACGACCCCAGCCGAGTTTGGGGAGTCCCAGACCTCGAGCTTCAGTTCCGCGCTGAGCGGCACCCCACCGAAGGTCGTACCCTCAAGCCGGATATATGCGCATTTGCGGTCTGCAAGCCAGGGCACGTAATCGCTCGGACCGACATGTATGGCTTCGCGCACCAGCGGCATGCCCAACTGGCTCGTCACGGAATTCGTCTTCGAAATCTTCTTCGACTCCAGCCGCTCGCGCTCGAGCATGTTCATGAAGTCGGTATTGCCGCCGAAGTTGAGCTGATAAGTGCGGTCGAGCCGAACGCCGCGCTCGCGAAAAAGATTGACCAGCTGCCTATGGACAATGGTCGCGCCGACCTGGCTTTTGATGTCGTCTCCCACCAGCGGCAGGCCGCGGCTCTCGAAGCGCTCGGCCCATTCGCGCCTCGAGGCGATGAACACCGGGATGCAATTGACGAAAGCGCAGCCGGCTTCGAGCGCGCGCTCCGCATACCATTCGGTGGCTTTCTGGGAGCCCACCGGAAGATAGCAGACCAGCACATCGGTCTCGGCCGCAATCAACGTCTCGGTGACATCAGCCTCCGGCTGTTCCGATTCATCGATCGTCTGGCGCAGATATTTTCCGATGCCATCCAGTGTTCTGCCCCGCTTGACCACGACGCCCAATGTCGGAACATCGGCAAAGCGGCACGTGTTGTTGGGAGGCAGGTAGATGGCTTGCGATACGTCCGTGCCGACCTTGTTGGCTGCGACGTCAAATGCGCAGGCAACCTCGACATCGGAAACATGATACCCTCCGAGGTCGACATTCATGAGACCGGGCACGGGTTCGTTGCCGGGGGCTTCGCGATAGTAGGTCAGGCCCTGCACCAGCGACGAAGCACAATTCCCCACCCCCACGATACCAATCCGAACCTTGCCGCGCGCCATGGGGCTCTCACTCCGGTTTCGCCTTGCTCTAACTTGTTCGCAGGAACTTTGTTCCTCGCCGGTCGGATCGCGGGCATGGATCAATTGGAGCGCAGGGAAGTTCGGTGCGACTTCAATCCAGGCAGCTCGCAAATGCTGATTTACGGCGACAGGTCTTGGGAGTCGGATGTGGAGACGTTGCGATCCTCGATCCGCAGAGCCCTGCGGATCGTCCAGGATCTGCCGCCCGGCCTGGGCCGCCACGCAGCGCTGGTGAATGCGCTCATAAAGGCCGGTGAACTGGCGCAGGCAGTAGCGGACGCCGAATTCAACGAGAGGGGATTTGATCATCCGTCCCGTAGCAGGGCGTTGACCATTCGACTGGTTCGCCTGCTTGCAGCGGATGTTGCGCTTTCGTGGGAAAGCAAACTCGCAGGAGAGCTGAAAAATTCGCATCTGGAATTTCGGATCCTGAACCTTGTGCCGGAATGCAAACAAGTTCTGCTGCCTCGCAAGGCCGAAGGCTTTTCCTATTACGCTGTCTATCCGGAGGCCTATTACGAAGCTGCCCGGCGATCGAACCTGTGCCGAGACAGCTCGGTGATAGGCATTCGCAGCATTGGCGCCAGCCTGGCGTGTATGGTCGCCGCGGCACTTGGAACGCGCAGGATTGAAACGGTTCGCCCCTGCGGAACGCCCTTTCAGCGAAGAATTGCCGCCAGCGAGTCATTCGCCAGACGCATCGGTGTGACGGATGGCAAGCGCATGTTTGCAGTTGTCGACGAGGGACCGGGACTGTCCGGAAGCTCCTTCGCGTCAGTCGGAGAATGGCTGGAACGGTTCGGTGTTTCGAACAGGCAAGTTCATTTCTTTCCCAGCCATTCGAACGATCCCGGAAAACACGTCGCTCCGGCACAACTGCAGCGGTGGAGAACCAGCCAGAGGCACGTGTGCCGGTTTGGGGGCACCATTCTGGCGCCGCGCGATCCCGCGCACTGTCTGGCCTCTTGGGTTGAAGATGTCATCGGGCCGCTCGAGGGCCCCCTGATAGACATCTCCGCCGGCGGCTGGAGGGAATTTGCGGCGGGAAATGGCACACTCCCATGCGACGCGAGCCTGGAGCGCCGAAAATATCTGGCACTCGCATCCGGGGAGAGATGGTTGCTGAAGTTTGCCGGATTGGGTGACGACGGAGAACGGAAGCTGCACACAGGTCGGTTGCTGGCTCGCAACGGTTTCATTCCGGAGGTGGTCGCGCTGTGCCACGGCTTTCTGGTGCAGCGATGGGCAGAGGCCGAGACGCTTCACACTGCGCGCGTGCCGATTGAACGGCTGCTGCCGCGCCTGGCGCAATATCTCAGCTTCCGCGCGCGCCTGCCGGCACCGGGGGGAGGCGCCAGCCTTAAACAGCTCGTCGAAATGGCACGGCTCAACGTCAGCGAAGCCATGGGCAATCGGCAGGCAGACCGACTTGAGATTTTCTTCCGGCGTTTCGGCTCTGTCGAAAGGATAAAGCTGCGCCGCGTCGATACGGATGGCCGCCTGCATCCAGGCGAATGGTTGCGTCTTGCGGACGGCACCCTTCTCAAGACAGATGCCCTCGATCACAGCAGCGGGCACGACATCGTAGGGTGTCAGGGCATCGCCTGGGATATTGCAGGGGCTGCGGTCGAGCATGAACTGGCCGCCGCACAGCTGAAACGGCTTTGCCGGCAGATGGAGGGCATCGAGGTCGAAAGGGAACTTATTCAGCTCATGATGCCCTGCTACATAGCCCACCAGCTAGGCAGTTGGACCTTCGCAAGGGAGCGAGCGAGCGCTTCCGACAAAGCAGCTATCGATACTCTATTGCGCAAATACCGGGCTGCACTGCTCGCTTTCCTGGATGAATGACCACGCGAGCGCGCGTCAGCCGCGCCTGTCTACTTGCGAAAAACCTCGCGTAGCCGGCTCTATGACGGCCTCCGTAGAGTGTTCCCCCAGGTCATGAAGAAGGCCGGTCCGCGCACGGTTCAATCGGCTTTTGACGGTGCCGATGGCACAGCCGCAAATATCGGCGGTTTCCTCATAGCTGACGCCGAGCACACCTATGAGGATGATAACCTGGCGGTGGGACATCGGCAGCCGGTCGATGGCCGCGAGCACTTCCTTGCCGCGAATTGTCCATTCCTGTGTGGCCTCACCGGTCGGGCGGGTCGACGCGCAGCAAAGGGCGCCGGGCGCCTCGCGAACATAGGTCTTCATGCGCGTGTAGAATGCGTTGCGCATGATGGTGAACAGCCAGGATTTCAGCCTCGTGCCGGCCTCGAACTTGTCCAGATTGGCAAGGCCCTTGGTGAGGGTTTCCTGAACCAGGTCGTCCGCGTCCGTGGGGTCGCTGTGAAAGGTCCGCGCGAACGCTCGCAACGCTGGTATCAAATTCACGAAATCAGATGGGGTGCCATTTGCAGTTGATCTCAAGGGGTCCAAGGCCGTGCTCCCTGACCGTCAATCTGAATCGGCGATGGGGGATTAATGTCGGTCCGGAATCGAGGTTCCATCGAGCTTTGCGGATTTTTTCACTCTCCATGCAACCGGTCTCCCAGGTTGAAAGGGAGCTTCCAGGAGCCGGAACCATTGGTCGGGCGGCAGGTTTTTCTCCTCGATCCTATTCCGCCCACACCGGCGGCTTTGGCGGCGGATCGGCCTGGCAAGAGCCCTACGTTAATGACCCGGAAGCTGGACAACCGACCGGCAGTCTCATCCAAGCCCGGATTGCTCGGTGCCTTGGGGCCGGGCCTGATCACCGGCGCTTCGAACGACGACCCCAGCAGCATTGCGACCTATTCCCAGACTGGCGCGCAATTCGGCTATCTCCCAACCTGGGCGCTCCTGGTCTCCTTTCCCTTAATGGTTTCCGTGCAGATCGTAAGCGCACGGCTGGGCCGGGCGACAGGAAAGGGCATCGCCGGCAACCTGCGGAAGCACTATCCGGTCTGGCTGGCGTATGGATGCGTCTCGCTGCTGCTGATCGCAAACACGATCAATCTCGGGGCAGACATAGGTGCGATGGCCGATGCCGTTCGCGTCATCATCGGAGGCCCGCAGCTCGGTTACGTTCTTTTCTTCGGCTGCTTTTGTGTGATCATGCCGGTCTACATACCTTACCGGCGTTATGTGAACGTCTTGAAGACGCTCAGCTTTGCTGTCCTGGCATATGTCGCGACCTTTTTCATGGTCGAGGTCGATTGGCGGGCGCTGGCAAGTGGAGCCCTGCTTCCGCACATTGCCCTCGAAAAGGATTATCTCGTCGCGATAGTCGCCATATTCGGCACGGCAATAAGCCCATACCTGTTCTTCTGGCAGTCTTCGCAGGAAGTGGAGGACATTCGAACCATCGCAGATCGCAAACCCTTGGTACAGGCGCCCGAACAGGCCCGGAAGGCGAATTCCCGCATCACCCAGGATACTTTGGTCGGAATGGGAGTATCGAACATCGTTGCGCTGGCCATCATGGTTACGGCTGCCGCGACGCTCCACGTCAGCGGCGTGACGACTGTCCAAAGCTCGTCACAGGCCGCAGAAGCGCTCAAGCCAATGGCGGGTTTCATGGCGGGAACGATCTTTGCGCTGGGCATAGTGGGCACCGGCCTCATGGCGGTACCGGCACTTGCTGGATCCGCAGCTTACGCGGTGGGCGAAACCCTGCACTGGCCCACGGGCCTGGACCGCAAGCCCAGGCAGGCGAAGGCGTTTTACGGCACTATCGCAGTCGCAACGGCGGTAGGCATCGTGCTGAATTTCAGCCCTGTCAGTCCCATCGAAGCGCTCTACTGGAGCGCGGTGATCAACGGCGTGGCCGCTGTTCCGATATTGGCAGTCATGATGCTGATGTCTTCGGATCGACGCGTAATGGGCGATGCTCCGATCGGCCCCTGGCTCAAACTGCTCGGATGGATCTCGACAGCGGTCATGGGATTGGTCGCGTCGGCCATGATCCTGGCGATGCTCCTTTAGCGACTGTTTCCCAGCAGAGGCAGCCAGCCGCCGATCTTAGACGAACGTAGATCAGGTGGTTGGTGGTTGAACCGTTTCGTCCGCGGGGCCAATAGGGGAAAGCCGGTCCAAAGCAGGAATGGCACCGGATTTCCTTGGTTGAAAGCCGTTCACCGAGCCATGGAGGGGGGCTCGTCCGAGGCACACATACTTCAAGCCTGCGCGCGCCACCTCGGGCAGAGAAAACAGATTTCGATAGTCCACCAACGTCGCGCCGCGCATAAGCTGCGCCAGGCGCTTCAGGTCGAGACCTCTGTATTCCTGCCATTCGGTTAGAACCAAGGTAAGATCGGCTCCATGTACCGCCGAATAGGGCGTGTCGAAAAAGCGGACCCCTGGCAAGCATGATCGAGCCGAGCCAATGGCCTTCGGGTCATGGGCTCGTATCCTGATGCCTGCGCTCTGCAGAATGGGGATGATGGTCAGTGCCGGCGCTTCGCGCACATCGTCTGTATTTGCCTTGAAGGCCAACCCCAGGACCGCGACGCAGGTGCCCGGGCCATGATGCTCGATCTCTGAAAAAACCCGCTCGGCAAGCATTACCTTCCGGTGCTCGTTTCGTTGAATGAGCGTCTCGACAAGGGCTTGGGGCGCGGCATTCTTCCTGCCGATGGCTGCGAAGGCTCTTGTGTCCTTCGGAAAGCAAGAACCGCCAAATCCAGGTCCCGGGGCGAGAAAGCGGGCGCCGATGCGGCTGTCCAGACCGAGCGCATGAGCCACAGTCTCCACTTCTGCGCCGAGTTGTTCGCAGAGATTGGCCACGTCGTTGATGAAGCCGATTTTCAACGCGAGGAATGCATTGGACGCAAACTTGACGAGCTCGGCGTTGACCGTGCTCGTTTCCACCAGCGGAACGCCCCGGAGGGTCAAGGGTTCGTAGAGATTGCGCAAGCAGGCCGCGGCTCTCGGGTCGTCGGCTCCGACGATGATCCGGTCCGGCCGAAAAAAGTCTTCGACAGCGGTGCCTTCCCGCAGGAATTCCGGATTTGAGCCGACCGAGAAGTCAAGGCGCGCGCGGGTCTTGGCTATGATTTTCTGAACGCGGCGACAGGTACCGATGTCTACGGTGGATTTGATGATCACGACGGCGCCGGATTTGAGTTGCCGTGCAAGCTGTCTCGCCGCGTTCTCCACGAAACCGTGGTTGATATTCCCGTTGGAGTGGGAGGGTGTGCCCACGGTGATGAAAACCGCGTCGGCGCGATCGATCCCATCATAGCTGTCGGAAAAGTCGAGTTGGCCGAGCTCGATGTTGCGGGAAATCAGTTCGTGCAGGCCGGGTTCGAATATCGGCAGCCGTCCCTGCCGCAAGGTCTCCAGCTTGCGTTTATCGAGGTCGACGCACGTGATCAAGTGCCCCAGTTCGGCAAAGCATGCACTCGCAGTAAGCCCCACATAGCCGCCGCCGATCATCGTGAGTCTCATGGCATTTCCCATCCCAACAGCTCGCAGCCGGCAAAAAACGGCAGTCTAACTTCCGGAGGGCGCGTCTGTTCCGTCCGAGCATCAACAAAGCTTCCCGGGAACAAAGAAGCTGCTCATGTGTTGGGGGGACGATCCCATATCAAGAGCGGCCCATATCAAGAGCGGCAGGCGAGACAGTGAAAAAGGTTCTGGTCACGGGTGGGAGCGGCTTCATCGGACGCTACGTCGTCCGGGAGCTTCTATCCGCCGGATACGAAGTTCTCGTTTTGGACAATCTCATCGAACAGGTGCATGGCGATCGGCCCGAAGACCAGCAAACGGAAATCCTCAAGGCCGACATCCGCGATGAAGACGCGGTGCGCCGGGCCGTGAGCGGTCAGGACGCTGTAATTCATCTCGCCGCCGAGGTGGGCGTCGGCCAATCCATGTACGAGATCGCGCGCTATGTGGGCACGAATGATCTCGGCACGGCCGTGCTGCTGGAAGCCTTGATCGAAAGCTCTGTGCAACGGATCGTCGTGGCCTCGTCGATGAGCGTCTATGGCGAAGGCTCGTACAGGGACAGTGCCGGCAACCAGATCAATGCCAGGCGCTCGCAACAGAGAATTGGAATTGGCCTTTGGGACCCCATCGGGAGCGACGGGCAGCCACTGAGGCCGGTGCCGACCGATGAGAACAAGGCGGTCGATCTGGCCTCCATTTATGCCCTCACCAAATACATGCAGGAGCAGGCTGTCCTGATCTTTGGGCGGACCTATGGGATCGGCGCGGTCGCGCTAAGGCTGTTCAATGTGTTCGGACCCGGCCAGGCGCTGTCCAATCCCTACACTGGTGTTCTCGCCAATTTCGGTGCGCGCCTCATCAATGGCTATGCCCCGACGATATTCGAAGACGGTCTGCAGCGTCGCGATTTCGTGCATGTCAGGGATGTCGCACGCGCCTTCAGGCTCGCGTTGGAGCGCCCCACTGCGGCGGGGCAGACCTTCAACATCGGAAGCGGACGCGCCTATACAATCCGTGACGTGGCGACGCTTTTGGCCGGGGCCATGGGCAAGAACTCTCTAGAGCCCGAAATCCTCGGCAGGGCCAGGGCCGGCGACATAAGGCACTGCTTCGCCGATATCGGTCGCGCCCGGAATGTCCTCGGCTACGAACCCCTCCAGAAACTGGAAGACTCGCTCGAAGAACTGGTTGATTGGCTTTCTGCCTCAGAAGCCAGTGACAGCAGTTCCGAAATGAGACAGCAGCTCAGTTCAAGGGGGCTGATCTCATGAGGCCCACCCCGCCGAAGGCTTCTGTGCTTTCCCGCCGACCCTCCACTGTTCTCATTACCGGCGGGAGCGGGTTCATCGGGTCCAATCTCGCATACAGCTTCCTGTGCGAGGGGCGGTCCGTAGTGATAGTGGACAATCTGAGCCGCCCGGGCGTTGCAGAGAACCTGGCCTGGCTGAAGGATCATTTTCCCGATAGGGTCAAGTTCCTGCAGGCAGACGTTCGCGATCGCGCGGCGATAGCGCCTGCCTTCGAAGAGGCTGACGCGGTCTTCCATCTGGCGGCACAAACCGCCGTCACGACCAGCCTGAAAGCCCCGCTTGATGATTTCATGGTCAATGCGCTGGGCACGCTGAATGTGCTTGATATCGTGAGGTGCGGCGGGCGGCGCATTCCCGTCATCTTTGCCAGCACCAACAAGGTATATGGAGATCTCTCCGATCTTGAGCTCATGCGATCGCCGGGCGGCTACGTCCCACGCGACGCAGCCATCCGGAGCAGGGGCATCGACGAGGCAGCCGGGCTGAGCTTTTGCAGCCCCTATGGTTGCTCGAAGGGGGTTGCCGATCAGTATGTGCTGGACTTCGCAAAATCATACGAGATCCCGACTGCCGTCCTGCGCATGAGCTGCATATTCGGTCCTCGCCAGTTCGGAACCGAGGATCAGGGATGGGTGGCTCACTTCATCCTGCGCGTGTTGAGCGGAGAACCGGTGGTCATCTTCGGCGATGGCGAGCAGGTGCGCGATATCCTCTATGTCGGCGATGCGATCAGCGCCTACAGGGCGGTTCTGGATGCAATCGATCGCCTTCAGGGGCAGGCCTTCAATCTTGGCGGCGGCCCTCAAAATGCGATCAGCCTCAATCTCCTGCTGCAGGAACTGGCTTCAATCACCGGGGTCGAGGCCGAGGTTAGGTACAGCGAACAGAGACGGGGCGACCAGCTCTATTTCGTGGCGGATACGCGAAAGCTGCAGGCCGCAGTGGGGTGGGAAGCCAAGGTCGGTTGGAGGGAAGGGGTCCGGCAACTCACACAGTGGCTTTCGGCGCACCGCGTCCCCGCAGGCTTGTCGAGACGCCTGAAAAAGGTGACGGCATGAAAGTCGCGCTCGTGAACCCCTGCTGGAGTTATGAAGGCAGCATCTATTTCGGCTGCCGCCAGGAGCATCTTCCCCTTGAGCTTGGTTATGCGGCCGCGATGCTGAAAACCGACGGGCATCAGGTTCGCTTGCTTGACGGGCAGCTCCAGCAGCTCAGCAACGCCGAACTCGCGAAAGCGACGGCGGGCTTTTGCCCGGATTTCGTCGTGGTAACCACGGCCCCCACCTATTTGTTCTGGCGATGCGCTCCGCCGGAACTCCGGATCCCGGCTGATTTTCTGAACGCCCTTGCAGCCAGCGGCTTTGAAGGAAGGACAGTGGCTGTGGGTCCCCACGCCTCTGCGACCCCCAAGGCGACGCTGCGCAAGCTGGGCACTGACATCGTCATCCGCGGCGAGTGCGAGGAGATCATCCTGGCGCTGGCTTCCGGCGAGGACTGGTCGTCTGTGAGTTCCACCGCGCGCCTGGAGGGTGGTGAACTCATCCTCAACGGGACAAATCACGCCAGCCCGTTCGTCGAACATCCTCCGCTAGAATGGCCAGATGAGTGGATAGGCGCGCATCGCCATCACCATCACCGTTTCGATGAAAAGAACCCGGCGGTTCCGGGTGCCGAGGTCGAAGCGTCTCGCGGCTGCCCCTACAACTGCAGCTTCTGCGCAAAGATCGACTTTCGCGACGGCTACAGGCGCCGCAAGCTTGACCTGCTGCTGACCGAAATAGATCGCCTGATCGACCAAGGCGTTGGTTATATCTACTTCATCGACGAGATTTTCCTGCCGCAGAAGGCGCTGTTGGAGGCGCTCGCCGATCGCGACGTGCGGTTCGGCGTTCAGACGCGCATAGATCTGTGGAAGCCCGAGCTGCTCGCGCTTCTGGGTGAGGCCGGATGCGTTTCCATCGAAGCGGGATTGGAAAGCCTCACTGTCGAAGGTCGCGAGATGCTCGCGAAGCGCTGCCGGCTCGACACCGAAGAACTGGTGCAGCTTTTGATCACTGCGCGCCGGCATGTGCCTTTCGTGCAGGCAAATCTGATCGGTGTCCCCTCCGACAGCCCGGAAATGATTGCCTACTGGCGCCAGCGACTCATCAGCAGCGGCATATGGGCCAATGAGCCGGTTCCGCTTTATCCCTATCCCAGCTCGCCGGAATACCGGAAGCTCTGGGGTGAGCCCGATGAGCGCGCCTGGGAGAGGGCGCATGAACATTACCTGGCGTCTTTCAAGAATTTCAGCGACCTGCAGGACCAGGCACCGCTGCCTCTGGCCGTGCTGGAGGAAACATGCTCCAGCACTTGAGAACGCCGCAGAAGATACTGATGACGATCGATGCCGTAGGCGGGGTGTGGCGCTACGGGCTGGACATGGCAGAAGGCCTCAAGCAGGCTGGTGTCGAAACGGTGCTGGTTTGCCTTGGCCCGGGCCCTTCATGGGGGCAGATGGAGGAAGCCCGCCGTATCGGCAAGATCATCTGTCTGGATGAACCGCTCGACTGGACTGCCCAAACCGAGCACGACCTCCTGCCTCTTTCCGACGCGCTGGAGGCTCTGGCCAGCACGGAGAGCGTCGATCTTCTGCACCTGAATGCGCCGTCTCAAGCATGGCGGCTGAGATGCAGGCGACCGGTGGTTACCGTATCCCATTCATGCCTGCCGAGTTGGCACCACTGCGTGCTTCGATCGCCTGTGCCGGAGCACCTCGCTTGGCATGGAAAGATCAACCGCGAGGGGATCTCTCTCGCGGATGCGGTGGTCACACCTAGCGAAAGCCATGCCGCCAACTTGCAGGCCTGCTACGGAACCATCTCGAATCTCCATGTCGTGCCAAACGCGGTGCGGCCCGTGCCGCAAGATGCGGCGAAGAAGCCTTTCGTCCTGGCGGTCGGCCGCTGGTGGGACAAAGGCAAGAACGGCCGCGCCATTGATGAAGCGGCAATCGGCACGGCGTGGCCAGTGAAACTGGCGGGTGCAACTGTCTCGCCCAGTGGCGATACCTTCACAGCCTCCCATGCGGAACAGTTGGGGGAACTGCCTTATGCGCGGCTGCGCGAACTGATATCTGCGGCCGGAATTTTCGTGTCGCCGTCCCTGTACGAGCCTTTTGGACTGGCGGCGCTCGAGGCCGCGCATTCGAGAGCGGCCCTGGTGCTTTCCGACATTCCAACCTATCGCGAACTCTGGGAAGGAGCTGCGTTGTTTGCGCAGCCGGATTGTCCCGGCGCATTTGCGCAGGCCATCAATCGGCTCATCTCAGAGCCGCGGTTGAGACGGCGGCTCGTTCAACGAGCTCACGAGAAAGCGCAGTCGCTGTCGCCTGAACGGCAGGTCGCGAGCATGTTGAAGGTCTATTCGGCCGCGACGTCAGCGGCCGTCGACCGCAGGCTGACCACCATGGTGGAGCAATGAGGTTTCTGTTCTACACGCAGTCGCTGATTTCCGATTGGAACCATGGTAACGCGCATTTCCTGCGCGGCATCATGCGTGAACTCATCGCCAGGGGGCACGAGGCGCTTGCGCTCGAACCCGAGGCATCATGGAGCCGGCGCAACCTGATCGCCCAGTGCGGCCGAGCTGCAATAGATCGCTTCCGCAGGGATTTCCCCGAACTGCGGACAATGATCTATGACGACGATTTCGCCCATGAAGAGCTGATCGCCGAAGCCGACGTCGTTCTCGTCCACGAATGGAACGAGCCCTCGCTGGTGGAACGCATCGGCCGCGCCCGCCGCCTGGGCGGCAGGTTCACTCTTCTTTTCCACGACACCCACCACCGCGCCGTCTCCGCGGCGCAGGATATCGCCAGTTTTCCCCTCGATGACTTCGACGGCGTCCTTGCCTTTGGCGCAACCTTGCGGGAGCGCTACGATCGCGCCGGCTGGGGGCGCCGCGCGTTCACCTGGCATGAGGCGGCGGATGATCGGCTATTCCGGCCTCTTGAAGGAACCGATCCGCCGGGCAAGCTGGTGTGGATCGGCAACTGGGGCGACGAAGAGCGAACGGAGGAACTTGAAACCTTTCTGATCGAGCCGGTTCGGCGGCTTTCCCTGGACGGAAACGTGTATGGCGTGCGTTACCCGCCTTCCGCCATCGCCAAGCTCGAAAGAAGCGGGCTGCAATATCGCGGCTGGATTGCAAATGCGGATGTTCCACGAGAATTCGCACGGCACAGGGTGACGGTTCACGTGCCCCGACGACCCTACGTGACTTCGTTGCCAGGGATCCCGACGATACGTGTCTTTGAAGCATTGGCATGCGGAATACCGCTCGTTTCATCGCCGTGGAGCGACGACGAAGGCCTGTTTCGTGCCGGCCGCGATTTTCTCGTTGCCCGAGATGGCCAGGAGATGGCCGACTATCTTACGCAAGTGCTCAGCGATAAAGACTTTTCTGCCGAACTCTCAGCGGCCGGCCTGGAAACCGTCAGGAAGCGGCACACGTGCCGGCACAGGGTGTCCGAGCTCTTTTCCATACTGGATGAAGTTGGCGCCTATCTTCCGTCCGATCACGCCCGGTCAAGGGAGGCTGCGGGATGAACATTGCGTTCTACGGTTCAAGCCTGCTTTCGTCCTACTGGAATGGCGCGGCGACCTACTATCGCGGGCTGCTGCGTGCACTGGCGGCGCGCGGCTACGAAATCACCTTCTTCGAACCCGACGTCTACGATCGTCAGCAGAACCGCGACATCGACCCTCCGGACTGGTGCGAGGTCGTGGTTTACGATGGAACGCTGGCAGGGCTGGCGATGGTGGCGGATCGTGCCGCTCATTTCGATGTCGTGATCAAGGCAAGCGGCGTGGGGTTCGAAGACGATGCCCTGATGGAGCGGGTGTTCGCCGCAGCGCGCCCATCGGCATTGAAAATCTACTGGGACGTCGATGCACCGGCGACGCTTGCGCAATTGCGCAGCAGTCCGGACCACCCGTTGCGCCAAGCGCTGCCGATGCTCGATCTGGTGCTCACCTACGGCGGCGGAGAGCCGGTTGTGAAGGCCTATCGCGCACTCGGTGCGAGCGCTTGCGTGCCCATCTACAACGCGTTGGACGCCAAAACGCATCATCGGGTTGCCGAAGATCCGTTTTTCGCGGCGGAACTGGCCTTCCTCGGCAATCGCCTTCCCGACAGGGAACGCCGCGTCGAGGACTTCTTTCTCCGCCCGGCTGGCCTGTTGCCGCAAGCTGCATTCCTGATCGGCGGGGCCGGCTGGTCGGAAAAGCCGATGCCCGACAATGTCCGCAACATCGGCCATGTGTCCACGCGCGATCACAACGCGTTCAATTCAACCCCCAAGGCCGTGCTCAACATCAGCCGCGACAGTATGGCCGAGACGGGCTTTTCGCCGGCGACCCGCGTTTTCGAAGCGGCAGGAGCCGGCGCGTGCATCATCACCGACGCGTGGGAAGGCCTGGACCTGTTCCTCCACGAGAACAGCGAGGTTCTGGTCGCACGAGACGGCAAGGACGTTGCCGATGTATTGTCAGGGTTGAGCGACGAAAGGGCCCGGGAGATCGGTGAAGCCGCGCGCGAGCGTGTGCTGCGCGAGCATACATACGAGCTTCGCGCCGCCGAGGTCGACAAGCTGCTCCGAGCACAGTTGCAGCGTCGTTCCATGGAGGCTGCAGAATGAACGCCGGAGGCCTTCACATCGTCGTTCTAGGGCTTTCGTTTTCCTCCTCATGGGGAAACGGCCACGCAACCACCTATCGCAGCCTGATAAGGGGCCTGCGAGCCATTGGGCAGCGCGTGTCCTTCCTGGAGCGGAATACCCCTTGGTACGAGGCACACCGCGATCTCCCGGCTCCCGACTTCTGTGATCTCGCCTTTTACGAAGACGTGGAAGAACTTCGCAGCCGCTACGGAAACCTGATCGCAAGTGCCGATGCTGTGATCGTCGGATCATTCGTTCCCGACGGAGTGAAGGTCATCGACCTGGTGGCCCAGCTTCGGCCAAAACGTTTCTGCTACTACGATATCGATACGCCGGTGACCCTGGCGAGGCTTGCCGGGCGCGATGCTGGGGCAGAGCAATATGTAGCTCTCAGGCAGTTGCCGCTCTTCGACATCTGTCTTTCGTTCACTGGCGGTCCCACCTTGAGACATCTGGAAGAGTTGGGCGCGGGTCGCGCCGTCGAGCTCTACTGTTCGGTCGATCCATCGCGTTATCGCAACACGGCTGAACCCATCCGATGGGATCTCGGCTATCTCGGCACCTATAGCGACGACCGGCAGGAGAAGCTGGAAAGTCTACTCCTGAACGTCGCAAGAGCGATGCCGAACAGGCCTTTCGTGGTGGCGGGATCACGATACCCGGCCGGCATAAAGTGGCCGCCCAATGTCGACCGCATAGAACATCTGCCGCCCGAGCAGCACGCGTCGTTCTACAGTCGCCAGCGCTTTACGCTGAACATTACCCGGCAGGACATGGTGCAGGCGGGCTGGTCGCCGAGCGTGCGCATATTCGAGGCGGCCGCATGTGAAACGCCGATCATTTCCGACTACTGGCACGGGTTGGACGAGCTCTTGCCGATCGGCGTCGCGGTGATAGTAGCGCGCTCCACGGCTGATGTGGTGGCGGCTCTCGACAGTGTTTCCGAGCGCGAGCGCGCGAGCATAGCCGAAGAAGCAGGCGCAAGGGTCATGCGAGGCCACACCGCTGAAAGGCGAGCCCGGCAGTTGCTCGACGATCTGCTATCCATCGAACCACGCAGCGCAGGCCAAGTCCGAACGGGAGGGCCAAATGCGGCGAATCCGGTCGCAACAGCCTAGTAGTTCAATATTGGTGGCAGGGGGCGCCGGTTTCATCGGCACCAATCTTTGCGAAACACTGCTGCGGGAAGGTCACGAGGTATTTTGCGTCGATGATTTCGTGACCGGCACCGTCGCGTCGATTTCACGTCTGTCGCAACACGCCAAGTTCACCTCGATTGTCCACGACATATGCCATCCGCTCGTTATCGATCGCAAGCTGACCGCGATCTACAATCTTGCCTGCGCGGCCTCGCCGCCGGCCTACCAGGCAGATCCGGTTCACACGATGATGACGAATGTGTTGGGAACGAAGAACCTTCTCGATCTCGCCCAAGAGCACGGCGCCGTGCTGGTCCAGGCGTCCACCAGCGAGATTTACGGAGATCCAGAACAGCACCCGCAGCAGGAGACATACCGGGGCCTCGTAAACTGCACGGGCCCGCGTGCTTGCTACGACGAAGGCAAACGGGCGGCAGAGGCGCTGTGCTTCGACTATCTGCGGGCCGGCAGGGCAGATGCGCGGGTCTCAAGGATATTCAATACCTACGGCCCCTATATGCGGCCTGACGACGGGCGCGTGGTGTCCAACTTCATCGTTCAGGCGCTCTCCGCGCGGCCGATAACAATCTATGGCGAGGGATGCCAGACGCGGTCCTTCTGCTATGTGGCCGACCTTGTGGACGGGCTCAGGCGGCTGGCAAATGTGGAGCCCAACCCGCAGACCGCCATCAATCTCGGGAACCCTCAGGAGTATACGGTTTGTGAGCTCGCGGACGAGATCATACGGCTGATCCCCCATCAGGTTCGGAAGGTGAACAGGCCGCTGCCGATCGACGATCCGAAACACAGGCGGCCGGACATCCGCCTCGCCAAGGAGATTTTGCAATGGTCGCCTCGGGTTCAATTGTCCGAGGGTTTGGCCCGAACCATAGACTGGTTTCGCCAGTGTTTGCCCGCTGCGGACGCCAACGAGGCGCACGAGCCGGCAAGGACCATGATGGGCGAGGGCGCCGGTGGCTAGCGCCAGGCTTTTTCGTTCTTTTCCTGATAATCGCGAAACGCCTTGGCCAGCCCGCCAAGCACTTCGGCCGAGGTTTCGAACATTGCCTTCAGTTGCGGCTCGTTGATCTTCTCTATGTCTTCGCGAAGATGGTCCTTCAGTTCCTCAAGCGCCTTTTGCATCTTCTGGACATGGTGGCGAGGATCGGAAGCGGTTTCCACGGCGATCTCCTTGTGTTGGCGTTCTGAACGGGTCGGAACCCTGTTCCGGAGTCTACTGAATTAGAACAACGGTTCCGGATTAGAGTTCCGCGACTGGGGAGGAGCGGCGGAGACCGTTACGCAGGAGGAAAACGGAACCAGGCGCCGCCGGGTGAGTTGAGTGACCGGGTGCGGGACGTCTGAGAAAGGCTGTGTCCCGGGCAGGAGAACAGTCGGGAGCCCGAGTTAACGATGGAAAAGATACCCGCCAATAAGGCAAAGCAGGCCCGACGTGGTGTCCACGTCTTGGTCATTCTCCTCGTTGCGCTGGTGCTGGCAGGAGTGGTTTGGATAGGGGTCGAATACTTCGTGCCCCGCTGAAGACACTTGGGGCCAGAGGCACCCAAGAACGTGGCAGCCCGGCCTTCGCCGCTCCCGAGACTTCTTTCACAAGTGATGGAACCACGACCGCGTGGAGCGATTACGCCCCATCGCTGCGGAATTCTGGGGAGCTTGATGCCGAACCGTCCTTCGAAAACCGGCTTGAGCCGGCGCAACTTCATGGTCGGAACGGCTACCGCTGCGGCCTCCATACCGTTGCTGGCCACACGTGCCGCAGGCTCCCCGCCGGAACAATCACCTCGCCATTCAGGGCCGGTCAGCTTGACCATAAACGGTCAGCGCCACGACCTGGCTCTCGATCTCAGGACAACTCTTCTCGACGCGCTCCGGGACCATGTCGGGCTGACAGGAACCAAGAAGGGCTGCGACCACGGCCAGTGCGGCGCCTGCACCGTCCTGGTGGACGGAACGCGTGTCCTTTCCTGCCTGGCATTTGCGGTCATGGCCAGCGGACGTCAGGTCACGACGATCGAGGGATTGGCCAAAGAGGGCGGCCCTCTTCACCCGATGCAGCAGGCCTTCGTGGATTGTGATGCGTTCCAATGCGGCTACTGCACGCCGGGGCAGATCATGTCAGCCATTGGATGCGTGCGGGAGGGGCACGCCGCATCTGAAGCGGACATAAGGGAATACATGAGCGGAAATCTCTGCCGATGCGCGGCCTATCCGAACATCGTGGCCGCCATTGTCCAGGCGCGAGACGAGACAAAGGGGGCCTAGATGCGGCCCTTCAGCTACAGCAAGCCCGAAAGCGTCGCCGAGGCGATAGAGATCGCAGCGGAACTGAGCGACGCCGAGACGCCGCCGACACGATCCCGCGCTCAATTCATTGCCGGCGCTACGAACCTGGCCGACTACATGAAGCTCGGCGTGGCGGAACCTGAGCTTCTGATCGATTTGAACGGGCTTTCCGATCCCGCGCTGAGGCGCATCGACGTCTCGGACGAAGGCATCCGTTTCGGCGCCCTGGTCCGCATGAGCGAAGCCGCCGATGACGAGACCGTGAAACGGCACTATCCCGTGATCGCGGAGAGTCTCAAATTCGCCGCGAGTGGACAGATACGCAACGCGGCCACACTGGCGGGCAACATTCTCCAGCGCCCCCGATGCGAGTATTTCCGGGATATTTCGTGGCCATGTAACAGGCGCAGCCCCGGATCGGGTTGCGCAGCCATGGAAGGCATAAACCGGCAACATGCAGTGCTCGGCACAAGCGAGCACTGCATCGCCACCTACCACGGAGATTTTGCGCAGGCTCTGATCGCGCTTGGCGCGACCGTGGAGATCGAGGGCCCCGGTGGCACGAGGCAGCTCAGCTTTTCTCGTCTGCATCGGCTCCCCGCCGACACTCCAGACATTGAGACCAACCTCGCGCCGGACGAACTCATAACCGGCATCTCTGTTCCGGCCGGACCCTGGACGCAACGATCGCGATACCTGAAGGTTCGCGACCGCGAGTCCTATGCCTTTGCACTCGCGTCTGCTGCCGTCGCGCTGCAGCTGTCGCAAGACACGGTTCAAGAAAGCCGCATAGCGCTCGGTGGGGTGGCAACCATTCCGTGGCGCGCCCGCCAAGCGGAGGACGCCTTGCGTGGCCGCCGACTGGACGAGGACGCCGCCCACGCAGCAGCCGAGGCGGCGTTTGCCGGTTCCAGGCCGCGGGTTGGGAACGCCTTCAAGGTGCCGCTGGGCAAGCGAACCCTCGTGCGAGCTCTGCTTGAGGCGCGCGACATGAGGATTTCGACATGAGCAAGGAAGCGCCCGCGCCCAAGGAAAACATGGGGACGCCTGTTCCGCGCATCGACGCGGTGCTCAAGGTTACGGGCCGGGCGTCCTATCCTGCCGATATTCCACTGTCCGATGTCGCCTATGGCGTGCTGGTCACCAGCACCATTGCCAAGGGTGCCATAGCTGCGCTGCACACAAGCGAGGCCGCCCGGGTGCCCGGCGTTCTCGGCATTTTCAGCCATGGCGACATGGCCGGCGTAGAGCCGCCGAAATTCGGAAGCGCGGCAAGTTCGATCGGACCGCTCCACAGCGATCGGATATTCCATGATGGGCAGATCATCGCGCTGGTTGTCGGCGAAACCTTCGAGTCGGCCAGGGAAGCAGCCATGCTCGTCCGTGCCGAATACGACAAGGAGCGGCCGAGCGCCGGCTTCGACTCGCCAGACACGGAAACGACGCCTGCAGCCGGCGCGACACCATTTTTCGGCGAAGATGTCCACGCCGGCGACTTCGACGCTGCGTTCGCCGCCGCTCCGGTCAAGATCGATGAGCGTTATTCCACCCCCACGCAGCACCACAACCCGATCGAACTCTTTTCGACTACTGCCGCCTGGAGCGGCGACCAACTGACCGTGTACGAGCCCACCCAGAACGTGACCGGATGGAAATCGGAGCTTGCACGCCAACTCGGCATCAGCCCCTCCAAGGTGCGTATCGTGAGCCCCTTTGTCGGGGGCGCATTCGGTTCGAAGGGGCCGATGACGGCGAGAACTGCAATTGTTGCCGTCGCCGCGCGGCGCCTGGGCCGCCCCGTTCGTTGCGTGGTGACCAGGATGCAGGCTTACGGGACCCAGACATATCGCGCCGAGACCAGGCACCGCGTCAGGATCGGAGCCGACAGGGAAGGCCATATCACGGCGTTCGGGCATGAGGGCTGGGAGGTCACTTCCCGACCAGATCCCTATGTGGTGGGCGGCACGACAGCGACCGGCCGGATGTATGCATATGGCTCGGTCGCGACGCACGTGTCCCTGGTTCACGCCGACCGTAACACGCCGGGCTACATGCGCTCGCCGCCCGAGACGCCTTACGTCTACGCGCTGGAAAACGCTATGGACGAAATGGCCGGCGCACTTGGCATGGATCCGGTTGAATTCCGCCGGATCAATGAGCCGGTCAGGGAGCCGATCGGCGGCAAGCCGTTCTCGAGCCGCTCGCTCGTCAAGTGCTATGATGAAGCGGCCAAGGCCTTCGGCTGGTCCGACCGCAACCCCGCGATAGGCTCCATGCGCGACGGGGACTGGCTGATCGGCATGGGATGCGCGACGGCCGTCTATCCGACGAACGTCGCTCCTTGCGCGGCGCGGGTTCAGCTGACCGCGGAAGGCAATGTGCGGGTGCAATGCGGCTCGCATGAAATCGGCACGGGTATCCGCACCGTCGCCGGCCAGATGGCCGCCGAGAGGCTGGGGGTCGATATGGCCAAGGTTACCGTCGAGATGGGCGACAGCGCCTTGCCACCGGCGCCCGTATCAGGTGGATCCAACTCGACGGCGAGCGTTTGCTCCGCCGTCATGAAGGGCTGTGAGGCCATTCGATCCCGGCTGTTTTCGGCAGTGACCGGCGAGGGGGCGCCCCTTGCGGCAGCCCACAGCAGCGAGCTGGAGCTCGCCCACGGGAAAGTGATCGCCGAGGACGGGAGAACGGTCGATCTGGCCGACGCCTTTGCAATCCTGCAGACCCAGGTCATCGAAGAGTATGCTGAGTTCGCTCCAAAAGGTGCGTCGCCGCAAGCGCTCAAAAAGCTATATGCGGGGCGCCCCGAGTTCCGCGGGGGCGACCGCGATGACGCGGTCAAATACGCTTTCGGAGCCGAGTTCATCGAAGTTCGCATTCACAGCCGGACGCGCGAGATACGGACCCCGCGCATAGTCGGGGCCTTTGCTGCCGGGCGCATCATGAATACGCGGACCGCCCGGAGCCAGCTGATGGGCGGTATGATATGGGGCATAGCATCGGCGCTTCACGAGCAAACCGAACTTGATCCCCGCAATGCCAGATATGTGAACAAGGATCTGCAGGACTACCTTGTGCCGGTCAACGCCGACATCGGCGAGGTCGAAGTCATCCTGGTTCCGGAGTTCGATCCGGACGTAAATCCGGCAGGAGTCAAGGGTTTGGGCGAACTTGGCAACGTCGGTACGGCAGCGGCCATAGCGAGCGCCGTCTATCATGCCACCGGAATTCGGATACGAGACCTGCCGATCAGGCTGGACGATCTGCTGGTCTAGGCCTCCAGGCCGGGGAGGTGCGAGCGGAACCTTTTTGTTTGGGTCGCGTTTTTTCTGGACGTCCGAAAAGGGCCAGCCCGCACGATAATCGCTTAGAGGCCCATCCCCCCACGATCATCGCAGGCATTGAGCTCCACGGACAGTTTCCCTTGGAGAAGACAATGAGACGCTATCTCTCGACACTCGCATGCTCGGCATTGCTCGGCATTGGCACGCTCTGCGGCACTTCCGCTTTCGCCGGGGTCATGGTTCCCGATATCGCCCCGATGGCTGGGCCGAGCCAGGGCGGTCTTGACACGGCCCTGCTGATACAAAGGCCATCCGACGGCGCAAGCGGCCTTCAGTTCGTTCACGGCGGTGGCGGTGGCGGTGGCCATGGCGGCGGCGGCGGTATGGGCGGCGGCCACGGCATGGGTGGCCACGGCATGGGCGGAGGCATGGGTGGCAACTTCCACGGCATGGGTGGTTTCCATGGCATGGGCGGCTTCCATGATGGCCGCTTTGATCATGGCCGCCACTTCCGCAACGATGGCTTCTTTAACGGTGGCGGCGCCTTCTTCGGATTCGGCCCGTGGTATCCTGTCTGCGACCCCTATTACGCTAACGTCTACGGGACCTGCTATCCGGGATACTACTGATCGCGCCGGATCCCGCGCGCTACCTGCCCAGACTTGCTAGGGGCAGCCAAGACACCGGAGCCCGCCACCTGGACACATGCGGCGGGCCCTCATGTTTGCGCGTCGGCGAAAGCCGAACGGTTCAGCTCTTTCGCTTCTTTCCGTTCGGGCGGATTATACCTTCCTGCTCCAGGCTCCGGCGCAGCAGACCGGCCAGGTCCTTCACGCTCTCCTTCGGGCGCGGGGCGGGCTTCGGCATCGCCTTGCCTGTGCGTTTCGACTCGACAAGTTTCCGCAGCGCGTCCTCGTACTCGTCCTCGAACTTTGATGGGTCGAAGTGGGTCGCCTTCTTGTCGATGAGAAGACTGGCGATCTCGGTCATTTCCGGGTCGATCTTCACGTCTTCAAGATCTCCGAAGACCTTGGATGCCGGCACGACCTCCTTGGCGTCGCGCAGGATCGTCAGCAGGATCCCTTTGCCCAGAGGCTCCAGCAGAACGTGCCGCTCGCGTTGCCACAGCACGACCGTGGCGAGCGCGACCTTGTTCGTCTTGACCATCGCGTCCCGAAGCAGGCTGAACGGATCCGTGGAAGGCTTGTCGGCCGGCGAGAGGTAATAGGGCTTTTCGTAGTAGAGCGGGTCGACTTCGGTCCGGTCGACGAAGCCGTCAATGGTCATCACGTGTTGGGAAAGCGGCTTGAGGGCTGCGATTTCCTCGGGTTCGAGCAGCAGATATTCGTTCTTGTCGACCTCGTAGCCCTTGACCTGGTCGTCGGGCTCCACGGTCTTTTCGGTCACTTCGTCGACATAGGCGGCTTTGACCGGCTGCCGGGTCTTTCGGTTCAGGATCCTGAAATGGATCGTTTCCGCCTCGGTCCAGGCACCCGTCAGCCTCACGCCGCAGCTGACATTGCCAAGACGAAGAAAGCCCTTCCACAGGGACCGCACGGCACTCATGACACGCTACTCCACCACAGGGCTGGAGAACGGCTGCCTGCTTCAATCGTTCCGTTTTACTGGTGCGGACGGCGGGACTCGAACCCGCAAGGCCAGAGGCCGGCAGATTTTAAGTCTGCTGCGTATACCATTTCGCCACGTCCGCCTCGGCCGACACTGGTAAACATGCCGGGCGAGATTGCAAGCCCCGGCAATAGACGGGGCCCGGTGGGCAGGCGCGGTTGCTGGCATCCGCAGCAATTGGCGGGTCGTTACTTACCGTCGATGAAGTCGAGCACCGATTTGCTGTAGCCGTCCGGGTCCTGCAGCATGGCGAAGTGGCTGACATCGGGCAGGATGATCAGCTTCGCGCCGGGAATCGCCGAGGCCATGTATTCGGTGTGCTCGCGCTTGATCGCCTCGTCATGGTCGCCGGCCACGATTGCGGTCGGTACGGTGATCTTCTCCAGCTGGTCCCCGGTCCAGGCCGGCTGGCTCGCCCACATGTGGCTTATCTGCTCCACGAAGGCGTCGTATTCGTGCGGCGTCCTGGACAGGCGGGCATAATCCTTGCCCGAGCGGTCGATATAGGCGGCAAAGGTCTTGTTGGTGAGCACGCCGGGATCGACGCCATCGGTGGTCACGTTTGCGGCTTGCGCATAGAGCCTGGTCAGCCGCTCGGGATGGTTCATGGCGATGTCGAGGCCGATGATGCCGCCATCGCTCCAGCCCACAAGCGCCGTCTTGTCGATCTTGAGGTGGTCGAGAAGGGCCAGATAGTCGGATGCCATCAGGTCGTAGCCGAAGGGCTGGTCATCGCGGGTCGAGCGGCCGTGGCCGCGGCTGTCGGCAACGATCACCTTGTGCGTCTTCGACAGCGTCGCCACCTGGCTTGCCCAGATGTCGGCGTGACCGAGCCCGCCATGGATCAGCAGGATCGGGCCGCCGGAGCCATAGACGGCATAATACATCTCGATGCCGTTGACCTTTGCAAAGCCGCTTTCGTTGGCCGGCGGCATGGGCGCCGGCTCGGGCAGGGTTTCCCAGCGCTCCAGCGCCTGGCAAGCGCCGGAGGAAAACAGGGTCAGCAACGCAAACGCCAGTGCAGTCCACAAAGCACGCATTTCCGCCTCCATTGCGATGAAGCAGTGAAGTCACCGCCTTTGCGCAAAAAATGTCAATGGCCGCTCGCTGAAGGCCAAAGTTCCATGCGGGGAAGGCGGCCGGTAGACAGACGAATTCTGGCAGTGAAATTCATGACTTACCGGCCTATCCTGAATCAAAACATCTGCACGAAGCTGATTGCGCGTTCCGGCGGTGGAATTGCCGCCGGACTGGCTGGTCAAATCGCCGAAGCCTTGGCACAGTCGGGGAAAGAGGAGCTGCATATCATGGCCAAGAATCAGGCTTTCCACGCACCCAAACCCTGGTCGGAAATGGCGCCGGCGCTTGTCGACGTGGCGATGGGGCGAAAGCCTGCTGACCTCGTCGTGCGCAATGGCCGCTGGGTGAACGTCCATTCCGGCGAGGTTATCCCCGGCACAGACCTGGCCATCACCGGCGGGCGCTTCGCCTATTGCGGCCCCGATGCCAGCCACGCCATCGGGCAGGGCACCAAGGTCGTCGATGCCGGCGGCCGCTATCTCCTGCCGGGCCTGTGCGACGCGCATATGCATGTCGAAAGCGGCATGGTGACGGTGACCGAGTTCGCGCGGGCGGTGATCCCGCATGGCACCACCTCGATGTTCATCGACCCGCACGAGATCGCAAACGTGCTGGGCCTCGAGGGCGTGCGCCTCATGCATGACGAGGCAATGGCCATGCCCATCAATGTGGGTGTGCAGATGCCTTCCTGCGTGCCTTCCGCGCCGGGGCTGGAGAATGCCGGGGCATCGCTGCAGCCGGAGGATGTCGCCGAGGCCATGACCTGGCCCAACATTGTCGGGCTCGGAGAGGTGATGAACTTTCCGGGCGTTGCGGCCAACAACCCGGTCATGGTGGGCGGTATTGCCGAGACGATGAAGGCTGGCAAGACCGTCGGCGGGCACTATGCGTCGCCCGACCTCGGCAGGCCCTTCCACGGCTATGTCGCCGGCGGGCCGGAGGACGACCATGAAGGCACGCGCGTTGAAGACGCCATCGCACGCGTGCGCCAGGGCATGAAGGCCATGCTGCGCCTCGGCTCGGCGTGGTACGACGTCGCCACCCAGATAAAAGCGGTTACGGAACAAGGGCTTGACCCGCGCAACTTCATCCTCTGCACCGATGACAGCCATTCCGGCACGCTGGTGCATGAGGGGCACATGGACCGCGTGGTGCGCCACGCCATCGCGCAAGGATTGAAGCCGGTGACGGCGATCCAGATGGCCACGATCAACACCGCGCAGCATTTTAGGATGGAGCGTGAGTTGGGCTCCATCGCGCCCGGCCGCCGGGCCGATTTCCTGATCGTTTCCGACCTGGCGGAAATGAAGATCGATGAGGTCTATGGCCGCGGCGTTCGGCTGGCCAAGAGCGGAAAGCTGGAAGTCGATATCCCCGCCTACGACTATCCGGACAGCGCCAAGAACACGGTCAAGCTTGGCAAGCGACTGGAGGCGCGCGACTTCGACATCGAGGCGCCCGAAGGTGCCAACGAGGTTCGGGTGCGCGTCATCGGTGTCATCGAGAACCAGGCGCCGACGCGGGCGCTCGAGGCCGACCTCTCGGTCGAGAATGGGCTCGTCGCCATGGACCGCCCCCACGATGTCTGCCAGATCGCGCTGGTGGAACGCCATCGCGGCACCGGCAGCGTCACCAACGGTTTTGTCTCGGGCTTCGGCTATATGCAGGATTGTGCCCTGGCCTCCACGGTGGCGCATGACAGCCATCACATGATCGTGGTGGGCACCAACAAGGAAGATATGGCCGCTGCCGCCAACCGGCTCGGCGAGATCGGCGGCGGTGTCGTTCTCTATTCCAAGGGTAAGGAACTGGCGGCGGTGGAAATGCCGATCGCCGGTCTGATGTCGGACGAGCGCGCCGAAATCGTCGCGGAAAAGGCCGAAAAGCTTGTAGAGGCGATGCGCGCAATGGGGTGCACGCTCAACAACGCCTATATGCAGCACTCGCTGCTGGCGCTGGTGGTGATCCCCGAACTGCGTATCTCAGACGTCGGCATCATCGACGTGACGAGGTTCGAGAAGGTCGACCTGTTCGTCTGAGCGGCGGCCAGCCGCTTGGGAGAACTTGGCGGCCTACGTCTTCGGGCCGCCAACCACCACGCTCATCACCTCGAACGGCGTGGTGATGACGATCTCGGCGGCCGAGGTGATCGTCTGGGTGATGCCGCCGGCGAGCGTTCCCAGGCGATCCCCCACCCCGCGTTCGTTGGTGCCCAGACCGGCATCCTCGTGCAGCTTGTCGCCCAGAAGCTTCACCAGAACCGGGTTGTCGGCGAACTTGGTGTGGTTCAGCGAGTCGCCGGCGGAAACCTGGCTGAGATCCACGACCGTCACACCGAGGCTCGCAATGTCGGCGGCATCCTTGTAGCCGCCGAGCCGCGGCTTGTTGCCGGCAATGATGCGTGACACTTCCAGTGCGCGGTCGTCGCCCGACAGAAGCAGGAAGAATGGCTTGTCGGGCTTGCCGTAGCGACGCATCTGGCTCTTGAACACGTCGACATCGATATCAGGCGAGGCCAACACCACGTCGCCAAGACGGTCGCCCAGGTCGGGGTCGCCAGCAGCGGCGAGCTGCCGCAACGCTTCCATCGTCACCCAGTTGCCCATCGAATGGGCGATGATATCGATGCGCTTGGCGCCGGATCTGGCCACCAGGCGCAGCGTCTCCTCCAGCGCGTCGCGGGCGGCGGTGGCGCTGTTGGTGTCGTAGACGTAATCGACCACTTTGCCGCTGGAGGCCCAGGAGAACAGAACCGGCGTGCCGGAATAGCCGGAATCGTGCGCGATCTGCGTGAGGCGATAGACGGCGCTGTCGAAGGCGGTGTTGTAGCCATGCACGAAAACCAGCGCGCGGCCGCCCCGCGAGCTGATGTCTGCGCGCAGGGATTTTGAGAACTCTTCGGCCTTGTCGAAGGTCGAGACCTTTTCCGCGATGAAATATTTCGCGGGGTCGGGGCTTTGGCCTCGCTTCCGGCGCTCGATGTTTCCCGGCTTGTGGCCGGCCGGAACCGTCATGTCCACGCGTGCGAAGCTGACCGTGGGCGCGCGCTCGCCCGCATAGACTTCCTTGCGGTCTGTAGCCTTTGCGCGCGTGGTGGCGACGAATATTTCATGCCGGCCCGCGATGGCGCCCGCAGGAGCCTCCACGACACGGCTGCTGACCAGTTCGCGCATATCCTGGCCGGCACAGCCCGAGATGAGCATAGCCAGCGCAATTACGCCCAACCCCGCCGCCACACTTCGAGACATCATTTGCTCCGGCCCATCCCCGGCTACCTGATAGCCGCTGGCGCTCGCAGGGTCCAGCCGGGCAGAGGGCGCCGCCAAGCGTGGGCTGTCGGGTGTTGCAGCCGGGAGACGGGCGGCCGTCAGCGACCCCAGAAGGTCGGGGTGAAGATGACCAGCACGGAAAGGATCTCGAGACGGCCAAGCAACATGGCGGCCGAGAGAATCCATTTCGCGGCATCTGGCAGCGTCGCGAAATTGCCCACCGGGCCGATGATCTCGCCCATCCCGGGGCCAACATTGGTCAGCGCTGTCAGAGCGCCGGTTATGGAGGTCATGAGGTCCAGGCCGGTTGCCGCAAGCAGGATTGTGCCGATGGCCCACAGAACCAAGAAGGCAGCGATGAACAGAACCACGCTGCGCTGCATGTCCTCGCTTATCGAGCGGTCGCCATAGCGCACAGGCTGTACCGTGTTGGGATAGATCAGGCGGCGAAGGCCGTTCGCCATCAGCTCGAACAGGATCAGGAACCGATAGGCCTTTATGCCGCCGGTGGTCGAGCCCGAGCAGCCGCCGAGGAAGGTGGCGACGAACAGGCAGGCAACGGCAAACGGCCCCCATTTCGTGTAGTCGTCGCTGGCGAAGCCGGTCGTGGTGATGATCGATATGAAGTTGAAGGTCGAGTGGGTGAGGGCGTCAAAGAAGGGGATACCGAGTTTCACTCGCAAATAGATCGCAACCGACAAGGCGAAGACGACGCAGTAGCCGGCGAAGACGCGGATCTGCGGATCCCTGAGGGCGTCGGTGCGGCCGCGCACCACAAACAGGATCATGATCGAGAACGGCAGGCCGCCGATGAACATGAAGATGGAAGCGATCCACAGGATCGAAGGCGTGTTGGTATAGCGCGCAAAGGATGTGTCGTGGGTCGACATGCCGCCGGTGGCAAGGGTCGACATTGCATGGTTGATCGCGTCGAAGCCCGTCATGCCCGCCGCGGCGTAGCAGATGGCGCATATCGTCACCAGCGACGTGTAGATGACGATGAGGCTGAGCGCGAAAGTGTGGAATCGCGCGAAGGGACGGTCCTCGATGTCGGACGACTCGATCTTGAAATAGGACACGCCGCCGATGTTGAGGAAGGGCAGCAGGAAAAGGCCGAGTGCGATAACCCCGAGGCCGCCAATGAATGTCAGCAGCGAGCGCCACAGCAACAGGCCGGGCGGCGCCTTATCCAGCCCGTTGATAACGGTCGAGCCGGTGGTGGTGATGCCCGAGACGGATTCGAAGAACGCGTCGGCAAGGCTCAGCCCGAGCGACGAGGCCAGAAACGGCACCGCCCCGGCGATGGCCAGCGTGAGCCACAGCAGGTTGACCAGAAGGAACCCGAAACGCGTGGTGGCCTGCGGCGGGCGCCCCTGCGTCGCCAGCGCAACCGCCATGGCAAGCCCGCCCATGAACAGGGCGGAGAACGCGAAGGCGCGCCAGTCCTTGCTGCCGTAATAGAGATCGACCGCCGCCGGAATCAGCATCGCGGCAGAGAGATACATGGCGAAGATCGCAGCAACGTGGATCGCGGCGCGAACGGCGGTTCTATTCACGGAAAGCTCGGCACCCTGGTTACTCGGAATTCCCCGTGCCATGAACGTGGCGACAAGGTGGCGGGGCGGCGACAGTGGCGTCATCCTGGCTAATATGCAATAGGCGGAACCGGCCATCGACAGCTACGTGTCGTTGCGGCCTGGCGACTGCGGCAGTTGTCGTATTCGCATATGCCGGCCGGCGTTGACCTCCGCGTGGCGCCTTCGACCAGAATGGAGCGATTTGGCGATGACGAATTTTGTCGAGCGGGTGGATGACGCGACCCGCACACTGCGCGAGCTGTTTGCCGAAACGCCGCTTCAGGAAAACGCATATCTGTCGCGCAAGACCGGCGCCCACATCTTCCTGAAGCGCGAGGATCTGTCGCCGGTGCGCTCCTACAAGATCCGTGGCGCCTTCAATTTCTTCCGCAAGGCGCTCGCCGGCGGCAACCGCGCCGAACTCTTTGTCTGCGCTTCGGCCGGCAACCACGCCCAGGGCTTTGCCTATGTCTGCCGCCATTTCGGCAAGAAGGGCGTCGTCTTCATGCCGGTGACCACACCGCAGCAGAAGATCGACAAGACGCGACTGTTCGGCGGCGAGTTCGTGGAAATCCGCCTCGTCGGCGACTTCTTCGACGATTGCTACCGCGCGGCCATCGACTTCACGGAAACGTCGGGTGCGCATCTGGTGCCACCCTTCGACCACAAGGACATTATCGAGGGGCAGGCGAGCGTGGCCGCGGAGATCGCCGCGCAGATGCCCGATGGGCGCGAGCCCGACATGGTGTTTTTGCCGATCGGTGGTGGCGGACTGGCGGCAGGCGTAACGCGTTACATGCGCGAGAAGGGAGCCACCACGCGCTTCGTGTTCTGCGAACCGTTCGGCGCACCAAGCCTCAAGGAAGCGCTGAAGCTGGGCAAACGGGTGAAACTCGACAAGGTCGACAATTTCGTCGACGGCGCGGCGGTGGCCGAAATCGGTCGCGAACCGCTGCGCTACCTCAGGGAGTTTGACGAAGCCTCCGTCAGGCTCGTGCCGGAGAACAGGCTGTGCGCTACGATGATTGAGATGCTCAATGTCGAGGGCGTCGTACTGGAGCCGGCCGGTGCGCTCTCCATCGATGCGCTCAAGGATTTTCCCAAGAAGGAAATCAAGGGCAAGACTATCGTGCTTGTGATCTCGGGCGGCAACTTCGATTTCGAGCGCCTGCCCGATGTGAAGGAGAGGGCGCTTCGCTTCGAGGGGCTGAAGAAGTATTTCATCTTCCGCTTCCCGCAGCGTCCGGGCGCGCTGCGCGATTTCCTGGAGCTTCTCGGTCCCGACGACGATATCTCCCGCTTCGAGTATCTGAAAAAGTCGGCTCGCAACTTCGGCTCGGTGCTGATCGGCATCGAAACCAAGGACGCCCGCAATTTCGCGGTGCTGGCGAAGCGATTCCATGAAGCGGGCTGGGCTTACCAGGACATCACAGAGAACGAGACACTGGCCGAATTCATCATTTGAACTGTCGCAGCCGACAAGACCTCCACGGGTCTTCTTTCGCACTGCAACATATATTGGTTGCTTTTTCCGGCCGAATGGGCCATATGCGGCAACATGGGCGCTTGGGCCGGGCTTCCGGCTTTCCCGACAGATGGGACAGGTTGCGTCTGCTTTCCTCCGTTTCGATCGAACGGTCACCGGAGAAAAAGCCCTGCGGACACGGTGTTCGCGGGCACGACAGCGCAACCGTGCGGGCTTTTTTCAGCTCGCCGCCTTGTCGTTTCCATAGAGACATTTCGCCGGCAGGTAGCGCCTTGCCGCGATCATCGTTTGCGGCCGTAGCCGCGTGAAAGAAGAACAGATTGACGAACGAAAACATTGTCGAGTCGGCGGGTTTCGCCGAACTCGGAATTTCCGGCCCGCTGCTCAAGACCACCGCAGGCGCCGGCTTTGACACGCCGAAGCCGATCCAGGCCGGCGCTATTCCCCCGCTTCTCGAAGGCCGCGATGTGCTGGCCGTGGCCCAGACGGGCTCGGGCAAGACGGCTGCCTTCAGCCTGCCGATCCTGACGAAGATCATCGCGCTTGGCACCAAGCGCCTGCCCAAGACGGCGCGCGCGCTGATCCTGGCGCCGACCCGCGAGCTTGCCGTGCAGATCGAAGAGACGATCCGCGTGCTCACCAAGGGATTGCACGTGTCGACCGCGCTGGTGCTCGGCGGCGTGTCGCGCTTCAGCCAGGTCAAGAAGATGGCGCCTGGCGTCGACGTGCTGGTCGCCACCCCTGGCCGGCTGGTCGATCTCGTCCGCGAGGGCGAGGTGAGCCTGCAGGAAACGCGCTGGCTGGTGCTCGACGAAGCCGACCGTATGCTCGACATGGGCTTCATCCATGATGTGAAGCGGCTGGCCAAGGCCACCCACAGGGACCGCCAGACGGCGCTGTTCTCGGCCACCATGCCCGAAGAAATCGCGGCGCTGGCCGAAGGCATCATGAAGCAGCCCGTGCGCGTCGAGGTGGCGCCGCAGGGCACAACGGCCGCCGAGATCAAGCAGAGCGTCGTGCTTGCCCGCACCAAGCAGAAGCGCAAGATCCTCTCCACCATGCTGGCAGATGAAGCGATGCGTCAGGTCATCGTGTTCGCGCGCACAAAGCACGGCGCCGACCGTGTCACCCGCGATCTCGAGCGCGACGGTTTCGAGGCCGCTGTCATCCACGGCAACAAGTCGCAGAACGCACGCCAGAAGGCGCTGAACGGTTTCCGCGACGGCTCCGTGCGCATCCTCGTCGCCACCGACATTGCCGCCCGCGGCATCGACGTTCCGGGCATCAGCCATGTCGTTAACTTCGACCTGCCGGACGAGGCGGAAAGCTATGTCCACCGCATCGGCCGTACCGGCCGCAACGGCGCCGACGGCATTGCCATCACGCTGTGCGACCCCACCGAAAACGCCAAGCTGCGTCAGGTTGAGAAGATCATCCGCATGAAGCTGCCGGTGGCAGCCGACCATCTCGACCAGCCGGACCCGAAGCCGGAGCCGCGTGCGGCGATGGAGCCTGCGAACGATCGAAACGCCCCGCGCGCCGACAAGCGCCCGCAGGGGCAGAAGCCGCGCGGCAACGGTTTCGGCAAGAAGCCGTTTTCCAGCCGGCCGGCCGACGACAGGCCGGAGGGACGCAAGCCGTCCCGGCCCAAGCGCCGTGGCTTCGGCGGGCGCAAGCCGGCGACGCGAGCCGCCTGACGGCTAATAGTCTGTCGGCCTCGCCGACATGGCTTATGAATGAAGACATTCAGGCGGCCGGAGCTTTTTGCTTCGGCCGCTTTCTATTGCACCACGGCCTTGATCCAGACTTCGATCCGCTGCGCCAGGAAACGCGTCGTGGACGGCGACCGCACGTCGCCGGCTATGACGTGGTTGTCCGGGTCGCCGGATGTTTCGACCGGCACGAGCTCATGATAGCTGCCCCAGCGCGCCGCTATCTGGCGCGTCAGGTCCTGGCGGGTGACGCCGTCGAGATCCGAGAAGATGAAGAGGGCAGGGATCGTGATGTTCTCCACCGGCGTCTCGCTCGCGAGCTTGGTCAGGGCGGCCATCGGCAGCGTGGCGCTGGTCGGGTAACGCGTGGTCCAGAATTGTTCGTGTTGCGAATTGCGCGGCTGGAAGCTTCGCTCCTTGCCGGCGACCAGTTCGGCGATCTGCTTGCCCCAGGGCAGCGTCAGGATTTCGGCGCCTGCGGCCCGAACGCCGAAATTCGGCGAGATCAAAGCCATGGCCACGACGCCATCCGAAGCGCCTTGCTCGGCGGCCGCCTGTACGGCCAATGCCGCACCCGTCGAGGTGGCGATGACGACGACCTTTTCACCGATCTCGCGGCCGATGGCGATGGCCTCGGCATAATCGTTGATCCAGTCGTTGACGGTGGCCGTGCCCATGGCAGCTCCGTCCTGCCCGTGACCGGTCAGTCGCGTGTAGAAGAGGTTGGCATCGAGTGCGTCGGCCACTTCGTCGGGCAGCGGTCGCACCTCGGCCTTGGAGGCGGAAAAGCCGTGGACGTAGACGATGGAAATCGGCGTCTTCGCGTGGATCAGCGGATTTGCCCAGACGATCTCCTTTTCCAGCCCGTTGCGGATGCCGGCCAGCTTGCCTTCGGTTCGCTCGAGATAGGCCTCCGGATCGTCGCCGATGGCGCTCGGGTCGAAGGTGATGCGTGTGTCGACCGTCACGCGCGGGCCGAGCGCATACGCTGCGACGAGTGCTGCAAGCAGGATCAGAATGGCAATGGTTATGCGGCGGCTCAAGGCAAGTCCTCCAGAAGCCGATCGGTCGCCGATGCGGCCGAATCGAGTCCCTGACCTACAGATTTCCTGAATCCACGCCAAGCGCCAATAGTGATGGACAGCGTAAGGCCTTGGCTGCTCAGTCTCGCGGCTTGCGACCGGCGGCCATGGGGCGCTTGTCCCATCCGGTCATCTTGTGGATCAGCCAAAACCGCAGTTCGAACGGCAGCATGCGCAGCAGCTTCAGCGAAATGGTAAAGCGGCGCGGGAAACTGGTTTCGAACCCGCCGCTGCGCACAGCGCGAGCTATTCGCTGCGAAGCGTCTTCCACGGGAATGAGCGCGGGCATCGAAATACGCGTCTTCTGCGTCAGCGGCGTGTCCACGAAGCCGGGATTTACCACCTGCAGTCGCACGTTCATCTTGTCGAAGTCGTGCTTCAGCGCCTCGGCAAGGTTGTTCAGCGCCGCCTTCGAGGCTCCATAGGCGCCGGCCGACGGCCAGCCGAAATAGGAAGACGCCGAGCCGACAAGCACGACGTGGCCGCGCCCGCGATACCGCATGCGTTCCACTACCGGCACCAGCCCATAGAGGACGCCGAACAGATTGACGTCGAAAGTGTTGATGATGTGGAGGGCGTCCAGGCGTTCGCCGCGCGTCGGGAAGTAATTGCCGGCGCTGAAGATGGCCAGCACGATCTCGCCCACGTCGCGCTCGATGGCCGCCACGGTGTTCCGCATGCCATCTTCATCCGTCACATCGCAGAAATACGGCACGATGCGCCCCGGCAAGTGTGCAGTTTCCTCGACCAGCGTGTGAAGGCGGTCTTCGTCTCGGGAAGTAACGGCGACAGTATAGCCAGCGGTTGCAAGATCACGTGCAAGGAACCGCCCGATGCCGGTGCTGGCGCCGGTAATCCATGCCACGCCGTCCTTCGGGTCGGCCCGGTAAAGTACTGCCATGCCGTGAATCGCCCCTCTCAGTCCCCAATATAAGTACCCCTGCCGTTCGGCGATGGGAAGGGGGCCATCGAGTCAATTGGCCAGTAGCGGGCGACAATCGTTTCCCCCGCGTCCCGCTCGACGGAAATTGAATCGGGCTTGCCTCTGGACCAGGCAATTTCATCTCTTGAAAGCCCGGTCGCTGGTTTTTACTCTGTCGCTTGAAAGAAAAGGAATTTTTCCATGCATCGTTCGGTGATCGACGTAATCGGCAACACGCCTTTGATCAGGCTCAATCGGGCTTCGGAGGAAACCGGTTGCGAAATCCTCGGCAAGGCCGAGTTCATGAATCCGGGGCAGTCGGTCAAGGATCGCGCCGGCCTGTTCATCATTCGCGACGCCGAGGAAAAAGGTTTGCTGAAGCCGGGCGGCGTTATCGTCGAGGGCACGGCCGGCAACACCGGCATCGGCCTAACCGTGGTCGCCAAGGCGCTCGGCTACCGCACGGTCATCGTCATTCCCGACACGCAGAGCCAGGAAAAGAAAGACGCGCTGCGCCTGCTCGGCGCGGAACTGATCGAGGTTCCGGCCGTGCCCTACAAGAACCCGAACAATTATGTGAAGGTTTCGGGCAGGCTTGCTGAGCAACTGGCCAAGAGCGATCCCAACGGCGCGATCTGGGCAAACCAGTTCGACAATATCGCCAATCGCGACGGCCACATCCACACCACGGCGCAGGAAATCTGGAAGCAGACCGAAGGCAAGGTCGACGGCTTCGTCTCGGCCGTGGGCACCGGCGGCACGCTTGCCGGTGTCGCCGCGGGCTTGAGAGAAAAGAACCGCAACGTGAAGATCGCGCTCGCCGACCCGCTGGGCGCGGCGCTCTACAGCTATTACACCACGGGCGCGTTGAAGTCCGAGGGCAGCTCCATCACCGAGGGCATCGGGCAGGGGCGCATCACCGCCAACCTGGAAGGTTTTACCCCCGACTTCTCCTATCAGATCCCCGACGCCGAAGCGCTGCCGATCATTTTTGACCTGGTGCAGGAGGAGGGGCTGTGCCTCGGCGGCTCCACTGGCATCAACATCGCGGGCGCCGTCCGGCTGGCGCGCGATCTCGGTCCCGGCCACACCATCGTGACGGTGCTGTGCGACTATGGCACGCGCTACCAGTCGAAGCTGTTCAACCCCGACTTCCTGCGCACCAAGGATCTGCCTATCCCCGAATGGATGGATCGCCAGACTGAAATCCCGGTGCCTTTCGAGGCGGTGGCGTAATGGCGCACGACACCTACGCAGTCTTCCGCGACGATGCCTATCTCGCGGAAGCCGAAGCCCAGGTCGTGGCCGTGAACGACCGCGGCGGCATCATTCTCGACCGCACGATCTTCTACGCCACCTCCGGCGGCCAGCCGGGCGACACCGGCTTGATGACCCGCGCCGATGGCAGCCGCATCGCCATTGCGGCCACCATCACGGGCGAAACCAAGAACGAGATCATCCACGTTCCCGCGGCGGGACAGCCGCTGCCCGAACCGGGTGAGAAGCTGGCGCTCTCAATCGACTGGCCTCGGCGGCATCTCTTGATGCGCATGCACACGGCCTGCCATCTGCTCACGGTCGTGTGCCCGTTTCCGATCACCGGCGCTTCGGTGGCGGAGGACGATTCCCGCGTCGATTTCGACATTCCGGATGCAGGCTTCACCAAGGAAGACGTGACGGCCCGGCTGATGGAACTGATCGCCGCCGACCATCCGGTGTTCACAAGGCTTATTTCGGATGACGAGCTTGCCACCAATCCGGGCCTCGTGAAGTCCAAGAATGTCAGGCCGCCGACCGGAAACGGCCAGATCAGGCTGGTCTGCATCGGCGAGGACGGCTTGGTCGACAGCCAGCCCTGTGGCGGCACGCATGTGCGCAGCACCGGCGAGATCGGCGAAATCCATATTGGAAAAATTGAGAAGAAGGGCCGCGAGAACCGTCGCTTCCGAATCCGCTTCGGACCGCCGCCTGCCCAGTGAAGGTGACGGGGCGGTTCGCCCAGGCACGTAAGGTTACATGGCGTCTCGGGGGTAGGCGGCGCTCTTGCAACCGAAATTGATTCAACGCGATGCCAATATGTTGCATCATGCCGGCGAGAGGAGTCGCCGGCCGGTTCAACCTCATGTTGCGCTGGATCAAGGCGCTTCATGAAACGCCGTTATAGCTTGGCGCCAAAATGGGAAACACGGCCGCATGCCTGTCCGGCGCCCATCGCGGCCACCGAGGGAGTGAGAAATGTCCGAGACCAGTCCGTTCGTCGTCGATGCCGATTGGCTCCAATCCCGCCTCGGCACGCCGGGACTGTCGATCGTCGATGCTTCCTGGTACCTGCCAGCCCAGAAGCGTGACGCGCGGGCCGAATACGATGCGGCGCATATCCCCGGCGCCGTCTTTTTCGACCTTGACCTCGTGGTCGATGCGGAATCCAGCCTTCCCCACATGCTTCCGCGCCCGGGGATATTTGCCCAGCACGCCAGTTCCATGGGCATCTCCGCTGACGACACGATCGTGGTCTATGATGGCCCGGGCTTCTTTTCCGCTCCGCGGGTCTGGTGGATGTTTCGCGTGATGGGGGTTTATCAGGTCTTCGTGCTGGACGGCGGCTTCGACCGCTGGAAGGAGGCGGGGCGGCCGGTGACGACGGAGCCGACCAAGATCGCTTCGGGTTTCTTCCATGCCAATTTCGACGCCAGCCGCGTCGCTTCGCTGGCCGACATGCGCCGCATCGTCGAAACGGGAGAGAGCCAGATCGCCGACGCGCGCTCGCACGCCCGGTTCACGGCAGCTGAACCGGAGCCCAGGCCCGGCCTGCGCTCCGGCCACATGCCGGGCGCGAAGAACGTGCCCTATTCGTCACTGTCCGAGAATGGCGAGTTCCTTCCGCTGGAGCGCCTTGTAGAGGTGCTGGAGGACGCCGGATTGGACCTGACCAGGCCGGTGGTTACTTCCTGCGGATCCGGCGTTACGGCAGCGGTAATCACGCTGGCGCTCGAAAGCCTCCGCCACCGCGATCACAAGCTCTATGACGGCTCCTGGGCCGAGTGGGGCGGGCAAGCAGACACGCCGGTGGTGACCGGCGAGGACTGAGCATGACCGAACATGAGAATTCAACAACCGTGCCCGTCACGGTGACTTTCCTCGAAATGGCGGCGCCTTTGGCCCACTACCCGCCGCTGCCGCTCAACAAGCAGATCGCGCTTTTGCGGGCACGCAACATCCCGCTGCATTTCTATCGCTATCTGATGGACCGCGTGGGCCGCAAATGGCACTGGGTGAACGCCCTGCGCCTGACGGACGAGGAACTCGCCGCCAGCCTCCACCGCGAAGACCGCGATATACGCGTACTCTACCTTGAAGGGGCGCCAGCCGGTTTCTTCGACATCAAGCCGCATCTGCCCCACGAGGTCGAGCTTGCCTATTTCGGCATGATGGATCACGCCATAGGCCAGGGGCTGGGACGGTGGTTCCTCGGCGCTGCCATCGAGACCGCCTGGTCGTACAAGCCCCAGCGCGTAACTGTCCAGACCTGCACCATGGATCATCCCGCAGCGCTTCCGCTCTATCAGAAGCTGGGCTTTGCGCCTGTGGGCCAGAAGCACGAACTGGTGCGCACCATGACCTTGGCCGAGCGATCGGACAGCGTCATGCGGCCCTGAGCATCCACTCACAGCCGTTAACCTCTCTTGCACGAAGCTGAAGGCGCCGTTCATCGGTCCTTCAGCATCGCCGGGTCATGTTCGCGCCATCAATTCGGCCCCAGGCCATCCATGCAGGAGACACACATGATCAATCGCCGTCATTTCGCAGCAGCCATGGTCGCGCTGCTTGTCTTTCCGACCGTCGCGCCGGCCCAGAACATGATGCCTTCTGCCTCGCAGATCGAACGCCGTCTGGAGGAGGGGCCGACGCGCAAGCTGCGCCGCGACCAGCGCGTCACCGTGCGCGAGTTCAAACGCCGGCCGGAACTGCGCCGCATGGCACCATCGATCGACATCCAGGCGATCAACTTCGAGTTCGGCTCGGCAGAGGTGCCACATTCGCAATACGGCAAGGTCGAGCAGATCGCCAACGCGCTCGAGCGCATCATTCGCCGCCGGCCGCACACGCGCATCCTGATCGAGGGGCATACCGACGCCGTCGGCTCCTTCGAAGCCAACCAGATCCTGTCCGAGCGCCGGGCGGAATCGATGAAGCGGGTGCTGGTGCGCGAGTTCCGCATCCCGTCCCACGTGCTGGAGACGGTTGGCTACGGCGAGGAATTTCTGCTGGTGCCGACGCAGAACGAGAACTGGCAGAACCGCCGCGTGACGCTGCGCCGCATCGACGATTTCCTGCGCTAGAAGCCCGCTTTCTCGACCTCCCACAACAAGGCCCGCCGACGGTTTTTCGTTGGCGGGCTTTTTCTTTTGCCCCCGCTGAAAAGCTTGTTTTTTCAGAGAATAAGCAGTGACACGCGTCCGTGAAATCGCGCAAACGGCAGTCGCGGTGTTGTGATTGGGAAGTGTGCCGAAAAATACATATCTCCTGAGCGTGGAAGAAATGAACCTTGGATAAGAAGTTTTTCTGACCAGCTCAGCATGACGCAAAAGACGGTTCAACCCGGTCGCCAAGTTTCGCTGGCTTCCAGGCGTTTCTCCGCGGCTGTGTTTCAGAATGGAAGCAGCCATCGATATTGATAAGGAGAAGGCAGATGAATAAGTTTCTATTCGCTTTTGCAGCAGTTCTTCTTGGTTCCGGCGCCGCCCTGGCCGATTCCGCACCGGCCACGGTAATCGTTCATCCGAGCCATGTTGTTCGCGAGACCTACGCGCAGGCCCTGTCCACGGGAGATACCGCGCCTACGGTGAAAGTGGTGAAGCAGTCGCGCATCAATTATGCCAGCGCAGCGGCCATGCAGGCTCTGGGCCACGCCCCCGTGTTCAATCCTCACGGCGGAGATGCGGCGCCTCCAGCCCGTTGAGCCGGTCACCCGCACTGCGATCCTTGAGCGGATGTGAGTTTCGAGGGCGACGGAGTTGGTCCGCCGCCCTCTCGCTTTCCAGAGGTTCTGCGCAGTTGCGGCTTGCATGAAGCGGGCCGAAATGGTCACGCGGCCAGCACTGCTTTCGGCTCGGCCGCTTCATAGCCGAGCGCTTCCGCCACGGCGCGATTGGTTATCCTGCCCTTGTGAACGTTCAGCCCGTTTCGCAGGTGCGGCTCGTCCACCAGCGCCTTCAGCCCCTTGTCGGCCAGTTGCAGGCCGAAGTGCAATGTTGCGTTGTTCAGCGCATGTGCCGACGTCACCGGCACCGCGCCCGGCATGTTGGCCACGCAGTAGTGGATGACGCCATCGACCTCATAGGTCGGATTGGCGTGCGTGGTCGCGTGCGAGGTCTCGAAGCAGCCGCCCTGGTCGATCGCCACATCCACCAGCACCGCTCCCTTCTTCATGCCCGACAGCATTTCGCGCGAAACCAGCTTCGGTGCGGCAGCGCCTGGAATCAGCACCGCGCCGATCACCACGTCGGCCGAGAAGCATTCCTCTTCCAGCGCTTCGACGGTGGAGTAGCGGGTATGGACCCGTCCGGCAAAAATGTCGTCGAGCTGGCGCAGGCGCGGAATGAAGCGGTCGAGCACGACGACCTCGGCGCCGAGGCCGACGGCCATCTTGGCGGCGTTCAAGCCGACCACGCCGCCCCCGATGATCACGACCTTGCCCGGCAGAACACCGGGCACCCCGCCCAGCAGCACGCCGCGCCCGCCGTTCGGCTTTTGCAGCGCGGTGGCTGCCGCCTGGATGGCCAGCCTGCCCGCCACTTCCGACATCGGCGCCAGCAGAGGCAGGCCGCCCCGCTCATCGGTCACCGTCTCATAGGCAATCGCGGTGACGTCGGACGCCAGCAGGCCCTTGGCCTGCTCGGGATCGGGTGCGAGATGGAGAAAGGTGTACAAGATCTGCCCGGCGTGCAGTTGCACCCATTCGCTCGGCTGCGGCTCCTTCACCTTGACGATCATGTCTGCGCGGGCAAACACCTCCTCGGCGGTTCTCGCGATGGCTGCTCCGGCAGCGCGGTAGGCATTGTCGTCTGCGCCGATGCCGGCACCGGCACCTGTCTCGACAAGGATTTCATGGCCATGGGCGGCGTATTCGCGCACCGCGCCCGGGGTCAGTCCTACACGGAATTCGTTGTTCTTGATTTCCCTGGGGCATCCAACGCGCATGTGGGTCCTCCACTGTTGTCCCTTTACGTAGGGTAAGGTGATGAAATCACAGATTCGCTCGCGCATCCTTGCGAATTTTGTTGCGTGGCGCTGATGGCGCGGATAATTCTTGCGTGAAATAGATAGTTATTCGAAGGAATGCCGAAAAGTGTCACTCGATCGCATCGATATTGCCATATTGGACGCTCTGCAGCGCGATGGGCGCATTCCCAATGCTGCCCTGGCCGAGAAAGTCGGGCTGTCGCAGTCGGCCTGTTCGCGCCGGCTCGACAACCTTGAAAAGAGCGGCGTGATCCGGGGGTACCATGCGCGGCTTTCCAATGCGGCGCTCGGGCACCAGATGACGGCGATCGTGCACATTTCGCTTTCGGGGCAGTTCGAAAAGACGCTGTCGGACTTTGAAGCCGCGATCAAACGCTGCCCCAACGTGCTCTCCTGCCACCTCATGTCGGGCGAATACGACTACATCCTGCGCATCGCCGCCAAGGATCTGGCGGACTACGAACGCATCCACAAGGAATGGCTGACCGCCATGCCGCACGTGACGAAGATCAACTCGTCCTTCGCGCTGCGCGAGATCATCGACCGCACCGCCCTTGGCATGAAGCCCGAACTGGCCTGAGGGCCGTTTCCTTCCATGACGCCGCCATTGTGGTGAGCGTCTTCGTTTTGCGAGGGTGCCAGGTCGGGCTGGTTGGTCCGGCTTTCGCGCATCCGAAATTGCCATGCCTGTGCTGCAGTCAGCGGCCTGTCATTGCCCCGTCATCCTCACCTGCTGGACTCGCCAGGAATTCGGCGCGAAACTCCGGGTTTCGACGTCGATTTTTTTTGAGCCTTTTCACAGGAGAGAAAACGCATGTCGCAAGTGCTTCCCTCGATTTCGCGCCGGTCGTTTCTAGCAGGCTCCGCCGCTGCCGGCGCCCTGGTGATGTTGCATCCCTTTTCGGCGCGCGCACAGGCCAACCAGGCCCATCTCAGGATCATGGAGACCACCGATATCCATGTGAACGTGCTGCCCTACGACTACTACGCCGACAAGCCGAACGACACGATGGGGCTTTCCCGCACCGCTTCGCTGATCGATGCCGTGCGCAAGGAAGCCACCAACACCATGCTGGTCGACAATGGCGACCTTCTGCAGGGCAGCCCCATGGGCGACTACATCGCTTATGAGAAGGGGTTGAAGGAAGGCGACGTCCACCCAATCATGAAGGGCATGAACCTGCTCGGTTACGAGTGTTCGACGCTCGGAAACCACGAGTTCAACTACGGCCTGTCCTTCCTCGACAAGGTGCTGGCCGGCGCCAACTTCCCATTCGTTTGCGCCAACCTGATCCGCGGCACGGAGCTCGCCTCCAACCCTCGCGACGACAAGCTCTATCTCAAGCCCTACGTGATCCTCGACCGGAAGATCAAGGACGGCGCCGGCGAGGAGGATCCGATCCGCATCGGCGTCATCGGCTTCGTTCCGCCGCAGATCATGATCTGGGACGCCAAGAACCTTTCGGGCAACGTCATGACCCGCGACATCGTTCAGGCAGCCAAGGCCTGGGTGCCGCAGATGAAGGAGGAGGGCGCCGACGTCGTGGTCGCGCTTTCGCACTCCGGCATCGATGTGAAGCAAAGCGACATGATGGAAAACGCCTCCTTCTTCCTGGCCGGCGTGGAAGGCATCGATGCGATCTTCACCGGCCACCAGCACCTGGTCTTCCCCGGAAGGAAGGATTTTCAGGGCCTCGAGGGGGTGGATGCCGAAAAGGGCACGCTGATGGGCAAGCCTGCCGTGATGGGCGGCTTTTGGGGCTCGCATATGGGGCTGGTCGATCTGTTGCTCGAACGCGACGGCAGCAAGTGGCGCGTGGTGTCGGCAACCTCGGAGGCGCGGCCGATCTACGAGCGCGTCGACAACAAGAACAAGGCCCTCGTTGAGGACGACAACCGCATCGCCGACGCTCTCAAGGAAGACCACGAGGCAACGCTGGCCTATGTCCGCCGGCCGGTCGGCAAGACCACGGCGCCGCTCTATTCCTATTTTGCACTGGTTGCCGACGATCCGTCGGTGCAGATCGTGAGCCAGGCGCAGATCTGGTACATCAAGGACCTGCTCAAGGAAACGAAGTGGAAGGACCTGCCGGTGCTTTCTGCGGCGGCGCCTTTCAAGGCGGGCGGCCGCGGCGGTGCCGACTACTACACCGACGTGCCGGCCGGCGACGTGGCGATCAAGAACGTGGCCGATCTCTACCTCTATCCCAACACCGTGCGGGCAGTGGAAATCACCGGAGCGCAGGTCAAGGAGTGGCTTGAGATGTCGGCTGGCATCTTCAACCAGATCGAACCCGGCAAGACCGGCCAGGAGCTCATCAACAAGGACTTTCCGTCCTACAATTTCGACGTCATCGACGGGGTGACCTACAAGATCGATCTGTCGCAGCCGCCGAAATATGACCCGAAGGGCAAGGTGACCAATGCGGGGTCGAGCCGCATCCTCGAGCTCATGTTCGACGGCAAACCCATTGATCCCCAGGCGAAATTCGTGGTTGCCACGAACAATTACCGCGCCGGCGGCGGCGGCAATTTCCCGGACATCAACGAAACCAAGATCATCGTCGAGGCGCCTGACACCAACCGCGACGTCATCGTGCGCTACATCGTGGAGCAGAAGACCATCAATCCTTCCGCCGACAGCAACTGGTCGTTCGCGCCGATGCCAGGCACAGCCGTGATTTTCGAGACCGGGCCAAAGGCGAAGGAGTTCCTCGACCAGGTACAGAGCGTGAAGATCGAAGCCGCAGGCGAGGGCGCCGACGGCTTTGCGAAATATCGCATCATGCTCTAACCGTTTTCGCCTGGGCAAAGCAGACATAGCAAAGGGGCGGCAGGATGACCTGCCGCCCCTTCTGCAACCTGCGCTAGGCGGGGACTAGCGCTCGAGGATGACATCCTGCGGATTGACGATGACCGAGGAAGGTGCGGCATCGCCGCCGCGCATATTGGGTGTGCTGGTTGCAAAGCCGCCAAAACCTGCGCGGCCCGTGATGTCGAGGCTGGTGGGCGGGTTGACGACAACGGACGAAGGTGCCGCGTCGCCGCCGCGCATGTTGGGTGTGGTAGTTGCGAACCCGCCAAACCCGGCACGGCCTGTTATGTCAATGTTCGTCGGTGGATGGAACAACACCACAGGCGGGGCCGCGTCGCCGCCGCGCGGATTGAAGAACTGGGCTGAAGCCATGGAAGCACTTGCGGCTACAATGCCCAGGGCGATGGGGATAATGATTTTTTTCATTTTTGTTCTCCGTTTTTCTTTGCCCATCAAGTAATGGGCCAAGAATTTCGAAGATAAGTTGAGGGGGGCTTATTCCTATCTTCGCTCACATACCAAAAAGTAGGCCTGCCATTCCTCAACATCAAATCACTGACTCGCGATTGTCGAGCGGGGCTGAGGCAGGAGTCCGTGATGAGGAAACTGGCACGCGCATATGCATTGACGAGCGCCGCCGCGAGACCCCAAAAGGGCGCCTCCCAGACTCGAAGGAGGCGAAATTGATCCGGCACATTGTATTCTTCAGCGCCAAGCGAGGGCAGGACGTCGAGACTATCCGCAACGGGCTGCTCGCGCTTGCTGCCATACCGCATTCCAGCCACTTCGAAGTGACGGTCAACTCCAAGGTCGACCCGATGTGCGATGCGATCGACTTCGTCGTTTACGCCGAATTTGCTGATGACACGGCGCTGGCCGCCTTTAAGGCGCACCCCATCTATGATGAAACGACCCGCAAGGTCAGGCCCATGCGCGAACTGCGCTTTTCGGCCGACGTTGTCGCTGACCAAAGATAGCTAACACCCTTCTCGATCTGGTGCGACCGCCGCCATGCCGAAATTGGGACAGCTGTTCTCTTTCGGCGACGTTGTTGGCCCAAACCGGGTCACACCCTGTCAATCGCGCAGCCTGTTCATCGTTGCCGCCGCGAGCAACACGCCGGAAAGTCCCGCAGTTGTCGCGGCCAGGGCTCAAAAATCATGATTGGCACGGATGTTGCTGCTGAATTGATGTGCGTCGCTCTCGCGCCAGCCGTTGGGGGGCTCGCCCGATGACGCCGACGCAGCCTTCAGGGGAGGGCACCCGGTCGGAGCGCAGCGTAGCAGCGCGCTCTGGCCGGGTCACTCTCGGTAACGGGCATGGACATCCGGCGCCAAAGCACTAATCATGGCGAAGCTCCACATCTGTTGGCGAGGCCATGCTCAGACCTCAGAAAATTCCCATCAGCCAGATCTATGTCCCGGCCGCGCGCCGCAAGACGCTTCATCCGGAAACGGTGCGGTTCATTGCCGAAAGCATCGTGGAAAACGGACAGCAGACACCGATCCAGGTGCGCTTCGACGGCAAGCGATATGTTCTGATTGAGGGGCTGCATCGTTTGGAAGCCATGAAGTGGCTCGGGGAAACGACCATCGAGAGCTATCTGGTGCAGGCGCGCCGCCACTGACGTCTTCCAATCCAAAGCCGCCGCAAATAGCGTCAAGCCTCTCCCGTGATAATCTGATCGTGGCCTTGAGTGAGGCGGGCCTGTCTTCGTGTGTCCGGTCGCCGCGAAAAAGTCGCCGAAGCCGTAAGGCTGGCGCAAGCGACCGCCTCCATTCTGCAAAGCGTTCGTTGCTGTATCTGTGTTTGGGCAATTGGCGAGGGGCTGCCGATGCAGAACATTATCGAAGATTGTCTGAAGCCGCGCCTGACGGAAAGCGTCGATATTCTCACGGCGGTCAACATCCTGCGTGCGCGCGGCTACGATCAGGACGATCTGATCGCCGAGATTACCAGGCTCTTCTACGTCGATCTGGACGAATACAACCTTGTCATGCGTCGGCTGGCCTTCGCCGGCGTACGCTATGATGGGTTTGCATTCCAGGACGATGCCCTTGCGGTCGGCTCGGCGGCCTGAGAAGTAATAATCTGACGCGCCAGCGGACCGGCGCTAACCTCTCTCAAAGCGGAATGTTGTCGTGCTTCTTCCAGGGGTTCTGCAAATCCTTGTTGCGCAGCATGCGTAGCGCCCGCGCCACCCGCCGGCGGGTGGAATGCGGCATGATCACCTCGTCGACATAGCCGCGCTCGGCCGCCACGAAGGGGGAGAGGAATCGATCCTCATAGGCCTTCGTGTGCGCCGCGATCTTCTCGGCATCGCCGATGTCCTTGCGGTAGATGATTTCGACCGCGCCCTTGGCTCCCATAACCGCGATCTGCGCCGTCGGCCAGGCATAGTTCATGTCGCCGCGCAGGTGCTTTGAGGCCATCACGTCATAGGCGCCGCCGAAGGCCTTGCGGGTGATCACGGTCACCTTCGGCACCGTCGCCTCCGCGTAGGCGAACAGAAGTTTGGCCCCGTGCTTGATCAACCCGCCATATTCCTGGCTCGTGCCCGGCAGGAAGCCCGGAACGTCGACGAAGGTGACGATGGGGATGTTGAAGCAGTCGCAGAAGCGCACGAAGCGCGCCGCCTTGCGGCTGGCATCGGAATCAAGCACCCCGGCCAGCACCATCGGCTGGTTGGCCACAAAGCCGACCGTGCGGCCCTCTATGCGGCCGAAACCGACGACGATGTTCTTCGCAAAACTCGGCTGGATCTCGAAGAAGTCGCCTTCATCGGCGGTCTTCAGGATCAGTTCCTTGATGTCGTAGGGCTTGTTGGCGTTGTCGGGGATCAGTCGGTCGAGCGACAGGTCGTGCTCGGTCACCGACTGGAAGCACTCGATCTCGGGAATCTCGGCGGTGTTGGAGGCCGGCAGGAAGTCGATCAGCCGGCGCATCTGTAGCAGCGTCTCGACGTCGTTGTCGTAAGCGCCGTCGGCGATCGAGGATTTCGTCGTGTGGACGGAGGCGCCGCCGAGGCTCTCGGCCGTCACCGTCTCGTTGGTCACGGTCTTCACCACATCCGGCCCGGTCACGAACATGTAGGACGTATCGCGCACCATGAAGATGAAGTCGGTCATGGCAGGCGAATAGACGTCGCCGCCGGCGCATGGGCCCATGATGACGGAGATCTGCGGAATGACGCCCGAGGCGAGCACATTGCGCTGGAACACCTCGGCATAGCCGCCAAGCGCCGCCACGCCCTCCTGGATGCGCGCGCCGCCAGCGTCGTACAGGCCGATGATCGGCGCGCGGTTGCGCAGCGCCATGTCCTGCACCTTCTGGATCTTTTCCGCATGCGCCTCTGAAAGAGATCCGCCGAAGACGGTGAAATCCTTGGCAAAAAGGAAGACCGGTCGCCCGTTGACCGTGCCCCAGCCGGTCACGACACCGTCGCCGGCGACCTTGGTCTTCTCCATGCCGAAGTCGGTCGAGCGGTGCTCGACGTACATGTCGAACTCCTCGAAGGAGCCTTCATCGAGGAAGATTTCGATGCGCTCGCGGGCTGTCAGCTTGCCCTTGGCGTGCTGGGCCTCCACGCGGGCCTTGCCGCCGCCGGCACGCGCGATTTCGCGCCGGCGCTCGAGTTCCTTCAGCACGTCTTTCATTGCGAAACGCTCCCTCGGGCCCAAACCTTGCATGAAGGTGTTAGCACGACCGCAAGGGCGCGCAAACATCGCCGCGAGCGCGAGCGCCCCGCTTGCCCGCCCGCCTCCCTGGAAAAACGCGGGCGCGGTTTCGCCTATTACCAGGTGCCGGTGTTCTGCATGGACGCCCAGGGCTCGGCCTTCTCCTTCGCCTCGCCCTTCTGCAGCAGTTCAATCGAAATGCCGTCCGGCGACTTGATGAACGCCATGTAGCCGTCGCGAGGTGGGCGATTGATGGTTACGCCCTTGTCCATCAAGTGCTGGCAGGTGGCGTAGATGTCGTCCACCTCATAGGCGAGATGCCCGAAATTGCGGCCGCCGGTGTAGTTTTCCGGATCCCAGTTGTAGGTCAGCTCGAGAAGCGGCGCCTTTGCGGAGGCGGCGGCACCCTCGTCGTGGCTGGCGGCGAGATAGATCAGCGTGAACCGGCCCGCTTCGCTTTCGTAGCGGCGCATCTCCTTCATGCCGAGCTTGTTGCAGTAGAAATCAAGCGATGCCTCGATGTCGGCAACGCGAACCATGGTGTGCAGATAGCGCATTTTTTCAGTCCTTATGTGGAGCTTACGAACATATGGCAGCGGTGCTGCGGCGCGGCAACGGACAAAGCCTTTGCCGCCGGCTCACTGAAGTTGATCCACAGTATTACGCAGGCTTCAACGAAAAATCCGGCCCCCGGCTCTTGCACACGAGCAAACCCAAAGTGTTAATCTGCATTTAAGAATCAGTTGCGTCGTTACGAGAAAAAGGTGCGGTCGAATGGGGGACAGAGCCTCTTTCGCGGGGCGGGACTTGGCCGGAGAAGCGGCCTTGAAACGCGATGAGATCGACGATGGCGTCGATTTTGTCGAGGTCTCGGGCGCCATCAAATGGTTTGACGTAGCCAAGGGCTACGGCTTTATCCGTCCGGACGGCGGCGGCGCCGACATTCTCCTTCATGTGACCTGCTTGCGTCGCGACGGCTTCCAGACCGCGCTCGAAGGCGCACGCGTCGTCTGTCTGGTTCGTCAGGGCGACCGCGGCTTGCAGGCCTTCCAGGTCCTGTCGATGGACAATTCGACGGCGGCGAATCCTGCCGAGAACAATGTGCAGCGCACCCATGTGGCGGTGACCGCGGAGAGCGGGCTCGAGCGCGCGTTGGTGAAATGGTTCAACCGCACCAAGGGCTTTGGGTTCCTGACCCGCGGCGAAGGCACGGAAGACATCTTCATCCATATGGAAACCCTGCGCCGCTACGGGCTGACCGAGCTTCGCCCCGGCCAGGTGGTTCTTCTGCGCTACGGCAAGGGTGACAAGGGCCTCATGGCAGCCGAAATCCACCCCGACATCGGCACACTGCCCATTCCGCACTAGGCTTAGCCTCCGCCTGTCCGGCCCGGCCGTCGTTCCACATTGCTCTCCATCTGCATGCGGCGGGCGGTTGCTTCTGGTACGATGGCGGCCGGGCCGGCTTTTTGATGGCCCGCGATAGAAGAGACATTCTTATGATCCGCAGGTTCTGGTTGGCCGGCGCGGTGCTTGCCGCAATCGTCGGCATAGTCACCTCTCTCGTTTTCCTGCAGCCGTCCGCCGCTGACGGGCAGCCCATGCTTTTGCCCACCGACGCGACACCGCTCGTGGCGGTCACCGACAGCGGCGAGCGCGCCTTTTCCATCGAGATTGCCGACGACGATGCCGAGCGCGCCGCCGGCCTGATGTTTCGCGAGCAGATGGGAGACGACCATGGCATGCTGTTCGTGTTCGAACAGACGCGGCCGGTCGGGTTCTGGATGAAGAACACCCCTATGCCGCTCGACCTCATCTTCATAGGCCAGGACGGCAAGGTGAAGGCGGTGCGCCGCGGCGAGCCGTTCTCGGAGGCCTTGATCGCGCCCGACGATCCGGTGCGGTTCGTGCTTGAATTGAAAGCCGGCATGGCCGAAAAGGCCGGCATCCAGGAAGGCGATCTCTTCCGCCATCCGGTCATCGGCGCTGTCCAGCCCGGCAACTAGGCTCGGCGCGCCTTTTCAGTTAGGGCTCGCAAGCGTGACGCAGTTTTTTTCCCACGACGGTTTCGAACTCGCCTTCATCGACCGTGCACCGCATCACGGTGAGGCTGAACCCGTTCTCCTCATTCACGGCTTCGCCTCCAGCCACATCGTAAACTGGGTTGCGCCGGGCTGGGTCAAGACGCTGACCGAAGCGGGCTATCGCGCCATAGCGCTCGACAATCGCGGCCACGGACTGTCGACCAAGAGCTATAACGCCGACGACTATACGCCGGAGAAAATGGCGAGCGATGCCGTGGCCCTGCTCGACCATCTCGGCATCGAGCGCGCCCATGTCATGGGCTATTCGATGGGCGCTCGGGTTTCGGCCTTCATGGCACTGGCGACGCCAGAGAAGGTCGCGACGCTCGTGCTGGGCGGTCTGGGCATCGGTATGATTGAGGGCGTCGGCGACTGGGATCCCATCGCCGAGGCGCTTTTGGCACCCGATCCCGCAGCCATCGGCCACACGCGCGGGCAAATGTTCCGGGCCTTCGCCGACCAGACCAAGAGCGACCGTGCAGCGCTTGCCGCCTGCATTTCCACCTCGCGCGAACTGCTGAGCGAAGCGGAAGTTGCCCGCATCATGCAGCCGACGCTGATCGGAGTGGGCACCAGGGATGACATCGCCGGTTCCCCTGAAGAACTGGCGGCGCTCATGCCGAATGCGGTCGCCTTCGACATTGAGGGCAGGGACCACATGCTCTCGGTCGGCGACCGGACCTTCAAGAAGCGCGTGCTGGAATTTCTCGCGGAAAACCGGCTGTAAACCGGCTGACCGGCACCGCGCCGCACCGTAACAGAAGTCCGGGATCTCGGCTTCCCGCTGGATGCGAGATGCTCCGGCTGGCTGCCGTCGAGCTTGGGGCGGCGTTTCCCTCCTGCCGCCTGGCCATGCCGCAAACGTGATCGCCGCGCATTCGGTTCGCGGCGGCATGGCAAGGCAAATTGCGTTGGATCAAGGAACGGCTCTGTGCCGTTGGCAGAATGCCGGAGGTTGCTTCCGGCAACCTTTGGGTCCCACTTCCGGACCCGCAGAGCCCAACTAGGCCGATCACCATCTTTCTCGGAAAGAAAAGGAAGATCAACATGTTGCGAACAGCACTTGTCGGGTTGACAGCCCTGCTCATCGCTGGGCCAGCGCTGGCCCAAACTCAGACGCCATCCGAACGCGCCCAGGAGCTGCTGAACTCGGTCGATTGGAAGGCCTTGACGGATGCCAGAATTGACGTGGTCAAGACCGCGCTTCAGCTCACGCCCGAACAAGAAAAACTATGGCCGCCCGTGGAGCAAGCTATCCGTGCGCGGGCAGAAGCCAGACATGCCCGCCTTGAGGCCATGGCAAAGCCGCGCGAGGAGAAGCGCGACGTATTCGAATTCTTGAACGACCGTGCCGACAACATGGCCAAGCGTGCCGCCACGCTCAAGCAGCTCGCGCAAGCCTGGCAGCCCCTCTATCAGAGCCTCGACGACAAGCAGAAGATGCGGCTGCGCGTTCTGGCAATGCATGTCCTGCACGAGATGAGGGGCGCTGCCGAAAGCCACATGCGGGGCATGGAGGATGACGACGCGGAAGATTGACGCGCCGCATTGTCCTCATCCCTGCCGTGGCAGGGCGCCTCACTTCGCACGATAAGATTCTGGAACTTCAAAAATGCCCGCCCGGCCCCGGTGCGGGCATTTTTTTCCTTTTTTGACCTCGAGCTCCAGCAAGCACGATCCCTTGAAGCTCGGTTCAGGAAAATTGGGTTCAAACCTGGTATCTTCTGACCTATATGTCAGCCTGACGTTGATGCCGCCTGGCAACGGAGACTTCCCATGACGACTAGCAGCGCAACTCGCCACGGAGCGCTTCAACCCATCGACCCGATCTGGAGATCGGTGCAGGAGGAGGCAAGGGAAGCCGTATCGCGCGACCCGGTGCTTGCCGCCTTCCTCTACTCCACCATCCTGAACCAGGACAGGCTCGAGGATGCGGTGATGCATCGCCTGGCAGAGCGCCTGGCGCACCAGGACCTCGGTGCCGATCTCATCCGCCAGGCCTTCAAGGCCATGCTGGCCGACAATCCGGGCTGGGCGTCGACAGTGCGGGTGGACATCCAGGCCTATTACGATCGCGATCCTGCCTGCGACCGTTTCCTGATGCCGATCCTCTATTTCAAGGGCTTCCACGCCATCCAGACACACCGGCTGGCGCATTGGCTGTGGAACTGCGGCCGGCGTGATTTCGCGCTCTATCTTCAGAGCCGCTCCTCTTCCGTTTTCCAGACCGACATTCATCCGGCTTCGAAAATCGGCAAGGGCATTTTCATCGACCACGCCACGGGGCTGGTCGTGGGCGAGACGGCGGTAATCGAGGACGATGTTTCCATCCTGCATGGCGTCACGCTGGGCGGTACCGGAAAGGCGGGAGGTGACCGTCATCCCAAGATCCGGCACGGCGTGCTGATCGGCGCCGGCGCCAAGATTCTCGGCAACATCGAAGTGGGTCACTGCGCGAAGGTTGCAGCCGGATCGGTTGTGCTGTCTTCCGTCCCGCACAACAAGACGGTGGCCGGCGTACCGGCCCGTGTCGTGGGTGAAACCGGTTGCGATCAGCCTTCGCGCCAGATGGATCAGTTCCTGCCCTCGCAGGCCATGGACCACGTCGTCAGTTTCGACATCTAAGCTCCGGGGTTCCTGGCAGCTGCTGGCGGGCGCTGCCATTTGTCCGGTGAGTTTGTGCCGTGCGCCTTTACATTGCCGTTCAAGGCGTGTCAGAAGCGCTGTTCATCGAACCACCCCGCCACCGGGAGAAGAGTGTTGAAGCCGGAAGAAATCAGAAAACTCGACGCATATTTCAAGCGGACCTTCCAGAATCCGCAGTTGCAGGTCAAGGCGCGGCCGCGCAAGAACGACTCGGCCGAAGTCTATATCGGCGACGAGTTCCTCGGCATCGTCTTCAAGGATGAGGACGACGGCGACTACAACTTCTCGATGGCCATTCTCGACGTCGATCTGGACTGACACCGTCCCTGCCGGCCGCGTCAGCGGCCGGTCTTCACGTATTGCGCGGCCTTGGCCCGCACACTCGCCTCCAGGCGCTGCCAGTCCTCCAGGAGTTCTCTGGAAAATCGGTAGCTGAGGCTCAGTTCGTCGCCGAGGTGAATGTCGCGCTCGCACGGGGCAAGCGATTCCTCCGCACTCGGGCCGACAAGGCAGCGCGCCACGAAAGGCTCCTCGCCTGGGCGTTCGGCAACCGCCAGTTCTTCATTGATGTAGCCAGATTTCTCGGTGAATCCGTAGAGCACGAGTCCGCCCGGACCGGCCGTTCCCGGCCGCTCGATCAAGGAACTGTAGATCGGCGCAAAGCGTCCGCTCATGTCGCGCGACATCATCCGCTCGTCGAAACTGAGAAACAGGATGTGCCGGCCGCCGTCGGCGTTGTTGAAGTCGTCGCGGGTCGCCGCCGTATACCCCTCCATTTTCGGCCAACGCAAATAGAGGTCGAGCCGCGTTGCGACGCCGTCGCGTCTTGCCTTTTCGAAGCGGATCGCATTTGCCGGCGCCGAAATCACGTTGTTGCCGATCACGACCTCATGCAGACGCGTGTCGTCGGTGTGGCCGGCCAGCGCCAGAGACCGGCCGAGCCAGTTGCCGCCGTAACTGATGGCGGCGGATACTAGCCCGAGCGCGGCGAAGATGTGGAAGACCTTCTTCATCAGCGCATTATCGACGGATCTGACGGCTTCTTGCGGCTGCGGCACGGCGGCCCGCTTCATGGTGGCTCTCCTGGTGGCCGACGCTGCCAACCTTGCAATCTCATGGTAAATGGCTGGTAAACGAGGGCCCGGTGGAGCGGCTCGGTCACGGCTTGCCGCTGGGCGCTCCGCCCGGCTAGGCTGTTCTCCAGGCCGCGCGCCACATCTCAGGCAGGGAGAAGAAATGCCTCTTTACGCAATCGATGGGACGAGACCCGAATTCGAGGACGAGCAAAGCAGCTGGATCGCGCCCGACGCAACCGTGATCGGCAGCGTCGGAATCGGCCGCGACGTGGGCATCTGGTTCGGCTCGGTCATCCGTGGAGACAATGAGCGGATCGAGATCGGCGCCGGCAGCAATATCCAGGAACATACGGTGATGCACACCGATCCCGGCTTTCCGCTCACGATCGGGCAGGGGTGCACCATCGGCCATCGGGCCATTCTTCATGGCTGCAGCATTGGCGAAAACAGCCTGATTGGAATGGGCGCGATCGTGCTGAACGGAGCGAAGATCGGCAAGAACTGCCTGGTCGGGGCGGGCGCCCTGGTCACCGAGGGCAAGGAGTTTCCGGACAATTCGCTGATCGTCGGTTCGCCGGCAAAAGTGGTGCGCATGCTGGACGATCAGGCGGTCGAACGACTGCGTGCGTCGGCGACGCACTATGTCGAGAACGCCAAGCGCTTCAAGGCCGGGCTGCAAACGCTCTGAGCCGGCCCCGCGGCTTTCGTTTCGGGCAAGAAAAAGGGAGCCGGCCCTATTGGGGAAGCCGGCTCCCAAAGCCCGGTCTTTGGGGAAGGGGGGACAGGACCGGGTTTTCTGTCGTCCCGCTCAATACAAGCTTGCCACTGCGTCGGCACGGCCGTCGTTAATCTGCATCCAAACGCCGGAATGCCGCTCCGACTGGCGCTTCAGATAGGTGTATTCGGTGTCGGTCCAGGCCAGCACTCGCGGCTCCAGATTGTCGAGAATGAAGTCGCCATGGCTGGTCCGGACGGTCAGAACGGCGTGGCCGTCCCCGTTGGACTGGCGCACCACCGTCATCAGCAGGTCGCCGGCCTGAAGGCCGAGCGCCATCAGGCGGCGGCGCTTCTCCAGCGCGTAGTCCTCGCAGTCGCCGAAGCCGTTTTCGGGATAAGCCCAGTGCTCCTCTTCGCCGTAGTTCTCCATGTCGGTGCGCGGCTGGATCTGGCTGTTGACCTCGTTGTTCACGGCAACGATCGCAGCCCAAAGCTTGCGCGTCAGCTCAAGCTCGGAGTTCCTCTCCGTCTTCTGGCTGCACTCCTTCGGCAGCTGGCGGCAGAGATCATAATGCCCCACCGGCTGCGTCGTGCGTGCGCCCACCTGCATGAATGCTTCGGCGGCGTAAGCCTCTCCGGCCAGCCCGCCAAGGCCCAGAAACGCCGCTACGACCAACGCCAGTCTTTTTGTTCTTGTCACTGTGACACATCCCATTTGCGGTCACACTGACACGAGCGGATTTATTCCACGCAAAACATCGCGTTAGATGTTGAGTGAAATGCGCGTCAAATGAAGTAGTTATTTGAGGAAACTAAGAATAAAACTGAATGCAAGTTTTCTGAAAATTTGAACGGATTTTGATGGAGACCGTTCACCTTCGTGGCTCCGAGTGCCAGGCCGGTTGCAATTGCTCGCGGCAGGGGCGGCGCGTATGCTGTGCTGATTAGCGTGCGCGCCCGAGCTTAGCTGCTTGGGAGTTATCTCAAATGCGACTTCAGTCCGCACGGAGGAGTGCGCAATGAAGAACGACGTCAGCAAGGCCGATCTCCAGGATCAAGACAGGCAGGCAATCAGGGCGCTGATTGCGCGGCAGTTTTCAAGCTTGAGCTGGACGCCAAACCATCCAGGCGACTTGGATGCATTCTCGGCAGACTTCGTGCCCGAAGCGTTTCTCTATGCCAGCGCCCGGCCTGCGCGCGGCCAGACGGTCCAGTCGTTCATGGATCGGATGAAGAACCTGGAGCAGACCACGCTAAGAATGTTCCAGGAATCGCTTGAGCGCTGCGAGATTTGCGTGTTCGGCAATGTCGCGATAGCGGCCGCAGTTTGCGAGCAGGTCGAGAATGCCGGCCGGGCAAATCGCAGCGTGGAGATGTTCCTGCTGGTGCGCAACGACGATGGTTGGCGCATAGCTTCTCAGGCCTGGGACGTGGAAACCCAGGCAAAACGCATTCCAGAGCGGTTCTTTCCCGACGAGGCGGAAGATTAGCAGAGCGCCTCAGGAAAACTCGGAATCGAGGGTTTCCGGCCTCTGGACCACTGCGAACTCGATGGCGATGCCCTCTTCGAAGTGGCGAACCACCTGGCCGCGCATGGTTCCGAGCATCACCTGCACGCCCAATGCAGGCTTCACGTCTATTTCGATGGCTGCGCCCGACAGCGACAGATCGATGATCCGGCAGTCATACTGGCGACCGTCCGCCAGCCGCAGCGTGCTCATCGGCTTGCGCGGCGACACGCGTTCGTGCCTGCGGTCTTCCGGCAGGTCCAGTTCGTGCTTGTTGGCCAGCCAGGTCAACTGCGCGGCGAGCTTGTCCCGCTTGCGGTCCGAGGCCGCGATGGTCATGGCAAAGCCGTTCGGCAGCAGTCGGGTGATGGCGCCTTCCACGCGGCCGATGTGATCGAGATAGGCGATCACCTTTTGTCCGGGCTGGCCCATTCCGTTGCACAAAAGGGCTACGCTGCCCGGCGACATATCTATGACCTTGCAGGGATGCTCGCTGCGGTCTTCCAGCATCAGCCGCCCATGGATATGGACGCGAACGCGTTGGAAATTGCGCTTCTCGACCGTTGACGGCGCTTGGCTGATCGCCGCTGCTCTCATGACTGCCCCTGTCGCATGCAAACGGCCACGCGCTTTCGCGCGGCGGCAGGGTTAATTTAGTCGCCTAGAGGTTAACAACGGGTAAGACGGCCCAGGCGGGCAGGGCCCACTACTCCTCGCGGCCGCCCTTCAGCACCACCAGATGGCGGACGCGCTTCGCACCCAGCGACTTCATCGAATCGGAAAGGGCGTGGTCGCTCGGCGCCAGCGAGGGCACGGGGATCTCGGGCCGGTTCTTCAGGAACATCGGCTCACGGTCGGGATCGATTACGCGCACCGAGTCGATCATCGCGTCGACGAGCGGGTCGGCGCCCAGCCAGAACGGCCTTTCGCAGGGGCTGACGATGCCCAGCGCGCGTGGGCTTTCAGGTCCGCCGTCCAATGGCAGAAGCAGAAGCTCGAAGGGGTTGATGCGGCTGTTCGAGGAGTATCCGTCGAAAGCGATGGTGACGACGGACTTGGCATGAAAAACACCATGGGTCAGGCGGGCGACCAGCCTCTGATCCTTTTCGCGCCACAGCGACGGGAAGCAGAAGCCTTTCAATTCGCGCCCATAGGTCGCGCACAGGCGAGTGCCGGCCAGGCGGAAAACGGCCTCGCCGCGGCTGTCCTGCTCCAGGATAAACGTGTCGGCCAGCAGGGTCTTGATCTCGGCCGGCTCGATTTCGGTCCGCTTGGGCGCGGGACGCCCATTCCGCAATCGGTTCCAATAGTGGAACAGTTTGATCGATCCGTCTTGTTTCATGCTGCTCCGCTCCGCGCAGTCTGTCGTCTTGTGTCCCATCGGCGAACAGAAAGGCGTTGTTCGAGGAACTACATGCTTGGCGAGGCAGGTTGCGTGCCAGACCTGTTATCGGTTTGTTAACCGTTCCGGGCTGTTAAGGTTAACAAATGGTTGATGTTGCCCGACAATCCATGCTGTGGCACGCTGAAGTCATCGGTAGCCAAGGCTGCCGCAGCACTTCAGTCAAAAGATTTGGGGCGAGCAGGGGGGCTCGACCAGCCGTCCAGAGGAAAACTTTGGACGGCTTTTCTTTATGATTCGCCTGTGCTGCGTTAAAGGCGACGTATGACACGACGCTCGGAAGCCGGAATGCAGGCCAACAATCCCCAGGATCCCCCCCACACAAACCGCCCCACGCCGGGCGGCCGCGAGCCCGTCTTCAATCTGCCGAGCATTGTCTTGCTGGCCGTCGCGCTCTGCGTGGGTGTCCACTTCTTGCGGCTCTATGTGCTTACGCCGCAGCAAGATCTGGCGCTGCTGTTGCGTGCCGCCTTCATACCGATCCGCTATTCAGCGCCGGACGGAATCGACATCTACGCCTTCACCAGCCCGTTCACCTATGCCTTCCTGCATGGCAGTTTCGCCCACCTCATCGTCAACATGATCTGGCTGGCTGCATTCGGCTCGCCCTTGGCCAACCGGCTGGGCCCTGCGCGTTTTGCCCTGTTCTGGGCGGTTTGCGGTCTGGCCGCGGTGGCGCTTCACTACAGCGTGCACCAGCTCGATCCTTCGCCGGTGATCGGGGCCTCCGGTGCGATTGCCGGCATGATGGGAGCGGCTGCCCGATTCGGGTTCGTCATCGATCGGTCGTCGGGCAAAGCCGCCTTTTCCGGCAACCCGCTGCCGGTGAAGATGGTGTTCCGCTCGCGCACCGTCATGACCTTCCTGATCGTCTGGATGGTCATCAATTTCGTCACCGGCGTTGTAAGCTTCGTGCCCGGGGTGTCGGACCGGATCGCCTGGGAGGCGCATGTCGGCGGCTTTGTCGTGGGCTTCTTCGGCATCCAGTTCTTTGATCGCAGGCGCCGAGCCGCAGAACGGTAGAACTGCCCTCCCGTCGGCGGGCGCCTCCTTCGACCTTGAAATGAAAGGCGCGTGGGCGCACGATAACGCCCTTGGCCATTTCGGGCTGCAAGTCAGAGGAGGCCGCCATGACGGTGAAGGCGATTCTCGAGGCGAAGGGGCACGAAGTTTTTACGCTCGGCCCCAACGAGCGGTTGGCAGAAGCAATCAGGCGGCTTGCAGAGCACAAGGTCGGCGCCCTGGTGATCACCAACAACGATCGCAAGGTGGTCGGCATTCTGTCCGAACGCGATGTCGTTCGTGTACTGGCCAGGGAAGGGGCGGCGGCGCTGGAACAGCCGGTGCGCGCGGTGATGACGCCCAAGGTCAATATCTGCAACGAAAACCACACCGTCCACGAGATCATGGAGATCATGACCAAGGGGCGGTTCCGCCATCTGCCGGTGGAAAAGGACGGCCGGCTGGACGGCATCATTTCGATCGGCGACGTGGTCAAGCGGCGGATCGAAGACGTCGAGCGCGAGGCCGAGGAGATGAAAACCTACATCGCCACGGCCTGATGCGAGGGTGCCGACCGGTGTCCGAGGCGCCGCCCGGCGCGAGCCGTCGTAGCGCGCAGAGTGGGTTTCCCAGCCCAGCTTCGATGCCGATATGCGTGCCTTTCGAAGCTGCAGACCGTGCCGGTTTTGCGGAAAGCTTGCAACAGCCGGCCGATTGATCTAGCGAAAGTCAGCTTTCTGTTGATCCGCTAGCATCGGCTGATCCGCGGATTAGGTCCCAAACGTTTCCGGAACGCCATGACAATCATTGACACCCGCACGCCAGAACCGAAACGCCTGATCCCCGGCGCCACCGGCGATTGGGAGGTCATCATTGGTTTGGAGGTGCACGCGCAGGTAACGTCGAACGCCAAGCTGTTCTCCGGCGCTTCGACCTCCTTCGGCGCGGCTCCCAATGCCAATGTCAGCCTCGTCGACGCGGCCATGCCCGGCATGCTGCCGGTCATCAACGAGGAGTGCGTCAAGCAGGCAATCCGCACCGGCCTCGGCCTCAAGGCCCAGATCAATCTCAAGTCCGTGTTCGACCGTAAGAACTACTTCTATCCCGACCTGCCGCAGGGCTATCAGATCTCGCAGTTCAAGCAGCCGATCGTCGGCGAGGGCACGGTGATCGTTTCCGTCGGCCCCGACAAGAAGGGCGAGTTCGAGGATATCGAAGTCGGCATCGAGCGCCTGCATCTGGAGCAAGACGCCGGCAAGTCCATGCACGACCAGCACCCGACCATGTCCTATGTCGATCTCAACCGTTCCGGCGTGGCGCTGATGGAGATCGTGTCGAAGCCCGACATGCGCTCGTCCGACGAGGCCAAGGCCTATCTCACCAAGCTCCGCACCATCCTGCGCTATCTCGGCACCTGCGACGGCAACATGGACGAGGGCTCCATGCGCGCCGACGTCAACGTCTCTGTGAGGCGCCCGGGCGAGCCTTTCGGCACGCGCTGCGAGATCAAGAACGTCAACTCCATCCGCTTCGTCGGCCAGGCCATCGAATATGAGGCGCGGCGCCAGATCGCGATACTCGAGGATGGCGGCTCGATCGAACAGGAAACCCGCCTGTTCGACCCCAACAAGGGCGAGACGCGCTCCATGCGCTCGAAGGAAGAGGCGCACGACTACCGCTACTTCCCCGATCCGGACCTGCTGCCGCTCGAGTTCACCCAGGCCTATGTCGACGCCCTGGCGAAGGACCTGCCGGAACTGCCGGACGACAAGAAGCAGCGCCTGGTCGATGCGCTCGGCCTCTCGGCCTACGACGCTTCGATCCTGGTCTCGGAAAAGGCCATTGCCGACTATTTCGAGAAGGTAGCGGCCGGCCGCGACGGCAAGGCTGCCGCCAACTGGGTCATCAACGATCTGCTGGGCGCCTTGAACAAGGCCGGCAAGTCCATCGAAGACGCTCCGGTTTCGCCCGATCAGCTCGGTGCAATCATCGACCTGATCAAGGAAGGCACCATCTCCGGCAAGATCGCCAAGGACCTGTTTGAGATCGTCTGGAACGAGGGCGGAAATCCGCGCGAGCTGGTCGAGAGCCGCGGCATGAAGCAGGTCACCGACACCGGCGCCATCGAGAAGGCTGTCGACGAGGTGATCGCAGCCAACCCGGACAAGGCCGAGCAGGCCCGCGCCAAGCCCAGCATGGCCGGCTGGTTCGTCGGCCAGGTCATGAAGGCCACCGGCGGCAAGGCCAATCCGCAGGCGGTCAACGACCTGGTCAAGGCCAAGCTCGAGATCGTCGAGTAGCGATGTTCGTCCGTTCTGCGAGCGAACGCGACCTGCCAGCCATTCGCGAGCTTCTGGTCGAGACGAGGCAGGCGACCTACGATGCGATCTACGGCGAGCACCAGATTGCCGAACTGACCGACGATTGGCACTCGATCGCGTCGCTGAAGGCGCGGTTGAGCCGGCCGAACTCCGAGTTCGTGGTCGTCGACGACGGCGAGCGGCTTGGCGGCATGGCATTTGCCACCGCCACCGGCGACCAGACGGTCGTGGTGCTTCACCAGCTCTACGTGCACCCGGCGTGCCATGGGCGCGGCCTTGGCCGCCTCCTGCTCGAGGAAATCGAAGGCTGCTTTCCCGACGCATCCCGGATACGCGTCGAGGTCGAAGCGGCCAACGCGCCCGCACTGGCTTTCTACGAGGCGAACGGGTTTGTCCGCACTGGAACCGCCGAGATGTCGGGCCCGGGCGACTTTGACGTGCCGGCTGTGGTTCTCGAAAAGTTGCTTGCCTGAACGAGAGCGTTGAGGAGCCTGCAATGTCCGACCTGTCGAATCCGCTGACGATCCGGCCCGCGCGCCGCGAAGACGTCTCGGCAATGGTGGCGATGTTCGCCGCCGATGCGCTCGGCGGCCATGGCGACACCACCGACACCGAAATGTTGCCCCTCTATCAAAGGGCGTTCGACAGGATCGCTGCGAGCCCGAATGACGAGCTTTATGTCGCCGAACTGGACGGCGAGGTTGTGGGCACGTTCCAGACGACGCTGATCGTGAGCATGCCCGGGCGCGGCGCGGCCACCTTGCGAATCGAAGCGGTGCAGACGCGGCAGGACATGCGTGGGCGGGGCATAGGCGCCAGCATGATCAAGTATGCGATAGCGCGGGGCGCGGCCGCCGGCGTGCGCACGGTTTACCTCACCTCGAACCTCAAGCGCACCGATGCCCACCGCTTTTACGCGCGGCTGGGCTTCGAACAGAGCCATGCCGGCTTCAAGCTGAAGCTTTAGCCGTCCGACTTCCCGGTCAAACGCGGTGATAGCCGCGTTAACCCTTGCCATTAGGCCCCGCGGGAGCCATAAGGCATCCAGTTGATCGACGCGCTTCGGCCGCGAGGAATCCGATGAAGAAGTTCTTGCTGCAGTTTTTTACCTGGTGGAATGGGCAGACGCTCGGAACCCGTTTCCACACCTGGCGTAACGGCACCGAAGTGGGCCGCGACGAGTGGGGCAACATCTATTACGAGGGCGGCACCGATTCGGAAGGCCGTACTCGCCGCTGGGTCATCTACAAGGACATCGCCGAGGCTTCCAAGATCCCGGCCGGCTGGCATGGCTGGATGCATCATCGCGTCGACACGCCTCCCTCGAAGGAAAATTACCAGCCGCGCCCGTGGCAGAAGCCGCACCAGTCCAACCTGACCGGCACGGCAGCCGCCTACCGGCCGAAGGGCTCGGTTCTGGGCACCGGCCATCGCCCCGTGGTTACCGGCGACTACGACGCCTGGACGCCCGGCGCGTGAGCGTCGCGCCGGCAAAGAATGTTTTCTCGCCACATTTTGCGGCTAACCACTTGATGATTGATGGGGCGACATGCTTGACCGCCCTTCGGTGGTCAGGCGCAATTTCCGGTATTTTCAGATGACGGTTTTCGGTCGGATTTCGCTGGGCAAACGGGTGGCAACCGTCTGGGCGGCATCGGCCGTGGCCATTGCCGCGCTGATCTCGCCGGCGGCTGCAGAGCGCACCAGCAGCCCGGTGGCCGAATTTGCCGGCATCGACAAGATCACCGGCCGCATCATCACATTCGACGTCTATATCGATGAGACCGTGCAGTTCGGCGCGCTGCAGGTCACTCCGCGCGTGTGCTATGCGCGCGCGGACGGCGAGGAGCCCCGCACCGACTCCTTCGTCGAGGTCGACGAGATCACGCTGGACCGGAAAATCCGTCGCATTTTCACAGGCTGGATGTTTGCCGAAAGCCCGGGCCTCAACGCGGTCGAGCACGCGATCTATGACGTGTGGCTGAAGGGCTGCAAGGCGAAGTCCGACGTGCCGGCCCCGGAAGCTTCGAAGAGCAACTGACGCGGGTCGCACGTTCCAAGCGTGCACGCCGCCCAGCCGCCCCAGGAGGCCCACAGAACACTACGGCGCGCTCAGGGATAGAAGGTGGCCTCGCCACGCAACGCCGCTTCCAGAAGCTTCTCATAGGTCCCGCGCGGCACGTCTATAGCGCCGAAGCGCTTTAGGTGCTCGGTGGTGAACTGCGTGTCCAGCAGAGCAAAGCCCCGCTCGTTAAGCCTCTCGACCAGCCGCACCAGGCACGCCTTCGATGAATCCGTCACCTTCGAGAACATGCTTTCGCCGAAGAAGACGCGGCCCAGGCTGACGCCGTAGAGCCCGCCCACCAACTCGCCGTCCCGCCAGGCCTCCACCGAATGGCAATGGCCGCGCTCGAAGAGGGCGATATAGGCCTCCCGGATAGGCGCATTGATCCAGGTGGTCTCGCGTTCGGCGCGCTCTTCCGCGCAGCCGTCGATCACCCCGGCAAAATCAGTGTCGATACGGATATCGAACCGGTTCTGGCGTATCGTCTTGCGCAGGCTTTTCGGCACATGGAAAGTGTCGAGGGGAATGATGCCCCGCATCTCGGGGCGTACCCAGAACACTTCCGGGTCTGTGGCGCTTTCTGCCATGGGGAATACGCCAGACGCATAGGCCTTCAGCAACAGGTCGGGGGGTATGCGATAGCCGGGCGCGTAGGGACGGGTCATGGCCGTACCTCCAAACCGACAACGCCCGCCCTGCGGGCGCTGTCTTGTTGTACGGGCCCATCGGTCCTGTTCATGTTCCGTATCCGAAACATTTTCGGTTCAGGCCGATTATACGCTATTCCGTGGCCGCGAGGTGTTTTTCCAGCCAGTGAATGTCGTAGTCGCCGTTGGCGATGTCGATATTGCCGACCAGGTCGCGGAACAGCGGCAGCGTGGTGTTGATGCCGTCCACCACGAACTCGTCCAGCGCGCGGCGCAGTCGCATCATGCATTCCACGCGGTTGCGGCCGTGTACGATCAGCTTGCCGATCAGGCTGTCGTAGTAGGGCGGGATGCGGTAGCCGGAATAGACGCCGGAATCGACACGCACGCCAAGGCCGCCCGGGGTGTGGAAGTGGGTGATCGTGCCAGGCGACGGCGCGAAGGTGCGCGGGTCTTCGGCGTTGATGCGGCACTCGATGGCATGGCCCTGGAAGCGGATGTCCTCCTGCCTCACCGACAGCCCGCCGCCGGAAGCCACGCGGATCTGCTCGTGCACAAGGTCAATGCCCGTGATCGCCTCGGTCACCGGGTGCTCCACCTGAAGGCGCGTGTTCATCTCGATGAAGTAGAACTCGCCGTTCTCGTAGAGGAACTCGACGGTGCCCGCGCCCGAATAGCCGAGGTCGGCCACGGCATTCGCGCAGATCGCGCCGATGCGCGCGCGCTCCTCTTCGTTCAGAGCAGGGGAGTTCGCCTCTTCCCAGACTTTCTGGTGGCGGCGCTGCAGCGAGCAGTCGCGCTCGCCCAGGTGGATGCCCTTGCCGGCGCCGTCGCCAAATACCTGGATTTCGATGTGGCGCGGCTTTTCGAGGTATTTCTCGATGTAGACGGCATCGTCGCCGAAGGCCGCACCAGCTTCGGAACGGGCCGTATGCAGGGCAGCAACCAGATCGTCCTCGCTGCGCGCCACCTTCATGCCGCGGCCACCGCCGCCGGCGGAAGCCTTGATGATGACCGGATAGCCGATCTCGGCGGCAACACGCTTGGCTTCGTTTTCGTCGGTGATCGCGCCTTCGGAGCCCGGCACAACCGGAATGCCGAGGCGCTTGGCGGTGCGCTTGGCTTCGATCTTGTCGCCCATGGTGCGGATGTGGTCGCCCGAGGGTCCGATGAAGGTGATATTGTGGGCCGCCAGTATGTCGGAGAACTTGGCATTCTCCGCCAGGAAGCCGTAGCCCGGATGCACGGCGTCGGCGCCGGTTATCTCGCAGGCCGCCACGATCTGGTGGATGTTGAGGTAGCTGTCGCGCGAGGGCGGCGGGCCGATGCAGACGGCCTCGTCGGCAAGGCGCACATGCATCGCATCGGAATCGGCAGTCGAATGCACGACCACGGTCTTTATGCCCAGTTCCTTGGCTGCGCGCAGGATCCGGAGGGCGATTTCGCCGCGATTGGCGATAAGTATTTTCTGGAACATCCTGGACCTATTCGATGACCACCAGCGGCATACCGTATTCCACCGGCTGGCCATCTTCCACCATGATCGCCTTCACGGTGCCTGAGCGCGGCGAGGGGATCTGGTTCATCGTCTTCATCGCTTCGATGATCAACAGCGTCTGGCCTTCCTTCACCGTCTGGCCGATCTCGATGAACGCCGCGGCGCCCGGAGCCGGTGCCAGGTAGGCGGTGCCGACCATGGGCGAGGGCACGGCGTTCTTGGACAGGTCGGCAGCCGGGGCAGGTGCGGCAGCCGGGCCTGCAATCTGCGGTGCAGCGGCCGGGGCAGGCAGCGCAGCAACGGGAGCCGGGGCAGCAATGGCATGCACCGCCGGCGCGTGCCGCGACACACGCAGCTTCAGGTCGCCGAGCTCAACCTCGATCTCGGTCAGATTGGTGTCGTTCAGGATGCCCGCAAGGTCGCGGATCAGTTGCTGGTCAACACCGGTCTTTTTTATCGACATATTTGAGCCTTTTCTTCTTGTCCGGCCGCTCAGATGCGAGCAGCGAGCGCCTGCAGCGCCAGTGTGTAGCCAAGTGGGCCGAAGCCGCAGATCATCCCGACCGCGACTGGCGCGACCATGGAGACGTGGCGAAACGGCTCACGCGCATGGATGTTTGAAAGATGCACTTCCGCCACCGGCAGCGAAACCGCGCGGATGGCGTCGTGAATGGCGATGGACGTGTGGGTATAGGCGCCGGCATTGATGACGATGCCCGCAGCCTTGTCGCCGGCTTCCTGGATCCAGTCGACCAGGTCGCCCTCATGGTTGGACTGGCGGAACTCGATGGCGAGCCCCAGCGCCGCTCCTGCCTTGCGGCAGTCGTCCTCTATGCCGGACAGGGTCGTTCCGCCATAGATCCCGGGTTCGCGCTTGCCCAGCGCGTTGAGATTTGGGCCGTTCAGAACGTAGACCGTTTTCAATGTAAGGACCTTTCTCCGCGCCAGTCGCCAACCGGCACGCCGCAATCTCTATAATTGTCTTAAACGTCTGCGAAAAGAGCGCAGCGGCTTTCTTGTCCACAAGCGCGCTCTTTTCCCGGCCGCAATACTCTGCAAAAGCTCAAATCAGCAGCCCGCGTCAAGGCAGGCTTTGGCCGCTGTAATCTTTTCGGTCAGCGCATCCTTGCCGAGCGCGCCGAACACCACCTCGTTGCCGACCACATAGGACGGCGTTCCGCTGATCGAAAGCTTGTTGGCAAGATCGTAGGTGTTGGCGAACGCCTCCATGATCGCCGGGTTCTTCATCTCTTCGCGCAGCTTTGCTTCGTCTACGCCCAGCGCCGTCGCGACCTTGATGGCTGCGGCTTCGTCTGCACGCCCCTTGCCGCCTAGGAGCTGATTGTGGAACTCGCCGTATTTTTCAGGCGCCAGCGCGCGGAACGCCATTGAAACCACATGCGCCTTCTGCGAATCGGCGCCAAGGATGGGGAATTCCTTCAGCACGAAGCGAAGTTCCGGGTCGGCGGCGGTCAGGGCCAGCATGTCCTGCTGGGCGCGCTTGCAGTAGCCGCAATTGTAGTCATAGAACTCGACGATGGTGACCTTGCCGTTGGGATTTCCGACAACGCCGTCATAGGTCGAGTTGAATATTTCCGACTTGGCGTCCTTGATCACCGCTTGATGGGCGACGCGCTGCTTTTCCTGCTGCTTTTCTTCCAGCGCCTGCTGAACGTCGTACATGATTTCGGGGTTCTCGAGCAGATATTCCCGCACGATGGTCTCGACGTCCTTGCGGGTGAGCTGGCCTGCTGCGTCGTCCTTGCTTATCTGCGCTACCGTGACCGGATCGACTGCCGGCGAGCGCCCCGCCACGAAGCCAGCGGCAAGCACCGCAAGAGCCATTGCGGCGCCGCCCGCACCCAACAGAATTGCCTTGTTCATCCTAAAACCTGTCCTTGCCTGTATTCAGCTGTTGCCGGGTGATGTGGGCGCGCAATTTTTCGCCGAGTCGGCACTCCATAGCAGGAGTTTGGTCTCCAAGAGGCAAAATCCAGCCTCTGGTGACAAAAAATGCCGTGATTGAGCCCGCGCGTGCCCGCCTATTTCTTCTTGCCCGGTTGCTTGTAGTTGATGATGTCCTGCGCGCGTATCCAGCCCGGCGAACCGGGCTTGAACTTTTGCTGCGCGCGGGCAGCGAAAATCTTCGCCTGCTGGTAGACCCCGCTGTAGTAGTGTCCCTCGGCCGTTGCCAGCTCCGCTTCGGCGATGTCGCCAAGCTGGCCGTAGGCCTGTGCCAGGTAGCGATAGGCCGTGGCGTTCTCGCGGTCGCGGTCCAGTCCGCTGCGGATTTGCGCAACTGCCTTTTTCAGCGCGTCCGGCTTGCCTATCGCCAGGAGCGCCTGCCCGTAGGACACAGGGAGGACGCCGGACTTGACCGGATCGAGGCGCACGGCCGTGGCATAAGCTTCCGCTGCCTGCGCCGGCTGGTTTGCTTTCATCAGCACATCGCCGCGCAGTTCGTGGAAATAGGGGTTCTTGGGCTGCTGCTTGAGCAGCGCGTCGACCTTGGCCAGGGCCGAGCGGGGATTGCCGTGGAGGTGCGTGACCATGGCGTCCGCATATTGTGCGGCCAGCCCGCGTGGATTGTTGCGGAAGAGGCGCGAGGCTCCTCCCTGTCCGTCCGTGTAGACCGCGATCTTGGCGCGCATCATGTCGTGGCGCAGCTGCAACTCGGGCGAGTCCTTGCGCTCGTAGTTCGGGCTGCTGGCGGCCAGCTGCTGCAAATTGGAAATGCGGTCCTGCGGGGTCGGGTGGCTGATCTGGTAAGGGTCCACCCGCGCGCCGGACAGAGACAGAGCACTCTGGAACCGCTTGAACGTGGTCAGCATGCCCTTGGCCGACTGGCCTGTCGCCTCCAGATAGGTGATCGCGGAACGGTCCGCCGTGGTTTCCTCGGTGCGTTGGTAGCCAAGCAGGCTGCGCCGCGCCATTTCGCCGCCGCCGATGGCGATGCCGCCGCCGGCCTGCGCCAGTTCGTTGCTGTTGGTCGCAGCGCCCGCCACGATCGCGCCGGCGCCCAGAAGCGTGGAGACGATCGCCATGGTCTGCGCCCGCGCCAGCTGTTCGCGCAGCCTTTCCTGGTGGCCGCCGGCGATATGCCCGGCCTCGTGCGCGATGACGCCGATGATCTCGTTGGGCGTTTCAGATTGCAGCAAGGCGCCGGTGTTGATGAACATGCGCCGCCCCAGCACGAAAGCATTGAAGCTGCGGTCATTGACGAGGATGATATCCACGCCGGACTTGAGGCCGGCCGCCTTGAGGATCGGCCTTGCATAGTCGCGCACCAGCGCCTCGATCTCAGCGTCGCGCACGATGGCAAGTCCGCTCTGCGCGAATGCGCTTGCGGAGGCCGACAGCGTCAGCGCAGCAGCCAGCGAAGCCGCGGCAAAAGGCCGGGCGACTTTTGAAACGAGCGCGGAGAAAAATGGTGTCTGCATAGTGAAAACCACTGGTAGACGAGCAAAGGCAAGATGAAAAGCTCGGTAACAAAACTTGGTGAACTTGTGATGCCGGCATCATTCGGGCATTTGTGCGGCATCATGTGCGGGCAGTGGCAAGAGTGACAAGGACAAGAGATGGTGGTTGCGCTTTCGAAACGCGGTGATGTCGAGCCGTTCCATGCGATGGACGTGCTGGCCGAGGCAAATCGGCTGAAGGCGCTCGGCGTACCGGTTATCTCGATGGCGGTTGGTCAGCCCTCCGACCCGGCTCCCGCAGCCGTTCGCGCCGCCGCGGCGCGGGCGCTGCGCGACGGGCGCATCGGCTATACCGACGCCCTCGGCGTGGCCGGATTGCGCGAAGCGATCGCCGCCCACTATGCCGAGCACTATGGCGTAGAGGTCTCGCCGGGCCGCATCGCCGTCACCACCGGCTCTTCGGCGGCGTTCAATCTTGCATTTCTCGCGATGTTCGATCCGGGCGAGCGCGTGGCGGTCGTTGCCCCGGGCTATCCGGCCTACCGCAACATCATGGCCGCGCTGGGCCTCGACGTGGTCGAGATCGAGATGGAAGGCGCTGCCTATCTCACGGCCGATCACCTCGAAGCCGCGCACAGGCGCGCGCCGCTGAAGGGCGTGCTCTTTGCCAGCCCAGCCAATCCCACCGGCGCCATTATCCCCGAAAAGGAGCTGGCGGAGCTGGTCGCAAGAGCGGAAAACTTAGGCATTTCAGTCATTTCCGACGAGATCTACCACCGACTGTCCTATGCCGGGCCGGACGTCACCGCTCTTTCCCTTGGCAAGGACGTGACCGTCATCAACTCCTTCTCGAAATACTACTGCATGACGGGCTGGCGCATCGGCTGGATGGTATTGCCGGAAAAGCTGGTTCGGCCGATCGAGCGCATCCAGCAGAGCCTCTACATCTCCGCACCCGAGCTGTCGCAGGTCGCGGCGGCGGAGGCCTTCAATGCGACCGAGGAGCTTGAGGTGGTGAAGGCACGCTATGCCTGGAACCGCGAACTCTTGATGCAGCGGCTGCCCGAACTCGGGTTCGCGCTTGCCGCGCCCATGGACGGCGCCTTCTATGCCTTCTGCGATGTCTCGCGGCTGACAAATGACAGCATGGAGTTTGCCCGCCGCATGCTGGCCGAGGCCCATGTCGCGGCCACACCGGGGCGCGACTTCGATATGCATTCGGGCCACCGCTTCATGCGTCTGTCCTATGCCGGCAGCCATGAAGACATGGTCGAGGCTGTCGCCCGCATCGAACGCTGGCTGAAATAGAAAGCAAGGGGGAGGCTGTGGCGGACCTGGAGGAAGTTCTGCCGGCACTCGCCGCGGAAATGGCGGAGCGGACCGACCGGGGCGAGGTCGCAAACTACATCCCGCAGCTTGGCAAGATAGACCCGCAGCGATTCGGCATCGCCGTGGCGCTGACGGACGGACGGATCATCAGCGCCGGCGACGCCGACGAGGCGTTCTCCATCCAGAGCATCTCCAAGATGTTCACGCTGACGCTGGCGCTGGGCAAGGTCGGCGATGCGCTGTGGCGGCGCGTCGGGCGCGAGCCTTCCGGCAACCCGTTCAACTCCATCGTCCAGCTCGAGAACGAGCAGGGCATTCCGCGCAATCCCTTCATCAATGCCGGCGCGATCGTGGTCACCGACGTGCTCTTGGCTGGCCACCAGCCGCGCGAGGCGATCGGCGAGATCCTGCGCTTCGTTCAGTTCCTGGCCGACGACGACACGATCATCGTCGACCGCGAGGTCGCAGCCTCCGAGCAGGCCACCGGCTTTCGCAACGTTGCGCTGGCCAACTACATGAAGGCCTTCGGCAACCTGCAGCACGCGCCCGAGCTGGCGCTGGGGGTGTACTATCACCATTGCGCCATTGCCATGAGCTGCCGGCAACTGGCCATGTCCGGGCGCTTCCTTGCCCATGGCGGCCGCAATCCCGCCACGGGCCATTCTGTCGTCTCGGCCGAGCGCGCCCGGCGCATCCTGGCCCTGATGCTGACCTGCGGCCACTATGACGGCTCGGGCGATTTCGCCTTTCGCGTCGGCATTCCGGCCAAGAGCGGCGTCGGAGGCGGCATATTGGGCATCGTGCCCGGCGTTGCGTCCATCGCGGTGTGGTCGCCTGGCCTCAACGAAAACGGCAATTCGCGGCTGGGTTCCATCGCGCTTGAAAAGCTCGCCAGGGCCATGAACTGGTCCGTTTTCGCCCCCTGAGCCGTCATTTCTACTCACAAAGCAAAACCCCGCGCATTTGGGTGCGCGGGGTTTTGTTCGTTTAGTCTCTGCTGTCGGCGCTTAGAAGAAGCTCTTGCGCTGCCACCAGCCGCTCTTCTTCGGCTTGTCTTCTACCTGAGGCTCGGCTGCGACCGGCTCCGGTTCCGGAGCCGCAGGTTGCGGTTCCTCGGCGGCGGGCGCTGCGGGCTCTACCGGAGCTGCCTCGACCGTTTCCGGTGCTGCCGGCGCCTCGGGCGCTGTCTCCATAGCCTCGGGGGCAGGGGCAGGAGCCGCTGCCTTGCGGCGCGGGGCCCTCGGCTTCTTCGCGGGCTTCCCTTCCGCCGGCGCAGCCGCAGCTTCCGCTGCAGGTTCGCTGGTGGCTGCAACCTCTTCGGCCGCCGCCTTCTTGGAACGCGTGGTACGGCGCGTGGTCTTCTTCGGCTTTTCGGCCGGGGCTTCCTCCGCCACCGCCTCTTCAGCCGCAACCTCTGCCGCAACCGGCTCGGCCGCGAGGACGGTTTCCACGACAGGGGCTTCGGTATCCGCTGCCGCCTCGACGGCTGCTTCCGTCTCCTCGGCGCGCGCTTCTTCGGCTTCCTCGCCTTCGCCGGCCTCGGCTGAACCCGCCTCGTGCGTCAGTTCGGCCTCGCCTTCCTCCCTGCGGTTGCGCCGGCCGCCACGCTTGCCGCGGCGGCGCTTCTTGCGCTCGGCTTCTCCAGCTTCAGCGGCCTCATCGGCAGCCACAGCCTCGGTCGTCTCGGCGGTTGCTTCCTCAGCCTCCTCATCGGCTGCTTCCTCGGAAACACTCGCGGCTTCGGCCGGGGCGGCATGCTCGCGGTCTTTGCCGCCGCGCCGGCGGCGACGCTTGCGGCGCTTGCGGTCGCGGTGCTCGCCTTCTTCGGCCTTCTCGGCCTGGACAGGCTGTTCCTCGGCGACTTCGGCCTCTTCGGCCTCCATCTCCTCTTCCTCGATCTCCTCATCTTCGATGTAGACCGGGGCAGGCAGAACGTGCTGTGGAACCACAGGCTTTTCCACGACCGCGCCGCGCGAGATCGCATAGTGCTGCGAGCCGACCGAGTCGTCGGGCTCAAGCGAGATGGTCAGGCCGAAGCGCTGCTCCAGCTCAACCAGCGTGCTGCGCTTGTGGTTCAGCACATAGATGGCCGTGGCGCTCGGCGTGCGCACCGTGATGTGGTGGCGCGAATCCTTGAGCAGGAAGTCCTCGATCGCCCTCACCACCAGAAGCGCGACCGACGAATCGGAGCGCACATGGCCCGTGCCGCCGCAGTGGGGGCACGGCTTCATGGTCGATTCCAGAACGCTGGCGCGGATGCGCTGGCGCGACATTTCCATGAGGCCGAAATGCGAGATACGGCCGACCTGGATGCGGGCGCGGTCGTTCTTCAGGCATTCCTTGAGCTTCTTCTCCACGGCGCGGTTGTTGCGGCTCTCCTCCATGTCGATGAAGTCGATGACGATCAGGCCGGCCAGGTCGCGCAGGCGAAGCTGACGGGCAACCTCTTCGGCCGCCTCCAGGTTCGTCTGGAGCGCGGTGTCCTCGATGGAGTGCTCCTTGGTGGAGCGCCCGGAGTTGACGTCTATCGCAACCAGCGCCTCGGTCTGGTTGATGATGATGTAGCCGCCCGATTTCAGCGTCACCTGCGGCTGCAGCATGCGGTCGAGCTGGGCCTCGATACCGCTGCGCGCGAGGATAGGCGTCACATCGCGGTAGGGCTGAACCACCTTGGCGTGGCTGGGCATCAGCATCCGCATGAAGTCCTTGGCCTCGCGGTAGCCTTCCTCGCCGGCAACTAGGATCTCGTCGATGTCCTTGTTATAGAGGTCGCGCACCGAGCGCTTTATCAGGCTGCCTTCCTCATAGACGAGGGCAGGGGCCACCGACTGCAGCGTCAGGCTGCGGACGTTCTCCCACATCCGCATCAGATATTCGTAGTCGCGCTTGATCTCGGCCTTGGTGCGGCTTTCGCCGGCGGTGCGCAGGATCACGCCCATGCCCTGCGGCACTTCGAGTTCCTGCATGATTTCCTTCAGGCGCTTGCGATCCTGCGCGCTGGTGATCTTGCGCGAAATGCCGCCGCCACGCGCGGTGTTGGGCATCAGCACCGAATAGCGGCCGGCCAGCGACAGATAGGTCGTCAGCGCAGCACCCTTGTTGCCGCGCTCTTCCTTGACCACCTGCACCAGCAGGATCTGGCGACGCTTGATGACTTCCTGGATCTTGTAGTGGCGACGCACCGGCTTGCGGCGGTTGCGCATTTCCTCGATCGCGTCCTCGGCGCCGACAACCTCGATGCCGTGGTCGTCGTCGTGCGAGCTGGCAACCTCTTCGATGGCGCCGCGATGCTCGTCCTCGGACGAGCCTTCCTCGCTTTCCGAAGCCTCGGCCACGGTTTCGGTAGTCGCCTCGACAGGCTCGGAAACCACGTCGGCGTCCACGGCCGCCGCGATGGACGACGGGCCCGCTTCGTCGGATGACTCGGAAGCGTTCTCGCCTTCCGCGGATTCTGGGTGGCCAGATTCGTCCTCGGCCGAAACTTCCGCATGCGGTTGGCGGCCTTCGCCTTCGGAGGCTTCATCTCCTTCAGCGGCGGCGTGCTCCTCATGCTCTTCGCTGTCGCCTTCGCTCGCCGAAGCCGTCGCGTCGTCTTCCGAACCCTCGGCGTTCAGGCGATGTTCGTCGCCATTGCGGCCACGATTGCGGCCGCCGCGCCGCCGCTTGCGGTTGCGGTTGCGTTCATGGCGTTCGTCGCCATCGCCGTTTCCGTCTTCGTCTTCATCCTCGTGCTCTTCGGCTTCGGCGCGCAAAAGCGCCTGCCGATCGGCGACCGGGATCTGGTAATAGTCTGGATGAATTTCACTGAAGGCGAGAAAACCGTGCCGGTTTCCGCCATATTCGACAAAGGCCGCCTGAAGGGAAGGTTCTACGCGCGTTACGCGAGCGAGGTAGATATTTCCTTTAAGCTGCTTCTTGTCCTGGGATTCAAAATCAAATTCTTCGATACGGTTACCGCGAACGACGACAACCCGTGTCTCCTCCGGGTGGGAGGCATCTATCAACATCTTGTTGGGCATTATCTTGTTTCCTGCCGGCCGCCATCAACCGTGTCATCGGCAGCGAAATGCGCTGCCTGCCGGGGGAGAGAAGCGTGTCGGACAATTGAAAGTCCGCCGGGCGATACCACAGCGCGATGGGCAAGCCGCCCGCAGCCGGATTGGCGCGGTACTGTGCGGGTCTACCCAAGATTGCGCTTAAAGCCATCGGTGACCTTGCGAACAACTTTGAACCAAAGCCCGGAAGACCCGGACCAGCTTTTTGCTCGTACAGAGCCAGCGCGGAACCTCGGTTCCGGCCGTTTTCCTCACGCCAAGGAATCCCCGCTCTGCGGAAACACCTTTGCGAAATCCGTCGCGACCATCTCATGCCCTTGAATCGCCGCCGCGATTGGAGCTGTTTTCGTCGCTTGACCGAATATGGAAACTGCGCCGTGACAGTTCCAGGCATTGCGATGATCCAGTGTCGCTTTTATGATTTGCCGGCCCTCAACGCAACCCCGATTTCTGGTTGTAGCAAAAGCGCTTGCGTCGATCGGGCTGGGGGCGACGCACGAAAAGGCTTGGTTAACCTTATCGCTATACCTCTTGTTATTCAGTATTCGGGCCTTTTCTGCGCCGCGATTACCTGTGCAACAGTCGGGGACAAGGTGCTTCATCCGTGGAAAAGAGACTTGCTGACATTGGCTGCAGGATCGTTTCCATCGGCCTTCTTCTCGTTTTTTTGATAGGCGGCCTGGCGGCAACGGCTTTCGATGCCAGCGCCGGTGCACCCGTCGAGGTAAGTGGTTACCGAATGGCGGGCGATGCAACGCGCATGCGCATCGTCATGGATTTCGACCGCGAGGCTGCGCCCCGGTGGCTCATGCTGCGTGGCCCCCACCGACTCATGATCGACGTGCCGGATGCCGGCTTCAGGTTCGATGCGAAGGATCTGGAGGCGCGCGGGCTGATTTCCGGCGTGCGATACGGCCAGCAGAGCGACGGAAGTGGGCGCCTCATCCTGACCGCCAAGGGGCCGTTCACCGTCGACAAGGTCGACGTCCTGCCCAATGAGGACGCAAGCGGCTACCGCATGGCGGTGGAGGTAAGCGCGGCTTCCGAACGCCAGTTCGAAGAGGCGCTCGCCGAGCAGGCGCAGACCACGGCCTCAACCACGACGCCCAAGACCGACCGCCTCGTCCAGGAGCCGCAATCCGACAAGCGATTCACTGTGGTCATTGATCCTGGCCATGGCGGCATCGATGGCGGCGCGGAGGGGCTGAACGGCACGGTCGAAAAGGAAATCACGCTCGCCTTCGCGCAGGAATTGAAGGCGAAGCTTGGCGAAAGCGGTCAATACGATGTGCGCATGACGCGTGAAAAGGACGAGTTTCTTCGCCTCGACGAACGCGTGCGGATCGCTCGTTCGCATGATGCTGACCTGTTCATTTCGATTCACGCCGACACGATCCGCCTGAAAGGGATACGGGGCGCGACCGTCTACACGCTTTCCGAAAAAGCCTCCGACGCCGAGGCCCAGGCGCTCGCCGATCGGGAAAACCTGTCCGACCAGCTCGCCGGCATCGAGATCGAGACCGAAAAGCAGGAAGTCGCCGACATTCTCATCGAGCTGATCCGGCGCGAGACGCACGGCTTCTCGCTTAAATTCGCCCATTCGCTCGTATCCGAGCTGTCTAGCACGGTGGGCCTCATCAACAATCCGCACCGCTCGGCGGGCTTTCGGGTGCTCAGGGCGCCCGATGTTCCGTCCGTACTGGTCGAGCTCGGCTATCTTTCCAACCCGCAGGATGAAGAGCTGCTGCGCGATCCCGACTGGCGCAACAAGGCCGCCGACAGCATTGCACGGGCCGTGGCCGCGTTCGCTGCGGCAAAGATGGCGGCTGGCGGGTGACCTCTCGAGGGCCGGGTTCGCTTTCCAGCCGTTGCTCGCGCACAACACCTTGCCAATTAATGTGACTTGTTGGACACTGTTTTGCTGGCCTGCCCCATTTTACCCACATCGGCACGACATTGCTTTCTGATTGACGGGTAGGGAAGGTTCCAGCGTCTTGCGATAGGCGCCGTTTTTGCAGAGGAATTCCCGAACCACTGACTGGAGCGGGCATGATTCGTCTCATCGGCTATTTCTTCGGTATAGGCACTATGCTGGCGCTGCTTATGGCGGCGGGCGTGGCGCTTTATCTCAGTCACATGACGAAGGACCTGCCCGACTACGAGGTTCTGGCGAGATACGAGCCGCCGGTCACCACCAGGATTCACGCCTCCGACGGCGCGCTGATGGGCGAGTTCGCACGCGAGCGACGGCTTTTCTTGCCCATCCAGGCGATCCCCGACCGCGTCAAGGCCGCCTTCCTCTCGGCCGAGGACAAGAACTTCTACAACCATCCGGGCATCGACGTCATCGGTCTCGGCCGCGCGATCATCACCAACTTCCAGAATCTCGGTTCCGGCCGCCGCCAGGTCGGCGCGTCCACCATCACCCAGCAGGTGGCCAAGAATTTCCTGCTGACCTCCGACCAGACCTATGAGCGCAAGGTCAAGGAGATGGTCCTGGCCTTCCGCATCGAGCAGGCCTATTCCAAGGACCGTATTCTCGAACTCTATATGAACGAGATTTTCTTCGGCATGGGTGCCTATGGCATCGGCGGTGCCGCGCTCACCTATTTCAACAAGGCGGTGGGCGAACTGACGGTGTCGGAGGCAGCCTACCTGGCCTCGCTTCCGAAGGGCCCGTCCAACTACCACCCATTCCGCCACACCGATCGTGCGATCGAGAGGCGCAACTGGGTCATCGACCAGATGGTCGAGAATGGCTACGTCCCGCGCGACGAAGGCGACAAGGCCAAGGCCGAGCCGCTCGGCGTCACGCCGCGTCGCTCCGGCACCTATGTTTTCGCCGGCGAGTACTTCACCGAAGAGGTGCGCCGCGAAATCATCGCGCGCTACGGGGAGAACGCTCTCTACGAGGGTGGTCTTTCGGTGCGGACCACGCTCGACCCGCGAATGCAGCGCCTGGCACGCTCGGCGATGCAGCATGGCCTGATGAAATTCGACCGACTGCGCGGTTATCGCGGCCCGATCGCCCACATCGACGTCTCCGGCGACTGGGGGGTGAAGCTCGGCGAGGTCAAGGGTCTCGACGACGTTCCCGAGTGGCAAGTGGCCGTCGTGCTCGGCAGTTCGGCTTCGGGGCTGACCATCGGTCTGCAGCCGGAGCGACAGGCCTCCGGCGCGCTGGTGGCCGAGCGCAAGAAGGGCACCGTTTCCAAGGAAGACATGAGCTTCGCCATGCGTCACATGGCGAATGGCAAGCGCGTGAAGGCCAATTCCCCCGCCGACGTGCTCAAGCCGGGCGACGTCATTTTCGTGGAAAAGAACAAGGACTCCGAAAGCGCCTATTCGCTGCGCCAGCCTCCCGAAGTGGCAGGCGGCCTTGTCGCCATGGACCCGCACACCGGACGTGTCCTGGCCATGGTGGGCGGCTTCTCCTTCTCCCAGTCCGAGTTCAACCGCGCCACGCAGGCGATGCGCCAGCCGGGCTCCTCCTTCAAGCCGATCGTCTATGCGGCTGCGCTCGACAATGGCTACACGCCGGCATCCGTCATCATGGACGGCCCGATCACCATCCACATCGGCAACACCAGCTGGTCGCCGAAGAACTATGACGGCAGGGGTGCCGGCCCCTCGACGCTGCGCGCCGGCATCGAACGCTCGCGCAACCTGATGACCGTCCGCCTCGCCAACGACATGGGCATGCAACTGGTGGCCGAATATGCCGAGCGCTTCGGCGTTTACGACAGGATGCCTCCGCACATCTCCATGTCGCTCGGCTCCGGCGAAACCACGGTCATGCGCATGGTTTCAGCCTATTCGGTGATGGCCAATGGCGGCCGGCAGATCAAGCCGTCGCTCATCGACCGCATCCAGGACCGTTATGGCAAGACGGTTTTCAAGCACGACGAAAGGGGCTGCGAAGGCTGCCTGGCAACCGAGTGGGACAATCAGGCCGAGCCGGAGCTGGTCGACAACTCCGAGCAGGTCCTCGATCCGATGACTGCCTACCAGATCACCTCGATGATGGAGGGCGTGGTCATTCGCGGCACGGCCACCACCCTCAGGGAGCTCGGACGGCCGCTGGCCGGCAAGACCGGCACCACAAACGACGAGAAAGACGCCTGGTTCATCGGCTACACGCCGAACCTAGTTGTCGGGCTCTATCTCGGCTACGACAAGCCGCAATCGCTGGGCAAGGGTGCGACGGGAGGCGGTCTTGCCGCACCGATCTTCAAGGAGTTCATGGCCGAGGCGCTGAAGGGCGTGCCCGCGGTAGACTTCAAGGTGCCGGAAGGCATGAAGATGGTGGCGATCAACCGCAAGACCGGGATGCAGGCCATCCAGGGCGAGCCGGACACCATCATGGAAGCCTTCAAGCCCGGCACCGGTCCTGCCGACAGCTACTGGGTGATCGGCATGGGCGACGACGGCTCCAACGGATCGGGCGAGGCACTGTCGCCAAGGGCCAGCGAGGCCATCATACAGGGCGGCGGCGGTCTCTACTGACCCAGGGAATTGATCATGGGCCGGCGGAACAAGCCGGCCCATTTTCCTTTACAGGTGCGGTACGCCTGCCTATGGTCCGCGCCAATTCGAACCCCTATCTAAAACCCCAATCATCCTGAGAGGACTGGACACCTGCCATGCGCGCAGAAACCGAAAAGCTGGTCGATGAAATCAAGCAGGCCATAAGCCTGCTGAGGAGGCATCTTTGACTGGGATCAGGCTATAAAGCGGCTTGAATACCTGAACATGCGTTCCGAGGACTCGAGCCTCTGGGACGATCCGCAGGAGGCCCAGAAGCTGATGCGCGAACGCCAGAGCCTGGACGATGCGATCAATGCGGTCACCGGGCTTGCCCGAGCGCTGGACGACAATATCGGCCTGATAGAGCTCGGCGAGGAAGAGGGCGACGAGGGCATCGTCGGCGAGGCCGAGGCGGCGATCCGCTCGCTCTCGGGTGAAGCGAGGGCGCGCCAGATCGAATCCATGCTCTCGGGCGAGGCTGATTCCAACGACACCTATATTGAAGTTCACGCCGGCGCGGGCGGCACCGAGAGCCAGGACTGGGCATCGATGCTCCTGCGCATGTACACGCGCTGGGCCGAGCGTCGCCGCTTCAAGGTCGAGGTGCTGGAAATGCATGACGGCGAAGAGGCCGGCATCAAGTCGGCCACGTTGCTGATCAAGGGCCACAACGCCTATGGCTGGCTGAAGACGGAATCGGGCGTCCATCGCCTGGTCCGCATCTCGCCATACGACAGCAATGCCCGCCGCCACACCTCGTTCGCCAGCGTCTGGGTCTATCCGGTCATTGACGACTCCATCGAGATCGATGTGTCCGAATCCGACGTGCGCATCGATACCTATCGTGCCTCGGGCGCAGGCGGCCAGCACGTCAACACCACCGACTCGGCGGTGCGCATCACGCATATCGCCACCGGTATCGTCGTGGCCTGCCAGCAGGAGCGTTCGCAGCACAAGAACCGCGCCACCGCGTGGAACATGCTGAGGGCGCGTCTCTACGAGGAAGAGCTGAAGAAGCGCGAGGAGGCGGCCAACGCCACCGCCGCGTCCAAGACCGACATCGGCTGGGGTCACCAGATCCGTTCCTACGTCTTGCAGCCCTACCAGTTGGTCAAGGACCTGCGCACCGGCGTGGAAAGCTCCAGCCCGCAGGACGTGCTGGACGGCGACCTGGACGAGTTCATGGAAGCCTCGCTCTCGCACCGCATCGAGGGCGGTTCGGGCCAGTCCGTCGCAGACATCGACTGACCTCGTCCAAGATTTTCCAATGAAATCTCACAAGCCGCCCCGCAAAGCCGGGGCGGCTTTTTTGGTGGGCTTCGAAGCCGCCATTTCTTGTCGGCGCATATTTGGAACAATCGCGGGCGATGCTTCGTTATTTGGCTCGGGCGAGGTTGTTTCATCCAGGGGGACCTTGGAGAGCAAGTCATGGTCCGCTCGGCATATTCGCGCCGGTACGCCGGCTGCGTAAGCGTCATCGCCTCGCTGTTTTTCCTCACTTCTCCTACTTCGCCGGGGTATGCCCATCAGGCCAAGTCTGGATGGACCTATCCCACGGCCTGTTGCTCCGGCATCGATTGCCGGGAAGTGCCCGCAAAAGCCGTCAGCGAAGGGCCGCAGGGCTATGTCATAGTGGGGACGGGCGAGGTGCTGCCCTACAAGGATGCCCGCGTGCGCAACTCGCCCGACGGCGAGTATCACTGGTGCTCGATAGGCGGCGCCAGCAACACCAAGACGGTGTGCCTGTTCGTGCCGCCGCGGTCTTACTGAGGGCGCGGCCGGCGGCCACATTCGGGCCACCCGCGTACCGCCTTCATCCGGACAAATTTTGCGCCCGCTCGGGGATTGAAATCCGCAGCGGGCGCTTTGTCGTTCCGCTTTTCGCCGCAATTTGTGCTACAAGGGCCGTCGAAGGGGCTTTTGGGCGCCGTTTTGGCGCGGGATGAAGTTGAAGAGGGACGATCCGTAATGAATAAAAAGCTTGTCGCTGTGCTCGCGGGCACGGCTTTTCTTGGCGCGTGCACGACCGACCCTTACACCGGCGAGCAGAAAGTTTCCAACACGGCGGGTGGTGCCGCCATCGGTGCCGGCCTCGGTGCGCTGGCCGGCATGGCCGTTGGCGGCAGCAAGGTGGCGCAGCGCAACGCTGTTCTGATCGGCGCCGGCATCGGAGCGCTCACCGGCGGTGCCATCGGCGCAACCATGGACCGCAACGAAGCCGAGCTGCGCGCGCAGCTCCAGGGCACTGGCGTCAGCGTCACGCGCGCGGGCAACCAGATCATCCTCAACATGCCGTCCGACATCACCTTCGGCGTCGACCAGGACGATATCAAGCCGAGCTTCTACCAGACGCTGAACTCGGTGGGGCTGGTGCTCAAGAAGTACAACCAGACGGTCGTGGACGTGTTCGGCCACACCGATTCCACCGGCGGCGACCAGCACAATTTCGACCTTTCGCAGCGGCGCGCGCTGTCGGTTGCCAACTATCTGAGCGCCCAGGGCGTCGATTCGCGCCGTTTCGCAGTCACCGGCTTCGGCAAGACCCGTCCGATCGCTTCGAATGCGACCGCAGAGGGCCGTGCGGAAAACCGCCGCGTCGAAATCCAGCTTTCGCCACTCACCTGATCGGCGGCCGAGGCCAACAACAAAAAAAGCCCGTCGCGGTTGCGGCGGGCTTTTTTATTGCGTCCTCGATATTGGGGCAGGGCGGTTGCGCCTCTGTTTGCCCGGCGAAAGCCGAATCAGACTTTCGTGCTTATAAGCATGAAGGCAGGGACGTCGTCGCCGAAGCCGAGGACCTTCTCGTCGTCTTCCTTGTGGTGACGCGACCGGTGGTCGTCGTGCCTGTGGTGGCGAGCGCCATTGGACTCGTGCCGCGTCTTGCGCTCGGCGTTCTCGGCCTTGATGGCGTCGCGACGGCTTTGGCCTTCGGCGTGGTCGGCGCTGGCGGGTTCGGCTTCGGCAGGCGCGCTCGTGGTGTCTTGCTCGGCAGGCTTCGCCTGTCGATGGCCCCGCTTGCGCTCGCCTTCGTCCTTTCGGCCGCGTCCGCGCTGTGCGCCGCGCCCGCGGCGCGGGGCCTCCTCGCTCTCGACTGCCGGAAGCGTTGAAAGATCGCCGTCATGCCATTCGATCGGCTGGCCGATCAGCGTCTCGATTGCGTTGAGATTCTTGACGTCGCCCTTGGTGACGATCGTGAAAGACTTGCCCAACCGGCCCGCGCGACCGGTGCGGCCGATGCGGTGCACATAGTCCTCGGCATGAATCGGCACGTCGAAATTGAACACGTGGCTGACGTCAGGGATGTCCAGGCCGCGCGCGGCGACGTCGGAGGCGACCAGCAGCTTGAGCTTGCCCTCGCGGAAGTTGGCCAGCATGGTCATGCGTGCGCGCTGATCCATGTCGCCATGCAGGGCGCCGGCGTCGAACTCGTGCTTGATCAGCGAGCGGAACAGTTCGGACACTTCCACCTTGCGGTTGCAGAAGATGATCGCGTTCTTCAGTTCTGCATCTTCGGCGCGGATCAGGTCGCGCAGCACGGCGCGCTTGTCCCAGGGCTTGCTGCCTGACTTGACCAGGCGCTGGGTGATGGTGCCCGAGGTGCTGGAAGCCTTCGCCACTTCGACCCGCACCGGCGCATGCAGGAACTGCTCGGTCAGCTTGGTGATCTCCGGCGGCATCGTGGCCGAGAAGAACAAGGTCTGGCGCGTGAAGGGGATGAGCTTGCAGATGCGCTCGATGTCGGGAATGAACCCCATGTCGAGCATGCGATCGGCCTCGTCGATGACGAGGATCTCGACCGCCGAAAGCAGGAGCTTGCCGCGCTCGAAGTGGTCGAGCAGGCGGCCTGGGGTCGCGATCAGCACGTCGGCGCCGCGCTCCAGCTTCTTTTCCTGCTCGTCGAAGGAAACGCCGCCGATCAGCAGCGCCCGGTTGAGCCGGTGGTTCTTGCCATATTTTTCGAAGTTCTCCTCGACCTGTGCCGCGAGTTCACGCGTCGGTTCGAGGATGAGCGTGCGCGGCATGCGCGCTCGGGCGCGGCCCTTTTCCAGCTGTGTCAGCATCGGCAACACGAAGGATGCCGTCTTGCCTGTGCCTGTCTGGGCGATGCCCAACACGTCCTTGCCTTGCAGGGCGTGCGGAATTGCGCCCGCCTGGATCGGCGTGGGCACGGTGTAGCCGGCGTCGGTAACGGCCGAAAGGACCTTCGGCGAAAGGCCGAGGTCTGCGAATGTCAGCGCGTCTTGAGCGATCTTGGTGTCTGAGGACAAGTGTTTTGGCTGTCTTTGGCTGCTTGAAGGGCGCGCCCGAAGGACGCGGCAAACGCCTCGCGCTTGCAAATATTTCATGGCGTTACGGGCAGTAACGCCATTTGTCAACACAAGCAGGCAGAAAATGCCGCGTTTGTGCCTGTTAATACTTAACGTTTTGGGCTGTTGATGGCAATGGCGTCAGTAGCGGAATTGTTCGGTCAGGATGCGTTCGTCCCAGGAATGGCCGGCATCGAACAGCAGTGTGGCCGTGTGGCGGCGCGACTGACGCACCGTGACCGTGAGCACGGATTTGGCCTCAGTATGGTCCGCCGCCACGTTCACTGGCCGCTTATCGGCTTCCAGAACGTCGAAACGGACGACAGCGCGCTCGGGAAGCAGCGCACCGCGCCAGCGCCGCGGCCTGAATGGGCTCACGGGGGTCAACGCCAGCAAGGGGGCGTCGAGGGGCAGAATAGGACCGTGCGCGGAAAGATTATAGGCGGTAGAGCCGGCAGGCGTGGCAACCATCACGCCGTCGCAGCTCAATTCCTCCAGGCGCACCTTGCCGTCGATCGTGATGCGGATCTTGGCGGTCTGGTAGGACTGCCGCCACAGCGCAACCTCGTTGATGGCAAGCGCGTGGAGGACCGAACCGTCCGCCAGGGCCGTCTCCATCTCCAGGGGGCGGATGGTTTCCGCCACTGCCGCCTGCAGCCGCTCGCGAAGGTCGTTCTCGCGGAACTCGTTCATCAGGAAGCCGACCGTGCCGCGATTGATGCCGTAGACCTGCTTGCCGGTGCTCATCGTCTCGCGCAGCGTCTGCAGCAGGAAGCCGTCACCTCCAATGGCAACGATCACGTCGGCGTCTTCGATCGGAGTGCTGCCGTAGGTAGCCTGCAGACGCGCGGCTGCCTCTTCGGCCTCTGGGAAGCCGGAAGAGACGAAGGCGAATTTCTCGCGCGCTTTGCGTGTCATAGGCAGTGCCCTGTTCCTCGCCTGAAAACCATGGCGTGCGAGGTAGCATGCCCTATTGCTCCTGCAAAGTGATGCGAAGCGCTGGAAGCGGAGCGCGCTCAGCCCTTGAGCGCGCGGCGCAGCTTGTCGAAGTCGGCCCAGGGGTCGGCGCCCTTGAGCGCCTGCGCGAGCGCCTTGTCGCCGACTGCAAATTCGGTGGGACTGATCCCGTCTTCCACCTTGTCCCACGTAATCGGAACCGAGACAGTGGCATTGGGTGTCGCGCGTGTCGAAAAGGGCGCGACCGTGGTCGCACCGCGTGTGTTGCGCAGATAGTCGATGAAAATCCGCCCCTTGCGGGCCGATTTGGCCAGCGTGGCCGTGTAGCGCTTCGGGTCGGACTGCTCCATCGCCTTGGCGAAATCGTGGGCGAAGGTTTTTACCGCGGTCCAGTCGGCTTTCGGCTTCAACGGCACAACTATGTGGAAGCCCTTGCCGCCCGAGGTCTTGACCAGGCGGGGCAGCCCGATCTCGTCGAGACGGTTGCCGATATCCAGCGTCGCGGCTCGAAGCTCGCCGGCATCCAGGCCCTCATCCGGATCAAGATCGAAGACCATCTCGTCCGGCGTCTCCAAGGCATCGATCGTCGAGCCCCAGATGTGGATTTCCACCACTCCCAATTGAACGAGCGCCGCCAAGCCATTGAAGTCATTTATGTACAGGATCTCTTCGCCATCGGTTGGGTCGCGTGTGCGCAAGATCGCCTCGTCCATGCCCGCCGAGCTGTGTTTCTGGAAGAAGCGCTGGCCGCCGCCGAGGCCGTCGGGTGCCCGCAGCAGAGCCAGCGGGCGGTTGACCACGAAACGCTCCATGCGCGGCCACACCATTTCGTAGTGGTCGAGAAGGTCCTTCTTCGTCACCCCGGCGTCAGGCCACAGCAGTTTGTCGGAACTTGAAAGTCGCACCTTGGTTGTCCCCTCTTTGTCTGCGTTCGCAGCTTTGCCGTTGCTTCGGTTGCCCGCGCTCTTGCTCGCGTTTCCAGAGGCGCCGTCCGGCGTCTCGGCTACCACCTGCTCGGCCGGCTTGTCCTCGCGCAGGCCCAGGAAGGAGGCATGGCGAATGCTGCCACTCGCCGTCCATGACCCGAACTCGACCTCCGCAACCAATTGCGGCTTGACCCATACCACGCCCTTTTCCTTTGCGGCCGCACCGGACATGGGTGGTTTTGGGCTCTTCAGGCGGTTCAGCCTTGCCAGCAGATCGTCGGCAGTGCTGGCGCTGAATCCCGTACCGACACGTCCCGCCGGTTTGATCTCGCCGTTTTCGTTGTAGCCGACCAACAGGGAGCGCAGGCCGCGCCCGGTCTTGTCAGAGGGCAGATAGCCGAGGATCACGAATTCCTGTCTTTTCGTGCACTTCACCTTCACCCATTCTCCGCCGCGGCCGCTGCGGTAGGGTGCGTCGGCGCGCTTGGAAACGACGCCCTCCAGCCCCATGCGGCAGGCATGCCTGAACACAGCCGGCCCCGGTTCCGTGAAGTGCTCGCTGAAACGCAGAACGCCCTTGCCATGCGCGCCGATCAGCGCTTTCAGCCTCTCCTTGCGCCCGACAAGCGGCTGGGCCCGCATGTCCTCGCCGTCGAGGAACAGAAGATCGAACACGTAGTAGACCAGCCGGTCGCTGCGCCCTTCGGACAAATCGGCCTGCAGGGCGGAGAAGGAAGAGACGCCCTCGTCGGAAAGAACCACGATCTCGCCGTCGACGATCGCGTTCTCGCACTCAAGTGCCGCAAGCGCAGTGGGAATTTCCCGGCCGAAGCGCTCGGTCCAGTCCAGGCCGGCGCGGGTGAGCAGTCTGGTCCGCCCGCCGGAGACATGCGCCTGCATGCGATAGCCGTCGAACTTCAGTTCGTGGACCCATCCGGCGCCAGCGGGCGCCTCTGTCCTCAATTTCGCAAGGCAGGGTTCAATGAAGCCCGGCAGCTTGGCAACCTTGGCTGCCCGCCGCCGGGCAGGCTTCGCCTCCTGCGCTGCCGGAGCGTTCTTGGCAGGCGCGGAGTGCCAGACGGCGGGGTTGCGTTCGCCGACCTGCTCCACCGTCAGCCCGGATTTCACCGATTCCGGCGCCTCTTCGAGAATGTCTTCGCCCGGGCGGGCGAAGATGTCGTCGGATTTGATCAGAAGCCAGTTGTCGCGCTTCTCACCGGGGCGGGGCTTCAGCCGCACCAGGTGCCAGGCACCATTGAGCTTGTTGCCCTTCAGCTGAAATTGCAGATGTCCCTTCTTCATGCCGGCGTTCGGGTCCCCTTCGGGCATCCAGGTGCCTTCGTCCCAGACGATGACCGAGCCGCCGCCATATTCGCCCTTGGGAATGGTGCCTTCGAAAGACGCGTAATCGAGCGGGTGGTCCTCCACATGCACGGCCAGCCGCTTCTCGGAAGGGTCGAGGCTGGGCCCGCGGGTAACGGCCCAGCTCCACAGCACGCCGTCGTGTTCAAGGCGGAAGTCGTAGTGCAGGCGCGTGGCGGCATGCTTCTGCACGACGAAGATGCCAGCGCCCTTCGGTCGCGTGCGTCGCACCCGCCCGGTCGGCTCGGTCGTTTTGCGGAAGTCGCGTTTGGCCTGATACTGCTGGAGGGGCGCCACGGGCCGGTTCCTCAGGCCGACTTACGTTTGCCGGAACTGCCGCCTTCGGCGCGCTTCTTTGCGGCGGCCTTGCCACCAGACTTGCCGGTGGCTGCCTCGGGGGCCGGCTCTTCGCCGCCGCCTTCCGCGGCCAGGCTCTTACGCAGCGCATCGAACAGGTTCACCACGTTGGACGGTGCAGGTGCTGCCTTCACCACCGGTGGCTTGCGCCCGGCCTGTTTGGCGCGGATCAGCTCGAGCAAGGCGTTCTCGTAGTGATCCTCGAATGTCTTCGGATCAAACCTGAGTTTCTTCTTTTCGATAATGTGGATGGCAAGGTCCATCATCTCCTTGTCGATCTTCACGTCTTCGATGTCTTCGAAGACGACTGCCGGCTTCCGCACGGTGCTTTCATATCGCAGGGTGGTCAGCAGCATTCCCTTGCCCAGAGGCTCGATCACCACGGGGCGCTCTCGCCGGTAGAGCGCGATGCGCGCCAAGCCCGCCATTTTCTTCGCCTGCAGCGCGTCGCGGATAACCGCAAACGCCTCAAGCGACACCTTGTCGGACGGCACCACATAATATGGCGTATCGAGGTAGATTTGCTCGATTTCGGATTTGTCGACGAACCCGTCGAGGTTCATCGTGTGAGAGGATTCGATTTGAAGTGCATCGATCTCGTCCTCTTCGATCAGCAGGTACTCATCCTTGTCCACCTCGTAGCCCTTCACCTCGTTCTTGTCCTCCAAGGGCTTGCCGGTAACCGCATCGACATACTGCCGCTTCACCGTATTGCCAGTGGCGCGGTTGATGACGCGGAAGGACACCTTTTCCGCGTGTGTCGTGGCGCTGGAAAGCTCCACCGCGCAGGTGACAAGTGACAGCTTCAGATAGCCCTTCCAGATGGGGCGCGGCGCCATCAGTCCACCTCCACAGGGGGCGCCAACGGGGCGCTGGACAGATTTTTCACGGCGACCAACGAGTGAATCATGGAGGGGCCTTCATCCATTTGGCAGATGCGGTTGCCCGCTCAACGCCGCGGGCGCGCCATGGTTCCTGTCGTCGGGTTCTGAACGCCGGTAATCCACGCATGTTCACGCCCGACGCGGAGTTTTGTCTTTACTGGGCCGGCAGATGTGATAACCGGGAGGCGTGCCCTTGTAGCTCAGTTGGTAGAGCACCTGATTTGTAATCAGGGGGTCGCGGGTTCGAGTCCTGCCGGGGGCACCAGCAATTCCAATTGGTTGCATCTCAGTCGCCGGGGGGGGGACCAGCCGAGCGTCCTTGCGACCTCACGGGGAACGACGCCCGTACCGAAACGACGGGCCATATGCGTGGCAACCCCGAGCATGACGTTGCGCCGGTGCTTTCGCTCCTGAAAATGTCGGGCCGACAGGTTGTAGAGGTACTCCACGCTCCGGCGGGCCTGCACCTCGCCGAAATTGTCGAGCACCTGCTCCAGGTCGGGCGAAAGCCATTCGAGATGGGGCGGGGCGACATAGAAGCCGATCTGAATGCGCACCAGCGGCCGCATGGCGTAGAGCTCGGTGCAGACCCGGTCCAGGGCCGGCCGGTCGTCCGCGGCAAGCAATGCGGTGCACTTCAATATCATGAGGTAGAGGTGGAACTCGCTGTCCCGCTCCGACAGCTCTAGCGGGTTCAAATACTGGTGCAACAGTTGCCTGCTAGCGTCTCCGTAGATCTGCATCGAGGCAGGTCCGGAGGAGAAATTGCTGCCGGAACCATGCGCCGGCCCCCCAGAATGGCAGGCCATTCCTGGGGCGATCATCGCTTGTTTCTCTGCCGACCGAGAACTACCGACCCAGGTGGAGGACAGCGCATGTTCCGAAACTGGCTTAGCGCCACTTCCGAAGTACTTCACGACGTCATCCGGCTGTTGACGCTGACGAGGCCGAGCCAACGCGGAGGCCGTACTAACGACAAGCCATCGGAACTCGATTCTGACGGACGATGAGCCTGGTCACCCAGCCCCCCCCAGCGGAGTTTACCTGCAATGCGACGGTTGGATGCTTTGCCCCGTCGGCTCCTGAATGATTGGCATCAGCGCGCAGCGCACCGGCCCTCCAGGCTCCGGCAGAGGAGCATCCTGTTTGCCGCGCGCGCCGCGGCAATGGCGCTTCCGTTGGCTGCTTTGCTTTCCACCCAAGTGGCGGCCGCCGAGGAACCGGTCGACACGGCGATCATTTTCGCGGTCGATCAGTCGGCCTCGATCGACCGCGACATTGCCCGGTTGCAACTCGGCGGCCATGTCGAAGCCCTGCGATCGGCCGAGGTCGCCAGGGCGATAGCGAGCGGGGCCATCGGCTGCATCGCCATCTCCTACATAGAATGGTCGAGCGCCGGAAGGCTGGAGACGGTTCTTCCGTGGACCAGGGTGTGCAGCGCCGCCGACGCCGCCAGCGCGGCCGATCTCATCCAGAAACAGGGCCATGATGGTCTTGAACGAAGAGGCCGGGGCAGGACCTCGATTTCATACGCCATAGATGTCGCCGGCCTGCTGCTTGGCTCGTATCCCGGGCAGGCGGCGCGAAAGGTCATCGACATCTCCACCAACGGCACCAACAATGACGGATTGCCCGTAAGCGAAAGCCGCGCCAAGGCGCTCGAGCTAGGCCACATCGTCAATGGAATTGCCGTGTCCCTGACCGAGCCGGGCGTGACCGACGACCTGCCGGGCTATCTGGAGCATAACATCATCACCGGCGCCGGCTCCTTCGTCGTGGCGCCAAGCAGGCCGGAAGACTATGCGATGGCGATCCGGCGCAAGCTTGTCCTGGAGATCAGCGATGGGCGCTGGTTGGATCCTTCACGCCAGCAGCGAGCTTCCGCGCACCATTCGTTAGGAGCGGCCAGAACGCAATGTTGTAGGGCAGGCGCCATTCTCTGGCTTGCCGCTCTAACCGGGGCCGCTGCGCAGCCTTCCCGCAAACGGCTCGATGCCAGCATCCGCTGCCGCCATGCTGCCGATCGCTGCCCAGTCCAGCGAGGATCCGCCATTCGCAATCAGCCGGATGAAACGATCCCTCAGCAGGCTGCCCATCGGCAGCGGAACGCCGAGGGTCTCGGCAGCCATCAGCGCCAGGCGTATGTCCTTCTGGCCGAGCGGCGCGGCGAACCCGGCGGGGTGGAACCGCTCTTCGGCGATAAGCGTGCCATAGGTGTTGTAAATGGGCGCGTTGAAGAGTGTGGAGGTCAGAATTTCCAGGTACTGCCGGCGGTTGAGGCCGGCCTTGGCGACCAGCGCCATCGCCTCGCCCAGAGACTCGATCACGCAGGCGATCAGGAAATTGCCGCTGAGCTTGACCAGGTTGGCATCCTTCGGCGCCTGCGAGATGACGAAAAGCTTCAGGCTGATCGCTTCCAGGAAAGGCCGCGCGCGGTCGATCGCCTCGTCGGTTCCGCCCGCCACGACCGAAAGTTGCCCGGCAGCGGCGACTTCGGGGCGGCCGAACACCGGTGCCGAGACGAAGAGCTGGCCGCGCCTTGCATGCGCCTCCGCCAGACGTTCAGCCAGCGCCACGCTGATGGTGCTTGAGGAAATGTGAACGGCGCCGCCGGCCAGGTTTTCGACGATACCGTCCTTGCCCAGGGCGATACTCGTGACGGCCTCGTCATCTGTCAGCATGGTGAATACTGCGTCGCCATGGCAGGCTTCGCTGGGCTTGGCCGCCACCGAAGCTCCCTTGCCGGCCAGCGGCTTGGTCTTCTCCGGGTTGCGGTTGTAGACGGTGACGGTATGGCCGGCCTTCAGCAAGTTTGCAGCCATGCCGGAGCCCATCTGCCCGATGCCGATGAAGCCAACTTTCATGGGACGCCTCCTCAAAAGAGATATGGCGCAGCTCTGGTCTTCGACAATCCGGGGCAGGGCGGGAAACAATTCCCCGGCGCTCGTCAGCGCGGGGGGGGGGCGGGCCGGCGGCAGTATGCGCCGGCCCGCCCTGGCTTCGATGACGCCGGTCAGGCGTCGATGTCGACGTCCTTGGTTTCCTTGCCGAGCAGCAGCGCGATCAGGGTCAGCACGGCCATGGCCGAAAGATACACGCCCACCCAGAACGGACTGCCGCCGCCGGCGCTCCACAGCGCCACCGCGATGAAGGGAGCGATCGCCGCGCCCAGGATCGAGGAGACGTTGTAGGAAATGCCGGAGCCGGTGTAGCGCACATTGGCCGGAAACAGTTCCGGCAGCAGCGCCCCCATGGGCCCGAAGGTCATGCCCATCAGCGTGAAGCCGATGATGAGCCAGGCCATGACGCCGGCATTGCCGCCTTCGAGCATCGGCACCCAGACGAGACCGAACGCGATGATGGCGAGCGTGACCCAGATCAGCGTCTTGCGCCGGCCCCACCGGTCGGCCCAGGGGCCGGAGACCATGGTGAAGATGCCGAAAAACACCACGCCCACGATCATCATCAGCACGAAGGTGCTGTAGTCGTAGCCGAGACCGGGTAACGGGGCGCTGGTGGCAGCGCGGCCGTAGCTCAGCGAGAAGGTGGTCATCAGGTAGAACAGCACATAGGTGGCCAGCATGTAGAAGGTGCCCAGAACGAGTTCCTTCCAGTGCGATTTGAAGGCGGCCACGAGCGGCACTTTCTGCACCTGCCCGGTCTTGACCGTGTTTTCGAACGCGGTGCTCTCCACCAGGTTCAGCCGCACCCAGAGCCCCACCGCGACCATGATGATCGAGAACAGGAACGGGATGCGCCAGCCCCATTCAAGGAAGGCAGTGGAAGGCCGCGACGGGTCATCGGAGGGCAGGGCGGCGGCGATGATCAGGAACAGGCCGTTGGCGATGACGAAGCCGATCGGCGCGCCGAGTTGGGGAAACGTGCCGTAGATTGCCCGCTTGCCGGCCGGAGCATTCTCGGTCGCCACCAGTGCCGCACCGCTCCATTCGCCGCCAAGCGCAAATCCCTGCGCCAGCCGCAGCAGCACCAGCAGCGCCGGCGCGAGCCAGCCGACGGTGGCATAGGTCGGCAACAGGCCGATCAGGAAGGTTGCGATGCCCATGGTCAGCAGGGCGCCCACCAGCGTGATCTTGCGCCCGCGCTTGTCGCCCAGATGGCCAAAAAAGATCGCGCCAAGCGGCCGCGCGACCATTGCGGCGCCGAACACTGCAAAGGACGCAAGCAGCGCGGTCGTCTCGTTACCCTTGGGAAAGAAAAGATAGGGAAACACCAGCACGGCGGCGGTGGCATAGACGTAGAAATCGTAGAATTCGATGGTGGTGCCGATAAGGCTGGCAAGGATCACGCGGGAGCGTGAATTGGCGGGCACAGCGCTCGACGCCGTCACTGTCGTGGTCGAAGACATGTAAAATGTCGCTCCATGCGATCAAAGCGGCGTTGGCTCGAGCAGGAAGGTGTCGTGCCGGCAAACTTCGATCAAGATTGCTGAAGGGCGAGGTTCCGCCTCGGCGGATGATGCGTCACCCCTAGAGCCTTGCGACCGGACATTTCAAGAAATTTCATTGCGCAACATGTCGCATTCGGGAAACGCAGTGTCCTCGAAACGAAGACACGGCGTCCGGATCGTGCGCGGGCGGTGCCCTCAGCGGCCGCAGGAGCGCAACTGCGCGGCGTATTTGGTTGCCATGGTGGTCGCCCGGCGGGCGCCCTGCTGCGCAGTGGCGTTTGCGTTGCCCCGCGCGTAGCCGGAGTGACCCATGTAATAGGCCAGATAGAGGTTGTAGGCGTCATCGCGCCCTATGCCGTTCACGCGGCTGCTGGTGCTGTGATACCAACCGACGAAGTGGATGGCGTCGGCAAAATTCGTACGGCTTGCGTATGCGCGCCCGGTCTCTGCCCGATAGCGCGACCATGTGCCGTCCAGCGCCTGCGAATAGCCATAGGCTGTCGAGGCGCGCGTCCAGGGAATGAAGCCGAGCAGTTTCTTGCGGGGCGGCCGAGCGTAGGGGTTGAAGCCGGACTCGGCGTAGATCGTGGCCATGAGGATCGGCACGGGCACGCCGAACTCGCGCTCAGTCTTCTTTGCCGCGCCATGCCAGCTGTTGAACCAGCCATCTCTTTGATCGAACACCGCACACACGTCGTTGATACGCGACGGAGCGGTTGCGCAGCTCCCGAGCGCCAGGAGCGCGACAAGAAACAGGACGCGCTTCATTGAACCTCGCTTTCGCGAGACTCGTAGGCTGCAAAATTTAATCAAAATTTAACGGGCGGCGCTCGACTTGCGCCTGGGCGGATCCAAGCGGGCGCGTCGCAACGGGCGCGTCGCAAAAAGAAACCCGGCGCGGAGGCCGGGGTCGGCGATGTCAGTTCACCACTAAAATTTATAGGCAATGCCCAGACGAATATCGTTGGTCCTCAGTTTAATTCTACTCCACCCTTCTTCATTGCCCCAGAAGTCGTCGAAGTTCTTTCTGCTGTAATCCGTAAAGCGATACTCGGCCCGTAGTATCACATTGTCGGTGGCAGCCCAATCCAGGCCGGCGCCGATGTTCCAGCCACTCCTGGTGTCCTTCTGCGAGACTTCGCGATTTAAGAAGCCATCATGAAGCCGGACCTCGAACTCGGCTGCAGAGTAGCCGCCGGCGATGTAGGGGAGGAAACGGTCCACCGCATAGCCAAGTCGTGCCCGTATAGCGCCGGTCCATTTGATCTTCGAGGACATCGCGTAGGTCTCGGCGAGTACGCCTGATAAGTAATAATCACTGTGTCTTCTTATATCCGCGGCGTTGATGTCGGCATCCAGGCCAATAACGACATCGTTCGGAAACTGATAATTGTAGCCGCCGTAAATTCCGCCAAAACCTCCGCGCGGATCGAGGTCCGAATAGTCAGTCCAAGAATTCTCGAACCGAGAACTAGCCCAAGCATATCCTAGCTGCGCGCCGATATATCCGCCTGTCCAATTATATGGAGCAGCAACAATTGGTTCAATCATGTCGGCTGCAAGGGAGTGTCCAGAAAACACGCAGATGAATACGGAAGTCAGTAGGGCGTTTTTCATTGAGGCCCCCGCTAAAACAATGGGAGATCTTTGCTTGGGGTGACGGGTTTGTGAAGCGTCTAATGCAATAATTCGTAATAAAGCAGATAAAGTTGCGTTATTGCAACAATAGAAGCGGGTGCTTTATCAGCTCAAGCTGGTTGATCTTCCGCCTCGTTTGGCTTGGGTTCTTAACATCTTACGTCACACTTCCTACATCCGGCCAAGCACGTTATTTCGCGGGGAGGCTCAGGATGATCCGCATCTTCGCACTTGCGCTTCTGGCCGCGATGGTCTGGTTCCTGCTGGCCAAGCTGTTTCGGATGTTGAAGACGGCGAACATCGATTGGACCGGAGTGACCGCCGCGATCGCCTTCATTGTGCTCGCCTTCTGGCTTCGCCACATCACCGGAATGGGTTGAGCGCGCCGCGCAATGCTGGGCGCCGGCAGCGCTGCCAGCTTAGGCGCAGTGCCGCCGATCCTCCGGTCAGGAGGGCAGAAGAATCGCGTCGTGATTCTCGATCTCTTGAGGCTAGTTCGGCTTCACACCGGCCAGGTGCTTTCGCGCGGCATAGAGGCTGATCGCCGCCGCGTTCGACACGTTGAGCGAGTGAATCACGCCCGGCATGTCGAGCCGGGCCAGCTTGTGCACCGTCTCGCGCGTCTTGTGGCGCAGGCCTTTTCCTTCCGCACCGAGCACGAGCGCGATTCGCTCGCCGGAAAATGTCTTTTCCAGCTCCGCCGGGCCCTCCGAATCAAGCCCGATCGTCTGGAAGCCCGATTCGTGCAGTTCGCCGAGCGCTTCGGCGAGATTGCGCACTTCGATCAGGTCGATGTGCTCCAGCGCGCCAGAGGCCGATTTGGCCAGCACCCCTGATTCCTGCGCGCTGTGGCGCGAGGTGGTGATCAGGGCGCCGGCGCCGAAAGCCACGGCCGAACGGATGATCGCGCCGACATTATGCGGGTCCGTCACCTGGTCGAGCACCAGCACCAGCGGCGTCTCGCCAAGCGCCGACAAGGCTTTTGGTTTCAAGGGAGCCGCCTCGATCATCACGCCCTGGTGCACGGCGTCGCTGCCGGTGATCTTGTCAATGTCGCGCGGCTCCACGATTTCCACGGGAAAGGGCAGGGACCTGTCGCCGATCTCCAGCCGCTCCAGCGCGTTGCGGGTCACCAGCATACGGCGAATCTCGCGGCGCGGATTGTCCAGCGCTGAGCGCACGGTGTGCAGGCCATAGAGGCGCAGCAGGCCCTCGGCCGCCGCTTCGCCGGGCGGGATATTGGCTCGCGGGCGATGAGCCGGCTTTCCACCACTCTTCTGGTCGCGATAGGCGCGCCGAAGCTTGGCGTAGTGCGTATCCTTGGGCGTTCCGGGCTTTTTTTCGTTGCTCATGAGCGCTCTATAGCCGGGGTGTGAGCCTTTGGATATGCCAACGGCGAAAGCTGTGTGATAAATTATCGAAATTGCCGATGGCGCGGTTGACAGTGTCTGACCTTGTCGCCATAAGCGCATCGCAGATTGACGAGCGGGACTTTTCCCGGTTCCGAAATCGGTCGAATGCCTCGTTGCATGGCTCCGGCAAAGCAGTACGGAGGAGTGCCCGAGTGGTTAAAGGGGACGGACTGTAAATCCGTTGACTCAGTCTACGTTGGTTCGAATCCAACCTCCTCCACCACTGCCGGCCTGGAGCCACGAAGGGAAGTTGCGGGTATAGCTCAATGGTAGAGCAGCAGCCTTCCAAGCTGAATACGCGGGTTCGATTCCCGCTACCCGCTCCAAAGGCTCCGCTCACGGAACCCGTTGCAGGCAGCATCTTATAATGCCGGCGGAATTGTCCTATTCTCTGCTCCATCTGCGGCGCCGATGCGGTGTCCTGGGTGGGCTGGCACCGTTTGGGCAAAAGACTCTTGTGTTTTTTGGCCATTGTCGCTAATCGCCCCGCATTCGAACCTCAACTGAAGCCCTGCCGCCAAGGAAAGTAAGCAATGGCTAAGAGTAAATTTGAGCGCACCAAGCCGCATGTGAACATTGGCACGATTGGTCACGTTGACCATGGCAAGACGTCGCTGACGGCTGCGATCACGAAGTTTTTCGGCGATTTCCGGGCCTATGACCAGATCGACGCCGCTCCGGAGGAGAAGGCGCGCGGCATCACCATCTCGACCTCGCACGTCGAGTACGAGACCGAGAACCGCCACTACGCCCACGTCGACTGCCCGGGCCACGCCGACTATGTGAAGAACATGATCACCGGTGCCGCGCAGATGGACGGCGCGATCCTGGTCGTGTCGGCCGCCGACGGCCCGATGCCGCAGACCCGCGAGCACATCCTGCTCGCCCGCCAGGTCGGCGTGCCCTCGATCGTGGTGTTCCTGAACAAGTGCGACCAGGTCGACGACCCGGAACTGCTCGAACTGGTCGAGCTGGAAGTCCGCGAGCTGCTGTCGAAGAACGAGTTCCCCGGCGACGACATTCCGATCATCAAGGGCTCGGCGCTGGCCGCTCTGGAAGATTCGGACAAGAAGCTCGGCGAAGAGGCCATCCGCGCGCTGATGGCGGCGGTTGACGCCTATGTGCCGACGCCGGAGCGCCCGATCGACCAGCCGTTCCTGATGCCGATCGAAGACGTGTTCTCGATCTCGGGCCGCGGCACCGTGGTGACCGGTCGCGTCGAGCGCGGCATCGTCAAGGTCGGCGAGGAACTCGAGATCGTCGGCATCCGCCCGACCGCCAAGACGACCTGCACCGGCGTCGAGATGTTCCGCAAGCTGCTCGACCAGGGCCAGGCCGGCGACAACATCGGCGCGCTGCTGCGCGGCGTCGGCCGCGAGGACGTGGAGCGCGGCCAGGTGCTGTGCAAGCCGGGTTCGGTGAAGCCGCACAAGAAGTTCAAGGCAGAGGCCTACATCCTGACCAAGGAAGAGGGTGGCCGCCACACGCCGTTCTTCACCAACTACCGTCCGCAGTTCTACTTCCGCACGACGGACGTGACCGGCATCGTGCAGCTGGCCGAGGGCACCGAGATGGTGATGCCCGGCGACAACGTGACGGTGGACGTGGAACTGATCGTGCCGATCGCCATGGAAGAGAAGCTGCGCTTCGCCATCCGCGAAGGCGGCCGCACCGTCGGCGCCGGCGTCGTGGTCTCGATCACGGAATAAGTTGCAGGAAACTGCTACCAGGGAAGGGCGGCTTCGGCCGCCCTTTTCTTTTTGGAGTGGTCCCGGGGTAGGCCGCTCGGCTCCAACGATTCTTTTGCCGACACCGGCGCGATTCGGCGTGTGAGCCCCTGACGGCTCCGGTGGGTCACGTTCACATCGGCTTTCCACAGGCGCGAGCGGCACAAACCGCGGCTCTGCGCAGGCTTTGCGGCGGTGCCGGAAAATGATGTGACGGAAAATGAAGACAGCTCTTGAAACGCCGCCGGCTTTGTGAAATGAAGCAGCCGCGATAGGGGTATAGCTCAGTTGGTAGAGCGGCGGTCTCCAAAACCGCAGGTCGGGGGTTCGAGCCCCTCTGCCCCTGCCAGCGTCGCGGTCGGACCGCATTGTCGCTAGAGTGATCGCAGGACGATTGAATGGTTCTGCAAAGCACGCACAGCAGGTAAGGTGGATTTTAGGCACTTGCATGTGTCGAGAATCGGTCTTATTTAGACACAACAGACACGCGGCGCGTCGAGCTGGAGGTCCGGCTTTACGCGCCCGAAATGCATGGGCGGAATATTGCGCTGATTCGCGCAAGGGTCCGAAACCAGGCAGGCACTTCCCGGCCAACGGGAGTATCCAGGGCTCGGTCTCTCCGGGTTCTTGAAAACAGAGCGGCAGATGGCGTCAAAAACCACCAACCCAATTACCTTCCTCCAGCAGGTGCGGTCGGAGACGGCCAAGGTGACGTGGCCCTCGCGGCGCGAGACGGTGATCTCGACTGTCATGGTCGTGTTGTTTGCGATTCTTGCGATGATCTTTTTCTTCGCGGCCGATCAGCTCATGGCGCTCGGGGTCGGGTTGCTCCTCGGTCTTGGTCACTGAACACCGGCGAATACGGAGAAGTCTTGCAATGGCTGCGCGTTGGTACATCGTCCACGCTTACTCGAACTTCGAGAAGAAGGTCGCCGAGGACATCGAGCACAAGGCTCGCCAGAAGGGTTTGAGCGACCAGATCGAGCAGATCGTCGTGCCGACCGAAAAGGTCGTGGAGGTCCGTCGCGGTCGCAAGGTCGACGCCGAGCGCAAGTTCTTCCCGGGCTATGTGCTGCTGAAGGCCAATCTCTCCGACGCGGTGTTCAGCCTTGTGAAGAACACGCCCAAGGTCACTGGTTTCCTTGGCGATTCCAAGCCGGTGCCGATCAGTGACAAGGAAGTCGATCGCATTCTGCATCAGGTGCAGGAAGGGGTCGAGCGGCCGAAGCCCTCCGTCACTTTCGAGATCGGCGAGCAGGTCCGCGTGTCGGATGGTCCCTTCGCGTCCTTCAATGGCTTCGTCCAGGAAGTGGACGAGGAGCGGGCGCGGCTCAAGGTGGAGGTTTCGATCTTCGGGCGTGCTGTGCCCGTGGATCTGGAATTCGGACAGGTCGAAAAGGGCTGATCCGAATCTGGCTCGCCGCCGGTTTGGCGCGCGGGCTGGCGGCAGGAAGTCCTGCCGTCGAGGAGGTGGGAGGATGGTGCAGTTTTAGCCGGCTGCGCTCGTTCGAACCACCAAACTGCAACCGCCGGGTCATCCCGGCTCAAAGACAAGGCAGATAGAGATGGCTAAGAAAGTTGTGGGCCAGCTCAAGCTTCAGGTCCCTGCGGGTTCGGCGACGCCGTCGCCCCCGATCGGCCCTGCGCTTGGTCAGCGCGGCATCAACATCATGGAATTCTGCAAGGCGTTCAACGCGCAGTCGCAGGAAATGGAAAAGGGTTCGCCCATTCCGGTGGTGATCACCTACTATCAGGACAAGTCGTTCACCTTCGTCATGAAGACGCCGCCGGTGGCCTACTTCCTGAAGAAGGCCGCCAACCTGAAGTCGGGCTCCAAGGAGCCGGGCAAGGCGAAGGTCGGTGAGATCTCTCGCGACAAGGTGCGCGAGATCGCGCAGGCCAAGATGAAGGACCTGAACGCCGCCGACGTTGAAGCGGCGATGCGCATGGTCGAAGGTTCCGCCCGCTCGATGGGCCTGGAAGTGGTGGGCTAAGACGATGGCAAAGATTGCAAAGCGCGTAGCCAAGTCCCGCGACGGGATCGATTTCGACAAGGCCTACACCCTGGGCGAGGCGATCCAGATCCTCAAGGACCGTTCGTCGGTCAAGTTCGACGAGACCATCGAAGTCTCGATGAACCTCGGCGTTGACCCGCGTCACGCCGACCAGATGGTCCGCGGCGTGGTCAATCTGCCGAATGGCACTGGCCGTACCGTTCGCGTCGCCGTTTTCGCCAAGGATGCCAAGGCTGACGAAGCCCGCGCCGCCGGTGCGGACGTCGTCGGTGCCGAGGATCTGGTCGAGATCGTCCAGAAGGGCGAGATCAACTTCGATCGCTGCATCGCCACCCCGGACATGATGCCGCTGGTCGGCCGCCTCGGTAAGGTTCTCGGCCCGCGCGGCATGATGCCGAACCCGAAGGTCGGTACCGTGACCACCGACGTCGCCGGCGCGGTCAAGGCCTCCAAGGGCGGTGCCGTCGAGTTCCGCGTCGAAAAGGCCGGTATCGTTCACGGCGGCGTGGGCAAGGTGTCGTTCGATACCTCGGCGCTGGAAGAGAACGTCCGCGCCTTCGCCGATGCGGTGAACAAGGCCAAGCCGACGGGCGCCAAGGGCGTCTATGTCAAGAAGGTCTCGCTGTCGTCGACGATGGGACCTGGCCTGAAGGTCGATCTTTCGACCCTGGCCACGGCTTGATAGGTTGAATTGGGATCCGGCCGTAAGGGCCTGATCCCGCGCAATTCCGGCCCTTCGGGGCCGGATACCGGAAGCGGCAACGCTTCCGGGTATCCTGTCCGAGATTGCAGGCGGCTCGCCTTAATTCACATGAGCCTGCATGAGACGGGTGAAGACCAGACAACGGAGCGAATGCTCCAATGGAAGGTTCGAACCGTAGTTTGCCTTTTGCTTGCATCCGGGCTGTCCGGTGCGGTGAAAGGGGGCAGGATCCTCGAGCGCCGTTCGGGTGATCCGGAATTTTCTGGATGGCCTGCCCGGCAAAAGGCAACCCGGCAGTCGTTCGCAAGAATGGCTGTCAACTGGAGATAGGCAGTGGATAGAGCGGAAAAACGCGAGCTCGTCACGCATCTGAACGAAGCGTTCTCGAACGCCGGTTCGGTCGTCGTGGCCCACTATGCCGGCATCACCGTCTCGCAAATGAACGACCTTCGGTCGAAGATGCGCGCAGCCGGTGGCACCGTCAAAGTCGCGAAGAACCGCCTCGCCAAGATCGCTCTTCAGGGCACGGAATCCGAAAGCATTCAGGGCCTGTTCACCGGACAGACCCTCGTTGCCTATTCGGAAGATCCGGTTGTTGCACCGAAGATCGCATCCGAATTCGCCAAGGGCAATGACAAGCTTGTCATTCTCGGTGGCGCCATGGGTGCGACCTCTCTCGACGCGGAAGGCGTTAAGGCTCTCGCAAGCCTGCCTTCGCTCGACGAGCTGCGTGCACGTCTGGTCGGCATGATCAGCACGCCTGCAACCCGGATCGCCCAGGTCGTCAACGCACCGGCAGGTCAGCTTGCCCGCGTGTTTGGCGCCTACGCCCGGAAGGACGAGGCGGCATGAGGCCGTTCCTCGCTGTCATCAACAATTGTTCGAACTTTCAATAAGGAACTGAAAAATGGCTGATCTCGCCAAGATCGTAGAAGACCTGTCGGCCCTGACCGTCCTCGAGGCGGCTGAGCTGTCGAAGATGCTGGAAGAGAAGTGGGGCGTTTCCGCTGCCGCTCCGGTCGCCGTCGCCGCTGCTGCCGGTGGCGCTGCTGCCGCTGCTCCGGCCGAAGAGAAGACCGAATTCGACGTCATCCTGGCTGCTGCCGGCGACAAGAAGATCGAGGTCATCAAGGAAGTCCGCGCCATCACCGGCCTGGGCCTCAAGGAAGCCAAGGACCTGGTCGAAGGCGCTCCGAAGCCGATCAAGGAAGGCGTTGCCAAGGCCGACGCCGAGAAGATCAAGGCTCAGCTGGAAGCTGCTGGCGCCAAGGTCGAGCTGAAGTAAGCGTTACGCTTCTGGCGGGCGGCCCCTGGGCCGTCCGCCAGTCCGGCCGAAACCGGACGTAACGTGAAAGTGTCTGGAAAACCTCTTTCCTGAGGGCCGATTACGGCCTTCAGGAAACGGGTTTTCACCCGTTTCGGATAGACCGCGCATGCGCGGTCAGGAATTGCAAGGCGCGAGAGGCCGCGCCCCAAGAGAGGCAGCAAGGAGCGACGATGGCCCAGACCCAGACTTTTAATGGCCGCAGACGCGTACGCAAATTCTTTGGAAACATCCCGGAAGTTGCGGAGATGCCGAACCTCATCGAGGTTCAGAAGGCATCATACGACCAGTTTCTCATGGTCGAAGAGCCGGCTGGCGGTCGCCCTGACGAAGGCTTGCAGGCTGTTTTCAAGTCCGTCTTCCCGATCTCCGACTTCTCCGGCGCCTCAATGCTGGAATTCGTCAAGTACGAATTCGAGGCGCCGAAGTTCGACGTTGACGAGTGCCGCCAGCGCGACCTGACCTATGCCGCACCGCTCAAGGTCACGCTGCGCCTCATCGTGTTCGATATCGACGAGGATACCGGCGCCAAGTCGATCAAGGACATCAAGGAGCAGGATGTCTACATGGGCGACATGCCGCTCATGACCTCCAACGGCACTTTCATCGTCAACGGCACCGAGCGCGTCATCGTCTCGCAGATGCACCGTTCGCCGGGCGTCTTCTTCGACCACGACAAGGGCAAGTCGCACTCGTCGGGCAAGCTGCTGTTTGCCGCGCGCGTCATCCCCTATCGCGGCTCGTGGCTCGACATCGAGTTCGATTCCAAGGACATCGTGCACGCCCGCATCGACCGCCGCCGCAAGATCCCGGTGACGTCGCTGCTCATGGCGCTGGGCATGGACGGCGAGGAAATCCTCTCCACCTTCTACAACAAGATCGAATACAAGCGCTCCGGCGACCACTGGCGCGTTCCCTATAACGTCGAGCGCTTCAAGGGCCTCAAGGCGGTTGACGACCTGATCGACGCCGACACCGGCGAGATCGTCGTCGAAGCCGGCAAGAAGATCACCGCCCGCCAGGCCAGGCAGCTCGCCGAGAAGGGCCTCAAGGCCATCAAGGCCACCGAGGACGACCTCTTCGGCAGCTATCTGGCCGAGGATATCGTCGACTATCGCACCGGCGAGATCTTCCTCGAAGCCGGCGACGAGATCGACGAGAAGACGCTGAAGACGCTGCTTTCGACCGGCGCCGAGGAATTCACCGTCCTCGACATCGATCACATCAATGTCGGCGGCTACATCCGCAACACGCTTTCGGCCGACAAGAACGAGAGCCGTCAGGACGCGCTGTTTGACATCTACCGCGTCATGCGCCCGGGCGAGCCGCCCACGATCGACACCGCAGAGGCGATGTTCAACTCGCTGTTCTTCGATGCCGACCGCTACGACCTCTCGGCCGTGGGTCGCGTCAAGATGAACATGCGCCTGGACCTCGACTGCCCGGATACCGTGCGCGTGCTGCGCAAGGAAGACATCCTGGCCGTGGTCAAGACGCTGGTCGACCTGCGCGACGGCAAGGGCGAGATCGACGACATCGACAATCTCGGCAACCGCCGCGTCCGTTCCGTCGGCGAGCTGATGGAGAACCAGTACCGCGTCGGCCTGCTGCGCATGGAGCGCGCGATCAAGGAGCGCATGTCCTCGATCGAGATCGACACGGTCATGCCGCAGGATCTGATCAACGCCAAGCCGGCGGCCGCCGCCGTGCGCGAGTTCTTCGGCTCCTCGCAGCTCTCGCAGTTCATGGACCAGACCAACCCGCTGTCGGAGATCACCCACAAGCGTCGCCTCTCGGCGCTTGGACCTGGCGGTCTGACCCGCGAGCGCGCCGGCTTCGAGGTGCGCGACGTGCACCCGACGCACTACGGCCGCATCTGCCCGATCGAGACGCCGGAAGGCCCGAACATCGGTCTGATCAACTCGCTGGCCACCTTCGCTCGCGTCAACAAGTACGGCTTCATCGAGACCCCGTATCGCAAGATCGTCGACGGCAAGGTCACCTATGACGTCGTCTATCTCTCGGCGATGGAAGAGGCCAAGCACTACGTCGCCCAGGCCAACGCCGAACTCGACGCGAATGGCGGCTTCGTCGACGAGTTCGTCATCTGCCGCCACGCCGGCGAAGTGATGATGGCCCCGCGCGAAAACGTCGACCTCATGGACGTGTCGCCCAAGCAGCTCGTTTCGGTTGCCGCAGCGCTCATCCCGTTCCTTGAAAACGACGACGCCAACCGCGCTCTGATGGGCTCGAACATGCAGCGTCAGGCCGTGCCGCTGGTGCGCGCCGAGGCGCCGTTCGTCGGCACCGGCATGGAGCCGGTGGTGGCGCGTGATTCCGGTGCCGCCATTGCAGCCCGCCGCGGCGGCATCGTCGACCAGGTGGACGCGACCCGTATCGTCATCCGCGCGACGGAAGACCTCGATCCGGGCAAGTCCGGCGTCGACATCTACCGCCTGATGAAGTTCCAGCGCTCGAACCAGAACACCTGTATCAACCAGCGTCCGCTGGTGAAGATGGGCGACCGGATCGAGAAGGGCGACATCATCGCTGACGGTCCGTCGACCGACCTGGGCGATCTGGCTCTCGGCCGCAACGTGCTCGTCGCGTTCATGCCGTGGAATGGCTACAACTACGAGGACTCCATCCTCCTGTCGGAACGCATCGTCGCCGACGACGTTTTCACTTCGATCCACATTGAGGAATTCGAAGTGATGGCGCGTGACACGAAGCTCGGGCCTGAAGAAATCACGCGCGATATTCCGAACGTCTCGGAAGAAGCACTGAAGAACCTCGACGAAGCCGGCATCGTCTATATCGGCGCGGAAGTGCAGCCGGGTGACATCTTGGTCGGCAAGATCACGCCGAAGGGCGAAAGCCCGATGACGCCGGAAGAGAAGCTTCTGCGCGCCATCTTCGGCGAGAAGGCGTCCGACGTGCGTGACACCTCCATGCGCATGCCGCCCGGAGCCTACGGCACGGTCGTCGAAGTTCGCGTCTTCAACCGCCACGGCGTGGAGAAGGACGAACGCGCCATGGCGATCGAGCGCGAGGAGATCGAGCGTCTCGCCAAGGACCGCGACGACGAGCAAGCCATTCTCGACCGCAACGTCTACAGCCGCCTGAGCGACATGCTGGCGGGCAAGGACGCGATTGCCGGGCCGAAGGGCTTCAAGAAGGGCACCACGCTCGCCAGGGAAGTCCTGGCGGACTATCCGCGGTCGCAGTGGTGGCAGTTCGCCGTCGAGGACGAGAAGCTCCAGAGCGAGCTCGAGGCTCTGCGCGGCCAGTACGACGACTCCAAGAAGGCGCTCGAACAGCGCTTCATGGACAAGGTCGAGAAGGTGCAGCGCGGCGACGAGATGCCCCCGGGCGTCATGAAGATGGTCAAGGTCTTCGTGGCCGTGAAGCGCAAGATGCAGCCGGGCGACAAGATGGCCGGCCGTCACGGCAACAAGGGCGTGGTGTCGCGCATCGTTCCGGTCGAGGACATGCCGTTCCTCGAGGACGGTACGCATGCCGACATCGTGCTCAACCCGCTGGGCGTGCCGAGCCGCATGAACGTCGGCCAGATTCTGGAGACGCATCTGGGCTGGGCCTGCGCAGGCATGGGCAGGAAGATCGGCGAGCTGATCGACGCCTACAAGGCGGGCGGAGACATCAAGCCGCTGCGGGCCGAGATCGAGAACCTGATGCCGGACAACGACCGCAACGAGCCGGTCCGCAATTTCGACGACGAGAGCATCGTTCGCCTTGGCGAGCAGATGAAGCGCGGCGTTTCGATTGCGACCCCGGTCTTCGACGGTGCGCAGGAAGTCCACATCAACGAGATGCTGGAACGCGCCGGCATGCACACGAGCGGCCAGTCGCAGCTCTACGACGGACGCACCGGCGAGCCGTTCGACCGCAAGGTGACGATGGGCTATATCTATATGCTCAAGCTTCACCACTTGGTGGACGACAAGATCCACGCGCGTTCGATCGGACCGTACTCGCTCGTCACCCAGCAGCCGCTGGGCGGCAAGGCGCAGTTCGGTGGCCAGCGCTTCGGTGAAATGGAGGTCTGGGCGCTCGAGGCCTACGGCGCCGCCTACACGCTGCAGGAAATGCTGACCGTGAAGTCGGACGACGTGGCCGGCCGTACCAAGGTCTACGAGGCGATCGTGCGGGGCGACGACTCCTTCGAGGCAGGCATTCCCGAGAGCTTCAACGTTCTCGTCAAGGAAATGCGCTCGCTGGGTCTCAACGTCGAACTGGAGAACACTCGCTTTAACGAGACGCCGGCTCAGCTGCCCGACGCGGCCGAGTAAAAAGCACGGCGCGCCGCGGAACTCCGGTTCCGCGGCGTTGCCGCCGGAAATTCTGGCCGGTTCCCCCGGCCGCACGCATGGATCCGTAACGTCGGCGTAGCGGCGGCGCTTGAACGGATCGCCAAGGGCGAAGGCCCGCCAATATTCGTCTGGGGCCCTGGGTCCCAAAAGGAGAACGACATGAACCAAGAGGTCATGAATCTCTTCAACAACAACGCTCCGGCGCAGGTGTTCGATTCCATCCGGATTTCGCTCGCCAGCCCGGAGAAGATTCTGTCGTGGTCGTTCGGTGAGATCAAAAAGCCGGAGACGATCAACTACCGTACGTTCAAGCCGGAGCGCGACGGCCTGTTCTGCGCCCGCATCTTCGGTCCGATCAAGGACTACGAGTGCTTGTGCGGCAAGTACAAGCGCATGAAGTACAAGGGCGTCATCTGCGAGAAGTGCGGGGTCGAAGTCACGCTGTCGCGCGTCCGCCGCGAGCGCATGGGCCACATCGAGCTCGCCGCGCCCGTCGCCCACATCTGGTTCCTGAAGTCGCTGCCCTCGCGCATCGGCACGCTGCTCGACATGACCCTGAAGGACATCGAGCGCGTCCTCTATTTCGAGAACTACATCGTCACCGAGCCGGGCCTCACCGCGCTGAAGGAGCATCAGCTCCTCTCCGAGGAAGAGTACATGCTCGCCGTCGACGAGTATGGCGAGGACCAGTTCACCGCCATGATCGGCGCCGAGGCCATCCATGAGCTTCTGGCCAGCATGGACCTGGAGAAGATCGCCGGCGACCTGCGTTCCGAGCTTGCCTCCACGACGTCGGAGCTGAAGCAGAAGAAGCTCTTGAAGCGCCTGAAGGTGGTCGAGAACTTCATCGAATCCGGCAACCGTCCGGAATGGATGATCATGAAGGTCGTGCCGGTGATCCCGCCGGACCTGCGTCCGCTGGTGCCGCTGGACGGCGGCCGCTTCGCGACGTCCGATCTCAACGATCTATATCGCCGCGTCATCAACCGTAACAACCGTCTGAAGCGCCTCATCGAGCTGCGCGCCCCGGGCATCATCATCCGCAACGAAAAGCGCATGCTGCAGGAAGCCGTGGACGCGCTGTTCGACAACGGCCGCCGCGGCCGCGTCATCACCGGCGCCAACAAGCGCCCGCTGAAGTCGCTGTCCGACATGCTCAAGGGCAAGCAGGGCCGCTTCCGTCAGAACCTGCTCGGCAAGCGCGTCGACTATTCGGGCCGCTCGGTCATCGTGACCGGTCCGGAGCTGAAGCTGCACCAGTGCGGTCTGCCGAAGAAGATGGCGCTCGAGCTGTTCAAGCCGTTCATCTATGCGCGGCTTGACGCCAAGGGCTATTCGTCCACCGTCAAGCAGGCCAAGAAGCTGGTCGAGAAGGAAAAGCCGGAAGTCTGGGATATCCTGGACGAGGTCATCCGCGAGCATCCGGTGCTGCTGAACCGCGCGCCGACGCTGCACCGCCTCGGCATCCAGGCGTTCGAGCCGATCCTGATCGAGGGCAAGGCCATCCAGCTTCACCCGCTGGTCTGCACGGCCTTCAACGCCGACTTCGACGGCGACCAGATGGCCGTTCACGTGCCGCTGTCGCTCGAAGCGCAGCTTGAAGCCCGCGTTCTGATGATGTCGACCAACAACATCCTGCATCCGGCCTCCGGCGCGCCGATCATCGTGCCGTCGCAGGACATGGTGCTGGGTCTGTACTACCTGTCGATCGTCAACCAGAACGAGCCGGGCGAGGGCATGGCGTTTGCCGACATGGGCGAACTCCAGCACGCGCTCGAGACCAAGGCGGTCACTCTGCACGCCAAGATCAAGGGCCGTTTCCGCACCGTCGATGCGGAAGGCAACGTCGTGTCGAAGATCTATGACACCACGCCCGGTCGCATGATCCTCGGCGAGCTGCTGCCCAAGAACGTCAATGTGCCGTTCGACATCTGCAACCAGGAGATGACCAAGAAGAACATCTCCAAGATGATCGATACCGTCTACCGCCACTGCGGTCAGAAGGAGACGGTCATTTTCTGCGACCGTATCATGGCACTCGGCTTTGCCCATGCCTGCCGCGCCGGCATTTCGTTCGGCAAGGACGACATGGTCATTCCGGACACCAAGCATAAGCTGGTCGCCGAGACCGAAGCTTTGGCCAAGGAATACGAGCAGCAGTACAATGACGGCCTGATCACCCAGGGCGAGAAGTACAACAAGGTGGTCGACGCCTGGGCCAAGTGCTCGGAAAAGGTCGCCGACGAGATGATGGCCCGCATCAAGGCCGTCGAGTTCGAGGACAGCGGCCGTCAGAAGCCGATGAACTCGATCTACATGATGTCGCACTCCGGTGCGCGCGGCTCGCCGACCCAGATGCGTCAGCTCGCCGGCATGCGCGGCCTCATGGCCAAGCCGTCGGGCGAGATCATCGAGACGCCGATCATCTCGAACTTCAAGGAAGGCCTCACCGTTCTCGAGTACTTCAACTCGACCCACGGCGCCCGCAAGGGTCTGGCCGACACCGCGCTGAAGACCGCCAACTCCGGCTACCTGACCCGTCGTCTGGTCGACGTGGCGCAGGACTGCATCGTCAACGCCATCGACTGCGGCACCGAGAAGGGCCTCACCATGCAGCCGATTGTCGATGCCGGGCAGGTGGTGGCTTCGCTCGGCCAGCGCATCCTGGGCCGCACCGCCCTCGACGACATCAGCCACCCGCTCACTGGCGACTTGATCGTCAAGGCCGGCACGTTGATGGACGAGCGCGACATCGAGCAGATCGAGAAGGCGGGCATCCAGACGGTTCGCATCCGTTCGGCGCTTACCTGCGAGGTCAAGACCGGCGTCTGCGCAGTGTGCTACGGTCGCGACCTGGCACGCGGAACCCCGGTCAACCAGGGCGAAGCGGTCGGCGTCATTGCCGCGCAGTCGATCGGCGAGCCGGGCACGCAGCTCACCATGCGTACCTTCCACATGGGCGGTACCGCGCAGGTGGTGGACTCTTCCTTCCTCGAAGCTTCGTATGAAGGCACGGTCCAGATCCGCAACCGCAACGTGGTTCGCAACTCCGACGGCAACCTTGTCGTGATGGGCCGCAACATGGCGATCCTGATCCTCGACGAGGCGGGCAAGGAGCGTGCCGCGCACCGCGTCACCTACGGCTCGCGCGTCTATGTGGACGACGGCGACAAGGTCAGGCGCGGCCAGCGTATCGCGGAATGGGACCCGTATACCCGTCCGATCCTCACCGAAATCGAAGGTCGGGTGGCGTTCGAGGATCTCGTCGAAGGCATCTCGGTTCAGGAGACCGCCGACGAATCCACCGGCATCACCAAGCGCGAGGTCATCGACTGGCGGTCCACGCCGCGCGGTTCGGACCTCAAGCCGGCGATCACGATCCAGGACGCCAAGGGCAAGCTGGCCAAGCTGTCGAAGGGCGGCGATGCACGCTTCATGCTCTCGGTCGAGGCCATTCTCTCGGTCGAGCCGGGCGCCCAAGTCAGGCCCGGTGACGTGCTGGCACGTATTCCGATGGAAAGCGCCAAGACCAAGGACATCACCGGTGGTCTGCCGCGTGTTGCCGAGCTGTTCGAAGCGCGCCGTCCGAAGGACCACGCCATCATCGCCGAGATCGACGGTACGGTGCGGTTCGGGCGCGACTACAAGAACAAGCGCCGCATCATCATCGAGCCGCATGACTCGACGCTGGAGCCGATCGAGTACCTCATTCCGAAGGGCAAGCCGTTCCATCTCCAGGACGGCGACGCCATCGAGAAGGGCGACTACATCCTCGACGGCAATCCGGCGCCGCACGACATCCTGGCCATCAAGGGCGTGGAGGCTCTGGCTTCCTACCTCGTCAATGAGATCCAGGAGGTCTATCGTCTCCAGGGCGTGTCGATCAACGACAAGCACATCGAGGTCATCGTTCGCCAGATGCTGCAGAAGATCGAGATCACCGCACAGGGCGACTCGGTCTACATCCCGGGCGACCACGTTGACGTCATCGAGTTCGACGAGGTCAACGACCGCCTGATCGAGGAAGGCAAGAAGCCTGCGGAAGGCCAGCCGGTGCTGCTCGGCATCACCAAGGCCTCGCTGCAGACGCCGTCCTTCATCTCGGCCGCGTCGTTCCAGGAAACGACCCGCGTTCTCACCGAGGCGGCGGTTGCCGGCAAGACCGACATGCTGCAGGGCCTGAAGGAGAACGTCATCGTCGGCCGTCTGATCCCGGCCGGCACCGGCGGTCAGATGAACCAGATCCGTCGCATCGCTACGTCGCGCGACGAACTGATCCTCGACGAGCGCCGCAAGGCGTCCGGCGTGGAAGTCGCCGAGCCGATGCTGACCGACATGGTCAACGCCGCGCAGTAACCAGCGCGGGGCAGATGCCGCAGTCAAAAAGGCCGCCGGGAATTTCCCGGTGGCCTTTTTTTCATACCTCGAAATATTGTCGGTTCCTCCCCCATTTGGGGGATGACAAACGGCGCCTTTAGATTGATACTCGGCCCGTTGATTTGCTTAAGGTTGCATTCAGCACGCTCAAGCGCTCGGGGGAGCGCATGGCACGGACGTGATTTTTGCGTCTGGCCGGGCGAGGGGGAAGACAAGTAACCAAGCTTCACAGTACGCGGTTGCAACAGGTGGCATATGCCTCCCGTACCGCGCTTTGGCCGCCCGGTTGTGCCCCATCCGGGCGGTCTTTTTCTGTCCGCAAACCGCCCGTTTCAGAGCAGCGGCAGCCTGTCGCTGAACGTGTGCGGCGGCGCGCCGCTCGCGGGCACTCAGCTCAATCGTCTTCGTTGAAGGTCACGATGGAGACTTCGCCTTCAAGTGCGCCCTGGTAGGCGGAAAGATGCGGCTCGTCGTCCGGCTCGTCTTGCATCTCGCCGATCTGGTCCAGCTCGGCCTCGGCGTAGCCTTCCTTGGCAAGCGCCTCGAGAGCGATCCGAACGGCGGAATCGTCGTCCGGTGCCACCAGCATGACATGCACGCCTTCCGACTCGCCGCCTTTCCTGCGCCAGACTCGGCCGATGATGATCGTGACGGGCCCTGATTCATTGTCGTTCATGCGTGATTCCTTGCTTCATGGCCTTTGGCGAGGTATCCACGCCATCGTCTACTGGGCGTTTTGCCACGAATGGCGGGCAGGGGACAGGGAAAACCGCGCCACATTCTGTTTCACGGCTGCGACGAGGCGAAATATTATGTCTCGCGGCCGTGTTGGGCGCCGGAACGGGCTGCTTTGTTAAGAATATGACCCGTGTGGGGTTGACGGTCCGCGGGTTCAAGCGTATTAGCCGCCTTGTCTGAACCCATGTGAGGTCTGGCTTTCCGGAGCGACACGTTCTGGAGTTTGCCTCAAACAAGGTTCGTTTTACGAGCGTATACACATCTCCGGCGTGCACGAAGCGGTTCCGCTTCCTCTGCTTTTTGTTCGGGCGCACCGCGGATCGCGGTTTGTGGCCCGAATTTTCGTGTGGAATGGCGCTTGGAGCCGCCCGTGAATGGGCTCGAGACACCGAATTTGAGAGACAAGAGGGTTTAATGCCTACCGTCAACCAGCTGATCCGCAAGCCGCGCATTGCGCCGGTGAAGCGCAATAAGGTTCCGGCCATGCAGGCCAATCCCCAGAAGCGGGGCGTCTGCACGCGCGTCTACACCACGACGCCGAAGAAGCCGAACTCGGCGCTGCGCAAGGTGGCCAAGATCCGCTTGACCAATGGCTTCGAGGTGATCGGCTACATTCCTGGTGAGGGTCACAACCTCCAGGAGCACTCGGTGGTCATGATCCGCGGCGGCCGCGTCAAGGATCTTCCCGGCGTTCGTTATCACATCATCCGCGGCGTGCTCGACACGCAGGGCGTGAAGAACCGCAAGCAGCGCCGCTCCAAGTACGGCGCCAAGCGTCCGAAGTAAGGTTTATCGGCTCGGGCGCCGCATGGTCGCGTCGAGCTTCGAAGTTGAGAGACGAGAAACATGTCCCGACGCCACAGTGCAGAGAAGCGTGAGATCAACCCGGATCCGAAGTTCGGCGACCTGGTCATCACCAAGTTCATGAACGCCGTCATGTATGACGGCAAGAAGTCGGTCGCCGAGACGATTGTCTATGGCGCGCTCGACCAGGTTCAGGCCAAGACCAAGCAGGAGCCGGTCTCCGTGTTCCATCAGGCGCTCGACAACGTCGCTCCGCACATCGAAGTGCGCTCGCGTCGCGTTGGTGGTGCGACCTACCAGGTTCCGGTCGATGTCCGTCCGGAGCGTCGCCAGGCTCTCGCCATCCGCTGGCTGATCACTGCGGCCCGCAACCGCAACGAGACGACCATGGTCGACCGTCTGTCGGGTGAACTGATGGACGCCGCCAACAACCGTGGCACCGCTGTCAAGAAGCGTGAAGACACGCACAAGATGGCTGAGGCCAACCGCGCTTTCGCGCACTACCGCTGGTAATAGCGCGAACGAACGACTGAGAGGCACCTTCCATGGCCCGCGAATATAAACTCGAAGACTATCGCAACTTCGGCATCATGGCTCACATCGACGCCGGCAAGACGACGACGACCGAGCGCATCCTCTACTACACCGGCAAGTCCCATAAGCTGGGCGAGACCCACGAGGGCTCGGCCACGATGGACTGGATGGAGCAGGAGCAGGAGCGCGGCATCACGATCACGTCGGCTGCCACGACGACGTACTGGAAGGGCCGCGACGGCAAGACCCGCCGTTTCAACATCATCGACACGCCCGGCCACGTCGACTTCACCATCGAGGTGGAGCGTTCGTTGCGCGTGCTCGACGGTGCCATCGCGCTGCTCGACTCCAATGCCGGCGTTGAGCCGCAGACCGAGACCGTCTGGCGTCAGGCCGAGAAGTATCATGTCCCGCGCATGATCTTCTGCAACAAGATGGACAAGATCGGCGCCGATTTCTATCGCTGCCTCGACATGATCCGTTCGCGTCTTGGCGCCATTCCGGTCGCTATGCAGCTGCCGATCGGCGCTGAAAGCGATTTCAAGGGCGTCGTCGACCTCATCGAGATGAAGGGCCTGATCTGGCGCGACGAAGCCCTGGGCGCTGCCTGGGACGTCGTCGAGATCCCGGAAGACCTCAAGGCGAAGGCCGAAGAATACCGCGAGAAGATGATCGAGGCCGCTGTCGAGATGGACGAGGCTGCGATGGAAGCCTATCTCGAGGGCAACCTGCCGGACAACGACAAGATCCGCGAGCTCATCCGCATCGGCACGATCGGCGTCAAGTTCCACCCGGTCTATTGCGGCACGGCGTTCAAGAACAAGGGCGTGCAGCCGCTGCTCGACGCAGTCGTCGACTTCCTGCCGGCTCCGAACGAAGTGCCGGACATCAAGGGCATCGACCCCAAGACCGAGGCTGAGACCACCCGCAAGTCGTCCGACGAAGAGCCGCTGTCGATGCTGGCGTTCAAGATCATGAACGACCCGTTCGTCGGTTCGCTGACCTTCTGCCGCATCTACTCGGGCAAGGTCACCAAGGGCATGTCGCTCGAGAACACCGTCAAGGGCAAGAAAGAGCGCATCGGCCGCATGCTGCAGATGCACTCGAACTCCCGCGAGGACATCGAAGAGGCATTTGCCGGCGACATCGTCGCTCTGGCCGGCCTCAAGGAGACCACCACTGGCGATACGCTCTGCGACCCGCTGAAGCCGGTCATCCTGGAGCGCATGGAATTCCCCGAGCCGGTCATCCAGATCGCGATCGAGCCGAAGACCAAGGGCGACCAGGAAAAGATGGGCCTCGCGCTCAACCGCCTGGCTGCCGAGGATCCGTCCTTCCGCGTCAAGACCGACGAGGAATCCGGTCAGACCATCATCGCCGGCATGGGCGAGCTTCACCTCGACATCCTCGTCGATCGCATGAAGCGTGAGTTCAAGGTCGAGGCGAACGTCGGTGCGCCGCAGGTGGCCTATCGTGAGACGATCACCCGTACCCACGAGCAGGACTACACCCACAAGAAGCAGACGGGCGGTACCGGCCAGTTCGCTCGCGTCAAGATCGTGTTCGAGCCGAATCCCGAGAGCGAGGATTTCGTGTTCGAGTCCAAGATCGTCGGCGGTGCGGTTCCGAAGGAATACATCCCGGGCGTCGAAAAGGGTGTCCGCAGCGTTCTGTCCTCTGGTCCGTTCGCTGGCTTCCCGATGATCAGCGTCAAGGCGACGCTCGTCGACGGTGCCTTCCACGACGTCGACTCCTCGGTGCTCGCGTTCGAAATCGCCAGCCGCGCCTGCCTTCGCGAAGCTGCGCCGAAGCTCGGCGTCCAGCTGCTCGAGCCGGTCATGCGCGTCGAGGTGGTCACGCCTGAGGACTATGTCGGCAACGTCATCGGTGACCTGAACAGCCGCCGTGGTCAGATCCAGGGCCAGGAAGCCCGCGGCGTGTCCGTGGTCGTCAACGCCATGGTTCCGCTCGCCAACATGTTCAAGTACGTGGACAGCCTGCGCTCGATGTCGCAGGGCCGCGCCCAGTACTCGATGGTGTTCGACCACTACGATGCGGTCCCGACCGCCGTGGCGCAGGAAGTGCAAAAGAAATTCGCGTAATTCCGAGGAATTACGTCGTTACCTTAATTCAACGCCTTAAGTGGCTGATAGGAATGGAGATTTCACATGGCTAAGAGTAAATTTGAGCGCACCAAGCCGCATGTGAACATTGGCACGATTGGTCACGTTGACCATGGCAAGACGTCGCTGACGGCTGCGATCACGAAGTTTTTCGGCGATTTCCGGGCCTATGACCAGATCGACGCCGCTCCGGAGGAGAAGGCGCGCGGCATCACCATCTCGACCTCGCACGTCGAGTACGAGACCGAGAACCGCCACTACGCCCACGTCGACTGCCCGGGCCACGCCGACTATGTGAAGAACATGATCACCGGTGCCGCGCAGATGGACGGCGCGATCCTGGTCGTGTCGGCCGCCGACGGCCCGATGCCGCAGACCCGCGAGCACATCCTGCTCGCCCGCCAGGTCGGCGTTCCGTCGATCGTGGTGTTCCTGAACAAGTGCGACCAGGTCGACGACCCGGAACTGCTCGAGCTGGTCGAGCTGGAAGTCCGCGAGCTGCTGTCGAAGAACGAGTTCCCCGGCGACGACATTCCGATCATCAAGGGCTCGGCGCTGGCCGCTCTGGAAGATTCGGACAAGAAGCTCGGCGAAGAGGCCATCCGCGCGCTGATGGCTGCGGTTGACGCCTATGTGCCGACGCCGGAGCGCCCGATCGACCAGCCGTTCCTGATGCCGATCGAAGACGTGTTCTCGATCTCGGGCCGCGGCACCGTGGTGACCGGTCGCGTCGAGCGCGGCATCGTCAAGGTTGGCGAGGAACTCGAGATCGTCGGCATCCGCCCGACCGCCAAGACGACCTGCACCGGCGTCGAGATGTTCCGCAAGCTGCTCGACCAGGGCCAGGCCGGCGACAACATCGGCGCGCTGCTGCGCGGCGTCGGCCGTGAGGACGTGGAGCGCGGCCAGGTGCTGTGCAAGCCGGGTTCGGTGAAGCCGCACAAGAAGTTCAAGGCCGAGGCCTACATCCTGACCAAGGAAGAGGGTGGCCGCCACACGCCGTTCTTCACCAACTACCGTCCGCAGTTCTACTTCCGCACGACGGACGTGACCGGCATCGTGCAGCTGGCCGAGGGCACCGAGATGGTGATGCCCGGCGACAACGTGACGGTGGACGTGGAACTGATCGTGCCGATCGCCATGGAAGAGAAGCTGCGCTTCGCTATCCGCGAAGGCGGCCGCACCGTCGGCGCCGGCGTCGTCGTGTCGATCACTGAATAATTAGAATTAACCGATCTGTCGCGGGCGCGGAACATCGCCCGCGCCGCGCCAGAACAAGGAAATGACGATGAACGGACAGAATATCCGCATCCGCCTCAAAGCGTTCGATCACCGTGTGCTCGATGCTTCGACGCGCGAAATCGTGTCGACGGCCAAGCGCACCGGCGCAAACGTTCGTGGGCCTATTCCGCTGCCGACGCGGATTGAGAAATTCACTGTCAACCGCTCGCCGCACATCGACAAGAAGAGCCGCGAGCAGTTTGAGATGCGCACGCACAAGCGGCTGCTTGATATCGTGGATCCGACCCCGCAGACCGTCGACGCTCTGATGAAGCTCGACCTCGCCGCCGGCGTCGATGTCGAGATCAAGCTCTAAGACGGGTGCAAGAGGCGTGGAGGGGCGGTTGCCCCGACAGGGAACTCTGAAAAGGAAATTGAACCGATGCGTTCAGGTGTTATCGCACAGAAGTTGGGCATGACCCGCATCTATAACGATGCCGGCGAGCATGTTCCCGTTACGGTTCTCCGCATGGAGAACTGCCAGGTCGTGGCGCAGCGCACGAAGGAAAAGAACGGCTACACCGCTGTTCAGCTCGGCGTTGGCCTGGCCAAGGTCAAGAACACGTCGAAGGCCATGCGCGGTCATTTCGCCGCTGCCTCCGTCGAGCCGAAGGCCAAGCTTGCCGAATTCCGCGTGTCGGACGAGAACCTGCTCGACATCGGCGTCGAGATCACCGTCGACCACTTCGTCGCCGGCCAGAAGGTCGACGTCACCGGCACCTCCACCGGTAAGGGGTTCCAGGGTGTCATGAAGCGCCACAATTTTGGTGGCGGCCGTGCAACCCACGGTAACTCGGTGGCCCACCGTACGCACGGTTCTACCGGTCAGCGCCAGGACCCCGGCAAGGTGTTCAAGGGCAAGAAGATGGCCGGCCACATGGGTGCAACCCGCGTGACCACTCAGAATGTCGAGGTCGTGTCGACCGACAGCGATCGTGGCCTGATCCTCATCCGCGGCGCCGTTCCGGGCACCAAGGGCGCCTGGATCCTGGTTCGCGACGCGGTCAAGGAAGCGCTGCCCGAAAACGCTCCGAAGCCGGCCGGCATTCGTGCCGCGCAGAATGAAGCTTCGGCCAAGGAAGGAGCCGAATAATGGATCTCAAGATTTCAACGCTTGGCGGCGAGGATGCCGGCAAGGTGAAACTCTCCGAGGAGATTTTCGGCCTTGATCCGCGCGAAGACATCCTCCAGCGCGTCGTTCGCTGGCAGCTCGCCAAGAAGCAGCAGGGTACCCACAAGGCCAAGACCCGCGCGGAAATCTCGCGCACGGGCGCCAAGATGTACAAGCAGAAGGGTACGGGCCGCGCCCGTCACTCTTCGGCCCGCGCCCCGCAGTTCCGCGGCGGTGGCAAGGCGCACGGCCCGGTGGTGCGCAGCCACGAGCACGACCTTCCCAAGAAGGTCCGCGCGCTCGGCCTGAAGCATGCGCTGTCGGCCAAGGCCAAGGCTTCGAACCTGATCATCGTCGATGATCTGGCTCTGGGCGAGGCCAAGACCAAGCTTCTCGTCGCGAATTTCGAGAAGCTGGGCCTGACCAACGCCCTGGTGGTGGGCGGTGCCGAGCTTGACGTGAACTTCAAGCGCGCTGCGTCGAACATCCCGAACATCGATGTCCTGCCGATCCAGGGCATCAACGTCTATGACATTCTGCGCCGCGGCACGCTGGTCCTCTCGAAGGCGGCCGTCGAGGCTCTCGAGGAGCGCTTCAAATGACGGATCTTCGCCACTACGACGTGATCGTCACCCCGGTGATCACCGAAAAGTCGACCATGGCTTCGGAAGCCAACCAGGTCGTCTTCAATGTCGCCCGCAAGGCGACGAAGCCGGAAATCAAGGCTGCGGTCGAGGCGCTGTTCAGCGTCAAGGTCACCGCGGTCAACACCCTGGTCCGCAAGGGCAAGGTCAAGCGCTTCCGCGGCACGATCGGCCGTCAGAGCGACGTGAAGAAGGCGATCGTGACGCTGGCCGACGGCCAGTCCATCGACGTCGCGACCGGGCTCTGATTGGCGCGAGGACAAACAGATGGCATTGAGACATTTCAAACCCGTAACGCCTAGCCTGCGCCAGCTGGTCATCACCGACCGCTCCGGGCTGTACAAGGGCAAGCCGGTCAAGGGCTTGACCGAAGGCCTGACCAAGTCGGGCGGCCGCAACAACCTCGGCCGCATCACCGCCCGCTTCATCGGTGGCGGCCACAAGCGGTCCTACCGCATCATCGACTTCAAGCGCCGCAAGTTCGACGTTGCGGCGACGGTCGAGCGGCTGGAGTATGACCCGAACCGCTCCGCCTTCATCGCGCTGATCAAGTACGAAGACGGCGAACTGTCCTACATCCTGGCGCCGCAGCGCCTGGCGGTTGGCGACAAGGTCGTGTCGGGCGAAAGCGCCGACGTGAAGCCGGGCAACGCGATGCCGCTGTCGGCCATGCCGGTCGGCACGATCGTGCACAACATCGAGCTGAAGCCGGGCAAGGGCGGTCAGGTCGCGCGTTCGGCTGGCGCCTACGCCCAGCTCGTCGGTCGCGACCAGGGCATGGCGATCCTGCGCCTGAACTCGGGCGAGCAGCGCCTGGTTCACGGCTCCTGCTTCGCCACTGTCGGCGCGGTGTCGAACCCCGAGCACGCCAACATCAACGATGGCAAGGCCGGCCGCACGCGCTGGCGCGGCAAGCGCCCGCACAACCGCGGCGTGACCATGAACCCGGTCGACCACCCGCACGGCGGTGGTGAAGGCCGCACTTCGGGCGGTCGCCACCCGGTCACCCCGTGGGGCAAGCCGACCAAGGGCAAGAAGACGCGGTCCAACAAGGCGACCGATAAGTTCATCGTTCGCTCGCGCCATCAGCGCAAGAGCTAAAGAGAGGTAGTCTGACGTGACCCGTTCAGTTTGGAAAGGCCCGTTCATCGACGGCTTTCTTCTCAAGAAAGTTGAAAAGGTGCGCGAAGGTGGCCGCAACGAGGTGATCAAGATGTGGAGCCGCCGCTCCACCATCCTGCCGCAGTTCGTCGGCTTGACTTTCGGCGTCCACAACGGCCAGAAGCACATCCCGGTCTCCGTGTCCGAAGACATGGTTGGCCACAAGTTCGGTGAATTCGCTCCGACGCGGACCTACTACGGCCACGGCGCGGACAAGAAGGCGAAGAGGAAGTAATATGGGCAAGGCCAAAGCTCCGCGCAGGCTTGCTGACAACGAGGCGCGCGCCGTCCTGCGCACGATCCGCGTCAGCCCGCAGAAGCTGAACCTGGTGGCCGCGCTGATCCGCGGCAAGAAGGTCGGCACCGCGCTGTCGGATCTGGAATTTTCGCGCAAGCGCATCGCCGGCACTGTCAAGAAGACGCTCGAATCGGCTATCGCCAACGCTGAGAACAATCACGACCTCGATGTCGACTCCCTCGTCGTGGCTGAGGCCTATGTCGGCAAGTCGATCGTGATGAAGCGTTTCCATGCCCGTGGCCGTGGCCGCGCCAGCCGCATTGAGAAGCCGTTTTCGCATCTCACGATCGTCGTTCGTGAAGTGGAAGAGAAAGGGGAGGCCGCCTGATGGGTCAGAAAATCAATCCGATCGGTCTGCGCCTCGGCATCAACCGCACCTGGGATTCGCGCTGGTACGCGAACACCAACGAGTACGGCAAGCTGCTGCACGAAGACATCAAGATCCGTAAGTATCTTGAGACCGAGCTGAAGCAGGCTGCGATCTCGAAGGTCGTCATCGAGCGTCCGCACAAGAAGTGCCGCGTCACGATCCACGCCGCCCGTCCTGGCCTCATCATCGGCAAGAAGGGCGCGGACATCGAGAAGCTGCGCAAGAAGCTGACCGAGATGACCAAGGCGGAAACGCACCTCAACATCGTCGAGGTCCGCAAGCCCGAGACCGACGCCACGCTGGTCGCCCAGTCGATCGCGCAGCAGCTCGAGCGCCGCATTGCCTTCCGCCGCGCCATGAAGCGCGCCGTGCAGTCGGCCATGCGCCTTGGTGCCGAAGGCATCCGTATCAACTGCTCGGGCCGCCTGGGTGGCGCTGAAATCGCGCGTATGGAGTGGTACCGCGAAGGCCGCGTGCCGCTGCACACGCTGCGCGCCGACGTCGACTACGGCACGGCCGAAGCTCAGACGGCATACGGCATCTGCGGCGTGAAGGTCTGGGTGTTCAAGGGCGAGATCCTCGAGCATGACCCGATGGCTTCCGAGCGTCGCGCCACCGAGGGCGATCATCAGCCGACGAGCGAGCGCGGTCCGCGTCGTCGCGAGAACGCCTGAGAAGCATAGGATTTTGGAGTAAGAACGATGCTGCAGCCAAAGCGCACAAAGTTCCGGAAGCAGTTCAAGGGCCGCATCCACGGCGCCGCCAAGGGCGGCACCAACCTGGATTTCGGCGGCTTTGGCCTGAAGGCGTTGGAGCCGAACCGGGTTACGGCACGTGAGATCGAGGCGGCCCGCCGCGCGATCACGCGTGAGATGAAGCGTCAGGGACGCGTCTGGATTCGCATTTTCCCGGACGTTCCGGTCACCTCGAAGCCGACCGAAGTTCGTATGGGTAAGGGCAAGGGCGCGGTGGACTACTGGGCCTGCCGGATCAAGCCGGGCCGCGTGATGTTCGAGATCGACGGCGTGCCCGAGGATGTCGCCCGCGAGGCTCTTCGTCTCGGCGCCGCCAAGCTCTCGGTCAAGACGCGCTTCGTGCAGCGCATTGCTGAATAAGAAAGGTCAAGCGTCATGAAAGCCGCAGAACTCCGGTCAAAGACCCCTGACCAGCTGAACGAGGACCTGGGTGCCCTGAAGAAGGAGCAGTTCAACCTGCGCTTCCAGAAGGCCACCGGTCAGCTCGAGAAGACGGCGCGTGTGAAGCAGGTCCGCAAGGACATAGCGCGCATCAAGACCATCGCCGCCGAAAAAGCTTCGGCCAAGAAGGCATAAGGACGAAAATCATGCCAAAGCGCATTTTGCAGGGCACCGTCGTCAGCGACAAGAACGAGAAGACGGTTGTCGTCAAGGTCGAGCGCCGCTTCACGCACCCGGTCATGAAGAAGGTCGTGCGTATGTCGAAGAAGTACAAGGCGCACGACGAAAACAACGCGTGCAAGGTCGGCGATCAGGTGTTCATCCAGGAATCGGCCCCGATCTCCAAGGACAAGCGCTGGGTTGTCATCACCGACGCCCAGGCTTCGCAGTAACGAAATATTTGGACAAGCCGGGTAGGGCGCTGCGCCACTACCCATGAATAAAGAAGGCGGCCAGTCATGATTCAGATGCAAACAAACCTCGACGTCGCGGATAATTCCGGCGCCCGTCGTGTCATGTGCATCAAGGTGCTGGGCGGTTCGAAGCGGAAGTACGCCTCGGTCGGCGACATCATCGTGGTGTCGATCAAGGAAGCCATTCCGCGCGGCCGCGTTAAGAAGGGCGATGTGATGAAGGCGGTCGTGGTTCGCACGGCCAAGGACATCCGCCGTCCGGACGGCAGCGTGATCCGGTTCGACAAGAACGCAGCTGTTCTCGTCGACAACAAGAAAGAGCCGATCGGCACCCGTATCTTCGGACCGGTTCCGCGCGAACTGCGCGCCAAGAACCACATGAAGATCATCTCGCTCGCGCCAGAAGTGCTGTAAGGAGCCGGAAAAATGCAGAAGATTCGCAAAGGCGACAAAGTCGTCGTTCTGGCCGGCAAGGACAAGGGCCGCTCGGGCGAGGTGCTCCGCGTGATGCCCAAGGACGACAAGGCCGTCGTTCGCGGCGTCAATATGGTGCGCCGCCACCAGAAACAGACCCAGTCCCAAGAGGGCGGGATCATCAGCAAGGAAGCGCCGATCCATTTGTCCAACCTCGCGCTGGCCGACCCGAAGGATGGCAAGCCGACTCGCGTCGGTTTCCAGATCCAGCAGGACGGTACCAAGGTGCGAGTGGCAAAGCGCTCGGGAGAAGTGATCAATGGCTAAGGCACAAAATCAGCCCCGCCTTCGCAAGGTCTACGAAGAGACCATCCGCAAGGCTATGCTCGAGCAGTTCAAGTACGAGAACGAGATGCAGATCCCGCGTCTCGACAAGATCGTGCTGAACATGGGCGTCGGTGAAGCGACCGGCGATTCGAAGAAGCCTTCGGTCGCTGCTGCCGACCTGGCCCTGATCGCCGGCCAGAAGCCGGTCATCACCTATGCGCGCAATTCGATCGCCGGCTTCAAGGTCCGCGAGAAGATGCCGCTCGGCGCCAAGGTCACGCTGCGCAACGAGCGCATGTACGAATTCCTGGACCGCCTGGTCACGATCGCCCTGCCGCGCGTGCGCGACTTCCGCGGTCTGAACGCCAAGAGCTTCGATGGCCGCGGCAACTTCGCCATGGGCATCAAGGAACACATCGTGTTTCCCGAGATCAACTACGACAAGGTTGATCAGATCTGGGGAATGGACATCATCGTTTGTACGACTGCAAAGACGGACGACGAGGCTCGGGCGCTGCTCAAGGGCTTCAACTTCCCCTTCCGGCAGTAACGGCAGCGAGAAAAGGATTTATCTGAAATGGCAAAGACCAGCTCAGTCGAGAATAACAACAAGCGCCGGAAGCTTGTGGACCAGTACGCTGCCAAGCGTAAGGCCCTCAAGGCTACCGTCATGGACAAGAGCCTCCCGATCGAAGAGCGTTTCCGCGCTCAGCTGAAGCTCTCGGCCCTGCCGCGCAATTCCGCGAAGATCCGTATCCGCAATCGCTGCGAGGTCTCGGGTCGTCCGCGCGCATATTATCGCAAACTGAAGATGTCGCGTATCGCACTGCGCGAACTGGGCCTGTTGGGCGCGGTCCCCGGGCTGGTCAAGTCGAGCTGGTAAGGAGCACAAGCTATGTCCCTAAGTGATCCTCTCGGCGATATGCTGACCCGCATCCGCAACGCCTATGGCCGCAGGAAGACCAAGGTCTCCACGCCGGCCTCGCGTCTGCGTGCCCGCGTGCTTGAAGTTCTCAAGGCTGAAGGCTACATCCGCGACTACAGCCAGGTCGACTACGGCAACGGCAAATCGGAAATCGAGATCGAGCTGAAGTACTACGACGGCTCTCCAGTCATCCGCGACATCGCTCGCGTTTCCAAGCCGGGCCGCCGCGTTTACGTGTCGGTGAAGTCGATCCCGCATGTGGCCAATGGCCTCGGCATTTCGATCCTGTCCACGCCCAAGGGCGTGATGACGGACCATGAAGCGCGCGAACAGAACGTCGGCGGGGAAATCCTCTGCCAGGTGTTCTGATCGGGCGGGTGTAAGACAGAAAGAACGAGGACAACGACATGTCTCGTATTGGCAAGAAACCCGTTCAGGTGCCTGCTGGCGTCACCGCGTCCGTCAACGGCCAGACCGTTACGGCCAAGGGCCCCAAGGGTGAGCTGAAGTACGTCGTGAACGACGAGGTGCTGGTCAAGTTCGAGAACGGCGAAATCGCCGTTCAGCCGCGTGATGACTCGAAGGATGCCCGCTCCAAGTGGGGTCTCTCGCGCACGCAGATCGTCAACATCCTGACCGGTGTGAAGGACGGCTTCGAGAAGAAGCTCGAGATCAGCGGCGTTGGCTACCGTGCCGCCATGCAGGGCAAGAACCTGCAGCTGGCGCTTGGCTTCAGCCACGACGTGGTCTACCAGACGCCGGAAGGCATCACCATCTCCGTGCCGAAGCCGACCGAGATCGTCGTGTCGGGCACGGACAAGCAGGTGGTCGGCCAGGTTGCGGCAGAGATTCGCAAGTATCGCGGCCCCGAGCCCTATAAGGGCAAGGGCGTCAAGTATGCTGGCGAAGTCATCGTCCGCAAGGAAGGCAAGAAGAAGTAAGCCGCGGTGCTCGGTCGCGGGAGGCGTCAATCGCCTACCGCACATGGCCGGGCCCGTTTCAGAAGGCAAGGAACGAATACAATGGCTTCCAAGGATTCCACCCAGCGCCGGGCCGCTCGCGTCCGTCGCCAGCTCAAGAAGGTCTCCGGCGACCGTCTGCGCCTGTCGGTCTATCGCTCGTCGAAGAACATCCATGCGCAGCTCATCGACGACACGAAGGGCCACACCGTTGCCGCCGCTTCCACGCTCGAGAAGGAGCTCAAGGGCTCCCTCAAGACCGGTGCCGACGTTGCCGCCGCTGCTGCCGTCGGCAAGCTGATCGCCGAGCGCGCCATCAAGGCGGGCTACAAGGAAGTGGTCTTCGACCGCGGACCTTACATCTATCACGGCCGCGTCAAGGCGCTGGCCGAAGCCGCCCGCGAGGCCGGCCTCAGCTTCTGATACGATCTCAAACGAGGCGCATTGCGCCTCGTTGCACGATCGGCAGTTGAAATAAATCCGGCGACGTTATAGACGCCGGATTTCAGTTTTTAACCCCGTGCTTCCGGAAAAGAATAAGGATCAGGGAAATGGCACAAGAACGTAGGGAAGGCGGCCGCGATCGCGAGCGCAGCCGTGACCGCGAAGAGCGCGACAGCGAATTCGTCGACAAGCTCGTTCACATCAACCGCGTCGCCAAGGTGGTGAAGGGCGGCCGTCGCTTCGGCTTTGCTGCTCTCGTCGTCGTCGGCGACCAGAAGGGCCGTGTGGGCTTCGGTCATGGCAAGGCGCGCGAAGTGCCGGAAGCCATCCGCAAGGCCACTGAGGCCGCCAAGCGCGACATGATCTTCGTGCCGCTGCGTTCGGGTCGTACCCTGCATCATGACGTCGCCGGCCGCCACGGCGCTGGCCGCGTGCTGTTGCGCACCGCCAAGGCCGGTACCGGCATCATCGCCGGTGGCCCGATGCGCGCCGTTTTCGAAACGCTCGGCATGCAGGACGTCGTCGCCAAGTCGATGGGTTCGTCGAACCCGTACAACATGGTGCGCGCAACGTTCGACGCTCTGAAGAACCAGATGCATCCGAAGGATGTGGCTGCTCAGCGCGGTATCAAGTACTCGACCCTCCAGGCACGTCGCGGCGCCGCCGTTGCGGCCGACGAGTAAGCCGGACGGGGAAGGATTACGACAATGGCAAAGAACGCTACCAAGACCATCACGGTCGAGCAGATCGGCAGCCCGATCCGCCGCCCGCAGGAACAGCGTGCGACGCTGATCGGCCTGGGCCTCAACAAGATGCACCGCCGCCGCACCCTCGAGGACACCCCGGCAGTGCGCGGCATGATCGCGGCCGTGCAGCACCTCGTCCGCGTCGTCGACGAAAAGTAAGCCGGACGCAGGAGAAAGACGATGAAACTCAACGAACTGCGTGACAACGAAGGCGCTACCCACGCCAAGAAGCGCGTCGGTCGCGGTATCGGCTCGGGCTCGGGCAAGACCGGCGGCCGCGGCGTCAAGGGTCAGAAGTCCCGCTCGGGCGTCTCGATCAATGGCTTCGAGGGTGGCCAGATGCCGCTCTATCGCCGCCTGCCGAAGCGTGGCTTCAACAACATCTTCGCGAAGGACTTCGTGGAGGTGTCTGTGGGCCGCATTCAGACTGCGATCGATGCCAAGAAGCTCGACGCCGGCGAGACCGTAACCGCCGAAGCGCTCGTCAAGGCCGGTGTGATTCGCCGCGTCAAGGACGGCGTGCGCCTGCTGAGCGACGGCGACCTCACTGCCAAGGTGTCTTTCGACATCGCCGGCGCCTCGAAGGCGGCCGTCGAGAAGGTCGAAAAGGCCGGCGGATCGGTCAAGGTGCCTGAGAAGGCGGACGCAAAGTCCGAGTAATGACACAGACAAGCGGCTGCCCCATCGGCAGCCGCTTGCATCTTTGCCGCGTGGAGCCTATCTCGGGGCTTCGTCTACACGTGCCGCCCGGCGCGGGCTTCCAAGCGTGACCAAGCGGAGACTTTCCCATGGCATCGGCTGCCGAACAACTTGCCTCAAATCTCAATTTCGCAGCCTTCGCCAAGGCCGAAGATCTAAAGAAGCGAATCTGGTTCACACTGGGTGCGCTGCTGGTCTTCCGTCTCGGCACCTATATTCCGCTTCCGGGCATCAATCCCGATGCGTTCGCGCAAGCCTTCACGCAGCAGAGCGGCGGCGTGCTTGGCATGTTCAACATGTTCGCCGGCGGCGCCGTCGGCCGCATGGCCATTTTTGCCCTCGGCATCATGCCCTACATCTCCGCCTCCATCATCATGCAGCTCATGACGTCGGTCATTCCGTCGCTCGAAGCGCTGAAGAAGGAAGGCGAGCAGGGCCGCAAGATCATCAACCAGTACACCCGCTACGGCACGGTGCTTCTCGCGCTCGTCCAGGCCTATGGTATTTCGGTCGGACTTGAGAGCGGCAACGGCATCGTCACCGATCCGGGCCTGTTCTTCCGTGCCTCAACCGTCATCACGCTGGTTGGCGGCACCATGTTCCTTATGTGGCTGGGTGAGCAGATCACCGCTCGCGGCATCGGCAACGGCATTTCGCTGATCATCTTTGCTGGTATCGTCGCAGGTCTCCCGCACGCTATCGGCGGCACGCTGGAACTCGGCCGCACTGGTGCCCTTTCCACGGGCCTGATCATCGGCATCATCATCCTGGCCGTCGTCGTCATCGCTGCCATCGTGTTCTTCGAGCGCGCGCAGCGCCGCCTGCTGATCCAGTATCCGAAGCGCCAGGTCGGCAACCGCATGTTCCAGGGCGACACCTCGCATCTGCCGCTGAAGCTCAACACCTCGGGCGTCATTCCGCCGATCTTCGCCTCGTCGCTGTTGCTGCTGCCGGCCACCGTCGCTGGCTTCTCCAACACGGAGTCGATGCCTGGCTGGGCCAGCAGCATCCTGGCCGCTCTCGGGCACGGCCAACCGGCCTATATGGTCTTTTACGCGGCGATGATCGTCTTCTTCGCCTTCTTCTACACGGCCATCGTGTTCAATCCGAAGGAAACGGCCGACCAGCTCAAGAAGCACTCCGGCTTCATTCCGGGCTATCGCCCGGGCGAGCGCACGGCTGAGTATATCGACTATGTGCTCACCCGCGTCACGGTGGTCGGTGCCATCTATCTGGTGCTCGTGTGCCTTCTGCCCGAGTTCCTGATTTCTGCGACCGGCGTGCCGTTCTATCTTGGTGGTACTTCGCTGCTGATCGTCGTCAGCGTTACGCTCGACACAGTTGCGCAGATCCAGGGCCACCTCATTGCCCACCAGTACGAGGGGCTGATCAAGAAGTCGAAGCTCCGCGGGGGCAAGAGGGGAAGATGAGGCTTATTCTGCTAGGACCGCCCGGCGCGGGAAAAGGCACCCAGTCGCAGCGGTTGGTCGAAAGGCACGGCATTCCGCAGCTTTCGACGGGCGACATGCTGCGCGCCGCGGTCGCCGCGGGAACCGAGGTCGGCAAGCGTGCCAAGGCTGTCATGGATGCTGGACAACTCGTGTCCGACGAAATCGTCAACCAGATCGTGTCCGATCGCATCGACGAGCCGGACTGCCGCAAGGGCTTCATTCTTGACGGCTTCCCGCGCACCGTGCCGCAGGCGCAGGCGCTGTCCCGCATCCTGGCCGACAAGGGCCAGCAGCTTGATGCGGTGATTGAGTTGAAGGTCGACGAGTCGGCCCTGCTCAAGCGCATGGAGCGCCGGGTGGCCGAGACCATCGCCGCCGGCGGTCAGGTACGTGCCGACGACAATCCCGAGTCGTTCAAGAAGCGGCTCAGCGAGTACCGCGAGAAGACGGCGCCGCTATCGGCCTACTACGCAAGCACCGGCGAACTGAAAACCATCGACGGCATGGCCGACATCGACGTCGTGACCGCCGAGATTGAAAATATCCTTTCGGAAGCTGCCCGCACCAGATAGTGTGGGCAGTTGACTAAAAGGGTCTTGTGGACTATAGCGGCGCGTCTCCCATCAGACGCGTTTTGCTCGGCTGCACAAGCATGTGCCGATCGCATCGGAACAGGAACACCCGCAAGGGCCGGCCTCCACCGGACGCGGGACAACTCAGTCGCCGGCAAGCCCGGCATACATGGAGAATGAGAATGGCTCGTATAGCCGGCGTTAACATCCCGACCAACAAGCGCGTCATCATCGCGCTGCAGTACATTCACGGCATCGGCCCGAAGTTTGCCGGCGAGATCGTCGAAAAGGTGGGCATCCCGGCCGAGCGCCGCGTGAACCAGCTGACCGACGCCGAAGTTCTGGCGATCCGCGAGACCATCGACCGCGACTACCAGGTCGAGGGCGACCTGCGCCGCGAAGTCTCGATGAACATCAAGCGTCTGATGGACCTTGGCTGCTACCGCGGCCTGCGTCATCGCCGCTCGCTGCCTGTTCGCGGTCAGCGCACGCACACCAATGCGCGCACCCGCAAGGGCCCGGCAAAGGCTATTGCCGGCAAGAAGAAGTAAGGCAACACGTCACCGGCCGGTGGTGAGAAGGCGAGGCCTTTTCCCCGTCGGCCGTTTCCGCGTTTGCCTTCGAGGTGTAGCCGCTGGAGTTACGGCGGCGTAGAGATCACTCTGAAAGGACTATTATGGCCAAGGAAGTCGCACGTATTCGCCGTCGCGAACGTAAGAACATTTCGTCGGGCGTCGCGCACGTCAACTCGACGTTCAACAACACCATGATCACCATCACCGACGCGCAGGGCAACACCATTGCCTGGTCGTCGGCTGGCGCCCAGGGCTTCAAGGGTTCGCGCAAGTCGACCCCGTTCGCGGCCCAGATGGCTGCCGAAGACGTCGCCAAGAAGGCGCAGGAACATGGCATGCGCACCCTCGAAGTCGAGGTCTGCGGCCCCGGCTCGGGTCGTGAGTCGGCTCTTCGCGCGCTGCAGGCCGGCGGTTTCACCATCACGTCGATCCGCGACGTGACGCCGATACCGCACAATGGCTGCCGCCCGCGCAAGAAGCGTCGCGTCTAGTTCATTTCTTGGTGCCGCATGGGCGTAATTCCGCGCTCATGCGGTTTTTCCAGATCGCCTGTCACGATTGGATGGTGCAGGGAAACGGAAGGAAGACAAAATGATCCAGAAGAACTGGCAAGAACTGATCAAGCCAAACAAGATCGAGTTCTCGTCTAAGGGTAAGACGCTGACCACGCTGGTGGCAGAGCCGCTGGAGCGCGGTTTCGGCCTCACGCTGGGCAATGCGCTGCGTCGCGTGCTGCTCTCGTCTCTGCGCGGCGCCGCCGTCACGGCGGTGCAGATCGATGGCGTTCTGCATGAATTCTCCTCGATCGCCGGTGTTCGTGAAGACGTCACCGACATCGTGCTGAACATCAAGGAAATCGCCATCCGCATGGAAGGCGATGGTCCCAAGCGCATGGTCGTTCGCAAGCAGGGCCCGGGTATGGTGCTCGCCGGCGACATCCAGACGGTTGGCGACGTCGAGATCCTCAATCCCGACCACGTCATCTGCACGCTGGACGAAGGCGCTGAAATCCGCATGGAATTCACCGTCGACACCGGCAAGGGCTACGTGCCGGCCGAGCGCAACCGCGCGGAAGACGCTCCGATCGGTCTCATCCCGGTCGACAGCCTCTACTCGCCGGTCAAGAAGGTGTCCTACAAGGTCGAGAATACCCGCCACGGCGAGGAGCTCGACAAGGACAAGCTCACCATGACGATCGAGACCAACGGCTCGGTTACCGGCGAGGACGCCGTCGCCTTCGCGGCGCGCATCCTGCAGGACCAGCTCGGCCTTTTCGTCAACTTCGAGGAGCCGCAGAAGGAAGTTGCCGCCGAGCAGGTCACCGAGCTGGCGTTCAACCCGGCGCTGCTCAAGAAGGTGGACGAGCTCGAGCTGTCGGTGCGTTCTGCCAACTGCCTGAAGAACGACAACATCGTCTACATCGGCGATCTGATCCAGAAGACCGAGGCGGAGATGCTGCGCACCCCGAACTTCGGTCGCAAGTCGCTGAACGAGATCAAGGAAGTTCTTGCCTCGATGGGCCTCCATCTTGGCATGGAAGTGGCCGACTGGCCGCCGGAAAACATCGAAGATCTCGCCAAGCGTTACGAAGACCAATACTGAGGCGTAGGCCTCTCGAACAAAATTTGAAGGAGTAGAGCCATGCGCCATGGATTCGCCGGCCGCCGGCTGGGCCGCAGTTCCAGCCACCGCAAGGCAATGTTTGCCAATCTGGCCGTCTCGCTGATCGAGCACGAGCAGATCACCACCACCCTGCCGAAGGCGAAGGACCTGCGTCCGATCGTCGAGAAGCTTGTCACGCTGGGCAAGCGCGGCGACCTGCACGCCCGCCGTCAGGTCATCGCCCAGATCGGCAATGAGTCGGTCGTCAAGCGCCTGTTCGACACGATTGCCCCGCGCTACGCCACCCGCAACGGCGGCTATCTGCGCATCATGAAGGCCGGCTTCCGTCATGGCGACAACGCCCCGATGGCCGTGATCGAGTTCGTCGAGCGCGACACCTCTGCCAAGGGTGCCGGCGACCACGCCCGCACCGCCGCCGAGGCAGTCGAGACGGAATCCGAAGCCGCCTGATCGGCTTCGCATCGTCGGATGAGCGGGAAGGGGCCTTGCGGCCCCTTTCTGCTTTTTCGGGCTTCGGAAGCGGCGCCGCGTGTGACAAGGCATCGCTTGAATTTGAACCCTGAAGCCTTTCATTTTGCACAATCATCGTGAGAATGGCTCGCGCTCGCTTTGGAGGATTCGCAATGGCTGCGAAAACACTGTTTCGGCTTCTGACTGCTGCCTGGTTCGCCGCCGCGCCGTTCGTCGCGCTGCCGGCACTGGCCGAGGATGCGCAGCCCGCCGAAACACAGCCGGCGGACAACCAGGCAGCCGCGCCCAAGGACGATCAGCCGGGCCTCAAGGAGGTGCTGAACGACCTGCTTGGCAAGGGCGACCAGCAGCTGCCGGCGCCCGCGCCGCAGGGCAAGCGGCTCCCGTTCGGGCGCACCGAGATGCAGTTGTCCTTTGCCCCGCTAGTCAAGGAAACCGCCCCGGCCGTGGTCAACGTCTATGCCTCGCAGCAGGTGCAGGTGCGCTCGCCCTTCGCCGGCGATCCGTTCTTCGAGCAGTTCTTTGGCCGCCAGTTCGGCAAGCAGGCGCCGCAGCGCATCCAGTCCTCGCTGGGGTCGGGCGTTCTGGTCGATGCCAGCGGCATCGTGGTCACCAACAACCATGTCATCAAGGATGCGGACGAGGTGAAGGTCGCGACCTCCGACGGGCGCGAATTCCCCTCCAAGGTTCTGCTCAGGGACGAGTCGCTCGATCTTGCGGTTCTAAAGATCGACAGCGACAAGCCGTTCCCGGTTGTTCCCATCGGCGATTCCGACGCGCTCGAGGTCGGCGATCTCGTCCTGGCCATCGGCAACCCGTTCGGCGTCGGCCAGACCACCACCAGCGGCATCGTTTCAGCGCTCGCGCGCAGCCATATCGGCGTGTCCGACTTCGGCTTCTTCATCCAGACCGATGCGGCCATCAATCCGGGCAATTCCGGCGGCGGGCTCATCAACATGACCGGCCAGCTCATGGGCATCAACACTGCCATCTACAGCCGCAGCGGCGGCTCGATCGGCATCGGCTTCGCCATCCCCTCCAACATGGTGCGTGCGGTGGTCGAAGCCGCCATGCAGGGGCGCGACTATTTCGAACGCCCCTTCATCGGCGCCACCTTCGAGCCGGTCACGCCGGCGATAGCCGAATCGCTCGGCATGGAGCAGCCCTCGGGCGCGCTTGTTTCCTCCGTTGCACCTGAAGGGCCTGCCGCCCAGGCTGGCCTGAAGCCGGGTGACGTGGTGCTGTCGCTCAACGGCATCGCGATCGAGCACGTGGATGCGCTCGGCTACCGGCTAGCGACGGTTTCCATCGGCAGCCCGGCAAGCCTGGCTGTCTTCAGCCAGGGAGCCGAAAAGACCGTAGAGATCACGCCGGTGCGGCCGCCGGAGGGCGCTTCCGCCGCCCCGATAACCATTGAAGGGGGCAGCCCGTTCGCAGGCGCCACGGTGGCAGAACTTTCGCCGCGCCTTGCGCAGCGGCTCGGCATGCCCAACGATCTCAAGGGCGTCACGGTCGTCGACATCCAGCGCAATTCGCCCGCCGCGCAACTCGGACTGCGGCCTCGCGATGTCGTGCGCGAGGTGAACGGCCAGGCCATAGACACGCCCGACACGCTGAAGCAAGCTGCGGCAGAGAAGACCCGCCGCTGGCGGCTTACGCTGGAGCGCAATGGGCAGCTGCTGCGGCAAGTTCTGATTTACTGAGGAACCAGGAAGATATGGCCGATCTGTTCCAGGCCGCCGAACCTGAAAGGGCACCGCCCGGGCGGCCCCTGGCCGATCGGCTGCGCCCGGCAAGCCTCGCAGAGGTCGTCGGCCAGGAGCACCTGACCGGCGAGGATGGCGCGCTGACCCGCATGATCCGCTCCGGCTCGCTCGGCTCCATGATCTTCTGGGGCCCGCCCGGCACCGGCAAGACCACAGTGGCGCGGCTGCTGGCCGGCGAGACGGATCTGGCCTTCGAGCAGATTTCGGCGATCTTCTCCGGTGTCGCGGACCTGAAGAAAGTGTTCGACACTGCGCGCCTGCGCCGCGCCAACGGCCGCCAGACGCTGCTTTTCGTCGACGAGATCCATCGCTTCAACCGCGCCCAGCAGGATTCTTTCCTGCCGGTCATGGAGGATGGAACCGTCGTTCTGGTCGGCGCTACCACCGAAAACCCGTCCTTCGAACTCAACGCTGCGCTCCTGTCGCGGGCGAGGGTGCTGGTCTTCCGCTCTCTCGGCGAGGACAGCATCTCAAAACTGCTTGAGCGCGCCGAACACGCCGAAGGCAAGCCGCTGCCGCTCGACGACGAGGCGAGAGCGGTGCTTGTCCGGATGGCCGACGGCGACGGCCGCGCCTCTCTCACGCTTGCCGAGGAAGTCTGGCGCGCGGCAAAGCCCGGCGAAGTCTTTGATGCCGAGGCCCTGCAGCGCATCGTGCAGCGGCGCGCGCCGATCTACGACAAAGGCCAGGATGGCCACTACAATCTGATCTCCGCGCTGCACAAGTCTGTGCGCGGCTCCGACCCTGATGCCGCGCTCTACTATCTTTGCCGCATGTTCGATGCCGGCGAAGACCCGCTCTATATCGGCCGTCGGCTGGTGCGGATGGCGGTGGAGGACATCGGCCTTGCCGATCCGCAGGCGCTGGTCATCGCCAACGCCGCCAAGGACGCCTACGACTATCTCGGCTCACCCGAGGGTGAACTCGCCTTCGCGCAGGCCTGCGTCTATCTCGCCACCGCGCCGAAGTCGAACGGCGTCTATACGGCCTTCAAGAGCGCCATGCGCGCAGCCAAGGAATATGGCTCGCTGCTGCCGCCGCGCCACATTCTCAATGCGCCCACAAAGCTCATGAAGGAAGAGGACTACGGCAAGGGCTATCTTTACGACCACGACATGCCCGAGGCGTTTTCCGGCCAGGACTATTTCCCCGAGAAGATGGGCCGCCACACCTTCTACGACCCGCCCGAACGCGGCTTCGAACGCGAGATCAGGAAGCGGCTGGACTATTGGGCGAAGCTGCGCGCCGAGAGGGCGCGCGGCAAGTAGCGGGCGTCGGGGCTGGCATTTGTTGCGCGAATTTCGTAAACAGCGCCATCGTTCCCGCTATTCCCGGTAAGCAATATGGACAGGAAGTCGCTCAAGACCATACGCAAGGTCGGCCTCGCAATAGTCGCCTTGGCGCTGGCCTTCTACTTCATTCCGATCATAACCGCGCTGTTCATCCTGTGCGGGCTCATCGACGTCCTCCGCAACGACCGCAAGAACGGTCGGCTGTTCAGCCTCTACTTTGCCGGCAACGGTCTGTTCACCTGGCTGCTGTCGCCCTTAAACCTTCTGGTCGATCTCCTGTCCTACAAGAATTGGGGCGTGTGGAAGCTCGAGCAGTTTCCCGACGACTACCGCCGCGAGGTCGAGGAGGTTCTGGAGGTCTTCAAGAACAGGCAAGCGGAGATCATCGCCGACATTGATGCCCATTTCGAGAGCGGTCGGCGCGGCATGTATGTCTACCAGTGGTACGGCAAGCAGCACATCGACAACGTTCCGGAATTCACCCGGAAGTTCAAATACATCCGCACCATCGCCGTGTCGGTGTTCAGCGGCCGCGAATCGACCTCGTACCACTTCGGCCCGCTGCGGCTCACACTGCGCGTGCTCTACAATCTGAGGCCGGCCAAGACCGACCAGATCTTCATCGAGTGCGGCAATGCCAAGCAGTTCTGGTATCAGGACCCGCTCTTCATCTTCGACGACACGCTGCTGCACCGTTCGGTGAACGAGCATGACGGCCGCCGCTACTGCGTCTTCATGGACGTCATCCGCCCCTCGCCGGTGCCGGGGGTCTTGTCCATGATGCTGGCCGGCATTTCGATCAGCGTCGACCGCATGAAGGCGATCTTCTACAAGAACTGGAAGATGATCGGCTCGCGCGACCCCAAGGCCGCACCTGCCAAATAGGCGGAGCGTGGGCGCGGCCCATTGAACATTGCTGCGAAAGGTGCGAACCGCTATTCGCAACGACATGACAGAAACATCGCGGTAGCACCGCCCATGGTTTCAGGCGAACGTTTCGGTTCGCTTGCCGCCGTGGGCGTCAGCTTTTCGGCGCCGCAGGAACTCGGCCCCTATATTTGCAGCGGGCGAAACGGACTGATGAAATGGCAGGCGTAGAGCAGATCAAGGTTGAAGCCGGCGAGGCGGGCATGCGGCTCGACCGCTGGTTCAAGACGCATTTTCCGGGATTGGGATTCGTGCAGCTTCAGAAGCTGTTGCGGTCCGGTCAGGTCCGCATCGATGGCGGCCGCGCCAAGGCCGACACGCGCGTGGAGCCCGGCCAGATGGTGCGTGTGCCGCCGCTGGATGTCGACAAGAAGGGCGAGGGCCCGCTGACCGCGCGGACCATGCGCAACCAGGACGACGGCGACGTTCTCGCCCAGATGCTGCTCTACGAAGACCCGAAGGTTTTCGTATTCAACAAGCCGGCAGGTCTTGCAGTGCAGGGCGGCTCCGGCGTCTCGCGCCACGTCGACGACATGCTGGAGGCCTGGCGCAACAAGAAGGGCGAGAAGCCGCGCCTCGTGCACCGGCTCGACCGCGACACCTCGGGCGTGCTGGTAGTGGCGCGCACGCGCCTTGCCGCGATGAAGCTCGCCGAAGCGTTTCGTGGCCGCGATGCCAAGAAGACCTATTGGGCGCTGGTCAAGGGCGTGCCCAAGAAGCGCGAAGACAAGATTTCCACCTGGCTGATCAAGGAAGCCACGCCGGACGGCGACCGCGTGCGCGTGGCCAAGCATGGCGAGCGTGGCGCCGACCATGCCGTGTCCTACTATCGCGTCATCGAACAGGCCGCGCAGCGCCTGGCCTGGCTGGAAATGGAGCCCCATACGGGCCGCACTCACCAATTGCGCGTGCACGCCGCCCATATCGGCTGCCCGATCATAGGCGATCCCAAATATTTCGAGGCCGACACCAATTGGGATTTCCCGGGCGGCATGCAGAACCGCCTGCATCTCCATGCGCGGCGCATCCGTATTCCGCATCCCGACGGGGGCGTGATCGACGTCACCGCACCACTGCCGCCGCATATGCGCCAGAGCTGGAACCTGCTCGGCTTCGATGAGGCCAGCGGCGAGGATGAGGCTTGAGCCGGGCTACACATCCGCAGGCAGTCGGAACGCAATCGCAGGGCCTCGGCGCTTTCTCCGGCGTCGGTGCTTCGGGTTGGGCAATCTGACGACCAAGCCTATATAATCTGCGATTGCCGCGCGGCCGCCCGGGGCGATCGCGCCGACGCCATAGCGGACAGCAGGGCTGGCATGCAGCCGCTGCCGATTTGAGGATACCATGCGCGACCTTCTGAACGATCTCGAAGCCCACGATCTCTTGTCCGATCCCGACCCGGTGCGCCGGGCGCAGAGCCAGCTAAAGCGGCAGCTGCCCAAGCGCTTCTACAAGGAGGTCTCGGTCGCTCCGGTGGACGAAGGCTTTGCCGTGCAGCTCGACGGCAAGTCGGTGCGCACCCCCACCAAGGCGCTTCTCGCCTTGCCCACGGCTGCGGCGGCCGAACTGGTCGCCAAGGAATTCGCCGCGCAGGAAGAGCACATCGACCCGATGACCATGCCCGTCACGCGGCTGGTCAACACCGCGATCGACGGCGTCGCCACCGATCCGCAGGCGGTTCTTGAGGACATCCTGCGCTTCGCCTCCTCCGACCTTCTCTGCTACCGCGCCGAAGCGCCCGAGCGGCTTGTGGAGCGTCAGAACGAGGCTTGGGACGGCGTGCTCGACTGGGCGCGAGCATCCCTCGGCGCGCGCTTCGCGCTGGCCGAGGGCGTCATGCATGTGGAGCAGCCGCGCGAGGCGATCGGCGCTATCGGTATCCACCTGAGCCAGCGCAGCGAGCCGCTGCGCCTCGCGGCAATGCATCTGATGACGACGCTGACCGGCTCGGCGCTGCTGGCGCTGGCAGTCGAGACCGGCGAACTCACGGCCGATGAAGCCTGGGCCGCTGCGCATGTCGACGAGGACTGGCAGATCGAGCAGTGGGGCCAGGATGCCGAGGCGATCGCGCGGCGCAACAACCGCAAGCGCGACATGATGGCGGCGGTTGAGCTGCTCGAAGCGCTCAAGGCTTAGCCTTCGCTAAATCATTCCGCCGAACCGGCGGCAACAAAAAACCCCGGCTTGCGCCGGGGTTTTTCATTTATACATCAGGCGCTTAGACCGAGTAGTACATGTCGAACTCGACCGGATGCGGCGTCATTTCGAAGCGCATCACCTCGGCCATCTTCAGTTCGATGAAGCTGTCGATCTGGTCGTCGTCGAACACGCCGCCGGCCTTCAGGAAGCCGCGGTCCTTGTCGAGGCTCTGCAGCGCCTCGCGCAGGCTGCCGCAAACGGTCGGGATCTTCTTCAGCTCCTTCGGCGGCAGGTCGTACAGATCCTTGTCCATCGGCTGGCCGGGGTGGATCTTGTTCTTGATGCCGTCAAGGCCGGCCATCAGCAGTGCGGCAAAGGCGAAATAGGGGTTCGCGCCCGGATCAGGGAAGCGGATCTCCACGCGCTTCGCCTTGGGCGAGGAGCCCAGGGGAATGCGGCAGGAAGCCGAGCGGTTGCGGGCCGAATAGGCCAGCAGCACCGGCGCCTCATAGCCGGGAACCAGACGCTTGTAGGAGTTGGTCAGCGGGTTGGTGAAAGCGTTGATGGCCTTGGCATGCTTGATGATGCCGCCGATGAAGTAGAGGCAGCTTTCCGACAGGCCGGCATATTCGTTGCCCGCGAAGGTCGGCTTGCCTTCCTTCCAGATCGACATGTGTACGTGCATGCCCGAGCCATTGTCGCCGAACACCGGCTTTGGCATGAAGGTGGCCGTCTTGCCATAGGCGTTGGCTACCTGGTGCACGACATATTTGTAGAGCATCATCTTGTCGGCGTTGCGCACCAGCGCATCGAACTTCACGCCAAGCTCGTGCTGGCCGGCGGCCACCTCGTGGTGGTGCTTTTCCACCCGCACGCCCATCTCGGTCAGCACGGTCAGCATCTCCGAGCGCATGTCCTGTGCGGAATCGATCGGCGGAACCGGGAAGTAACCACCCTTGATGCGGGGGCGGTGGCCAAGGTTGCCGGTCTCGTAATCGGTATCGTCATTCGACGGCAGCTCGGTGGAGTCGAGCTTGAAGCCGGTGTTGTAGGGGTCGGCCTTGTACTTCACGTCGTCGAACACGAAGAATTCGGCTTCCGGGCCGACGAAGATGGTGTCGCCGATGCCCTCGGCCTTCATATAGGCCTCGGCCTTCTTGGCGATGCTGCGCGGGTCGCGGTTATAGGCCTCGCCGGAAACCGGGTCGAGCACGTCGCACAGGATGACCATGGTCGACTGCGCGAAGAACGGATCCATGTGGACAGTCTCAGGGTCCGGCATCAGCAGCATGTCGGACTCGTTGATGGCCTTCCAGCCACCGATCGACGAGCCGTCGAACATGACGCCATCGGCGAACATGTCCTCATCGACCTCGGCAATGTCCATGGTCACGTGCTGCAGCTTGCCCTTGGGGTCGGTGAAGCGCAGGTCAACAAACTTGACGTCGTTGTCCTTGATCTGCCGGAGAATGTCTTTGGCTGTCGTCATGTCATGCTTTCCTATGTGATGACGTTAAAACTTGGGGGGATGTAAAGGTTGCGGCCGGGTCAGATCGCGTCAGGGCCGGTCTCGCCGGTGCGGATGCGCACGACTTCCTCGATGTTGGAGACGAAGATCTTGCCATCGCCTATGCGGCCGGTCTGGGCCGCCTTGCGGATGGCCTCGATGGCGGCCTCGACGGAATCGTCGCCCAGCACCACTTCGATCTTCACCTTGGGCAGGAAGTCGACCACATATTCGGCGCCGCGGTAGAGTTCGGTGTGGCCTTTCTGGCGCCCAAAGCCCTTGGCTTCCGTGACCGTGATGCCCTGGAGCCCGACTTCCTGAAGGGCCTCCTTCACCTCGTCGAGCTTGAACGGCTTGATGATCGCTTCGATCTTCTTCATCTGAACTTGGCCTCCGATGGAAACTGGACAGGGCTTGGAGCCCGCTGCGCTTCTAAAAGCAGGAAGCGTGCCAGTTGCCATAGCTCGCAACAAGTCTTTTTGTAGGGCGTTGATTTTCGCGAAAAATTGCGTGGGAGGCGTTCCGAAATTCCCCTCCGCGCAAGAGCACTTGTTTGCTCCTGGCGGCGCCAGTTTGAGCGGGTGCAAAACTGTGCATGGTGCCTATTTTTTAGGCGGGTCTCGCCGCCGTGCCTCCATTTTGGAGCGCGCCCCGATGTGCTACTCATAGCCTCATTCGTTTGTGTGGATGGGCCGCGCATGTCGCATGAAATCTTGACCCCGAGCGAAATGGGACGAGCCGACAGGCTCGCTATGCGGCAGGGGCCTTTCGACGGCTATGGGCTGATGTGCAATGCCGGTGCCGCCATCGCGGCTTTGGCGCTGGCGCGTTTTCCCACAGCCCCAACCGTCCACGTGCTTTGCGGACCCGGCAACAATGGGGGCGACGGCTATGTCGTGGCGCGCCTGCTGGCCGAGGCCGGCGTTCATGTCCAGCTCTGGGAGGAGGGCGAGCCGCGCGCGGGCAGCGACGCAGCCCGTGCCGCCGCGGACTATCCGGTCGAGCCGCGCCCGCTTGCGGCCTTTCTGGCAGAGTCGGGCGATCTTGTGGTCGACGCGCTCTATGGCGCGGGGCTTTCCAAGCCCCTCTCGGAAGACGCCGCGCGTGCGGCAAGGGTTGCGGCGGAGCGGAAGGTGCCGGTCATCGCCGTGGACCTGCCGTCCGGCGTCTCTGGCGAAAGCGGGGAGGTGCTCGGCCATGCATTCTCCGCGGCGCTCACCGTCACCTTCGCGCGCAAAAAGCCGGGGCACCTGCTCCTGCCGGGCAGCGAGCTGTGCGGCGAGGTCGTGGTGGTCGATATCGGTATCTCGGATGGGGTGGTCGCCGAAATTGCCCCGCGCGCCTTCGAGAACCTGCCGGCGCTCTGGCTCGATCATTTCCCGGTGCCGGCGTCCGACACCTACAAATACCGCCGTGGCCATGTCGGCGTGTTTTCCGGCGCGCCGACGGCCACAGGGGCAGCCAGAATGACGGCCATGGCCGCGGCGAGGGTGGGGGCCGGGGCGGTGACCATGCTGTCGCCCACGCGTTCGCTGGCGGTCAATGGCGCGCATCTCACCTCCATCATGCTGCGACAGGCCGACACGCTGGACGAGGTGCTGGATTTTCTCGATACGCGCAAGCCGCGGACGCTGGTCTATGGCCCGGGCCTGGGGCCGGAGCCGGAAGTCGGCGATTTCCTGCTCGACCTTCTTTCCACTGCGGAGACGCTGCCCGAGAGCATCGTGCTCGATGCCGATGGCTTGAGCACATTTGCCACCCAGCCGCAGGCACTGTGCGCGGCGCTCAGCCGCCCCGGCGCGCCGCAAGCGGTGCTCACCCCGCATGAAGGCGAGTTCAGACGGCTGTTCCCCGACATCGCCGCCGATGGCAAGCTTTCCAAGCTGGAAAAGGCGCGGGCGGGGGCTGCGCGCGCCTCCGCCGTCGTCGTCTACAAGGGCCCCGATACGGTGATCGCCGCGCCCGACGGCCGCGCGGCCATCAACTCCAACGGCACGCCGCTTCTGGCCACCGCCGGCTCCGGCGACGTGCTGTCCGGTTTCTGCGCCGGACTTCTGGCACAGGGCATGCCGCCCTTCGAGGCGGCCTGCGCGGCCGCCTGGATACATTGCGAGGCCGCGCGGCATTTCGGTCCCGGTCTCATCGCCGAGGACCTTCCGCTTGCGCTGAGGCCGGTGCTTGCCGATCTTTTCGCGCGCAAGGGGTGGAAGGGATGACGGCGTCGCGCGTGGCGGCTACTGCTCTTCCGGCGGATGCGCGTTGCGGCCCTTGCCGAAGGTGTAGCCTGTCTCCACCGCCTTCTTGCCGAACTTGTCGCGCAAGGCATCGATGGCGCCTTCGGCCAGCGCGCGCTTGTGCGAGCGCACATCGACCAGATCCGGCGGATCGGCGCGCTCGGCGTCGGTCAAATCGCTGACACCGATGCCGAGCAGGCGGTATCTTGTGCCGTCGGTTTCCTTCTCGAGCAGTTGCATGCCGACCTGGAAAATACGGTCGGCCAGTCGTGTCGGGTCCGTGAGCTGGCGGTTTCGGGTGCGGATCTTGAAGTCGTGCGTCTTCAGCTTCAGCACCACGGTGCGCCCGGCAATGCCCCCCTTCTTCAGCCGCGCCGAGACTTTTTCCGACAACGCCCGCAGGATAGGCACGAGGTCGGCGGCCGTGGCGAGATCGGTATCGAAGGTGGTTTCGGCCGACACGCTCTTGGCATCGTGATCCGGCACCACGCGGCGGTCATCCTGTCCGCGTGCCAGCCGGTAGAGCCGGTCGCCCATTGTGCCGTAGCGGCGCATCAGCTCGCCTCGCTCCATGCGCTGGATCTGCCCGACGGAGCGGATGCCGTCGCGCTCCAGCGTGGCCGCAAAGGCCTTGCCGACGCCCCAGATCATGGTCACCGGCTGCTCGGCCAGGAAGCCCATCGCCTCGGCCTGCCCGATCACCGAAAAGCCTCGCGGCTTGCGGAAGTCGGAAGCGATCTTGGCGAGGAACTTGCAGTAGGAGAGGCCGGCCGAAACGGTGATGCCGATCTCCTCTTCCACGTTGCGCGCGAAACGCGCCAGCACCAGCGCCGGCGGCAGGCCGTGCAGGCGCTCGGTGCCGGAAAGGTCGAGGAATGCCTCGTCGATGGAGACCGGCTCCACCAGTGGTGTCAGCGCCTGCATCATGGCGCGCACCTCGCGGCCGACAGTGGCGTATTTCTCCATGTTCGGCTTGATGACCACCGCCTCGGGGCAGGCCTCCAGCGCCTTGAACATCGGCATGGCCGAGCGCACGCCGTTGATGCGGGCGATGTAGCAGGCGGTGGAGACAACACCTCGCTTGCCGCCGCCGATGATTACCGGCTTGTCCTTGAGTGCAGGGTTGTCGCGCTTTTCCACCGCGGCGTAAAAAGCGTCGCAGTCGATATGCGCGATGTGCAGCGAATAGAGCTCAGGATGTCGCGCCAGGCGCGGGCTGCCGCAGGCGGCGCAACGCATGCCGACGCCGCGCTGCGGGGTCAGGCAGTCGCGGCAAAAACCGTGGCTCGAATCGTTGACAGGCGTGTGCATGATTGCGAACATAAACAGAACGTCACGAATTCTATGGCAGCAGGTTGCCGCTCACAAGCGACAAGAGGGAGGATGCATGTCGAAGCTGACAATCGTGCCATTGACGGGCGGTCTCTGGCCGCAATTCGAGGATCTGTTCGGAAAACAGGGCGCCTGTTACGGCTGCTGGTGCACGCATTTCCGCCTGCCGCCGGCCGCGCGGCGGGAGAATGATCGCGTCCGCAACAAGGAATTCATCAAGGCGCGAATCGAGGCCGGACCGCCTCCCGGCCTGCTGGCGATCGAGGATGATGTCGCGACCGGCTGGATGCAGATCGGCCCGCGCGCCGACGTGCCTGAGTGGAACAATGCGGGCAGGGTAACCACGCCGCTCGATCCCGGCGACGCCGCCGACCCATCGGTATGGGCGATCTCGTGTTTCTTCATCCGGAGCTCGGCCCGGCGGAAGGGGCTTACCCACCGTCTGGTTGAGGCCGGCGTCGACTTCGCGCGGAAGAACGGCGCGCGCCTGGTGGAAGCCTGCCCGATGACCGAATCGAAGGATTCTCGCTCGGTCGGTCTTTACGTCGGCTCGACACGCGTTTTCGAGAAGGCGGGCTTCTCGCCGGTTGCGGAACGCAAGCCGGGGCGGCCGCTGATGCGGCTTGCCGTGTAGGTCTCGGCCGAAAGCTAAGGCCTTTCTCTTGGTCGCGAGGCTGAACGAGCTTCAGAGGCCGAGAGCCGCGGCGATCTTCGGTGCTGCGTCCGGCCAGTCCTCGGTCGCCACTATGCCCTCCGGCAGTGGCGGCATGAGGGCCCTCAGCTGCCGGTGCGCCATCAAGTGGAAGAGATGCGCATCGGCTACAGATGCACGGGCCGAAGTCAGGTTGTGGGCAAGGTCGTCGACAAAGGCCACGGGGCGCGGGTGTTCGCCGCGCAGCTGGAGAAGCGCGGGACCTTTTGCCCGCTCCGTGGTGAGAAGCGGGTAGGGGAAGCCGAGCTGGTCGAGAAGGGCGCGTCGCGTCGCGCGATGCCGGTGCGGCATCGCCGTCAGCAGCACGATCTCGACATTTTCGGCCAGCGTCGCCACGGCTTCGGCCGCGCCCGCAGGTGCGGTCTGCCAGTCGGCCTGGACAGGGAAGAACCCCTCGATCAGTTGCGAGACGCGTTCGTTGGGCACCGGCGCCTGTGTGCGCTGGTCGAAGATGTTGCCGTGCAGCCGGAAGGAGTCGGGCCGCAGCTCGAGGCCCAACGTGCCGATATAGCCCGTGAAGGGCCGAATGAACTCAAGCACCACCTCGTCGACGTCGAGCACCAGCAGCGGTCGCTCGTCGCGTGCGAGTTCAGCTATCTGGCGGGCGGTTTCAGGATCTTCGGTCATATCGATGTCTGGTGGCTGTCGTCGCCAAGCGGCAGTTGCCGCAAGGCCTTGGCGATCTCGCCCGGCGCAATGCCGCTCGCTTCGCAAAAGCTCAACAGCGTCGGCTCGTGCGCCAGCAGGAACTGCAGTACGCCGGCCAGGAAGCCCGGCTCCTGCGCGGCCTGGCGAATTGCCGATGCCTCGATGCCGGTGATCGACAGGAAGCGCGGCAGAAGCTCTGGGTCGGACGCAACGAAGCCCAACGCCTGGATGGCAATCGCCTCGGCGCCTTCCGTTGAAAACTGCTGCATCATCGCCACTTTCATGATGTCCAAAACACAAGGATGAAGTAGCCGCTGCCGCCAGTCCGGGCAAGGGCAGCGGCGGCAAGACGGACGCTCTCAAGTTTCGCGCAGGAGGTTTCCGTTTCGTCAATGATCTTGTGCTAGTTGTGCCATGGATTTGTACCATCGGCAGGCGCGCGGAAGATTAGTTCAGTGGCGCGATCGGCAGTCGGGACGGGAATTCTATGACTAAGAAGGTAATGATCGTCGAGGACAACGAGCTCAACATGAAGCTCTTCCGCGACCTGATCGAAGCAAGCGGGTACGAGACGGTTCGAACCCGCAACGGACTGGAGGCGCTGGAACTGGCGCGCACCCACAAGCCAGACCTGATCCTGATGGACATCCAGCTTCCGGAGGTCTCCGGCCTCGAGGTGACGAAGTGGCTGAAGGAAGACGACGAGCTGCACGTCATTCCCGTCATCGCGGTCACTGCCTTCGCCATGAAGGGCGATGAGGAGCGCATTCGGCAGGGCGGCTGCGAGGCCTACATCTCCAAGCCTATATCGGTGCCGCGCTTCATCGAGACGATCAAGTCCTATCTGGGCGACGCCTAGTGCGCCGTTCGCCAATTTCCTGAGCAGGAAGCACCATGACCGCGCGCATTCTCGTCGTCGATGACATTCCGGCCAATGTGAAGCTGCTCGAAGCGCGGCTTCTGGCCGAATATTACGACGTGGTGACGGCCACCAATGGCGCAGACGCCATCGAGACCTGCGAGAACGGCAAGGTCGACGTGGTGTTGCTGGATGTCATGATGCCGCATATGGACGGCTTCGAGGTTTGTCGCCGGCTGAAGAGCGACCCTGCCACCTCGCACATACCCGTGGTGATGATCACGGCGCTCGACGATGTTTCCGACCGCATTCGCGGGCTTGAAGTGGGCGCGGACGATTTTCTGACCAAGCCCGCCAACGATCTGCAGCTCATGACCCGCGTCAAAAGCCTGGTGCGGCTCAAGATGCTGACCGACGAACTGCGCCTACGCGCCTCCACCACGCGCAATATCGGCATCGAGGAATTGCTCAGCCGGCGGCAGCCTTCCGAAGATACGCCGCCGCGTGTGCTGCTAATCGATGAAAGACCGTCATCTTACGAGCGCATCCAGAGCATGCTGCGCAACAAGATGGAGCTCGACGTCGCCACAGATCCGCATGCCGCGTTTTTTCAGGCGGCGGAGGCGCCCTATGAATGCGTCATCGTCTCTACGGCATTCGCGGACTTCGATGCACTACGGCTTTGTTCCCAGTTCCGCACCTTCGACGGGACCCGCTCCTTGCCGATCATCCTTCTGGCCGATCCCGGCGAGGAGGAGCGGGTGATCCGCGGCCTGGAGCTTGGCATCAACGATTATCTGATGCGCCCCATCGATCAGCAGGAATTGCTGGCGCGGCTGCGCACCCAGGTCAAGCGCAAGCGCTACAACGACCACCTCCGCGCCAGCGTCACCCAGACCATCGAAATGGCGGTGACCGACGGGCTGACCGGCCTGCACAACCGCCGCTATCTCGACAGCCATCTGCAAACGCTGTTCGACCGCGCGGTGGCGCGCCGACGCCCGCTGTCGGTGATGATTTCCGATATCGATCGCTTCAAGTCCGTCAACGACGCCTACGGGCATGATGCCGGCGACGAGGTGTTGCGCGAGTTTGCCAGCCGGTTGCGGAAGAACGTGCGCGGCATCGATCTCGCCTGCCGCTATGGCGGCGAGGAGTTCGTCGTGGTCATGCCGGACACCGAGGGCGAAATCGCCGAAAAGGTGGCCGAGCGCATTCGCGCCGAAGTCGCACGAGAACCGTTTCCGGCCGGCAAGGATGGCAAGTGCCTGGATGTCACGGTCAGCGTCGGCGTTTCCTCGCTGCGGCGCGGGCTGGATACAGTGGCCGATCTGATGAAGCGGGCAGACATAGCCCTCTATGAGGCCAAGCGGGCCGGCCGAAACCGCGTGGTCGCCAAGGCGGCGTGAGAAGAAGCGGACAGGTCGCGTAGCCGAAGGGTTAGCGATTTACCTTAATCAAGGTGATTCGCTAACTGCGGTTAAGAAACTATTGATTTTCAACCGCGCTTGCGCAACTCTCGCTGCGGAAGGAAAGGGCGCCCGTACAGTTTTCGGGCCTTTCCGCGAGCAGCCCCATGATGCTCAGGTCCGCCGCATCTCCTGGGTCCATGGGGTCGGTCGGCCGGCGCTGGCACATAGTGGCCTCCTCGTACCGCTGCCGTGCGCCGGCCGGCCCCCAACTCTCCCTCGAAAATTGACGGACGATTGATCGCGCGCTTCCGCGTTGCGGTTTCTTCCTGCCGAAAAACAAAAATGCCGCCCGAGGGGCGGCATCGCTGCGCTTTCGCTAAGGGGGCGAAGATTACTTGATCTTCGTTTCCTTGAATTCGACGTGCTTCTTGGCGACCGGGTCGTACTTGCGGAACGACAGCTTCTCGGTCTTGGTGCGGCTGTTCTTGCTCGTCACATAGAAGTAGCCGGTGTCGGCAGTCGAAAGAAGCTTGATCTTGATGTTTGCGGCTTTGGCCATGATGTTCTTCCGTCTATCTTTGAAGTTCGGGCCGCCTGACCACGGCTAGAAGCCCGGACGCGGAAACTTGGCGCGACACATAAAGAACATGCGCGGAAAGTCAAGTCCGGCCTATGCCGATGACGAGGCGGACGACCGACAAAACGATATAGACGGCGAAAAATGCGCCCAGCGACCACCCGAAGCCATCGGTGCCGAACACGTCCATGCCGATGCCGATCGCCTGCGGGCCCAGCACCATGCCCAGGCCGTAGCACAGGACGAAGGCGGCATTGGCATTGGCAAGCTCGTGTCCCGAGAGGCGCGACCCGAGATGAGCAAGACCGATCGTGTAGAGTGCGGCCACCACGCCGCCCCACAGAAACAGCAGGCCCGCCATCACGTGCCAGTCAGTTTTGATGTGCGGCAGCAGAATCATCCCGATCAGGCCCACGCTCGCGCAGATGAGCAGCATGTGGCGCCTGTCCTTGACGCGATCGGAGATCATGCCGAGCGGAATCTGCATGACCACGTTGCCGAGACCGATCATTGTCAGAAGCAGCGCCGCGTCGCCCTCGGAATAGCCGATGCGGTTGCCGTAGACGGGAAACAGCGCGAAGCCGCCGGTTTCGACCGCGCCGAACACGAGCACGGCGGCCGTGGCGGTCGGAACCAGCCATATGTAGCGGATGAAGCCGGTCTTGCCGCCTTCAGGCACGATGTTGGGGCTTTCCCGCCAGGCCGCCAGCACCGGGATGGCCGCAATCATCACCAGCAGGAAGACCGTTCCAAATGGCATGAAGCCGGAGCTACCCATCTGCGAGAACAGCCACGGTCCGGCAGCGAAGCCGAGCGAAAGCACCGTCGCGTAGATGCCAAGCACCAGCCCGCGCCTGTGCGGCGGGGCCGAGGTGCTGATCCAGAATTCAGACAGGATGAAGAGGACCGTCAGCGACAGGTGCAGCGCCACGCGCAGCGGAAACCACATCCAGAAGGAAGGCGCGAAGTAGAAGCCGACGAAGGCCAGCGCGCCCAGCACGATCATGGCGAACATGGTGGCGACCACACCGAATCGCACCGCCAGCGGTGTCGCCAGCGGCGCGGCGGCGATCGAGGCCAGGCCGGCAATGGCGGTGTTGAGGCCGATCATCGAGGCCGAGTGGCCGCGCGTCTCCAGAATGATGCTCAGCAGCGGCATGCCCAGCCCAATGGCGATGCCCACAACGCTGATGGACGCGATAGCTGCCGAAATGGACAACCATCGCATGGGCACGTCTAGCGCCTGCGATTCGATGCTGCCTGTCATGTATTTGTCGAACCTGGAACTTTCGGAATTAAAAAACGTCGCGGATGAAACTGTTTCGGACCATTCGGTAGAAGGGTACTGGTCCGCCGGGGCGTAGCTGGGGGTCTGCCGCCAGTCGCTGTTGAAGCTCTTCGAGTATGGTCTTGGTGATGACCGGAACGTCGGCTTGCGGCGCTTCGCGCAGCGGCAGCCAGATCAGCCCTTCCAGTTCGTTGGTCGGGCCGCCGCCTGGAAGCTCTACGGCAACGTCGGTGCGCCACGTCGCCAGGAAACGGGTGTCGAAACGGCGCACCCGGCCGGGCGGGGTGATGGCGCGGGCCACCAGGCGAAGCGGCTGCAACGTCGGTTGCACCCCGTGTTGGACGAAACCTTGCCAGTCTGCTTTTGCTGTCGAGAAGGGGCCTTTTCGCCCGATCAGCAAGCCAGCTTCCTCGTAAGTCTCGCGAATCGCTGATAACGCGATCGCGCGTGCCCTTGCCTGGCTCCTGCGCGCGATGGTTGCCAGAAGCTTGGCCTCTTCGAGCGGGTCGAGCGTATCAGTCACCGGCACCCGGCCGTCATCGGGGTCGGTGCGCCCGCCGGGAAAGACGAACTTCCCCGGCATGAAGGCATGGCTCGAATGGCGCCTGCCCATCAGCACATGCACTTCGCCGCCCCTGCGATCGAGCAGGATCAGCGTCGCGGCGTCGCGCGGTCGTCTGGGGCCGGCGCCTAACGACGCGTCATTGGACTCGGCCTTGTCCAGCTGGTCTTTGGTCAATCCGTCCATGCATGCACTTTAGGGGAATCTGCCGCTGGGCGAAATTGTTCCAGCGGATAGAGCTTTACGCCAGCCGCTTCGTTCAGGCGTCCATATTGTCGCCTTTGCCGTCAAAGCCGTGCATGTAGAGAGCCCACTGCAGACCGACGATCGAGCCTTTGACCGGGCGCAGCAGTGCAAGCGACATCAGGATGGTCGCGGGTACCCACATCGCAAGGTGCTGCCAGGTGGACAGCTGAACCGTGGCCTCGATGCCCATGAAGGCGGCAACCACGATGTGTCCGACGATGACAACGACGATGTAGGCCGGCAGGTCGTCGGCGCGGTGGTGATACATCTCCTCGCCGCAGTGCTCGCAATGGTGGACCGGCTTCAGGAACGAGGCGAACAACTTTCCCTCGCCACAATGCGGGCAGCGCCCGAGAAAGCCGCGCTTCATTGCCTGCCACAGCGGCCGAGTTGGCCGGGCTGCGCCCGCCGCGCCAAAAACCTGTGTCTCCATCACCGTCTCCTGCTTCCGGGCATCTTGCGTTGTGCAGCGCGAGCCCGCGACCTCTGTGCTTTTGCCTTGTGATATGATGCCCTGGATCCCGGCAACGGCTTTGGCTCGGTCAGCATCTCGAAACGCATTGCGCCCTGTAGCGGGGCCACTTCGACGAGGCGAACCTCGACGCGATCTGCAAGCTGATAGCCTTTGCGCGTGCGTTCTCCGAAAAGCGCCTGGGTAGTCTCGTCGTATATATAATAGTCGCCATCGATGGATGACACCGGAATAAAACCATCGGCGCCATACTGCGGCAATTGGACAAAAAGACCCGCCTTGGTGACACCCGAAACGCGCGCGTCGAACGTATCGTTGAGGTGTTCAGCCAGGTAGCCGGCGATCAGCCGGTCGATCGTGTCGCGTTCGGCCGCCATGGCGCGGCGCTCGGTGGCCGAGATCAGCTCGGAGATGTCTTCCAGCCTCTCTTCCTCGCCGCGGGTGATGCCGTCGGGCCCGAAATTCAGCGCGCCGATCAGGGCGCGGTGCACGATAAGATCCGCATAGCGGCGGATCGGCGAGGTGAAGTGGGCGTAGCGGCGCAGGTTGAGGCCGAAATGCCCAAGGTTGTCAGGTGAATAGAGCGCCTGGCTCTGGGCGCGCAGCACCACCTCGTTGACCAGCGCTTCGTGCTCGGCGCCCTTCACGCGGCTCAGAATCTGGTTGAACTGCGCCGGCATCATCTGCGCGCCGCGCGCCAGCGAAAGGCCCAGCGTCGCCAGGAACTCGCGCAAACCCTCCTGCTTGGCAAGAGATGGCGCGTCGTGCGTGCGGTAGACCAGGCTCTGCTTCTTCGCCTCCAGCGTCTCGGCAGCCGACACGTTGGCCTGGATCATGAACTCTTCGATGAGCTTGTGCGCGTCGAGGCGGTCGGGCACGACGACCCGGTCGACCGTGCCATCCGGCTTGAGCAGGATCTTGCGCTCCGGCAGGTCGAGCTCCAGCGGCTGGCGCGAATCACGCCCGCGCTTGAGCACGTGGTAGGCTGCCCACAACGGCTTCAAGATTGTGTCGAGGATCGGCCCCGTCGCATCATCTGGAGTGCCATCGATCGCCGCCTGCGCTTGCGGGTAGGCGAGGCGCGCGGCAGAACGCATCATGATGCGGTGGAAGGAATGGCGGATCTTTCGCCCCTCCGCCGAAAACGTCATTCGCACCGCCAGGGCAGGGCGGTCGACGCCTTGCTTCAGCGAGCAGAGGTCGTTCGAGATGCGTTCCGGCAGCATCGGCACCACGCGGTCCGGGAAGTAGACCGAATTGCCGCGCTTCAGCGCCTCGCGGTCGAGCGCGGTTCCCGAACGGACGTAAGCGGCGACATCGGCGATGGCGACGACGGCGACAACGCCGCCCGGATTGCGCTCATCGGGGTCGGGTTCGGCAAACACCGCGTCGTCGTAGTCCTTGGCGTCAGCCGGGTCGATGGTCACCAGCGGCACGTCGCGCCAGTCTTCGCGGCGTTCCAACGTGGCGGGTTTGGAGCCCTCGGCCTCTGCAATCACTTCCTGCGGGAAGATGTGCGGTATGTCGTGGGCATGGATGGCGATCATCGAGACCGCCTTCTCGCTGGTAAGCGAGCCAACCACGTTCAGCACCTTGGCGCGCGGAAGCCCATAGCGCGATGCGCGCTGCGGCTCGACTTCCACCAGGTCGCCATTTTCGGCGCCGTTGCGGAATTCCTTCTCCACCACCAGTTCGGACTGGCGGCGCTCCACCGGCTCGATGCGGAAGGTGCCGTCCTGGAGCACGCGGAACACGCCGAGAACCGCCTCGCTGCGCTTCTCGAAGATCTTCATCACCCGTGCCGTGTAGGCCGGTCCGGTCTCGGCATGGGTGGGAAAAGTCTTGGCCAGAACGCGGTCGCCGATGCCCGGTGCCGGGCCACTGCGCGGAACCTTGATCGACACCACCGTCGGCAGCGCGCCTTCGCGCTGCTCCGTGGGGCGGGCCAGCAACAGGCCGTCCTCGTCGCGCGCGAAAATGTCCAGCACGGCAACGGCGGGGAGGGCGCCCGGGCGCATCAGGCGCTTGCGGTCCTTCTCCAGCAGCCCTTCGCTTTGAAGCTCGGCCAGCGTGTCCTTCAGCCAGATGCGGCTTTCGCCCTTGAGCGAAAAGGCCTTGGCGATGTCGCGCTTGCCGCTCTTGTCCGGGTTCTCGGAAATGTAGCGCAAGATGTCGTCGCGCGACGGCAGGAAGTCGCGCGACTTGCCTCCGGAGCGGGCAGCCTCGGATGAGCCGCTCTTGGTGCCGGCACCTTTCCGCCCGGAGATGTCTCTTGCCAAGGGAGGTTATTCCTCTGTCTTCTTCGCGGCCTTCTTGGTCGCGGTTTTCTTTGCGGCAGGCTTCTTCGCGGCCGGCTTCTTGGCCGCGGCCTTGGCGCGGGCAGGCTTCTTGCCGCCGCCCTTCGCTTCCTTCTCCGCGATCAGCGCAAGCGCATCTTCCATGGTTACGCTTGCCGGATCCTTGCCCTTAGGCAAGGTCGCGTTGATCTTGCCATAGTTGACATAGGGTCCGTATTTGCCGTCGCGCACGGTGATCGCGCCGCCGCCGTCCGGATGCTCGCCGAGTTCCTTCAGCGCCGCGGCGGCGGTGCGGCCGCCCTTCGCCTTCGACTGCTTTTCCGCCAGAACCGAAACCGCGCGGTTGAGGCCGATAGAGAACACGTCCTCGATGCTTTCGAGATTGGCATAGGTGCCGTCGTGCAGCACGAACGGCCCGTAGCGGCCGAGCCCGGCGGAGATCATCTTGCCGCTCTCGGGATGCTTGCCCACATCGCGCGGCAGCGACAGCAGCGCTATCGCCTTCTCATGATCGATGCTTGCCGGCGTCCAGCCCTTGGGCAGGCTGGAGCGCTTTGCCTCCTTGCCTTCGCCGCGCTGCAGGTAGGGACCGAAACGGCCACTGCGCAGCGTGATCTCTTCTTGGGTGTAGGGATCCTTGCCCAGCGACTTGGTGCCGTCCTCAAGGCCCTCGGTGCCTTCGCCGCTACCATTGCCGTCGCCGCCGAGCTGGCGGGTATAGCCGCATTCGGGATAGTTGGAGCAGCCGACGAAGGCGCCATATTTGCCGAGCTTCAGCGACAGGTTGCCGGTTCCGCACTTCGGGCAGATGCGCGGGTTTGAGCCATCCTCGCGTGCAGGGAAGACGAGCGGAGCAAGTTCTTCGTTGAGTGCGTCGAGCACGTCGGTGACGCGCAGTTCCTTGATGTCGTCGACGGTCGCCGAAAACGCCTTCCAGAAGTCGCGCAGCACGTCCTTCCAGGACAGCTTGCCATCCGAGATCTCGTCGAGCTTCTCCTCCAGCGAGGCAGTGAAGTCGTATTCGACATAGTGCTCGAAGAAGCTTTCCATGAACGCGGTGACCAGACGGCCTTTGGCCTGCGGGATCAGCCTGCGGTTATCGATCGTCACATAGTCGCGGTCTTCCAGCGTCTTGAGCGTGGCGACATAGGTCGACGGGCGGCCGATGCCGAGCTCTTCCATCTTCTTGATGAAGGAGGCTTCGGTGTAGCGCGGCGGCGGTTCGGTGGTGTGACTGGTCACGTTGATCGACTGGCGGTCGAGCGCGTCTCCGGCGCGGATTTCCGGCAGGCGGCGGCTTTCCTCGTCCTCCGCGTCCTCGTCCTTCTGCTCGGTATAGGCGGCGATGAAGCCGTCGAAGCGGACGACGGAGCCGACCGCACGCAACTCCGCCGTCTGTGCGCCGCGGCGCGCCTCGATCTCGACGGTGGTGCGCTCGATCTCTGCCGGCAGCATCTGGCTGGCAATTGCGCGCTTCCAGATCATCTCGTAGAGCCTGGCCTGGTCGGGATCGAGATATTTGCGTACCTCGGCGGGAGTGCGCGAAAAGTCCGTCGGTCGGATGGCTTCGTGCGCTTCCTGGGCGTTTTTGGCCTTGGTCGAATAATAGCGCGGCTTTTCGGGCACGTATTTGTCGCCGAATTCGCGTGCAATCGCCGCGCGGGCTGCGCTGATCGCCTCCGGCGCCATCTGCACGCCGTCGGTACGCATATAGGTGATGAGGCCGGTGGTCTCGCCGCCGATATCCATGCCCTCATAGAGGCGCTGCGCCACCTGCATGGTGCGCGACGCCGAGAAGCCGAGGCGCGACGAGGCGGCCTGCTGCATGGTCGAAGTGGTGAAGGGCGGAGCAGGGTTGCGCTTAGTGGGCTTTGCCTCGACGGAGAGCGCCTTGAAGGATGCGCCGTCGAGCATGGCCTTGATCGCATCGGCCTGCTCCTGGGTCTTGATATCCAGCTTTTGCAGCTTCTTGCCGTCATAGGCCGTCAGCCTGGCCTCGAAGTTCTCCGCCCGCGGCGTGGCGAGAATGGCCGCGATCAGCCAATAATCCTCGCGCACGAAGCGTTCGATCTCGTTCTCGCGGTCGCAGACGAAGCGCAGCGCCACCGACTGGACCCGGCCGGCCGAGCGGGCGCCGGGCAGTTTGCGCCACAGCACCGGCGACAGCGTGAACCCCACGAGATAGTCGAGCGCGCGGCGCGCCAGATAGGCATCGACCAGCGGCGGGTCGATCTCGCGCGGATTGGCCATGGCGTCGAGCACGGCCTGCTTGGTGATGGAGTTGAACACCACGCGCTTGATCGGCTTGTCCTTCAGCACGCGCTTCTGCTTCAGCACCTCCAGCACGTGCCACGAAATCGCCTCGCCCTCGCGATCAGGGTCGGTGGCGAGGATCAGGCCGTCGGCATCCTTCACCGCCTTGGCGATGTCGGTCAGGCGCTTGGCCGAAGCGCCGTCCACGGACCAGGACATGGCAAAGTCTTCGTCCGGCTTCACCGAGCCGTCTTTGGCCGGAAGATCGCGCACATGGCCGAACGAGGCGAGAACCTTGTAGTTCTTGCCCAGATACTTGTTGATGGTTTTGACCTTGTTGGGCGACTCGACGACGACGACGTCCATGTTTTCTCTTGTTTCCAATGGTGTCGCCAGCGGCAACAAAGGCGATGCGCGGCGAAAAATTCTGTCAACTGGCTCGTCACATGGCTGCGGTTTTGCATCCGGTCAAGGGGCGACGGCGAAATCGACGGTTGACAGATAGGCCTCGCGCCAAAAATGCGGGCGTCCGCATATTGCAATCTAGGATAAGTGTAATATGGTCTATAGTATCAATGGTTGTGGAGAATTCTTGCAAAAAGTCATTCGTCTAACCCCCTCCCGTCCGGCGGTGCGGCCCGGCTGGACAAACCGGAGTATTGCCGATGCGGCAGTCCCTTACAACGAGGCGAACCGATACTCTCGACTATATACAGTCGTTGCTTGGCCAACTGCGTACCCTGGCGGAATCCGAGCGCTGCGACATGCTCGCCTTCCTTATTGAAATGGCCTACATCGAAGCCAGCGACATCATTCGCGGCCAACGCCCCTTAAGAGTTATGCATAACAAGCGACACAGCGCCACTTGAATGGCGTTCGAGTCGGCCGGCCAGGTCGAGCTCCAGGAGAATCATGGACAGCTGCGCCGGGTGAAGCCCGGTATGGCGGATGATCTCGTCTATGGCAGCCGGCGTCGGTCCCAGCGCTTCGACGACGCGCGCCCGGTCGTCGTCGGCAGGGGGCGGGGTCGCGACGAAGTCCGGTGGGTCCTCGCGCGGGCTTGGAGCTGAAAGAGGTATGCCCAGCAGCGGCGCGATGCCGGCCACCACGTCCGCGGCCTCGGTCACAAGGCTGGCGCCGTCCTTCAGCAGGCCGTTGGTGCCGGCCGAGCGTGGGTCCAGCGGCGATCCCGGAACGGCGAAAACCAGCCTGCCGAGTTCGCCCGCCATCCGCGCGCTGATCAACGAGCCGGAGCGCCTCGCCGCCTCCACCACAACCAGCCCGAGAGACAGACCGGCTACGATTCGATTGCGGCGGGGAAAATCCTGCGCGCGCGGTTCCCAGCCGAAGGGCATCTCCGACACCATCGCGCCGCAGCCCGCCGCGATCTCCCCGCAGAGCGCGATGTTTTCAGGCGGGTAGGGTCTGTTGAGCCCTCCGGCTAGAACGCCGATGGTGCCAGTGGCAAGGCTGCCCTGATGCGCGGCGGTGTCTATGCCGCGCGCGACGCCGGAAACGATCGAAAATCCCTCGCGGCCAAGCTCTTCGGCCAGCGTGCGCGCCATCCTGATTCCGGCGAGCGACGCATTGCGTGCGCCCACTATGGCCACGGGCGGGAGATCGAAAACCGCGCTTGTGCCCTTCACCGCCAGCAGGGGCGGCGGGTTGTCCATTCGCCGGAGAATTGGCGGATAGTCGGGCTCGCCTATGCAGACGAAGCGGGCGCCGTGCTTTCTGGCCGCCTCCATCTCCGCCTCGGCGTCGGCTAACGACGGAATGCGCACGATGCGGTTGGCGCCACCGGAGATCATTAACTCGGGCAGCATTTCGATTGCGGCTTCGGCCGAGCCGAAACGGTTGATCAGGTCTCGAAAGCTGGCCGGGCCGACATTCGGCGTCCGGATCAGCCGCAGCCAGTTCAATCTCTGCCGGTCACTGAGACGGAGACCGGCAGCCTTGCTCATCCCTTTGCCCCTATGCGCGACTCGGTGCCGGAAAGCAGCCGGGAGATGTTGGCGTGGTGCTTGATGAACACGATTAGGCTCATGACGGCAAATAGGACAGCCGTATCGCGCAGGCCGAGGAAGAAGAGCGAGATGGGTACGGCGATGGCGGCAACCAGCGCGGCGAGCGAGGAATAGCGGGTCAGGAAGGCAATGATGAGCCAGACCACCGCGAAAACCAGCGCGCCCTGCCAGGCGAGGCCGATCAGTACGCCGAGATAGGTGGCCACGCCCTTGCCGCCCTTGAAGCCGAGCCAGACCGGGAAGAGATGGCCGAGGAACGCTCCGAAGCCTGCCAGCAGGGCGGCTTCCGGGGCATAAAGCCCGGCGAGCAGCACGGCCGCCGTGCCTTTCAGCGCATCGAGCAGGAGCGTCAGCGCGGCAAGCGTCTTGTTGCCGGTGCGCAGCACGTTGGTGGCGCCGATATTGCCCGAGCCGATGTTGCGCACGTCGCCCAGCCCGGCCGCGCGTGTCACCAGCAAGCCGAACGGGATCGAGCCGAGCAGGTAGCCGAAGGCAAGCGCCGCAACGAGAACGGACAGCGGAAGCTGCCAGGTCAAAGGATCCATCTATTTCCCCCTCGGTGCCGCCCGTGGACGGCCCGAATTACGCCGAAAACACTGTGCGGCCCGCAACCATAGTTTGCAAGACCCTGCCTTGCAGCCGCGCACCTTCGAAGCAGGTGTTCTTGGAGCGCGATCGGATGGCGGCCTCGTGCACGACCCATGGCTCGTCGAGGTCAATCAGGACAAGGTCTGCCGCCGCGCCCGGCTTCAGCGTGCCGCCCGGCAGGCCGAACAGTTTTGCCGGCGCGGTCGAAAGTGCCTCGACGAGGCGGATAAGCGGCACTTCGTCGTTGTGGTGGAGGCGCAGCGCCACGCCCAGCAGCGTTTCCAGGCCGATCGCGCCGTCGGCGGCGTCAGCGAAGGGCAGGCGCTTGGTGTCGACGTCCTGCGGGTCATGCGAGGAGACGATGATGTCGATGGTGCCGTCCCGCAGCGCCTCGATCATCGCCTGCCGGTCGTCCTCGGCGCGAAGCGGCGGCGAAAGCTTGAAGAAGGTGCGGTATTCGCCAATGTCGTTCTCGTTGAGCGACAGGTGGTTGATCGACACGCCGGCGGTGACATTCGCGCCATCCGCCTTGGCGCGGGCGACAGCACCGGCCGAGAGCGCGGTGGAGATCTTGGCGGCGTGATAGCGGCCGCGCGTCAGCCGGGCGAGCGAGAGGTCACGCTCCAGCGGGATCAGTTCCGCCTCGCGCGGAATACCCGAAAGGCCGAGCCAGCTCGCGTAGAGCCCCTCGTTCATCACGCCGGAACCGGCAAGGTGCGGGTCCTGCGTCTCCTGCGCGATGACCGCGCCGAAGTCGCGCGCATAGGTCAGGGCGCGGCGCATGGTCAGCGAATTGGCGATGGTGTGGCGGCCGTCGGTGAAAGCGACAGCGCCGGCCTCGCGCAGCAGGCCGAACTCGGTCATCTCGCGGCCTTCGAGACCCTTGGTGACGGCGGCCGCCGGGAACACGTTGACGAGCGCGGTGTCGCGCGCGGTGCGCAGCACGAATTCGACCAGCGCGACGTTGTCGATCACCGGGTCGGTGTCGGGCATCATGACGATGGAAGTCACCCCGCCGGCGGCGGCTGCGAGGCTGGCCGAGGCGATGGTCTCGCGGTGCTCCCCGCCCGGCTCGCCGATAAAGACCCGGCCGTCTACCAGCCCGGGGATGATGGTCTTGCCGGCGCAATGGACCACATTGGCCCCTTCGGGCGCGCCCTGATTCAGGGCCGCCGCGCCGGAAGCGACTATCTTCCTGCCATCGACGATGACCGAGCCGATCTCGTCAATGCCGCGGGATGGATCAACGATGCGGGCCTGCTGGAAGAGGGTGATGCTCATGCCCGGCCTCCGTCCTGGCTGCGGCGCGGGTCCAGCAGCGCCTCCATCACGGCCATGCGCACGGCCACGCCCATCTCGACCTGTTCCTGGATGACGCTTTGCGGGCCATCGGCAATTTCAGAGGCGATCTCGACGCCGCGGTTCATCGGGCCGGGGTGCATCACCATCGCATCCGGCTTTGCGGCCTTCAACTTCTCGGCATCAAGGCCGAAATAGCGGAAATATTCGCGCACCGAGGGCACGAAGGCGCCTTCCATGCGCTCGCGCTGCAGGCGCAGCATCATGACCACATCGGCGTCCTTCAGCCCCTCCGCCATGGTCGCGCAGACCTCAACGCCCATCTGCGCGATGCCGGAGGGCAGCAGCGTGGAGGGCGCCACCACGCGCACCCGCGCGCCCAACGCGTTGAGCAGCAGGATGTTGGAGCGGGCCACGCGCGAATGAAGGATGTCGCCGCAGATGGTCACGGTAAGGCGGGAGATCGTCCCCTTGGCGCGGCGGATGGTCAGCGCGTCCAGCAGCGCCTGCGTCGGGTGCTCATGCGCGCCATCGCCGGCATTGACCACCGAACATCCCACCTTCTGCGCCAGAAGGGCGGCAGCGCCGGCGGAGGCGTGGCGGATGATGAGGATGTCCGGCCGCATCGCGTTCAGCGTCATCGCCGTATCGATGAGGGTCTCGCCCTTCTTCACCGACGAACTCGCCACCGACATGTTCATCACGTCGGCGCCCAGACGCTTGCCGGCAAGCTCGAAGGAAGACTGCGTGCGGGTGGAGGCCTCGTAGAAGAGATTGATCTGCGTGCGCCCGCGCAGCGTGGTCGTCTTCTTTTCGTTCTGGCGCGAAATCGCCACCGCGGCGTCGGCCCGGTCCAGCAGCAATTCTATATCGATGGGAGAAAGGTCGCGTATGCCAAGCAAGTGGCGATGCGGAAAGAGCGGCAGGGCTGAAATGTCGGTCATCTTAAAGCCGTCCTATAGGCTCGTGCCGATGCCACCGCAAGCGCCGGACGAAGGTTTGAAGCGCTTCTTTCCCGGGATTTTCATCGCGTGGTAAGGATAGCTTGGGTTATAAACGCCTTTGAACCCACTTCGGATTCGCATCGTGCACCGAAGAGCAACCCTAAGGATTGCGCGTGAGCGACGAGGTAACCAACCAATCCCCGCCTTTGACGGGGAGCAACGCCTGGCGGGGTGACCCGTTGCTGGTGCAGATCGCGGAGGACTTTTCCGAGCCCGTCCGCAAGGATCTGGATGGCGTCGGCCGCTTCGTTCTCAGCGCCGAGGCGCAGGATCTTGCCCGGCTTGCCAACAGCGAGACGCCCAAGCTCCGGACGCATGACCGGCAGGGCCGCCGCCTCGACGTCGTCGACTACCATCCGGCCTACCACGCGCTGCTGCGCCGCTCGGTCACCAACGGCCTGCATTCCTCGATCTGGGAAAACGGCGCGAACGAGACCGGCCGCCGTCACCAGGTGCGCGCCGCGCGGTTTTACCTGACTGCGCAGCTCGAGACCGGGCATCTTTGCCCCATCACCATGACCAGCGCTTCGCTGGCCGCGCTGATGGCCAGCCCAAAGCTGTTCCGCGAATGGGCGCCGCGCGTCACCACGCGCAAATACGACCAGGCGCAGAAGCCGCCGGTGGAAAAGGCCGGCCTGACGCTCGGCATGGGCATGACCGAGAAGCAGGGCGGCACCGACGTGCGCGCCAACACCACCCGCGCCGACCGTGCGGCCAACGGTTTTTATCGCATCACCGGACATAAATGGTTCATGTCGGCGCCGATGTCCGATGCCTTCCTGGTGCTGGCTCAGGCGCGAGAGGGGCTGTCGTGCTTCCTCATGCCCCGCATCCTGGGCGACGGCAGCGGCAACGGCTTCCGCTTCCAGCGCCTGAAGGACAAGCTCGGCAATCGTTCCAACGCCTCGTCCGAGGTGGAATTCGTCAATGCGCTCGGCGAGATGGTGGGCGAGCCGGGGCAGGGCATCAAGACCATCATGGACATGGTGACGCTGACACGGCTCGACTGCGCCATCGCTTCCTCGGGGCTCATGCGCGCCGGCTTGGCCGAGGCGGTCAATCACACGCGCCATCGCCAGGTGTCCGGCACGAACCTCATCGACCAGCCGCTGATGCAGCGCGTGCTTGCCGACATGGCGCTGGACGTCGCCGGCGCCACGGCGCTGTCGTTCCGGCTGGCGCGTTCATTCGACGAGGCTGCGGCCGATCGCGGCGAGGCGGCCTTCGCCCGAGTCATGACGCCGGTGGTGAAATACTGGGTGTGCAAGATCGCGCCGGCGCTGCTTTACGAGGCGATGGAGTGCCTGGGCGGCAATGGCTATGTCGAGGAGATGCCGCTGGCGCGCTACTACCGTGAGGCCCCGGTCAATGCGATCTGGGAAGGCTCCGGCAATGTGATGGCGCTCGACGTGCTGCGCGTTCTTGGCCGCGCGCCCGGCCTGTTCGACGACGTGCTGGCCGGCATCGAGCGGGATCTGGGTCCCAGCGGCCGCGGCACCACCAGCGTATTGCGTGCTGCCCAGCAGGTCGCCGCGTCGGACGAGGGCTCTGCGCGCATCCTCACCGAGCAGCTTGCGCTGTCGGCCGCCGCCGCGGAACTGAGGCGCATGGGGGCAGGGCGCATTGCCGACGCCTTCATCGAGACGCGGCTGGCCGGCCAGTGGCGCGGCACCTATGGCATGCTCGATGCGCGCCACGATGCCCGCATGATTGTCGACACCCTTTATCCGGTGATCTGAGCCGACACCGCCAGAACCGCGGGAATGGTGAGGAACGAGGCCACCGTCTGCACCGTGGTGACGGCCGCGTAAAGCTCTGCGTCGCCGCCGAGCTGGCGAGCGAGCAGGTAGCCGTTCATCGCCGTCGGTACCGCCGCACAAAGCGCCAGATAGGAAAGTTCGCTGCCGCTGACTCCGAACGCCAGCGCCGAGCCGATCAGCAGAGCCGGAAAAAGCATCAGCTTGAGCATCACCGGTAGCAGCAGGGCAAAGCGCGGCTGCCACAGGTCGCCGACGCGCAAGCCGGCGCCGATTGCCAGCAGTCCCATTCCAAGTGCTGCATTGCCCACCAGCCCGAGCGTCTGGTTAAGCGGCCCATAGAGCTGGAACGGCAGGAGGCGGAGCAGAATTGCAGCCAGCGAACCCAGGATCATCGGGTTCACTGCAATATCGCGCCCGATGCGCCGCCAGTTGGCGGCCCGGTCGGCAAAGCGCGTCACCAGGAAAACCGTGACCAGATTGATCGGAATGATGATGATGGCCATGACCAGCGCCACCACCGCCATGCCGGCCGGCGGAAAGACCTTTTGGGCAATCGCCAGCGCCATGAAACTGTTCCAGCGCACCGCGGTCTGGAAGATCGATGAAAATTCACTTCTCTGGACGAGACCGGCGCGACCCAGCAGCGGCCACAGCGCGCAGGTGAGGGCGATCATAGCCGTCAGGGCCAGGGCAAGCGCAAGCATCATCGCGTCGAGTTGGAGCCCTTCGAAATCGGCGTTGTAGATCGTCACGAACAGCAGCGCCGGATAGAGGAACCAGTAGCCTATCTGCTCCAGCCCCAACCACGCTCCAGCATCGATCAGGGGCACGCGGCGCAAAAGATTGCCGGCGAGAATCAGAAGGAAGATCGGCAGGATGCTGTCGAAAATCGCGATCATGAGGTTGTGCCGGAACGTTGGGCAGGGAGGGTTGGCAGGCGATCTATACAGCCTATTTGCCGCCATTCCCAATCGGTGAGATTGGTGCGATTAACCTTAATGAACAGTTACCGTTGCGGCGAAATGGTTAACGCTTCAAAGTAGGGGGAATCCGAGGACGACCATGCGCACCTACAACGGCCCAACACTGACCTGCTTCGCCACGGCCGCCGGCTTGCCGTCGGCGCAGGCTCTGTGTGTTCTGCCGGGGGCTGCGCGAATCGGCTGGGGGCGCTGATGCGCTACATCCTCATCCTCTGGGCCTCGCCGCTGCTCATTTTCTGGGGCTGGTTCGGCCTGTCGTTCTATGACGTCAATTTCGGCTATGTGATGCTTACGCGCCAGGTCCACGACCTAGTGTTCGAGCTCTATGGCGAGATGCTGGGCATCGACCCGCACATCATTCCGGCCATGGTCGCCAAGGCCTGCGTGTTCGACACGCTTCTCCTTCTCGCGATCTTTGCCTTCCGCCGGCGTCGCCAGATCGCCGCGCGTCTGAAGGCCCGTCGTCTGCGTTATCTTGCCGGTGTTTCCTCGCCGAGCGCGTGAAGCCTGTCCAGCACGCCTTGAAGGATGAAGGCGGCCGCGGCCGAATCGATCTTCGTCTTGCGCTTGGCGCGCGACATGTCCATCTCGATCAGGCTGCGCTCTGCAGCGACGGTCGACAGTCGCTCGTCCCAGAACGCAAAAGGCAGGTCCGTGAGTTTCGCAATGTTGCGCACGAAGGCGCGGGAGGCTTGCGCGCGCGGTCCTTCGCTGCCGTCCATGTTGATGGGCAGTCCGATCACCACCGCGCCTGTGTTTTCCTTGCCGAGCAGCTCTAGCAGGCTGGCCGCATCGACCGAGAACTTCTTGCGTATGATGACCGGTCGCGGATGGGCGAATGAGAGGCTGCGGTCCGATACGGCCACGCCGATCGTCTTGTCGCCAAGGTCCAGCCCGGCCAGCGTCTTGCCGTTGGCCAGCAGCGCCGGCAGCTCTTCGATTGCAACGATGTTCAAGGGCGCGCGGCTTTCCTTTTGACTTGGCTCTCCCGCCTTCTATCCTCAGGGCGACAAAAAATCGAGGAGGCGCAAGCCATGAAGATCACCTGGTACGGGCAATCCGCGTTTCGCGTCGAGGTGGGGGATGCAAAGATCCTCATCGACCCCTTCATCAGCCAGAACCCGCTGTGGGGCAAAAGCTGGGAAGGACCGGCCGAAGGCGTCACCCATGTGCTGCTCACCCACGGTCATGGTGATCATCTCGGTGATTCCGTCGCGATTTTGAAGAAGACCGGCGCCATGCTCGTCGCCAATTTTGAGATCTGCATGTATCTCGTCGGGCAGGGCGTGCGGGGCGACCAGATCAACCCCGGCAATATCGGCGGCACGGTCGACTGCGGCGGCTTCACCACCACCTTCGTCAACGCGCTGCACTCGTCGTCTGCAGACAATGGCGACGGTTCCAACACCTATCTCGGCAATCCGGCCGGCCTGGTGCTGCACTTCGCCAATGACCGCACCTTGTACCACATGGGCGACACCGACATCTTTTCCGACATGGGGCTCATCAACGAGTTGCACGAGCCCAAGATCGGCATCGTGCCGGTGGGCGACCGCTTCACCATGGGCGGGGCGGTGGCAGCCCTTGCCTGCCGTCGCTTCTTCCAATTCGAAACGGTCATCCCTTGCCACTATGCAACCTTTCCGATGCTCGACCAGACACCGGAGAAGTTCGTGGCAGGCATGGAAGGCTCGGGCGTGGAGGTCTTGGTGCCGGCAGTGGGCGAGACGAGGGAGATTTAGCGTGCGCCATGGCCTGTTCTCGGACATGATTGTTGCGCGCCGCGCCGGGCGCCGCTATAGCCCGGACACGATAACCAGCCCGGTTTTCCGGAGAATCCTGAATGTCCGTTGATATAGCTACCGTAAAGCGCGTCGCGCATCTCGCCCGCATCGCCGTGTCCGAAGAGGATGCCGAGCGCATGACCGGCGAACTGAACGCCATTCTCGGCTTCGTCGAGCAACTGAACGAGGTCGACGTTTCCGGCGTCGAGCCGATGACCTCGGTCATGCCGATGGCAATGAGGATGCGCGACGACGTCGTCACCGACGGCAGCAAGGCGGCGGACGTCGTCGCCAATGCGCCGGTGACCGACGAGAACTTCTTCCTGGTGCCGAAGGTGGTGGAGTAACGCCGCGTGGCAATCGAGATCGCGACCGAAAGCCCGTTGCAGGATGATGTGCGCGGCCTGATCGCCGAACTCAATGCCGCCTTGCTTGAATTGACGCCGCCGGAATTCTGCTACCACATGACGGCGGAGCAGATGGCCGACACCGACACCACGGTCTTCATCGCCCGCGACGATGGCGAGGCGGTGGCCTGCGGTGCTCTGAAGCGCCACGGCGGCGCGATAGGCGAGGTCAAGCGCATGTACACGCGCCCTGCGCATCGCGGCCGGAAGATCGGCCTCGAGATCGTCGGGCGCATCGAAGCGCTGGCGCGGGAAGAGGGACTGGGGCGGCTGGTTCTCGAAACCGGCGACCGGCACCCGGCCGCCTGGGCCGTCTATGAGCGCGCCGGCTTCACGCGCTGCGGGCCGGTGCTCGACTATCCGGATTCGGAATGGTCGGTGTTTTACGAAAAGAATTTGCAGGCTGAATGACGATGAGCGACCTGACCAGACTGACCATTTCCGAGGCCCGCGCCAAGCTCCGCTCCAAGGAGATCAAGGCAGGCGAACTCACCGACGCCTATCTCGACGCGATCGATGCGGCCAACGGCACCCTCAACGCCTATGTCGCCGTAACGCACGACAGGGCGCGAGACATGGCCAAGGCTTCCGACGAGAAGCTTGCGAAAGGCGAGGGCGGTGCGCTCGAGGGCATCCCGCTCGGCATCAAGGACCTGTTCGCCACCGAAGGCGCGCACACGCAGGCCTGCAGCCATATCCTGGACAATTTCAAGCCACGCTACGAGTCGACCGTCACCTCCAATCTGTGGGCAGACGGCGCCGTCATGCTGGGCAAGCTCAACATGGACGAGTTCGCCATGGGCTCGTCCAACGAAACCTCCTACTACGGCCCGGTGATCAATCCGTGGCGCGCTGCCGGCTCGAACAAGCAGTTGGTGCCGGGCGGTTCTTCCGGCGGTTCGGCAGCGGCGGTTTCCGCCTGGCTGTGCGCTGGCGCCACCGCGACCGACACCGGCGGCTCGATCCGTCAGCCGGCAGCCTTCACCGGCACCGTCGGCATCAAGCCGACCTATGGCCGCGTCTCGCGCTGGGGCGTCGTCGCTTTCGCCTCCTCGCTCGACCAGGCCGGTCCGATCGCCCGCGACGTGCGCGATTCCGCGATCCTGCTCAAGTCCATGGCTTCGGTCGACGCGAAGGACACCACTTCCGTCGACATGCCGGTGCCGGACTACGAGGCGGCGATCGGCCGTTCGGTCAAGGGGATGAGGATCGGCATTCCAAAGGAATACCGCGTCGACGGCATGCCGGCCGAGATCGAGGCCCTGTGGCAGAAGGGCATTGCCTGGCTGAAGGAAGCCGGCGCCGAGATCGTCGACATTTCCCTGCCGCACACGAAATATGCCCTGCCGGCCTACTACATCGTCGCGCCGGCGGAAGCCTCGTCCAACCTCGCGCGCTATGACGGCGTCCGTTATGGTCTGCGTGTGCCGGGCAAGGACATCATCGAGATGTACGAAAACACCCGCGCCGCCGGTTTCGGCCGCGAGGTCAAGCGCCGCATCATGATCGGCACCTACGTGCTCTCGGCTGGGTACTACGACGCCTATTACCTGCAGGCGCAGAAGGTTCGCACGCTGATCAAGAAGGATTTCGAGGATGCCTTCGCCGCTGGCGTCGACGTCATCCTGACGCCGGCGACCCCGTCGGCCGCCTTCGGTGTCGCCGACCAGGAGATGGCCAGCGATCCAGTCAAGATGTACCTCAACGACGTCTTCACGGTGACGGTAAACATGGCCGGCCTGCCAGGCATTGCCGTTCCGGCAGGTGTCGACGCCAACGGCCTGCCACTCGGGCTCCAGCTCATCGGCCGCCCCTTCGACGAAGAGACGCTGTTCCAGACCGCGCATGTCATCGAACAGGCGGCGGGGCGGTTCCAGCCGGAGAAGTGGTGGTAAGCGTTCAGCGCCATCCGGGTTGAGGCTGCGGCATGTTCTTTGTCCTGTCCAAGGTGTTCTGGTTCTTCATCCAGCCCTTGAACCTCGCCTTGTTCCTGCTTCTGGTGGGCGTCGTCGCGCTGCTGGCCGGCTGGCGGCGCCTGTCGGTCGCGGGCTGCGTTTCAGGCTTCCTCATCCTGGCGCTCGCGACCTGGACATCGCTCGGCGCGATCATGCTCACCCCGCTGGAGGAGCGGTTCCAGCGCCCCGCCGCGCCTGAAAAGGTCGATGGCATCGTCGTGCTCGGCGGCGGCCTCGAAGGCGCCATCAACCTAGCGCGCGGCGGCTATGAGCTGAACAGCGCCGGCGACCGCTTCGTGGAGACGGCCGTGCTGGCGCGGCGATATCCGGACGCGCGCATCGTCGTTTCCGGCGGCACGGGATCGCTCATCCTTGATGGCGAGGGCGATGCGGACACCGCCGAGCGGCTGCTTTCCGCCCTTGGCGTGGACCGCGAGCGCATGGTGCTGGAGAACAAGTCGCGCGACACCTACGAGAATGCGCTGTTCACCAAGCGGTTGGTATCGCCCAAGCCCGGCGAGACCTGGCTTCTGGTCACCTCCGCCTTCCACATGCCGAGGTCCACGGCGCTGTTCCGCAAGGCGGGCTTCGATGTGCTGCCGTGGCCGGTCGACTATCGCACCTCGGGGCGCGAAGGCGTCGGCCTGATGCGCGACAATCCGCAGGATTCCCTGCAGAACACCTCGGTCGCCATTCGCGAGTGGATCGGGCTTCTGGCCTACTGGCTTTCGGGGCGGATCGACACGCCGTTCCCCGGCCCGGCCTGATCCGGCTCCAGCACGGCCAGCCGCGCCGCCGAAAAGAACTGCCGGCGCAGCAGCACCGCAAACAGGATGATCGTCGTGGCCACGAAGACGGCCGGACTGACGAACCAACCCAGATATCCCAGCGAAAAGAAGATCGCGCGCAGGCCGGAGTTGAAATGCTTGCCGGCAAGGACGTTCATCTGCGTTGCGCGGTCCACGGCAATCTGCAGGGCAGGGCTGTGGATCCCGCTCTCGTGCACCATCGGCACGGCGCCGACCAGGATCGAGCAGTAGTTGAACAACCGGTAGGACCACCCGAACTTGAAGAAGGCGAAGGCCAGGATCACGATCAGCCCGAGGATCTTGATCTCGAAGGACGGGCGCGACAGCCCGTCGGCCAGTGGCAGATCGGTCAGCACCGAAATCACGTGGTCGGAGGCGCCGAGCAGGGCAAAGCAGCCGCCCACCGCAATCAGCGAGCTGGAGGCAAAGAAGGCAGTGCCCTGCTGCAGCCCCACCATGATGCTGGTGTCGATCATGCGCAGTTCCCGTCGCGCCATGGTCTGCATCCAGGCCGCGCGCTGGGCATTCATCGCAGTGGTCAGCGAAACACGGCTCACCAGCCGGCCAGCAGTGGCCAGCGTGTGAACGAGCCAGACGGCGAGGAAGAACGCCACGGCACCAAGGTCGGCAATGGTCAGCTGAAGGGAATCGAGCATGCGCAAAAACATATCACGACCGGCATGATCGGCTACCGCCCGCAGCGAAGAACGGAAGCCATAATTTCGCCGAACAGCTTGCTCTTTTCTTAATTGCAGATTGAGAGCAAGCGCCCGGTTTTCCCCGGGTGCCAACCATCACCCCGCCATGCGCTACCTGGCGCCTGCCTTGCTTTCGCCTTTTTCGGTTGCGGACTTCACGCCGAAGGGGTATCCAGAAGCCTTGTGCGAGAAATGAACAAGGCAACCTGCGAAGTTGCGCTCGCACTGTTTCTTAAGGATAGACAAGGACATCATGGACGAAAGCGTTCAGAAATCCTGCTGGGGCGTGACCGCCAAGGCAGTGATCGGGTTTGCGGTGATCATCCTGCTTGCCTGGCTCATGAGCGGGGCCGAAACGGCCGCTGTACTGGGGGCGCGCTGAGACATAATCCGGAGGTACCAAGAGACGCGTTTTTCGCGTCTCTTTTCGTTTGAGGCGGTCTTGCCGCATGTCGTTTGCGAAGCAGACGAAGTCGGGGAACGCCAAGCTTTGCCTCATAAAACCGCCCAAACATCCCTATATTTGGACGCAAGCGTCCCTGCCTTGCGCGCCCGTTGATGGAGACTTGCCGCCCGTGTTCCTCTCGGTATTCGACCTCTTCAAGATCGGCATCGGCCCGTCCAGCTCCCACACGATGGGGCCGATGACGGCGGCATCGCGTTTCCTGGACGAGCTGCTTGGCAATGAATGGCCGCGTCCTGCGGGCGCAAAGGTGGACCGCGTGGCCGCCAGCCTGCACGGCTCGCTCGCCTACACCGGTGTCGGCCATGGCACCGACCGGGCCGTCATCCTCGGCTTGACCGGACTGATCCCGACCACAGTCGACCCGGATACTTCCGACGCTGTCATCGAAAAGGTTGGGGAGGAAAAGCAGGTCACGCCGCCGGGCCATCCGTCCTACCGCTTCGACCCTGCCATTGACCTCGTGCTCGACAAGAAGACCCCGCTGCTCGGCCACGCCAATGGCATGGCATTCTACGCCTATGACAGCGACGACCACCTGCTGCTCAAGCGCATTTACTATTCGATCGGCGGCGGCTTCGTGGTTTCGGAAGAGGAACTGCAGCGCCTCAAGACCACAGGCGAACAGCCTTCTTCGGTGCAGGTGCCGCACCCGTTCCGCAATGCGGTGGAGATGCTGGCCATGGCGGCGCAGAGCGGCCTGTCCATCGCCGAGATGAAGCGCGCCAACGAAGAGATGCACATGTCGCGCGACGAGCTCGATGCCGGCCTCGACCGCATCTGGGCGGCAATGAAGGGCTGCATCGACCGCGGCCTGTCGCAGGAAGGCATCATGCCGGGTGGGCTGAAGGTGCGCCGCCGGGCGCGCCAGTTGCACGACAAGCTGCAGGATGACTGGCGCCACAACAAGCCCAACCCGCTGCTGGCCAACGATTGGCTATCGGTCTACGCGATGGCGGTCAACGAGGAGAATGCGGCCGGCGGCCGTGTCGTCACGGCACCCACCAACGGCGCGGCAGGCACGTTGCCGGCGGTGCTGCGCTACTGGCTGCACTTCCACCCCGAGGCCGATCAGGCCAGCATCCGCGACTTCCTGCTGACGGCTGCGGCCGTTGGCGGCATCATCAAGAGCAACGCCTCGATTTCGGGCGCCGAGGTTGGCTGCCAGGGCGAGGTCGGCTCGGCTTCCGCCATGGCCGCGGCGGGGCTTTGCGCCGTCATGGGCGGTACGCCGGAGCAGGTGGAAAACGCCGCCGAGATCGCGCTGGAGCACCACCTCGGCATGACGTGCGATCCCGTAGGTGGCCTCGTCCAGGTGCCTTGCATCGAGCGCAATGCGCTGGGCGCGGTCAAGGCCGTCACGGCGGCGTCGCTGGCGATCAAGGGCGACGGCACGCATTTCGTGCCGCTCGACGCGGCCATCGAAACCATGCGTCAGACCGGCATGGACATGAACGAGCGTTACAAGGAGACAAGCCTGGGCGGTCTTGCCGTCAACGTCGTGGAATGCTGAGCCGCTCGACCTGACGAAAGCCCGGGCGGCAGCTTTGTGGACAAACGTCGCCTGACGCGTTGACCCCGCCACCGCCCGCGCTAAACCATCCCCATGGCCCTGAACCTCATAAAACTCTGCGTCGGCTGCGACAGCGTCGAAGACCTGGAAGAGTGGATAGCCTTCCGGCTCGACGAGCGCCGGCGTGCGGGCGAACCGGTCGAACAGTACCATACGACCCGAATGGTCCCGACACGGCGCGACGAGCTCCTCGACGGCGGCTCGCTCTATTGGGTCATCAAGGGCAGCGTCCAGTGCCGCCAGCGGCTGGTGGATATCCGGCCATTCGTTGACGACGAGGGGATTTCGCGCTGCCACCTGGTGCTCGACCCGGCGGTGGTGCGCACCGGCTGGCAGCCGCGCCGCGCCTTCCAGGGCTGGCGCTATCTCAAGGCCCCTGACGCTCCGGCCGATCTTGGCGCCGGTCAGGCCGGTCTGGCGGAAATGCCGGCGAAACTCAGGCAGGAGCTTGCGGAGCTAGGGCTTCTCTAGCTCCGGCAGCCAACCTGCTCGCTCCGGCCTTGCAAGCTTGCCGGCGCCGCTACATCTTCATGCGCATGAGCGAGCAGAAGCCACCAGCCCCGAAAGGCAGCAGCGGCGCCGTTTCCTCCGGCCCGCGCTCAAGCGCGCAGGATATCTCGGCCTTCGTCAACAAGGCGAGGGAACTCGCTGCCACTGGAACGGGCTCCGGCCGCCTCGTCTTGGCGCTGGACGCGACGATGAGCCGCCAGCCTACCTGGGATCTCGCCTGCGCATTGCAGGGCGAGATGTTCGATGCCGTTGGCAAAGCCGGTGCGCTCAATGTCCAGCTTGTCTATTTTCGCGGGCTGGGCGAATGCCGCGCCTCCAAATTCGTGGCCGACACCGCCTCCCTGAAGCGTCTGATGACTGGGCTCGAATGCCGCGGTGGGCACACCCAGATCGGCAAGGTGTTGTCGCATGCTCTGAAAGAGACATCCCGGGGCAAGGTTGAAGCGCTGGTCTATATCGGCGATGCGATGGAAGAAGATGTCGATGCGCTTTCGGTCAAGGCCGGGCAGCTAGGCCTTCATGGCTTGCCGGTATTTCTGTTCCAGGAAGGGCAGGACCATCTCACCGAGGCTGCTTTCAAGGAAATCGCCCGGCTTTCCGGCGGTGCCTGGTTCCGCTTCGACCGAACATCGGCTGCCACTCTGGCAAAGCTCCTGTCGGCCATTGCAGTCTACGCCACGGGCGGGCTGAAGGCGCTTGAGACGCGCGGCAGCAGCGAGGATCGGCTGCTTCTAAGCCAGTTGCGCGCAGGTGGCCGGTCATGAGTGTCTTGCTCGGGCTGCTGGGAACCGGGGCAATTGCGCTGTTGGTGCTCGCCCTGTTCGTTCGCACAGATGCCTCAGCGCTTGCCCGCGGCTTGCGCATCGCCGGCCCGGCGCTTGTCGGCCTTGTGGGCGTTGGCCTGCTTCTGCTCGGCCGCGTCGGCGTTGGCGGCATGCTCGTGTCTGCGGCGGCCGCCTGGTATGCCAACGGCCTACGTCGCACTCGGCCCCAAAGGGCGCCACCCGGCCGCTCCACCGTGCGCACTGCCGCACTGGAAATGGTGCTGGATCACGAAACCGGCAGGCTGGACGGGCTGGTGCTGGCCGGGAAACACGAGCAGAAGCAGCTCGCCTCGCTCGGCCTCAGCGCGCTTCTGGAGGTGTATTCGGAGCTTTATAGCGACTCCGAGAGCCGTCAGCTCCTAGAGACTTATCTTGATAGCCGGTTTCCCGTCTGGCGAGAAAACGCGCAGCCGGGTGGTGGTCACCGGCATGGTGTTGCGCCAGGTTCTGGCGCCATGACTAAGGAGGAGGCCTACCAGATCCTTGGTCTTGAAGCGGGGGCCACCCCGGCGGATGTCCGCAAGGCGCATCGCCGATTGATGCAGCGTCTGCATCCCGATGTCGGAGGCTCGTCTTTCCTGGCGGCGCGGATCAACGAAGCCAAGGACATTCTGCTCACCAATCACGACTAGATCTCCTTCGACGCGGATACAACCGGGAGTGTTTCAGGCCTGACTGCTAGTTCTGTACTGCGTAGCAGCTGATCTTCTGCTTCTTCAGCGCGGCGCAGGCGTCCCAGGCGGCAACCTTGGAGCCGAAGCCGCCGAAGCGCGCGCGGTAGTAGGTCACGCCGCCCTTTTCGAAGGGGACAGTGAACGGCGATGCCTTGCGAAGCGGGCCGGGAGCCACCTTGGTCGTCTTTTCCAGAATGGCCTCGGCCTCGGCGCGGCTTGGCGAAGAGGCGATCTGCACCACCCACCCAGAAGGGGCGGCTACGGAAGCGGTCTTGACCGGATCGACCTGCGGGGCGGCAATGGCTGCCTCAAGCGCCGCCTGCGGGCGCGGAGCCGGGTCTGCATAGGCCTGCAGGGTGGGGGCGGGGACTTCTTCCGGCGTTGGCTCTGCCTTGGCCTGTTCGAAGGGCACGGCCGGCGCTTCATCCACGTCGACCGTGGCCTCGGCCACCAGTGCTTCGGTGTCGGGGCGCATATCAGGCGTTGGAGCATCCTGCTTCGGCAACTGCAGCTTGCCGACAGCGTCGAACTGGGTGCTGCCAGCCTTTGCCACCAGCGGAGCGGCCTTGCCGCCATTGGAGGCAGCCGGCAGATACTTCGCGATCAGGTCGGTCATGTGCTTGTCGCGGCTTGCGCCGCTAGCACCGCCCATCACCACCGCAACGATGCGGCGGTTTCCGTCCGTCACCGACGAGACGAGATTGAAGCCGGAGGCGTTGGTAAAGCCGGTCTTGATGCCGTCCACGCCCTTAACGCGACCGAGAAGGCGATTGTGGTTCGGCATGACCTGACGGCCGAAGGTGAAGGAGCGCGTCGAGAAATAGCCGTAGTACTGCGGGAAGTGCTCCCGCAGCGCGATGCCGAGCGTAGCCATGTCGCGCGCGGTCGTGAACTGGCCCGAATTCGGCAGGCCGTTCGCATTGCGGAACACCGTTCCGTTCATGCCGAGGCTGCGCGCCTTGGCGGTCATCATGCGGGCAAAATTCTCTTCCGAACCGCCGAGCATCTCGCCAAGGGCGGTCGACGCGTCGTTGGCGGATTTGGTCACAAGGGCGAGGATGGCGGATTCGACCGAAACCGATCCGCCGGCGCGGACGCCGAGCTTGGTGGGCGGTTCCGCCGCAGCCTTGGCGGAGAAGGGAACGCGCGTCTCCTTGGTGATCTTGCCGCGCGACAGTGCCTCGAACGTCAGGTACAGCGTCATCATCTTGGTGAGGGAGGCCGGATAGCGGCGCGAATCCGCATTCGCCGAGAACAGCGCCTTGCCCGTATTGGCATCCACCACGAGCGCGGCATACCTGGGGTTCTGCTTGCTTTGCGCGGCGGCCGGAGCGGCTATCGCGAGGCTGATGACTACGGCGAGAAGGCCTGCAATCGCGGATCGTGCGGAGAAGGCCTGCCTGAAGGCAGCGCCGGCAAACGCTTGACGCACTGTTTCACCCTTTGATTGTTGTTGCACTTTGAGGCGGCAAGGGTCCTGCCTCACTTGGCGGGACAGTAGGTCCACTGCGTTACCAATCCGTTTATGGTAACCGGGACGTTCACCTTTTTAGTCGAGTTTTAGAAGGAATTGAGGCAGCGGCCGCGTGGGCTGGGTTTCCGGGCATTGACTTATTGTGCACTGCACAATAAATTTATTGCGACGCAAAATAACATGCGCCGAGACCACCAGCTGCAAACGCGGAAAGGGAATGCGCAAATGTTGCAATTCGAAGAGATCAACAAATTCGGCAAATCGTTCGTCGACAGCGGGCTGAAGAGCTTTGCTGCCGTTTCCAAGAATGCCCAGGCCATTGCGGTCGAGACCACCGAGTACGGCAAGAAGTCGTTCGAGGCAGGTGCCACCACGCTCGAGCGCGTGATGACCTCCAGTTCGCTGGAAAAGGCGCTGGAGATCCAGGTTGACTATGCTCGCCAGACTTATGAAGGCTTCGTCAGCGAAGCCACCAAACTCGGCTCGCTCTATGCAGACCTCGCGAAGGAGGCTTACGGGCCGTTCGAGGCCATGGTAAGCAAGACGAAGTAGGTTTAGTCAAACGCTTCGGGGTTTTCCGCCCCGCTGCAAGCCCGGTTGCGTGGCGCAGCCGGGCTTTGTCGTGTTTCGGTCCTGGGGGATCACGAAAGGGAGAAATCGTCGGCCTCCCGGGCCGCAAGCATATTGTCACCCACACAGAAGAGCTTAAAATCTCAAATTGATTACCTACATTCCGTTTTCGGGTGAGGAACTCGCGAAAGACATGGAACTTGTGAAGAGCGTCGGGGGCGCCATGATAATGCGAATGGCGCGTATGCAGAGTGGCGGTGACGGAGGAAACACCCCCGGGAGGGGAACGGCGGTCATCACACGCACAAAGGCCAAGACCAAGAAGCCGAGTCTCTATCGGGTTTTGATCCTCAACGACGACTACACTCCGATGGAGTTCGTGATTCACATTTTGGAGCGCTTTTTCCAAAAGGATCGCGAAACCGCCACACGCATCATGTTGCATGTTCACAATCATGGCGTGGGGGAGTGCGGGGTCTATACGTTCGAAGTGGCAGAGACCAAGGTGTCTCAGGTCATGGACTTTGCCCGACAGAATCAACATCCGCTGCAATGCGTGATGGAGAAGAAATGAGGTTTTGAATGCCGGCTTTCTCCCAGGGCCTCGAAAAGGCGCTTCACCAGGCGCTCACCTTTGCCAATGAGCGTCATCACGAGTACGCAACGCTCGAGCATCTGCTGCTGGCCTTGATCGACGACGCCGAGGCGGCGGCGGTCATGCGCGCATGCAACGTGGACCTCGAAGAGCTCCGGCGCACCGTCATCAATTACATCGATACCGAGCTGGATAATCTCGTCACCGGCTATGATGAGGATTCCAAGCCGACGGCCGGATTCCAGCGCGTTATCCAGCGCGCGGTCATCCACGTGCAGTCGTCCGGCCGCGAAGAGGTTTCGGGCGCCAACGTGCTGGTTGCGATTTTCGCCGAGCGGGAAAGCCACGCTGCCTATTTCCTGCAGGAACAGCAGATGACCCGTTACGACGCGGTCAACTACATTTCGCACGGCATTGCCAAGCGCCCGGGCGCCAACGAGAGCCGTACCCCACGCGGCGCGGAGGATGATCAGACCGGCTCGCACGGCAATGATTCCTCGGAAGACAGCGGCAAGAAGAAGCAACAGGATGCGCTGAGCGCTTATTGCGTGGACCTGAACAAGAAGGCCCGCGCCGGCAAGATCGATCCGCTGATCGGTCGCGCGGAAGAGATCAACCGCACCATCCAGGTGCTGTGCCGCCGCTCCAAGAACAACCCGCTCTATGTGGGCGATCCCGGCGTCGGCAAAACGGCCATCGCCGAGGGCCTGGCCAAGCGCATTGTCGAGGGCGACGTTCCCGACGTCTTGGCCGACGCCACCATCTTCGCGCTCGACATGGGCACGCTGCTGGCCGGCACCCGCTACCGCGGCGATTTCGAGGAGCGGCTGAAGCAGGTCGTCAAGGAGCTCGAGGAATATCCGGGCGCGGTCCTGTTCATCGACGAGATCCACACCGTCATCGGTGCGGGCGCTACGTCCGGCGGTGCGATGGATGCCTCGAACCTGCTCAAGCCGGCGCTGTCGTCGGGCGCGATACGCTGCATCGGGTCAACCACTTACAAGGAATTCCGCCAGTTTTTTGAGAAGGACCGCGCCTTGGTGCGGCGCTTCCAGAAGATCGACGTGAAGGAGCCGACCGTCGACGACGCGATCGAGATCATGAAGGGCCTGAAGCCCTACTATGAAGAGTTCCACAAGGTGAAATACACCAACGACGCCATCAAGGCGGCGGTGGAACTGTCGGCCCGCTACATCAGCGACCGCAAGCTGCCCGACAAGGCGATCGACGTGATCGACGAGACCGGCGCCTCGCAGATGCTGCTGCCGGAAGGCCGCCGCAAGAAGACGATCGGCATCAAGGAGATCGAAGCAACCATCGCCACCATGGCGCGCATTCCGCCCAAGACGGTTTCGGCCGACGATGAGCAGGTGCTGGCCAATCTGGAAAGCGAGCTGCGCCGCGTCGTCTATGGCCAGGACACCGCCATCACCGCGCTTGCCTCGGCAATCAAGCTGGCGCGCGCAGGCCTGCGCGAGCCTGAAAAGCCCATCGGCTCCTATCTGTTCTCCGGCCCCACCGGCGTCGGCAAGACGGAGGTTGCCCGGCAGCTCGCCTCGTCACTGGGCGTGGAACTGATCCGCTTCGACATGTCGGAATACATGGAGCGCCACACCGTCTCGCGGCTCATCGGCGCGCCTCCCGGCTATGTCGGCTTCGACCAGGGCGGTTTGCTCACCGATGGCGTCGACCAGCATCCGCACTGTGTGCTGCTGCTCGACGAGGTCGAGAAGGCCCATCCGGACCTGTTCAACATCCTGTTGCAGGTCATGGATCACGGCAAGCTGACCGATCATAACGGCAAGCAGGTCGACTTCCGGAACGTCATTCTCATCATGACGACAAATGCGGGCGCGGCCGACATGGCCAAGGCGGCAATCGGCTTCGGCTCGTCCAAGCGCGAAGGCGATGACATGGAGGCGATCAACCGGCTGTTCTCGCCGGAGTTCCGCAACCGTCTCGATGCCATCATCCCCTTCGGCTCGCTTCCGGTGCCGGTGGTGCATCAGGTGGTGCAGAAGTTCGTGCTCCAGCTGGAGGCGCAGCTTTCGGAGCGTGGCGTCACTTTCGACCTGTCGCCCGAGGCCGTCGCCTGGCTGGCCGACAAGGGCTACGACGAGCGCATGGGTGCGCGGCCGCTTGGCCGGGTCATCCAGGAGCACATCAAGAAGCCGCTTGCCGAGGAGGTACTGTTCGGCAAGCTCAAGAAGGGCGGCACGGTTCGCGTCACGGTCGAGACGAAGGAAAACGGCGAGACCGGCCTGAAGCTCGAGACCATCGCCGACGAGGTGCCTGTAAAGCCGAAGAAGGAAGAGCCGCGCAAGACCCCGGCCAAGAAGCCCGCGGCAAAGAAGGCGACCGCCAAGAAGGCGGTTGCGCAGAAGCCGAAGGCTCGCGACGGAAACAAGCGCAGCCTGGTGCCGCAGTTGCCCCGCAAGGGCTGATCTGACGGCGCACGGCTAGTGAATGGACCGCCGGCTGCAAAATGCGGCCGGCGGTCTTGTTATAGGTTCATACGCCGAAGCTGACGAAGCCGGCCTCGCTGATTGCCCAGGCAGGGTTCCAGGCGATTTCCCACGCATGCTCGTCTGGGTCGGCGACATAGCCGCTGAAGCCGCCATGCGGCGGTTCGACCGGCGCTTTGAGCAGGCGGCCGCCGCTGGTAACCAGCCGGTCCATGGTTGGCTGCACGTCGCTGCGCTGCGGTACATTGTGGCCCAGTGCAAACGCGCCGGGCTGCATGGGCTTGCGCCCCATATCGGCGGCAAGCGCGCTTTCCAGCCACGTGCCGAGCATGAAGCCATTCATCTGGTAGAACACGATCTCGTCGTTCTCGAACACCGGTTTCCATCCAAAACCCTCGACATAGAAGCGGCGCGATCTGGCAAGGTCGCGGATGCCGAGCGTGATGACTGAGATTTGCTGTTGCATGACATATCCCTAACGTTTCCGCGGCGCACCGTGCGGCGCGGTTTCCGTCATGGGACTTGGCGCGATGCACCAGCCAGAGCTTCCCTGAGGAAACGACCGGGCTAACCAAACCGGTCCGCCTTTTTAGACGGTCGAAGGCTAGCGGCTACTTTCCGCCTGTTCAAGAATCGACGGGGGTGTCTCCTGACAATCCTTCGCCGGCTGGCATAAGACTTTGGCGTCGTCCCCCTTTTCGCCTCATGCTAATCAGCGCTTCGATGTCCGACGAATCTGCCGCCATAACCCGGAACATTGTGCTCGCCCAGGCCGGGCGCGGCAGGTGGTATCTGCGCGGGGTGCAGACGGCGGTTTCGGTACCCGGCCTCATCCTGGCCAGCGCCTTCATTGGCTTTGCGGGCCTGGCGAAGGAATCAGGCCTCACGCTCGGCCAGGCTGTCTTTATGACTGGCTTCGTCTGGGCGCTGCCCGCCAAGGTGGTGCTGATCGGCGCAATTCTCTCGGGGGCCTCGCTGCCCGCAGCCGCCCTGGCGGTTGCGCTGTCTTCCATTCGCCTCACGCCGATGGTGGTGGCGCTTGTGCCGGAACTGAAGGGCCCGCGCACGCCGAAATGGGTGCTCTACTTCCTGTCCCATTTCGTCGCGGTCACATCCTGGGTTCTGGCCATGGAGCGGCTCAGCCGCATACCGCGTGAGATGCGTACCACCTACTATGCGGGACTGGGCTCGACACTGCTGCTGGTCAACGTGGCCGTGGTGGCCTGCGTGTACCTTCTGGCGGAAAACATGCCGCCGCTCGTCTCGGCGGCTCTCTTTCTGCTGACGCCGATGTATTTCCTGACCTCGCTGTGGGGCTCGGCGCGCGAGCGGGCAGGGCATGTTGCGATGGTGATGGGCCTCGTGCTCGGCCCGGTCTTTCATGCCCTCTGGCCGGGCTTCGACCTTCTGGCGGCCGGCCTTTGCGGCGGCCTGGGCGCCTATGCCTATCATCGGCTGTCGCGGAGGCAGGCTGCATCATGACCTTCCAGTCCATCGACGCCTGGTGGTGGCCGTTCCTGTTCATCCTTGTCGCAGGCTGGCTTGCGACCGACAGCTGGCGCTTTCTGGGCGTCTATCTGGGCGGCCGCATATCCGAAAAGTCCGATTTCCTGGTTCTGGTGCGCACTGTCGCAACGGCGCTCGTGGCGGCGGTCATCGGAAACTTGATCATATTTCCCAGCGGGGCGCTGGCGGCAGCGCCCATCGCGCTGCGAATCGGTGCGGTGGTCTTGGGCTTTGCCGCCTACATGCTGCTCGGCCGGCGCGTGCTCGCCGGCATAGTCGCCGCCGAAATCGTTCTAGCCGGTGGGCTGTTGGCGCAATAGTCTCCGAGAGACCACTGGCGACCAGTCACTAACCGCACTCGAGGCCGGAACACGCTGCCCCGGCCAGGGTCTGTCCGCTAGGGGGGGCCTCAGGCTGAGACCAGAGCAGCGCGCAGCTTCTCGGCGTTCGCGACCAGCACTTCCTGCTGTTCCATCTGCCCCGTGTGCGGCTTCAGCGCCACGCCCTCGAACCGCGGCAAAATGTGGACGTGCAGGTGGAAGACCGTCTGGCCCGCGGCGGGCTCGTTGAACTGCATCACGGTCACGCCGTCTGCTTCGAAGGCCTGCTTTGCGGCGCGGGCGATCTTCTGAACGGCGGCCATGAGGGGGCCGAATGTTGCCGGGTCGGCATCCAGAAGGTTGCGCGAGGGAGCCTTGGGCACCACCAGCGTGTGGCCCGTGCCTTGTGGCATCAGATCCATGAACGCAATCGCGTGCTCGTCCTCATAGACCTTGTGCGCCGGCAGTTCGCCGCGAAGGATCTTGGCGAACACATTGGTATCGTCGTATCTCATCATCTGCCCTCTCGTCGTCAGCGTGTTCGCGTCATAGTCGTTTCGGGGGCTTCCCGCAATCAACCGGTCAGGAATGCGAATGCAGTTGAACTATGTCTTTCTGGTCGTCGCCATCGTCTTCGAGGTCATGGCGACCGCGGCGTTGAAGGAGACGCACGGGTTCACCCGCCCGCTGCCGTCGGTGGCCACCGCCATCGGCTACGCGCTTGCATTCTACTTCCTGTCGCTTGCGGTGCGCAGCATGCCAATCGGCATCGTCTATGCCATCTGGAGCGGGGCCGGCATCGTCCTCATCACCGCAATCGGCTGGATCTGGTTCCGCCAGGCGCTCGACCTGCCGGCGCTGGTCGGCATGGGCTTCATCGTAGTGGGCGTAGGCATCATCAACCTGTTTTCAAAGACCGTGGTGCACTAGGGGCTAGTCTTCACGAGGGGAGAGGTCCTTCCGGAACGGCCCGTGCTCGTCCAGATATTCGCCGATCTCCCGCACCTCCTCGCGCTCGCGCTCGAGATAGGCGGCTACCGCATTGCGCAGCCCGGCATGGGCGATGTAGTGGGCAGACTGGGTGGTGACCGGCCGGTAGCCGCGCGCCAGCTTGTGCTCGCCCTGGGCGCCGGCTTCGACGACCCTGAGCCCGCGTGAGATCGCAAAGTCGATCGCCTGGTGGTAGCAGACTTCGAAATGCAGGAAGGGATGGTCTTCGACGCAGCCCCAGTTGCGGCCGTAGAGCGTGTCCGAGCCGATGAAGTTGATGGCGCCGGCCACATAGCGGCCATTGCGCCGCGCCATCACCAGCAGCACGTCGTCGCGCATCCGTTCGCCAACCAGCGAAAAGAATGCGCGGTTGAGATAGGGCCGGCCCCATTTGCGGCTGCCGGTATCCATGTAGAAGCCGAAGAAGTCGTCCCAGACGCGTTCGGTTAGATCGCTGCCGGTCAGCCAGTCAATTTCGATGCCTGCCGCCAGCGCCTCGCGCCGCTCCTTCTTCAGGGACTTGCGCTTGCGCGAGGCGAGCGTTTCCAGAAAACCCTCGTAGCTCGAATACCCCTCGTTAAAGAAATGGAACTGCTGGTCGGTGCGGGTAAGGAAGCCGGCCGTGCTCAGCGCCGCCATGTCATCCCGCGTGGCGAATGTGACATGGGCCGACGACACGCCGAGCCGCTCGGTCACCAGCCTGAGCCCGGAGGCGAGGGCGGCCCTGACGGAATCAGCATCGGCTGAACGGCTTGCGAGCAGCCTCGGTCCGGTCGCCGGGGTGAAGGGCACGGAAACCTGGAGCTTGGGATAGTAGCGCCCGCCGGCGCGTTCGAACGCGTCCGCCCAGCCGTGATCGAAGACGTATTCGCCTTGGCTGTGCGATTTCAGATAGCAGGGCACTGCGCCGAGCAGGGTGCCGTTCGGGTCTTCGAGGCGCAGATGGTGTCCCATCCACCCCGCACGACGCACGGCGCAGCCGGCCTCTTCAAGAATCTTGAGGAAGTCGAATGAAATGAAAGGGTTATACGGTCGGGATGAATCGTCGCGTGAAGTTCCGGTCAGGCTGTCCCACTCCGCCTTGATGAAACCGCCCATCCCGTCCACGACGCGAATGGCGTAGTCGCCATCCGCTCTTGTCTTGTTGCCGTCCCGCGTGCTGTCCATGAGGTTTTAGATACGCGCCCCTTCCGACAGTACAAGAGGCGGCCGGCACATTCAGGCAGCCCGCACCGGATCCGGCTCGAAACCTTCGAACGTCATCTGGTCGGCATGGGCGAAGGTCTGCTCCACCCCTGCCTGGGTGCACACGGTCCAGGTGATGACAGGCATGTGCAGCCTTTCGCGCACGAACCGCACGAAGCGGTTGGGCAGGTCGGACACGCTGTAAGACACAAACGAGATGTCGTGCGCGAGCATGGAGAAATGCGCCTCCAGCTCGTGGTCCTTGGTGCCGTAGGCCGTCAGCCCGGTTGGGATCGTGCCGGCATGCGCTGGAAACTGGCGGATCAGCCAGTGGTCGAAGGACATGATTGCCGCCTCGCCACGATAGGCATGCAGCAGTGCGCAGACCTTTTCCACCAGGCCTTCGTCGCGGCCGGGAATGCCCTTCAGTTCGACCACCAGCGGCACGCGGCCGCCGACGTGATCGAGCAATTCCTGCAGGGTGGGAACATAATCGGCCGTGCCGCCGATGCGCAGTGCGCCCATTTCGGCGGCGGTGCGCTGCCAGACATAGCCTTCCGTGCGCGCCAGCCGCTTCAGATCGTCGTCATGGAACACGACGGGCACGCCATCCGCCGACAGGTGCACGTCGCATTCGATGGCGTAGCCCCGGTCGATGGCACGGTCGAAAGCCGATAGCGTGTTCTCCCACACGACCTTGTTCAGGTCGTGGTAGCCGCGGTGCGCGATCGGCCGCGCCGTCAGCCAGGACAAGTTGGTCATGGTCTGCTTACCTTCAGGCGACTTCGACGATGGCTTCGACTTCGACCGAGGCGTTGAGCGGCAGCATCGCCACGCCCACAGCCGAGCGCGCATGCTTGCCCGCTTCGCCCAGCGCGGCGACGAGGAAGTCCGACGCGCCGTTGGCGACCAGGTGCTGTTCGGCAAAGCCGGGCGCCGAAGCCACGAAGACGGTGATCTTCACCAGGCGCTTGATCCGCTCCAGGTCGCCCAGGGCGGCCTTGATCTGCGCGAGAACATTGATGGCGCAAAGCTTGGCGGCTTCCTGGCCGCCGGCGGTGTCAACGTCCTGGCCGAGCAGCCCGGTGGCCCCCAGCTTGCCGTCCTTCAGCGGCAACTGGCCGGCGGTGAACACGAGGTTGCCGCTCTGCATGAAAGGCACATAGTTGGCCGCCGGCGCGGAAGCCACAGGCAGGGTAACGCCGAGCTGGCTAAGCCGGTTTTCGATTGTGTCGGTCATAGTCATTCCCTATGTCTTGGGTTGGAAATTGGTTGTCGCGCGCAAACTGCTATTTTTGCCTAGCTTCCGCCACGACTTTTTTTAAAACTGACCTCATCAGCGGTCCGTGGGGATCGCGCCACCGGAGCGTCTCCATGCGCGCATCGCGCCTTGCCCTTCTCGCCTTGGTCCCTTCTCTTGCCTTGGGCGTCGTTCCGGCTTTCGCCGGTGCTCCCCTGGTGCCGCATCGCGCCGTCTACGACTTGTCTCTCGACAAGGCTTCCGACCGCTCCGGCATTTCCAGCCTCGCCGGCCGGATGGTGTATGAGTTCAACGGCTCTCCCTGCGAAGGCTACACGGTCAAGTTCCGATTCGTCACCCAGATCGCGACCGGCGGGAACGCGCGCATGACAGATCAGCAGACCACTACCTTCGAGGATGCCGACGGCAAGACATTCAGCTTCGTCACCAAGTCCTTCGTGGACCAGCATCTCGATCACGAGGTGAAGGGCATGGCCACGCGCGAAGCGAACGGCGTCAAGGTCGCCATGGATAGGCCGGAAAAGAGCACGCTTGAACTGCCCGCAACGCAATTTCCCACCCAGCACCTGGTCGAGCTGATCGACAAGGCCAAGGCTGGCGAGACTTTTTACGAGACCAGCCTGTTCGATGGTTCCGAGGACGCCGACAAGGTCATGACCACCACCATCGTCGTCGGCAAGCAGGCCGGGGTCGACAAGGCCGATCCGGAAACGGGGGCGTTGAAGACCCTGGCCAAGGACAAATACTGGCCGGTCGACATCGCCTATTTCGATGAAAGCTCCGGGGGCGGGGAAGAGGTGCCGGAATACCGCATCAGCTTCAAGCTGCACGAGAACGGGCTGACGCGTGACCTGGTCATGGACTATGGCGAGTTCTCCATGGCCGGCAAGCTGGTCGACCTCACCCTTTTCGATACGCCCACCCAGGTCTGCAGCAAATAGCGGGGGGCCTGCGGCAGCGCGGCTGCGCCCCTTGTGCGAGCGCTGGAGGCAAAGGCGCATTGAAATCCACCAGACGGCGCCGGCTGTGCTTGCTTTTCCGCCGTCATCCCTCTATATGCGCCCCCATTCCACACACGGACTTTGGTGTCCGCCGGGAGAAATCCGGCTGAAACCTCCGGTGGCATGGAAAGGGCAGGCGGAGGCCATGGGCTTCATGGCGCAAACCTCCCTCGAAATGTCGGATGTCCGTGGAGGCCAACCGGAAAGGATAAAGAACAATGGCTCTGCCTGATTTCAGCATGCGTCAGCTTCTGGAAGCTGGCGTTCACTTCGGTCACCAGACTCACCGCTGGAACCCGAAGATGGCGCCCTACATCTATGGCGCCCGCAACAACATCCACATCATCGACCTGTCGCAGTCGGTTCCGCTGCTGCATCAGGCTCTCAAGCAGGTTTCCGACACGGTTGCCAAGGGCGGCCGCGTTCTCTTCGTCGGCACCAAGCGCCAGGCTTCGGACATCGTTGCCGACGCCGCGCAGCGTTCGGCCCAGTACTACGTCAACTCGCGCTGGCTCGGCGGCATGCTGACCAACTGGAAGACGATCTCCAACTCGATCCAGCGCCTGCGCAAGCTTGACGAACTGCTGGCTGGCGAAGCCCAGGGCTTCACCAAGAAGGAGCGTCTGAACCTCGAGCGCGAGCGCGAGAAGCTGGACAAGGCCCTCGGCGGCATCAAGGACATGGGCTCGACGCCGGACCTGATGTTCGTGATCGACACCAACAAGGAAGCGATCGCGATCCTCGAGGCCAAGCGCCTCGGCATTCCGGTTGTCGCCATCGTCGACTCCAACTGCGACCCGGACAAGGTCGACTTCCCGATCCCCGGCAACGATGACGCCGCCCGCGCGATCTCGCTCTACTGCGATCTGATCGCTCGCGCCGCCATCGACGGTATCGCCCGCCAGCAGGGCGCGCTGGGCATGGACGTCGGCGCTTCCGCCGAAGCCCCGGTCGAGCCGACGCTCGACGAGGCGCCGGAAAGCACCGCCCCCGAGGCGTAATGGCGCCGGGGGCCGTGGCCCGGCCCCCGATTTTTCCCGGATCGGGCGCGCATTGTCGCGCAGGCGTCAGGCGCATCATCGAAAAGTCGGTGGTGCGCCCACGCATTTCTAACAAAGAGGCTAAAGAATGAGCATTTCAGCAGCACAGGTCAAAGAACTCCGCGATATGACCGGCGCGGGTATGATGGATTGCAAGGCTGCGCTGGCCGAGACCGGCGGCGACATGGAAGCCGCAGTCGACTGGCTGCGGGCCAAGGGCATCGCCAAGGCCGACAAGAAGGCCGGCCGTACCGCGGCCGAAGGCCTGATCGGCGTTGCCGGCGACGGCAACAAGGCTGTCGTCGTCGAGGTCAACTCGGAGACCGACTTCGTGGCCCGTAACGATGCCTTCCAGGAGATCGTCCGCAACGTGGCCCAGGTCGCGCTCGGCATCGAGGGCGAGGGCGACGCCGTTGCCGCTGCCCCCTATCCGGGTTCCGAAAAGTCCGTCGCCGACACGATCAAGGATGCAATCGGCACCATCGGCGAGAACCTCAGCTTCCGCCGCGCGGCCAAGCTGTCGGTTCCGGCGGGCGCGGTTGCGACTTATGTCCACAACTCGGTTGCCGAGGGCCTCGGCAAGCTGGGCGTTCTGGTGGCCGTCGAGACCACCGGCAATGCCGATGCCGCCCGCGCTTTCGCTCGCCAGGTGGCCATGCATGTTGCCGCCACCAACCCGCTGGCCCTGAACGCCGAGCAGATCGATCCTGCCGTCGTCGCCCGCGAAAAGGCGATCTTCGCCGAGCAGGCCCGCGAATCGGGCAAGCCCGAGAACGTCATCGAGAAGATGATCGAAGGTCGCCTGCGCAAGTTCTACGAGGAAGTCGTTCTGCTGAAGCAGGGCTTCGTGCTGAACCCCGACCTGACGGTCGAGGCAGCTCTCAAGGAAGCCGAGAAGGAAATCGGCGCTCCGGCCAAGATCAGCGGTTTCCTGCGTTTCGCCCTCGGCGAAGGCATCGAGAAGCAGGAATCCGACTTTGCGGCTGAAGTTGCGGCTGCGGCGAAGCAGTAACACTCTTCAAGCCTAATTGACGGTTGACGAACAGGGCATCGCGTGACAACGCGGTGCCCTTCGTGTATCGCAGCTTGCAATGCCGGTTGGCTGCACGGCGCCTCGCGCCGGCGTGCATTTCATTTAAACAAACAAAAGATCCAGCGAGGACAGGATGACGGTCAAACCCTTGTACCGGCGTGTGTTGCTGAAGGCGTCGGGTGAGGCGCTGATGGGTGAGCAGCATTTCGGCATCGACGTTTCGGTGGTGGACCGCATCGCCTCCGATATCGCTGAGGCCCGGGCCCTGGGCGTCGAAGTCGGCGTCGTCATCGGGGGCGGCAATATCTTTCGCGGCGTGGCCGTAGCCTCCAAGGGCGGCGACCGCGTGACCGGCGATCATATGGGCATGCTGGCCACCGTAATAAATTCGCTTGCGCTGCGCACCTCGCTGGTCAAGCAGGGCGTCGACGCGGTGGTGCTTTCGGCAATTGCCATGCCGGAGCTCTGCGAGAGCTTCTCCCAGCGCCAGGCGACCGCCTACATGAACGCGGGCAAGGTCGTGATTTTCGCCGGCGGCACCGGCAATCCCTTCTTCACCACCGATTCGGCCGCAGCGCTGCGCGCGGCCGAGATCGGCGCCGATGCGCTGTTCAAGGGCACCCAGGTCGACGGCGTCTATTCCTCCGACCCGAAGATCGACCCCACCGCGACGCGATACGAGCGCATTACCCATGCCGAGGTGATCGCCAAGGGGCTGACAATCATGGATACGGCAGCAATTGCGCTTGCGCGCGAAAACAACATTCCGATAATCGTCTACTCGATACACGAGCAGGGCGGTTTCGGTGAAATCCTCAGGGGCGGTGGCCGCTGCACGGTCGTCGCCGAAACGTAAACCGCAGTGATGGCCTGACGGACTTCAAGGTCAAGGAGAGTAAGAGATGAGCAACGGGGCAGATTTCAACGACATCCAGAGGCGCATGGAAGGCGCGATCAACGCCTTCAAGCACGACCTGGCATCGCTGAGAACCGGGCGCGCGTCCAGCAACCTGCTCGATCCGATCCAGGTTCAGGCTTATGGCTCTGCCATGCCGATAACGCAGGTGGCCACCGTTTCCGTGCCCGAGCCGCGCATGATCTCTGTCTCGGTCTGGGACAAGTCGATGGTCGGCGCTGTCGACCGCGCTATTCGCGAATCCAACCTCGGCTTCAATCCGATCGTGGACGGCACCACGCTGCGCATTCCGCTACCGGAACTCAACGAGCAGCGCCGCAAGGAACTCGTCAAGATCGCTCACACCTATGCCGAGAACGCCCGCGTCGCCGTGCGCCACGTGCGCCGTGATGGCATGGACCATCTCAAAAAGGCCCAGAAGGACGGCGACATCAGCGAGGACGATTCCCGCACGCAGTCGGAACGGGTCCAGAAGCTCACCGACGAGACGATCAGCACGATCGACAGCCTTCTGTCCGGGAAGGAAGCCGAGATCATGCAGGTCTGAGGCGTGACTGGCCAAGCCGGCGGCATGAAAGCGAAGATATGACGACGCCTGCGCATGTCGCGATCATCATGGATGGAAACGGCCGTTGGGCAAAGGCGCGCGGGCTTCCGCGCGTCGCTGGCCATCGCGCAGGCGTGGAAGCGCTTCGCCAGACGGTGCGGGCTGCCGCAGACCAGGGAATTTCCTGGCTGACCGTCTACGCCTTCTCCTCGGAGAACTGGTCTCGGCCGAAATCCGAAGTCAGCGACCTGATGGGGCTGCTTCGCATATTCATCCGCCGCGATCTGGCCGAATTGCACCAGAACGGGGTGAGGGTGCGCATCATCGGGGAGCGTGACGGCCTGCAGCCCGACATTGCGGCACTACTGCACGAAGCCGAGGCGCTCACCGCCGACAACTCCGCCATCAATCTGGTCATCGCGTTCAACTATGGCGGCCGCGACGAAATCGCGCGCGCGGCGCGCAAGATCGCCGAGCAGGTTGCCGCCGGCAAGTTGGCGCCCGAAGACATTGATGTCGAGACGGTTTCGGATGCTCTCGACACAGCCGAAATACCCGATCCCGATCTGGTGATCCGCACCAGCGGCGAAATGCGCCTTTCCAACTTCCTGCTCTGGCAGGCAGCCTATAGTGAACTCGTATTCATGCCTTGCTACTGGCCCGATTTCACCAGGAGCCATCTGGCCGAGGCGCTGGAGCAGTATGCCTCACGCGAGCGCCGTTTCGGCGGCTTGCTCGCCAGCGGCGCGGCATCTTGAGCACCAGACAAATGAACAACCTGCAGCTTCGCGTCATTTCGGGCATCGTCATGGCGGTGGTGGTGCTGGGCCTCACCTGGCTTGGCGGCTTGCCGTTCCGCGCCTTGTCGGCGGCCATTTCGCTGGCGATCTTCTATGAATGGTGCGCCATGTCGCGTACCGAGGCCAATGGCGCGCATCAATGGTTTTCGGCGGCTCTGCTTGCCGTGGTTCTGCTGGCGCTGCTTGGCGGCTGGCCTGCGGGCGGGGTGCTGCTTGCGCTGGCCGGTGCCGTCCTGGTGTCCGCCGGCTTCGGCCTCGTGCGCGGGCAGGGCAACTGGACTGCTGCCGGCCTCGCCTATGCCGGCCTGTCGGGCATCTCGCTGGCATTTTTGCGAGGCGGCGACAAGACGGGCCTGATAGCCGTGCTGTTCCTGTTTGCCGTGGTATGGGCGACGGACATCCTTGCCTATTTCGTTGGCCGCGCCGTCGGCGGGCCGAAGCTTGCTCCCTCGATCTCTCCTGGCAAAACCTGGAGCGGCGCCATGGGCGGCACGGTGTGCGGCGTGGCTGCCGGCCTGGCGGTCGCGGTTTGGGCTGGCGCCTCGCTATTCGTCATGCTGCCGGTGGCGATCCTCCTGTCCGTGATCTCGCAGATCGGCGACCTGTTCGAATCCTGGGTCAAGCGCCGGCACGGCGTAAAGGACTCCAGCCATCTCATTCCCGGCCATGGCGGCGTCATGGATCGCGTCGACGGGCTTGTTGCGGCGGCCTTCGCGCTGTACTTCATCGGCATGCTGCTTGGCGGCGTCGCGGATCCGGTTGGCGGGTTGTTCCCCCGCTAGTCAGCCTCCCGGGCCGGAATAGGCGAGCGGGCGCCTTGGATTTGCCGGGATCGGCATGACACTCGCGACGCGCGCTTGGCGGGACGATTTGTTTTGGGAGCATGACATTGAACGAGATACTTCCGGCGATGTTCGGCACCAGCAGCCTGCTTTTCGGCACGATTATCCCGTTCCTCTTCGTGTTGACGGTCGTCGTCTTCGTGCACGAGATGGGGCACTATCTGGTCGGCCGCTGGTGCGGCATCGGCGTTAAGGCCTTTTCGATCGGCTTCGGCCCGGAGCTGATCGGCTTCAACGACCGGCACGGAACGCGCTGGAAGCTTTCGGCCATTCCTCTCGGCGGCTATGTCAAGTTCGTCGGCGACATGAACGTGACCAGCGCCCCAGATGCCGAAGGCGCCGAGGCCTTGTCTGAGGCCGAGCGCAAGGTTGCCTTCCACACCCAGCCGGTTTGGAAGCGCGCGGCCACTGTGTTCGCCGGGCCGCTGTTCAACTTCCTTCTCACCATCGCCGTCTTCACCGTCATCTTCTCGCTCTATGGCCGCTTTGTCTCGGAGCCGATGGTAGCCGAGGTGCGGCCAGACAGCCCGGCAGCCGTGGCGGGCTTCGAACCCGGAGACCGGTTCGTCAGTGTTGAAGGCGAGCGGGTGGAGACGTTTTCGGATGTCCAGCGCCTGGTTTCGGGCAGGACCGGCGAAAAGACAGTCTTCATGATGCTGCGCGGCGGCAAGGAAATCACCCTGACCGCCACGCCCGAGCCGATGGAGCAGACCGACGCGCTCGGCAACAAGCTCAAGGTCGGGGTCATCGGCGTCGTCAACGACGAGCAACTCGGCCGCCCGCGGATCATCCACTACAGCCCGGTCGGCGCCTTCGTGGAGGCGGTGAACGAAACCGGCACCATCATTGCCCGTACCGGACAGTTCCTGCAGCGTTTCGTGGTCGGCCGCGAGGACAAGTGCCAGCTCGGCGGCCCCGTCAAGATCGCCGGCATGGCAGGCAAGGCGGCCAAGCTCGGCTTCGAATGGCTGGTCCAGCTCGTCGCTTTCCTGTCTGTGGGAATTGGATTTCTCAACCTGTTGCCGATTCCCCCGCTGGACGGCGGCCATCTGCTCTTCTATGGCGTGGAGGCAGTCATCCGTCGCCCGGTGCCGGAGCGGATGATAGAGACATTCTATCGAATCGGCATGCTGATCGTTTTGGGCTTCATGATGTTCGTTTTCTGGAACGATCTGTTTGGATGCTGAAATTTATGAATAAATTTGGCTGGCAAGGCGGCTCGTTGAGAGGGCGTTTACCATCCGCGTCGATATGCGTGACGCGAATGTCACGCGAGATCGCTAAGTAAATGCAAATTAACCAGAAGCCTTGCGTGTAGGGAAAATCCGGTTAATACGGTAGGGGAAATTGGCCGCACGTCCGGTTTTCTCGCCGTGGGGACTACGAGAAAAAGGTATAATAGCCCGATGAAGGCAGCATCGAATTTTCTAAGCGCCGCGTCCGCGGTGGCTATGTCCGCTTCTTTGGCCGTTCCGGGGGCCGCCGTCGTGCAGCTTTCCGCTGTTTCGGTCGCTTCGGCTGCGGTTATCAGCAATGTCGAAGTGCGGGGCAACAAGCGCATCGAGGCGTCGACGATTCGTGACTACGTTGCCGTTCGTCCCGGCAAGTCGTTTTCCGCCGCCGATATCGACGAGGCCGTAAAGCGCCTCTTCGCCACCGGGCTGTTCTCCGACGTCCGCATCAACCAGGTAGGCTCCACGCTGGTCGTGCAGGTTTCCGAGTTGCAGGTCGTCAATCAGGTCCTGTTCCAGGGTAACAAGAAGATCAAGGACGCGCAGCTCTCCGGCACGGTGCAGCTCAAGCCGCGCGGCGCCTTCTCGACCGCGACGATGGAAGCTGACGCCGAGGCGATCCGCGAGTCCTATCGCCGTATCGGCCGCAACGACGCCACCGTGACCCCGCAGGTCATGGATCTGGGCGAAAACCGCGTCAACGTCGTCTTCAACATCAAGGAAGGCGAGCGCACCAAGATCGCTGCGATCAATTTCGTCGGCAATCACGCTTTCGGCTCGCGCCGCCTGGCCGATGTGATCTCGACCAAGAAGTCGACGATCCTGTCCTTCCTGCTGCGCGACGACGTCTATGACGAGCAGCGCCTGCGCGCCGACGAAGAGGCGCTTCGCCGCTTCTATTACAACCGTGGCTATGCCGATTTCCGCGTGGTCTCGGCGTCCGGCGACCTCAATGAGGCGACCAACACCTACACCGTGACCATCACGGTCGACGAAGGCGATCGCTATACCTTCGGCGATGTTGCCGTTGAGACCTCGATTCCCGAACTCAATGCGGCCGAGCTGCAGTCGATCGTGAAGACCCGCTCCAGCGGCGTCTACAGCGCCAAGAATGTCGAGGAATCGATCATCGCGCTGACGGAATCGGTTGCGGGCAAGGGCTACGCCTTCGCGCAGGTCACGCCGCGCGGTGACCGCAACTTCCAGAACCACACCATCTCGGTCGCCTACACCATCGATCAGGGCGCAAAGGCCTATGTCGAGCGCATCGAGATCCGTGGCAACGACTACACCCGCGACTATGTGATTCGCCGCGAGTTCGACGTCAGCGAAGGCGATGCCTTCAATCAGGTTCTGATCCAGCGCGCGAAGAAGCGCCTTGAGGGGCTTGGTTTCTTTGAAAGCGTTCAGGTTTCGACCGCGCCGGGCAGCGAGCCCGATCAGGTCGTGCTCGTCGTCGATGTGGTCGAGAAGGCCAGCGGCGAGTTCTCGATCGGCGCCGGCTACACCTCCGGCGGCGAGACGCCCGGTCCGTCGATGGAAGGCTCCATCACCGAGCGCAATTTCCTCGGCCGCGGCCAGTATATCCGCCTCTCGGCCGGTGGTGGTCGGAACGCGCGCGACTTCATGGTCTCGTTCACCGAGCCCTACTTCCTCGGCAGCCGCGTTGCGGCGGGCTTCGACGTCTATCGTCAGACCCGTACCTTCACCAATTACGAGAACGAGCTGAACGGCGGTACGGTCCGCTTCGGCCTGCCGATCACGGAAACTCTGTCGACCCAGCTGGCCTACAACCTGACCCAGGAGAAGTACAAGTTCCGGGGCGATTGCACGGCCGATAACGCAGGTGTTCCAGGCGGCGATTGCGGTCCCAATGAGATTTCCCCGGCCATTGTGGACGGTGTCAAGAACAGCCCGTGGGTGAAGTCGTCAGTCTCCGGCACGTTGCTCTACAACACCATCGACGACATGAAGAACCCGCATTCGGGTATCTACGCCGCGCTGACCACGGAAGTGGCGGGCCTTGGCGGTGATGCCAAGTTTGTGAAGGTCACGGGCCGCAGCAGCTACTATCAGACGCTGTCGGAAGAGTATGACATCGTCGGTCTGGCGAGCGTTGGCGGCGGTCATGTCGCCGGCTACGGTTCCGACAATCTGCGCATCTTCGATCACTTCCAGAGCAATGATCGCATGATCCGCGGTTTCGAATACGGCGGCATCGGTCCGTATGATCCTCGAAACGACGATCATGTCGGCGGCACCAGCTATCTCAATGCCTCCGCCGAAGCTCAGTTCGCGCTCCCGGTCATTCCGGAGAGCCTCGGGCTGCGTGGCGCGGTCTTCGCCGACGCGGCTACCCTGTTCGGCAACAAGATTCCTGTCAGTCAGGGCGGTGTGGACATCGTCGGCAAGGGCATGGAATGGCGTGCATCGATTGGCGCCGGCCTGATCTGGGCCTCGCCGTTCGGTCCGCTGCGCGTCGACTACGCCATCCCGGTCGTCAAGCAGGATGGGGATGCGGTGCAGAACTTCAACTTCGGTATTTCGACCCGCTTCTGATCGAAGCTGGCAAACTTCCGGGCCGCATGGGCCCGGAAGAAAAGGTTCATATGTCCGACCCGGTCTTCTTCGTGCCGTCGCGCCGTTTCACGGCGCTTGAGATCGCGAACCTCACCGGCGCGGAGCTCGTCGACGCCAGCCTTGCCGAGAAGGTGGTTTCCACCATTGCTCCCGCTAGTGAAGGCAGCAACGACGCCTTGGTTTTCATCGAAGGCAAGCGAAACGCCGGCAGCGTGGAGAGGCTTCGCGCTGCCGCGGTGCTTTGCACGCCCGATATAAGCGCCTTGATTCCTTCGGGAATCGCTGTTCTGGTTACGCCCAAGCCGCAGGTGGCTTTCGCCCAGGTCGGCCGGCTTTTGTTCCCTGCTGCCGCCACGCCCGGCACCATGACCGGCGAGACCGGTATTTCGCCGCGCGCCTATGTGGATGCCAGCGCGAAACTTGAAGACGGGGTGATCGTCGAGGCTGGCGCGGTGATCGGCCCCGGCGTTGCCATCGGCACCGGCACCATCATCGCCCCCAACGCCGTCATCGCGGCCAATACGCAGATCGGTCGCGACTGTTATGTCGGCCCGAATGCCAGCGTCCAGTGTGCGTTCGTCGGCAATCGCGTCGTCATCCACAGCGGCGCCAGCGTCGGCCGCGAGGGCTTTGGATTCGTCGGCGGTGCCCGCGGGCCCGAACGCATCCCGCAAATCGGCCGCGTCATCGTCCAGGACGACGTCGAGATCGGGGCGAACACCACGGTGGACCGCGGCACCATGGCCGATACGATCATTGGCGAGGGCACAAAGATCGACAATCTGGTCCAGATCGCCCACAACGTGCGCATCGGCCGCGGCTGCATCATTGCCGGGCACTGCGGTATTTCCGGCTCCGTCACCATCGGCGACTACGTCATGATGGGTGGTCGCGTCGGCCTTGCCGATCACCTCACGATCGGTAGCGGCGCCAAGCTGGCCGCTGCCAGCGGTTTCATGAACGACGTGCCCGCCGGCGAAGTGTGGGCTGGCCTGCCGGCTCGGCCCATGATGGAATTCATGCGCGATGTTGCCACCATCCGCAAATTGTCATCAAAGCCCAAGAGGGGGTGAGACGAACATGGCCGATAACGCCGTAACGACACTCGAAGCTGTCGATATTCTCGGTCTTCTGAAGTTGCTGCCGCACCGCTATCCGATGCTGCTGGTGGACAGGATCGTCGACATCGACGGCGACAATTCCGCGGTCGGCATCAAGAACGTCACGTTCAACGAGCCGCATTTCGCCGGCCATTTCCCGGACCAGCCGGTCATGCCGGGCGTGCTCATCATCGAGGCGATGGCGCAGACCGCCGGCGCCATCTGCATCAAGAGCCAGGGCGACGACAAGCCGTCGCTCGTCTATTTCATGACCATCGACAACGCCAAGTTCAGGCGACCGGTGGTACCAGGCGATCGTCTTCACATCCATGTGAAGAAGTTGAAAAAGCGCGGCAATATCTGGCGTTTCGCTTGCGAAGCCATGGTTGACGGGGCAAAGGCTGCGGAAGCGGAAATTTCGGCGATGATGTCGCCGCCCACGGCCTGACCAGCGAGAATTTATGCAGACTGAAACCTTCGTCCATCCATCGGCCGTTGTCGAGCCGGGAGCGCAGCTTGGTGCCGGCGCACACATCGGGCCATTCTGCCATGTCGGCCCAGAGGTGGTGATCGGCGCGGGCACGCGGCTCATCAGCCATGTCACCGTCCTCGGCGCCACCACCCTTGGCGAGAACTGCACCGTGCACTCGCAGGCCGTGCTGGGCGGTTTGCCGCAGAACATGAGCCACAAGGGCGGCCGCACGACACTGACGATCGGTAACAACTGCACGATCCGCGAATTCGTCACCATGAACACCGGTACGGACAATTCGCGCGGCGCAACCATCGTCGGCGACAACTGCAACTTCCTTGCCTATTGCCATGTCGCGCATGACTGCGTCATCGGCAACAACGTCACCTTCGCCAACGGTGCCACGCTGGCCGGTCATTGCGAGATCGGCGACAATGTCGGCATTGGCGGCTTGAGCGCAGTGCACCAGTTCGTGCGCGTCGGCCGCAACGCATTCCTCGCCGGCGGCTCGATGATAGCGGGCGACGTGATTCCCTTCGGTATCGCCGTGGGCAATCGCGCGAAGTTGCGCGGCCTCAACATGGTCGGCCTTCGGCGCTCGGGCATGTCGAAGGCGGAAATCAACACGCTGCTGCGCGCTTACAGGACGATCTTCGACCGCAGCCGTCCCGTCAGCGAGAATATCGAGATCGCGCGGACTGAGTTTGCGGATTCGCCGACCGCGATGCTGATCGTCGATTTCATCAGCGACCGCGGCAAGCGCCACTACACCGTTCCGCCAGTGAAGGGTGCCGTCGATGACGACGCCGACGATCAGGACTGAGCCGGAGATCCGGATCAAGCTTGCTCCCGGAGACAGGGTAGGTATCGTCGCGGGCAGCGGAAGATTGCCCATAAACGTGGCGGAGCGCCTGGTTGCAAACGGTCATTCGCCCTTCGTGGCAATGATCGAGGGCGAGGCGGAACCCGCATCGCCGCTGGCAGCTTGCGAGCACGATTTCCTCGAACTGGAAAACTTCGCTGGCCTCGTGCCGATGTTGAAGCGTCGCGGTGTCACCCATGTCATCCTGGCCGGCGGCGTAGACCGTCGCCCCAAATGGCAGAAGGTGCGCCCCAGCCTCATGCTGCTGAGGATACTTCCGCGGGCAATCGCCGCCCTGACGCGCGGCGACGACGGGTTGCTGTCGGCTCTCGTCAAGGGCCTGGAAGGCTTTGGCCTCAAGGTCGTGGGCGCGCACGAGGTCGTGCCGGATCTGCTCGCGCCCTCCGGTCTCATGACGCGCGCAGCGCCGCAGAAAGCCGATTGGGCGGATCTTGATGCCGGTCTGGAGGCGGCGCTGGCTATCGGCCGGCTGGATATCGGCCAGGGCGCGGTTTCCGTCGGCGGCCGCGTCATCGCACTCGAGGGCATCGAAGGCACGGATTGCCTGCTTGCGCGCGTGGCCGACATGCGTGACCATGGCCGCCTCGCGGGCAGGAAACGGGGGGTTCTGGTGAAGTGCGCCAAGCCGGGGCAGGAGAGGCGGGCCGACCTGCCCGCAATCGGGCCGACCACCGTTGAGGGCGCCCACGCGGCCGGCCTTGCCGGCATTGGCGTGGAGGCCGGCAGCTCCTTCGTGCTCGACTACGGCGAGATGGTGAAGCGCGCGGATGAGCTCGGCCTGTTCGTCATCGGCCTGACCGCCGGTGAGCGGAAATGACGGTTTCGCCGCCGCTAAAAATTGCAATCGTGGCCGGAGAAGAGTCCGGCGACCTGCTCGGGGCAGATCTCGTTCGCGCCTTGCAGAGCGCAACCGGGCGCGATGTCGAACTGGTGGGCATCGGCGGCCGCCACCTGCAGGCGCTGGGCCTGAACCCACTTTTCGACGGCAGCGAGATTGCCCTGATGGGCTTTACGGCAATTCTGCGCGACCTGCCGCGGCTGATTCGCCGCATTGGCGAAACGGCCAGGGAAATCGCCGCCTCGAAGCCAGATTGCCTGATCACCATCGATAGCCCGGATTTCTCGCTGCGCGTCACGACCAAGGTGCGCGCGCTGAACCCCGACATCCCCATCGTCCATTATGTCTGCCCCAGCGTTTGGGCGTGGCGGCCGGGGCGAGCCAAGGCCATGCGGCCGCATGTCGACCGGGTACTGTGCATCCTGCCGTTCGAAGTTTCGGAACTCGACCGCCTCGGGGGTCCTCCGGGCACCTATGTCGGCCACCGGCTGACACAGGAGCCGGGCGTCATCGCTGCATCCGCCGCTCAGGCGCAACCGCGCGATCTTTCGGCCTCGCGGGAAAAGACGCTGCTTCTGCTGCCCGGCTCCCGCCGCGGCGAGGTTAGGGGCCTTCTGGAGCCTTTCGGCGAGACGGTGACGGCGCTGCGTGCGCGTGGCCACCGCCTGCGGCTTCTGCTGCCTACCGTGCCGCACGTGGCCGAAACTGTCCATGCCGCCGTTGCCGGCTGGGAACAGCAGCCCGAAATCATCCTGGAGCCGTCGCGCAAATGGCAGGCCTTTGGAGAGGCCGATGCCGCGCTGATCGCTTCGGGCACAGTGTCGCTCGAGCTGGCGCTGCCGGGAGTGCCAATGGTTTCGGCCTACAAGCTCGACGCCATCGCCAGGGTCCTGCAGGGCATGGTCACCGTATGGTCCGCACTTCTGCCCAACCTGATTGCGGATCGCGCAATCGTTCCGGAATTTTATGATCGCTATGTGCGGCCTGAAAACCTGGCCCGCCACCTCGAGGCGCTCTTTGAGGACACCGGCTTCCGCGCCTGGCAGAAGGACGGTTTTGTGGAAGTCGCCCGACGCATGGCCACCTCCCGACCCTCCGGCGAGATCGCGGCCGAAGCAGTGCTTGCCGAGATCGCGAGAAAAGCTGACTAGCTGGCCGGCTGACTTCACAATGAAAAAGCCCCGGATCGCTCCGGGGCTTTTTCCGTCAGGCCTGCGTGTCTCAGGCCGACATCGCGGCGCGCAGGTTCTCGTCGATCTTGTCGAGGAAGCCGGTGGTGGAGAGCCACGGCTGGTCGGGGCCGATCAGCAGCGACAGGTCCTTGGTCATGAAGCCGGCTTCCACGGTCTGCACGCAGACGCGCTCCAGCGTGTCGGCGAACTTCTTCAGCTCGGCGTTGTTGTCCAGCTTGGCCCGGTGGGCCAGGCCGCGCGTCCAGGCGAAGATCGAGGCGATCGAGTTGGTCGAGGTTTCCTCGCCCTTCTGGTGCTGGCGGTAGTGGCGGGTAACGGTGCCGTGGGCGGCCTCGGCCTCCACCGTCTTGCCATCCGGCGTCATCAGCACCGAGGTCATCAGGCCGAGCGAGCCGAAGCCCTGCGCGACCGTGTCGGACTGGACGTCGCCGTCGTAGTTCTTGCACGCCCACACATAGCCGCCCGACCACTTCAGGCTGGAAGCGACCATGTCGTCGATCAGGCGGTGTTCGTACCAGATCTTCTTTTCCTTGAACCGCGCCTCGAATTCCTGCTCGTAGACCTCCTGGAACAGGTCCTTGAAGCGGCCGTCATAGGCCTTGAGGATGGTGTTCTTGGTCGACAGATAGACCGGATAGCCGCGCAGCAGGCCGTAGTTCAACGACGCGCGGGCGAAGTCGCGGATCGACTCGTCGAGGTTGTACATGGCCATCGCCACGCCCGAGCTCGGCGCGTCGAACACCTCGTGCTCGATCACCTGGCCGTCTTCGCCCACGAACTTGATGGTCAGCTTGCCCTTGCCGGGGAACTTGAAGTCGGTGGCGCGGTACTGGTCGCCGAACGCATGACGGCCGACGATGATCGGCTGTGTCCAGCCCGGCACCAGGCGCGGCACGTTCTTGGCGATGATGGGCTCGCGGAAGATCACGCCGCCGAGGATGTTGCGGATGGTGCCGTTGGGCGACTTCCACATCTTCTTGAGGCCGAATTCCTCGACGCGCGCCTCGTCGGGCGTGATGGTCGCGCACTTGACGCCGACGCCGTACTGCTTGATCGCGTTCGCCGCGTCGACGGTCACCTGGTCGTCGGTGGCGTCGCGGTGCTGGATGCTGAGGTCGTAGTACTTCAGATCGATGTCGAGGTAGGGGTGGATCAGCTTTTCTTTGATGAACTGCCAGATGATGCGGGTCATCTCGTCGCCGTCGAGTTCGACGACGGGATTGTCCACCTTGATTTTTGTCATTGAAATGCCTCGTTCTGGGAGCGGAACCCGATGGTTCCAGCGGTTTTACGAAGGGAGTCCGGGCCCCTATAGCAAAGCGGGGGGAACCGCGCAAACGCTACCGCCCCGCCGTGGGCAGGCGGCTTGCCGCGGCAGCCCAGTCCAGGCGCGGAAGGGCAGAATTGCAGCGAAAATACCGCACCGGCCATGCTTGCGGCGGTTTCGTTTCGTTTAAACTTGTGCAAGACAGGGCGCCGGAAAACCGGCTTTGAATAGGACAATGGCAGGCACGGATCGCGACAAGACCCTCATCACCGGCGGCCCGGCAATCATACTGGTCGAGCCGCAGTTGGGCGAGAACATCGGCATGGTGGCGCGCGCCATGGCCAATTTCGGGCTTTCGGAACTGCGGCTGGTCAATCCGCGCGACGGCTGGCCGAGCGAGAAGGCGCGTGCGGCCGCGAGCAAGGCAGACCATGTCATAGATGGCGTGGTGGTGTTCGAGACGCTGGAGCAGGCGGTGGCCGACCTGAACTTCGTCTTCGCCACCACAGCGCGCGAGCGAGACGGATTCAAGCCCGTGCGTGGCCCGGAAGAGGCGGGAACAGAGCTGCGCGGGCGCACGGCGGCTGGCGAGCGCACCGGCATTCTGTTCGGGCGCGAGCGCTTCGGCCTGTCGAACGAGGAAGTCGCCCTGGCCGACGAGATCGTCACCTTTCCGGTCAACCCGGCTTTCGCCTCGCTCAACATCGCCCAGGCGGTGCTGCTGATGTCCTATGAATGGATGAAGTCCGGCTTCGTGACCGGCGAGCAGACGCCGTTCACGGGCCCGGAGCTGACCCCGGCCAGCAAGGAACAGCTGAACGGCATGATCGGCTATCTTGAAGCCGCGCTCGACGCGCGCGGCTATTTCCGCCCCGCGGCCAAGAAGCCGAAGATGCTCGACAATCTGCGCGCCGTGCTGACCCGTCCGGCCTTCACGCTGGAAGAGATCAAGCTTCTGCGCGGTGTGATATCCTCGCTGGATTATTTCTCGCCGAAGGCACCGCGCGGTGCGGGCTATCCGGAAAGAAAAGCGAAAGCAGATCGTGATACACATGACGTCAACGAGACCGTGAAAGGCGAGGGACCCTCGAAGGATGACTGAACGGCCGGTGCTGATGTTCGATTCCGGCATTGGCGGGCTCACCGTGCTGCGCGAGGCGCGCGTGCTGATGCCCGACCGCCGTTTCGTCTATGTGGCCGACGATTCCGGCTTTCCCTATGGCGACTGGGAGGAAGAGGCGCTGAAGCGGCGCATAGTGGACCTCTTCGCCGGGCTGCTCGAAACCCATCGGCCGGAAATCGCGGTCATTCCTTGCAACACCGCCTCGACGCTCGTTCTGTCGGACCTGCGTGCGGCGTTTCCGCAAACGCCTTTCGTTGGCACCGTGCCGGCCATCAAGCCTGCGGCCGAGCGCACTCGGTCCGGGCTCATTTCGGTTCTCGCCACGCCGGGCACAGTCAAGCGTGCCTACACGCGCGACCTTATCCAGTCCTTCGCCAATGAGTGCCATGTGCGGCTGGTCGGCAGTCAGAATCTGGCCCGCATGGCGGAGGCCTATATCCGTGGTACGGCGCTGGACGATCAGGCCGTCAAGGCCGAGATCGCGCCCTGTTTCGTCGAGCAGGATGGCCAGCGCACCGACATCGTGGTGCTGGCCTGCACCCACTATCCGTTTCTGGCCAATGTGTTCCGCCGGCTTGCACCCTGGCCGGTGGACTGGCTGGATCCGGCCGAGGCGATTGCGCGCCGTGCGCTGTCGCTCCTCGCGCCGTCCACGAACACCGAGCCGGAGCACGAGCCCGACGTGGCGATCTTCACCTCCGGCAAGCCGGATTTCCCCACGCGCCGGCTGATGCAGGGTTTCGGCCTTTCGGTAGGTTGAGCGTTTTATCGGAACCTGATGCCGATCCGCGGGTTTTCCTGATTGCGCCGTGCGTCCGATTGGACGCGCAAGGGGTAACGACCTGCCCGGCAGAACCTTCTCCAAACACCTCCGATGTTGAGATGGCGCGCGGGGCCGTCACAAGGAGTCGAAACCATGCCTGCCACATCCAAAGCCCAGCAAAAGGCAGCCGGGGCCGCGCTTGCGGCCAAGCGGGGCGAAACCAAGGTCAGCTCGCTCAAAGGTGCATCCAAGCAGATGTATGAATCCATGAGCGAGAAGCAGCTCGAGGAATTCGCCGAGACCAAGCGCGAAGGCCTGCCCGAGCACAAGACCAAGCACTGATTTATGCACACGGCACCAGCGCCGGCCGCTGAAAGTCGGCCGGTGCTGGACGCCGGTGTGTAGAACAGCTACTTTCCGTAAGCACTCGTCCAAATGCGTTGACTTTCCGCGCGGCGTCACATATTGACCCGCCAGCCGTGCAGCGATGCGCGGTCTACGTGTCCCGTGGGTTTTTCCGCCAGCTTTGCGCGGGAAATCCTGTCAGGTCTCGATAAAGGAGGCCAGAGGAGGGCGCGTTTCCTTCGCTCGGAGCATGAGGTTCCGGGCATATTTGTTTGAAAGGGAATGCGATGAGCAAGCGCGAATCCGCCAAGTATAAACTCGACCGCCGTCTTGGCGAAAACATCTGGGGCCGTCCGAAGTCTCCGGTCAACAAGCGCGAATACGGCCCGGGCCAGCACGGCCAGCGCCGCAAGGGCAAGCTCTCGGACTTCGGTCTGCAGCTGCGCGCCAAGCAGAAGCTGAAGGGCCACTACGGCGACATTTCGGAAAAGCAGTTCCGCAAGACCTATGACGAGGCCAACCGCCGCAAGGGCGATACGCCGGAGCACCTGATTGGCCTGCTGGAGTCGCGTCTGGACGCCATCGTCTACCGCGCCAAGTTCGTTCCGACGATCTTCGCTGCACGCCAGTTCGTCAACCACGGCCACATCAACGTGAACGGCCGCCGCGTCAACATCGCTTCGTACCGCTGCAAGGCCGGCGACGTGATCGAGGTCCGCGAGAAGTCGAAGCAGCTCACCATCGTTCTGGAAGCTGTCTCCCTCGCTGAGCGTGACGTGCCGGAATACATCGAAGTCGACCACAACAAGATGGTCGCCACCTATCTGCGCGTGCCCGGCCTTTCCGACGTGCCGTTTGCGGTCCAGATGGAACCGAACCTGGTCGTCGAATTCTACTCGCGCTGATTTCGGTTATCGCTACGATTTTTCAAAGGCCGCCTTCGGGCGGCCTTTGTCATTTCAGGCTCTGTTGATTGCGGCAGTCGTTCTCTGAATGCGCCTCGGCCTGCAATGAGGCAGCCTGCGACGCACCGTCGGGCGCTAACGGGTATCCAGGGGAGGGCAGCGGCCTCACCGACGGGCCGAAGAATCAAATTCGGCGAACTTGCCGAACGCTCAGTCCGCGCCGTCGTCGGGATCGGTCGCGTTGTTCTCATTGGCCACGACCTCGACGTCCTGATTGTGCCCGGCGACGACCGTGAAATCGCGCTGGTAGATGCGATCACGGTTCTTGGCCACGATGGTGTAGTCGCCTTCGGAAAGCACCATGGAGGCAAAGGCGCCGACGCTTTCGCGAACCGGATCTCCGGATGTCGTCAGCACCGACCAGGAGGTGTCGGCCAGCGCCTCGCCGCCTTCTTCGCGCACCAGCTTGAGCGTCACTTCAGCGGCGCGGTGCTCGACGGTTGCCTCCGTCAGCTTGCCGGCCTCCACGCGGATGTCGGACCGGATCACCGCATTCACAGAGCCGTAGGTGGAGACGACGTGATAAGTGCCGGCGTTGAGCCGAACGATGGAGTTGGCGCTCACATCCGGAATGATCAGCGCGCGGTCGCCGTCTGCGCCGGCCTGCGCCTCGTAGATCGAGAAGCGCAGCTTGTCGGAAGGAATGCGCACGCCGCCGGCCAGAACCGCATCGAGCTTCAGCCCGCCCGCATCCAGCACAACGTTTTCGTGCTTGGGCTGCGAGCCGACGGTAATGCGCTTCGTGGCCCCCGCGCGCCCGAACGAGGCATGAACCAGATAGCTGCCCGGCTCCAGCCGGAACAGGCTGGTGCCGCCCTCTGCCGAGGCGACCAGCGGCAGCTTCCCGTCAGGCCCCGGCTCCGGGCGAAACACCCGCCACACCAGTCCGCGATTGATCTCGCTGCCCTTGTCGGTCAGCTTCGCCGCAAGCGTCACCTCGCCGGTCGCCTGCGGGCCGGCCGGCGTGCCGCCGTGGGACGACGAATAGCCGGTGATGGCGGGCAGCTTGAGGCCCTGAATCGGGTTGACCTCCTCGGCCGAACTCGCCATAGGCGACAGCGCAAATGCCGCGGCAGCGGCAATGGTCGGCAAATGTCTTGAGAATCCGGCGAGCATGGCTTGTTTGAAGCGGAATGCGGTGGCAATTTCAAGTCAGCAGTTCATGCGCCAGTACCGCAAATAGCCAAAAGCCGCCGCAGCTCTGTCGGCCGCGCTTCAGCCAAAAAACCAGGAGAATGCCGTGACGCAGTCACCGATCATAGAATTCATGCTGAACAGAAGCTCGGCGCCGATCCCCGAGCTGCGCGAGCCGGCACCCAATGACTCCGAAATCGAAACGATGCTCACCATCGCCTCGCGAGTGCCGGACCATGGCCGGCTGGAGCCTTGGCGCTTCATTCTCTATCGCGGCGAAGCGCGTCACCGCATCGGCGAGCGGCTTGCCGCGCTTGCGGAGGCCCGGGAGGGGCCGCTTACCGAAGGCCGGCGCCAGCAGGAACTGACGCGGTTTTCGCGCGCACCACTGGTCATCGGCGTGGTTTCGAGCCCCAAGGAAAACCCGAAAATTCCCAAGTGGGAAATGTTTCTCTCCGCCGGCGCGGCGGCCATGAACCTGGTCATTGCCGCCAATGCACTCGGCTACAAGACCAACTGGATCACCAACTGGTATTCCGACGTGGAGGAGGGCAGGCGCATCCTTGGCCTGGCTCCGCACGAAAGGGTCGTCGGTTTCATCCATATCGGCACTTTCGACGGCGCAGGGCCCGAGCGCCCGCGCCCGGAGGTCACCAGCCTTTACGGCGACTATTCGGGGCCCTGGGAAGAATAGGCTTCTTTAGCGCGTCGAACCGGCCTGGCCCAATTTGCGCCTAGGCTGCAACGCCAGCCGCCCGTGCCCGCGCCAGTAGGCGCTCGGCGCGGAGCAGGTGGGGGCGGTCGTACATCTGCCCCTCCAGTGCCACGACGCCCGGATTTCCCGCGGCCTGGAATGCGCTCACCACGGCCTGCGCATGCGCGACCGCTGCGGGCGAAGGCGTGAAGACCTCGTTGATGACCGGCACCTGCGCGGGGTGGATGGCCATCTTGCCCGTAAACCCGTCGCGCTCGGCCTCCTCGCATTCGCGGCGGAAGCCATCCATATCGCGAAAGTTCGGGAAAACCGTATCGATTGCCGCAACCTCCGCCGCCGCTGCGCCCAGAATCGTCATGGCGCGGGCAAGGCGGAACACGTCCATGTAGCGCCCCTGCGCGTCGCGCGTGGCGCGGGCGCCAATAGCCGCCGAAAGATCTTCCGCACCCCAGGTCAGCCCTGCCAGCCGCGGGCTGCCGCCGGCATAGCTGCCCGCGGCCAGCGTGCCGGCGGCGGTTTCGGTGACGATGGGCAGTATGGCGATGCCGCCATCCGGCAGCCCGTTTTCGGCCTCCAACACGCGCAGCTTCACCGAAAGGCGCTGCACATCCGCGCCACTGTTCGACTTTGGCAGCATGATGCCCGCGGGGCACGCCGGAACCAGCGCCGCCAGGTCATCGTCGGTCAGTCCGGTCGACAGGTCGTTGACGCGGACATAGACCGCCGGGCCCTTTTTATCCTGTTGTGCTCGCAGGGACTCGGCGGCCGTTACGCGCGCGGAAACCTTGTTCTGCGCCGACACTGAATCTTCCAGGTCGACGATCACCACGTCGGCTTCCGACGAGAATCCCTTTTCCAGCTTCCGTTCCGAATCGCCGGGTACGAACAGCAGAGAGCGCATCAGGCCGAAACCGTCTTCTTCTTCATCATCGCCTGGCGGATGCAGCGGGCCACAAGCAGCCCGTTCTGGTTATAGGCGCGATGCTCGAACTCGACGATGCCGCGATCCGGTTTGGATTTCGAATCGCGCACTGAAAGAACCTCGCTCTCAACCCGGATCGTATCGCCGTGGAAAACCGGATTGGGAAACACCGTTTCGGTCATGCCGAGATTGGCGATGGTGGTGCCCAGTGTCAGGTCATGGACCGAGATGCCGATCATCAGCCCGAGCGTGAACAGGGAATTGACGAGCGGCTTGCCCCATTCGGTCTTGGCGGCGAAGTCGAAGTCGATATGCAAGGGCTGCGGGTTCAGCGTCATGGTCGAGAACAGCATGTTGTCGCTCTCGGTAACCGTCTTGGTCAGCGTATGACGAACGGTTTGGCCGACGGTGAACTCTTCAAGATACAGCCCTGCCATCATCTCCTCCTCTGCCTCAGCCGCTTGATAGTCTCCGCCACCGGCGGCGACAAGCAGGTTAACGGATATGGTGAACTGTTCGTAAACCATTTTTCCCTAGCGTGTGTGCAGGGGGCGCCGGGACTGCCGGCGAATAGGTCGTCGGAATGATTGTCGGACATTTCCTGAAATGGTTGGACACGGCTCGTGTTTCCGAGCGTGCGGCGGCAGCAAGCGCGCTGGCCCGGGCCTATGTGCAGAAGGAACTCCCCTTCGAGGATCGCTGTGCCGCCGAAGCGGCGCTGACGTTCCTGCTGGACGACCCTTCTGCAAAGGTGCGGCAGGCCATGGCCGAGGCGCTTTCAATGAGCCGCCATGCGCCTTTCCAGGTGGTGAGCGTCCTTGCCGGCGACCAGCCTGAGGTCGCCGCCTCCGTCATCGCACGTTCCCCTCTCTTGACCGATGCCGACCTGATCGATCATGTCGCCTCGGGCTCCGGCTCTACCCAAAGCCTTATCGCCAGCCGCCCCATCGTTTCCATGGCGGTTTCTGCCGCCATTGCCGAGGTTGGCGAGGCCGAGGCGTGCCTCGCGCTCCTGTGCAACGACGGGGCCGAGATAGCGATGCTCAGCTTCCGCCGCATGGCAGAGCGCCACGGCGATGTCGCAGCGGTTCGCGAAGCGCTGATCGCCGACACGCGCCTTCCATCCGATTGCCGCCACATGCTGCTGGTCAAGGTGGGAGAGGCGTTGAAGCGCTCGCCGCTCGTCGTGGCGTTGATGGGTGAGGCCCGCGCCGAGCGCGTTCTGCGCGATGCTTGCGTACGTGCCTCGCTGACGCTGATCGAGACGACGCCTTCGCAGGAACATGCAGCGCTCATCGAGCATCTGCGCCTGCGCGGCGACCTGACATCCAGTTTCCTCATCCGGGCCATAGCGCACGGCAAGGTGGATTTCTTCGGTGCCGCAATGGTCGCCCTGACCGGGCAGGGCGAGGCGCGCGTGCGCGCGCTGCTGGCCAGTGGTCGCGACGTGGCGCTGGCGGCCCTGTTCCGCAGTGCAGGTCTTGCAGCCGCCACACATGGCGTCATTCTCGTCGCGCTGAAGGTCTGGCGCGAGGTCGCCGACGGCAAGCGCATCGCCGGTGCGCAGGAAGTCAGCTGGCTCATGCTCCAGCGTGTTGGCGACACGCAGGCCGAACGCGATCTGGCGAGCCTGCTGAAGGCCATTCACGTCGACGCGCTGCGCGACAATGCGCGCCGGCATGCTCTCTCCATCGCCGCCTCAGCGGACCTGCGCGCCGCCTGAGTCCGCCGCTCCTTAGCGTAGAAAAAGCCAGTCAGCACGGGCTAGCTGGGCGAAGCCTTGAAGCCTCGCCCACTGGTTTCGAACGCCTCGCCCGGTTCATTGGCCGCTCGCTCGGCGTCGTGGTCAGATGTCCAGTTCCCGTGCGTATTCAGCGCGCTCCTGGATGAAGCGGAAGCGCGCCTCGGGCTTGGTGCCCATCAGCGCATCGACGGAAGACTTCGTCACCTCCTCGTCCTCCACGATGTCGACCCGCAACAGCGTGCGCTTCTTCGGGTCCATCGTGGTTTCCTTGAGCTGCGCCGCCATCATCTCGCCCAGGCCCTTGAAGCGGCCGATCTCGATCTTGCCGCGCCCGGTGAACTCGGTGCGCAGGAGCTCGTCCTTGTGGGCGTCGTCACGCGCATAGGCGGTCTTGCCGCCCTGGCTGATGCGGTAGAGCGGCGGCACGGCCATGTAGAGATGACCGCCTCGAATGAGCTGCGGCATCTCCTGGTAGAAGAAGGTGATGAGCAGCGAGGCGATATGCGCGCCGTCCACGTCCGCGTCGGTCATGATGATCACGCGGTCGTAGCGCAGGTCCTCCTCGCGGTATTTCGAGCGCGTGCCGCAGCCCAGCGCCTGGATCAGGTCGCCGATGAGCTGGTTCGAAGTCAGCTTGTCGTGGCCGGCACTGGCAACGTTGAGGATCTTGCCACGCAGCGGCAGGATCGCTTGCGTGGCGCGGTCGCGCGCCTGCTTGGCCGAGCCGCCGGCCGAGTCACCCTCCACGATGAACAGTTCGGCGCCGGCCGCTGCGTTCTGCGTGCAGTCGGCGAGCTTGCCGGGCAGGCGCAGCTTGCGCACTGCGGTCTTGCGCGACACTTCCTTTTCCTGGCGGCGGCGCAGGCGCTCGTCGGCGCGCGCGATCACCCATTCCAAGAGCTTGGTGGCTTCCTGCGGATTGTCGGCCAGCCAGTGGTCGAACGGGTCGCGTATGGCGGTTTCCACAAGGCGCTGCGCCTCGATGGTCGCCAGCTTGTCCTTGGTCTGGCCGACGAATTCCGGCTCGCGGATGAACACCGACAGCATGCCGGCGGCCGAGATCATCACGTCTTCGCTGGTGATCACCGAGCCGCGCTTGTTGCCGACCAGTTCGGCATAGCCGCGCAGGCCGCGCGTCAGCACGTTGCGAAAGCCGGCCTCATGCGTGCCGCCTTCGCCCGTCGGGATGGTGTTGCAGTAAGAATTGAGGAAACCGTCGCCGCCATACCAGGTGACGGCCCATTCCATGGAACCGTGACCGCTCTGGCGCTCGCTCTTGCCCGCGAAGATCTCGCGGGTCACCTGCATCTCTTCACCCAGCGAGGCGGCGAGATAGTCCTTCAGGCCGCCCGGAAAATGCAGTGTGGCCTTCGCCGGCGTCTGGTCCTTTTCCTTGATCAGCAGCGGGTCGCAGTTCCAGCGGATTTCGACGCCGCCGAACAGATAGGCCTTGGACCTCGTCATGCGGTAGAGCCGCGCCGGCTCGAACCTGGCTTCCTTGCCAAAAATCTCGGGGTCGGGGCGGAAGCGGGTCCTGGTGCCGCGCCGGTTGTGCACCTCGCCGAGATGCTCCAGTTCGCCGAGTGGCTTGCCGCGCGAAAAACGCTGGCGATAGAGCTGGCGGCCACGCGCCACTTCCACCTCGAGAAGGTCAGAGAGCGCATTGACCACCGAAACGCCCACGCCGTGCAGGCCGCCGGAGGTCTCGTAGACCTTGGAGTCGAACTTGCCGCCGGAGTGCAGGGTGGTCAGGATGACTTCCAGCGCCGGCTTCTTGAACTTCGGGTGCGGATCGATCGGAATGCCGCGCCCGTTGTCGGTGACGGTGAGAATACCATCGGCGCCAAGCTCCACCTCGATGAATGTGGCGTGCCCGGCCACCGCCTCGTCCATGGAGTTGTCGATGACTTCTGCGAACAGGTGGTGCAGCGCCTTCTCGTCGGTGCCGCCGATATACATGCCCGGCCGCCGGCGCACCGGCTCCAGCCCTTCCAGAACCTCGATGTCGGCGGCGCTATAGCTTTCGCCGCTCTCCTTGGCCGGCTGCGGCGCGCGCTTGGCGGCGGCCTGCACCAGCGGGTCGGCCGGGCGCGAGGTGGGGAGCGGCGGCTGCTTGCCGAGATTAGCAAAAAGATCGGTGCTGTCGTCCATAGGGCGTACGGATTTCCAGTGATTCGAATTGACTGTGATATTGCCACGCTTTGCGTCGCGCGCGACAGGGTTCCCGTTCCGTTCGGGGAAATATGGGTGCTTTCTACAGGCTTCCGGCCGCAAAGCTCAAGGGGGCGGCGCCGGTAATGTTCGAGTTGGCGTTTTAGGGGCTCTGAGCAGGCGATGGGAGGCCGACGCGCCCTTCGGCCGCCTACTCGGGCACCAACTCAAGTCGCAGGCGCGTGCCGGTGGCGGCAGCATAACGCCGCAAGGTCGCCAGAGTCGGCGAAACACCGCCGCCCTCAAGCCGTGCCACGGCCGATTGTGTGGTGCCGATCTTCTCCGCGAGCTCGGCCTGAGACAGATGCGCGTCGTTGCGGGCTCGGATCAGTGCCTCGATGATCTCATATTCGGCGTTCGCCTCGTCGTATTCCTTGCGAAATTCCGAATCTTTCATCCAGCGCTTTTTGAGTTCCGAAATCTTTGTCATGACGTCACTCTTTTCATACGCTCGCGGGCAAGGCTCAGTGCCCCGGCAGGTGTCTTCTGGGACTTCTTGACGAAGACATGCAGAATGATCACGCGGCGTCCGGTGACGGTCAGGTAGATGCCTCTGGCTATGCATCGGGCCCTTTGGCCCGAAGCTCCCAAAGCTTGCCTTCGAGATGTCTGACATGCGGCTGCCGCATGCGGTCCAGCCCGAGTGTCTCAACCATCTCCATCAGCCGCAGAAGCCGCGCCCGGAGCGACACAGGCAAGGCCTCAAGCTCGTCATCGACTTCCTTGCCAAGCGTCTCGACCGTCCAGCCCATAGCGCTATATAGCGAATGCGCTATGGGCTTTCAACGGCGAGCGGGGTGGCCGCTTACTCCGCTGCGCCGAGATACTCGCTCAGCGGCGGGCACGAGCAGACCAGGTTGCGGTCGCCGCCGACATTGTCGATACGCGAAACCGGCGGCCAGTATTTTGCCGCGGTGTCGGCATTGCCGGCCGGGTAGGCGGCCTCGAGCCGCGAGTAGGGGTGCGTCCACTCGCCCGCCAGCGCTTCGGCCGCCGTGTGCGGCGCGTTGACCAGCGGGTTGTCCTCGCGCGGCCACTCGCCCTTGGCCACCTTCTCGGCCTCGCCGGCAATCGCGATCATCGCCTCGCAGAAGCGATCGACCTCGTGCTTGGGCTCGGACTCGGTCGGCTCCACCATCAGCGTCCCGGCCACCGGCCAGGACATGGTCGGCGCATGGAAGCCGTAGTCGATCAGGCGCTTGGCCACGTCCTCGACGCTGATGCCGGCTTTGTCCTTCAGCACGCGGGTGTCGAGGATGCACTCATGCGCCACGCGGCCGTTGCGGCCCTTGAACAGCACGGGGAAGTGCGGCTCGAGCTTGGCAGCAACATAGTTGGCGCTGAGGATGGCCGTCTCCGTGGCGTGCTTCAGGCCTGCGGCACCCATCATGCGGATATACATCCAGGTGATGGGCAGGATCGACGCGCTGCCGAACGGGGCGGCCGACACCGCATGCAGCGAGCCTTCGGCGACATGGCCCGGCACGTAGGGCTTCAGATGCGCCTTGACGCCGATCGGGCCGACGCCGGGGCCGCCGCCGCCATGCGGGATGCAGAAGGTCTTGTGCAGGTTCATGTGGCAGACGTCCGCGCCGATGTCGCCCGGACGCGCCAGTCCGACCAGCGCATTGAGGTTGGCGCCGTCGAGATAAACCTGCCCGCCATGCTCGTGGATGACCGCGCAGATGTCGCGGATGCCTTCCTCGAACACGCCGTGTGTCGAGGGATAGGTGATCATCAGTGCTGCAAGGTTGTCTGCATGCTGGGCGGCCTTGGCCTTCAGGTCCTCCACGTCGACATTGCCGTCGTCGTTGCAGTGAACCACCACCACGCTCATACCGGCCATGGCCGCGCTGGCGGGGTTGGTGCCGTGCGCTGAGGACGGGATCAGGCAGATGTTGCGGTGATCGTCGCCGCGCGACTGGTGATAGTGGCGGATCGCCAGAAGGCCGGCATATTCGCCCTGGCTGCCGGCATTAGGCTGCAGCGACACGGCGTCGAAGCCGGTGATCTCGGAAAGCCAGCGGTCCAGGTCGTCGATCATCTCGCGATAGCCGACGGAATGCGCGGCCGGCGCGAAGGGATGCAGGTTGGCGACCGACGGCCAGCTCACCGGCATCATCTCCGCGGCAGCGTTGAGCTTCATGGTGCAGGAGCCGAGCGGGATCATGGCGCGGTCGAGCGCCAGGTCCTTGTCGGCGAGCCTGCGCAGGAAGCGCATCATGTCCGTCTCGGAGCGGTTCTCATGAAAGACCGGCTGGGTGAGGAAACCCTTGGCCCGCGGGTTGGCAGGCAGGGACACCTTGTCGGCTGCGGCAGGCGTCGCACCGAACAGCGCGGCGATCGCCGCAAGGTCGGCCTCGGTCGAGGTCTCGTCGAAGGTCACGCCGACGCGGTTCTCGTCGAAGATGCGCAGCAGCCGGCCGTCCTTCTCGGCGGCGGCGGCGATCTCCTTGGCCTTGCCCTTCGTGACGACCGTCACCGTGTCGAAGCGGCGGGCACCCGCCACTTCGACGCCGGCGGCCTTCAGGCCCTGCGCCAGCCGCTCGGCCAGCGCATGAACCTGCGAGGCGATCGACTGCAGGCCCTGCGGGCCGTGCCAGATGGCATAGGACGCCGCCATGTTGGCCAGCAGCGCCTGCGCGGTGCAGATGTTGGAGGTCGCCTTGTCGCGGCGGATGTGCTGCTCACGCGTCTGCAGTGCCAGCCGGTAGCCTGGACGACCGTCGGCATCGACCGACTGGCCGACGAGGCGACCCGGCATCAGCCGGGTAAGCGCGTCGGAAACGGCGCAATAGGCAGCGTGCGGGCCGCCATAGCCCATCGGCACGCCGAAGCGCTGCATCGAACCGCAAGCAATATCGGCACCGAGCTTGGCAGGCGCCTCCGAAATGGTCAGCGACAGCGGATCGGCGACGAAGATGACGATCGCGCCGGCTGCCTTGGCCTTCTGTATGGTGGCGGCATGGTCGCCATAGACGCCGTGCGTGTCGGGCCAGGAGACGATGAGGGCGGCGGTGTTGTCGCCGATAGCCTCAGCGCCGACCGTGATGCCGAGTGGCTCGGCGCGCGTCCTGACCACGTCGAGCGTCTGCGGGTGCAATTCACCCGCCAGAACGACTTCGCTGCGCTTCTCGCGGTGGTGACGGAAGGCGATGCCCATGCCCTCGGCCACGGCGGTCGCCTCGTCCAGCAGCGAGGCGGAGGCGACCGGCAGACCGGTCAGCTCCGTCACCAGCGTCTGGAAGTGGAACAGCAGTTCCAGACGGCCCTGGCTGATCTCGGACTGGTAGGGCGTATAGGCCGTGTACCAGGCCGGATTCTCGAACAGGTTGCGCTGAATGACCGGGGGCACCCGGCACCCGTGGTAACCGGCGCCGATGAAGCTTTTCAGCACCGTGTTCTTCGCCATCTTGGCCGACAGTTCCGCAAGCGCGTCCGCCTCACAGGCGGCCGCCGGCAGGTTCAGCGCGCGGTCAAGCCGGATCGACTTCGGCACGGCCTGTGAGATCAGCGTCTCGACTGACGGCACGCCGAGCACGGCCAGCATGGCGCGCGCGTCGGTCGTGCTCGGGCCGACATGGCGCGTCTCGAAGGGGTAGGGGGCAATGGTCATTCAGTCACCTTTGTCCTTATCCGATAAGGGCTTTGTAGCCTGCTTCGTCGAGCAGGCCCGTAAGCTGGCTTTCGTCCGCCAGCTTCATCTTCCACAGCCAGCCGTCGGTGGTGGCTGCCGAGTTGACGAGCGCCGGGTCGGACGCCAGGGCTGCGTTGGCTTCGATGATCTCGCCGTCGACCGGCGCATACACGTCGGAAGCCGCCTTCACGGATTCAACGACGACGGCCACGTCGCCTTTGACAACCTTGCGGCCGCTTTCCGGCAGTTCCACGAAGACCAGATCGCCGAGCTGTTCCTGGGCGTAGTCGGTTATGCCCACGGTCGCCACGCCGCCCTCGACGCGGAGCCATTCGTGGTCGTCAGTGAAATAGGTGGTTGCCATGAGAAATTCATCCTTTGCGATAGCGATGCTGCATGAAGGGTAGTGGGTGTATCTCGACGGGCACCCTGGTGCCGCGCACGTCTGCGAAGAGTTTTGTCTCGGGCGCCAGCGCCACCGAGACGTAGCCCATGGCCACAGGCGATCCGACGGACGGTCCGAAGCCGCCGGACGTGACGCGGCCGACCGGATTGCCGGCTTCGTCGAAGAGCTGTGTGCCGGCGCGCACCGGCTGCCGGCCCTGCGGTTTAAGCCCCACGCGCTTTTCGGTCGGGCCCTTGGCGATCGCGGCGCGCAGCGCCTCTGCGCCAACGAACTGGCCGGAAGCGCGAAGATCCTTGGAAATGGCCCACATCAGCCCGGCGTCAACCGGGTTTGTCTCAGGCGTGATGTCCTGGCCGTGCAGGCACAGGCCGGCCTCCAGCCGCAGGCTGTCGCGGGCGGCAAGGCCAATCCACATCACGCGTTCGTCGGCGAGCAGCGTTTCGAGCAGCGCGCGGGCGTCGGCTTCCGGCAGGCCGATCTCGAAGCCGTCCTCGCCGGTGTAGCCGGACCGGCTCATGAACCAGTCCTTGCGCGGCTCGAAGCCGTGCATGAACAGTAGTTCGCCGGTTTCGATGCCGGCGCGCGAAAGGGCGGCCCACGCCTCGGGGCCCTGTATGGCGAGGAAAATGCGGTCGAGAGGTGTAATCGTGCAGTCGAGGCCCTGGGCCAGCTCGCGCAGATGCGCCTCGTCTACGGCTGCGTTTCCGGCATTGGCCACGACCATGAAGCGATCGGCGCCGAGCCGGGTGATGATCAGGTCATCGATGACGCCGGCCTGTTCATTGAGCAGGAAGGTGTATTTCGACTGCCGCTCCGCAAGCGCGAGAGGGTCGAGCGGGCAGGCCTTCGCCAGCAGTGCCGCTGCCTTGGGTCCGGAGACCTCGAACAGCTTCATGTGCGAGATGTCAAACACGCCGACATGCTCGCGCGTATGCTGGTGCTCGGCCATCACGCCGGGCGTATAGGTAAGAGGCATCGACCATCCGGCGAATGCGCCAAAGCGCGCGCCGGCGGCACGATGCAAATCCTCGAGGGGAAGGTTCCTGGTGTGGGCGCCCGTCATGACATCTCCAGAGTCGCACGTGTTCAGCCGCTACTGCGGCAGTCCGTGCCCCTCTGTCTGAAGCCTGAGAGACTCGCGCAACCGGAACTCTGTCGGCAGCGCTTACACCTTCGGCGCGGGGTGTTACCCCCGACTTTCCAGAGCGTCTTTCCCGTCCACGGTTCTTTTGCCTGAGAGATTTCGGGCGATTTCCCCTTCGGCGACAGCTTCCGCTGTTCTCTCCCGCAAACAGGTGGGTCCGTTTCCGAACCCGCGACGACTCATAGCTAGACCATGGCGGACACTTTGTCACGCCTCTTGGGCTGAAAGCGCGATTTTAATGTCGCCGAAGGTGCGACTGGGCGAAAATATTGGGGTTGCTGCGGCCGTGCTAGCCGGCGAGGCGTTCCATGTCGCTCTGCAGCCTGCGGATCAGATGGCCGGTTTCCGCGTGAAGGTTGCGAAGCTTGCCGAGCTGGGCGCCCAGCACTTCCATCGTTTCGTCCTCGTGGTCATCGCCGGTTTCCACGGGCGCGGTGCCGATGCCGTGCAGCACCCAGCACGGGCTCACGCCAAGCAGGCCGGAAAGCATGCTGAGCCGTTGCGCGCCCGGCTGCGAGCGGTCGCACTCCCAGGCCTTGATGGTGGATGCTTTGACGCCGAGCCTAAGTGCGAGCTGCCTGATGCTCATGCCACTGGCCTCACGGGCCCTGGAAAGCCGGCCGCCAATGGTGTCGAAATCCGGAACTTCGTCGTAAATATTCGTGGTGTCGGACACCCGATTTGCCTCCTGTGGTTGGCTGGTTTGTCGCGCTCGCGGAAACAGAGCGCGGGTCGTCAAGGATGGTGCACCGGGGCGGCGGTGGCAAGTTTTTGCCGGTAAAATCGTGTAAATGCCTGTATTTAGGGCGAATTTTGCATGTTCCGCGGCATGGCACCGTGGCGAATCGCCGAACCTTCAGATGCCGCCATACCAGTCGTAGCCGCGATCTTCCCAATAGCCGCCGCGTCCGTCTCCGATGTTGGCGAAGCTGTCCACCAGCTCGATCTTGCGCAGGTATTTTGGCATCTTGTAGCCAAGCTGGCGCTCCACCCGTACGCGCAGAGGCGCGCCATTCTCGACCGGCAGCGGCCCACCGTTGAGCCCATAGGCCAGGATGGTCTGCGGGTGACGCGCGTCGACCATGTCGACCGAGCCGTAGTATTTGATCGGTCCGTCCTCGTCGATGTCGATCGTGTCGAGGCAGTAGAACACCGCATAGCGGGCCTCAGGCTTCACCTTGGCCATGTCCAGCACCAGGGCCAGCGGCACGCCGGTCCATTTGGCAATGCAGCTCCAGCCCTCGACGCAGTCGTGCCGGGTGATCTGGGTGCGCGGGGGCATGGCCATCAGCTGGTCGCGTGAAAGTGACAGCGGATTTGCGACGAGGCCGGAGACCTCCAGCCGCCAGTCGGCGAAATTGTTGGCGAGCAGCCCCTTGTAGGTGTCGTCGTCGGGGGCGGTCACGCCGTTGGGGCGTTGCGGCTGGCGGATGTCGGCCTCGGTATATTCCTGCGCCAGCGCGTCGCGCCCTGCCAGCAGCCGCTGCACGCGGTAGGTCAGGTCGTTGGCGCGCTCCAGCACATGCCGCACGCTGCTGTCGGTGTCGGACAGCGAATCGAAGGCATCGCAGCCCGACAGCGCCAAGCCGGATCCGCCGAGCGCGGCGGCCGTCAGGAAGCGGCGGCGGTTGATGCGGAAGCCAGCCACGTCACGTCTCCTTGTCACTGTCCGGCGGATCGGCTCGATACCACCCGGTGACGACCGACCGCAGCTCGTTTATCGGCCCGGCGGCGACGATCATCACCATATGGACGATGAAGAAGGCGACCAGCAGCAGCATCACCGTGAAATGGATGGTGCGCGCGGTCTGGCGTCCGCCCAGCATGCCGGTCAGGAACGGGATCACCGTGTCCATGCTCGGCGACATCGCCAGCCCGGTCAGGATCATCAGCGGCAGCAGGATCAACAGCACCGTTGCGTAGGACAGCTTCTGCAACGTGTTATAGCGCCGCCCGTGGTGGAAGCGCAGACGGGCATGGTCGGCTATGTCTCCGGGCAGGTTTTTCAGGTCCTCCACACGCGGCGCCAGGTCCCGGCGCAGATGGCCGTTGACGATGCTGGCGATGAGCCAGACAAGCAGCGTGCCGGAAAGCACCCAGGCGAAAAAGAAATGGACCACGCGGCCGGTGGCGAGATCCTGATAGGAGGGTATGGTCGCCCAAGCGGGGAAGGCGCGGGACTGCGGGTTGTCCTTCGGACCAGAGAGCGCCAGCACGCCAGTGGTGTCGAAGCGATGGCCGAAGACCTCAGTGTAACCCTTTGGGCCATCTGCGGTGTTTTCAGCCTTGAACCTCAGCACTGCATTGTCGAAGCCGAAGCCGGACTGCTTTCCGATGTAGAGCGCGGGATGGGCGTTGAAGATTTGCAGGCCGCTGAGCAGCAGGAAGAACAGCGCAATTGCCCAGACCCAATGGGTCAGGCGGGTCCAGGCAGACATGCGGTATATCAGGTTCCCGGCACTTGCCCGTGCCGGTCCCGCTTTATCTGGCGCTCCCTTGAATGCCGCGCTCTCCATCCGCCTGGACCTCCGGACGCTCGGGATATCCCGACGCGCCTTGGTCAACGCATATTACCGCCAGGCGGTGGAGATGACAGCGCTGGTTTGGTCGCGGCAATGACAATGTCGCGACGGCAGCGTTACCTGGCCAGCCGCTCGGCATGCCAGCGGAGGTGGTCGTCCATGAAGGTCGAGATGAAGAAATACGAATGGTCGTAGCCTTCGCGCATGTTCAGCGTCAGCGGAATGCCGGCTGCCTTGCACGCCTCGTCCAGCAGCCATGGCCGCAGCCCGTCTTCGAGGAAGCCGTCCGCCGAGCCCTGGTCGACCAGGAATTCGGGGAAGCGCTTGCCGTCCTCGATCAGGGCCACTGCATCATAGGCCCGCCATGACGCTTCATCCGCGCCGAGATATTTTTCGAACGCCGGCTTCGACCAGCCGGCCACCATCGGGCGCGTGATCGGCGCGAATGCCGAGCAGCTCTTGAAGCGCTCCGGATGCTTCAGCGCGATGGTCAGCGCGCCGTGACCGCCCATGGAGTGGCCGAAGATTGCCTGGCGCGACATGTCGGCCGGGAATTCCTTCGCAACGAGGGTCGGCAGTTCCTCGGTGATGTAGGAATACATGCGGTAGTTGGTTGAGAACGGCGCCTGCGTTGCATCCAGATAGAAGCCCGCGCCGCAGCCGAACTGCCAGTTGTCCTTCTCGTCCGGAACGGCTTCGCCGCGCGGGCTGGTGTCGGGGCACACCACGATCAGCCCGAGCTCAGCGGCCAGCCGGCGGTATTCGCCCTTGTCCATGACGTTCTGGTGGGTGCAGGTCAGGCCCGACAGATACCAGACGACCGGGCAGGGGCCGTCCTTGGCCTGCGGCGGCACGAAGACAGCGAAGGTCATGTCGCAGGCGCACGCCTCGGACGCATGGGAGTAGACGCCCTGGACGCCGCCATGGGATTTTGCGGTGGAAATGGTTTTCATGAAATCGGCTCGATCAGTTCGGTTGGGATGTTGAGAGTGCCGGCAAGTGCCGCAAGGCGCCTGTCGGCGGTGATGAGGGTCTCTCGCCGTTCCAGCGCGAGGGCGAGATAGAGGCAGTCGTAGATCTTATGGTTGCTGTCGGCTGCGATCCTCGTTGCAGAGGGAAGCAGCATCTGGTCCGGAACCAGTTCGGAAACGGCAATCTCCAGTGCCTGTATGCCGCCAAGCACGCCATCCAACGCAACGTGGCCGATGCGCACATATTTCAGCAGCGCATTCGTCGTTTCCACTAGCAGCAGGCCGGGGGCGATGCATCCATCCGAGCGGAACCGTCTGGCGGGCTCCGAGAATGGCGTTTCCACGATCCAGGGAACCGCTATGCTCGCGTCAACGATCATCGCCGGGCCCGGCTATGTTGGGCCGGCCGTCCCGCTCGAGCCGGGATTCTTCCATGATCCTCTGCGCCGTTTCGAGATCAACGGGCTTGCTCTTCTCCCGGATGGCATCGATCAACTCCCAAGCCTCCTCTCGCGTCATTCCGGCCTCTCGCGTGATCACGTCGCGCGCCATCTGCTCCGCCGACTGCCCCTTGGCCTTGGCCCGCGCCTTGAAATTTTCGAGCACTTCGTCGGGAATGTTCCTGATGATCATGCTGCCCATGGAGTTTCTCCGAGTGATATCACAATGATATCACCGTCGGCCGGGCATGCAAGCAAGGCGTCAGCTCGCCAGCGAAACCACCAGGTTCACCGCGGCGGCGACGATCACCGTGTTGTAGAAGAACGAGATGATCGAATGAACCATCGCGGTGGCGCGCATGGTCGTTCTGGTGATGCCGGTGTCGGCGGTCTGCGCGGTCATGCCGATCACGACCGAGAAGTACAGAAAGTCCCATCCGCATGGCCGCTCGGTGCCGGGGAACTCAAGGCCCCCGACCGGTTTCCTGCTGCGCCTGTCGCTCGCGTCCGTGTCCTTGTCGCCCTTCCAGTAAAGATTGGCGTAGTGCAGGCTGGCCATCGTGTGGATCGTGAACCAGCCGAGCGGCAGCGAAAGCATGGAAAATGCGAGCCAAAATGGGTGCGGAATCTGCTTCGCGTTCATCAGCACGAAGAGCGAGCCGACCGCCACGCACACCACTGCAAAGGTCACCAGGAAGATGATCCAGACCGGTTCGTCTGCTTCCTGCGCGCGGCGACTCAGGAAGTCAGGCGTCAGGCGCGGCATCTGCCGCAACACCAGGGCGATGTAGGCGATGAAATAGACATTCGCGCCGATCGAATAGGACAGCGGGTGCTGCAGCAGCATGGCGACGACCAAGGCTACCACACCGGCCGCGGCGCTCATCAGGAAAATGACATGCCGGCCGAAAGGCTTCATTTCATCCCTCCGCGGTGCGGGCAGTCTGAAGCGCGCGCCGAGCCGTCTGGTCGAGCGCGCCGAGGAAGCGCGAGCGGTCCTGCGGCGTGAAGGATGCGTTATAGCCCTTGCTCTCGCCGGTTTCGCGCAAATGTTGCTTCAGGTCGCGCATGGCCACCGCCATGCCGATCGTTTCCGGCGTGAAGGGCTTTCCGGTCACGCCCAACACATGCGCGCCCAGCGCCACGGTGCGTGCGGCCAGCGGAATGTCGGCCGTCACGACGATGTCGTTCGGGCGCGCATGCTCGACGATCCAGTCATCGGCCGCATCCGCGCTCTTGGAAACCACGACGTGGCGCACCATCGGGTCGCGGGAAGGGCGCAGGCCCCCGTTGGACACGAAGGTGACCACAAGCCCCAGCCGGTCCGCGACCTTCTCTGCCTCGGCCTTCACCGGGCAGGCGTCGGCATCGACATAGATGATCGGGTCCGGCATGGGTTTTCTCGGCTCAGTACACCACGACCGAGCGGATGGACTTGCCCTGGTTCATCAGGTCGAAGCCCTTGTTGATGTCTTCCAGCGGCATGGTGTGGGTGATCATCGGGTCGATCTGGATCTTGCCCTCCATGTACCAGTCGACGATCTTCGGCACGTCGGTGCGGCCGCGCGCGCCGCCGAAGGCGGTGCCCTTCCAGGTGCGTCCGGTGACCAGCTGGAACGGACGGGTCGAGATTTCCTGGCCGGCGCCGGCCACGCCGATGATGATCGATTCGCCCCAGCCTCGATGCGCCGATTCGAGCGCCTGGCGCATCACCTTCACGTTGCCGGTGCAGTCGAAGGTGTAGTCTGCGCCGCCGATCTGGTCGGCCCCACGCTTGGTCATGTTGACCAGATAGGGAACTATGTCGCCATCGACCTCGGTCGGGTTGACGAAATGCGTCATGCCGAAGCGCTCGCCCCATTCCTTCTTCTCGTTGTTGAGGTCGACGCCGATGATCATGTCGGCGCCGGCCAGGCGCAGGCCCTGGATGACGTTGAGGCCGATGCCGCCGAGACCGAACACGATCGCGGTCGAGCCGATCTCCACCTTGGCGGTGTTGATGACGGCGCCGATGCCGGTGGTGACGCCGCAGCCGATGTAGCAGATCTTGTCAAAGGGCGCGTCGGGATTGACCTTGGCCAGCGCGATCTCGGGCAGAACGGTGAAGTTCGAGAAGGTCGAGCAGCCCATGTAGTGGAAGATCTTGTCCTTGCCGATGGAGAAGCGGCTGGTGCCGTCGGGCATCAGGCCCTGGCCCTGCGTCGAGCGGATGGCCGTGCACAGGTTGGTCTTGCGGCTGAGGCAGGACGGGCAGGAGCGGCACTCGGGCGTGTAGAGCGGGATGACGTGGTCGCCCTTCTTGAGCGAGGTCACGCCCTTGCCGACGTCGACGACGACGCCCGCGCCCTCATGGCCGAGGATGGCCGGGAAGATGCCTTCCGGGTCGGCGCCCGACAGGGTGAACTCGTCGGTGTGGCAGATGCCGGTCGCCTTGATCTCGACCAGAACCTCGCCTTCGCGCGGTCCCTCGAGATCGACTTCCATGATCTCCAGCGGCTTTCCGGCGGCAACGGCCACGGCGGCACGGGTTTTCATCAGGCAAGTCCTCCAGGGTATGGAATGTGTCAGAATCTCTTCGGCGGGTCTTTCGACCCCGGCAATGGCTAAGCGAAATACCCGCTTTTTGCCATAGCAGAGCCACCATCTACATTATAAGCTCCAGAATGGTAGCCAATCTGCTCCTCGCTACGATTTTCGAGGTTCTGACCTTCCTTGTCCATGCTGCCGGCCTGATCGGCCTTACCCATGTGATCGCCTATCTCCTCGCCCACCCGCTCATCGACGGCAAACAGGGCGAAAAAGTCTTCGCCATGGCGGTGCTGGCGCTCGGCCTCTTTCTGCTCGTCAGCGTCGAAATCGCGCTTTAGCCGGGCGGCTTGCTGGCCCTGGGCGCGTTCAAGCACTTCGAAGAAGCGTTCTATTTCTCCACCTCGGCCTTCGCGACCATCGGATTCAACGACGTCGCACCGGCCAGGGAATGGCGGCTGCTCACCTCGATGGAAGGTGTCACGGGCTTCTTGATTATGGGCTGGACGGCGGCCTATCTGGTCACTTCCGGCATCCGCTTCGGCCCCTTCGAGCGCGACAAGCATTTTTGAAGGCAACTGTCCGCGCGGCTACCCTCGACATTCCGGCACTTGAGGCGTGGCGGGATAGCCCATAGAACTGGAGGCTCGTCAGGGGAAAGACGTCTGCATGTTCAAGAAGATATTGATCGCCAATCGAGGCGAGATCGCCTGCCGCGTCATCAAGACCGCTCGCCGCATGGGCATTGCCACGGTCGCCGTCTATTCCGATGCCGACCGCGACGCGGTGCATGTCGAGATGGCCGACGAGGCGGTGCATATCGGCCCTGCCGCAGCGGCGCAAAGCTATCTGCTGCCAGAAAAGATCATCGAGGCGTGCAAGGCGACGGGGGCCGAAGCCGTGCATCCCGGCTACGGCTTCCTTTCAGAGCGGGCGTCGTTCTGCGAAACCTTGGAAAGCGAAGGGATCATCTTCATCGGCCCGAAGTCCAAGGCCATCCGCGCCATGGGCGACAAGATCGAGTCGAAAAAATTCGCCAACCATGCCCGGGTCAGCACCGTGCCGGGCTATCTGGGCGTGATCGAGGATGCCGACCATGCAGAGCGGATCGCCGGTGAGATCGGCTATCCGGTGATGATCAAGGCGTCCGCCGGCGGCGGCGGCAAGGGCATGCGCGTCGCCTGGGACAGGGCCGAAGTGCGCGACGGTTTTGAGCGCGCCCGCTCCGAAGCAAAAAGCTCCTTCGGCGACGACCGCGTCTTCATCGAGAAATTCATCGTCGAACCGCGTCACATCGAGATTCAGGTGCTGGCCGACGCATATGGCAACGCCATCTATCTCGGCGAGCGCGAATGCTCGATCCAGCGCCGCAACCAGAAGGTTGTCGAGGAGGCGCCGTCGCCTTTCCTTGATGAAAAGACGCGGCATGCCATGGGCGAACAGGCGGTCGCGCTGTCGAAGGCGGTGGACTACCAGAGCGCCGGCACGGTGGAATTCATCGTCGACCGCGATCGCAATTTCTACTTCCTAGAAATGAACACCCGCCTGCAGGTGGAGCATCCGGTGACCGAACTCGTCACTGGCGTCGACCTGGTCGAGCAGATGATCCGCATCGCGGCCGGTGAGAAGCTGGCAATCCGCCAGGAAGTTGTGCGGCTGAACGGCTGGGCGGTGGAAAGCCGGCTCTACGCCGAAGATCCCTATCGCAACTTCCTGCCTTCCATCGGCCGGCTCACCCGTTACCGGCCTCCGGAGGAAGGAACATTCGGTGACATCGTCATCCGCAACGACACTGGGGTAACGGAAGGCTCCGAGATTTCGATGTTCTACGATCCGATGATCGCAAAACTCTGCACCTGGGCGCCGACCCGGCTGGAGGCGATCGACGCCATGTCGGAGGCGCTGGACGAGTTCGTGGTCGACGGCATCGAGCACAACATTCCGTTCCTCTCGGCGCTGATGCAGCATCCGCGCTGGCGCGAGGGCCGTCTCTCCACCGGCTTCATTGCCGAGGAATATCCCGATGGCTTTGCGCCGATGAAGCCGGACGACAATGAAAAGGCGGTGCTGGCTGCCGTCGCAACGGCGGTCGAACTGTTGCGCCGCGACCGTCTCGACCGGCTGACCGGGAGGCTGGCGCCACATTCGGGCATGCTGAAGCCGGACTGGGTGGTGCGCCTGGATGACGAATACATCCCGGTATCCATCGGCGAGGGCATGGTATCGATCCCGATGGAAATCGACCTCTCGGTCGCCGGAGGCAAGCTGCTCACGGTCATTTCCGATTGGCGCCCCGGCGAGGCGGTGTGGCGCGGAACGGTCGGCGGCCATACGGTGGCAGCTCAGATCCGGCCAATTAACAATGGCGTCCGCATCGCCTGGCGCGGGCTTTCGGTGTCCGCGCGCACCATGCTGCCGCGCACTGCCGAGCTCGACCGTCTGATGCCGGCCAAGGTCGCGCCAGACACATCCAAGCTGCTGCTGTGCCCCATGCCGGGCCTCGTCGTTTCTATCGCGGTTGCCGAAGGGCAGGAGGTCAAGGCCGGCGAGACGCTGGCCGTGGTCGAGGCGATGAAGATGGAAAACGTGCTCCGCGCCGACCGCGACCTTACTGTTGAGAAAATCATCGCCCAGCCGGGCGACAGCCTGGCCGTGGACGCGGTGATCATGGAGTTCGCATGATGCTCCCGAACGGCGCGACGAACGCCACGTTGCGCCGCCTTCCTGTGATGGTTACCTATACGGACTGGACCCGGCCGCTCTCATTCGAGACAATGGCCTGATCCGACTCTCGAAACGAAATGCCGATGACCAGCGACCGACCGCCGCGCGACCCTATCCTGCGGAGTGCTCTTTCAGCGCGAGCCAATGCAGCGCCCAAGGCGCCCGAGGCGCCGACGCGCGCCTTCGTTCACCTGCGCGTGCATTCGGCCTATTCGCTGCTGGAAGGCGCGCTGCCGGTCGGCAAGATCGTCGGTCATGCGGTGAAGGACGAAGCGCCGGCCATCGCCGTCACCGACACCAATAACCTGTTCGGCGCCCTGGAATTCGCGCAAAAGGCCACCAAGGACGGCGTGCAGCCGCTGGTGGGCTGCCTGCTCTCCGTCGATTTCAGTGACGGCACCGATGCCAGCCCCGTCCGCAAGCAGGGCATGGAACTCCATTCGGTGGTTCTGATCGCCGCGACCGAGGCCGGCTATGCCAATCTGGTCCGCATCGTCAGTCGCGCCTATCTGGAAACGCCGTCGGGCGAGCCGGTGCACGCCAAGCTCGAATGGGTCGGCAATCTGTCCGAAGGCATCATCTGCCTCTCCGGTGGGCCGCGCGGGCCGATCGGCGCGGCGCTCAAGAGCGGCCATGCCGAGATCGCCGAAAGCCGGTTACTGGCCCTTCACGCAATGTTCGGCGACCGGCTCTATGTCGAACTGGAGCGTCTTGGCGGCTACGACCGCGCGGTGGAAGCCACCACCATCGATCTGGCCTACCGCCACCGGCTGCCACTGGTGGCCACCAACGAGGCCTTCTTTCCGGCGCGCGGCGACTATGAGGCGCATGACGCGCTGATCGCCATTGCCGAGGGCTCGGTTGTCGCCGAGGACAACCGCCGGCGGCTGACGCCTGACAATTTCCTGAAATCCCAGAAGGAGATGTCGCAGCTCTTTGCGGATCTGCCCGAGGCGATCGACAACACGATCGAGATCGCCCGGCGCTGCTCGTACTATACGCAGACCCGAAAACCGATCCTGCCGCGCTTCGCCGGTGCCGATGTGGCTGATGCCGAAGCCGCAGAAATGGCGGAGTCCGAGGAACTGGCGCGCCAGGCCCGCGAAGGCCTTGCCAGCCGCATCAAGGAGCGCGGCATCCATCCCGGATTCACCGAGGACCAGTATCGCGAACGCCTGGAGTTCGAGATCAGCATCATCCAGCGCATGAAGTTCCCCGGCTACTTCCTCATCGTCTCGGACTTCATCAAATGGGCCAAGGCGCAGGGCATCCCGGTGGGGCCGGGCCGCGGCTCGGGCGCGGGCTCGCTGGTCGCCTATGCGCTGACCATCACCGACGTCGACCCGCTGCGCTTCTCGCTGCTGTTCGAGCGCTTCCTCAACCCCGACCGCGTCTCGATGCCCGACTTCGACATCGACTTCTGCCAGGACCGGCGCGAAGAGGTGATCCGCTACGTGCAGGCCAAATACGGCCGCGACCAGGTCGGCCAGATCATCACCTTCGGTACGCTGCAGGCGCGCGCAGTGCTGCGCGACGTAGGTCGCGTACTACAAATGCCCTATGGCCAGGTCGACCGGCTGTGCAAGATGGTGCCGGCCAATCCCGCCAATCCGGTCACGCTTGCTCAGGCCATCGAGGGCGAGCCGCGCTTTGCGGAAGAGGCCGAGCGCGAGCCCATCGTTCAGACGCTGCTCGACATGGCGCAGAAGCTGGAGGGCCTCTACCGCCACGCCTCCACCCACGCCGCCGGCATCGTCATCGGCGACCGTCCGTTGTCGGAACTGGTTCCGATGTACCGCGATCCGCGCTCGGACATGCCGGTCACCCAGTTCAACATGAAATATGTCGAGCAGGCGGGGCTGGTGAAATTCGACTTCCTCGGCCTCAAGACGCTTTCCGTGCTGCAGACGGCCGTCAAGCTCATCAGCCGGCGCGGCGTTGATATCGATCTTGCCCAGATCCCGCTCGACGATCCCAAGACCTACGAGATGCTGTCGCGCGGCGAGACGGTCGGCATCTTCCAGGTTGAAAGTGCCGGCATGCGCAAGGCGCTGATCGGCATGAAACCCGACTGCATCGAGGACATCATCGCGCTGGTGGCGCTCTACCGCCCGGGCCCGATGGAAAACATCCCCATCTACAACGCCCGCAAGCACGGCGAGGAGGAGATCGCTTCCATCCACCCCATGATCGACCATCTGGTGAAGGAGACGCAGGGCGTCATCGTCTACCAGGAGCAGGTCATGCAGATCGCGCAGGAACTGGCCGGCTACTCGCTCGGCGAAGCCGACCTTCTGCGCCGCGCCATGGGCAAGAAGATCCGCGCCGAGATGGACAAGCAGCGCGAGCGTTTTGTCTCCGGCGCGGTCGAAAAGGGCGTCAGCAAGCAGCAGTCCGATTTCATCTTCGACCTGCTGGCAAAGTTCGCAGACTACGGCTTCAACAAGTCGCACGCCGCCGCCTACGCCATCGTATCCTACCAGACGGCCTATCTGAAGGCGCATTACCCGGTCGAGTTCCTCGCCGCGTCGATGACCTACGATATGTCCAACACCGACAAGCTGTCAGACTTCCGGCAGGATGCGATGCGGCTGGGCATCGACGTGGTGCCGCCGTCGGTCATGACTTCGTACCGGCCCTTCGAGGTCGGCGAGAACCGCATCTTTTATGCGCTCGCCGCCATCAAGGGCGTGGGCGAGGCGGCGGTCGACCACATCGTGGCCAAGCGCGCCGAAAAGCCCTTCGAGGATCTGGAGGATTTTTGCGAGCGCATCGATCCCAAGATCGTCGGCAAGCGCGTCTTCGAAAGCCTGATCAATGCCGGCGCGCTGGATTGCTTCGGCCACGACCGCGCCTCGCTGATGGCGGGGGTGGAGCGCATGATGGGCCTTGCCTCGCGCTCGCAGGCCGATGCAGCCGCCGGCATCACCGACATGTTCGGCGCGGCTTCGCCCAGCCGGCAGAAACAGCTGCATCTGCCCGCCGCCGAGCCGTGGCTGCCGGCAGACCGGCTGCATCGCGAGTTCCAGGTCGTGGGATTCTATCTCTCCGCCCACCCGCTTGACGAATACAAGACTGTGCTCGGGAAGATGCGCGTCCAGACCTGGACCGAATTTTCCGCTGCCGTGAAGCGCGGCGCCACCGCCGGGCGTCTGGCCGGCACCGTCACCTCCAAGCAGGAGCGCAAGACCCGCACCGGCAACAAGATGGGCGTGGTGATGTTCTCCGATACATCGGGCCAGTACGAGGCGGTGCTGTTCTCCGAGGCGTTGGCGCAATATCGCGACCTGCTCGAGCCCGGCAAATCGGTCGTCATCACCGTCGCGGCGGAGAACCGGCCCGAAGGCGTCAACCTGCGCATCCAGACCGCGCATTCGCTGGAGGACGAGGCCAGCCGCGTGCAGAAGGCGCTGCGCGTCTATCTGCGCGACGTCTCGCCGCTCAACGTCCTGGCCAACCAGCTCACCACGAAGGGCGAGGGGCAGGTGAGTTTTGTCGTGATCAAGGACAACGCCCAGGGCGAGGTCGAGATCGAGCTTCCCAATCGCTATCGAATTTCCCCGCAGATCGCCTCCGCCATGCGCGCGGTGCCCGGCGTGGTCGAGGTTGAGCTGGTGTAGGACCGGCGATCGGCAGGACGGCCGGAAAGGCGGCCGCCGACCGCATCTGCATCGGACTGCCGGTTGAGAGTCCGAGCCCCGGGGCCCCGGAACCTCCGCATCTCGCTTCGCTCATGCTCCGGCCCGAGGACGACGGAAGAAAGGCTGCGGCATACCTTCAACGTCGTGTCCAACAACCTTCGACAATCTGCAGGAACCTTCAACAAGTTGAGATTGATGGTGCCCAGTAGCCCTCGACGCTGGCGATTGGCATCGGCCGCCCCACTTCCGTCATCCTTGGGCCGGAGCACGAGCGTAGCGAGTGCGGAGGTTCCGGGGACCCATGCTGGTCGGCCAAAGCTGCCGCTGCGGTGCAGAAAGAGGGCCGCAGATTTACTCAGACGAGCGCGTCCGATGACCGCCCGTCTTGCCAGGTTCAACGGCCAGACGCGAAAGCGGGCGTGGCGACGATGAAGCGCGCCGCCGCTTGAACGCGCGCGAAAATTCGGGCACATGGCAGCACGATGAGCACCACCGCCAGTCCTCGCGAACTCGACCACCTCGTGCTGCCGACCGCGGCGCTCGACACGGCGCGCGCCCGGCTGGAAGCGCTTGGCTTCACCGTGGCACCCATAGGCGTGCACCCGTTCGGTACCGAGAACGCCTGCGTCTACTTGGCCGACGGCACTTTCCTCGAACCCCTGGTGGTGGGAGACGCGGCCAAGGCCGCCGGGGCGGTCGCTGCCGGCAACGTGTTCGTCGCTCGCGACCAGGCATTTCGTGAGCTCCACGGTGCGGAAGGGCTTTCCGCGGTGGTATTCGCCGCGCGCAACGCCGATGCCGACCATGACGCCTTCGTGTTTGCCGGCGTCTCGGCTGGCCCCCGGCTCGATTTCTCGCGGCCCTTCGTCGACGCCTCCGGCAAGGAAGACACCGCCTCCTTCCGGCTGGCTTTTGCCGCCGAGACTGCGGTGCCGGACACTTTCTTTTTTACCTGCGAGCGCGCGAACGCGCCCAAGGTCGACCGCTCCGCGCTTCAGGCCCACGCCAATTGCGCGCGGCGTATCACGGCCGTTGTGGGCTGCGCCGAAGACCCCGCCAGCCAGCGGCAATTCTTCGAGGCCGTCACTGGTGCTCCGGTCACGTCGCCCGCAGCCGGCCGGATCGAAGTCCGCCTGCCCAATGCTGCGATCGCGATCGCGGACGCGGCCGGCTTCACCACCGAGTTCGGGCTGGATGCGCCGTCCGGCTCGCCGCTGCGGCTTGCGGCAATCGTGTTCGGCGTTGCCAGCCTCGGTCATGCCAAGGCCCTTTTCGATGCCGGCGGCGTCGGCTACCAACAGCGCGGCAGCCGGCTGATCGTACCGCCAGCGCCCGGGCAGGGCGCCATTTTCGCTTTCGAGGAGCTTTCATGAACGCGCCGAATTCGACAGTCACCGTGGGCAAGGCAATCTTCGGCAACAGCGCGCCGCTGGCGCTGATCGCCGGGCCTTGCCAGCTCGAGTCCCGCCAGCATGCCTTCGACATGGCCGGTGCGCTGAAGGAGATCACCGAGCGGCTGGGCATCGGGCTCGTCTACAAGTCCAGCTTCGACAAGGCCAACCGCACGTCGCTGTCGGGCAAGCGCGGCGCCGGTCTCGAAGCTGCGCTGCCGGTCTTCGAGGACATCCGCAAGGAGTTCGGCCTGCCGGTGCTGACCGACGTGCACACCGAGGAGCAGTGCGCCCTCGTCGCGCCGTCGGTCGATATCCTGCAGATCCCGGCCTTTCTCAGCCGCCAGACCGACCTTCTCGTCGCCGCCGCCAAAACCGGCAAGGTGGTCAATGTGAAGAAGGGTCAGTTCCTCGCGCCCTGGGACATGAAGAACGTGGTGGCCAAGGTCGTCGGCTCGGGCAATGCCAATGTGATGGTCACCGAGCGCGGCGCTTCCTTCGGCTACAACACGCTGGTCTCGGACATGCGCTCTTTGCCGATCATGGCCGAGATGGGCGCGCCGGTGATCTTCGACGCCACCCACTCGGTGCAGCAGCCGGGCGGGCAGGGCGGCTCTTCGGGCGGCGAGCGCCGTTTCGTCGAGACGCTGGCGCGGGCGGCGGTGGCCGTAGGCGTCGCCGGCGTTTTCATCGAAACGCACCAGGACCCCGACAACGCCCCCTCCGACGGACCCAACATGGTGCCCCTGAAAGACATGCCGGCATTGCTCGAAAGGCTGATGGCATTCGACCGTGTGGCCAAGGGCAAATGAGCGGTGCATTCCGGCTTGTCCGGGGCGTTGCACATTGCCTTTTTCCCGGCTTTCGCTAAGAGGCACCAATATTTCCGCCACATCCGAGGGACCCTTCAATGACCGCCATTATCGACATCATCGGCCGCGAAATTCTCGACAGCCGCGGCAATCCGACCGTGGAAGTGGACGTGGTTCTGGAAGACGGCTCGATGGGCCGCGCAGCCGTGCCTTCGGGCGCCTCGACCGGCGCGCATGAGGCTGTGGAATTGCGCGACGGCGGGCCGCGCTATCTCGGCAAGGGCGTGGAGCGCGCGGTCGAGGCCGTCAACGGCGAGATTTTCGAGGCCCTCGGCGGCATGGAGGCTGAACACCAGGCTGAGATCGACCAGACCATGATCGATCTCGACGGCACGGCCAACAAGAGCCGCCTGGGCGCCAACGCCATTCTCGGCGTTTCGCTCGCTGTCGCCAAGGCCGCGGCCGTGGCCTCGAACCTGCCGCTCTACCGCTATCTCGGCGGCCCCAACGCCCGCGTGCTGCCGGTGCCGATGATGAACATCATCAATGGCGGCGCCCATGCCGACAACCCGATCGATTTCCAGGAATTCATGATCATGCCGATCGGTGCGTCGTCGCTGCGCGATGCTGTCCGCTGGGGCTCGGAAATCTTCCACACGCTGAAGAAGCGCCTCAAGGACGCCGGCCACAACACCAATGTCGGTGACGAAGGCGGCTTCGCGCCGAACCTCAAGAGCGCCCAGGCAGCCCTCGACTTCATCATGGAGTCGATCGAGCAGGCCGGCTACAAGCCCGGCGACGAGGTGGCGATCGCCCTCGACTGCGCGGCGACCGAGTTCTTCAAGGATGGCAACTACGTCTATGAAGGCGAGCGCAAGACCCGCGACCCCAAGACCCAGGCCAAGTATCTGGCCAAGCTTGCTGCGGACTACCCGATCATCTCGATCGAGGACGGCATGGCCGAGGACGACTGGGAAGGCTGGAAGATGCTGACCGACCTGGCCGGCGACAAAGTGCAGCTGGTCGGCGATGACCTCTTCGTTACCAACACCGCGCGCCTGCGCGACGGCATCCGCATGGGCGTGGCCAACTCCATCCTGGTCAAGGTCAACCAGATCGGCTCGCTCACTGAGACGCTGGATGCGGTGGAGACCGCTCACCGCGCGGGCTACACCTCCGTCATGTCGCACCGCTCTGGAGAGACCGAGGACTACACCATCGCCGACCTCGCGGTGGCGACCAATTGCGGGCAGATCAAGACCGGCTCGCTCGCCCGTTCCGACCGGCTCGCCAAGTACAACCAGCTCATCCGCATCGAGCAGGAACTGGGCAAGCAGGCGCGCTACGCCGGCCGCTCGATTCTCAAGGGCTGAGCCGCGCTGCTTTTCCAGCGCAATCCTGATTCAAGGGCGGGGGCAACCCCGCCCTTTTTCATTGCGGAATCTGTCTCGGACGATGCCGCCCCGGCGCTCCAATCGTCGCCGTCGTAACCGGACATTAAGCATGATTGGTCCACAAGGAAGCGTCAGGGATTTGCGCCATGTGGACACGTCAGCACAAAGAGAGAAAAACCGGCCGGCTCATCGTGCCTGGCCTGGCAGTGCTCTTCCTTTCCTATTTCGGTTTTCACGCCTATCACGGGGAGTTGGGCATCTATTCCAAGTATCAGCTCAAGGCGCAGGCGGCCGGTTTGCAGTCGCAGCTGGATGCCATGCGTGCCAAGCGCATCGAGCTTGAGCGGCGAGTTCAGCTGTTGCATGATGGAACCCTGGAAAAGGACATGCTGGACGAGCAGGCCCGCAAGGCGTTGAATCTGTCCCATGCGGATGAGCTGACAATCATTCGTTCTTCGGATTGAGTAGATTAACCGAAAGTCGGTTAATCACTATTATTCCCAATGATTGCAGGCAGTTAGTTGCATGCCTGCCATGCATTTTCCGCATGGCGAAAGTGCGAATTGCGTGCTAGCGTCAATCCAGATCGGAGAGGCGACAAGCTCGGCTTCTCCAATGTCCGCAAAGAGACATTACCAGGGAGTGATGCATGGCTTCTGTCGCCAGGAAGGCGTCCGCTAAATCGAGGGCGGACGGCAAATCGAATTCCGCGCTCGTGGCGCCGAAACCCGCCGAGTTCACCCGGGATCAGGAACTCAAGGCCTATCGCGACATGCTGTTGATTCGGCGCTTCGAAGAGAAGGCCGGCCAGCTTTACGGCATGGGCTTCATCGGAGGCTTCTGCCACCTCTATATCGGCCAGGAAGCAGTCGTCACCGGCATGCAGATGGCGCTGCGCGAAGGCGACCAGATGATCACCGCCTACCGCGACCATGGCCACATGCTTGCCATGGACATGTCGCCGCGTGGCGTGATGGCCGAGCTCACCGGTCGCCGTGGAGGCTACTCCAAGGGCAAGGGTGGCTCCATGCACATGTTCTCCAAGGAGAAGAATTTCTATGGCGGCCATGGCATCGTCGGCGCCCAGGTGTCACTGGGTACGGGCCTGGCCTTCGCCAATCGCTATCGCGAGGACGGCAGGGTCGCGCTGACCTACTTCGGTGACGGCGCGGCCAACCAGGGCCAGGTCTACGAAAGCTTCAACATGGCTTCGCTGTGGAAGCTTCCCGTGGTCTACATCATCGAGAACAACCGCTACGCCATGGGCACGTCGGTCACCCGTTCGTCGGCTGAGACCGATTTCTCGCACCGCGGCGCCTCGTTCAAGATTCCCGGCATTCAGGTCGACGGCATGGATGTGCGCGCGGTGAACTCCGCCGCCGATCTGGCAGTCGAATGGTGCCGCACGGGCAAGGGCCCGATCATCCTTGAAATGCTGACCTACCGCTATCGCGGCCACTCGATGTCGGACCCGGCAAAGTATCGGACCAAGGAGGAAGTGCAAAAAATGCGCTCCGAGCACGATCCGATCGAGCAGGTCAAGGCGCGCCTGTTTGACAAGAAGTGGGCGACGGAAGACGAGCTCAAGGCGATCGACAAGGAAGTCCGCGACATCGTCGCCGATTCCGCCGAGTTCGCGCAGACCGATCCCGAGCCGGATGCATCCGAGCTCTACACCGACATCACGCTGTAAGGGGAGCGCAGAGACATGCCGATCGAAATTCTCATGCCCGCGCTCTCGCCCACCATGGAAGAGGGCAACCTCGCGAAGTGGCTCAAGACCGAAGGCGACAAAGTCGTCGCCGGTGACGTGATTGCGGAAATCGAAACCGACAAGGCCACCATGGAAGTGGAAGCCGTAGACGAAGGCACGCTCGGAAAAATCCTGGTTCCTGCCGGCACCGAGGGCGTCAAGGTCAATACGCCGATAGCTGTCCTGTTGGGCGATGGCGAAAGCGCTGCCGATATCGGCAAGGCGAAGGCTGCGCCCGCCGCGCCCGAAGCCGCGCCTCAGACGGTGTCCGAAGCCGTGCAGGAAGCGAAGGCCGCGGAGAAAGTTCCGGCCGCGCCGATGATCGAAGTGGCCGCAGACCCCGATATTCCTGCTGGCACCGAAATGGTGACGATGACGGTTCGCGAAGCGCTGCGCGATGCGATGGCCGAGGAGATGCGCCGCGACCCGGACGTTTTCGTCATGGGTGAAGAGGTTGCCGAATACCAGGGCGCCTACAAGATCACGCAGGGGCTTCTGCAGGAGTTCGGCCCGCGCCGCGTCGTCGACACCCCGATCACCGAGCATGGCTTTGCCGGCGTTGGCGTGGGCGCGGCGATGGCCGGCCTGAAGCCGATCGTCGAATTCATGACCTTCAACTTCGCCATGCAGGCGATTGACCAGATCGTAAACTCGGCGGCCAAGACGCTTTACATGTCTGGCGGCCAGATGGGCGCGCCGATGGTCTTCCGTGGCCCCAATGGCGCGGCTGCCCGCGTCGCCGCGCAGCACTCCCAGTGCTATGCGGCCTGGTACAGCCATATCCCTGGCCTGAAGGTGGTGATGCCCTATACGGCGGCCGACGCGAAGGGCCTGCTCAAGGCGGCCATCCGCGATCCGAACCCGGTCATCTTCCTCGAGAACGAAATCCTCTACGGCCAGTCCTTCGACGTGCCGAAGCTCGATGATTTCGTGCTGCCGATCGGCAAGGCGCGCATCCATAAGGCTGGCAAGGATGCCACCATCGTCTCGTTCGGCATAGGCATGACCTATGCGGTCAAGGCGGAGGCCGAACTGCGCGAAATGGGCATCGATGTCGAGATCATCGATTTGCGCACCATTCGCCCGCTCGACTTCGACACCATCATCGCTTCGGTGAAGAAGACCAATCGTCTGGTCGTCGTGGAAGAAGGTTTCCCGCAGAGCTCGGTCGGCGACTACATCGCCAACCAGGTCTCGCAGCGCGCCTTCGACCATCTCGATGCGCCGGTCATCACCATTGCCGGCAAGGACGTGCCGATGCCTTACGCCGCAAATCTCGAAAAGCTCGCATTGCCGAATGTCGGCGAGGTGGTCGAGGCGGTCAAATCCGTCACCTATCGCGGCTGAGGGAGGGCGCGGAAAATGCCGATCAACATCACCATGCCCGCGCTCTCGCCCACCATGGAAGAGGGCAATCTGGCCAAGTGGCTGGTCAAAGAGGGCGACAAGGTTTCGCCCGGCGACGTGATCGCCGAGATCGAGACCGACAAGGCGACGATGGAAGTCGAAGCCGTCGATGAAGGCACCGTTGCCAAGCTGGTCGTGCCGGCTGGCACCGAAGACGTGAAGGTCAACGCCGTCATCGCCATTCTGGCGGGCGAGGGCGAGGATGCGGGTGCCGCTGCCAAGGCTGACAGTGGCGCCAAGCCGGCTGCTCAACAGCCCGAAGCGGCAAAGGCGGCCCCGGCAAAGGCCGAGGAGGCCAAGCCTCAGCCCGCGCCGGCCGCTCAGCCTGCTCAGCTAGCCACTGCGAACGGCGCGGCAGTGTCCTCCGGGGCACGCTTCTTTGCATCTCCGCTGGCGCGTCGCATCGCCAAGGATGCCGGCGTCGACCTCGCGGCGGTGGCCGGCACCGGTCCGCATGGCCGCGTGGTGAAGGCCGATGTGGAAGCGGCGATCGCCGGAGGCGCCAAAGCTGCTCCGGCACCGGCAGTTGGAGCGCCTACTCCGGCTCCGGCCGCCAAGCCGATGTCGGACGAGCAGGTGCTAAAACTGTTCGAAGCGGGCAGCTACGAGCTCATCCCGCACGACAATATGCGAAAAGTCATTGCGCGGCGGCTGGTCGAGGCCAAGACCACCATCCCGCATTTCTACCTGACGCTCGACTGCGAGCTCGACGCGCTGCTGGCGCTGCGCGCCCAGCTCAATGCCGCCGCCCCGGTGCGCAAGACGGAAAAGGGCGAGGTGCCGGCCTACAAGCTGTCGGTCAACGACCTGATCATCAAGGCGATGGCGCTGGCGCTGCGCGACGTGCCGACCGCCAACGTGTCGTGGACGGATACGGCCATGATCCAGCACAAGCACTCGGATGTCGGCGTCGCCGTCTCGATCCCGGGTGGCCTGATCACGCCGATCGTGCGCCGCGCCGAGGAAAAGAGCCTGTCCACCATCTCCAACGAGATGAAGGACCTGGCCGCGCGGGCCCGCGACCGTAAGCTGAAGCCCGAGGAGTACCAGGGCGGCACCACGGCCGTTTCCAATCTCGGCATGTTCGGCATCAAGGATTTCTCCGCCGTCATCAACCCGCCGCACGCGACCATCCTGGCGGTGGGTGCGGGCGAAGAGCGGGCCGTGGTGAAGAACGGCGAGATCAGGATCGCCAACATGATGTCGGTGACGCTGTCGACGGATCATCGCGCGGTCGACGGTGCGTTGGGCGCCGAACTGCTCGGTGCCTTCAAGCGGCATATCGAGAACCCGATGGGCATGCTGGTTTAGGAGCGTGCCCGGTGAAAACCGTCCTCTGCTACGGCGACTCGCTGACCTGGGGTTACAATGCCGAAGGTTCTTCACGCCATGCGCTGGAGGACCGTTGGCCAAGTGTGCTCCAGGCGGCGCTGGGAGACGAGGTGCGGGTCATAGCCGAGGGCTTGAATGGCCGCACCACCGCCTTCGACGACCACTCCGCGCCGGAAGATCGCAATGGCACGCGCGTGCTGCCGACTTTGCTCGGCACGCATTCGCCGCTGGACCTGATCATCATCATGCTCGGCTCCAACGACATGAAGCCCTGGGTTCACGGCAATCCGCTTGCCGCGAAGCACGGAATGGGGCGGCTGGTGAAGATCGTGCGCGGCCACGCCTACCCGCTGGAGGCCGAGGCTCCGGAGGTTCTGCTGGTTTCGCCGCCCCCGATCCGCAGCACCGATAATGTCGAGTTTGCGCAGATGTTCGCTGGCGGCGACACTGCGTCGGCCAAGCTGGCGGGCCTCTATTCTGCGCTGGCCGACAGTGCCGGCTGCGGCTTTTTCGACGCCGGCTCCGTCGCCGAAACCACGCCGCTCGACGGCGTGCACCTGGATGCCGCCAACACACGCAAAATTGGCGAAGCGCTCGCGCCGCTGGTGCGGGTCATGCTTGCGCTTTGATCTGAGGAGATGACTGTGGCCGAAAACTATGACGTGATCATCATCGGCTCGGGACCCGGCGGCTATGTCACGGCAGTGCGCTCGGCGCAGCTCGGCTTCAAGACGGCCATAGTTGAGCGCGAGCATCTCGGCGGCATCTGCCTTAACTGGGGCTGCATTCCCACCAAGGCGCTGCTGCGTTCGGCCGAGATCATGCACTATGCCGAGCACGCCAAGAACTACGGCGTCAAGATCGACGGCACCGTTAGCGCCGACGTCAAGGCTGTGGTGGACCGCTCGCGCGGCGTTTCAGCGCGGCTGAATGGCGGCGTTGGCTTCCTGATGAAGAAGAACAAGGTCGACGTGATCTGGGGTGAGGCCAAGCTGTCGAAGCCGGGCGAGATCGTCGTCTCGAAGTCTTCGAAGAGGCCGATGGAACCGCAGCATCCGGTGCCCAAGAACGTCAAGGGCGAGGGCACCTATACGGCCAAGCACATCATCCTCGCCACCGGCGCGCGCCCGCGTGCGCTGCCCGGCATCGAGCCGGATGGCAAGCTGATCTGGACCTATTTCGAAGCCATGATCCCGCAGGAACTGCCGAAGTCGCTGCTGGTCATGGGCTCGGGCGCAATCGGCATCGAGTTCGCCAGCTTCTACCGCACGCTCGGGGTCGACGTGACCGTGGTCGAAGTCATGCCGGCGGTGATGCCAGTCGAGGATGCGGAGGTCTCCGCCTTTGCCAAGAAGCAGTTCGAAAAGCAGGGCATGAAGATCCTTCTCGAGGCCAAGGTGACCAAGGTCGAGAAGGGCGCGAACTCCGTCACCGCCCATGTCGAACTGAAGGACGGCAAGGTCGAGAAGATCACCGCCGACCGCATGATCTCGGCCGTCGGCGTGCAGGGCAATATCGAGAACCTCGGGCTGGAAGCGCTCGGCGTGAAGACCGACCGCGGCTGCGTCGTCATCGACGGCTACGGCCGCACCAATGTGCCGGGCATCTACGCCATCGGCGACGTTGCCGGGCCGCCGATGCTCGCCCACAAGGCCGAGCATGAGGGCGTGATCTGCGTCGAGAAGATCGCCGGCCTGCCGAACGTCCACCCAATGGACAAGCTGAAGATCCCGGGCTGCACCTATTGCAACCCGCAAGTCGCCTCGGTCGGCCTGACCGAAGCCAAGGCGAAGGAAGCCGGCTATGACATCCGGGTCGGCCGCTTCCAGTTCGGCGCCAATGGCAAGGCCATCGCGCTCGGTGAGGATCAGGGCTTCGTCAAGACCATCTTCGACAAGAAGACCGGCCAGCTTCTCGGCGCGCACATGATCGGCGCGGAAGTGACCGAACTGATCCAGGGTTTTGTGGTGGCGATGAACCTCGAAACCACCGAGGAAGAGCTGATGCACACGATCTTCCCGCATCCGACCCTTTCGGAGATGATGAAGGAGAGTGTGCTCGACGCCTACGGCCGCGCGTTGAACGCATAGCCGCAGGCGCCCCGCCGGGCTGTTGTTTCGGTAGCCTGTGGCTTATATGGTCTTGGCAAACGGTCGCCAGGAGACTGTGATGGACCAGAGCGTTGGTATCATGAGCATGCCGGGAGTCGGCTTTTTCGGCATGCTCGTCATCGGCTTTCTCGCCGGCTACGTCGCCGAGAAGACCATGAATCGCGACCACGGATTTCTAACCAACATCCTGGTCGGCATCGCAGGTTCGTTTGTCGGCGGCACCCTCGCTGGCCTTCTCAAGGTCCATTATTACGGCTTCTTCGGCAATCTGCTGGTCGCCATAGCCGGGGCGATCATCATTCTCTGGATATTCGGCCGCGCGCAGCCGGCGCGGCCACGCTAGGAACAGACATGGTTACAGTGCTCGATCTCGTTTCGGCCCCACAGCGCGTGCGGCACCCGGAAAAGGCCCACCGGCCCGACCAGGAGGTGCTGCGCAAGCCGGATTGGATCCGCGTCAAGGCGCCAGTGTCCAAGGGCTACATGGAAACCCGCGAGATCGTGAAATCGCACAAGCTGGTGACGGTGTGCGAGGAGGCGGGCTGCCCGAATATCGGCGAGTGCTGGGAAAAGAAGCACGCCACCTTCATGATCATGGGCGAGATCTGCACCCGCGCCTGCGCCTTCTGCAACGTGGCGACGGGCAAGCCGCTGCCGCTTGACCCGAACGAGCCCGAGAGCGTGGCGAAAGCAGTGGCCCAGATGGGGCTCTCCCATGTCGTCATCACCTCGGTCGACCGCGACGATCTCGCGGACGGCGGCGCGCAGCATTTCGCCGATGTGATTTATGCCATCCGCGCGCTGAACCCCACGACCACCATCGAAATCCTCACGCCCGACTTCCTGCGCAAGGACGGCGCGCTGGAGATCGTGGTGGCGGCCAAGCCCGACGTGTTCAACCACAATCTCGAGACCGTTCCGTCCAACTATCTGACCGTGCGGGCCGGCGCGCGCTACTTCCACTCCATCCGCCTGTTGCAGCGGGTGAAGGAACTCGACCCGTCGATCTTCACCAAGTCCGGCATCATGGTCGGGCTCGGCGAGGAGCGCAATGAAGTGCTGCAGCTGATGGACGACCTGCGCAGCGCCGACGTCGACTTCATGACCATCGGCCAGTACCTGCAGCCGACGAAGAAGCACCACGCGGTGAAGAAGTTCGTCACGCCCGAGGAGTTCAAGTCCTACGAGACGATCGGCATGACCAAGGGCTTTCTGCTGGTCGCTTCGAGCCCGCTGACGCGTTCGTCGCACCATGCCGGCGACGACTTCGCAAAGCTGCGCGCCGCCCGCGAAGAGCATCTCAGGAAGACTGCCAAAGCTTCCGACTGATGCCTAAATTCGAGACCATACGCCGAGTGTCCCACGCGCCGGACCAGATGTTTGCGCTGGTTGCGGACGTGGAGAAATATCCGCAGTTCCTGCCTTTGTGCGAGGGGCTGACCGTGCGTTCGCGCAAGGAGCGCGACGGCCGCACCGTCCTCGTCGCCAGCATGACCGTGGGTTACAAGGCGATAAGGGAGACCTTCACCACCCAGGTCCACCTGAAGCCGGACGAGAATACGATCGACGTGAAATACCTCGATGGCCCGTTCGAATATCTGACCAACATCTGGCGCTTCGATGACGCGGACGCCGGCGCGACCGACATCCATTTTTTCATCGATTACGAGTTCAAGAGCCGCGTTCTTGGCGCGCTGATGGGGGCGATGTTCGATCGCGCCTTCCGCATGTTCGTGGAAGCCTTCGAAAAGCGCGCGACCGAAATCTACGGCCCGGCCAAGGTGGCCTGATCAGCCGAGGGCCTTCACGCCCATGGTAAGGGCGGTCCGCACCGTCTCGCGGCGGATGAAATCGCGCCCTTCATTCGGAAAAACGCGGCTTTCCGCGATGGTGGGCTGGCCGCGCAGCGCCAGCCCGAACCAGACAAGGCCCACCGGCTTTTCGGCCGAGCCGCCATCAGGGCCGGCAATGCCGGTGACGGCAAGCGCGATGCCCGCGCGCGAGTTGGCGAGGGCGCCACTGGCCATCTCCAGCGCAGTTTCGCGCGACACCGCGCCATGCGCCTGCAGCGTGGCGGCAGAAACGCCCAGCATGTCCATCTTGGCTTCGTTGGAATAGGTGACGAAGCCGCGGTCGACTACCGCCGAGGAACCGGGAATGTCGGTCATGGCGGCAATGATCATGCCGCCGGTGCAGGATTCGGCGGTTGCAGCCATGATGCCGTGGCGCGCACAGGCCTTCAGTAAACTGTCGGCGAGTTCGCGCAACTCGTTCATTCGGGCAGTTCTCCGGGATAGACCACGCTCGCGGTCGCGATTGCCGCGATGCCTTCCTCGCGGCCGACGAAGCCAAGCCGTTCATTTGTCGTCGCCTTGACCGACACGCGGCCCTCATCGATGCCGAGCATGTCAGACAGCGCCGCGGTCATGGCTTCCCGATGCGGCCCCACCCGCGGGGCCTCGCAGATGAGCGTGACGTCGGCATTGGCGATGCGGCCGCCCCTCGAGCGCACCAGCTTGACGGCATGTTCCACGAAGATGCGCGAGGCCGCGCCCTTCCACTGCGGATCGGATGGCGGGAAATGCGTGCCGATGTCGCCCGCGCCGCAGGTCGCCAGCAGGGCATCCGTCAGCGCATGCAGGCAGACATCCGCGTCGGAATGGCCGGAGAGCTTCTTGCTGTGGGGAATATCGACGCCGCACAGCGTCACATGATCGCCTGGCTCGAAGCAATGCACGTCATAGCCGTTGCCGGTGCGCACATCCGGAAAGCTGTTCGAGGCGGAAAGACGTTGGTCGGCCATGGCGATATCCCTTGCCCAGGTCAGTTTCACATTGTCGGGCAGGCCGGGCACGATACGCACCGGCATCCCCACCCATTCGGCAATTGCCGCGTCGTCGGTGAAGTCGTTGCGGCCTTGTGCATGGGCCTGTTGGTGTGCTGCGAGAATCGCCTCGTATGGAAAACCCTGCGGCGTCTGCGCAGCATGCAGCCCGGCCCTGGCGACGGTTTCAGCAATGGTGCCGTCCGCCGCCTCGCGCTTCAGAGTATCCGAAACGGGCAGGGCAGGCAGCGCGCCGTGACCTCCGTCGATGGCAGAAATGACGCGGTCGATGAGCGAGGCGTCGACGAAAGGACGCACGCCATCATGGATCAGCACCTTCCCCGGATGGTACTGCTGCAGGGCCAGAAGACCGAGGCGTGTCGAATCCTGGCGCGTTGCTCCGCCATGCACCACCGCGACCCGATCGGCGAGCTCGCCCAGGGCCGCACGCAGCAGTTCGCTGTCGTCGGGGTGAATTACGACAGCAACGGCACCGATGCCAGGGTGATCAAGAAAAGTTGCAACCGTGCGGGCTAGGACAGTCCGGCCGCCGATCTTCCGATACTGCTTTGGGCCCTCTGTCCGGCCGGCACGTTCTCCGCGACCGGCGGCAACAATCACCACGGCGGTGGAGGCTAGCATGATTGACGATTCAGGTTCGCGTTTTTCCATGGCTGAGGCTTAGTCGCAGCCCGCGTGGAAGGCCAGACTTTTCCCGCCGGCGCCTTGTCCGCGCCACTTTCCCGCATTGCACAATAGGTGCGAACTGTTTAGAAAATAAGCATACAGGAATATTGCTCGGTATTTGTGCATGCCAGAAATCCCAACCCACGCGGAACCGCTCGAAATTGGCGGCGTGAAAATCCGTAATCGGGTTTTCCTGGCGCCGATGTCCGGCATCACGGATGACGCCTTCCGCAAACGCGCCTATGCGCATGGTGCCGGGCTTGTCGTGTCGGAGATGGTTGCGAGCGGCGAGCTTGCAAAGGGGCATTCCGAATCTGGGCGGCGCATTCGTCATTCCGGCCTGCCGGTGCACATGGTGCAGCTTGCCGGCCGCGAAGCGAAACATATGGCCGAGGGCGCGCGTATCGCCGCCGGCGAAGGCGCCGACATCATCGACATCAATATGGGCTGTCCCGCAAAGAAGGTGACCGGTGGCTATGCCGGCTCGGCACTGATGCGCGATCTCGATCATGCCGTGTCCCTGATCGATGCCGTTGTCGGCGCGGTGGATGTGCCTGTGACCGTGAAGATGCGGCTCGGCTGGGACGACGCGGCCCTCAATGCGCCTGTACTGGCGCGTCGCGCCGAAGCTGCCGGCGTGCGGATGGTCACGGTGCATGGCCGCACGCGCTGCCAGTTCTATCAGGGCAAGGCCGATTGGCGTGCCATCGCGCGGGTCAAGGAAGCCGTCTCCATCCCGGTCGTTGCCAATGGCGACGTGTGCAGCCCGGCCGATGCCGCCGAGATGCTGGCGCAGTCCGGCGCGGATGCCGTGATGGTCGGGCGTGCCAGCTATGGAGCGCCGTGGACGGCCGGCGCCATCGCCACTGGCCTCAATGCAGGCGTACCGCGCGCGACCGAGGAACTGGCCGACTATGTCGTCGCGCATTACGAGGACATGCTGGCGCTTTATGGCGTGGAAAGCGGCTTGCGGCAGGCGCGCAAGCATCTCGGCTGGTATCTCGACCGCCACGCAGCGGCGACTTCAGCGGAACTGCGCAAGGCAGTAATGACATCGCTCGATCCGTCGGTGGTGATCCGCAGCCTGCGGGAGGCGTTCGCGGCGTCCGAAACCGATGCGAGGGACGCTGCATGAGCGCGAATGATGTCCCGGCGGCTCGCCTCGCCGATGCCGCACAGATCGTTCTCAACACGATCCGCCGCCCGGTAATCATGATCGGCCCCGACGACCACATTACCTATGCCAATGCCGATGCCGAGGACTTTTTCCGCGTGAGCGCCGCCATGCTCGCCCGCACGACGCTGGATCGGTTCGTGCCCTTCGGCAGCCCCATCCTGGCGCTCATCGAGCAGGTGCGCGAGCGGCTTGCTCCGGTCAACGAATATCGGGTCGATATTTCATCGCCGCGCCTGGGCGTCGAGAAGATCGTCGACATCTATGTCGCGCCGGTGCCGGAACTGCAGGGCTCGGTGGTGGTGATGTTCCAGGAACGCTCGATGGCCGACAAGATCGACCGGCAGATGACGCATCGCGGGGCGGCGCGTTCAGTCACCGGCCTTGCCGCCATGCTGGCGCACGAGATCAAGAACCCGCTCTCCGGCATTCGCGGCGCCGCACAGCTTCTTGAGACGGTCGTTTCGGACGACGATCGCGCCTTGACCCGGCTGATTACCGAAGAGACGGATCGCATCGTGGCGCTGGTCGATCGTATGGAGGTGTTTTCGGACGAGCGGCCGATCGACCGCCATCCGGTCAACATTCACGTTGTCCTGGATCGAGTAAAGGCCATTGCGAGGAACGGGTTCGCAAGCAAGATCAACATCTTGGAGGAATATGATCCATCGCTTCCTCCCGTCTTTGCCAATCGGGATCAGTTGATCCAGGTGTTCCTCAACCTGGTGAAGAATGCCGCCGAAGCCATCGGCTCGCGCACGAACGGCGAGATAACACTTTCCACGGCGTTTCGCCCGGGCATGCGGGTCTCGGTGCCCGGGTCGCAAGATCGCGTTTCGCTGCCGCTGGAATTCTGCGTGCATGACAACGGACCCGGCGTGTCGGAGGATATTCTGCCGATCCTGTTCGATCCCTTCATCACCACGAAGCCCAACGGCTCGGGCCTCGGGCTCGCGCTGGTCGCCAAGATCGTGGGTGAGCATGGCGGCGTCATCGAATGCGAGTCCACACCACGGGGCGCGACATTTCGGGTGCTGATGCCGGCGTGGGCGGACACGTCCCTGCCTCGCGGCGAAACCGACGAAGGGGGCAGGGAATGACGCTGCGCGGCAACATATTGGTGGCCGATGACGACGCTGCGATCCGCACCGTGCTGAGCCAGGCTCTGTCGCGCTCGGGCCATGAAGTGAGGGTTACCTCCAACGCGGCCACGCTATGGAGATGGGTAGCAGCAGGCGAGGGCGACCTGGTTATTACCGACGTCGTCATGCCGGACGAAAACGCCTTCGACATGCTGCCGCGCATCAAGAAGGCGCGACCGGATCTGCCGGTGATCGTCATGAGTGCGCAGAACACGTTCATGACGGCGATCCGCGCATCCGAAACCGGCGCCTATGAGTATCTGCCGAAGCCGTTCGACCTCACCGAACTGCTGAACATCGTCAATCGCGCCCTGTCCGAGCCGAAGCAGCCGAAGCTCGAGACGCGCAGCGACGAACAAGCGGAGGCGATGCCGCTGATTGGCCGCTCTGCTGCCATGCAGGACATTTATCGGATGCTTGCGCGGATGATGCAGACCGATCTTACGGTGATGATCTCGGGCGAATCCGGCACCGGCAAGGAGCTCGTTGCCCGCGCCCTGCACGAATTTGGCCGGCGCCGCAATGGGCCCTTCGTTGCCATCAATATGGCGGCGATCCCGCGCGACCTTATCGAGTCGGAACTCTTCGGCCACGAGAAGGGCGCCTTCACCGGGGCCCAGAGCCGTTACTCAGGCCGATTCGAGCAGGCGGAAGGCGGCACGCTGTTCCTGGACGAGATCGGCGACATGCCGATGGAGGCGCAGACGCGCCTGCTGCGCGTGCTGCAGCAGGGCGAGTACACCACCGTTGGCGGCCGCACGCCGATCAAGACCGACGTGCGCATCGTTGCCGCGACCAACAAGGATCTTCGCGCAGGCATCAGCCAGGGACTGTTCCGCGAGGACCTGTTCTACCGCCTGAACGTCGTGCCGCTGCGCCTGCCCCCCCTGCGCGAACGCTCGGAGGATGTTCCGGACCTCGTCCGGCATTTCTTCAAGCGCGCCGAGAGCGAGGGATTGCAGGCGAAGCGAATTTCCGGCGGCGGCCTCGAACTGATGAAGCGCTATCCGTGGCCCGGCAATGTGCGCGAGCTGGAAAATCTTGTCTGGCGCCTGGCCGCGCTTTATCCGCAGGATGAAATTTCCACGGAGATCATCGAATCCGAGTTGCGCACCAGCCCGGAGCCGTCCGCGGAAGGCGGGGCCATGCCGCATGAGCTGTCGATCGGACAGGCCGTGGAGATGTTCCTGCAGCGCTATTTCGCGTCTTTCGCCGGTGACCTGCCTCCGCCGGGCCTTTATGAGCGCATTCTGGCGGAGGTGGAGTATCCTCTCGTGCTCGCCTCGATGACGGCGACCCGGGGAAACCAGATCAAGGCGGCGGAGTTGCTGGGTCTCAACCGCAATACCTTGCGAAAGAAGATCCGTGAACTTGGCGTAAACGTTTATCGAAATTCCAAGCAGAACTGATTTCTCTGGGGGATATCGAAAAAATCCGCGCCAATCTTTTCGGCGGCTGACCGCTCTTGTTGCATAATCGCCACAATGCGTTGCATAGGTCGACGCAATTGCGGTCTTGTAGCGGTGGCATGGCGAATCAGGCGAAAAAATCGGGGCGGGCGACGGTCGTGCCAGAAGCGAGCGTGGAAGGGCGGCGCCTACTTGCTCTGCCTGGCATCCTGGCCATCGTCGGCGCGCTGCTGACGGCGGCGATTTCCTTCGCGATATTGGTCGGGGCCACGCCGCTGACACCGAATGAGACGATCACGCTGATCATCATCGGTGTGAATGCCGCCTTCATCCTGTTCCTTGTCGGCCTGATCGTGCGGGAAGTTCACCGCATCCTCTCAGCACGGCGCGTCGGAAAGGCTGCATCCAGGCTGCATGTGCGCATCGTCACGATGTTCGCGCTGGTTGCGGCCATCCCCGCCATCACTGTGGCGGTCATCGCCTCCATCACGCTCAACATCGGTCTCGACCGCTGGTTCGAAATCCGGACCAAGACGATCGTCAACTATTCGCTTTCGATCGCTGACGCGTATGTCCAGGAAAATGCGCGCAACCTGCAAGGCACCACGCTGTCCATGGCCTATGACCTGGACAATGCGCGCACGCTCTACAATCTCGACCGCACCGGGTTCCGCAATTTCATGAGCCAGCAGGCCGTGGGTCGCGCGCTGGCCCATGCCGCTCTGATCAATGCCGACGGCTCATTCGTCATGACTGCGCAGACGCCGGCCGAATTTGCCATGCCCGAACCGCCCGCCGGAGCGGTGGAGACGGCGGCGGACGGCAAGCCGGTGCTGATCGAGCCGCGCACGCGCAATATTGTGGGCGCAATCATAAAGCTGCGTGAGCTCGACGGGCTCTATCTCTACACGATGCGGCTGGTTGACCCCGAGGTCATCAAGGCGCGTGAGATCGTTCGCGCCAACGCTGACGAATACAGGGGGCTGGAAGCCAACCGGCGCACGTCGCAGGTGGCAATCGCGCTTCCCTATCTGTCGCTCACGCTGATCGTTGTTCTCTCCGCGATCTGGACCGGCATCGCGGTTGCCGACAGGCTCGTGCGACCGATCCGCCAGCTGATCGGCGCGGCCGATGAGGTTGCCACCGGAAACCTGGACGTTTCCGTGCCGGTGCGCCCCTCCGATGGCGACGTCGCCTCGCTGGGCAACACGTTCAACAAGATGCTGCTGCAGCTGAAATCGCAGCGCGATGAAATCCTGGGAGCCAAGGATCTGGCCGACGAACGGCGTCGATTCTCGGAGGCCGTGCTCGAGGGCGTCACCGTGGGGGTCATCGGCGTCGATCCGTTTGGCACTGTCACCATCGTCAACAACTCCGCCGAAACCATGCTGGCAATCTCGGCCGACGCTTCGGTGGGGCAGAACCTCTCGGTGATCCTGCCGCATGTGGGGCGTGTCTTTGAAATCGCGCGCACCTCAAGAAAGCACGTTTACCGCGAGCAGGTCACTTTCTACAGGGCCGGGGCGGAGCGCACATTCAATGTGCAGGTGACGATCGAGGAAGGCGACGGCGAGAAGCAGGACAAGTCCTATGTCGTCACGGTCGACGACATCACCGACCTGCTGCAGGCGCAGCGGTCTTCCGCCTGGGCCGACGTCGCCCGCCGAATTGCCCACGAGATCAAGAACCCGCTGACCCCGATCCAGCTCTCGGCCGAGCGCATTCGCCGGCGCTACGGCAAGGTGATCACCGAGGATCGCGAGGTTTTCGACCAGTGTACGGACACCATCATCCGTCAGGTCGAAGATATCGGTCGCATGGTCGACGAATTCTCGGCCTTCGCGCGCATGCCGAAGCCCGAGATGAAGAACATCGACCTGCGCGAGCCGCTGCGCGAGGCTTCGTTCCTGGTCGAAGTCAGCCGGTCGGAAATCGCCTTCGAACGCGATTTCGGCAGCGAGCCGCTCAAGGGCACATTCGACAGCCGCCTTCTTTCCCAGGCGTTCGGCAACATCATCAAGAACGCCTCCGAGGCGATCGAATCGGCCCAACGCGAGAACGGGGAAAAGGGTGCTATCCGCATCCAGGCGCGACGCGACGGCTCCAAGTTCCGTATCGACGTCATGGACAACGGCAAGGGTTTGCCGCGCGAAAATCGTCAGCGATTGCTCGAGCCGTATATGACCACGCGCGAGAAAGGCACCGGCCTCGGCCTCGCGATTGTCAAAAAGATCGTCGAAGACCACGGCGGCCGGTTGGAGCTCCATGACGCGCCGGCCGATTTCCACGAGGGTCGGGGCGCGATGGTCAGCATACTGCTCCCTTCGACGGCCGAAGCCCCGACGCCGCAGCGCGGCGAAGTAAGTGTTGAGAACGAAGTGAAAACTGAAAAGGTCGGTAATGGCATCTGACATTCTTATCGTCGATGACGAAGAAGATATTCGAGAGCTCGTCGCCGGTATCCTGAGCGATGAAGGCCATGAAACGCGAACGGCCCACGATGCCGACAGCGCGCTGGCGGCAATCGCCGACCGTGTTCCCAGGTTGGTGTTCCTCGATATCTGGCTGCAGGGGTCGCGCCTGGACGGGCTGGCGCTGTTGGACGAGATCAAGGTCATGCACCCCAACCTTCCGGTGGTGATGATTTCGGGCCACGGCAACATCGAGACGGCGGTTTCGGCGATAAGGCGGGGTGCTTATGACTTCATTGAAAAGCCGTTCAAGGCCGACCGGCTGATTCTGATCGCCGAAAGGGCCCTGGAGACGTCGAAGCTGAAGCGCGAGGTCTCTGACCTGAAGATGCGCACCGGCGACTCGTTCGAACTCATCGGCATGTCGTCGTCCATGACCCATTTGCGCCAGACCATCGAGCGCGTGGCCCCGACAAACAGCCGAATCATGATTGTCGGCCCATCCGGTTCGGGCAAGGAGCAGGTGGCACGCGCGATCCACGCGATGTCGTCGCGCAAGAACGGGCCCTTCGTCTCGGTCAATGCCGCGACCATCACGCCCGAGCGAATGGAGATCGAGCTTTTCGGCACCGAATCCAACGGAGGCGAGCGAAAGGTCGGCGCTTTGGAGGAAGCACACCGTGGCATCCTCTACCTGGACGAAGTGGCCGACATGCCGCGCGAGACCCAGAGCAAGATCCTGCGCGTGCTGGTCGACCAGCAATTCGAACGGGTGGGCGGTACCAAGCGTGTGAAGGTGGATGTGCGAATCATCTCCTCAACCGCGCAGAACCTGGAGGCAATGATCGCCGAGGGGCGCTTCCGTGAGGATCTCTATCACCGGCTTGCGGTGGTGCCTGTAGTGGTGCCTGGGCTGGCAGAGCGGCGCGAGGATATTCCCTATCTCGTCGACGGCTTCATGAAGCAGTACGCGCGGCAAGCCGGCATCAAGCCGCGCCGCATCGCCGACGATGCAATGGCGGTTCTGCAGGCGCACAACTGGCCGGGCAACGTGCGGCAGCTGCGCAACAACATCGAACGCTTGATGATTCTCGTGCGCGGCGACGGCGCGGATACACCGATCACTGCCGACCTGCTGCCGGCGGAGATTGGCGACGTGATGCCGCGCGCGCCCAGCCAGTCGGACCAGCACATCATGGCGCTGCCGCTTCGCGAAGCGCGGGAGATGTTCGAACGGGAATATCTGATCGCGCAGATCAACCGTTTCGGCGGCAACATCTCGCGCACCGCGGAGTTCATTGGTATGGAGCGTTCGGCGCTACATCGCAAACTGAAGTCGCTCGGGGTTTAGCTTGTTTCATTCGCATATCCGGTCGGCGGTTTAGATGCGTGTCATTATCTGCGGGGCAGGGCAGGTCGGCTACGGCATTGCCGAGCGGCTTGCCGCTGAGAAGAACGACGTTTCGGTCATCGACACGTCGCCGGAACTGATTCACGCTATAATGGACGCGCTGGACGTGCGTGGCTTCGTTGGCCACGGCTCGCACCCGGAGGTGCTGGAGGCAGCCGGGGCGCAGAACGCCGACATGATCATCGCCGTCACACTCTACGACGAGGTCAATATCGTCGCCTGCGAGGTGGCGCACGCGCTCTTCAACGTGCCGATGAAGATTGCGCGCATCCGCGCCCAGTCGTATCTCAGGCCGCACTATCAGGACCTTTTCTCGCGCGAGCACTTGCCGATCGACGTCATCATCTCGCCGGAGATGGAAGTGGGCGAGATGGTGCTGCGGCGCATCGCCATTCCTGGCGCAATGGACGTGGTGAGCTTTGCCGAGAACAAGATCGCGATGGTGGCGATCGAGTGCCTGGAGGATTGCCCGGTCGTCCACACGCCTCTCTCACAGCTTTCCGATCTGTTCCCGGACCTGCCATCGACGGTTGTCGGCATCGTGCGGGCTGGCAAGCTGTTCATCCCGCGCTCGGTTGATCGTCTCGAACCGGAAGACGTCGCCTATGTGGTGACGACCAAGGACCAGGTGCGCCGCACCCTTGGCCTCTTCGGCCATGAGGAACAGGAGGCCACGCGAATCGTCGTTGCCGGCGGCGGCAATGTCGGCCTCTACGTCGCCAAGATGATCGAGCAGCGGCAGTCGCGCACGAAAATCAAGATCATCGAAGCAAACCGCGACCGTGCCATCACCGTTGCCGACGAGCTTCGTCGAACCGTGGTGCTTAGCGGCAGCGCTCTGGACCAGAACCTGCTTTTGCAGGCGGACATCCAAGATGCGGACCTCATGGTCGCGCTGACCAACAACGACCAGGTGAACATCCTGTCCAGCGTCATGGCCAAGCGTCTTGGCTGCAAGGCCAACCTGGCGCTGATCAACAATCCGACCTATCAGGATCTGACCAAGTCGCTCGGCATCGATGCGCATGTGAACCCAGGGGCCGTCACCATTTCGCGGGTGCTGCAGCACGTTCGCCGTGGGCGCATCCGCGCCGTGCACAGCGTTCAGCGGGGCGCGGCGGAGATCATCGAGGCAGAGGCCTTGGAGACCTCGCCACTGGTGGGGGCATACTTGCGCGACCTCAACCTGCCGCATGGCATTCGCATCGGCGCGATCTACCGCGACGGCCAGGTGATCAAACCCAGCGGCGGATCGAAAATTCAGCCAAAGGACCGGGTGGTCATATTTGCGCTTGCCGAAGCGGTGCGGCAGGTGGAGCAGATGTTCCGCGTCAGCCTCGAATTCTTCTGATTTTCCTAACGTAAACTGGTATTGTCATGGCGTTTTACGCACACGCTCAAGATTCTCCGACCGGGCCGAAAATTGCAGATGGTTGTGCTCAAACTTTTGTCGCAACCGGAATTTTTGGCGTTGCAGAAGAAACGCCGGCCTGATAACCGCATAAGTGGAATTACTTTGATACAACTCGTTCTGCTTGTCGCAGACGCGGCAAGGGGCGGTTTGCACGCTTGACACAGGCTTGTAACTTTGGCGCAGTGGCCGGCAAATCGACGGGGTCGAGAAAGATAAGAAAAATGGCGGAACGCACGCAAAATCTCCAGGATCTGTTCCTGAATTCTGTTCGTAAGAGCAAGAACCCACTCACGATCTTCCTCATTAATGGCGTCAAGCTTACAGGCGTTGTGACCTCGTTCGACAACTTCTGCGTCTTGCTGCGCCGCGACGGGCATTCACAACTCGTCTACAAACATGCAATCTCTACCATCATGCCGAGCCAGCCGGTTCAGATGTTCGATGGTGAGGAAAATTCTCAGGGAGCCTGATTGGCCCAAGACAAGAACCCCGGAAACGGCGAGCGCAGGCCCGGGAACAATGGCCCGGGTCTCACACCCGGTGAGAAGCTGACAAGCGCTGTTGTTGTCGTACCTGTTCTAACGCGCCAGCCGCGCGGGGAGGACGATTCGAATCGCCCCCGCATGACGCGCTCGTCCGAGGCTCGCCTCGAAGAGGCGGTAGGTCTGGCGGCCGCGATCGATCTCAATCCGGTTCACACCGCAGTCGTGACGGTGAACGACCCGCGCCCGGCCACCCTGCTGGGCAGCGGCAAGGTCGATGAGCTTGCCGAGGTGGTCAAGGAGACCGATGCCGAGCTGGTGATCGTCGATCACCCGCTTACGCCGGTGCAGCAGCGCAATCTCGAAAAGGCGACGAACGCCAAGGTGCTCGACCGCACCGGCCTGATTCTCGAGATCTTCGGCCGGCGCGCGCGCACAAAGGAAGGCACGCTGCAGGTCGATCTCGCTCATCTCAACTACCAGAAGGGCCGGCTGGTGCGCAGCTGGACCCACCTTGAGCGCCAGCGCGGCGGCGCCGGTTTCCTCGGCGGCCCCGGCGAAACGCAGATCGAAGCGGACCGTCGTGCGCTTCAGGAAAAGATCATCAAGCTCAAGCGCGAGCTGGAGACGGTGCGCCGCACCCGCGACCTGCATCGCGCAAAGCGCCGCAAGGTGCCGTTTCCGGTCGTTGCGATCGTCGGCTACACCAATGCCGGCAAGTCCACCCTGTTCAACCGGCTGACCGGAGCAGGCGTGCTGGCCGAGGACATGCTGTTTGCCACCCTCGACCCGACTTTGCGCCGGGTGCGCCTGCCACATGGCACGCCGATAATCCTGTCCGATACGGTTGGCTTCATCTCCGATCTGCCGACTCATTTGATTGCCGCCTTCCGAGCCACGCTGGAAGAGGTGGTTGAGGCCGATCTGATCATCCATCTGCGCGATATTTCAGACCCGGACACTGCAGCGCAGGCGGAGGACGTAGAGCGCATTCTTGGCGATCTCGGCGTCGATCCCGCGGATGACATGCGAATCATCGAGGTCTGGAACAAGATCGACCGCCTGGACGAAGGCAATCGCGCGCGTCTTCTGGCCGAGAGCGAGCGCGGAAAGCCTGCGCCGCCCATCGCCGTCTCCGCCATCACAGGCGAGGGCATGGACACACTCACGGCGCTGATCGAAGAGCGATTGTCGGGAGAGTTGAAGCCGATAACGGTCGAGCTCGCGCCCGACCAACTCGGTTTGATCGACTGGCTCTATCGCAACGGCGATGTCGTCAAACGCGCTGACAATGAGGACGGCAGCGTGACGATTTCCATGCAGGCCACGGCAGCTGCATGCGAGGAGATCGAAGCCAGATTAAGACGGCACAACAAGGGGTAGGGCGCGTTACTTCGCGCCCTTTGCCTGCTGCCAGAGCGCTTCCATTTCCTCCAGCGTTGCCTCCTGCAACGTCCTCCCGGATTTTTCGAGCGCACTCTCCACATGATGGAAGCGAGTGCGGAACTTCTCGTTGGTGCCGCTCAGGGCCGCTTCCGAATCGAGTCCCAGATGGCGCCCGAAGTTGACGAGCGCAAACAGCACGTCGCCGAATTCGTCCTGGATCGCGGCTTGGTCGGCCTTGCCCATCGCTTCGCGAAGCTCGCCGATTTCTTCCTCGATCTTGTCGAGGATCGGTGCAGCCTCCTTCCAGTCGAAGCCGACGCGCGCCGCCTTTTCCTGTAGCTTCAGTGCGCGCGTGAGGGCCGGGAATGCGACGGGAACGCCGTCGAGAAACCCACTGCCATGGTCCTCCGGATCCTGGCCGCGAGCCAAGCGCGCTTCGCGCTTCTCGGCCTTCTCTTCCGCCTTGATCGATTCCCACATGCCCTTGGCCATGCCGGCGCCGCGCGCCTCTTCGTCGCCGAAGACATGCGGGTGGCGGCGGATCATCTTCGTGGTGACCGCCTCCACCACATCGCCGAAATCGAACTCGCCGGCTTCCTTGGCCATCTGAGCGTGATAGACCACCTGTAGAAGAAGGTCGCCCAGTTCCTGGCGCAGGTCGTCGAAATCGCCACGCGCGATGGCGTCGGCGACCTCATAGGCTTCCTCGATCGTGTATGGCGCGATCGTCTGGAAATTCTGCTCGATGTCCCACGGGCAGCCGGTGACCGGTGCGCGCAATGCGGCCATGATTTCAATCAGCCGCGAGATGTCTTTAGATGGCTTCATGGCCGCGTGCTAGCCCCGTTACAGCGGATGTTCGGCCGGGCGTGTTTGCCGCTGGCGCCGGTCATCATCGATGATTGGAGGGGTTAAAGCCGATCGCTCATGTCGTCGCAACAAAATTGAGCTCTGGCTTCTGCAGGATCTGCAGCCCTTTCGGATCGCCCCCGGCTATTGCCGCCAGCAGAGCGCGTCCCATCTGCCAGCCAGCATCGGTAATGTCTTCGTAGATCGTGTCGATCTGGGGGCGGACGAGGTTGAACAGTCCGGAGGTGCGCTTCGCGACAATCCCGATGTCCCTGCCCGGGCTGAACCCGCGATCGCTGATTGCGGCCATCACGGCAAGCGCGGAAACCTCGCCGCCGCAGACATAGCCGTCGGGCGGATTGGGTTCGCCCAAGCGCTGGAACACTTGTGCCTGGATGTCTGCTGCGGAGCTGTCGAGGTCGACGCCTTCCGCCAAATCGAAGGAGACGCCAGATTCGCGTACAGCGCTCATGAAACCATACTGAACGTGCTGGAAAAACGTGAAGCGGCGTGGCGGTAGGATGATGGACAGCCGTTTGCGGCCGCTTGCGATCAGGCGTTTCGTTGCCTCGTAGGCGAAGCTGAAATTGTCGAAATCCACATAGGGATGAGGGGTGCCGAGATCGGTGCGCCCGTGACACACAAACGGGAAGTCATGCTCGAGCAGCAGCTTCACGCGTTCGTCGAACGGCTCGGTGCGCGAGAAGACGATGCCGTCGGCCATACGGTTGCGCATGATATGGCGTACGGGATCGGTGCTCGGCGCATTGGCGAAATGCGGCGTGACCACCAGGTGATAGGCCGTGTTGCGCAGCGCCTCCGTCAGGCCGCGGATCAACGACGTGCTGAAGCCCAGTATCTCTTCATGGGGATCGAGCACGAGCGTGATGACATTCGTGCGCCCCGTGCGCAGTCTCTGCGCGGCACGGTCGGGCAGATAGCCGATCTCTTCCGCAACCCGCTGCACTTTCTGGCGCGTTTCAAGGGCGATCTGGGGCGCGCCGCCGAGCGCCCGCGATACGGTCGTCACGGCCAGGCCGGTCAGCTCCGCGATCGTGCGAAGCGTCGGCTTGGCCACCGCGTCATCACCTGTCTCGCGTCTCCCGCCTCTGTCCGTACCGTCCATCCGTCGTGCCTCATCAATGCTGCGCGAATTACGCGCTTGTAACGTTATAAATCCGCCCAAACGACATTAAAAGACTGGGAGGCCCCCTCTTTACAGTAGCTTCTGGCTCGCCGCCAAGATGACGTTGAGCGGAAACAGTGCATGCGGCCACGCACCTTGACACCAACCTGATTTATATCGTTATAAATTCACAGCTGGCGCATATTGTCGCCATGTCCATAGGGGAGGTTTTCATGTCACTGCGTACGATTACAAAGCTTGCTGCGAGTGTCGCGCTTATCGCACTTACCTCGGGTGCCGCAAAGGCGGCCGACAATGTCGAGGTTCTGCACTGGTGGACGTCGGGAGGTGAAGCCGCTGCGCTGGACGTGCTCAAGAAGGACCTCGAATCCAAGGGCGTGACCTGGTCCGACATGCCGGTCGCCGGCGGCGGCGGCGAGGCGGCCATGACCGCGCTGCGGGCTCGCGTCACGGCGGGCAACCCGCCTACGGCCGTGCAGGCGCTGGGCTTCGACATCACCGACTGGGCCAAGCAGGGCGTCGTGGGCGACCTGAGCGAAGTCGCCAATGCGGAAGGCTGGGACAAGGTGATCCCGACCGCGCTGCAGAACTTTTCCAAATTCGATGGCAAGTGGATCGCAGCGCCTGTGAACGTGCATTCGACCAACTGGGTGTGGATCTCCAAGAAGGCGCTGGATGCTGCCGGCGGCAAGGAGCCCCAGAACTGGGATGAGTTCGTCGCCATGCTCGACAAGATGAAGGCAAACGCCATCACGCCGCTCGCCCATGGCGGCCAGCCCTGGCAGGACGCGACCCTGTTCGACGCGGTGGTGCTGTCTCTGGGCACCGACTTCTACAAGGCATCCATGATCGACGTCGACCCCGCGGCGCTGGGCGGCGACAAGATGAAGGAAGCGTTCGGCCGCATGGAGAAGCTGCGCTCCTATGTCGACGACAACTTCTCCGGCCGGGACTGGAACCTGGCTTCGGCCATGGTCATCGAAGGCAAGGCCGGCGCGCAGATGATGGGCGACTGGGCCAAGGGCGAGTTCCTCAAGGCCGGCCAGAAGCCGGGCGCCGACTTTGTCTGCATCCGCTTCCCGGGCACTCAGGGCGCTGTCACCTTCAACTCCGACCAGTTCATGATGTTCAAGGTCGGTGAGGACAAGCAGAAGGCGCAGCTCATGATGGCCTCGGCCATCGAGGACCCGAAGTTCCAGTCGGCCTTCAACGTGGTGAAGGGCTCGGTGCCCGCACGCACCGACGTGCCGAACACAGACTTCGACGATTGCGGCAAGAAGGGCATGGCCGACCTGGCCGAAGCCAACGAGAAGGGCACGCTGTTCGGTTCCATGGCCCACGGCCATTCCGTGCCGGCCTCGATCAAGAATGCGATGTACGACGTCGTCACGCGCCACTTCAACGGCGACCTGTCGACGGACGACGCGCCGGCCGAACTCGCTGCCGCGGTTGCGGCCGCACAATAAGGCGTGGGGGCCTGCCGGCGGGGGCGATGTCTTTAGCACCCGCCGGCAACTTTGAGAGAGCGCCGTGCAGCCGTCCGGCCGCTCCTGTTCCAGCGCGCAATATCGGTGGCCGATGCCGCCGTTTGCGGGATGACGCATAATGCCGACACGCAATCAGTTGCAGTCCATCGTGCCGAAATTGGTGCTCGCGCCCAGCTTCGCGATGGTCCTGCTCTTCGTCTACGCCTTCATTCTCTACACCGGCTATCTGTCGCTGACGGATTCCAAGATGCTGCCCTCCTATGGGCTGGTCGGCTTCGAGAACTACGCGAAGTTGTGGAAGCTGCCGCACTGGTGGCGCGCGCTCACCAACCTGGCGATCTTCGGTGTGCTCTACATCGCGGTGTGCTCGGTGCTGGGCCTATTCCTGGCCATTCTGCTTGACCAGAAGATCCGAGCCGAGGGTTTTCTTCGCCCGATCTATCTCTACCCGATGGCGCTGTCCTTCATCGTCACCGGCACCGCCTGGAAGTGGTTCCTCGACCCCGGCATCGGCTTGGAGCACACCATGCAGATGTGGGGCTGGGACAGTTTTTCCTTCACCTGGATCAAGGACCGCAATCTGGCAATCTACACCGTGGTGATGGCCGCGGTCTGGCAGTCTTCGGGCTTCGTCATGGCGATGTTCCTGGCCGGCCTGCGCGGCGTCGATAACGAGATCATCAAGGCGGCCCAGATCGACGGCGCCTCGACGGTCACCATCTATCGCCGCATCATCATCCCGCTGATGCGGCCTGTTTTCCTGTCGGCCTTCGTGGTGCTCGCCCACCTCGCCATCAAGTCTTATGACCTGGTGGTGGCGCTGACCGGCGGCGGGCCGGGGCAGGCGACCGAACTGCCGGCCACCTTCATGTATTCCTACACCTTCACCCGCAACCAGATGGGCATCGGCGCGTCGTCTGCGGTGATCATGCTGGTCATGATCTTTTCCATCATCGTTCCGTACCTCTATTCGGAACTGCGGGGAGGGCCGCGCCAATGAGCCTGCCTTCATCCGACAACGCGACGCAGGTCAACAGGCTGACGCGCGGGCTGATCTATCTCGTGCTCGTGCTGTTTGCGATCTACTACCTGCTGCCGCTCTACGTGATGATCGTGAACTCGGTGAAGCCGCTCTCCGAAATCCGCGAAGGCAACATGCTGGCCTTGCCGAGAGAAGTGACGCTCGATCCATGGTTCACCGCCTGGTCGACGGCGCAGATCGGAGTGCAGGCGACCGGCCTGAAACCCTACTTCATCAACTCGATCCTGATGGCAGTGCCAGCCGTCGCGATTTCGACGATGCTCGGCGCGCTGAACGGCTTTGTCCTCACCAAATGGCGTTTTCGGGGCGACAATCTGGTGTTCGGGCTGATGCTTCTGGCCTGCTTCATCCCGTTCCAGATCGCGCTTATTCCCGCCGCGCGCATCCTGGGCATGCTTGGCCTTGCCGGGACAACGCGCGGGCTGGTGTTGATCCATGTGGCCTATGGCCTCGGCTTCACGACCCTGTTCTTCCGCAACTACTATGCCGCGTTTCCAACCGAACTGGTGAAGGCCGCGCAGATCGACGGCGCCAGCTTCTTCCAGATTTTCCGGCGCATCCTGCTGCCGTCCTCCGCGCCGATCATCGTGGTGACGGTGATCTGGCAGTTCACCAACATCTGGAACGATTTTCTGTTCGGCGCCTCCTTCGGGGACTTCAAGTCGCAACCGATGACCGTTGCGCTGAACAATCTCGTTTCATCCTCGAGCGGCGTGAAGGAATACAACGTCCATTTTGCCGGCGCGATCCTGGCGGCCTTGCCGACGCTGGTCGTCTACATCGTGTCGGGCCGGTATTTCGTGCGGGGCCTCATGGCCGGCGCGGTGAAGGGTTAGAGCATGTCGTTCCTGCAAATCCGCAATCTCGAAAAGACCTTCGGCAGCGTGAAGGTTCTGAAGGGCATCGATCTCGACGTGGAGGAGGGCGGCTTCCTGGTCCTTGTCGGACCCTCCGGTTGCGGCAAGTCTACCCTGCTCAACTCCATCGCCGGGCTGGAGGCCATCACCGGTGGCTCGATCAGCATCGGCGGCAGGGTGATCGACAAGCTGCATCCTTCGCAGCGCGACATTGCCATGGTCTTCCAGTCCTATGCGCTGTACCCAAACATGAGCGTGGCGGGAAACATCGGTTTCGGCATGGAGATCCGTGGCGTGCCGAAGCCGGAGCGCGAAAAGGCCATCGCTTCCGTTGCCGAGATGCTGCAGATCGGCCATCTGCTCGACCGCAAGCCCAGCCAGCTTTCCGGCGGCCAGCGCCAGCGCGTCGCAATCGGCCGGGCGCTCGTGCGCAAGCCGCAGGTGTTCCTGTTCGACGAACCACTTTCCAACCTCGACGCCAAGCTCCGCGTGGACATGCGCACTGAGATAAAACGCCTGCACCAGCGCATGGGCACGACCATCGTCTATGTCACGCATGACCAGATCGAGGCGATGACGCTGGCAACCAAGATCGCCGTGCTGAAGGACGGGCTGCTGCAGCAGTCGGGCACGCCCGCAGAAATCTATAACAATCCGGCCAATCTCTTCGTCGCCGACTTCATGGGCTCGCCGGCCATGAACCTTATCCCGGTGACGATTGCCAAGAACGGTTCGGGTGTCTCCATCTCCACGCATCGCGAGGAGCAGGCCCCGCTTGTTCTCGGCGTGCCGAATGCGCCGTCCGCGCTTGCAGCGCATGACGGCAAGGAGGTCATTTTCGGCATCCGTCCCGAAGCGCTGACCGACCGCGACGGCGCGGACCGCAATGCGCTCAACCTTGCGGAAAGCGAATGCATGATCGAGGTGGTCGAGCCGGCGGGCTCCGACACTTTCGCCGTGACCCGTCTGGGCAAGAAGCACGTGACCGCGCGGCTGCGCGCAGACGCAAATGTCGCCGCCGGCAAGAAAATGAAGCTGGCGTTCAATCTCGACAAGGCGGTGTTCTTCGACCCGACCAGCGGCCAGCGGATCGTCTGAGGGGCGGAGAGTGACCGCCGTCAACAGCCGCGCTCTGGCCGCCGAAGCGAAAGCGGCCGCCACCGCCGCAGCAGTGGCTGGATCGAACTGGCGGCTCACTTGGGATCGTGGGCAGGCCGCCGTCTTCGCCACTGGCGGTTCCCTGCACAACCTGGTTTTCCGCCTGGACAATGGCTGTACCGTCGCGCCGCTGTCGGAGGCGCCCTGGTTCTGTGAGCCTTCGGTGATGACGGACGAGACGATCCCTGCCCATCTGCGCCAGCTTGGCGGGGAATGGCCATGTGTTCCGTTTGGCACCACGGCGATCGATCCGCATCACCACGGCTTTGGCACTGACAACGCCTGGCATGTGGTGGAGCGGTCTGCGGACGCCATCACGCTCGCCATAGACTATCCGGAGCAGCATCCGATCAAGCGGCTGGAGCGTCGCATTTTGGGTGTAGCAGGTGAGGCGGCCGTTGCCATCGAGCTGACGGTTGAGGCGCGGGCCGATTGCGTGCTGCCGATTGGCCTGCACCCGATCTTCAAGCTTGCGGGCGAGGGCCGCCGGATGCGGCTCGATCCCGGCCTATTTGTGCGCGGCTATACCTTCCCGAAGGTGTTCGAAACTGGCGTTTCCCGCTTGAGGCCGGCCTCAACGTTCACCACGCTGGGCAAGGTGTCGCTGGCGGGCGAGGGGGTGGCCGATCTTTCACGGCCGCCGGCCGGTCTGCTTGAAGAAATACTCCAACTTGCCGGCGTCGGCGGCTGCGTTTGCATCGACTACCCGGACGATGGGTATCGAGCGCGGCTGGACTGGAACGCGGATGACTTTCCCTCGCTGGTAATATGGCTCTCCAACCGAGGCCGCAGCGTGCGACCCTGGTCGAACAGCTTTCGTGGCATCGGCATCGAACCCGTGAATGCCTTTTTCGACGACACGGGACTTGCACTCCATGCACCAGCTGACCTGTCGCTTGGGCGCCAATTCCGCGCCGGCGAGAGATGGACGACACTCTATCGAATTTCGGCTACCTGTCTTGCCGCCTCCCAACATGAAGGACCGACAGCATGAAGCGCTCGCGCGTCAATGAAATCATCCGCGAGGGAGACGCCTTCATCCGCTCCTTCGGCTACGTCATGCCGCCTTTCGCCTATTGGTCGCCGGAGGAGTTGAAGGCCTGCCGTCCGGCCGGCATCGTAGAATCGCGCCTCGGCTGGGACATCACCGACTACGGGCAAGGCAAATTTGACGAACTCGGCCTGTTCCTGTTCACCGTGCGCAACGGCCGCGCAGAGGACCTCTCGCGCGGCAAGGGCATGCTCTATGCCGAAAAGATCATGATCTCGCGCAAGGACCAGCTTTCACCCATGCACCGCCATGTGGTGAAGGCCGAGGACATCATCAACCGCGGCGGCGGTAAGCTGGTCATTGAGCTGTTCATGCCGGACGAAGAGGGAAATATAGACCGGAACCGCGAGGTCGAGGTTCCGACCGACGGCGTCATCCGCAAGCTGCCGGCAGGCGGCTTGTTGAAGCTCGATCCCGGCGAGAGCGTGACCTTGCTGCCCGGCATGTGGCACGCATTCTGGGGCGAGGGCGCGGACGTGCTGATCGGCGAGGTTTCGACGGTGAACGACGACCTGACCGACAACATCTTTGCCGATCCGATCGGGCGCTTCTCCAGCATCGAGGAAGACGAGGCGCCGCTGCATTTGCTGGTGTCAGACTACGACCACTTCATCGACGGCAAGGGCTGATAGGGCCGGACACGGACCACACTCGGTTGGACAAGGGGCGGCGGCTTTAAAGAAGACCCGCCGCCCCTTCCAATTCAGTGCCAGCTGTAGAGGCCAAGTAGCTTGCGGCCAAGCTCGTTCAACTCAGCCGTCTTGGCGTTCTTCTTTTCCCAATCGCGTGGGTCGCCGGGGAACGCCGCACGCTTTGGTGCCTCGCGCTCGCGCCAGGAATGGATGCGGGCTTCGCGCTCCTCGACGTCTTCCTCGTCGGCCGGAAACATCGAGATGTATTGCGCCATGCGCACCCGGTCCTTGGAGTGGTTCGGCCGCACCCCATGCGCCAGCAGCGTGTTGAAGATCAGAAGGTCGCCGGGGTTCATCTCGATATTGGTGATCGTCAGGCCGGTCAGGTCCGGGTGATGCGGGTCGCGATCGGCGGGTTGCGTTTTCACCCAATCCTCGAAATTTTCGAACAATTCGGGAATGCACTGGAAGCCGCCGATGTCGCCATCCTGCTTGACGAGCGACAGCACGCCCTGGACGCCGATCGGCAGTGGGCGGAGCGAAGTATCGCTATCCCAGTGAATAAAGCCGTTCGGGTTGCCCGGCGTCTTTTTGGGCGGATTGAGATTGGCGCGATCGATGGCAACCCAGAGATCCTCCCGGTCCCAGATGTCGACGAAGGCATCGTAGACGCGCTGTACCTGCCGATTGTCCCAGAGGTACTGGTGGTTGTAGATTTCTACCATGCCGGCGCCGTTCAGCTCCTTCATCAGGTGGTCGCGCCGCTGCGGTGCATACCAGGTGGACGGATCCTTCGGGTCCTTTTCGTCGAATTCCCAAAGCAGGTCGATCAGCCGCTGGACATTCTCCTGCGGCACGGCGTTGCGCACGATCACATAGCCCTTTGTGGTCCAGTGCTGCCAGTCGGCCTCGCTGAGCACGCGCAGCGGCAGCGTCTTCTCGATGTCCTTGAGCTGCGTGGTGACGTTCTTCGACGTCGGATGGCTGTCCTTCTTCAGATCTGTCGCGTGCGCCACGGTTTCCTCCATTTTCCGCCTGGTCCTTGATGGCACAATCCTAGCGCGAACCCGCTGAGCGAAGTTGTACTGCCGGCGCTCATCCTGATACTATTCTGGCGTTTCAACGCGATTGTTGCCCGAATGAAGCCATTTCTGGAAAAGTTGCAGCCTTTGCCTGGCACTTCATGGGCTATGCTCAACCGCCGGCTCGACAACGAAATTCCCTTCCAGTGGCACCATCATCCGGAACTGGAGCTGACGCTGACGCTCAATTCGCGCGGACAGCGTTTTATTGGCGATCACATTGGCAGCTATGACGACGGCGACCTCGTGCTGATCGGGCCGAACCTGCCGCATAGCTGGAGTTCGGCCGAGAAGATCAACCAAGGCGGCCCGCACGTTGCGTTGGTCATGTGGTTTCGGCCGGAATGGGCGCAGACGCTTGCGGGCACGTTCGTCGAGCTCGGTGCCGTGGCTGCCATGGTGGAACGGGCCGCCACGGGACTGAAATTCACCGAGGCCTGTGCGGCGAAGGCACGGCCGATCATCGAGGAGCTGTTCACACGGCCAGCCGACGAGCGGCTGCTCTGCCTCATGCAGGTGCTGAACTTGCTGGCGCAGGACGCCGGCGCCGAGCCGCTGGCGAGCCCGCGAAGCGTACCGGCGCCGGCGGGGCCGGACCGGTCTCGGATCGACCGGGTACTTGACCACATCCATCTCAACTACGCGTCGGGTCTCTCGCTGGCGGAACTGGCCGATGTGGGCGCGCTCAGCGCGTCGGGCCTGCACCGTCTATTCCGTCGCCATACGCATATGTCGGTCACGGACTACATCATGCGTCTGAAGATCGGCGAGGCCTGCGCCATGCTTTCCGGCACCTCGAAGCCGATCGCGCATATAGCCGAGGCCGTGGGCTACGAAACGCTTGCCAACTTCAACCGGCAGTTCAGGGCGCTCAAGGGAATGACGCCCCGCAGCTATCGCCGGAGCTTTCGTGCCGCGGGGTGAGGTTTAGGCGCCCCAGACGACAAGGAGCGGGTGAAAGCCCTTTACGAGTCTCGTTTCGCCGCTGAAACGTCAGTCCATCAGGCATTTCCTGACGAAGTGCAGCCAGGTGTCGTGGCGCCGCACGGTCATGCGCGGCAGGAGCAGCATGTCGTCCTGCGGCCGGGCGTGGCCCCGGTTCACCGTGGTCGCGTTTGTGTAACCCGCTTCCTCGACTATCTGCCGGAGCTCGCCATTCTGACCGCCGTAGGGATAGCAGAAGGCGTCGACGGCGCTGCCCAGCATGTCTTCCAGCTCGTGGCGGGCGTCGGTGATCTGGCGCCGCGCCTCGCTTGGCGCGACGGTTGGCAGCCGCACATGATCTAGCGTGTGCGAGCCGACCTCATGGCCGAGCGCTGCCCACTCCCGCATCTCGGCCTTCGACATGCAGGCGGCATAGGGAACGCCCAGCGGCACGTCCCATTCATTGGAGCCGCCGATCTGCCGGCTGACGAAATAGTTCGTGGCCGTGAAGCCGAATTCCTGCAGCACGGGCATCGCATTGACATAGACGTTGCGAAAGCCGTCGTCGAAGGTAATGCCCGCGACCTTGCCGGTCTTCTCGCCGCGCAAATAGGGCAACAGGTCGCGCATCGAGAGGCCGGTGAAGCCCAGCCGCTTTAGCCACGTCATCTGGCGGCGAAAATCGCGCGGATCGACCGTCAGCGCGCGAAAGCGGCTGCCGCGCGGGGCGGGGATGTCGATCTGGTGGTACATGAAGATCGGAATTGGCATGTCTGGCACCGCTCAACGACGACGCATTGCCGCCAGCCTTGCGCGCATCGCAATTCTGGCTCTGTAGATCGGGCGCAACAGCTCGCGCTTGAGTTTCGAAATCTGCCGCTTCGGCTTGAGCGTGCTGCCGCCAAGGGTGGGCGATATTTCCCGAATTCCCCCAGGTACGACAGACCGGGGCACCACGCCGGTCACCCACGGCATCTGGAGCAGAACGTCGACCGGACGATCCACGGTTTCGGTTGCCTTGAGCAATCGTGCCGCCGCGTCGCGGCTGACGAGCTGCGTCACCATGCCAAGCCCAGCGCAGACCGGCTCGATCAGCGAAACGTCTTTCGACCGGGCTACGAGACGGCCGTGCTCCCGGCCATCTCTGAAGGGAAAACGGATGAAGCCTTCGCGCTCGATATTCGCCAGCGCCAGTTCGAGCCCATCGAAGAAGGGCGCGACCGGGGCCGCATCGTCTTCCATGATGAGCGCGGCGTCGAGCTTCTGGTCGAGAATGGCCTGCCAGGCGCGCCGATGGGACAGGAAGCAGGCTATCTCGTTGCGGTTCAGTTCAAACGGGTAGGTTGGCCGATGCCGGCGAGGGCCGTAGAATCTTTGAATGCCCTCTTCGTCAAGCAGCTTTCCGTCCACGGCATCGATGACTTCCGCCGGGAAGGGCAAGCTGGTCAAAAGCGTTTGGACGTGCTCCCTGCGCTGCTCTGCGCGCGCGAGGTGGATGATGAACGCCTTTACGATCATGCAATATCTTTCAGGCCCAAAAGCTGGAATTAAGTCAACAAGCTTCGGAAGTTCTTACACCAAGAAGCTGATGCTGGAAGCCCGTAAGCACAATCAAAGCGCTGCTCCGAATCCATTCGGCCGCAAATTCCGTCAAGCGCAACGAGTGTCAACTTGCGGCTAGCCATCTCTCCAGCGTTGATGCACTCGTGCCCAGTTCTCGCCACAATCGGTTAACGGTGCGCTAACAAATTACCGAATATGAGAGGGATTGGAGCTGTGAATGCGGGCGGATGTCCACCGCATTTGGTTTTGTATTGCGTAGCTTGATGACATCTTCAGGGGACAATCGATAATGCTGATTTTGGCGCGCCGGCACATTCGCCGCGCTTCAACCGTCGCTGTTTTTGCGTTGTCCGCTGCTTTTCTTGCCGCTTGTGCAGCCCCGACGCCAAAGCCTGCCAGCAAGAAGCGTCCGAAGGAGTTCTTCGCCGAGTCCGAATACGGGGTCAAGGCCAGTCCGCGGGTTACCAACAAGCGTTCGAACCTGCCGCGTGGAGGAGGGCGAGACCAGCTCGGCCGCCCCTACACGGTGCGCGGGAAGGTCTACTATCCGAAAGAAGAAAAGAACTACAAGGTGGTCGGCGCCGCTTCCTGGTATGGCGATGCCTTCCATGGCCGCCTTACCGCCAACGGCGAAATCTACGACATGACGCATCTGACGGCGGCGCACCCGACCATGCCGCTGCCGAGCTACGCGCGGGTCACCAACACGAAGAATGGAAACTCCGTCATCGTGCGCGTCAACGATCGCGGCCCATATTCGGACGACCGCGTCATCGATCTTTCGCGCCGCGCTGCCGAAATGCTCGACTATATGAACGGCGGTACGGCCGATGTGAAGGTCGAATATGTCGGTCGTGCACCGCTCGATGGCCAGGACGACCAGTTCCTGCTCGCGTCGTTCCGGCCTGGCAATGGCGCGCCGGATCCGTCGATCGGTTTGCCCAGCGGTGTCATGATCGCCATGAACGGCCCGACTCCCAGCGCGGATGTCGGTCAGATGGTGCCAGTGCCCACCTTCTCGCCCATGCAGCCGCAACTTCCGCCGTCGGGCGACCTGCCTTTCGGCCAGGCCGTCGCGGTCAGCAGCGTCATCTTGCCGGATTTCGGGCCGATCGTTCCCCAGCGGCCGACCCGGCCCACACAGCTTGCGCTTGCCACCATGTCCTACGCGGCTGAAGCTCAGAGCAGTGCTGCAGCCGCATTCGCAGCGGTTGATGGTACGGCTGGCGAAGCGCAGTGGAAGCGCGGCGATCAGGGTTCCGTTTCAGGGCCGATCGCACCCTACATTGCTGTCGGAACCTTCAGCCGAAGCGACGAAGCCAAGCAGGTTGCCCGTTCTCTTTCGGCAGTCGGCAAGGCAACGATCGAGCGCACCCGCGTCAAGGGAGCGAGCCTTTACACGGTCAGCCTTCATGCAGACGGCCGGGCTTCTCTCGACGCGATGCTGGAAAGCGCCTGGGCGAATGGCGCGCCGGACGCGTTTCCGGTTCGAGACTAGTTGTTGAGGCTGTGGTGGCATGAAGTCGGGCGGGGCAGGGCCCCTCTCGGCGTCGAACACTTGCTACCTTGTCGATTGGCCTGTTACCCTATTTCCAGTCCAAGCTGCAAATTAACTGGACTGGTGTTGTGATGCCTTTTCGACCGTCTTTCTTTGCCGCGTTTTTGAGCCTCGCACTGGTTTTTAGCTTTGCGGCATCCGCCAACGCTCAATTGTTCGAATCGAAGGCCAAAGAGGCCTTCATGATCGATGCCGACACGGGATCGATCCTTTTCTCCAAGAACGCCGACACGCCATTTCCGCCGGCTTCGCTTGCCAAGCTCATGACCATGGAGGTCGTGTTCCATGCAATCAAGGAAGGCCGCTACACTCTCGACGATACATTCGCGGTCAGCGAAAATGCGTGGCGCAACGGCGGCGCAAAGTCCGGCGGCTCGACCATGTTCGCCGCCCTCAAGTCCACCATCCGCCTGGAGGATTTGATCAAGGGGATCGCCGTGCAGTCCGCTAATGATGGCTGCATCATCATTGCCGAAGGCATGGCCGGCAGCGAGGAGAATTTCGCGACGCTGATGACCGAGCGCGCACGCGAACTGGGTCTCACGAAGTCGGTGTTCAAGAATTCCACGGGCCTTCCCGCCGATGGCCAGGTGATGACGGCGCGCGAACTCGTCGAACTGTCTGAGCACATCTGGCGCGAATACCCTGATCTCTACAAATATTTTGCCGAGCCGGACTTTACCTGGAACAAGATCACCCAGCGCAATCGCAACCCGATCCTTGCCATGGACATCGGTGGAGATGGCCTGAAGACGGGTTATACGGAGGAATCCGGCTACGGCATCGTGGGTTCGGTCAGCAGAGACGGCCGCCGTATCTTCGTGGCCCTCAGCGGAATGAGCAGCGACCGCGAGCGCTCCGAGGAGGTGCGCAAGATCCTGGACTGGGGCATGCGGGCGTTTCAAAAGACCCAGTTGTTCGCCGATGGCGAAGTGGTGGCGGAGGCCGGCATATACGGCGGCGCCAAATCGGGCATCGCGCTGAAGGCACACGGGCCGATTTCGATTCTGGTTCCGATCACCAACCGCGACCGTCTGACGGCGCAGGTGGTCTATGAGGGGCCGATCATCGCGCCGGTCGAAGAGGGAACCCGAATTGGCACCTTGCGGGTCAAGATCGGCGACACGCTAAGCCAGGAAACACCTCTCTATGCTGCTGAGAGCGTGGGGCTCGGGCCCTTGCACAGGCGTGCTCTCGACGCGGTCGGAGAGTTGCTCATCGGCTGGATGCGCTGATCATCGTAAAAGTGGACGTATCGTCCCCACCGGCATAAGACGGGGTCAACCGGCGCCGGACCTCAGTTCCGGTCCGAGCAAGGACAAATGAATTGACGCGCGGACTTTTCATAAGCTTCGAAGGTGGCGAGGGCGCCGGCAAGTCGACGCAGATCAAGCTGCTAGCGGCCAAGCTTCGCGCGAAGGGCTATCGGTTGACGGTCACGCGGGAGCCCGGCGGCTCGCCCGGCGCGGAAGCGATACGCCACGTCATCCTGTCGGGCGCGGCCGAGACTTTCGGCCCGAAGATGGAAGCTTTGCTGTTTGCAGCAGCGCGCTCCGACCATATCGAGCAGGTCATCCGGCCAGCCATCGAGCGCGGCGACATCGTTCTCTGCGACCGTTTCGTGGATTCATCGCGCGTCTATCAGGGCGGTTCGGGGGAAATCGATCCTGTCTTCATGACGGCACTCGAGCGCGTCTCGGTCAACGGCATGATGCCGGACCTGACGCTGATCTTCGATATCGATCCGGCGCTCGGAATGCAGCGCGCGGCAGCGCGGCGGGGCGATGATGCTGCGGACAGGTTCGAGAAGGAGACGCTCGCGGTCCATCGAAGCCGCCGCAAAGCCTATCTTGAAATCGCCCGCAAGGAGCCCGAGCGCTGCATCGTCATCGACGCGTCGCAGCCCGTTGAGACGGTCGAGCACGCGGTGACGGAAGCCGTGTTCCGAACCGTCGAGGCGTGTTTTGCAAGCGCCTCGGGCCAGGCCCAGGAGGCGTGATGTTCGAACGCATCGCACCAGAGCAGCACGACACTCTGGACGGCGTGCCGGAGCCGGCCGAGAACCCGTTCCTGTTCGGGCATGAGAGCGCGGCTGCCATGCTCGCCGCCGCCTACCGCGCCCGAAAGCTGCCGCACGCGCTGCTGCTGGCCGGGCCCCAGGGCATCGGCAAGGCAACGCTGGCGTTCCACCTCGCGTACCACCTGTTGAAGAACCCGAACCCTTCGGTAGCCCCGGAGACGCTGTCTACGCCTGATACGGCCTCGCCGCTGTTCCGTCAGGTTGCGATGGGCGCGCATCCGGGCGTCCTTCACCTGACACGGCCATTGAATGAAAAGACGAAGGCCTTCAAGACGGTCCTGACCGTGGATGAAATCCGCAAGGTCAACCGGTTCCTCTCGATGACTTCCCATGACGGAAGCTACCGCGTGGTTATCGTCGATCCTGCCGACGACATGAACACCAATGCGGCAAACGCGCTGCTCAAGAACCTCGAGGAGCCCCCGGCAAAGACGCTGTTCATCCTCATCACCCATTCGCCGGGCAGCCTGCTTCCCACGATCCGTTCTCGCTGCCAGATGGTTAGGTTGTCGCCGCTCGACGCAGGCACTCTGCTGCAGGCGCTTGGGCGCGCCGACACTCCGCTGCCGGAGAGCTCTGAAGCACGGGCGGCGCTTGCAGAGCGGGCAGGGGGCAGCGCGCGCAACGCAATCGTCCTGACGCAATATGGCGGGCTGGAGATCGCGGAGGCCGTCGATGGGCTTCTGGCCGCGCCGCATCTGGACGTGGCCGCCGCGCACAAGCTTGCCGAGGTGGTGGCCGCGCGCGACCAGGCCATGCGTTTCGACATCTTCAACCGCCATGCCCTCGACCTGCTCGCGGATGCCGCTAGCGCCGCCGCGCTGAACAATGATATCGCGCGCGCCAATCGTCTCTCGGAAGCATGGCAGGAGGCGCGGGCGTCGATCAACGAGGCCGAGATCTACAATCTCGACAAGAAGCAGCATGTGCTTAACATGATCATGCGTCTCAACGCGGCCATGCGAATGTGAAGCTCCTTCACGGGTGCGGGATAGCAATCGCTTTCCCGATGCGTTATCTCACCGCTCAATTCACCATTTGAAGTACGAACGGCTTCTTCATGTCCCGCGAAAAATTCTATCTGACGACAGCCATATCCTACCCCAACGGCAAGCCTCACATCGGGCACGCCTACGAGCTGATCGCGACGGACGCGCTGGCACGCTTCCAGCGCCTCGATGGCAAGGACGTTTTCTTCCTGACCGGCACCGACGAGCACGGCATCAAGATGCTGCAGACGGCGCGCAAGGAAGGCATCACGCCGCGCGAGCTGGCGGACCGCAATACGGCCGAGTTCCAGCGCATGGCCGAAGCGTTGAACGCGTCCAACGACGACTTCATCCGCACTTCCGAAAAGCGCCACTATGAGGCTTCCCAGACCATCTGGAAGGCCATGGCCGCCAGCGGCGACATCTACAAGGGCGGCTATGCCGGCTGGTATTCGGTTCGCGACGAAGCTTATTACGGCGAGGAGGAAACCGAGGTCCGCCCCGATGGCATCCGCTACGGACCTCAGGGGACCCCAGTGGAATGGGTGGAGGAAGAAAGCTATTTCTTCCGCCTGTCGGCCTACCAGGACCGGCTGCTGGCGCACTACGAAAAGCATCCTGAATTCGTCGGCCCGCCGGAGCGGCGCAACGAGATCGTCAGCTTCGTCAAATCCGGGCTGAAGGACCTCTCGGTTTCCCGCACCACCTTCGACTGGGGCATTCCGGTGCCTGGCGACGAGAAGCACGTGATGTATGTCTGGGTCGATGCCTTGACCAACTACATCACGGCTCTTGGCTATCCGGACACCAATGCCGAACGCTGGCGCTACTGGCCGGCCGATGTTCACGTCATCGGCAAGGACATCACCCGCTTCCACACGGTCTACTGGCCCGCATTCCTGATGTCTGCCGGCCTCGAGTTGCCGAAGCGGGTTTTCGGTCACGGCTTCGTGTTCAACCGCGGCGAGAAGATGTCCAAGTCGGTCGGCAACGTGATCGACCCGTTCGCGCTGGTTTCGCACTACGGCCTCGACCAGGTTCGCTACTTCCTTCTGCGCGAGGTGCCGTTCGGCCAGGATGGCAACTACAGCCACGAGGCGATCGTCAACCGCACCAACGCCGACCTTGCCAACGACCTGGGCAATCTCGCCCAGCGCTCGCTGTCGATGATCGCCAAGAATTGCGGCGGCGTGGTTCCGCAGCGCGGCACCCTGGCCGAGGTCGACAACGCATTACTGGAGCAGGCCAGTGCAGCGCTCGTCACCGCGCGCAAGACGATGTCCGAGCAGGCAATCCATCAGGCGCTCGCCGCCATCTTTGCCGTCGTTGCCGAGGCAAACCGCTATTTCGCCGCGCAGGAGCCGTGGGCGCTCAAGAAAACAGATCCCGCGCGCATGGAAACCGTGCTCTACACAACCGCCGAAACAATCAGGCGCATCAGCATCATGTGCCAGCCTTACATTCCGGAGTCCGCCTCCAGGCTGCTGGACCTTCTGGCCATTCCGGCCGAGGAGCGCAGCTTCGACAGGATCGCCGACGACCACGCGCTGACGCCTGGAACCGCGCTGCCGGCTCCCCAGGCGGTTTTCCCGCGCTATGTAGAGCCTGCCGCGGCCGAGTCTTGAAACGCTTGAAAATGCTTGTCGACAGTCACTGCCATCTCGACTTTCCCGACTTCGCCCAGGAGCGCGCCGACATCGTCGCGCGCGCCCAGGCCGCGGGGGTCGGGCGCATGGTCACGATTTCCACGCGGGTGAAGCGGTTTCCCGAGATATTGGAGATCGCGGAGGCCTTCGACCCGGTGTACTGTTCTGTCGGCACGCATCCGCACAATGCCGGCGAAGAGATCGACGTCTCGGCGGACGAACTCGTAAGGCTGGCAGCACATCCGAAGGTGGTGGCGATCGGCGAGGCCGGGCTCGACTATTTTTACGACAAGGCGCCGCGCGAGGCGCAGGCGCAGAGCTTCCGTGCCCATATCGACGCCGCCCGCCGAACCGGCCTGCCGCTGGTCATCCATTCGCGCGACGCCGACGACGACATGATCGCAATCCTGGAGGAAGAAAGCGGGAAGGGGGCTTTCCCCTTCGTGCTGCACTGCTTCTCGTCAGGACGAACGCTTGCCCAGGCGGGCGTGCGGCTCGGAGGTTATGTCTCGTTTTCCGGTATAGTGACGTTCAAGAAGTCGGAGGAGCTGCGCGCGATCGCGGCGGAGGTGCCTCGTGACAGGCTGTTGGTCGAGACGGACGCACCCTACCTGGCGCCGGTGCCGTATCGAGGCAAGCGCAACGAACCCGCCTATGTCGCGCACACCGCCAAGGTGCTTGGGGAAACGCTGGGCCTCGGCGAGGAAGAGATCGCCACAATCACCACGGACAACTTCTTTCGCCTGTTCAGCAAGATGCCACGACCCGCGCAGGGCGCCTGAGGCATGACGGACCTGCTTCGCCTCACCATCCTTGGCTGCGGCTCATCGCCGGGAACGCCGCGGATCACGGGCGATTGGGGCGATTGCGATCCGCAGAACCCAAGGAACAGGCGCCGTCGCGCCGCCGCCATGGTCGAGCGTGTCTCCGCCAGCGGCGGGGTCACGCGCGTTGTGATCGACACCGGCCCGGATTTCCGCGAGCAGATGCTGATGGCGGGCGTGAAGCGGATTGATGCGGTTGTCTATACGCATCCGCATGCCGACCATATCCATGGCATCGACGACCTACGTGGCTTCGTGCTGGAGCAGCGCCAGCTTGTGGACATCTATGCCGACCAGCCGACCCTGAACCGCCTGTACGAGGCGTTCGGCTATTGTTTTGAAACGCCGCTCGGCAGCTCCTATCCGCCTATCCTGCGGGCGCATGAGATCGAGCATTCGGACCCGGTGTCGATTGAAGGAGAGGGCGGCACCCTCACCTTTGTGCCGCTGCCGCAGATACATGGCGACATCATCTCGCTCGGCTTTCGTGTCGGACCGATGGCCTATTGCTCCGACGTCAGCCACTTTCCGCCGGCGACGGCCGAACTGATGCAGGACCTCGACGTGCTGGTAATCGATGCTCTGCAATATCGACCCCACCCGAGCCATCTTTCGCTCAATGAAGCTCTGGAATGGATCGATCGGCTGAGGCCCAAGCGGGCTGTGCTGACGCATATGCACGTGCCGCTGGACTACGCCACCGTCACCGACCAGACGCCGGAGAACGTCGAGCCGGCCTATGATGGCATGATCATCGAAATCCCTTTGAAATCAATGTGAACGAGGTGGAGGCTCAACGATGGCTGGCAGTATCGATCGCGTGATGGAAGCCGCGGCAGCCGCCGGGCTCGAGATCGAAATTCGTCGCATGGGAGCCTCCACGCGCACCGCTGAGGAAGCTGCTGAGCAATGTGGCTGCTCGCCCGCACAGATCGTGAAATCGCTGGTGTTTCAAGGCGAAAGCAGTGGAAAGCTTTACCTGTTCCTGGTCTCGGGACCTAATCAGCTCGATCTTTCCAAAGCTGCGGAACTCGTTTCGGAAACGCTCAAGCGCGCCGACCCGCGTTACATCCGCGAGCAGACCGGCTTTGCCATCGGCGGCGTCTCGCCACTGGGACATTTGATCGAGATCCCGGCCTTCGCGGACCAGACGCTGCTGTCGTTTGATCTGGTCTGGGCAGCGGCCGGCGCGCATGACGCCGTGTTTTCTTCCGAGCCGACGGCCTTGTTTGCTGCCGCACGCGCCAGGACGGCAGACCTGGCCGCGTAAGCTCATGTGGCGGGAACGCCGTGAAGTTCGCGTCGAAGATGATGCTGTAGCCCGGAGGCCGACTCTGGTGTTCCTGACATCGCGCCTTGGCCTCTCTTGGCCGGGTTCATGAACTCGCGAGTTCCATAATCTATCTTATGTGACTTTTATTTGTGGCCGGGTGGATTCTACCTTGAAGTGCGACTTTGCAGCGATATCAATGGCTTATCGCAGGCAAGGAACCGCAGATGAAACG
>NZ_JBDGLC010000005.1:0-374452 GCF_057656055.1 Pseudaminobacter sp. Soil_N_29
GGCGAGCGGGCGCAGAAATTTGCCGGCCATTCGCTGCGCGCCGGCCTGGCTTCCTCGGCCGAGGTCGACGAGCGCTATGTGCAAAAGCAGCTCGGCCACGCCAGCGCCGAAATGACCCGCCAATACCAGCGCCGCCGCGACCGCTTCCGCGTCAATCTCACCAAGGCAAGCGGGCTGTAGGCGGCGAGCCGCCGGTCCGCTTGCCGGACGAAATCACGACTGCCAGGAAAGCTGGTCTTTCGGCAACCGGCCGCTAGGGTCGAACACGGCCACCTTGTGCGGCAGGCCCGGCCCCCAGTCCCACAGCACGAGATTTCGATCGTCCGGCTCGGCCCCCGGTGCGAAACTCGGAACCAGGATGCCGGCAATCCCTTCGGCCCGCAGACGGTCGTGGATCGACCAGGATGCCGGGCGGCCTCCCTCGCTGAGCGCCATCGCCCAGGCGCAGGCCAAGTCCTCCAGCGCGACCGAAAACTCTCCCCTGCCCTGCTCGGTCGTCAGATCCGCGATGTCTTCGCAGTCGATCTCGTAAGAGCACAGCACGCAAGGATCGATGCGGTGCGCAAAGCCCTGATTGGCTTCCTTCACCGCCGTCATCACCGAAAGCCCCAGATAGAGCGCTGGCACCCCCTTGGGGTTGAAGCGGGCGCCGCGGATGGCAGCCCCATCGCCGGAGGTCGGCCTGAATGCCCAGCGCGGATCATGTGCCCTGTAGCAGGTGCCGACGAACCTCACGCAAAGCCGCCGAGGGCCATGTGGTCGAGATAGTCGCGAACGGCGGCCGCCTTGCCTTCCTTCACCAGCGATTCCGCCGTGCGCCCACCAAACGCCGGCAGAGGTTGCGCGCGGTACCAGGCCATCGCCTGTTCCTTGCCGCCGGCCCACTCGGTTACGCGGCTGATGATCTCGAGCAGTTCGCGCAGGCGGCCCTGCGTCCTGGCGGAGCGGCTGCGTTCGGCGCGATAGACCGTTTCGCGTGCCAGACCGGCCGTTTCGGCAAGCTGGCCCTTGGACATGCCAAAACCGTCGGCAACCTGGCCGACCGCGATCTTGCCGTTGCGGTCCATGTAGGACCAGACCAGGGGTTCAGCCCGGGTGGATACCTTCATCGCGTGGCCCATTTTCATCACCCTGTCATATCAGATGCCGCGTTCCATGTGCATAAGCTATGACGCCGGCTTGCAGCAATCAAGTCCGGGAACATCCCACCGCGCCCGTCTGATGCTGCGCGACCTACCAAAAGCACTCGATTGGATGCTCAGGGACATGAACATAACATACCCAGCCAAAGGAGACCGCTATGCAGACGAGGCGCGCCGCCAACCTGTCCATCGACGCTTCTCTGCTGCACGAAGCCAGAACGCTCGACATCAACATTTCGCGCGCGGCCGAAGAGGGCATTGCCAAGGCAGTGGCGAACGCCAAGGCTGAGCGCTGGCGCGCCGAAAACAGGGAGGCTCTGCAAAGCTCCAACGCCTTCGTCGAAACCAATGGCCTGCCGCTGGAGCGCTTCCGCCAGTCCTGATGACCGCGCCAACCCTCGCGGGGTTACTCGATGTCCAGGCCGCCCTACCTCGCAGCACTTCATCAACCGGCCCCCTCCCCTGCCCTCGCCGCTTGCCCGCGGGCCGCGGCAGACAGCGCATTCAGCACCGGCCCGACCGAATAGCGGCCGCTTTCGGCACGCTCGGTCAGCGCGCGCAGATAGCCGCCCGGCGACCGGATTTCGGATGAGCGTTCGAGGATGGCCGCGATCGTCACCGCGGCGTTGAGATCGCCCATGGCGCGGCGGGCCCGCGTCCACGCATCCGGCGATACGCCCAGCATGGAGCGCACCAGCCCCGCCGTCTGCACCAGGTCGCGCCAGTCTCCAATGCCCTTGCGGGCATAGAGCGCAATCTGCGGGCAGGCCGTCAGAACAGCTTCCAGCGGCGCCGGTGCCGACTTCGTCTCAAGTTCGGGCGGCAGGGGCGTATCGTCGTCCCGGGTGTCGCGCGCCGCCTTCAGCCGCCGCCTTATCCCGGCAACCCTGTCGGCCTGATGGGCTGGCCCGCCTTCGCCAACCATCACGGTCTTGCCGCGCCGATTTTCCTTCAGCTCTTTTTCTGAGCTAGATTCAAATTGGAGGTCTGTATTTGAATTCTGAATATGGCGCTCGGAAATGGAGTCATTGGCGCTCATTTCTTCGTTTGTAAGACTGTTGAGGTAAGCCAGTTCTACCTCTGCCCGCAGCCGCGAGAGCGCGTCCCGACGCTTCGAAAGGTCCTCCGGCGCGGCATTGCGGGCCACGCGCCCGGACAGTTCCGCGAGACGATCGGCGAAGCGGTCCCAGTCCCCCGCCCTCTCCTCGCTGAGGCCGGCGTCGATCGTCTTGGAAACGTCGCGCAGATGGATGGTGATCTCGCTGCGCAGCGCCTGCAGCGCCCGCGCATGGGCCCGTGCCGCAGCAGCGTGCGCCTCGATCTCGGCCGCGCGCAAGGCGAACGGTGCCAGGTCGAACCCGAAGGCGCTTTCGATCTCGCCGCCCTCGCCGCGGCGTGCATAGCGCTTGCCGTTGGGGCTGTCGCGGCGGATGATCATCTGTGCGTCGACCAGCGCCGCCAGATGCCGCCGCAAGGTCGCCGGCGCCATGCCGCGCGTGCGCATCGACAGCTCGGCATTGGAAGGAAACACGATCAGCGGCGCGCGCCCATCCATCTCCGCCGCCTGGTGGAAGCTCAGCAGCGCCTCCAGCACGGCAATTGTGCGGTCGGACAGTCCATAGACCACCCTCGCTTCGGTCAGAGACCGCAGTAGCTGCCATTTGTCGGCCGTCGCCGTCGCCTCGCCCTCGTCCGCTTCGGCCAGCAGTTTCTGGCGCGCACGCGCCACTTTCTCCTGCGCTGCGAACATGGCGTGCGAAAGCGACCGACCGCCAAACGGCGTCGTTGCAAAACGCTCAGTCATCACTTCAACCTCGATTCGAGGCAAGCAAAGCCGTGCCGGAACGTGCCCAACCCTTGACAAGACAGGTCGGAAGTGATTCTCTCACAATCGCTACATTGATGAGGGCTTCCGGAATGGTGACGTTTCGGGGGCCTTTTTCTTGCCGGTTTCCTTTCTTTCCAGCTCTTTCCGTTACTCTGGCTACGCACTGACACTGTCCGTCAGGCGAACCACCGACCCATTATCGCGGTGATTCGCCGGACGGGGATAAACTCATTCGCGCCGCTGCTCCTCGAACCGCTGCAGCAGCGCCGGCAGTTCCTCGCCGAGAAATTCGGCGAAGCCATCCGGCGCGGCCGTCAGTTCCAGCCGCGGCGTTTTCGTCAAATTGGCGAGCCGGGCGAACACACGCCCCTGCCCGTCGCGGATCTCTGTCGCCGGCTCGGCCTTGGGCTTGCGCGCAAGGCGATTGAACAGCAGCGTGAAACGGGTGTCGCTGTCGGCGGCGCGAAAACGATCGCGCGTCACCTCATCGGCCGCCTTCACCTGCGCCGCATCGCTTTTCAGAAGCTCGGCCAGTTCCATCCAGCGCGCCCGGCCGGCCTTCGGCGCGGGGCCGATCGCCTGCGCGATCTGGAAGGGCAGAGCCTCTGCCACCTGCAGGAAGCGGGTCATGTCGGCCTTGTGCAGCGACAGCGCCTCCTGCACCACGCCGCGCTCAAAACCGTGCTTGATCAGCGCATGCGCAAACAGCGCCCGCTCGATGAAGGAGAGGTTGCGCCGCTCGGAGTTTTCCTTGCCCTGCGCCAGCACCAACTCGGCGTCGCTGAGATTGCGCACGATACTGCGCACCGGCTTGCCGAGCCGGAGCACCGCACGCAAGCGGCGATGGCCGTAGGCGGCCTGGAAGCGCCCCGGCTTTTCCGGGTGCGGGCGCACCAGCACCGGCACCTGCTGGCCGCTTGTCTTGATGCTTTCGACCAGGGCTTCGAACTCCGGGTCGTGGGTGTCCTCGAAGCTCAGCCGGTCGCCGACGAACGACGCCTCAACCAGGGCGGGATCGATCTCGACGATCCGCTCGCCGGCCTCGAGGCTCTCCTTCAGCCGGCGCGCATCCTCAAGCTCGCGCGACAGGCCGCCGAGCGAGAGCCCCATCGCCTTCACGGCGCCGGAAGCGGTGCGCGGCTTTTCGGGCGTTGCCGGCTGCGAGGGCGCAACGGCGGCAGGCTTCTGCTCCGGGCGCGGAGCCGGCGCGGTCGGCTGCTCCATTCCGAAGAGCGCTTTCAGCTGGTCCTTACGGTTCAGTCCCGACATGCCCGCCTCCTCAACCTCTGTTCCAGGCTTTGAGGATAAGGCCCTCGATCTCGGAGTTGACAGCTGTCAACGATTCCATCGCGCGGTCATAGGTCGTGCGCGTGAAGCTTTCGCGCGACACTTCGTAGAGCGTCTGCTTGGTCAGCCCCGCGTCGGAAAATGCGGTCGACTTCACCAGCGGCGCGGTCAGCACCCGCGCGCCAAACAGCGACCGCAGGAAGCCGGCGATCTGCGCCTGCGGCCCGTCATTGGGCTCGTAGCGGGTGATCAGATAGCGCATGAAGTCGAAATTGAGCTCGCCGCCCGCCTCGCGCACCACCGCCAGAAGATCGGCGGTCATGAACAGGAACTGGCTCATGGAGGCGACGTCGAGCATCTGCGGATGCACCGTCACCAGCACCGAGGTGGAAGCGCACAGCGCCGACAGGGTCAGGAAGCCGAGCTGCGGCGGGCAGTCGATGATGACGACGTCATAGTCTTCCGCCACCGTGGCGAAGGCCGCCTGCACGCGGGCGAAAAACAGCGGCTGGCCGTCGTCGGCGCCGTTCTGGCGCGCCGACAGCATGTGCGGCGTGGTGTGCTCGAACTCCTGCAGCTCAAGATTGCCGGGCACCAGGTCGAGCCCGTCGAAATAGGTCTTGCGAATGATCTCGCGCAGCGGCCGCCGGCTGTCGTCATAGCGGATCGCGCCATAGAGCGTGTCGTTGCCGTTGAGGTCGAGTTCCGGCTGGTAGCCGAACAGCGCCGACATCGAGGCCTGCGGGTCGAGGTCGACGGCCAGAACGCGGAAGCCCGACAGCGCCAGGTGCTGGGCAAGATGCGCGCTGGTGGTGGTCTTTCCCGAGCCGCCCTTGAAGTTGGTCACCGCGATCACCTGCAGGTGCTCGCCGAGCAACTCGCTGCGGTGCGGCAGATAGCTGCGCGCCTTGGCGCCGCCCTGGTCGGCCAGGTGCCGGCGCAGCGCATTGATGTCGGCCAGCGTGTAGAGACGGCGCCCGCCAACGCCGACCTCCGGCTGGGGCCCCTCCCCCGCAATCGAGAGCTGGCGCAGATAGCCGTCGGAAACGCCGATCAGCTTGGCCGCCTCGCCGCTGGTGAATTTTCGCAGCACCTTGCGCGTGTCGGGCTGGAACAGCCGGCTGCGCATCGCCTGAAGCTGGGCCGACAGCATGTCCGCGTCGGCCGCGATGGCGCGGTCGGTCGGCACCGCGGCGCCGTCGACATGTCCCCAGTCCTGTTCTCTCATTATTGCGTCGGCAACCATTTCAAACCCTGCTTATCCGGCCGTCATCGTCAGGAACGCAGCGCTTAATCCCCCCGCTCCGCGCCGAAAGGCGAGAACAGTGCAGATCATGCGCCGATTCGGGCCGGCAGGTCGAATCTCGCCTACGCCGAGCGGATTTTTTACGTGAATTTCCCGCAGTAACGACCCGAAAGTCGTGTTACGCCTGAATCGTCGAATTACGTCCCAATTCCGTAACAAGGGTGCAGGGAGGGGCGAGTCGCGTCAAGCACTTTATAGTTAACGGAAATTAACCATTTTGGCAGCGCCGACGGGCGCGGCTTCTTGTCGGTCACAGCGCCGTGCGCCGGCGCGCGCAACCTCCGTTGACAGCTGTCAACGAAGGGCGTGCTCGCACCGTCGCGCCAGCTCGCTTCCCGCGTTCCCCGCGTGCCGTCAGCGAATGACCGGCAGCTTGTTGAACTGGTGGAACGGCGGCGGCGACGACAGCGTCCATTCCAGAGTCGTGGCTCCAGGGCCCCACGGGTTGGCACCGGCGACACGCTTCTTGGCGAAGGCATCCGCAACCACGACCAGGAACACCAGCAGCCCCACGGCTGAAATGTAGGAGCCCAGCGAGGAGACCAGGTTCCAGCCGTGGAAGGCGTCCGGATAGTCGGCCACCCGGCGCGGCATGCCCGCCAGCCCGAGGAAATGGTGCGGAAAGAAGACCAGGTTGACGCCAATGAAGGTGATCCAGAAATGCAGATCGCCCAGCCTCTCATTGTACATGTAGCCGGTCATCTTCGGGAACCAGTAGTAGAAGCCGGCGAAGATGCCGAAGGCAGCACCCAGCGACAGCACATAGTGGAAGTGGGCAACCACGTAGTAGGTGTCGTGCAGCATGCGGTCGAGCCCCGGATTGGCCACCACCACGCCGGTGACGCCACCTATGGTGAAGAGCAGGACGAAACCCATCGCCCACAGCATTGGCGTCCTGAACTGGATGGTGCCGCCCCACATGGTGGCGATCCACGAAAACACCTTGATGCCGGTCGGCACGGCAATCACCATCGAGGCGAAGGCGAAGTAGCGCTGGGTTTCCACCGACAGGCCGACGATGAACATGTGATGCGCCCAGACCACGAAGCCGATCACGCCGATGGCCACCATGGCGTAGGCCATGCCCAGATAGCCGAAGATCGGCTTCCTGGAGAAAGTGGAGATCACATGGCTGACGATGCCGAAAGCCGGCAGGATCATGATGTAGACTTCCGGGTGGCCGAAGAACCAGAACAGGTGCTGGAACAGGATCGGATCTCCCCCGCCTTCCGGCGCGAAGAACGTGGTGCTGAAATTGCGGTCGGTGAGCACCATGGTGATCGCCCCGGCCAGCACCGGCAGGGCCAGCAGCAGCAGAAACGCCGTCACCAGCATGGACCAGGCAAACAGCGGCATCTTGTGCATGGTCATGCCCGGCGCCCGCATGTTGAGCACGGTGGTGATGAAATTGATCGCCCCGAGGATGGAAGACGCACCGGCAATGTGCAGCGACAGGATGACGGCGTCGACGGCCGGCCCGGGCTGCCCGATCACCGAATAGGGCGGATACATCGTCCACCCGCCGCCATGCCCGTGCGACCCCGGCGGCCCGGGCAGGAACAGCGAGATGATGAACAGCAGAAACGAGGCAGCCAGCAGCCAGAACGACAAATTGTTCATGCGCGGAAACGCCATGTCGGGCGCGCCGATCATCAGCGGCAACATCCAGTTGCCGAAGCCACCGATCAACGCCGGCATGAGGACGAAGAAGATCATGACGATGCCGTGGGAACTCACGACCACGTTGAAGGTCGTGGGATCTGAAAAGAACTGCAGCCCCGGGTCCTGCAACTCCATCCGGATGGCAAGCGAAAGGGCAGTGCCGAAAATGCCCGCGATCAGCGCGAAGATCAGATAGAGCGTTCCGATGTCCTTGTGGTTGGTTGAAAACAGCCAACGGATAAGCGGACGAGGGATGTGCTCGTCCGGACCTGCGGCCGACCGAGGCATACGGGCTGCATCAGACATTGCGCTACCCTCCTTGTGGCTGGGCAGGCCCTTATGTCGGCAACGGCTGGCGGCTAGCAGGCCGCCGCTGCGCGGGAATAGCGCCTGGCCAAGCTCCTCCTTGGTTGCGAAGATCGTTTGGTTCGCCGCGATTGTGCGGCCGATGGCGCTTCCGTAATTGCGGCGCCGCCGATTTCATTGTCGATTTGTCGGGGCTGTTTGCAGGGAGCGGCGGCCAGGGATGCCGGGGCAGGGGCTTGCGCTGCCCGGACGAAGCAAGGTGCACTGGCGTAGCGGCGCTTCTCACGCACGACATCGGATCTCCGCACTCCCGCGCCCCCGAAAAGGTGCGCCTGCAAGGAAAAGAAGGCAAGCGGAATTAACTGTTGTGTCGGTGCAATATTTTTGCACTCTTACCGGGGTCACTATGCGAGGTCTTGATGGACATCGACCGTGCCCGCACATTTCTCGAAATAGTGCATTCCGGCAGCTTCCTGAAGGCGGCCGAACGGCTCAACGTCACGCAGACGACCGTGAGCGCGCGCATACGTACGCTCGAAGACGAACTGGGGCGGCAATTGTTCGTGCGCAACCGCAACGGCGCCCGCCTGACCCCGGCCGGCCGCGAGTTCGAGCGCTATGCGCAATCCTTCGTGCAGATCTGGGAGCGGGCGCGCCAGCAGCTCGCCGTTCCGCAGGGCAGGACCAGCGTGGTCGCGCTGGGCGGCGAGTTGAGCCTGTGGAACCCGCTGCTGCTCGACTGGCTGGTCTGGATGAAATCGGCCGAGCCCAAAATCGCCATCCATGCCCATGTCGGCGTTCCGGACCAGTTGCTGGACCAGCTCAGAACCGGCGTTCTGGACATTGCGGTTCTCTACGCGCCCAAGCTGATGCAAGGCTTCAAGGTCACTCTTCTGCTTGAGGAACAGCTCGTGCTGGTGCGCGGCAGGAAGCCGGGCGCGGCGGGGCAGGGGGAAGACGAATATGTCTATGTCGACTGGGGGCCGCTGTTTGCCGCCCAGCACGACGCCAATTCCGCCACCTTCGGCGAGCCCGGCCTGCTGGTGGGCCTGGGGCCGCTCGGCTTGAGCTACATATTGCGCGCGGGCGGCATGGGCTATTTCCGCAAAGGCGTGGTTGCTCCTCTGGTTCAGGCCGGCGAACTGGAATATGTCGCGGGCGCGCCCGAATTCACCTATCCGGCCTATGCCGTCTATCCGGAGGATGGCGAAGCCCGAACCGATGTTGGCGCAGCCCTCGACGCGCTGCGAAAGGTCGTGGCGGAAGGCAGGCGGGAGACAACTGTCAACACCGTGCTCCCGATCGGCTGAACAGCGCTCGCAGTCTTCAGGCGCCGGGCGGCGCTCCGTAGTGCAGCACCTGCACCTTTTCCAGCGTCACCAGCCCGCTGGTCATCATCGTGTCCAGCACGGGCAGGAAGGCGCTGATCTTGTCCTCGCTGTCGACAATCTCGACCACCAGCGGCAGATCCTCCGACAGGCGCAGGATCTTCGTGGTGTGCAGCCGGCTGGAATGCCCGTAGCCAAGCCCGCCGCGCAGCACCGTGGCGCCGGCAAGATGCATCTGGCGCGCCTTGAGCACGATTGCCTCGTAGAGGGGGCGACCGTCGCCGTCGCGGTCGTCTTCCCCGATGAATATGCGCAGAAGCTGCGCCTGTCCCGGTGTCTGCATGTTCAGGATACTCCCAGACGATTGAGACGTGCGGCGAGCACGTGGCCGAGCCATACCGCCACGAGCCATGCCGCAACCGAAACCACCACGTTCAGCCCGGCAGCCGGCCAGGCGCCGTTCTGCGCCAGGCGAAGCGTTTCCAGGCTGAAGGCGGAGAATGTGGTGAACCCGCCGCAGATGCCTGCCATCACGAACTGGCGCTGGTGCGTGCCGGAAAACAGCCGCCCGCCGGGGCCGGTCAGCGTGGCGTAGAAGCCGATGACGAAGGAGCCGGCGAGGTTGACGAAGAGCGTGCCCCACGGGAATCCGGCACCCAGCCAGGCCAGCGCCGCCAGAGAGGCGAGCGCCCGCAGGACGCTGCCGATGACGGCCCCGGCGCAAACGGCGAGATAGAGAGAGATCGTTTCGCCCGCGAAGCGGGTGCGCATTATTTTCCCGGTCGTGCGCGCAGGCGGGAGCGCGAGGTCGTCGGCGGGAACCTTGTCCGGCCGGTTCATCACGCGCTCGCCCCGAGCATTGCCGCGCCCGCGGCATAACCGAGCGCCACACCGCACAGGCACAGGGCAACCGAAAGCAGCACGTTGCCACCGGCCCGCAGTACCTGGCCGTCGCGGACCAGCGCAAGCGTCTGCAGGCTGAAGGAGGAGACGGTGGTGTAGCTGCCGAGGAAGCCGACGACCGCGAACTGCCATACGTCGGGCAGGGGGAGGGCGCCGGTGTCGGAAGCGGCAGCGACCACGCCTATCGCGACGGCGCCGCTGACATTGACCGTCATCGTGCCCCAGGGAAAGGTTTCGCCCACGCGCCGCCCCACAAGGCCGGAGACGAGGAACCGCGCCGGGCCGCCGAGCGCGCTGCCGAGCACGACCCATAGCAATCCCTGGAGAATGTCTTGCATGTCCCAAAGCCTCCGAGCACGCCCTCGCGAACCGGTGTGCGCGCGTCCCGATTGTTACCCGAATTCGCAGCCGCGGTCGGCAGGCTTTCTTCCGCAGTTGGCGATTTCCCGGCGAGGAGGTTGGCACCGTGTTGACAGCTGTCAACCGGCGGCCACGGCATTCGCTCAGGCGTGGCTGGCGGCTGCCTCGCGGATGGTCTTGAGCAGGATCGAGAAGGCGGGGGAGGGGGGCGTGTCGGTGCGCATGGTCAGCCCCACCGGGCCGCGCGTCTCGCCGGTGTCGACCGGCAGCGCGGCAAGCGTGCCGGCCTTGAGATCGTCCGCCACCACGCCGGCCGAAATGATCCACACCGCATCGCTCTGGCGCAGGAAGGCGCGGCCGAAGGAGTCCGACACCGTCTCGATCTCGGTCGGGATCGCCGCCACCCCGTTGGTGATGAAGAGGCGTTCCACGAACGGACGGATGATGGAGCCGCGCGTGGGCATCAGCACTGGATAGTCGCCCAGCCGCTCGAACACGTCCTGGCCGCCCTTGAGCAGCGGATGCCCGGCCCGCACCACGAACAACACCTGTTCGGAATAAAGGTGCTCGAAGAAGAAGCCGGTCATCTTTTCGGGCGCGGCGAGGCGGCCGACAACGAGGTCTAGTTCGCCGAGCCGCAGTTGCTCGAGAAGAACCGCATTCTCGCCGGTGACGATCTTGATGGTGGCGCCAGTGTCTTCCTTCAGGAACAGGCTCATCGCGCGCGGCATGATATGGGCGGAAACGGTGGGCAGAGTGCCGATGCGGATCGGCGGCCCGCCTTCGGCGCGGGCATTGGCGACCGAATCGATGCCCTGCCGCAGCGCCGTGATGGCCATGCCGGCGTGCTGCACGAATATCTCGCCCGAGCGCGTGATGCGGATGCCGCGCCCGTCGCGCTCCAGGACGGCGACGCCCAGCGCTTCTTCCAGCTCGCGTATGGTCTTCGTCACCGCCGGCTGGCTGACATTCAGGATGCCGGCGGCCTTGACCACGCTTTTCTGGCGGGCAACTTCAAGAAAGGTCTGGAGATGGCGGAAACGGACACGACTTTCTATCATGGCTTTTCATAACCCATAGGTTAAGAGAACGCCACAAAATATCATTTTACCGAACCAAATATCTAATCCACTCTCGCATTGAGGAGAAAATGCAGTGCAATTCATAGACATCGGCGGCGTCACGCTTCACTACCAGCTCATCGGCGGCCCAGCGGACAAGCCGGTTCTAGTCTTCATAAATTCCCTCGGTACAGACTTTCGCATCTGGCGCGACGTGATCGTCCATCTCGCCGGCGATTTTCCCATCGTGATCTACGACAAGCGCGGCCACGGCCTTTCGGATGTCGGCACGGCGCCTTATGCGATGGAGGACCATGTCGGCGACCTCGAAGGGCTGCTCGACCATCTCAATGTGAAGAGCGCCATCATTTGCGGGCTGTCGGTTGGCGGGCTGATCGCGCAGGGCCTCCAGGCGCGGCGCCCCGATCTCGTTCGTGCGCTGATCCTGTGCGACACCGCCCACAAGATCGGCAATGCCGAGATGTGGAACGCACGCATCGCCACCATCGAGGCGCAGGGCATCGAGCCGCTGGCCGACCCGGTGCTCGAGCGCTGGTTCACCCCCGCGTTCCGCGCCAATCGCAAGGTCGAGCTTGCAGGCTATCGCAACATGCTGGTGCGCCAGCCCGCCGCCGGCTATGCCGGCACCTGCGCGGCACTTCGCGATGCCGACTACACCGAAGCGGCTAGGCGCATTTCCGTGCCAACGCTGTGTGTGGTGGGCGACCAGGACGGCTCGACGCCGCCCGACGTCGTTCGCGGCACCGCCGATCTGATCGCAGATTCCCGCTTCGAAATCATCGCCGACTGCGGGCACATTCCATGCATCGAACAGCCCGAAGCGCTGCTGGCGCTGATCCGCACTTTCCTTGCTGACATTTCTTCCGGAGAGAAACACAATGGGTGAATTGGCTCAACCATCGAGCAGGTACCGAGAAGGGCTTGCCGTCAGGCGCTCGGTTCTGGGTGACGCCCATGTCGACCGGGCGGAGAAAGCATCGAGCGAATTCGACCGGCCGTTCCAGGAGCTGATTACCGAGGCCGCCTGGGGCACGGTGTGGTCGCGTCCCGGCTGGACCAAGCGCGAGCGCTCGATCGTGACGCTGGCCCTGCTGGCCGCTCTCGGCCACGATGAGGAGGTGGCCATGCATGTGCGCGCTACCGCCAACACGGGTGCCACGCGCGAGGACATTTGCGAAGCGTTCCTGCATGTGGCCATCTATGCCGGCGTGCCGGCGGCCAACCAGGCGATCAAGATTGCCAAGCAGGTCTTTGCCGAAATGGATGCAGGAAGCGAGAGACACGATGAGCGCTGATCCCCTGTCGAACCGCAAGCCCGAGACGGGCGCCTTCTTCCAGCGCGACCGTCTGTGGCATCCGCCGGCATACACGCCGACCTACAAGACCTCGGTGCTGCGCTCGCCGCAGAAGGCACTGCTGTCGCTCGACAACACGCTGTCGGAGATCACCGGCCCGGTTTTCGGCCACAACATGCTGGGCGAACTGGACAACGACCTGATCCACAACTTCGCCAAGCCCGGCGAAAGCGCCATCGGCCCGCGCATCATCGTCTATGGCCGCGTGCTCGACGAGCGCGGCAAGGGCGTGCCCGGCGCGCTGCTGGAATTCTGGCAGGCCAATGCCGGCGGCCGCTACCGCCACAAGAAGGAGGGCTACATCGCCGCCCTCGACCCGAATTTCGGCGGCTGCGGACGCACCATCACCGACGAGGACGGCGCTTACGCCTTCCGCACCATCCAGCCCGGGCCCTATCCATGGCCGAACGGCGTCAACGACTGGCGCCCGGCGCACATCCATTTCTCGATCTTCGGGCACGGCTTTGCGCAGCGGCTGATCACCCAGATGTATTTCGAGGGCGACCCGATGATCTGGCAGTGCCCGATCGTCAAGACGATCAACGACCCGGCCGCCATCAACGGGCTGACGGCCGCCCTTGACCGCGAGGCGACGATCCCCATGGACGCGCGCGCCTACAAGTTCGACATCGTTTTGCGCGGGCGCCGCTCGTCGCTGTTCGAAAATCGCCTGGAGGGCAACTGATGGCGCAGTCTCTCGACCGTCTCAAGGAAAGCGCTTCGCAGACCGCGGGACCCTATGTCCACATCGGCCTGACGCCGAATTATTGCGGCATCACCGGCGTCTTCAAGGAAGACCTCGGCTCGACCATGGTCAACGACAAGACCAAGGGCGAGCGTATCTCCATCCGCGCCCGCGTGTTCGACGGCACCGGCACACCGCTCAAGGACGCGCTGATCGAGATCTGGCAGGCAGATGCTGACGGCCTCTACAACTCGCCGTCCGAGATGCGCGGTGCGGCCGACCCGAATTTTTCCGGCTGGGGCCGCAAGGCCACCGACATGGACACGGGCGAGTGCGTCTTCGAGACCATCAAGCCCGGCCGCGTGCCGTTCAAGGACGGCCGCAGGCAGGCCCCGCACATCACCTTCTGGATCGTGGCGCGCGGCATCAATATCGGCCTGCACACGCGCATGTATTTTCCGGAAGAGGAACAGGCGAATGCCGAGGACCCGCTGCTCGCGCGCATCGAGCACCGGCTGCGCGTGCCGACGCTGATCGCCGAGCGCGCGGCCGACGGCGCTTACGTCTTCGACATCCATCTCCAGGGGGAGAAGGAAACGGTCTTCTTCGACATCTGAGCCGCCATGTCCTTCTCGCCCTTCGATCATCCCATCCTGTCCGGCCTTCTCGGCGACGATGAGACTGCACGCCATTTTTCGGCGGCAGCCGAGATCGAAGCCATGCTCGCTTTCGAGCGGGCATTGGCCGAGGCGGAAGCGGGGGAGGGGGTGATAGAGGACGATACAGCCGCGGCAATCGTTGCCGCGCTGGAAACGTTCAAGCCGGACATGGCCGGGCTGCGGGCAGGGGTAGGGCAGGACGGCGTGGTGGTGCCGGAACTGGTGCGCCAGATCCGCGCCGCGGTGAGCGCACCGCATGACAAGGCCGTGCATTTCGGCGCGACCAGCCAGGACGTGATCGACACCGGCCTTGTGTTGCGGCTGAAGCCGGCGATCGCGCATCTCGACACGACGCTGGGCGAAGTGATCGAAAGGCTTGCCGCCATCGAGGCAAGCTTCGGCAGCCGCTTCCTGATGGGCAAGACGCGCATGCAGGCTGCGATCCCGATCACGGTTGCCGACCGCGTGCGCGCCTGGCGCGAACCGCTAGGCCGGCATCGTAAGCGGCTGGATGAGCAGCGCGGCGAACTGCTCGTCGTTCAGTTCGGCGGGGCGGCGGGCACGCTGGAAAAGCTGGGCGAGAAGGCGCCTGCAGTGCGTGCGGCACTGGCAGCGAAGCTGGGGCTCGGCGACGCGCCGCAGTGGCACAGCCAACGCGACAGGCTGGCCGAGTTTGCCGGTTGGCTGTCGCTCGTCACGGGAAGCCTGGGCAAATTCGGGCAGGACGTGGCGCTGATGGCGCAGGGCGGCGGCGAGATCGAATTGAAGGGTGGCGGTGGCTCCTCGGCCATGCCGCACAAGCAGAATCCGGTGGCGGCGGAAGTGCTGGTCGCACTTGCGCGGTTCAACGCCACGCAGCTTTCGGCGATGCACCACGCGCTGATCCACGAACAGGAGCGCTCAGGCGCCGCCTGGACGCTGGAGTGGCTCGTGCTGCCGCAGATGGTGGCAGCCACGGCGGCCTCGCTGCGGCAGGCGCGGACTTTAGCCGGGCAGATCGAGGCGGTGGGGACCTAGGCTGTGATGGGGCGATAGGTTCGCTCCCTGTACCCCCACCCCCAACCCCTCCCCACAAGGGGGAGGGGAACGAAGTTGTCGCCGTTGCCGCCAGAAAGCGGTGAAGATTGAAGATTGGTAACGGGCGGCGGGTCAGCCGTTGCCCCTCCCCCTTGTGGGGAGGGGTTGGGGGTGGGGGTATTGCCCCTCGACCAGCCGGACGCAGCGAACAAAAAAGGAAAACTATGCGCACGCAGGTTGTCATCATCGGATCGGGTCCCTCTGGCCTGTTGCTCGGGCAGCTTCTGGCCAACAACGGCATCGACAACATCATTCTGGAGCGCGTCGACCGCGACTACGTGCTGGGCCGCGTGCGCGCCGGCGTTCTGGAGCAAGGCATGGTCGATCTGCTCGACGAGGCCGGTGCAGGGGCCCGCATGCATGCCGAGGGCCTGCCGCATGAAGGCATCTCGCTTGCCTTTGACAACCGCCTCCACCGCATCGATCTTCACGGCCTCACCGGCAAGCGTGTCATGGTCTATGGCCAGACCGAGGTGACGCACGACCTGATGGACAAGCGCGAGGCGGCCGGCCTGACGACGGTCTACGAAGCCAAGAACGTGCAGCCGCACGATTTCGACACCACCGCGCCTTACGTCACCTATGAAAAGGACGGCGTCACCCATCGCATCGATTGCGACTTCATCGCCGGCTGCGACGGCTTCCACGGCGTCAGCCGCAAGTCGGTGCCGCAGGATGTCATCCGCACCTATGAGCGCGCCTATCCGTTCGGCTGGCTGGGCATACTTGCCGAGGTGCCGCCGGCGGACCACGAGCTGATCTACGCCAACCATCCGCGCGGCTTTGCGCTCTGCTCCATGCGCTCCGAACACCGCAGCCGCTACTATGTGCAGTGCCCGCTCGACGACAAGATCGAGGACTGGAGCGACGAGCGCTTCTGGGACGAGCTTCGCAGCCGCCTGCCCAGGGAAGCGGCCGAAAAGGTCGTCACCGGCCCGTCCTTCGAAAAGTCGATCGCGCCGCTGCGCTCCTTTGTGGCCGAGCCGATGCAGTTCGGTCGGCTCTCGCTGGTGGGCGACGCCGCCCACATCGTGCCGCCGACGGGTGCCAAAGGCCTCAACCTGGCCGCCAGCGACGTGCGCTACCTGTCTTCGGGCCTGCGCGAATACTACCTCGACAAGTCGTCCGCCGGCATGGAGGCCTATTCGGCCAAGGCGCTGTCGCGCGTGTGGAAGGCGGTGCGTTTCTCGTGGTGGATGACCACCATGCTGCATCGCTTCCCCGACACGGACGCCTTTGGCCAGCGCATCCAGGAAGCCGAGCTCGACTATCTGGTCCACTCGCAGGCCGCTTCGGCCTCGCTTGCTGAAAACTATGTCGGCTTGCCCTATTAAGGGCGGGTCGGCTGCGGCTCATATAGCCGCCTGATTATGTAATGCTCATTTCTTTTCATTTTACATCACCGTTTTGAGCATGACACTGGCAGATGGTGAATTGGTTCAACCCGGCACGTGTAGCCGGGTGGTTATCGTGGAGGAAACATGAAGAAGATTCTCCTGGCCGCGGTTGCGGCCGTGGCGCTCTGCGGCTCGGCCTATGCCGACACGATCAAGGTCGGCGTGATCGGCCCCTTCTCGGGCCCGTTTGCCATCCAGGGCAAGAACTTCAAGGCCGGCATCGACGCCTATATGGCGCTCAATGGCAGCAAGGTCGGCGACGACGACATCGAGATCGTCTACCGCGATGTGCCGCAGGCAGACCCGGCCCAGTCCAAGGCGCTGGCGCAGGAACTGGTGGTCAAGGAACGCGTGCAGTATCTGGCCGGATTCTATTTCACGCCGGATGCCATGGCCGTCACCCCGCTGCTCAAGCAGGCCAATGTGCCGCTGGTGGTCATGAACGCCGCGACCTCGGCGATCGTCACCAAGAGCCCGCTGGTGGTGCGCACCTCCTTCACCACCTGGCAGACTTCCGCGCCGATGGCCAAGATCGCCAAGGAACGCGGCGTCAACAAGGTCATCACCGTGGTCAGCGACTACGGCCCGGGCGTCGACGCCGAAACCGCGTTCAAGACCACCTTCACCGCCGAGGGCGGCGAGGTCGTGGACTCGATCCGCATGCCGCTGTCGACCAACGACTTCAGCCCGATCATGCAGCGCGTGAAGGATTCCGGGGCCGATGCGCTGTTTGCCTTCCTGCCCTCGGGCCCGACTACGCTGGGCTTCGTGAAGGCCTTTAACGACAACGGCCTGAAGAACTCCGGCATCAAGTTCCTGGCGCCGGGCGATCTCACGCAGGAATCCGACCTGCCGGCGCTGGGCGCCTCGGCCGAAGGCCTGCTGACGACCTTCCACTATGCCGTGTCGCACGACTCGGCCGAGAACAAGAAGTTCGTCGAGGCTGCCCAGAAGGCCATCGGCAACCCAGCCGAACTGTCCTTCCCCTCGGTGGGTGCCTATGACGGCATGCACGTCATCTACAAGATGATCGAGGCGACCGGAGGCAAGCAGGACGCGCAGAAGGCGGTGGACGCCGTGAAGGGCATGGCGTGGGAAAGCCCGCGCGGCCCCGTGTCGATCGACCCTGAAAGCCGCCACATGACGCAGAACATCTATCTGCGCGAAGTGGCCAAGGCCGAAGACGGCACCTACTACAACAAGGAAACCGCGACCTTCGAAAACCAGGGCGATCCCGGCCTGGCCGCCGCGAAGTAAGCGAACCTTTTTGCGAACCGACGCCCGGTGGCCGCATACGGCTTCCGGGCGCTTTCCGGATAGAGCCATGCAAACCGTTTTCAGCGTTGGGACCGACGCCCTTGCCTATGGCATGGTGCTGTTCGTCATCTCGATCGGACTGTCCGTGACCATGGGCCTGATGCGCGTGGTCAATCTTGCCCACGGCGCCTTTGCCATGATCGGCGGCTACATCGCCTCCTACGCCGCTCATACGCTGGGCCTGGGCTATGCCGTGGCGATCCTGATCGCCGTGGTGGGCACCATCCTCATCGCCATCCCGGTCGAGCGGCTGCTCTACCGCCGCATCTATGGCGCGCCCGAGCTGACGCAGGTGCTGATGACCATCGGCATCACCTTCTGCGTCATCGGCCTTGCCAATTATGTATTCGGCCCGACGCTGAAGACCATCCCGCTGCCCGAGACGCTGCGCGGGCCGGTCGATCTCGGCTTCCGCTCCATTGCCGCGCACAAGCTGTTTGCCATCGCCTGCGGCGTGGTGGTTGCCGGCGGCCTCTGGTTCCTCATCGAAAAGACCGCCTTCGGCGTGAAGCTGCGCGCCTCGGTGGACAATGCGGCAATGGCCGCATCGCTGGGTGTGCGCACCAAGATCGTCTATGCCGTCAGCTTCGCGGTTGCGGTCGGGCTTGCCGCCTTTGGCGGCATCGTCGGCGCCGAACTCTTGCCGATCGAACCCTATTACGCGCTGCGCTACATGGTGACGTTCCTCGTCGTCGTCTCGGTCGGCGGCGCGGGCTCCATTCCCGGCGCGCTGCTGGCCTGTATCCTGCTCGGCACCATCGACACGACCGGCCGCTACCTGTTGCCGGAATATGGCGAGTTCTTCTTCTATCTCGCGGTGATTGCAATCGTCTGCATCTTCCCGCGCGGACTTCTGGGCAGGAAGAAATAATGGCCGCGATTGAAACCACTTCTGCGATGGGCAAGGCGGCAACCGCCCCCAACTGGCTGCTGCGCGATCTCACGGGCCTTGCCATCATCCTGGTCGTTGCGGCGATCGGCTTTCTGCTGTTCCCCGACAATCTGGCGCTCCTGACGCGCATCGTGGCCATTGCGCTGCTGGTGCTGTCGCTCGATCTCGTCACCGGCTATTGCGGCGTCGGCACGCTCGGCCACGCGGCGCTGTTCGGGGCAGGGGCCTATGCGGCCGGCATTGCCGCGGCGCATTTTGAAATCAGCGACCCGATCGCCATGGTCGGAATCGGCGCGGTGGGCGGCGCACTGGCCGGTCTGGTCTCCGGTGCGGTAATCCTGCGCGGACATGGGCTGGCGCAGCTGGTGCTTTCCATTGCGGTGGTGCACCTCTTCCACGAGATCGCCAACAAGGCGTCGGACTGGACCGGCGGCAGCGACGGCCTTGCCGGCATCTCGCCCGATCCGGTGTTCGGCGTCTTCGAGTTCGACCTCTGGGGCCACACCGCCTATGGCTTTGGCGTAGCACTTCTGGTCATCGTCTTCATGCTGCTGCGCCTTCTGGTGCGTTCGCCCTTCGGCATGCTGTGCCGCGGCATCAAGGAAGACCCGATCCGCGTCAGCGCCATGGGCGCTTCGGTGAACGGCATGCTGATGCGCATGTATGTGATCTCCGGCGCTGTGGCCGGCATCGGCGGTGCGCTGAACGCCATCTCCACCCAGGTCGTGGGCCTCGACAGCCTGAGCTTCACCACCTCGGCGGATTCCCTGGTGATGCTGGTGCTGGGCGGCACGGGCTCGCTCTACGGCGCGCTGATCGGCACCGTCACCTTCATGTGGTTCGAGGATTTCGTCTCGGCCGCCAATCCGTTCCACTGGCTCACCATCGTCGGCGCGCTGCTGATCGCGGTGGTGCTGTTTGCGCCCAAGGGCCTCTATGGCACCGCGGCGCAGCTTCTGAACCGCTACCGGAGGCAGGCATGAGCGCGGTCTTCCAGGTCCAGAACCTGAAAAAATCCTTCGGCGGCCTTGCGGTCACCCAGGACGTCTCGATCTCCATGGCCCCGGGCGACCGGGTGGCGCTGATCGGACCCAACGGGGCCGGCAAGACCACCTTCGTCAACCTGGTGACGGGGCACCTCCAGCCCGATTCCGGCAAGGTCACGCTGGGCAGCGCAGACGTGACTTCGCTGGTGCCCACCAAGCGCGTCCAGCAGGGGCTGGTGCGCTCGTTCCAGGTGACGCGGCTGTTTGCCGACATGACGCCGGAAGAGCATGTCGCGCTGGCGGTGCTGCAGCGCACGGGCCGCACGGGCCGGCTGCTCGGCAATTTCCACGCCATGCCGGACGTGATGGCCGAGGTGGGCGAACTGCTCTCCACGCTGGGCATCGACCATATTGCAACGCGCAAGGTAAGCGAGATCGCCTATGGCCAGCAGCGCCTGCTGGAGATCGCGCTGGCGCTGGCGCTGAAGCCCAAGGTGCTGCTGCTCGACGAGCCCGCCGCCGGCGTGCCGCAGAGCGACACCCCGCGCATCGAGGCGGCCCTTGCCGGCCTTCCCGCCGACCTCGCCGTGCTGATGATCGAGCACGACATGGACCTCGTTTTCCGCTTCGCCAAGCGCGTCGTCGTGCTTGCCGCCGGCGCCATCATCTTCGACGGTTCGCCCGAGGATGTGACCAAGGATACCCGCGTGCGCGAAGCCTATCTCGGAAACTATGCCAATGACCGCAGCGCTGCTTGAAGTCACCGATCTCAGCGCCGGCTACGGCCCGACGCGGGTGCTGGAGGGCATCAGCTTCTCGGTTGCCGCCGGCTCGCGCCTTGCCGTGCTGGGCCGCAACGGCATGGGCAAGACCACGCTGTTTGCCACCATTGCCGGCCAGACCAAGCGCTATGGCGGCACGATCCGCCTGGGCGGCACCGAACTGACTGGCCTCGAAAGCGCCTCTCGCGCCCGTTCCGGCCTCGGCTACGTGCCGCAGGCGCGCTGCATCTTCCCATCGCTCACCGTGGAGGAAAACCTGTTCGTGGGCCTGAAGGACCGCGACCGCTCGGCGATCGAGGAAGCCTACGACATGTTCCCGCGGCTGAAGGAGCGCCGGAAAAATCTCGGCTCGCAGCTTTCCGGCGGCGAGCAGCAGATGCTCTCCACCGCGCGCACCATTCTGGGCAAGCCGACCGTGCTGTTGCTGGACGAGCCGCTGGAAGGCTTGGCGCCGGTGATCTGCGAGGAACTGATGGCGGCGTTCTCCAAGCTCGCCTCCAGCGGTGACATGACGATCCTCCTGGTGGAGCAGCGCATCCAGAGCGCGCTCGACTTCGCCGACCACGCCATCATCCTCGAGCGCGGCCGCGTCGCCTGGTCGGGAACCCCGGGAGAACTTTCCGCGCAGCCGGAAGTGGTGGAGAGATTGCTGGGGGTTGGCGGGCTGCACTGACGGCGCGGCGCCTCCCTCCCCCTTGAGGGGAGGGTCGATCCGCGCAGCGGATCGGGGAGGGGGCCTCGCGGCAGCGCGCGACTTGGCCTCCCTTGAGGGCTCTCGCATAGAATTCGACCCCCGCTCCGGTTTGCTTCGCAAACCACCTCTCCCCCGATCGACGGGGGAGAGGAAACGCCGTCCGCAACCTTGGCACCCTTCCTCTCCCCTTTTGAGGGGGAGAGGTGCCGAGCGTAGCGAGGCGGAGTGGGGGTACGTCGCAGCATCTGCGATTGTGCGATTGCACCGCCCGCGGCAAAGCTCCGGCACTCACTGCACAAAAAAATCTTCAATCCTCGCCGCCGTCTGTTTCAGCAGCGGCAGGAAATCGCGCTCCATTTCGGCAACGGAATGACGCGCGGATTGGGTGGAGACATTGATCGCGGCGACGATCGTGCCAGCGCGGTCGCGCAGCGGAACGGCGATCGAGCGCAGGCCGATTTCCAGCTCCTCGTCGACCACGGCGTATCCGTCGCGGCCGGCCCTGGCGACCGCCTCGGCAATCCGTTTCGGATCCGTAAGCGTTTTTGCGGTCTTGGGGGCCGGGGAGATGCGGGCAAGAAAAACGTCGAGTTCCTCGGCCTTCAGGCCCGACAGCAGAACGCGCCCCATCGCCGTGCACCAGGCCGGCAGATGAGCGCCGACATGCAGTTCCAGGCTGACGATACGCGGGCCGGCGACGCGTGCCACATAGACGACATCGTCGCCGGATAGAATCGTCGCCGAGCAGGATTCCTGCAGCGCGGCCGCCGTCTGGCGCATGAAGGGCTCGGCGAAGGCCCAGAGCGAGGTGCCCTGCAGCCAGGTGCGCGCGACCGACAAGAGCCGAGGCGAAAGCGAAAACTGCCGGCCGGTCTGCGTGGCATAGCCGGTGGCGACCAGGGTGAGCAGGAAGCGCCGCGCGCCGGCACGCGTCAGCCCCGCCTTTTCGGCCGTTTCGGTGAGCGTCAGTCCGGCCGGGTGCGCAGCAAGGATTTCCATGACGCCGAGCCCGCGCTCCAGCGAGTTCACATGGTCTCTCGAGGCAGCTTCATCGGACATGGGCAATGCCTCCATGGGCGCAACCGCGGGCCGCGCCGAATGTTGACTCTTCAATGATGATCATGGCAAAGTATCGCATACAAAACAAATGTTCGCAATGCGAACTTTCATGGCCAGGGCGGCAGGCTGCAAACAAGGCGGTCGCCAATGGTTTCTCGCTGCGGCCGTGACGGCCGCCAGTCAGGATGGGTGAGAGCACGATGAACAAGATCAGTCCAAGCTTGGAGGATGCGGTCGCCGACATCCAGGACGGCATGGTGGTGATGATTGGCGGCTTCGGCGGGGCAGGCGCGCCGATCGAGCTCATCCATGCGCTGGTCGAGCGATACAGGAAGACCGGATCGCCCGGCCGGCTTACCGTGGTGAACAACAATGCCGGGAACGGCGATGTCGGCATCGCGGCCATGATCTATGCCGGCATGGTGGCCAAGATGGTCTGCTCGTTCCCGCGCTCGTCGGACCCGCGCGCCTTCACCGAAAAATACCTTGCCGGTGAAATCGAGCTGGAGCTGGTGCCGCAGGGCACCCTGGCCGAGCGCATCCGCGCCGGCGGCGCCGGCATTCCCGCCTTCTACACGCCGACGAGCTTTGGCACGCTGGTTGCCGAAGGCAAGCCGGTGGCGGAATTCGAGGGCCGGAAATATGTCCAGGAGCGCTGGCTGAAGGCAGACGTCGCCCTGATCAAGGCCGAGCTGGCCGACCGCAAGGGCAACCTGACCTACCACATGGCGGCGCGGAATTTCTCGCCGCTGATGGCGACGGCGGCCGCGACCACGATCGTGCAGGCAAGCCGCGTACTTGAGCCGGGCGGGATCGACCCCGAGCATGTCGTGACGCCGGGCATATTCGTGAAGCGGATCGTGGAAGTTCCGAACCCGAAACAGGAAGAAGCTCTGTTGCGCGAGGTGACCAAGTGATGGCTGTAAAACTGACCAACGCACAGATCGCATGGCGTGCGGCGCAGGATATTCCCGACGGCGCCTATGTGAACCTCGGCATCGGCTTTCCCGAGATGGTCGCCAAGTTCAAGCCCGAAGGGCGCGAGGTGATCTATCATACCGAGAACGGCATCCTCGATTTCGGCGAGGCACCGCCGGCCGGTGAGGAAGACTGGGACCTGATCAACGCCGGCAAGAAGGCCGTGACCCTCAACCCGGGCGCCTCCTTCTTCCACCATGCCGACAGCTTCGCCATGGTGCGCGGCGGCCATCTGGATGTCGCCATCCTGGGCGCCTACGAGGTTGCCGAAAACGGCGATCTGGCCAACTGGAGCACGGGCCCCGGCTCGGTGCCGGCCGTGGGCGGCGCGATGGATCTGGTCCACGGCGCCAAGCGGGTTTGCGTCATCACTGACCACACCACCAAGGACGGGCGGCCAAAACTGCTCAAGCAGTGCCGGCTGCCGCTGACCGGCGTCGGCTGCGTCACCACGGTCTATACCAGCCTTGCCGTGGTCGACATCGTCAACGCGCGCTTCGTTCTTCGGGAAAAGCTGCCCAGCATCAGCCTGGACGAACTGCAGGCCTTGACCGAAGCCACGCTGGTGGTCGAAGGCAGCGTCAAAGATCTTGTCGTTCCGGAGGTTTGAACATGGCTGACGCCTATATCTGTGACTATATCCGCACGCCCATCGGGCGCTTCGGCGGCTCGCTCTCCTCGGTGCGCGCCGACGACCTTGGCGCGGTGCCGCTGAAGGCGCTGGTGGAGCGCAACGCGTCGGTCGACTGGGCCGCCGTGGACGACGTGATCTATGGTTGCGCCAACCAGGCCGGCGAGGACAACCGCAACGTGGCGCGCATGGCGCTGCTGCTGGCCGGCCTGCCGATCGAAGTGCCGGGCACCACGATGAACCGCCTCTGCGGCTCGGGCATGGATGCCGTCATCACCGCCGCACGCGCCATCAAGGCGGGAGAGGCCGAGCTGATGATTGCCGGCGGCGTGGAATCGATGAGCCGCGCGCCCTTCGTCATGCCCAAGGCCGACACGGCGTTTTCGCGCAATGCCGAGATCTACGACACCACCATCGGCTGGCGCTTCATCAACCCGCTGATGAAGAAGCAGTATGGCGTCGATTCCATGCCGGAGACCGGCGAGAACGTGGCCGAGGATTTTTCCATCAGCCGCGCCGACCAGGACGCCTTTGCCGCGCGCAGCCAGGCCAAGGCCGTGGCAGCGCAGGAAAACGGCCGCTTGGCGAAGGAAATCACGCCGGTGACGATCCCGCAGCGCAAGGGCGACCCCGTGGTGGTGGCCAAGGACGAGCATCCGCGCGCCGGCACGACCGTCGAGACGCTGGCCAAGCTGGGAACGCCCTTCAAGAAGGAAGGCGGCACGGTGACGGCGGGCAACGCGTCCGGCGTCAATGATGGTGCTGCGGCCCTCATCGTCGCGTCGGAAGCGGCAATCAAGAAGTATGGCCTGACGCCGATCGCGCGCATCGTCGGCGGCGCTACCGCTGGCGTCGCCCCGCGCATCATGGGCATGGGCCCGGCGCCGGCGACCAAGAAGCTGTGCGCCCGGCTCGGCATCAAGCCGTCCGATTTCGACGTCATCGAGCTCAACGAAGCATTCGCCTCCCAAGGCATCGCCGTGCTCCGCGACCTCGGCATTGCCGAGGATGCGGAGCACGTGAACCCGAATGGCGGCGCGATTGCGCTGGGCCACCCGCTCGGCATGTCGGGTGCGCGCATTTCGGGCACGGCCGCACTTGAGCTGAAGGAGCGCGGCGGCAAGCTGGCGCTCGCCACCATGTGCATCGGCGTCGGCCAGGGCATCGCCATCGCGCTCGAGCGCGTCTGAGCCGAAACCTAACACCGCATGTTTGAAAGGCCCGGCATCGCTGATGCCGGGCTTTTTCTTTGCGCAGGTCCTGCGCGAACCGCTGGATTGCCGGCGCGCTACAGCCGCCTTTCCGTTTCCTTGTCGAAGACGTGCAAGGCGTCCGTATCGAGTGCGAAGCGGCGGCCCGTGCCGGGCTGGATGTCGGACTTCGGCGACAGGCTGGCGGTGATGCGCTGCGCCCCGACGGTCGCGCTGACCACGAGTTCCGGACCGGTCAGTTCCACCACCTCGACATTCGCCTCGAACGCCGGCCCTTCGCCGTCCGAAGCAAGCCGCAGGTTTTCAGGGCGCACGCCCAGCACCAGCTTCTGGTCGGGCCTGGCCTTGGCGGCGGTTTCGGCGGGCAGCGGGATGGCGACGTCCGAGCCGTCGATACGGGCAACGCCGTCGGCAATACGCGCATCAAGCATGTTCATTGAGGGCGAGCCGACGAAGCCGGCGACATAGAGCGTGGCCGGGCGCTCGTAGATTTCGGCCGGCGTGGCGAGCTGCTCGATCTGGCCGTTGCGCATGATCGCGATGCGGGTGGCAAGCGTCATCGCCTCGATCTGGTCGTGGGTGACGTAGACGACCGTCGTGCGCAGCATCTGGTGCAGGCGCTTCAGCTCGGTGCGCATTTCCATGCGCAGCTTGGCGTCGAGATTGGACAGCGGCTCGTCGAACAGGAACACCTGCGGGTTGCGCACGAGGGCGCGGCCAATGGCGACGCGCTGGCGCTGGCCGCCGGAAAGCTCGGAGGGCCGGCGTTCGAGCAGGTTCTCGATCTGCAGGATCCTTGCGGCCTTCTTCACCGCCTCCTCGCGCTCGGCCGCCGGGACCTTGCGCATTTCCAGGCCGAAGCCGATGTTCCGCGCCACCGACATGTTGGGGTAGAGCGCATAGGACTGGAACACCATGGCGATGTCGCGGTCCTTCGGGTGCACGCCGACGACGGAGCGCCCGTCAATGCGCACGTCGCCGCCGGTCGGTTCGGCGAGGCCGGCAATGATGTTGAGCAGGGTGGACTTGCCGCAGCCCGAAGGTCCGAGCAGGACCAGAAACTCGCCGCTTTCCAGCGACAGATCAATGCCCTTCAGCGTCTCGACCGTGCCGTAGCGCTTGCGCACGCCGATGATGTCCAGCGCGCTCAACGGCGGTCTCCGGCGTTTGCGAGGTATCGGGTCATAAGACTACTCGACCTTGGTGATCTTGGAGGAACGCACCGGCGTTCCGACATCGGCCACGCGCGCCGAGGCAAAGGCCAGCATGAAGCGCTGGGCGGCCGGCAGCAAGGCGAAGATGGCGGCGGCGCCGGAGGCGGCGTCGATCTTCACGGTTTCGGTGCCGGCGACCGGCGCCTCGCCGGAGGCATCGAACACGACCACGGGCGAGCCGGCTTCCGATGCCGACACAGCCATGCGCGCGACCAGTTCGGAGGTGGCGTCGGCGGCGCGGAACAGCACCACGCCGACGTTCTGTCCCAGCATTTCCATCGGCCCATGGCGCAGCTGGCCGCCTTCGAGCGAGAAGCAGGGCACGCGCGACAGCTCGGTGAGGCCGAGCGCGATGGCTTCGGCCACGCCCTGCGTGCGGCGACCGGAAGTGACGATGGCCGAGACATTGGCGAGCGACGCGGCGGCCGCGGCGACCGAGACGGCGGACGGATTTTTCAGGACTTCCAGCGCCTGCGTGGGGTCGGCGCCGAGTTCCGCAAGCACCGCCAGATGCAGCGCGAAGCTGATGGTCAGGCTGCGGGTGGCGGCAAAGGCCTTCTCATTTCCGCCGACGCCGGCGAGACACGGGACGGTCTTGGCAAGCGTCGAATTGCCGTCGAGGGTCAGGCCAAAAGTGTGTTCCGGCACGCCGGCCTCGGCGAACCAGCGCAGCACCTCGGCGCTTTCGCCCGACTGCGAGGTGACGAGGATGGTGCGCCCGGAAAGCGGCAGCGGCTGGCCGAGCTGTTCGGACAGCGGCACGGCGACCGCGTCGATGCCGAGGTCGCGGTAGAGCGGCTCGACCGCGCGGCCGACCGCGTGCGAACCGCCCATGCCGAGCAGAAGCAGGCGGCCGGTGGCGCGCAGCGCCTCGGCGATTTTGTGCGCGACCGGCTTTGCCGCCTCGAAGGAGGCGATCGAGTCGGCATTCTGCCGGGCCATTTCGTGTTCGATTGCGACGAGGCCCGCGGGGCGAAGATTCTGTACCGTCACTGTCATCCCTTGACGCCGCCCTGTGTGAGCCCCGAGATCAGGGCGCGCTGCATGAACAGCCCGATCAGCACCGGCGGCAGGGCGGCAAGCACGCCGGCGGTCGCGATCAGGCCATAGTCGGACACCCTGCCGCCGGCGAGGTCGGCGATCGCCACCGTCAGGGTCTTGGCCCTGAGGTCGGAGGTGAAGAGCAGGGCATAGAAGAATTCGTCCCACGCCAGCAGGAAGGCGAAGAGCGCGGCGGTGGCCATCACCGGTGCTGCGAGCGGCAGGGTGATCAGCCGCAGGATCTGGTCGAGGCGGGCGCCGTCCATCATCGCCGCGCTTTCGATCTCGCGCGGGATGGCGTCGAAGCCGGATTTCAGGAGCCAGGTGGTGAATGGCGCGAGAATGGTGAGATAGACCAGCGCCAGGCCGTAGACGGTGTTGAGCAGGCCGAGTGCTGCAAGGCCCATGTAAAGTGGCACGGCCAGCGCCACCGGCGGCAGCATGTAGGTGCCGATCACCGCATAGAGCGACGTACCCACCTTGGGCGTGCGCGAGACGGCCCAGGCGGCGGGGATGGCGACCAGCAAGGCGGCAACCGTCGCCATGCTGGCCACGCGCAGGCTGTTGAACAGGGCGGCGACGAAGGCGGCGCCCTCGGTGTTGCCGACGGCGGTCAGCAGCCGGCGATAGCGCGACAGGTCGACAGTCTCGGGCCACCAGTGCAGCGGCTTGGCGGTGAGGTCGGCGGTGGAGGAAATGCTCATCACGAACAGCCACACGACGGGCGCAAGGATGACCGCCGCCAGAAGGATGGCGCAGGCGTAGACGAGGATCGTGGCGGCGAGGCTGCGGCGTTCCATCAGGTGGCTCCCGCGCTTTTGCGGATGACGGCGGCGTAGATGACGGCAAGCACCGTAACCAGCAAGGTCACCATCAGCGCCAGCGATGCGCCGGACCCGGCTCGCTGGAAGGAAAACGCTTCCTGATAGACGAGGATCGACAGGGTGCGGGTGGAGTTGGCGGGGCCGCCGCGGGTCATCACCCAGATAATGTCGAAGACCTTGAAGGCCTCGATGGTGCGCAGCACCAGCGCCACCATCAGCGGCCCGGCGAGATAGGGCAGGATGACGAAGCGGAAGCGCGACCAGGCGCCGGCGCCGTCAACCATGGAGGCGGCGGTGATGTCGCGCGGCACGGCCTGCAGGGCGGCGAGCGCGATCAGCGCCACCAGCGGAAAATTCTTCCAGGTGTCGGCGAGGATCAGGGCTGCAAGTGCGGTGCCCGGCTCGCCGAGCCAGGAGCGATAGGCGTCGATGAGGCCGATCTGGGTTAGTGCTGCGTTGAGCGCGCCATATTCGGGATTGTAGATCAGCCGCCAGAGCGTGGCGTTGACGACGGTGGGCAGCGCCCAGGGCAGGATCATCAGCGCCCGCAGTACGGTGCGGCCGTAGAATTGCTGATTGAGAAGGAGGGCGGCGGCCACGCCCACGACCATCTCCGCCGCAACCGAAATGACGGCGAACCATGTGGTGGTGATCAGCGTGCGCTGGAAGCCGGAATTCGACAGCATCTTCACATAGTTGTCGATGCCGACGAAATTGCCGGAGGTGCCGACCAGCTTGGCGTCGGTGAAGGAGAGCCGCACCGTGTCCACCAGCGGCCAGCCGATGACGGCCACCATGACGATGAGCAGGGGCAGCATCAGGAGCCATGCGCGCGTGCTGATCCAGTTGCTGGACATGAGGCGGACCTGACCGAACCCTTGGAAAAATCACCTGCCTGCCGCCGGCCGGGCGAGCCCGCGGAAAGCCACGGGCGGCGCCGGATGGACGCCGCCCGTGCTACTTCTATCAGAGACCGCTGTTTTCAGCCGCCGAGTTCAGGGCGTCTTCCGGCTTGGCCTGGCCAAGCAGGGCTTCCTGGATGGCGATCTGCAGCGCGGTCGACAGTTCCTGGTACTTCGGTGTGGTCGGGCGCGGATACATGGCGCCCAGCGCGACCTTGGCAGCGGCGATCATGTCTTCCTGGCCTTCGCTGACGGCCGGATCGTCATAGGACGAGGTCCAGATCGGCAGGCTGAGCTTGGCATAGGCGTTCTGGGTCGCCTGCGAGGTCATGAACTCGATGTACTTCCAGGCTTCGTCCTGATGCTTGCTGGTGGTGGTGATGCCCAGGCCCATCGAGCCGTTGACGGCCGAAACCTCGCTCTTGCCGTCGACGCCCGGGGCGGGCACGACGCCGACCTTGCCGGCAACCTTGCTCTCCTTGGGGTCGTTGGCCATGTTGTACATGTAGGTCCAGTTCAGGGCGAAGGCGGCTTCGCCGTTCTGGAACACGCGGCGCACGTCCTCCTCGAGGAATTCCTTCGAGTTGGGGTTGGTGAGGCCGGCGGAATAGGACTCGACCATGTAGTTCAGCGCGTCCAGCCCGCCATCGGTCTGGAAGGCCGGCTTGCCGTCCTTCAGGAAGTCGCCCTTATAGGCGCTGACCAGCGTGGTGTAGTCGCAGATCACGGCCTCGGCCTGTGCCCAGCTCCAGGAGATCGGCGTTTCGAGGATGCCCTTGTCCTTGATGATCTTGGCCTGCTCGGCAAGCTCGGCCCAGGTCTTGGGCGGGTTCTGGATGCCGGCCTTCTCGAGAATTTCCTTGTTGTAGAAGAGGTACTTGGTGTCGAGGATCCACGGCAGGCCGAAGCGCTTGCCCTCATATTCCACCGTCGTCCAGGCGCCCGGAAGCACGCCTTCCTTCATTGCCGGCGTGATGCGGTCGGAAACGTCGACCAGCACGTTGTTGGTGGCGAATTCGGCCGGCCAGATGACGTCGAACAGCACGACGTCGTAGCCGCCGCCCGAGCCCTGCGCCAGCACGGTCTTGTCGTGCAGGCCTTCATAGGGCACGAATTCCAGATTGACGGTCACGTCCGGATTGGCCTTGGTGAAGGCCTCCGTCATGGCGCGCACGTCGTCTTCGCTATAGGCGGCCTGCGCCATGAAGAGCGCATTGAGCTTGGTTTCGGCATGCGCGATGCCGCCCATTCCGATGCCGAAAAGGGTTGCGCCGAGCAGCGCCGTCTTGATCGATTTCAACATTGTTTCCTCCACCACCTTGCTGTGTAGCTTGCCGGGTCCAGTTTTGACCAACGCCACGCCCGGATGCAAGCAAACCGCAATGCCGTGCGGCACGCCATCGGCGCCTCGCCGGCCGGGGAAGCTCGGGCGCTGACCGCCCTCCAGGCGCAAAAACGTTGTGCCTTTTCATTAAATCAATTGTCTTGAAATATTCCTTGTTGAATATTGGGACCCTGTCAAGAGGGATGTCGATGGACGATACACGGCATATCCGGGCGAAAAGCGGGACCAATCTCGGCGGCGCCAGCGCGCATAACCGACGGGTGATGATCGACGCCCTACGGGTAAACGGGGCGCTGTCGCGCGCTGATCTCGCGCGGGCGACGAGGCTGACGCCGCAGACCGTCTCCAACATCATCGAGGAGCTTTCGCGCGACGGATTGGTGCGCTCGCTCGACACGGTGCGCAAGGGCAGGGGACAGCCGGCCACGCCCTACGGGCTGGTGCCCGAAGGCGCCTTCGCCATCGGCCTGCAGATTGACCGGCACGTGACGCGGGCGATCGTGGTCAATCTGGTCGGCGAGGTGCTGGCCCGGATGGAAGCCAACCTTCCCCCCGGGGGCCCGGCCGAGGGCGTGAAGGTGGTGCTCGACCTTATCGCCTGGGCGCGCAAGGCGCTGTCGGATCGTGTGCCGCAAGCGGAGGAGCGGCTGGTGGGCCTCAGCATCGCCATGCCCGGCCCGTTCGGCATCAGCGCGCCCTATGGCGACCCCTGGGCGATGACAGCCTGGCAGGCCTTTCCGCTGCTGGAGACCATCGCCGCCGGAACCGGGCTTGAGGTGGTGCTGCAGAACGATGCCGCGGCCGCATCGACGGCGGAGAAGATGCTTGGCGCGGCCCACGGCGTGGACCATGCCATCTGCATCTTCCTTGGCTACGGGCTCGGGGCAGGGCTGATCGTCAATGGCGAGCTTTATGGCGGGGCCTATGGAAATGCCGGCGAGATCGGCATGATGCTGGCGCTGTCGCCCGACGAAGGCGGCGCGGGCTCGCTTGAAACCTTCGCTTCCATCGCCTCCCTGTGCAAGGCACTGGATCTCGACCCTTCCGACCCGAAGCTGTTCGAGCTGATTGCCGACGCGGTGGCGCGGCAAGACCCGCGGGCCGAGGACTGGATCGGCAAGGCCTCCGAGCGGTTGCGCCGGACGGTGCAGATGCTGGAATCGATCTTCGATCCGCAGACCATCATCCTGTGCGGCGGCGCGCCGCGCTCGCTGATCGAGCGGCTGATCGAACGCATTCAGCCGCTGCTGCCGTCGGTCTCCGAGCGGGCCGGGCGCTTTCCCGAGGCGCGGCTGCAGCCGGGGCTGGCCGACCCCTGGGCGGTGGCGCTGGGGGCCGCGGCCGAGCCGATTTCGCGCGCCTTCGATCCGCGCTTTTCGGCGATCCTCAAGGAGCGTCCGGCTTCGGGGCACATGTTCCGCGCCTGAGAGGCCATTGCATCAGTCCGGGCCATGGCTTGACGTGTCGGTCACGCGGGCCGTGCGGATGAACAGCGCCTGCACCTTCTCCCAGAAATTGCCGCCCAGCACGAAAATGCCGGCCACGAAAACGAGATCGCCGGCAAGCTGGTATTCCCATCGGTTGGGCCTGAGCCCGGGCCAGAAATAGTCGATATACGGCTCGAGCAACGACCAGGTGAGCGGCACCCAGAACATGACCAGCCCGATGGCATGGCGCACCGGCCCGACCGGCGGCACCGCATGCAGGCGCGGGAAAAAGCCGACGAGAATGTCCTTCAACTGCTTGAACCCGGCCTTGCCGACGAGCGCGATGATCAGGACCAGCAGGATCTTGTTTATGATGAAGACGCCGCCCGTGTACGCCGCCAGGGTGGACGGCCGCAGTCCGGAAGCCGCAAGGAACGGGATGCTCAGCACCAGCCCGACAGCCACCACGAACAGCGCCATGCCGCAGCCGAAGCGCCAGCCAATGCCTGCCTGACCCCGCATGGACGGCCGCATCTCTGCCATCGTTCAATCCCTCACGGCGAGATCGATGCGCAAAATATATCGTCAGCCGGGGCGTCTTTGCCAGAGGCGCCGGGATGGCTGTTGGTACAGGCCGCTTCGAAGCCGGAGCTACGGCATAAGTTCCATAACAAAACTTATGTGATTTTCGGCTCACCCCCGGCCCACCTTTGCGCGGAGATCCGTTACCCGACACGATCAGCTTCGATGGCCAATGACAACACGTCGTTCGGGTATGCCTGATCACCAATCCGGAAGTGGGTCACACCACATTTCACGAAACCTCGCGACAGGTAGTACCCGATAGCGGGCGTGTTTTCAGAATTTGTCGTCAGCCACACCGAGTCCACACCCAAGCGAGCGCAGTGGGCCATCGCCGAATTCAGCAATTTGCCGCCTGTTCCCTTTCCGTGGTGTCGTGGCTGTACATAGAGAGTGCTTATTTCTGTAGCCGAACAGCCCTCGACTGGCGCCTTTCGGCCCCGGGAAATCCTGATAAAGCCGTCAATGCCGTCCAGATTCTCGGAAACGAAGAAGATCTCGTGCGCATCCACGAGAAGGCGTTCGAAATTGGCCTTGGTGAATTCAGACAACACGTAGTCCGCAAAGAACTCGCTGATCCCGTGGCGAAGATAGGTGCCCACCCAAACTTCGATGGAGAGCGCCGCAAGACTTGCAGCGTCTGAATGTTTCGCTCTGCGAATATTCATGGGTTGCCTGGCCATTGTCACGTGAGAGCGGTCATACATGCGTTTCGCGTACGATCAAGAATGCTCGTCGCGGACACCCTCATTCGACATTTCATTTTGTAAACGGGCAACTCGCCGCCACCGGCGAATTCAGAGAGGCCGCTTCCGGGCATTGCTCAGCGGTCGTAGGTGCGCTCTTCCAGCGGTGTATCGGCGATCAGCTTCTGCAGGCCGGAGAGCAGTGCTGCTTCGGCGCGGTTCGTCGTCTTTTCAGGGTTGACGAGCAGGAAGATGTCGATGGCCGGCGGTGCCTCGTAGGGCGGCAGCCGCCACAACAGCCCGTCGGCCACGTCGCGGCGCGCCACATGCACCGGCAGCGGGCCGATGCCCAGCCCGGCGACGATCATGCGCCGCACCTCCTCCAGGCTGGACGAGACGCCGACGACGCTGGCGTCCAGCATGGCCTCGCTGCGCAGCAGCGCCACCGGCCGCAGCGCGTCGGCGATGTGGTCGGTGTGGAAGGACACGGAAGGCTCGCCCTTGAGGTCGGCCAGCGCCAGCCCGGTGCGGCCGTAGAGCCTGTGGCCGGGGCCGCAGAAGAAGCCGAAGAACTCGCGATAGATCATCGTGTAGTCGAGCGCGGGGTCGCGCTCGCTGACCAGGCACAGCCCGAAGGACGCGCGGCGCTCGCGCACCTGCCTGGCCACCTCCGCGCTTGGGGCAACCGTGATGGCAATGCTGGCGCGCGGATAGTTGCGCCGGAACTCGGCCAGCGCCCGGTCGAACAGCGGCGAGACGATGTGGCTGGCGACCGCGATGGCGACATGGCCGGTGACGTCCTCGCCGGCGCCGCGCACCAGAACGGGCAGCTGCGAGATGGCGCCGAACGCCTCTATGCCCTGCTCGTAGACCAGGCGGCCGGCCTCGGTAAGCTCGAAGCGGTTGGCGGCGCGCTCCACCAGCCTTTGGCCGATGCGCTCTTCCAGACGGCGCAGGGCATTGCTGACGGTGGGCTGCTTGAGGTTGAGGCGCTCGGCCGCGCGGGTGATGCTCTTGACCTCGGCGATGACGACAAAAGTGCGCAGCAGGTTCCAGTCCAGCTCCCAGACCAGCTTTTGCGACCGCGGCGAGGTCATTCCCGAAATCTATGCTCCCTATTTCCATTATCTATTTGCGCAATGACCCGACAAAGGCAATCCTGCCTGCGGATGCGTGCCGACCGCGCATCCGCAATGCTGGGGGTAACGAGGCGAGGCGGCGGTGGAGCGTGCGACGCGCAATTGCGGAATGAGCATGACCCTGCGCGGCGCGAACGCCCCCGCGGCGGGGGACAGGCCGCCGCCTTGCCGCACTGCCCTGCCCGCCTTTTCCGAACAACATTTTGACGGGACATCCAATGCCTGAGGCTGCCAGCCTGCCCTTTGCCTATGCTGCGGAAGCCGAGCGACCGGCCTCGAACCTGTTCTACATGACGCGGCTGCGCCGGCCATTGGTGGACCGCGCCGAAGGCATCTACCTGTGGGACAATCAGGGCCGGCGCATGATCGACGGCGCCAGCGGCGCCATGGTGGTCAATATCGGCCACGGCAACCGCCACGTCCTCGACGCCATGAAGCGGCAGATGGAGCGGGTGACCTTCGCCTACCGCCTGCATTTCGAGAACGAGGCCGCCGAGGAACTGGCCCTGCGCATGGCGCAGAAGATGCCGGGCGACCTGGACCGCATCTTCTTCGTTTCGGGCGGCTCGGAAGCGGTGGAATCGGCCATCAAGCTTGCGCGGCAATGGGCGGTGGCCACCGGCCAGCCGAAGCGCTGGAAGGTCGTGGCGCGGTTTCCCTCCTACCACGGCGGCACTGTGGGCGCGCTGGCGGTAACGGGCGACCTGGCGCTGACCGAAACCTTTGCGCCGCAGATCCGCGACATGCCGACCGTGCCGGCGCCTACCGCCTATCGCGACCGCGACAACCTTTCGATGGAAGAGCGCGGCCTGCGCTATGCCGACATGCTGGAAGAGAGGATTTTGGCCGAGGGGCCCGAAACGGTGCTCGCCTTCATCATGGAGCCCATCGGCGGCGCGGCGACCGCGGCACTGGTGCCGCCGGACAGCTATTTCAAGCGCATCCGCGAGATCTGCGACAGATATGGCATCCTGCTGATCCATGACGAGGTGATGACCGGTGCCGGCCGCACCGGCAGATATCTCGGCGGCGACCACTGGCAATGCCGGCCGGACATCGTAACCCTGTCCAAGGGCATCGGCTCGGGCTATGCGCCGCTCGGCGCCATGGCCGCATCGCGGCGGCTGGTGAAGCCGGTGCTCGACATGGGCGGTTTCCAGCACGGCTACACCTATGCCGGCAACCCGCTGTCCTGCGCCGCCGGCCTGGCGGTGCTCGACGAGATGGAGCGCCTGGGCTGCGTGGAGAACGCGGCTGCCATGGGCGAGCTTCTGAAGCAGGAGCTGGAAGGGCTGGCGCGGCGCTTCCCATTCGTTGCCGGCGTGCGCGGCAAGGGCCTGCTTATCGGCGCCGACCTAGTGTCCGACCCCGAAACCTTCGCGCCCTTGCCGAAGGCGCTGAACGCCAACCAGAGGCTTCTCGACCACGCCTACCAGCGCGGCATGATCGTCTATTCGCGGCGCATCCGTGGCGACGGCATCGAGGGCGACAACTTCATACTGGCGCCGCCGCTGATCATCGATGCCGCGCAGGTGGGCGAGATGGTCGACATTCTGGCGGATTCGCTGGAAGCGCTTGCCGCCGAACTCGATCTTCCCGTCAACGGCTGAGAACAGAAAATGGCTTCAACCAGATCGACGCGCCGGAAGGTCATCATCACCTGCGCGGTCACCGGCTCGGTCCACACGCCGACCATGTCGCCCTATCTGCCCATCACGCCCGACCAGATCGCCGCCGAGGCGATCGCGGCGGCGGAGGCCGGTGCCTCCATCCTGCACCTGCATGCGCGCGACCCCAAGGACGGCCGGCCCACGGCCGACCCGGACGTGTTCATGCAGTTCCTGCCGCGCATCAAGCAGGCGACCGACGCGGTAGTGAACATCTCCACCGGCGGCTCCTCGCTGATGACGCTGGATGATCGCCTCGCCATTTCGCTGCGCGCCGAGCCGGAAATGTGCTCGCTGAACATGGGCTCGATGAATTTCGCTCTGTTCCCTGCCCTAGACAAGCCGACCGAGTGGCAGCACGAGTGGGAGCCGAAGCTGCTGGAGGCCACGCGCAGCACGCTCTTCAAGAACACCTTCGCCGACATGGAATTCATTCTCGAACGGCTGGGGCGCGGCTGCGGCACGCGCTTCGAGTTCGAATGCTACGATGTCGGCCACCTTTATTCGCTGGCGCATTTGCGCGACCGCGGCCTGGTGAGCGGGCACCTGTTCATCCAGTTCGTGTTCGGCGTGCTGGGCGGCATCGGCGCCGACCCGGACAACCTGACCCACATGAAGCGCATTGCCGACAAGCTGTTCGGCGACAACTACAGCTTTTCGGTGCTGGCCGCCGGCCGCCACCAGATGCCGATGATAACCATGGCCGCCGCCATGGGCGGCAATGTGCGGGTGGGGTTGGAAGACAGCCTCTATGACGGGCGCGGCCAGCTTGCGCGCTCCAACGCCGACCAGGTGCGGCGCATTCGAAAGGTGCTGGAGGCGCTGTCGCTGGAAGTGGCGACGCCTGCCGAAGCGCGCGAGATGCTGGAGCTGAAGGGCGGCGACCGGGTGGCGTTCTGATGAACGGCGTGCGTATCCGGCCAGGCGAGCCCGCCGACGCGGAGACGATGCACGACGCGATCCTGCAACTCGGGCGCTTCACCGGCCTTGAGCAAAAGATCGCCAGCACGGCCGACGATTTCCGGCGCTTCGGCTTCGGGCCGGACGCGGCGTTCCGGAGCCTGATTGCGGAAGTGGACGGCACGTTTGCGGGGCTCTGCCTGTTCTTCCCGATCTTCTCGACCTGGCTCGGGCGCCCCGGCGTCTATGTGCAGGACCTTTATGTCGACGAGCGGTTCCGCGGCAGGAAGGTAGGCGAAAAGTTGCTGCGCGCCACGGCAGGCTGGTCGCGCCAGCGCGGGGGCGTCTATCTGCGGCTGGCCGTCGACGTCGACAACATTTCCGCGCAGGGCTTTTACGAAAGGCTCGGCATTGGCTGGCTCGACAGCGATCGCGAGCACGGCGCCTATGGCGAGGCGTTTCTGGCGCTGGCGCGCAATGACGGAAATTGAACGAGGAGTTCCCATGAAAGCCTTCTACGCCGACGAGCAGAAGCGCCACGACCCCAAGGGCTTTCTTTCCAGCGGGGCGCCAAAACCCAACCCGGAACAGCCGGAGCGCGTGGAGCGGCTGCTTGCCGGGGCGCGCGCGGCAGGCTGCGAGATCGTGCGGCCGCGCCAGCACGGGCTGGGGCCGATCGCGGCCGTGCACACGCCGGAATATCTGGACTTCCTCGAACATATCCATGCGCGCTGGCAGCGCATTCCCGAGGCGTCGGAAGAGGTCATTCCCAACATCCACCCCATCGCGCGCGGCGGCAGCTATCCGGCATCCGCCGTCGGCCAGGCCGGCTACCACATGGCCGACACCTCCTGCCCGATCTCGGCCGAGACCTGGGAAAGCTCGCTGTGGAGCGCATGGAGCGCGGTGGAAGCGGCAGAGTCCGTGCTTTCGGGCGAGCCGGCGGCCTATGCGTTGTGCCGCCCGCCCGGCCACCACGCCTTTGCCGATGTCGCCGGCGGCTTCTGCTTCGTCAACAATGCCGCTGTCGCGGCGCAGCGCCTGCGCAAGACCGCGGCGCGAGTGGCGATCCTCGACGTGGACCTGCACCATGGCAACGGAACGCAAGGCATCTTCTATGCCCGGCCCGACGTGCTGACGGTGTCGATCCATGCCGACCCGGTGCGCTTCTATCCGTTCTTCTGGGGCCATGCCGACGAGCGCGGCGAAGGCTTGGGGCTCGGCTACAACCTCAACCTGCCGCTGGCGCGCAAATCCGCCGACGCGGAGTTTCTCGCGGCGCTGGACAAGGGCCTGCAGCGCATCCGCGCCTTCGCGCCCGAGGCGCTGGTGGTGGCGCTGGGCCTCGACGCCTTCGAGGGCGACCCGTTCGGCGGGCTTTCGGTGACGACGCAGGGCTTCGCCTGCATTGCCGAAGCGATTGCCGGGCTCGGCCTGCCCACGGTGATCGTGCAGGAAGGCGGCTATCTCTGTGACGCGCTTTCCGACAATCTCACCTCGTTCCTCACCGGCTTTGGCGGTGCGCACAGGCTGGCGGGCTAAAGCGACGACTGCGCAATTCCCGCGGTAACGCCTGCGACATTTCCGCTGCTTGCGCGGCAGACCGCACGCCGATAAAGTGGCATCAGATTTACCACTTTAAGGGGCACGACATGGCCTTTGTCGAAAGGGTTCGTCCGGTCGCGGAAACTCCCCTCTCCCACCCGCAGGTGGACCGCGACTTCATCGGGCGTCTGGTGCGCGCCTTCTACGCCAAGGTGCGGCGCGACGCCCGCCTCGGCCCGATCTTCGAGCGGGTGATTGCAGACGACTGGGAACCGCATCTGGAAAAGATGACCGACTTCTGGTCCTCGGTGATCCTGAAGACCGGCACCTATCAGGGCCGTCCGGTCCCGGCGCATCTCAAGCTGAAGATGGTGAAGGAAGAAGACTTCGCGATCTGGCTCGGCCATTTCCGCGAGACCGCGCGCGAGCTTTGCGAGCCGGAGGTGGCGGCGGTGTTCATCGATCGCGCCGAGCGGATCGCCCGGAGCCTGCAGCTTGCCATGTTCTTCCACCTGCCGCGGGCGCTGGGCGCAACGCCGCCCGCCGCCGCGAACGGCGAGGGAGAGTGAGCGCAACATGCGCATGACGCAGCACACCGACTATGCCCTGCGCATGCTGATCTATCTGGCGACCCGTTCGGGCGACACCTGCACGGTGAGCGACGTGGCCGACGCCTACGGGCTGTCGCGCAACCACCTGCTGAAGGTGGCGCTGAACCTGAAGAACATGGGCCTGGTGGAAACCACCCGCGGCCGCGCCGGCGGCATTGCGCTGGCCCGCCCCCCGGAAAGGATAAATCTCGGTCGCCTGGTACGGCGGATGGAGGACGACTTTGCCCTCGTGGAGTGCCTGAAGACCGATGGCGGGCACTGTGTCATTACACCCGCCTGTCGCCTGAAGGACGTGGTGCGCGAAGCGCTGGACGCCTATCTGGCCGTCTTCGACAAATACAGCCTCGCCGACCTGACAGCAAACATGGATATCCTGGCACGGCTTCTGGACATCCGGCCCGGAAAGGATAACGTTATTACTTCGGCTGACTGACCTTTTGCTTCACAGGAGGAGGGTAGCAAGTCCATGGTCGCCCAGCTCACAGTCGCAGAACGTCGGTTATGCCTTTATCTCCTGGCGGCAGTCGCCATCGTCGGGCTGGCGCTGGCGGCCATCGGCCGAAACGACCCGATCGGCGTGCATGGGATGATCGCCATGCTGGCCAGCGTGGGGATGATCTTCGTGGTGCTTTCCGGCTACTACGAACCCGAACCCTCCCCGGAACGCCTGTCGCACTATTATGACGACCCGATCAAGGTCGGCATCGTGCTGACCATGGCCTGGGCGGTGGTGGGCATGTTCCTGGGCGTCTGGGTGGCCGCCCTGCTGGCCTGGCCCGACCTGACCATCGACGCCGCCTGGGCAAGCTTCGGGCGGCTGCGCCCGGCGCACACCACGGGCGTGATCTTCGGCTTCGGCGGCAATGCGCTGATCGCCACCTCGCTGCACGTGCTGCAGCGCACCTCGCGCGCGCGGCTGCCCGGCCAGGTCAGCCCCTGGTTCGTTCTGTTCGGCTACAATCTGTTCTGCGTAATGGCGGTGACCGGCTACCTGATGGGGGTTACCCAGTCGAAGGAATATGCCGAGCCGGAATGGTATGCCGACATCTGGCTGGTGATCGTGTGGGTGACCTATCTGGCGATCTATGTGCGCACGCTGGCGCGGCGCAAGGAGCCGCACATCTATGTGGCCAACTGGTACTACATGGCCTTCATCCTGGTGGTGGCGATACTGCATGTGTTCAACAACATTGCGGTCCCGGTGTCGCTCGCGCACGCCAAGAGCTATTCGGCCTTCTCCGGCGTACAGGATGCGATGACGCAGTGGTGGTACGGCCACAACGCGGTGGCCTTCTTCCTCACCGCCGGCTTCCTGGGCATGCTCTATTACTACCTGCCCAAGCGCGCCGGCCGGCCGATCTTCTCCTACCGGCTGTCCATCATCAGCTTCTGGGGCATCACCTTCATCTACATGTGGGCGGGCCCGCACCACCTGCACTACACCGCCCTGCCGCAATGGGTGCAGTCGCTGGGCATGACCTTCTCGGTGATCCTGCTGGTGCCTTCCTGGGCTTCGGCCGGCAATGCGCTGGCCACGCTGAACGGCGCCTGGGACAAGGTCCGCACCGACGCGACGCTGCGCTTCATGATGGTGGCCGCCGTGTTCTACGGCCTCTCCACCTTCGAGGGGTCGTTCATGGCCATCCGCCCGGTGAACTCGCTGTCGCACTACACGGACTGGACCGTCGCCCATGTGCATGCAGGCGCGCTCGGCTGGGTGGCGATGATCACCTTCGGCGCGATCTACAGTCTGGTGCCGTGGATGTGGAAGCGCGAGCACATGTATTCGGCGCGACTGGTGGAGGTGCATTTCTGGTTCGCGCTGGCCGGCACCATCATCTACGTGTTCGCGATGTGGAACTCCGGCATCATTCAGGGGCTGATGTGGCGGACCTACAATGAAAGCGGGACCCTGACCTACTCCTTCATCGAGTCGGTGGAGGCCATGCACCCCTATTACATCGCGCGCACAGTCGGCGGCCTGCTGTTCCTGATCGGGGCGGTGGTGGGGGCATACAATGTCTGGATGACCATACGCACGGCGCCCAGGCAAGCCGAGGCGGCGGAACCGGACTTGCCGGTTCCCACCTTCGCGGCCAGGCCGGCGGAGTAGCGAGATGCCCGAATTCTTCCACCGCAAGCTCGAACGCAGCACGATGGGCTTCGTGCTGGCCATCGTGGTGGTCGCCAGCATCGGCGGCCTCATCGAGATCGCACCGCTGTTCACCATCAAGGGAACCGTGGAGAAGGCACCCGACATGCGGGTGTACACGCCGCTGGAGCTGGCCGGGCGCAACATCTACATCCGCGAAGGCTGCTACGCCTGCCACAGCCAGATGATCCGCACCCTGCGCGACGAGGTGGAGCGCTACGGCCCCTATTCGCTGGCCGTGGAGTCGCAATACGACCACCCGATGCTATGGGGCTCGAAGCGCACCGGCCCGGACCTTGCGCGCGTGGGCGACAAATATTCCGACGAGTGGCACGTGGCGCATCTTATCAACCCGCGCAACGTGGTGCCGCAATCGGTGATGCCGAAATATGGCTGGCTGGCGCGCAACACGCTCTATGTGGACGACCTCGGCCTGCATCTTGCCGCCATGCGCGACGTGGGCGTGCCCTATACTGACGAGATGATCGCCAATGCGCCAAACGACGCGCGCGGCCAGGCAGCGCCCGACAGCAGCCTCGCTGCCGGCGTTTCCAAGCGCTATGGCGAGGCAACCCAGATACGCACCTTCGACGGCAATCCGGGCAGCCTCACCGAAATGGACGCGGTGGTGGCCTATCTGCAGATACTGGGGCGCCTGACCGACGCCGCCTACAAGCAGGAGGGTGCCCAAGCAGCGGAGGCGGGGCAATGAGCTTCGACCACGATTCCGTCGTCACCTTCGCCACGAGCTGGGGGCTGATCTATTTCCTCATTCTGGCCGTCGGCGTGCTTGTCTATGTTTTCTGGCCCTCAAACAAGAAGCGCTTCGACGACGCGAAGAAGAGCATACTCGACGAGGACGACGAGCCATGGAAGAAGTAGGCGAGCGCGATCCTGTCACCGGCCGCATGACCACGGGTCATGACTGGAACGGCATAACCGAGCTCAACACGCCGGTTCCGCGGGTGGTGATCTTCTTCCTGGTGGTGACGACGATCTTTTCCATCGTCTACTGGATCCTCATGCCCTCCTGGCCGCTCGGGAGCAGCTACACCAAGGGGCTGCTGGGCATCGACCAGAAACACGTCGTGCAAACGCAGCTCGAACACGCCGCAGCCCAGCGGGAGGGCTGGATGAAGCAGATCGCAAGCGATGACTTCGCCGCCATCCAGGCCAACCCCGCCCTGATGCAGATCGTGCACGAGACCGGCAAGACCCTGTTCGGCGACAACTGCGCGGTGTGCCACGGCATTAACGGCACCGGCGGGAAGGGCTTTCCCAACCTCAAGGCCGCGGCCTGGCTGTGGGGCGGCGACCCGCAGACGATCTACCAGACCCTGACTGCGGGCATCAATTCCGCCAATGCGGAGAGCCGGACCTCGCAGATGCCGGCCTTCGGCCGCGACGGGGTGCTTAATGCGGGTCAGATCGACGATGTCGTCGCCTATGTGCGTTCGCTCGGCGGTTCGACCGACAATATCGGGATCACGCCCGAAAAAGTGGCGCGCGGCAAGGAGGTGTTCCAGGCCAATTGCGTCGCCTGCCACGGCGACGACGCCAAGGGCAATCACGACATGGGCGCACCCAACCTGACGGACCCGGTGTGGATCTATGGCGGCGACCGCCAATCCATCACCGCCTCCGTCTATGGCGGCCGCCAGGGGCACATGCCAAGCTGGCAGGACCGGCTGTCGGACGCGCAGCGCAAGATCCTGACGCTCTATGTGCTGTCGCTGCCGGAGCAACGGTCGTGACGGCCGCGACGGCCCCGATGCCGCGAGGGCGGGCACGGCGCGTGACCCTGCTGCTGGTTGGCGCCGGCGCCGCGGCGCTGTTGGCTGCGAATGCGCACCTTGTCTATGTCGCGGTGAAATCGCAGCCGGACTGCGTGCCGCATTCGAAGCAGGCCGGTTCCGGGAAGCCCGGTTCGGCCTACCGAGCGGCGAGCCCGGCATGCTGAGGCCGGCGACATGAAGGGCAAAGGAGCAGACGGAAAGGACCATCGCTATGGGAACTGCTGATCTGGCCCAGGGGCAAGTGGCCGCAACGCCGCCGACGCGCAACAAGGGCCTGCCGGCCACGGCCGCCTTCGGCTGGCTGCACGCCGGCTGGCGGGATCTCATCCCCGATGCAGGCGCAAGCCTGGCCTACGGCCTGGCGGTGTTCGCGATCTCGGCGCTGATCGTGGCCGGGCTGTTCTCCCTGGAGCTCGACTACATACTGTTTCCCGCGCTGGCCGGCTTCATGGTGGTGGGCCCGCTGATTGCGATCGGCCTCTACGAGAAAAGCCGCAGGCTGGAAGCGGGCGAGCCCGTTTCGCTGCGGAACATGCTCTTCGTGCGTCCCAAATCCGGCGCGCAGGTGCTGTTCACCGGGGTCATCATGTGCGGGCTGATGCTGCTCTGGATGCGGGCGGCCGTCATCATCTATGCGCTGTTCTTCGGCTTGCGCCCCTTCCCCGGCATCGACCACATCGCGCCGATGCTGTTCACCACCGGCATCGGCTGGGCGATGCTGATCACCGGCACGGTGGTCGGCGGCGTGTTCGCGGCATTTTCCTTCGCCATCAGCGCCTTTTCGGTGCCGATGCTGCTCAACGAACGCACGGACGCCTTCACCGCCATGGGCACGAGCATCTCGCTGGTGTGGAACAACCTGCCGGTGATGATCGTATGGGGCGCGATCGTGCTGGTGCTGACGGTTGTAGCGCTGCTGCCCGCCATGGTGGGGCTGATCGTGGTGTTTCCGCTTTTGGGGCACGCCACCTGGCACGCCTACAAGGCCATTCGTTGACTGTGAACGCGCGGGGAGCCGAGATGAGCTGCCACGCCCCCGACGTGAAGGCGACACCGGCCGTGCAAGCAGGCCCCGCGGCCGCAGGCGCGGAGGAACTGCTGCTCGCCAGCCGCGACCTTGGCGGCGGCACCTGGCAGAGCGAACTTTCGGTGCCGGGGATACACTGCGCGGCCTGCATCGCGAGGGTCGAGAAGGCGGCGCGCGGACTGCCCGGCGTGGCCCGCGCCCGCGTCAACCTTTCCACGCGGCGCCTGACGGTGGACTGGACACCGAAGGAGGGCCGGCCGCCCGACCTGATCGGCACGCTGGGCGCCATGGGCTACGAGGCCTATCCCTTCGGCGCGGAGGCCGGCGCGAAGGACCCCGAGCTTGGCCGCCTCGTCAGGGCGCTGGCCGTCGCCGGCTTCTCGGCGATGAACATCATGCTCTATTCGGTTTCGGTGTGGGCGGGCGCGGACGAAGCCACGCGGCATTTCTTCCACTGGATTTCCGCCGGGCTGGCGCTGCCGGCGATCATCTATTCGGGGCGGGTGTTCTATGCCTCGGCATGGTCGGCGCTGCGGCGCGGGCGCACCAACATGGACGTTCCGATCTCGGTCGGCGTCCTCCTGGCCTTTGGCCTCAGCCTTTACGACACGCTCCACAACGCCCGCTACGCCTATTTCGACGCAGCCACCACGCTGCTGTTCTTCCTGCTTGTGGGCCGCACGCTCGACCATGTCATGCGCGAGAGGGCGCGCTCGGCCGTGGCGGGGCTGGCCCGCCTTTCGCCGCGCGGCGCAATCATTCTCGCCGGCGACGGCGCGCGCCATTACCTGGCGGTGGAAAACATCGAGCCCGGCCAGACCGTGCTGGTGGCGCCGGGCGACAGGGTGCCGCTGGACGGCATCGTGAAGCAGGGACAATCCGAACTGGACTGCTCGCTGGTGACGGGCGAAGCGGCCCCCCGCCGTTTCGAGCCCGGCATGGCGGTGCAGGCGGGGCTGCTCAACCTCACCGGCCCGCTGGCGGTGACGGCCACGGCAAGCGCGCAAAACTCCTTCCTGGCCGAGATGATACGCCTGATGGAGGCGGCCGAGGGCGGCCGCGCCCGCTATCGCCGCCTGGCCGACCGCGCGGCCGCGCTCTATGCGCCGGTGGTGCACACGATTGCGCTGGCGACCTTCGCGGTGCGGCTGGCGGCGGGCGGCGACTGGCATTCCGCCGCCACCATCGCCATTGCGGTGCTCATTATCACTTGCCCCTGCGCGCTGGGGCTCGCCGTGCCCATCGTGCAGGTCATGGCCGCGCGGCGCCTCTACGAAGGCGGCATCATGGTCAAGGACGGCGCAGCACTGGAGCGGCTGGAGCGGGCCGACACGGTGGTCTTCGACAAGACCGGAACCCTGACGGCGGGCAAGCCGCGGCTGACGGAGGCCGAAGCGCTGGAGCCGGCAGCGCTTGCAGCCGCGGCCGGCCTCGCCGCCAATTCAAGGCACCCTTTCGCGGTCGCCATTCTTGCCGCCGCGCTGGCAAGGCGGCTGGAGGCGCCGGCCTTCGACACGATCCGCGAACACCCCGGCCTCGGGCTGGAAGGCACCATGGGGGAAAACGTCTATCGCCTCGGCCGAGAGGACTGGGCGACAGGCGCGGAAAGCCGAGACGAGGCGGACAGCGCCTCGGTGCTTTCCCGCGACGGCGCGGCGATTGCCCGTTTCCTGTTCCGCGACAGCTTGCGCAACGGGGCGCAGACAGCGGTTTCCGGCCTGCGGGAGCAGGGGCTGGAACTGGAAATCCTGTCGGGCGACCGGCACGGCGCGGTCGCGGCAATGGCGGAGGCGCTAGGCATCGAGCGGTTCGAGGCCGGCCTTCTGCCGTCGCAGAAGGTTGCGCGCATCGAGCAGCTGCGCCAGGCCGGGCGCAAGGTGCTGATGGTCGGCGACGGCCTCAACGACGCGCCGGCGCTAACGGCGGCCGATGTTTCCATGGCCCCGGCGACCGCAGCCGACATAGGCCGCAACGCGGCCGACTTCGTGTTCCTGCATGAGAGCCTGACGGCAGTGCCGGAGGCGATCACGGTTTCGCGCAAGGCAGGCTCGCTGGTGCGCCAGAATTTTGCTTTTGCCGCCGCCTACAACGCCTTGGCCATTCCCGTGGCGGTGCTGGGCTATGTCACGCCGCTGATCGCGGCCATCGCCATGTCCGCTTCATCGCTGGTGGTGGTGGCAAATGCGATGCGGCTTGCCGGCGGCGGAGGCCGGAAAGCCGATGTGAGAAGTCTGGGCAAGGCGGCCCGGCCGGTTGCGGAAGCGCCGTCGGCACGTGGCTGAGCAGGCTGCGGCGGGCCGGGCGCCAAAGGCTGCCCGGCCCGTCTTGGGAGTCAAATATCCTTGGCCAGCCTCAGCGCATCATAGATCGCCGCATGTGTGTTTCGGGCCGAAACCGCGTCGCCGATGCGGAAGAGCTGGAACCCCTCGCCCGCCACCTGCTGCGGTTCGCCGGCGATGAGGCGCTTGTAGTCGACCGCGCCGCGGTTACTCGATTGCGGCTTCAGCGCAAAATAGAGGTCGTCCATGGGGATGGTGCCGTGGTTGACCACGACCTGATCCACCCGGCGCTCCTTGTCCACGCCGCCATAATCGCTGCCGATGGAGGCGACCAGCTCGTTGCCTTGCCTGACGACCTTGTCGAGGCGGAAGGTGACGGTGAAGGTGACGTCGAGCTTCTGCAGGCTGCGCATATAGGGCACCAGGTTCATGGCCATGACCTCGGGCGCGAAAGCGCGGTCGGGCGTCATGACCTCCAGCTTCGCACCGGATTTGGCGATCACCTCGGCGGCCTGCAGCGCGGCGTTGTCGCCCGCATCGTCGAACAGCAGCACGTTCGAACCCGGCTTCACGTCGCCTGAGAGAATGTCCCAGGTGGAGACGACGAGATCGTTACCCTCCGAAAGAACCTCGGTGTGCGGATAGCCGCCGGTGGCAATGATGACCACGCCCGGCTTTTCGGCCAGAACGTCGTCGGCCTCGGCCCATGTGTTGAAGCGGAAGGTGACGCCCTTGGCCGTGCACTGCGCCATGCGCCAGTCGACGATGCCGATCATCTCCTGCCGGCGCTGGGTGCGGGCGGTGAGCCGCACCTGGCCGCCATGATGCGGGGAAGCCTCGAACACCACCACCTCGTGGCCGCGTTCGGCCGAGACACGCGCGGCCTCCAGCCCGGCCGGGCCGGCGCCGACGATCACCACCTTGCGCTTGACCTTGGCCGCCGGAATGTCGTGCGGCATGGTCAGTTCGCGGCCGGTGGCGGGATTGTGGATGCAATAGGCCGAGCCGCCCTGATAGATGCGGTCGAGGCAGTAATTGGCGCCCACGCAGGGGCGAATGTCGTCCTCGCGGCCTTCCATGATCTTGCGCACGATGTGGGGGTCGGTCATGTGCGCCCGCGTCATGCCGACCATGTCGAGCTTGCCCGAGGCGATGGCGTGGCGCGCCGTCGCCACGTCGGGGATGCGCGCGGCGTGGAAGGTGGGCATGCCGGTCTCAGTGCGCACCTCGCCGGCGAAATCGAGATGCGGCGCGCTGGGCATGCCCTGGATGGGAATGACGTCGGTCAGCCCCGCATCGGTGTCGATGTGGCCGCGGATGATGTTGAGGAAGTCGACCATGCCGGACGACTTGAAGCGGCGGGAAATCTCCAGCCCGTCCTCGCGGGTCAGGCCGCCCTCGAGATCCTCGTCGGCGGTGTAGCGGACGCCGACGATGAATTCCGGCCCGACGCGCTCGCGCACGGCGGCCAGCACGTCGAAGGTGAAGCGCAGGCGGTTTTCGAGCGAGCCGCCATAGGGGCCGTCGAGATCGTTGGTGAGCGGCGACCAGAACTGGTCCATCAGATGGCCATAGGCCTGAAGCTCGATGCCGTCGAGGCCGGCCGCCTTCATGCGCTCGGCGGCGTCGGCATAGTCCTTGATGATGCGCTCGATATCCCAATCCTCGAGCTTCTTGGGGAAGGCCCGGTGCGCGGCCTCGCGCCGGTGCGAGGGCGAGACCACGGGCAGCCAGTCGGCCTTATCCCAGCGGGTGCGCCGGCCGAGATGGGTGAGCTGGATCATCACCGCCGCGCCATGCTCATGGCAGGCGTCGACCACGTCCTTCATCCACGGCACCACCTCGTCCTTGTAGGCAAGGACGTTGTTGAAAACCGGCGGGCTGTCGCGGGCGACGGAGGCCGAACCGGCCGTCATGGTCAGCGCGATGCCGGCCTTGGCCCGCTCGGCATGATAGGCGCGGTAGCGCGCCTTGGGCATGCCGTCCTCCGGATAGGCAGGCTCGTGCGAGGTGGTCATGATCCGGTTTTTCAGGGTGAGATGCTTCAGCCGATATGGCTGCAGAAGCGGGTCGTTCGACATCCATCATGCTCCGAGGACAAAAGTGCCGAAGCTTACGCTAGAAGAAATGTACATGACTGTCCAGAAGGAATGTACATAGGTGTTCATTTTGTCGACACTGCCGTACATTCCGGTTGCATCGCCGCCTGCCGCCGCATATGGTCGCCGCATGGAGCAGGAGAAGCTTGGCGAAACGGGATGGCGCGGGTCACGCGAGGGGTGGCTCGAAGCAGCCTATGAAAGCTTGGTGGAGGCCGGCGTGGACGCGGTGCGCGTGCTGCCCCTGTCGAAGCGGCTGAAGCTTTCGCGCACCAGCTTCTACTGGTTCTTCGCCGACCGCGAGGCGCTGCTGGCAGCCCTCGTCGACCTGTGGCGGGATAAGAACACCGGCAATCTCATCAAGCGCACGGAAAGCTACGCCGAAAGCATCGCCGAAGCGATCCTCAACGTGTTCGACTGCTGGCTTGATCCGCAGCTGTTCGATTCCCGCTTCGAATTCGCGGTCCGCAGCTGGGCGCAGCAGTCTGCCGACGTGGCCAGGGAGATCGACGCCGCCGACACAGCGCGGCTCCAGGCCCTGCAGGCGATGTTCGTGCGCTTCGGCTTCGAGCCCTTCGCCGCCGACGTGCGGGCGCGCACGATCTACCTGACCCAGATCGGCTATATCTCGATGAAGACCGAGGAGACGCTGGCCACCCGCATGGCACGTATTCCCAAATATGTGGAAATTTTCACCGGGCAGATGCCGACGCCAAGCGAAATGGTGCGCTTCTGCGCCAGGCACGGCTTCGTCCAGGCGCCGGAAGCGAGCGGGGGCGCGGCGCAATGAGCCAGCCTACCATCGGCGTCATTGGCGGCACCGGATGGCTTGGGCGCTCGATGGCGCTTGCCATGCTGGATACCGGCTTCACGCACCCCTCCCGCCTGATCCTGTCGAGCCGCGCGCCGAAGGCCGAGGGTCTCGCCGGCTGGCCCAGGGTCGAAATCACTGCCGACAACCGGGAACTCGCGGCGCGCGCCGACATCGTCATCCTGTCGGTCAGGCCGGAGCAGTTTCGGGCTGTCGAGATCGATGCGGCAGGCAAGCTGCTGATTTCGGTGATGGCCGGCGTTTCCATGGCCGAACTGGCCGCAAGCACCGGAGCCGACCGAATCGTCAGGGCGATGCCCAATGCGGGGGCAGAAATCCGCCGCTCCTATACGCCCTGGTTTGCCTCCCAGGCGGTGAGCGCCGCGGAAAGGGAACTGGTGCAGCAGCTTTTCGAGACATGCGGCATGGCCGACGAGTTGTCTTGCGAGGCCGAAATCGACTATCTGACCGGCCTGTCGGGTTCCGGCCCAGCCTTTCCCGCTTTGCTCGCCCACGCGATGTTGGGCCATGCGCTGGAACGGGGACTGCCGGAGGACGTCGCAAAAAGGGCGGTGGAGGCCGTCATTACGGGAGCCAGCCAGCTGCTTGCAGGCCAGAATATTTGCCCCGAGGAGACCGTGCGCGTGTTCCTGGACTATCAGGGCACCACAGCGGCGGGGTTGAAGGGAATGATCGACGGCGGCTTCGTGGAAGCCGTCCGAGCCGGGCTAGACGCAGCCGAAAGCGCTGCCGTCGCAATGTCGCGGGTTCAGTGAGGAGCAGTCGATGCAAGTCGCAAGGGAGGTGCCTGTGCGACTGTGTCGGCTTGAGGATTTGGGATGTGGCCGGCGCCTGGCGCAGGCCCCGTTTCGGGAGCGGCGGTGGATGCGGTGTCGTCCGTCACTCCTGTTTCCAGACACCGCAATTTGGGGAGAGAGTATGAACAGACTTCTTGCGTCCACCGCGCTGGCCCTCGGCCTGATGGCATTCAGCGGAACCGCGAACGCTGCCGAATGCGGCTCGGTGACTATCGCCAACATGAACTGGCAGTCGGCCGAAGTGCTTGCCAGTATCGACAAGCTCATTCTCAATGCCGGCTATGGCTGCGACGCCGAGCTCGTCGTTGGCGACACGGTTCCGACCTTCACTTCGATGACCGAGAAGGGCCAGCCCGACATCGCTCCGGAAGGCTGGATCGACCTGCTGCCGGAGGTCGTCGAGCGCGGCATTGCCGAAAACAAGCTGATCTCCACCGTCGACGCCCTTTCCGATGGCGCCGTGCAGGGCTGGTGGGTGCCCAAATACATCATCGACGCCCATCCCGACATCAAGACCATCGACGACGCCCTGAAGCACCCGGAGCTGTTCCCGGCGCCGGAAGACTCGTCCAAGGGCGCCGTCTTCAACGGACCCCAGGGTTGGGGCGGCACGCTGGTGACCACCCAGCTCTTCAAGGCCTATGAGGCCGAGAATGCCGGCTTCCTGCTGATCGACACCGGCTCGGCTGCCGGCCTCGACGGCTCGGTCGCCAAGGCCTATGAGCGCCAGGAAGGCTGGATGGGCTACTACTGGGCGCCGACCGCGCTGCTCGGCAAGTACGACATGGTCAAGCTGGAATACGGCGTGCCCTTCGATGCCGAAGAGTGGAAGCGCTGCAACACCGTGGCCGACTGCCCGGATCCGAAGCGCAACGAATGGCCCAAGGACCGCGTGCAGACCCTGGTGACCACCGGCTTCGCCGAGCGCGCCGGCCCGGTCATGGACTACCTCAAGGCCCGCAGCTGGTCGAACGACACCGTCAACAAGCTGCTCGCCTGGATGGGTGACAACCAGGCCACCGGCGAGGAAGGCGCGAAGTACTTCCTCAAGAACAACGAAGACATCTGGGCCAAGTGGGTCTCGCCCGAGGTCGCAGAGAAGGTGAAGGCTTCGGTTCAGTAACCGGCCGGAACAACCGCGGCGGCGCGCCCAGTTGCGCGCCGCCGACGCGTTTTGCCGCGCCCAACAAGAAAACACGAGCCGCCTGGCGGGAAAGGGGAATCGATGGATTGGCTGACAAGATTTCCGCATTTGAACGATGACACGCTGCGCCTTCTGAAGAAGAGCATCGACGAGAGCTTCCGCGCTTTCACCCGCGCCTATGGCGGCGGGATCGAGGCTTTCTTCCAGCCGCTGCAGTATTTCCTGATCCAGTCCGAGCGGTTCATGACCCTGACGCCGTGGCCGATCATCCTGCTGCTGATCGCCGCCATTGCCTGGATCGCCACCCGCAGCTGGAAGATCGTTGCCGGCGCGGTCGTCACGCTGCTGATCATCGGCTTCTTCGACATGTGGGACGACACGATGAAGACCATCTCGATGATCTTCGTCTGCACCGTGCTGTCGATCGTGCTGGGCATTCCCATCGGCATCGCCATGTCGCGCTCGGACCGGCTGCAGAGCTGGATAAGCCCGATCCTCGACGTGATGCAGACCATGCCGAGCTTCGTCTATCTCATTCCCGTGGTCATGCTGCTGGGCATCGGCAAGGTGCCGGGGCTGATCGCGGTCGTCATCTATGCCATTCCGCCCATGATACGCCTGACCAATCTCGGCATCCGCCAGGTCGATCGCGACGTGCTCGAGGCGGCCGACGCCTTCGGCTCCTCGAGCTGGCAGAAGCTGAAGAACGTGCAGCTGCCGCTGGCGCTGCCGACCATCATGGCCGGCATCAACCAGACCATCATGATGGCGCTGGCCATGGTGGTGATCGCATCCATGATCGGCGTGCAGGGGCTGGGCCAGCCGGTGCTGAAGGCCATCGCCAACCAGTATTTCACGCTCGGCATTTTCAACGGCATGGCCATCGTGGGCATCGCCATCATCTTCGACCGCGTCAGCCAGGCCTATGGCAAGCGGCTGCAAAGGCACCTGGAGGTGGTTCATGGCTGAGGCGCAGCAAGGCAGCGGCATCAGCATCCGCAACCTGTACAAGATCTTCGGCCACAACGCCGCGGCCTATGTCGATCTCGTCAAGCAGGGCATGAGCAAGGCCGAGCTGAACCAGAAGCACGGCCATGTGCTCGGCCTGAAGAACATCAACATCGAGATGCCCGGCGGCGGCATCTTCGTCATCATGGGCCTTTCGGGCTCGGGCAAGTCGACGCTGATCCGCCACATCAACCGGCTGATCGACCCGACCTCCGGCGAAGTGATCGTCGGCGGCGCAGACGTGGTGAAGATGAACCCGCGCGAACTGCAGGAATTCCGCCGCCACAAGACGGCGATGGTGTTCCAGAAATTCGCCCTGCTGCCGCACCGCAACGTGCTGGAAAACACCGTCTACGGGCTGGAGATCCAGGGCGTGCCGCGCGCCAGGCAGGTGGAGCAGGCCATGCGCTGGATCGAGCGCGTGGGGCTGAAGGGTTTTGAGAAGAAGTATCCGAACCAGCTTTCGGGCGGCATGCAGCAACGCGTGGGGCTGGCCCGCGCGCTGACCAACGATGCGCCGATCCTGCTGATGGACGAGGCTTTTTCCGCGCTCGACCCCCTCATCCGCATGGACATGCAGACGGTGCTTCTCGATCTGCAAAAAGAGATCAAGAAGACCATCGTCTTCATCACCCACGATCTCGACGAGGCGCTGCGCCTGGGCGACCGGGTGGCGATCCTGCGCGACGGCGAGGTGATCCAGCAGGGCACCGCCCAGGACATCGTGCTGAACCCGGCCGACGGCTACATCGCCAACTTCGTGAAGGAAGTGAACCGCGGGCGGGTGATCAGGGTCAATGCGATCATGCAGCCTGCCAATGGCGAAACGCCGCTGGCGCCTATCCAGACTTCCGCCGAAGCGACGCTGGACGAAGCCGCCACACTGCTGGCCACGGCCGGACAGCAGCAGCTCTCGATCGTCGACCAGAGCGGTGCGCAGATCGGCACCGTGGACCTGCAGCGCATCGTCTCCGCCATGGTCACCCCTGCCGCCGGCGAGGCCAGGGCCTGACAGGCTAAGGGAGGGCAGCCGCCGCCCTCCCCGCTCCGGCAAGCCCCGCTATCTGCCGCCGGGCCCAAAAACTTTAACCAGCCTCTTTTCACGCGCGGTCCGGGCTGCCGCGCCGGGCGCATGCGCTATTTCTCCGCTCAAGGCCGTTGCGCGGCTCTCTGCGCCGGCGGAGCAGATGAAAGGAGCCGAAACCATGCGCCTGATGCTGGCATGCTCGATCCTTGCCGGGCTGACCGCAGCCGCCCATGCGGAGATGCGCGTCAATTTCGACTGGGGCCCGACGAAAAAATGTTTTGACGTCAACTCGCCGCCATTCAAGCTCTCCGGCGTGCCGGAAGGCACGGCCAGCCTGGACTTCCAGATGACCGACCGCAACGCGCCCGGTTTCCACCATGGCGGCGGCAGGGTTGCCTATAAGGGGCAGTCGTCGCTGCCCTACGGCGCGTTCAGATACAAGGGCCCCTGCCCGCCTTCGGGTTCGCATTCCTATGTCTTCACGGTCAAGGCGCTGGACGGACAAGGAAAGGCGCTGGCCACGGCGACGGCCAGCCGCGACTTTCACCAATAGGGCATCGGCTGCGACCTCGCGGCGAGGCGAGGCCGCATGAGTTCAGAGCTGAGGCTGCTTGGTCTTGCGCAGATAGGGCAGGATCCTGTCGAAGGCGCCAAAGCGCTTGATCGCCTCGTCGTCGGATACGGCGGCGGTGATGATCACATCCTCGCCCGGCTTCCAGTCGGCCGGCGTCGCCACCTGATGCTTGGCGGTGAGCTGGATGGAATCGAGCGCCCGCAGGATCTCAGCGAAATTGCGTCCCGTGGTCATCGGATAGGTCAGCACCAGCTTGATCCGCTTGTCGGGGCCGATGATGAACACCGAACGCACCGTGGCGTTGTCGGCCGGCGTGCGCCCTTCCGAAGTGTCGCCTGCCTCCGCCGGCAGCATGTCGTAGAGCTTGGCGACCTTCAGGTCGCGGTCGCCGATCAGCGGATAGTCGACCGCGAAGCCGGTCGCGGTGCGGATATCGTCCTTCCACTTGTGGTGGCTCTCTACCGGATCGACCGAAATGCCGAGGATCTTGGCATTGCGCTTCGCGAACTCGTCAGCGAGGCCGGCCATCGCGCCGAGTTCCGTGGTGCAGACAGGCGTGAAGTTCTTCGGATGCGAGAACAGCACCGCGTAGCCATCGTCGATCCATTCGTGGAAATGGATCGTGCCCTTGGTGGTTTCGGCGGTGAAGTCTGGCGCGATATCATTGATACGAAGGCCCATTGCGTCGCTCCTTATGACAGTCGGCGAAAAACGCCCCATCATACCCCAAACCATCGCGCGTCCGAAGAGGGATGCGGAGAGGACGACTGTCAGGCCGTGCCCTTGCGCGCGTGGCAGCGGCTGGCGCGGCTGCTACGGTGTGAACTTCGTCCGCAGCCCGGCAAGGCGATTCGGACCCGGTGACGCCCAGGGCCTGCATGGCTTCGGCATCGCTCCCCGACGGGGCCGAACCTGCCCCGTGCGAAACGGCTTCGCCGCCGGCGCGCAAAGAGGATGCGATTTTCACTCTTCCCCTTCCGATTGTCGAAGCTCGCTTGTGCGAGTGCGATATATATGTATACATCACGACGGATGTTCGGTTTGCACGCTTGCCGCCTTTTCGTCAGGGGAGCGACGAAAATGGCCTAGTTGCTAGGCCTTTCCCGGGAGGACGAGGCGGGGCGCATCAAAGGGAGGAGTATACATGATTACCAGAAGACTGTTCATTGCCGGCACAGCGCTGTCGCTGCTTGCCGCCACGCCCGCCTTCGCGCAGGACGTGGTGAAGATTGGACTTGTCCTGCCGATGACGGGGCCTTTTGCCTCGACGGGACGCCAGGTCGAGGCCGGCGTTCGTGCATACATGGCCCTGCATGGCGAAGAGGCCGCGGGCAAGAAGGTCGAGATCGTTCTGCGCGACGACGCCGGCACTGCCGACCAGACCCGCCGAATCGCGCAGGAGCTGGTGGTGAACGACGGCGTTTCCATGCTGATGGGCTTCGGCCTGACGCCGCTCGCCATGGCTGTGGCGCCGGTGCTCAACCAGGCGAAGATCCCCGCGCTCATCACCTCGGCGACCACCTCCAGCATCATGCAGCAGTCGGACTATTTCGTCCGCACCTCCATGGCCGGGCCGCAGTCGCCGGTGCCGATGGCAACCTGGGCGGTGGAAAACGGGCTCAAGCGCGTAGTGACCCTGGTGTCGGACTACGGCCCCGGCCACGACATCGAAAAGGGCTTCACCGACCAGTTCAAGCAGGAAGGCGGCGAAATCGTCGAGGCGGTTCGCGTGCCGCTGCAGAACCCGGATTTCGCGCCCTTCCTGCAGCGCGTGCGCGATGCCAAGCCTGACGCGATCTTCGTCTTCGTGCCTTCGGGCGTGGGCTCTCTGTTCATGAAGCAGTTCGCCGATCGCGGCCTGGCCGAAGCCGGCATCAAGCTGATCGCCACCGGCGACGTGACCGACGACGACCTGCTGAACGGCATCGGCGAGCCGGCGCTTGGCGTCATCACCGGCCATTTCTACTCGGCCGCGCATGACAGCCCGGAAAACAAGGCCTATGTGGAAGAGGTGCGCAAGGCCAACAACAACATGCGGCCCAACTTCATGTCGGTCGGCGGCTACGACGCCATGCACCTGGCCTATGCCGCGCTGGAAAAGACCGGCGGCGACACCGACGGCGGCAAGCTGGTGGAGGCCATGAAGGGCATGGAGTGGACCAGCCCGCGCGGCCCCATTTCCATCGACCCGGCCACGCGCGACATCGTCCAGGACATCTACATCCGCGAGGTCAAGCAGGTGGACGGCGAGCTCTACAATGTCGAGTTCGCCACCTATGAGAAGATCCGCGACCCGAACGTCGCCAACTAGGTGCACAGGCGCGGGCCGGACAACTTCCGGCCCGCGCGCAACAGCGAGCGACCATGCTGACAATCCTGTTCGACGGCATCGCCTATGGGATGCTTCTCTTCGTCCTTGCCTGCGGCCTGTCGATCACGCTGGGCCTGATGAACTTCGTCAACCTGGCGCATGGCGCCTTTGCCATGGCGGGCGGCTACACCACCGTCATCATGATGAACCGCTACGGCATCTCCTTCTACTGGTGCCTGCCGGCGGCCTTTCTCGTGACCGCATTGGTAGGGGTGGTGCTGGAGCGGACGCTCTACCGGCACCTCTACAAGGCCTCGCATCTCGACCAGGTGCTGTTCTCGATCGGGCTCGTCTTCATGTCGATCGCGGCAATCGACTATTTCATGGGCGGCCAGCAGCAGCTCATCAACCTGCCGGCCGAACTGCGCGGCCGCTTCGATTTCCTCGGCATCAGCATCGGGCGATACCGGCTGTTCATCATCCTGCTCTGCGCGGTGCTGACAGTGGTGCTTCAGCTCGTTCTCACCCGCACCCGCTTCGGCAGCCAGTTGCGCGCGGCGGTGGATGACGGGCGCGTGGCGCGCGGCCTGGGCATCAACATATCGGTGATCTTCGCCCTGACCTTTGCTCTCGGCTCCGGCCTCGCCGGGCTCGGCGGCGCGCTCGGCACCGACCTGCTCGGCCTCGACCCCAACTTTCCTCTGAAATTCCTCATCTACTTCATGATCGTCGTTACCGTGGGCGGCACCTCCTCCATCACCGGGCCCTTCGTGGCCGCATTGCTGCTGGGCATCGCCGATGTTGCAGGCAAATATTACGTGCCGCAGCTTGGCGCCTTCATCATCTACGCCGTGATGGTCCTGGTGCTGATCTTCCGGCCGCACGGGCTGTTTGCACGGGAGGGCGGCCGATGACTTCCGCAACCGACAACGCCGTCTCGCTGCTCAAGCGCAGCGGCCGCTGGCAGCTTTGGGAGATTGCGCTGTGGCTTGTTGCCGTGGCCATGATCTTCCTCCTGCCGTCCAAGATGCTGATCCTGACCGAGATCGCCATTCTGGCGCTGTTCGCGGTCTCGCTGGACCTGATCCTCGGCTATGCCGGCATCGTCTCGCTGGGCCATGCCGCCTTCTTCGGGCTTGGCGCATATACGGCGGGCCTGCTTGCACGCCACTATGTCACCGAGCCGGTGACTGGCCTGCTCGCCGCAGGGCTGGTGAGCGGCGTGTTCGGCTTTGCCACCAGCTTTTTGGTGCTGCGCGGCTCCGACCTCACCCGCCTGATGACCACGTTCGGCGTGGCCATGCTTCTGGCCGAAGTGGCCAACCAGGCCGGCTGGCTGACCGGCGGCGCAGATGGACTTTCGGGCGTGATGATCACGCCCATCCTCGGCATATTCGAATTCGACCTGTGGGGCCGCACCGGCTACATCTATGTGCTGGCGGTGCTGATGGTGCTGACCTTCCTTGCCCGCCGCATCGTGAACTCGCCCTTCGGCCTGTCGCTGAAGGCGATCAAGCGCAACCCGGTGCGCGCATCCATGCTGGGCATTTCGCCCACGCGCCAGATCGTCGCCATCTATACCGTCGCCGCCGTCTATGCCGGCATCGCAGGCGCGCTGCTGACCCAGACCACCAGCTTCGTCTCGCCGGACGTGCTCGCCTTCCACCGCTCGGCCGATGTGCTGCTCGTGCTGGTCATCGGCGGCACCGGCTACCTCTATGGCGGCGTGTTTGGAGCCGTCATCTTCACGCTGCTGCGCGACTGGCTGTCGGTGATCACGCCGCAATACTGGATGTTCTGGATCGGCCTGATCCTGATCGTCATCGTGCTGGTGGGCCGCGAACGCCTCACGCGCTGGCAGGGCTTGCTGCCCGGCGCGGCGCGCAGCCGGCGTGCCAAGACGCAGGCAATGGCGGAGGAAGGCCGATGACTTTCGCGCTCGAAACCCGCAACCTTGTCAGGCGTTTCGGCGGCTTCGTCGCCACCAACGACGTGTCGCTACGCGTCAGGCAGGGCGCGCGCCACGCGCTGATAGGCCCCAATGGCGCCGGCAAGACCACGCTGATCAACCTTCTGACCGGCTCACTGGATCCTTCGGCCGGCCAGGTGCTGCTTGGCGGCGAGGACATCACCCGCCTGCCCGCACATGCCCGCGTCGGGCGCGGCCTTTCGCGCACCTTCCAGATCAACCAGCTGTTCGGCGATTTCACGCCGCTGGAATCTATGATGCTGGCGATCGGCCAGCGCGAAGGCCATAGCGGCGCCGCCTGGCGGCCGCTGTCGCGCAACAGGGCGGCGGCGGAGGAAGCGGCCACGCTGCTGGAGCGGTTCCGCCTGGCCGACGCCATGGCCACGGCCACGACGCTGCTGCCCTATGGCAAGCAGCGCCTGCTGGAGATCGCGCTGGCGGTCGCCACCCGGCCCAAGGTGCTGCTGCTGGACGAGCCCGCCGCTGGCGTTCCGGAAGAGGAGCGCCACGAGGTGCTGTCGATCGTGCGGGAGCTGCCCTCCGACGTCACCGTGGTGCTGATCGAGCACGACATGGACCTGGTCTTCTCCTTTGCCGACCGGATCTCCGTGCTGGCCGCCGGCGCGCTGTTTGCCGAGGGCACGGTCGCCGAAATCTCGAAGGACCCGCAGGTGAAGGCAATCTATCTGGGGGAGGATGCCTGATGGCCGAGCTTCTCAGCATCGAACGGCTGGTGGCCGGCTATGGCGAGGCGCGCGTGCTGGCCAGGGTGGACCTGACGCTGAAGGAGGGCAGGTCGCTGGCCTTGCTCGGCCGCAACGGCGCCGGCAAGACGACGCTGCTGGACACGATCGCGGGCGTGACGACCCATCATTCCGGCACGATCCGCCTCGCTGGACGAGACATCACCCGCCTGCGCGCCGAGCAGCGCGCGCCGCTGGGCATCGGCTGGGTGCCGCAGGAGCGCAATATCTTCCGCTCGCTGACGGTGGAGGAAAACCTGACCGCCACCGCCCGCCCCGGCCTGTGGAACGTGGAGCGGGTCTACGGCATGTTCCCGCGGCTGAAGGAACGGCGGCGCAATCTCGGCAACCAGCTTTCCGGCGGCGAGCAGCAGATGCTGGCAGTTGCCCGCGCGCTGATGCTCAACCCGAAAATCCTGCTGCTGGACGAGCCATTGGAAGGGCTTGCCCCCATCATTGTCGACGAGCTGCTGGCCGCGCTGCGCCGCATCGTCACCGAGGAAGGCATGTCGGCCATCATCGTGGAGCAGAAGGCGCGCAAGGTGCTGCCGCTGACGGACGACGTGATCGTGCTGGAGCGCGGCGCGGTTACCTATCGCGACAGCTCCGCCGCCCTGCTCGCCTCGCCCGAGACGCTCGACGCGCATCTGAGCGTGTGAGGGGGAAAGGCTAGGACCCGGTTTCAACAGTTTCTCCGAATACGGCGGCAAACTGTTGAAACCTTCCGTTTCGTTGCGCATACTTGTTTCAACAGTTTGACGTCGATCAGCGACGAAGTGTTGAAACTATGGATTTCCAGGAACTCAACAACGACCAGCGCCGTGAAAAGGTCAATTCCGACCAGCGCTTCGAAGCGCTTCGCCGCGCCACGGAGAGACTGAGGAGCTATCGTGGCTCCATGGTTTGGCAGAAGGCAAAGGGCGAGGAATACCTCGCCCGCAGCTACTACGATTCCTCAGGCATACGCCGGCAGACCTCGCTCGGCCGCAGAAGCCCAGAGACGGAAAAAACCAAACATACCTGGGAGGCTGGGCGTGCCGAGGCGCGCGCAGGCCTGCAAGTGATGCGCGAAACCATGGCGCGCCAGGCGGCCATCAACCGTGTTCTGGGGCTCGGCCGAGTTCCCGTGATAGCGGCTCGCATCATCCGCGCACTCGACGAGGCCGGACTGCTTGGCCACGGCATTCGCATTGTCGGAACAAACGCGATCTATGCCTATGAGGCGACAGCAGGTGTGCTTGTCGATCCCGGGATCACTGCAACGCAAGACATCGATCTGCTGCTGGATGCGCGACAGGCGCTGCGTATGGTGGCTTCGGAAAATGTGGCGGACCTGACGCTGATCGGTCTATTGAAGAAGGTCGACGCAAGCTTTGAGCGAACTGCCCAGGAATTCCGGGCGGTCAACCGTGATGGCTATCTCGTCGATCTGATCCGACCACAGCGAAACCCGCCCTGGTCCAAGGAAATGCTGCGGGTCGGACAAGATGCCGACGATCTTACTTCTGTCGCGATCGAAGGACTGGGCTGGCATGAAAGCGCGCCCCACTTCGAGGCGATCGCCATCGACGAACGTGGAGGGCCCCTCAGGATCGTCACCACCGACCCGCGTGTCTTTGCTGCACACAAGCTATGGGTTTCGAGACAACCCGGCCGCGAACCCGTGAAGCGCCAGCGCGATGCCGCGCAAGCGCGAGCAGTTGGCGCGATCGTTGCCACGCATCTGACCCACCTGCCCTATGAGCGCGACGCGCTGCGGATGCTACCACAGGAGGTTTTCGACGCTGCCGCGCCGCTGTTCGTGGGCAGCCGCGCCGAGCCCTATGAATTCTGACGGGCGGATTGGGCGATCACTGTGAAAACTGCATCGCCTCGCCAGTTCCAAGAGGGACCCGGCGAGGCGATGTCGAACCTACGACAGCGTGATCAGCCCTTCTTCGTGCGCCAGCTGTCGGCGTAGTTTTCGCGGGCCTCGCGCGCATAGGGCGTGGGCGACACGCGCACGCGGATTTCCGCCTGCTTGTGCGGCCGCTCGGTCGAGGTCTTGGCGGAACCGCCATCCGGCTCGCCCCAGATCAGCGTCAGCACGTCGCCTTCCTGGACATCGGCGTCGACGACGCCGAGCGAGAGCATGCAGCGCTCGTTGTAGGAATAGCCGTTGAACATCGACATGCCGACCATCTTGCCGTCGCGCAACACCATGTCGGCGCTGGAGGAGGCATAGTTGGGCTGCGGGAAGTCGATCCACTTGAAGTGTTCCTCGCCCGGACGGAAGGCCGAGGCGATGACCTCTACGACGTCCTCGGCATTCCACTCGAAGGTGACCTTCTTGCGGTTCTTCTGGCCCTTCATCTTCTCGAGCGCAGCCTTGCCGACGAAGTCGCCCTTCTTCCAGCCGATGTAGAAGTCGTAGCCGAGCTCGAACGGGTTGACGTAGTAATCCTCGATGTTGTCGGAGACGAAGCTGCCGCCGATGGAGCCGGTCGCCTCGTAGGAGTCGGCGCCGAGCCAGTCGCGATAGTCCTTGAGCATGCCGTCGCCGGTGTAGATGCCCGGCAGCGGCGACGGAATCCAGCCCGATTCCAGCGTGTTGGTGGAATAGGCGCGGCTGCCGCAGCGGACGAGATCGACGCCGGCGTCCCTGGCCGCCTCGAGGATGCAGGACAGGATGTAGTTCTTGTCCTCGTAGGGGCCCCAGATTTCCAGGCCCGGCGCGCCCGACATGCCGTGGCGCAGCGCCCGCACCTTCTTCGAGCCGATCTTGATCCAGTCGACATGGAAGAACTTGATCTCGGGGATCGGGCCGCCATTCATCTTCTCGAAGATCCTGGGGGCGTCGGGGCCCTGGATCTGATAGCGGTAGTGGGTGCGCAGAACCCGTTCGCCTTCCGGCCGCGAGGGCGAGCGCGGGTCGTATTTGAGCCGGACATTCCACTTGCCGTAGGCGGCGCAGAACATCAGCCAGTTGGAGGTCGGCGCGCGACCGACGAGGATGAACTTGTCCTCGCGCTCGCGGAAAATGATGTGGTCGCCGATGACATGGCCGTTCGGCGTGACCGGCACGAAATGCTTGGCGCGGCTGAGATCGAAATTCCCGAAGGAATTGATGCCGTGATAGGCGAGGAACTTCTCGGCATCCGGGCCCTCGACGATCAGTTCATCCATGTGATGGGTCTGGTCGAACAGCACGGCGGAATTGCGCCAGGCGGCCTGCTCGGTGCGCCAGTTGCTGAACTCCGGTGCCACGACGGGGTATACATACATGCCAAGACGCGAGCTGCGCAGCAGCTGAACGGGGTTCGGATTCTCGGCTAAAATGTTGCTAAGGCTAGATTTTGTCATGGACTCTCCTCCAAGGCGCAGAAAATGATGTATACATTAGGGCTGATCGCGAGGGAGAATGCAAGCCTCTTTGCGCAGACAAGGCGCGGCGCGGAACGCAAAACGGCGGCCCGCAGGGACCGCCGCTGGCACATGATCCCAAAAAGATCATGCTCAAACAAATAGATAGGGCGCCTCAGCGATGGATCAGGCCGAGGCCGGGAATCTTCGGCAGCAGTTCGGGGTCCTGGCTGAAGATGTATTCAAGATTGTGGCGGGCGGTGCGGGCATGCTCGCGGGCGATCCATTCGGCGCGCGCGCCTTCGCGGGCCACGATGGCGTTGACCAGCTCGCGGTGCTGCTCCTGCGCGAAGCGGAGCGAGCGGCGGAAGGCGGCGATCTCGGTCCGGTTGGGCAGGAAGGCCGAAGGCGAGGCGAAAGGCAGCGAGCCGGCCCGCTCGACCTCGCGCCGGATGACCTCGCTGCCGGCGAGCCCCGCAAGCTCGTGATGAAAGGCCTCGTTGAGGTCTGAATAGGCGTCGAAATCCACCTCGTCCAGCCCGGGGCCGAAACAGGCGTCCAGCCTGGAAACTATATCGGTTATGCGCGCCAGCGCCTCCGGCGCCACGCCGCGCTCGGCAGCCAGCCGCGCCGCCGTGCCTTCCATCACGCCGCGCAGTTCGATCGAATCGACCACATCGGCATAGCCGAAAAGGCGCACCACGAAGCCGCCATTGGGCAGCCGATCAAGCAGCCCCTCTTCCGCAAGGCGCGACAGCGCCTCGCGCACCGGCGTGCGGGAAATATCGAGCGCCTCGGCCAGCGACACTTCGAACAGGCGCGTTCCTCCCGGCAGCTCGCCGTTGATGATTTTCTCGCGCAGTTCGATGACCGCTCGGCGGCCGTGCGTGGCAACTTCACTGGGTTTCATTTCGGGCACCTCTTTCTGCAGTCACGCTTAGCACTTCAGACAGCTCGCGCGAAGATGGGGTGGAAGCGGCTAGCCAACGTTCGCAGCACAAATGTATTCATGATTCCTGCCAAACTAGCCATTGCGCGGCCCCGCCCTACCCCGATCGGCCCTTCATGTGTACATCGCCATTGACAAAAATGTATACATGGGATTTGGGTGACCCAGGGAGGGCAGCGATTTTGACAAGCTTGGTACTCATTCCGGGACTGGTTTCGGACGACATCGTCTGGCAGCCCCTGGCCGAAGCAGTGTCGGCCCGCATGCCAGTGCACCATGCCGACGTGACCCGCGACAGCTCCATCACTTCCATGGCAAGCCGCATTCTCGACGAGACGCAGGGCGCAATCATCGCCGTCGGCCATTCCATGGGCGGGCGGGTGGCGATGGAAATGGCCCGGCTTGCGCCGCAAAGGGTCCGCGGGCTGGTGCTGGCCAATACGGGGCACCACCCGAAGCGGGAAGGCGAGGAGATCAAGCGCGAAGCGATGATCGCACTCGGCCACAGCGACATCGGCAGGCTTGCCGACCAGTGGCTTCCGCCGATGCTGGACCCGGCCCGGGTGGAGGATACCGCCCTTATCGAGCGACTGAAGGCCATGGTGCTGCGCGCCGGCCCGCAGGTGCATGAGCGCCAGATCCGCGCGCTGCTCGGCCGACCGGATGCGAGCGCCTATCTTGCCGAGCTTGCCTGCCCCATCCTGCTGGTTGCGGCGCGGCAGGACGGCTGGAGCCCGATTGCCCAGCACCAGGAGATCGCCGACGCGGTGCCGGACGCCGAACTGGCCATCATCGACAATGCCGGCCATTTCGCGCCGGTGGAGCGGCCGCAGCAAGTGACCGGGGCGATCTCCGGATGGCTCGCGCGCAGATTTGGAGGGACCGATGCCTGAACAAACGGCCATAGCCGAAACCCCGCTTTTCGACCGTGAAGGGTCGATCCGGGGCTACAGGATGAACAAGATGGCGATGGCGCTGGGCAAGCCCGAGAACCGCGCCGCCTTCAAGGCCGACGAGGAAGCCTTTCTCGACCGCTTCGGCCTGACCGCGGAGGAAAAGGCCGCTGTGATGGCGCGCGCCTGGCGCGAGATGGTGCGGCTCGGCGGAAACCTCTTTTTCATCCTCAAGATCTCGGCCGTCGACCCGACCCCGATCACGCAGATCGGTGCCGCGCAGGCCGGCATGTCGCATGAGGATTTTCTGTACGAACGGCTGGGGAAGAAGCGCAATGGCTAGGATCATCGGCGGAGTGGGAACGAGCCACGTTCCATCGATCGGCGCGGCACTGGACAAGGGCCTGCGCGACACGGCCGACTGGAAGCCCTTCTTCGACGGCTACGAAGCCGGCAAGGCGTGGATGCGCGAGGCACGGCCCGATATTGCCGTGGTGGTCTTCAACGACCACGGCAACACCTTCTTCCTCGACCGCGTGCCGACCTTCGCGGTGGGCGTGGCCGAGACCTACCACCCGGTGGACGAAGGCTGGGGCCCGCGCGCCGTGCCGCCTTTCGAAGGCGCCGTCGATTTTTCGTGGCACTTCGTGGACAGGCTGGTGGAGCGCCATTTCGACCCGCTGGTCTGCCGCGAGATCGAGGTGGACCACGGTGCGCAGGTGCCGATGGAACTGTTTTTCGGCCGGCCGGAAAAATGGCCGGTCAAGGTGCTGCCGATCTGGGTGAACACCATCCAGTATCCGATACCCACGCCGCAGCGCTGCTGGGAGATGGGCGAGGTGCTGCGGGAGGCGATCGAGTCCTGGCCGGGCGACGAGCGCGTCGTGATCCTCGGCACCGGCGGCCTTTCGCACCAGCTGCAGGGCGCGCGGGCGGGCTTCATCAACCAGGAAGCCGACCGCGCCTGGCTGGACGGCATCGCCGCCAACCCGGAGCACTATCGCGCCATGAGTCGCGAGGACTATGTCGAGCAGTTCGGCTCGGAAGGGGCGGAGCTCATCATGTGGCTGGTGATGCGCGCGGCCATGAACCCGCAGGTCAGGCAGGTCCACAAGCATTACCACGCCCCCGCCTCAATGACGGGCGCGGGCATGGTGGTGCTGGAAAACGCGGAGTGAAGCGCATGTTCTTTCTGATGCGATGCCTGCACCGGGTTGGGCAGGACGAAGCCCGCGACACGCACCGGCCCGCCCACCGCGCCTGGGTGCAATCCGGCGGCGAAGGGCTGGCGGCGGTGCTGATCGGCTCGGCGCTACTGGACGAACAGGGCGGCTCGATCGGCAATTTCGGCGTATTGGAAGCCGAGAGCCTGGAAAAGGCGCGCGCCTTTGCGGAAGGGGATCCGTTCACCCTCGCCGGCATCGTCGAGCGCATCGAACTGACGCCGCTGCCCGACACGTTCCAGGCCCATCGCATCAGCGAGCCCATGACGGCGCGGAAATAGGCGCTTCGTTTTTCTCTTGAACACCGGCAGGACCGTCAAAGATGCCCCTCGCCCGCTCGCGTCCTCTCCGCGCGGGGCAGGGAATCGCATTTGAACCCCCACCCCTAACCCCTCCCCACAAGGGGGAGGGGAACCATGCTGCACGGCCGCCCGGCACCAGTCTTCGCCGCTTGGGTGCTATGGCGGCGAAATCGTCCCCCTCCCCCTTGTGGGGAGGGGACAGGGGTGGGGGTGGTTCCGTGCGATACGCGATTGCCCTACCTGAGCAGACGCGGCGGCTCCCCGTTTCCATGAAGGGAAACGGGCCGACTACCCCAGCCTCATTCCCAACGCCCGCGCGACCGTATCGCCAAGGCTGGCATCGGGCCCCACACCGCAGGCGCCCATGCGTTCCTGCACCTCGGCGATCTCGCTGGCGAGCCCGCCCCTCAGGCCCAGCGCATCGAGCGTTGCCGCGCTCTCGCGCATTTCGGCCGCGCGGCGTTTTCCGTGCCGCGTCGTGCGCTCCATCTGGTATTCGGCGAAATGCGGCCAGTCGAGCCCGGGGAAGGACGCCGAAAGCGAGGCGACGATTTCCTCGAAGCAGCCGGAGGCGCGGGCGGCAAGCAGCGTCTCGACCGTGATCGCCTCCAGCCCCTTCACGAACAGCGAACGCACCATCTTTATCGCCGTGGCCGCGCCCGGCTCGGCGCCGGCGATGGAGGCGGAGAAGCCCAACGCCGAAAGCTGCGGCAGAAACCGCCCGGCTTCCGTGCCGGCCAGCAGCACCGGCGTGGCATGCCCGCGCGGATGCACCGGCGCCATTACCGCCATGTCGAGATAGATCGCGCCCGTGGCCTCCACGGCCGACGCCGTCTGGCGCTTTCGGTCCGGCGAGACGGAGTTGATGTCGATGAGCAACTGCCCCTGCCTCAGATGCGGCAGCAGCGGCTCTACCGCCAAAAGGCTCTGGTCGGCGGTGACCGCACTGAAGATCCAGTCCGCCTCGCCCAGCCCAGCGAGGTCTGCGACCTCCGCGCCCCGCTGGAGCATCGCCGAACGCATGGGCTCGTCGCCGCGCTCCAGCAATATGTCATAGGCGATGAAGCTAAGGCCCGGCCGGCCCAGCCCCTCGTGGAAGGCGCGCGCGGCCTCGCCATAGCCCAGGAATGCGATCTTCATGCCCTCGTCTCCGACAATTGAGGAAGCTTGCTTTGACGCATGTCGAGATGTCGGAAGGCGTGCGAACCGCCCCCGGCTAAACTGTCATGCGAATATTCGGCCGTCGAACAGCTTGCGCGCCGTGCGCAGCACCGCCGCATCGACCACGGCACCGCCCTGCAGGGTGACGACCACGCTCATCTCGCCGGTTGGATGCTCGACCGAGACGAGCTTTTCCTCGCCCTCTGGCACGACGGCCAGTGCTGCCGCCGGCCCTTCGGACAAGAGGCATGCGGTGGCCACGCTGACGGCGCCGAGCACGCCGATGGCGTCGTGGCAGCGATGGGGAATGAAGGTGCGTGTGGAAATCGCGCCGCTGGCGCGCGGCGCCGAAATCATGGTCATCTTGGGCACGGATTTCTGCGCCACGTCGCCAAGGTTCATCATCGGCCCGGCCTTGAGCCGGATGGCTTCGAGCCTTTCGCGCAGCGGCTGGTTGGCCTCCAGTTCCTGCGGCGTTTCGGTTCCGGCGATGCCGAGATCGGCGGCGCGCATGATGACGCAGGGCATGCCGTTGTCGATCAGCGTGCATTCCACGCCCTCGACCACATCGACCGCCTTGCCGGTGGGCAGCAGCGCGCCGCAGCTCGAGCCGGCGGTGTCGGCGAAGGTGATGGGGATGGGGGCCGCCGTGCCCGGAACGCCGTCGATGCGCGCATCGCCAGCATAGCTTACCCGGCCGCCCGGTGTCTCGACACGCGCAATCGCGACCTGGCCGGTGTTTTCCATGAAGATGCGCACTTCGGTCTGGCCGTCGCGCGCCGGCACCAGGCCGCGCTCGATGGCGAAAGGCCCGACGCCGGCGAGGATGTTGCCGCAGTTCTGGCCGTCGCTCACCAGCGCCTGGTCGACGAAGACCTGCAGGAAGAGATAGTCGACATCGACGCCCGCGCGCGCGGAACGCTTCACCACCGCCACCTTGGAGGTCAGCGGATTGGCGCCGCCCATTCCGTCGATCTGGCGCGCATCGGGCGAGCCCATGGCGCGCAGCAGGAAGGCGTCACGGTCGCCCGGCAGGTCCTGCGCCAGGAAATAGCCGCCCTTGGAGGTGCCGCCACGCATCCACATGCAGGGGATGCCGCTGTCAGATGCGGACATCGGGTCCCTCCTCACCTTTCGCGGAAAAACGAGGCGCGTGCCTCAGACATATTTCAGGCCCTTTTCGGCGAGCCGCCCGCGCATGTCGTAAATGTCGAGGCCGAGTTCGCCCGCGGCGAGCCGCTTGCGCTTGGCCTCCTCGGCCGCCATGCGCGCCTCCGCCTTGGCTGCCACCTCTTCCGACTCCTCCCTGCGCACCACGCAGACACCGTCGTCGTCAGCCACGATGACGTCGCCGGGCTGGATGAGCGCGCCGGCACAGACGACCGGAATGTTGACCGAGCCCAACGTTTCCTTGACAGTGCCCTGCGCGAAGATCGCCTTCGACCAGACCGGGAACTTCATTGCCGTGAGGTCGGCGATGTCGCGCACGCCGGCGTCGATGACAAGACCGCGGCAGCCGCGCGCCTGCGCCGAGGTGGCCAGAAGGTCGCCGAAATAGCCGTCCTCACAGGGGCTGGTGGGCGCAAGCACCAGCACGTCGCCCGGCTTAAGCTGCTCGATGGCCACGTGCAGCATCCAGTTGTCGCCGGGAGGCGAGGAGATGGTGACAGCACTTGCGGCGAGCCGGGCGCCGGAATAGATCGGCCGCATATAGCTGGCAAGCAGACCCTTGCGCCCCTGCGCCTCATGCACGGTCGCCACGCCGCAGGCGGCAAGGCGGTCGATGACGGATTGGTCCGCCCGTTCGATGTTCTGAACGACGACGCCCATCACAGCTCATCCACGGTGCGCGGGAAGACGGACTGGAAGCCCTCGGCATGGGTGGCCTTGCGGCCGCCGGACTGCCCGCCGGAATTGCGCATGAAATGGTTTGCGCGGTTCTCGGCCACATTCTTGTAGTAATGCCAGAGATGCTCCTGCCCCTCCATGCACTGGATGGCGGCCCATTTCTTTTCCCACACCGGCGAGATGTCGAGGAAGACATCGGGCTTCCATTCCATCTGCTCGGTCTGGTGCGGTTCGAAGAGATAGAGCTGCGGCGCGCCCAGCACCTTCTCGCCCGGATTGTGCCCCCAGGCCTGCGCGATCATGCGCGCCTCGAGCGCCACCTGCGTGGCGTACATGTGGTCGGTATTGTACGGGTCCCACTTGGAATGGCTGAGCATGAAGGCCGGCTGCACCTTGCGGATCACGTCCACGATCCGGTATTTCGCCTCGCGGTCGACCTCCAGCGGGTAATCGCCCAGGTCGAAGAACTGGATGTCGTGAACGCCGAGCGCGCTGGCGGCGTTCTCGGCCTCGGCGCGCCGGGCCGCCTTCACCTTTTCCAGCGTCATGTCGGGCTGCTTCCACAGCTTCGCGCTTTCGCCGCGCTCGCCATAGGACAGGCAGATGACCGTGACGTCGTAGCCCTTCTCGGCGTGAAGGGCGATGGCCCCGCCGCAGCGCCACACGAAGTCTGCAGAGTGTGCCGAGATGACGAGTGCCGTCTTTGCCATGAGGTCTAGTCCTTTCTGCCCACAGGGGGCGTGCCATGGGTATGGAATGTCTCGATCGTCTTCAGGCCCCAGGCCTGGCCCTTCTTGCGCTCGCTCTCCGTCCAGGTGACGGTGGGCCAGTCCGGCCGCAGGATCAGCCGGGCGCCGGCATTGGCCAGTTCCACGCGGTTGCCCGCAGGCTCCCAGACATAGAGGAAGAAGGTTCCCTGGATCGCGTGCTTGTGCGGTCCGGTTTCGATGTGGACGCCGTTTTCCAGGAAGATGTCGGCGGCCCTCAGGATGTCCTCGCGCTGGTCCACCGCATAAGTGAGATGATGAAACCTGCCGCGTGCGCCGGTGTGGTCCTCAGAATAGGCGATGTCGTAGCTCTTGTTGTTGACCGTGAACCAGCAGCCGCCGAGCCGCCCGTTGTCGAGAAGGATCTGCTCGGTGACGCGGCTGCCCAGAGCCTGGGTCATGAAATCGCGGATGGCCGATACATCGGCCGCCAGAAGATTGAGATGGTCGAGCCGGCGCGGGCTCGCGCCGCGGCCATGATAGCGCTGGGCGATGTTCTTGAGCGCCGGGCGCTCCTCCGGCGGCGCCTCATAGACCCTGGTGTCGTAGTAAAGCTCGAAGATATGGCCGTCGGGATCGGTGAAGCGGAAGGCGCGGCCATGGCCGGCATCGCCCTCGACCCAGCCGAGGCCGCATCCCATCGCCTCGATCACTTTCACCCGCCGCTCCAGCGCCTCGGGCGACGCGGCACGGTAGGCGACATGGCCGACGCCGGTGGCGTGGTGCCGGACCAGCTTGAGCGTGTGAAACTCGTAATCGTCGAAGGCGCGCAGATAGGCGCAGCCATCCTCGACCAGGCTGGCGGTCAGCCCGTAGACGCGCGTGAAGAAATCCAGGCTCTCGTCGAACCTGTCGGTATAGAGCTCGACATGGCCGAGATGGGCGACGTCGTAACAGGGCTCGGTCATGGCCGCACCCCCGCCGCGAAGTCAGGCTTCGTCCGATATGTCGTCATGCCATCCTCCCTCCCCTGGCCTTGCCGCCCGCGGCGAACGCCCCTCCACCCGGATATTCATGTATGCATTATTAAGCAGCCTAGATGGCAAGGCAACTGTCAAAATTTGATAAATTCCTGCTTTGCATCGCGTTTACGGCTTGACCTCGCCAATCGCCGATCATGTATGTATACATTTTTGGAATTGCGTGGAGGAAAAATTGGGATTTCTGGATTTCACCGTCGGACAGGGCCAAAAGGCAGCAAGGCCGGCGCCTTCTGAACTGATGCAGGGCTGGTCGATCGAGGTGATGCCGCGCACGGCCGCCAAGGTCGATGACTTCCGCGCGCTCCTGCCGGCCGGAACCCGCGTCTACATCGCCCATATCGACGGCACGCCGATCGAGGACATGGTGGCCACCGCGAGGCGGATCGGCGAGGAAGGCTTTCCAGTGATGCCGCATTTCCCGGCACGCTCGATTCCGAGCCGTGACGTGCTGGCGGACTGGCTGGCGCGGTATCGCAACGAAGCGAATGTAAGCCAGGCCCTGCTGCTGGGCGGGGGCATTGCCGTTCCCGCGGGCGACTTCGACAGCTCGCTCCAGCTGATGGAAACCGGGCTGTTCGACCGCCATGGCTTCACCCACCTGCATGTGGCGGGCCACCCGGAAGGCAACCGCGACATCGACCCCGACGGATCCACCACCAATGTGGACAAGTCGCTGCTGTGGAAACAGGATTTTGCCAGCCGCACGGATGCGCGAGTCGCCATCACCACGCAGTTCGCCTTCGATGCGAAATCCGTCATCGGCTGGGCCGAACGCATCCGCGACGCCGGCGTGACGCTGCCGATCCATGTCGGCATAGCGGGCCCGGCCAAGCTGCAGACGCTGATCAAATATGCGCTGTCCTGCGGTGTCGGACCTTCGCTGCAGGTGCTACAGAAGCGCGCACGCGACATCACCAAGCTGCTGCTGCCCTATGAGCCGACGGAGGTCGTCGCCGAACTTGCGCAGCACAAGGCGGCGAGACCGGAGAGCCTTATCCAGCAACTCCACGTGTTTCCGCTGGGCGGCATCAAGACGGCAGCGGAATGGATGAACGAGCGCGGCTTTGTCAAGGCGGAGGCGGCGCTCCAGGCCTGAGACAACGTGTTTAGCCGGCTTTCTGAACCGGCAGAAATAGCACAAGGCACCGGGCGATCCCGGTGCCTTCTTGCATTTGAAATCGCTCGCCGCGCGTTTCGACGACTATTCCTGGCTCAACCCTGCGCGCTCACGAACTCGACGTAGGAAGCCTCGTCAATCTCGATCACGGTCGGCCGGTTGCGCTGGGTGGCGGCATTCAGCTTCGCCGGCAGGTCGCGCGGGTCTTCCAGCTTCTCGGCCTCGCAACCGAAGCCGCGTGCGATGGTCAAGAAGTCGGGCGTGTAGATGTCGACGCCGATCGGCTCGATGCCGCGGGCTTCCATGTAGGCCTTGATCTCGCCATAGCCGTTGTTGTTCCACAGCAGAACGATCAGCGGCAGTTCCGCCTCGCGAGCCGAGCCGAGTTCCGGCAGCGTGAACTGGATGCCGCCGTCGCCGGCAAGGCAGACGGTGGGGCGGCCGGAGCCGATCAGCGCGCCTGCGGCCGCCGGCAGCGCATAGCCGAGCGTGCCGTAGCCAGTGGCCGAGCAGAACCAGGAGCGCGGCTTGTTGGCGGCAAAATCGATGCAGCCGGCATAGACCGGCTGCGCCGAGTCGCCCGCGATCACCACGTCGGGCAGCGTGTCGCGCACGACCTCCATGAGGTAAGCGCCGGCGCGCAGGACCGGATTGAGCTCGGCGCGCACGCCTTCGCGCGCGGCTTTTGCACGCTCGGCGCCATCGCCGGCCGCACGCGGCAAGACGGCAGGCACCAGCGCTTCCAGCGCAAGTTTCGTGTCCGAGATCAGCGCGAGATCGGCCGGGCGGCCGCGCATGGCCTGTTCGGGATCGATGTCGATGCGGACCAGCTTGCCGTTAATGCGCGCGCCGCCGGTCTCGTAGAAATCGAAGTCGGTCGGGCCGAACTCGGTGCCCGCCGCGATCACCAGATCGGCGGCCTCGATGAGCGCGGTAGTGGGCGCCATGGCGGGGCTGCACGGCACGCCGAGCGGATGGCCGGCCGGCAGCGTGCCACGGCCGTTGACGGTCATGACCACCGGCGCGTCAAGCGCTTCGGCCAGCGCAAGCAGCGGCGCGCCGGCATCGGCAGCACCGCCGCCTGCAATGATGACCGGACGCTTCGCCGCCGCGCACAGGGCGGCAGCTTCGGCAATCGCCTGCTGCTGCGGCGCCGGGCGTGTGGGGGCCGGGCGCTTCTGTGCCGGCGGCAGGGCGGAGGCGTCGAGGGTGAGCAGGTCGATCGGCAGCTCGATATGCACCGGGCGCGGACGCGCCGACGCGAAGACCGCAAATGCCCGCGCGATCACCTGCGGCAGCTCTTCGGAGCGCAGAACGGTGTGGCTGAAGGCGGTGAACTGGCGGCCGACCTGGCGCTGGTCGGGCAGTTCGTGCAGGTGCCCCTCGCCCGAGCCCATGCGGCCCGGCGCATTGACGCTGGTGATGACCAGCATGGGCACCGAGTCGCCATAGGCCTGCGCCATGGCGGTGGCGATGTTGGTGAGGCCGGGGCCGGAAATGATGAAGCACACGCCCGGCTTGCCGGTGGCGCGGGCATAGCCGTCTGCCATGAAGCCTGCGCCCTGCTCGTGGCGCGGCGTGATGTGGCGGATGCCGCTGCCGGGCAGGCCGCGATACATTTCCACCGTGTGGACGCCCGGAATGCCGAACACCGTGTCTACGCCATAGGCGGCGAGTAGTTCGACCAGATAGGTTCCAACCGTCTTCATTCAGGCAGTTCCTTTCGCGGCAGGCGCAGCAGGTTCGGCGCAGCCGTCGAGCTGCGCCAGGATGGATTCAAAGGGTGGGCGCTCACCGAAGCCGATGAGCACGAGGATATTGTCCGCGTCGAGGCCTTCCGGCGCTTTTGCCAGTTGCTCGAAGGAAAGGCGGGTGCCGACCAGATGCACGGCGAAGCGGCGGCCATCATTCCCGCGCAAAAAACCCTTGGCGCGATAGACCGCCGTGGGCAGGCCGGCAAGAACCTTCTGCAGGCGCTTCAGGTCGACAGCGCCTTCGCTTCGCCATATCGCGCTCACCGCCTGTTCGTGGACGGGCTCGGCGATGAAATTCGAGGCAGTGCCGCGCGAAAAAATCTGGCCGGCGAAGAGGATGTCGAAAGGCACAAGCGCATTCGTGGTTTCGACGATGCGGGTGTCCGGAAAGGTCCAGCGCGCGCGCCAGGCATCAATGCCCGCGCGGTCGACCAGATCGGTCTTGTTGAGGACCAGAAGATCGGCGGAGCCGACCTGCGCTTCGGCGAGGCCGGGCGCGGCGGAAATCGCATCATCGAAGCCACCGGCATCGACCACCACGACGATGGCATCCGCGCGCAGACGCGAGGCAAAGCGCGAATAGCGCACCGTGTCCATGATGCGGGCGGGATCGGCCACGCCGCTTGCCTCGATCACGATGTGGTCGATGTCGGCGCGGGCGGCCAGAAGCTCTTCCAGCTGCTCGACAAAGCCCTGAGTGAGGCCGCAGCAGACACAGCCATTGGACAGGCTGTAGAGGCCGCCCTCGGTCGAAGTGATGAGCGCGGCGTCTATATTGATCGCGCCGAAATCGTTGACCAGCACGGCGACCTTGAGCCCATGGTCGCCGCTCAGAATGTGGTTGACGAGCGTTGTCTTGCCCGCGCCCAGAAAGCCGCCGATGACGGTGACCGGTGTGGGCGCGGCGCCCTTCATCACCATAGCTGCGGCGCCTCCCCGTGCCACACGGCATCGGAGTTCTCGTTCAGCCGGTCGTGCACGAGCTGGCCCTGCATGAAGGTGAGGTCCACCTTGGTGGAGTGGATGTTGCCCTGCGGCTCGACCTCGAACAGGTTGCGGTCAAGCACGATGATGTCGGCCGACTTGCCGACCTCGAGCGAGCCCGCCTCATGCTCGATGCCCATCGACCAGGCGCCATTCTTGGTCATCACATCGATTGCCTGCTTGAGCGAGATCGGCTCGCCGAACTGGCCCTCGCCCTCGCCCCACGGATTGGCGCGGGTGACCATGGTTTCGAGCGCGATCCACGGATCGAGCGGACTGACCGGCCAGTCGGTGCCGATGACGGCGACGCCGCCGGCTTCCAGCACACCCTTGATGTTATAGGCGCGCGACAGGCGCTCCGGGCCGTAGCCAGAGCGTGCGCCGGAGACGAATTTCGACGGATACCACGACACCGGCGAGAATTCGGCGGTGACGTTCAGGTCGCGGAAGCGCTTGAGGTTGCTGCCGTGCAGGATGGTCGAGTGCGCGCACTGGTGGCGCACGCCGAGCCCGCCCGGACGCCGGCGCGCTTCCTCGACCGCGTCGAGGAAGGTGTCGGAAGCCCCGTCGCCTGTGCAGTGGGCGATGACGCGGATGCCCTGCCGGTCCATGTCCCAGATCATGTCGGCAAGATGCTCGGGCGTGAGGTTGAGCTTGCCGCTCCAGGTGGTGTTGCCGCCATCCCAGGGCGTTATGAGATAGGACGAGCGCGGTTCGACCGTGCCGTCGAAGTGGAATTTCACCGCATTGGCGTTGAGCCGCGCCGAGCGGTAGTAGTGGCGCTCGCCGGCCAGCAGCTCCCAGCGCCGGCGCACCGGGAAGATATCGTCCTGCCAGCTGATCGCCGCTTCGACGCGCAGGGTCAGCTCGCCTGCCTGGTCGAGCGACTGCAGCGCATCCAGCCGGTTTTCGCAGACATGGACATATTTCGTCGACACCACGCCGCGCGCGGACTGATAGTGCACGCCGTCGCGATAGGCCGCGCGCAGCGCCGGCACCGGCGTGGGCGGCATCGCTGCATGGATCAGCGCATAGGCGCCGTCGATCAGCAGGCCCGTCGGCTCGCCGCTGACCGGGTCGCGCTCGAGATAGCCATTGGCCGGGTCGGGCGTATCATTGGTGATGCCGGCGCGGCGAAGCGCCTCGCTGTTGACCATCATGGTGCCCCACATGCGGTCGAGCAGCGCGACCGGACGGTCGGGCATCACCGTGTCCAGCCACTCCTTGCCAGGCACGAGCCCAGCTTGCCGGAATGTGTAGCGGACGAAATACTGGCCGTAGATCCACTCGCGATCGGGGTGCTTGGCGGCGTAGGCGAGGATGGCATCGCGCACCTGGTCCGGCGTCGGATCGACGATGCCGATGTCGAGGTCCTCGGCATAGCGGGGCGCCAGCGCGAGGTCCGGATGGGTGTGCATGTCGTAGAGGCCCGGCATGGCGAAGCGCCCGCCGAGATCCATCACTTTCGTCTGCGCATTGATCAGGTGTTCGACATCCGCGCGCTCGCCGCGCGCGACGATGCGCCCGCGCGCCACCGCCAGCGCCTGGCACCAGGGCAGGCCCGGGTCGCCGGTATAGATGCGGCCATTGACGAGCACGAGGTCCGCAAAGGCGCTGCGGTCCGAATGGCTCGGGCGGTGGTCGTAGAGAACGCGCATGTCGATAGCCTGCCTCTCAGAAAAGAACCTTGGACGCCGGCCTCAATAGCCGGCGCTCGGGATCCACCATTCGCGGCCGCGCACAGTGGTGACATATTCGGGCCAGCGCAAGCCGATCGGCGCCTCGTAGTCGGCGAGCGGCGGGATCCAGTTCGTGCCGCCGACGCCGCCGCCGGTGCGCTCCTCGAACTCCTTGCGGGCAGCCGCGCGCAGCTCGGCATTCTGCATCAGCTCGAGCATCGAGTGGGCGATGGTCTTGGAAGCGCACAACACCATCGGGTCGATGGTCTCGGGAATGCCGCCCAGCGCATTCATCACCCAGTCCGGATAGGCGAAGCCGGCCGGACCGGTGAGCATCGGACGGGCGATGTAGAGGCGCGCGGTGGGCGCGTGCCAGCACATGTCGGTGTAGTCGTCCGAAGTGTAGTTGATCTGCGACGGCGGCAGGTCCTGGCGCAGGATGCGCTCGGCCTCCTGCGGCGCAATCAGCTTCTCGCAGTCCGGCAGGAAGGGCTCGGCCATCGGCTCGAGCCCGACATTGGCCTGGATCTCGCGGGCGATCTCCTTGGCGCGCTCGCCCCACTTCGGCGCGCCGACGGCGGCGAGCTTGCCATAGACCAGCTCGGCCATGACATGGTTGGCAAGGCCGGGGCGCGACTTCGACACCCAGATCTTTTCCACGCGGCAGTGAGCAAGCTTGGCGGCAGCCTCGGCGTTGCGGTCGAGGATCAGCGTCGCCTGCTCGGCCATCTCAACGGTCGGCACGCGGATGATGTACTGGATTTCGGCCAGACGCGCCGGCAGGTTGTCGGCCGTCGCCTGACCGGCCGTCAGGATCGCCTCGCTGATCGACCAGCCGCCCATGTGCGGCAGCATGGAATCGCGCAGCGCCTTGGAGGCGTTGTACATGTAGAACAGCGCATCGTTGGCGCCCGGCGCGCGTACCGCGCTGTGCGCCTGCGGGATCGGCAGGCCGTCGGCGCGCTTCAGCCAGGTTTCCGGCTCGTCGCAGACGAAGCGATAGACCATCGCGTAAGCCGCGCCGCAATGCGTGTCCCAGTTCACCGTGTTGCACAGCGGCAGCATGTAGCAGGGGTGGAAGCTGATCATGGCGTCGAGGCCGTCATAGTAGCCCTTGGCCGCGTGGATCGGCTTGGAGCCGCGCACCTTCTCGGCCGGCTCGCCAAAGAATTTCAGCGTGCCCGGAATGTTGTTCGCCTGCATGGCCGCCTTGGTGGCGAGCAGGCCGCCGAAGGCGCTCATGCCGAGCGCGGAATGCGGATCGGTGTGGCCGCCGGCATGTTCGTTCAAGCCCGCGCGGGGCTCCTTGACCGTGCTCGCTGCCTGGCAATTGCCGGGAACGGCGTCATATTCGGCATAGGAAGCGATGACCGGCCCGCCCTCGCCATTCGTCCACGAGGCGGCGAAGGCCGTCGGCATGCCGCCGGAGCCTTCCTCGACCTCAAAACCTTCGGCGCGAAGGCGCTCCACATACCAGGCAGCGGACTCGTATTCGCGCCAGGCAGTCTCGCCCTTGTGCCAGATTTCGCTGGTCCACTTGGATAGCTCGGCCGCGTTCTCGTCGACCCAGCGCGTGGCGGTTTCCTCGGCAATATTCCTGGTCATCGGCTGCTCGTCATTTTTTTGCGCGGTTTGCACGCTTTGCCGGCGAAGGCGCCGGCATGATTGATCCTCCGGAGGCGGGCGCGGCCCACCTCACTGCAAATCATCGTATGGGGTGAATGGGATTTTCAGAAAGTGATATATATTGTCGCCTGAGTTGAGAGAATTTCATCAGAGGGACACCACATGACCTGGCCGGCCAGAAACCTGCCTTCCATGAGCGCGCTAAGGGCCTTCGATGCGGTCGCCCGCCACGGCAGCCTGTGGCAGGCCGCGCAGGAGCTGCACCGCACGCCGAGCGCCATCAGCCACCAGCTGCGCTTCCTGGAACGCGAGCTGGGCCTCGAGCTCACCGAGCGCGACGGCAAGGGCATCGAGCTGACGCCGTTCGGGCGCCGCTATGCGCAGGAGGTGCGCACCGCGCTGGGCATGATCGCGCAGGCCGCCGAGATCGCCGACGACGTGCAGTTGCACGGCCGGCTGACGATTTCCTGCACGCCGGGCTTCGCCACCTTCTGGCTGTGCAACCATTTGAGCGAGTTCCACAGCCTCTATCCGCTGGTGCGCATGAAGCTGGTGACGCCGCGCCGCCTGGACGATGTGAGCGACCCCGATTCGGACGTGTTCATCGCCTTCGGCTCCGGCAGCTGGCCGAACCATTGGTCGGAACTGCTGGCGCAGGTGGAGTTCACGCCAATCTGCAGCCCCGCCCTGCTCAACGCCAACAGCATTCACACGCCAGAGGACCTGACCCGGCTGACGCTGCTGCACCTGGGCGATTTCCACGACTGGTCGCTGTGGTTCAGCGCCTACGGCCTGCCGATGCCGGAACCCGAAAACAGCATCGTCTTTTCCGACATCTATCTGGCCCAGGCGGCGGCCATTGCCGGCCAGGGCGTGGCGATGGGCGACGACATCGTCTGCGGCAAGGCGCTGACCGATGGCGACCTGGTGAGGCCATTCGACAGCACCATCAAATCGCCCGAGTCCTACTTTCTGGTCTGCGAACGTCACAAGCTCGATCAACCGATCGTAAGCGCCTTCTGCAACTGGCTGAAAGCAAGCCTCACCGAGAGCCGTCAGCTGCTCCGCTCACGACAACATGAATAATCTTCACCTGAACTGCGCAAATTATTCCATTGTGGTGAATTCGCTTTTCACCCTATCGTTTTCGGAAAATAGATAGGGGGAGTGGGTTTGGCCCCGCAACGACATCGCGCCTCTCAGCTCAACGCAATCGGTCTCAGCAAGTCCTTCGGCAATTTCGAAGCCTTGCGCAGTCTCGACTTGACCATCGACGCAGGCGAATTCCTGACGCTGCTCGGCCCTTCGGGCTCGGGCAAGACGACGTTTCTCATGGCGCTCGCCGGCTTCCTGAAGCCGACGCGAGGCCGCCTGGAGGAAGACGGCGTCGACATCACCGGCCGGCCCGCCGACAAGCGCAACTTCGGCATGGTCTTCCAGGGCTATGCGCTGTTTCCGCATCTTTCGGTGGCCGAGAACGTGGCCTTCCCGCTCAAGGTGCGCAAGGTGGCGGCCGCCGAGATCAAGCGCCGCGTGGGCGAGATGATCGAGCGCGTCGGGCTTTCCGCCCATGCCCACAAGAAGCCCGGGCAGCTTTCCGGCGGCCAGCAGCAGCGCGTGGCGCTGGCGCGGGCGCTGGTGTTCGAGCCGGGCGTGCTGCTTCTCGACGAGCCGTTCTCGGCGCTGGACAAGAACCTGCGCGAAGGCCTGCAGGCCGAGATGAAGCGCGTGCACCGCGAGACCGGCACCACCTTCGTCTTCGTCACCCACGACCAGGGCGAGGCGCTGGCGCTGTCCGACCGCATCGCCATCTTCGATCACGGCCGGCTCATGCAGGCGGCCGAGCCGCGCTCAATCTACATGCAGCCCTCCAGCCGCTTCGTGGCGGAGTTCCTCGGCCGCATCAACCTCTTGCCGCTTGCCGGTTGCCGCGCCGTCGACGGCCGCGCGACCGGGCGGCTTGGCGAAGCCACGCTTTCGGCCCCGGCCGCGGCCGATGCCGCCGGCGCGAACGACGCGCTGCTGGCCGTGCGGCCCGAACATCTGCGCATCGGAACCGCCGGCGCGGACGACAACAGCCTGACCGGCGTGATTGCCGACAAGACCTATAACGGCGCCGACATGACGCTGCAGATCGCGCTACCCACCGGCCAGCACCTGCAGCTGTCGGTGCCCGACCGTTCCGCCGCCGCGGAGCTGGCGCTCGGGGAGGAGGCCACGGTGAGCTGGCCGATGGAGAGCGGCTTCATCCTGCGCGACGACAAGAATATCTGAACCGTTCTTTGGGAGTGAAAACGAAAATCATGTCTGATCATTTCAAGCGCGACTGCTTTGAAATCCTCACCCGCCGCGCCGCCGCCGGCGAGATCGACCGCCGCAGCTTCGTGAAGGCCGCCGCGGTGCTGCTGAGCGTGCCGCTGGCCATGCGCAGCAAGATGGCCTTTGCCGCCGACCAGCTGGTGATGGCCAACTGGGGCGGCGACGCGCTCGAGATCTTTGCCCGCGCTTTCGGCGACGGCTTCACCAAGGAAACCGGCATTCCGGTTCGCATCGACGGCAGCGGCCCGACGGAAGGCGCCATCAAGGCGCAGATCACCAGCAAGAAGGTGATCTGGGACGTTGTCGACGCCGACGCCAACCTGAGCATCGACTTCGGCAAGCAGGGCGCGCTGGAAGCCATCGACTACAACGTCGTCGACCGCGCCAAGCTGCGCCAGGGCTTCGACTTCGAATACGGCACGCCGGGCTACTTCTTCTCCTATGTGCTTGCCTATGACGCCTCGAAGTTCGCCGACGCGGCCCCGACCTCGCCGGCCGACTTCTGGGATGTCGAGAAGTTCCCGGGCAAGCGCACCATGTACAAGTGGATGAACGGCATGCTCGAGGCGGCGCTGCTCGCCGACGGCGTGAAGCCGGAAGAGCTCTACCCGCTCGACATCGACCGCGCGCTCGCCAAGATCGAGGCGCTGAAGCCGCACATCATCTCCTTCTGGGGCTCGGGCGCCGAAAGCCAGCAACTGCTGCTCGAAGGCGAAGCCTCGATGGGCTACATCTGGAACACCCGCGCCATGCTGCTGGAAAAGGACACCGGCGGCCAGATCAAGTGGGGCTTCGACGGCGGCTTCGTCAACTCGAGCACCTGGATCGTCATCAAGGGCAACCCGGCCGGCAAGGACAATGCGATGAAGTTCATCGCCGAGGCCCAGAAGCCGGAAAACCAGCTCATCCTGTTCGAGCAGATGGGCAACGGCCCGGCCAACCCCGAGACCGACGCGCTGATCGCCGACGACCAGAAGGCGCTGAACTGCGCCTCGGCCGAAGCGCTTGCCAAGCAGGTCGCGCTCAACGCCGAATGGTACGCCGACAACTACTCCGCGGCCCTGGAAAAGTTCCTGGCCCTGGTCTCGAAGTAAGAACCAATCAGCAAGGAGGAGCGGCAAGCGCCGCTCCTCCAAAAGATCCAAAAGCGTCAGGAGAGCCTTGATCATGTCCCGATCCTGGATGCGTTACGCCGTCCTGCTGGCTCCCCTGCCGCTTCTTCTGGTCGCTGCCTATGTGCTGCCGTTCCTGATGGTGGCCAAGTGGAGCGTGACCGACCCGGAGCCGGGCTTCGGCCAATATGTCCGCATCTTCACCGACCCGACCGTACAGGCCGTGCTGATCCGCACGCTGCGCATCTGCGTGATCGTGACCACCGTTTCAGTAACGCTGGCCTATGCCATCGCCTACAACTGGGTGTTCGGCCCGCCCCGGCGGCAGCGGCTGATCGAATATTGCGTGCTGATCCCGTTCTGGATCTCGGTGCTGATCCGCGCCTTCGGCTGGCTCATCCTGCTGCGCAACAACGGCATCATCAACGAAAGCCTGATGAGCGTCGGCCTGATCAAGGAGCCGCTGGCGCTGGTGCGCAATGAGCTTGGCAGCATCATCGGCATGACGCATTTCCTCATTCCGTTCGCGGTCTTCCCGCTCGCGTCCGCGTTGCGGCAGGTCGATCCGCGCGTGCTGCAGGCGGCAAGCGGGCTTGGCGCCGGTCGCATGCGCATCTTCTGGAAGGTGACGCTGCCGATGACCATGCCCGGCGTGCTGGGTGCGGCGATCATCGTGTTCGTATTCGCGCTCGGCTTCTTCATCACACCGGCGATCCTGTCTGGCGGCCGCAGCGTGATGGTGGCGGAATTCATCTATCTGCAACTGTTCCAGACAGTGAACTGGGGCCTGGCCGCGGCGATCAGCGTGATCCTGCTGGCGATCGTGGCAGCGCTGGGCGCGCTGCTGCACAAGGTCTCGCGCATAGACAAACTGGTGGGGTAAGGCGATGAGCGCAAACGCAAACGGTACCGACAAGCCGGGCTGGGTCAGCGCCGTCATCGTCTATCTGACGATCATCTTCCTGCTGATGCCGCTGCTGGCCATCGTGCCGGTGTCCTTCACCGGGGCGCGCTATCTTTCCATGCCGAAGGGCAACTGGTCGCTGCGCCATTACGAGGCGCTGCTGACCAACCCGGTGTGGCTGGACAGCATCAAGCTCAGCCTCGGCATCGCCGTGGCGAGCGCGGCGATCTCCACCGTCCTGGCCGTCCTGTTCGGGCTCGGCCTCTGGTACAAGCGCAACCGCTTCACCATGGCGCTGGCCGCGCTGGTGTTTCTGCCGATGGTGATGCCGCCGGTGGTCTCGGCCATCATCCTCTACTTCTTCGAGACGAACCTGATCGACATCGCACCCTGGATCGGCTTCGACAGCATCGGCGGCGTGATCCTCGCCCATGTCATCGTGGCGACCCCCTTTGCGCTGGTGACCTTCATGGTTTCGCTGAGCCAGATCGACAAGCGCATCGACATGGCCGCACGCGGGCTTGGCGCCTCGCTGTGGCAGTCGATCTTCCGGGTGGTGCTGCCCAATGCCAGGTTCGGCATCATCTCGGCCGCGTTCTTCGCCTTCATCCTGTCGTGGGAAGAGATTTCGGTGACGCTATTCATCACCAGCTTCAACGTCGTCACCCTGCCGCGCCAGATGTGGAACGGCATGCGCGACAATGTCGACCCGGCAATCGCGGCGATTTCGGTGATCCTGATCTCGCTGACCGTGCTGGGCATCCTCGGCCGCGACCTGTGGCGCTGGCAGCGTTCGCGCCGCCAGGCGCTGGCGTGACCCCACCTTTCGCCTGAGCGCCCGTAGAGACTGATATTCAGAACCGATTGGCCATGCAGGGCCGCAGCCAAGCGCACAGCTTTCCAATCGCTCAAAAAGAAAGAACCCGGCAAGAATTCCTTCTTGCCGGGTTCTTTGTTGGAGGCTGGGGATCAGGCCTTGACCTGCGCCAGCGCCGCGTCGAGCGAGGTGCGGAGCGCGACGATGATGTCGTCGACCTGCGCCCTGGTGATGATCAACGGCGGGCAGAAGGCGATCGAGTCGCCCATGGCGCGGGAGATCACGCCGTTCTGCTGCAGCTGGCCATTGACGAGTGCGCCGAGCGCACCGACCTGGCCCCACGGCGCCTTGGTCGCCTTGTCGGCCACCGTCTCGATCGCCGCGATGAGACCGACGCCGCGCACTTCGCCGACGAGCTCATGCGAAGCCAGCTCGCGCAGGCGCTGCTGCATGTAGGCGCCGACCTCGCGGGCGTTGTCGACCAGGTCGCGCTCCTCGATCAGGCGGATGTTTTCCAGCGCCACTGCAGCCGCGACCGGATGGCCGCCGGCGGTGAAGCCGTGGCCGAAGGTGCCGATGCGATTGCTTTCGTCGGCGATCGGTTCGAACACGCGATCGTTGATCATCAGCGCCGAAATCGGCAAGTAGGACGAGGACAGCTGCTTCGACATGACAATGATGTCGGGCCGCATGCCCATGGTCTGCGAGCCGAACATCTCGCCGGTGCGGCCGAAGCCGCAGATGACCTCGTCGGCCACCAGCAGGATGTCATACTTGGCCAGAACCGCCTGGATCTTTTCCCAATAGCCGGCCGGCGGCACCACGACGCCGCCCGCGCCCATCACCGGCTCGCCGATGAAGGCGGCGACGGTTTCGGGGCCCTCGGCCAGGATCAGCTTCTCGAGATCGTCGGCAAGCCGCGTCGTGAACTGGTCCTCGCTCTCGCCCGGCAGGGCCTCGCGCCAGTAGTGCGGGCAGGAGGTGTGCAGGACATTGGCGATCGGCAGGTCGAAGGAGATCTGGTTGTTCGGCAGGCCCGTGAGGCTGGCCGAGGCGATGGTGACGCCGTGATAGCCGCGCTTGCGGCTGATGATCTTCTTGCGCTGCGGCTGGCCGAGCGCATTGGAGCGATACCAGATCATCTTCATGGCCGTGTCATTGGCCTCGGATCCGGAATTGGTGAAGAAGGCCTTGCTCATCGGCACGGGCGCCATCGTCACCAGCTTCTCGGCCAGGTCGATGACCACCGAATGCGACTTGTGGGTGAAGTTGTGATAGAAGGGCAGCTGCTTCATCTGCCGCGTTGCGGCCTCGACCAGCCGGGGCTCCGAGAAGCCGACCGCCACGCTCCACAAGCCGGCCATCGCCTCGATGTAGCGCTTGCCGGTGTTGTCCTCGACATAGATGCCATCGCCCTTCTCGATGATGAGCGGGCCGACTTCCTGGTGCCGACGCATATTGGTGTAGGCATGCATGTGATAGCGGATATCGCGTGCTTCAGGGGAATTGGGTTGGGCGTCCATAATGGTTTCCTGTGTTTCAGCGCCACGTCTAACGGGCATTCCCGGCCTTGCAAGAAAAGACTGCACCCCGCCTGCAAATCGCAGGTGGGAATCACCCTTGCAAATTCCAAAAATTTGCTGTGTGATGCATCATGTATTTCGGAAATTATGTTGTCAATGCGGCACTTTAGAGATACGCGCCGGGTTGCGTGGGATGCCGTAAACGATGAGTGGAAACTTCAACTTCCAGACCCTTGAACACGAGAATCTGGGCGAGAGCGTCTATGCCCGCATGTCGGAGGCGCTGATGAAGGGGCGCTTTGCCCCTGATGCGCGCCTGACCATACGTGACATAGCCCAGTCCCTCGGCACCAGCGTGACCCCGGTGCGCGATGCAATCCTGCGCCTGATCCAGGACGAGGCGCTGGTGCAGAAATCCGCGCGCGAAGTGCGCGTGCCGCTCCTGACCATGGAGCGCTACAAGGAAATCCGGCAGATCAGGATGAAGCTGGAGGGGCTGGCCGCGCGCGAAGCCGCCCTCAAGGCCGGGCCGCAGGACATCGCCCGGCTGCGCTATCTGATCGAGCGCAACGAGCGCGCGATTGCCGCCAAGGACTGGAGCCGCGCCCTCGAGCTCAACCAGGTGTTCCATTTCGCGCTGGCCGAGATCGCCGACATGGTGGTGCTGCGCGGAATCTTGAACCGGCTATGGCTGCAGATGGGCCCGCTGATCGCCGAAGCCTACCAGGCCGGCGGGCGCATCATGATCGACCATCATTACCAGGTGCTCGAGGCCATCGTCGCCAAGGACCCGGACGCGGCCGAGCGCGCCATCGTCGAGGACATTGGCGACGCGGGAAAGACGATCATCGAGCAGGTGATCATGCGCCGGCAGAACGGGGCTGCGGACTGAGATGGAACAGGTCGACTGCATCATCGCGGGTGCCGGTGTCATCGGCCTGGCCGTGGCCCGCGAGGTTTCCACGCTCGGCTGGGAGACGATCGTCATCGAGGCCGAAGAGGCCATCGGCACGCAGACGAGCTCGCGCAATTCCGAGGTGATCCATGCCGGGCTCTACTACCAGCCCGGATCGCTGAAGGCGAAGTTTTGCGTGGAGGGCCGCGAAAAACTCTATCGCTTCGTCCAAGAGCATAACGTGCCGCACCGGCGCTGCGGCAAGCTGATCGTGGCGACCCACGCCGACCAGGAGGCGACACTTGCCGCCATCGTCGACAGGGCGCGCGCCTGCGGCGTCGACGATCTGGTGCCGCTTTCCGCCGCGGAGGCGCAAGCGCTGGAGCCGTCGCTGCGCTGCACGGCGGCACTGCTGTCGCCCTCGACCGGCATCATCGACAGCCACGGGCTGATGCTGGCCCTGCTGGGCGAGGCCGAGGAGCACGGCTGCTTCCTCTCGCTCAACACCCGCATCGTCTCGGGGCGCCTCGAAGCCGACCACGTGGTGCTACAGACGCGCGACAGCGCCGGCGGCGAATTCGAGATCGCGGCAAGGCGCTTCATCAACGCGGCCGGGCTTTCGGCCAACGCCATCGCCCGCTCGCTGGAAGGTTTTGACGGCAACTTCGTGCCGCCGCTGCGCTACGCCAAGGGCAACTATTTCTCGGTGACGGGCCGGCCGGCCTTTTCGCGGCTGATCTACCCGGTGCCGGAGCCGGGCGGGCTCGGCGTGCACCTGACGCTCGACCTCAACGGCTCGGCCCGCTTCGGCCCGGACGTCGAATGGGTGGAGGGGCTGGACTACAAGGTCGACCCGCGCCGCGCCGATCATTTTTATGGCGAGATAAGGAAGTATTGGCCGGGCCTTACCGACGGCAGCCTGAGCCCGACCTATAGCGGCATCCGCCCGAAACTGTCCGGCCCGGGAGAGCCGAACGCGGATTTCGTGATCCAGGGGCCGGAGGCGCATGGGACGGCGGGCATCGTCAACCTGTTCGGCATCGAAAGCCCCGGCCTGACTTCGAGCCTGGCGATCGCCGGGCATGTGGCGCGGCTGGCGGAAGCGGCGCGCCCATAAGATCCCCCCGAGGGCGCCCCGGACGGCGTTGCGCCGTCCGGAGGGCAATTGATCCTTTCGCTTACCGATGGCGCGGATAGGCTTCGGCTTCGGGGGCGTTGGCCCAGCTCTGCAGCGTCTGGCCGCCATCGATCAGCCAGTCGACGCCGGTGATGTGGCGAGCCTCGTCCGAGGCGAGGAAGGCGACGGCGGCCGCTACGTCTTCCGGCTGACCGATGCGGCGCAGCGGAATGCGGTTGGCAAAGCGCTGGATGCCGGCCTGATAGGCCTGGCGATCCGCCGCCGGCACGCCAAGCGTCGTCTCGATAACGCCGGGACAGATCGCATTGACGCGGATGCCGTAGGGCGCGGCGTCGAGGGCTGCCACGCGCGTCAGGCCGACCACGCCATGCTTGGTCGAGGCGTAGCCGGCACCGCCGGAGAGCACGTCCCAGCCGGCCATCGAGGAACCCATGTTGACGATGGAGCCCTCTATCTTGCCGTCGATCATGGCGTTGAGCGAAGCCTTCATGACGAGGAAGACGCTGCGCAGGTTGATGCGAACGATGGCGTCCCAGTCCTCGACGGCAAGCTGGTGCACCGGAGCCACCTGCCCGGAGATGCCGGCATTGTTGAACACCACGTCGAGGCGGCCGAAGGTGGAGACAACCTTGTCGATCGCCTTCTGGACCTCGGCCTCGTCGGAAACGTCGGCGGCAACAGCCAGCGCGCGCTCGCCCAGCTCGGCGGCGAATGCCTCGGCCCTGGCGCCGTCGCGATCGACGACGGCTACCCGCGCCCCCTCTTCGAGGAAGCGGCGCACGGCCGCGCCGCCGATGGCGCCAGCGCCGCCGGTGACGACGACGACCTTGTTTTCAAAGCGATTCATGTTCGTCTCCTTCAGGAATTCTTGTACGAGCGCCAGGAATGACGCGGCTCGAAGCCGAGCGTTTCGCGCGCATGGGCGTTGTCGATCACCGCGCCATGGCCTGGGATCGGCCGGGCGAACGGCACGCCGGGGAATGCACGCTCGGCCAGCACCGCGGTTTCTTCCTCGGAATAGCTGTCAGCCGCGCTGAGGAAGGTGCGCAGATGCCCCTCGCCCTTCCAGGCAAGCGCCTTGAGGAAGGCATCGGCGGCGTCTCGGGCGTCGAGATAGCTCCACAGGTCGCGGGCGGAATCGGCCAGCACGCGGCGCGGCCCCACCTCGTTGAAGAAGGTCTCGGGTGTCTGGATCCAGGGCATGCGCAGGCTGACCGCAGAGAAGGCTCCGCGGCGCACGGCCGCTTCCACCACCTCCTCGCCCAGCCACTTCGACAGGCCGTAGGCATCCTGCGCGCCGATGGGATGGTTCTGGTCGACCGGCAGGTAGTGCGGGGCGCGGAAATTTTCGGCAAAGGGATAGCCGAGCACGCTGAAGGAGGACGCATAGATAAAGCGCGAGGCGCCGACCTTCACCGCTGCCTCGACCACATTGTAGGCGGCCGCGATATTGGTGCGGAAAACCTCGGCCGGGGCGCGCCCGGTCGGCCGCGGGATGGCGGCGATGTGAACCACCGCCTCGCAGGCGCCGATGAGCTGCAGCGTGGCGCCGAGGTCGGTGAGGTCTGCCGTGACATGCTGCCAGCCGCCCGTGCTGGGTGGCGCCATGTCGATGCCCAGCACCTCGTGCCCGGCCCCCACCAGGGCTTCGGCGACGTGCCGGCCCAGCAGGCCGCTCGATCCTGTTACGACGATTTTCATATCGGCTCCTTCTCTGTGGCGCGACGAACCCGGAACTTGCCGCCGGAACGACCTGCGGCGATCACTTGAGTCGGCCTCCGTGCACAATATCATTGATGGTCATACAATTCGAAGAGCATAATCCCCCATCTTGTCAATGGAGCGCTGCATGCCCAAATCGCGCTTGGCGGCTAAAGTTGGTGACACGGTCGCTCTTTGCGCGCCGGCGCCACGCTGCGGGATTGACTTCGCCGGCGGCAGGGTTTTTGTATGTACACAAACAATTGGCACATGCTGAAGGGTTTCTACCATGACCACGGATAGCTTTTCGTCGCACCGCAATGACGGCAGCATAAGCCTCGACCCGGCGCGCGCCGCGGTGATCGTGGTGGACATGGTAAACGATTTCTGCAAGCCGGGCGGCGCAATGGTGCTGCCGGGCTACGAGACGCTGGTGGCGCCGCAGCTCAGCGTGATCGAGGCCGCCCGCAAGGCCGGCGCCCCGGTGATCTGGGTTCACGACGCGCATCGCCCCAACATGCGACGCGACCGCGAATGGCTGAAGCGCACCCCGCACTGCGTGGAAGGCACCTGGGGCGTCGAGATCATCGACGACCTCGGCGCGCGCGACGACGAGATCCACATCATCAAGCGTCGCTACTCGGCCTTCTTCCAGACCGACCTCGACATGACGCTGAAGGACATGCTGGTCGACCAGATCATCGTCTTCGGCGTGGTCACCAATATCTGCGTTCGCTCCACCGTGCATGACGCCTTCTTCAACGGCTACGAAGTGGTGGTGCCGAGCGATTGCTGCGCGGCCACCGGCCCGCGCGAACAGGAAAGCAGCCTCTACGACATCGCCACGCATTTCGGCGTCGTCAGCGACGCGGCGAGCGTGGCGGGGGCGTTGCAATCCGGCGCGGTCCTGCGCAACCTCGACACCGTCGGCTGAATACGGCCAGGGAGAGGGGGCGCAGCCCGGCCAGGAGCGGCCTGGCCTGCGAAGACACGGGAAGGGATCGAAAGTGACGACAGACAGCGAAGTCCAGGACGACAGCGCCAAATCCACGCGCAAGAAGCCTGCGCGCGCGGTCAAGCCCATCAGCCGGGTGGAAGCCGTCGAACTCTATGGGAAGTCCGGCTACGATCTCGACGCGCATCCGGCACATGCCATCCGTCGCGCCCACCAGCGCGCCACGCTCTGCTTCCAGCAGGTGATGGCCGGCGAGGAACTTTCGCCCACCCAGTTCGCCGCGCTGGCGACGATCCTGCGCTATGGCGAGGTCTCGCAGAACCATCTCGGTCGGCTCACCGCGATGGACCCCTCCACCATCAGCATCGTGGTGCGCAAGCTGCTGAAGCACGGGCTTATCAAGCGCAGCCCTTCCGAAACCGACCAGCGCCTGATCATCATCACGCTGACCGATGCCGGCACGCACTACACGCTCGAGCGCCTCGACCGCAGCCTGGAGGTCGGACGCAAGCTGCTCTCGCCGCTGTCGCCGGAAGAGCAGAAGACCCTTCTCGACCTGCTACACCGGATCGGCAGCGAGGACTGAGCCAGCCCGGCGGGGGCCTTGGCCGGGCACCAATCCGCAAGACTTGAAAAGGAAATTTCGAATGTCGGTTGAACCGAATGGGCCTGCCGCCGGCGGCGACAAACTCGTCATCCGCAATATCGGCCTGCTGCTGAGCGGCGATCTCGCCAACCCGATTCTGGACGCCGACACCATCGTGTGCACCGGCGAGCGCATCAGTGCCGTCGGCAAGGCTGCCGACCTCGACCTCGAGGGCGCCAAGACGATCATCGACGCGCAGGGCTGCGTCGTCACGCCCGGCCTGATCGACAACCACGTGCACCCCGTGGCCGGAGACTGGACGCCGCGCCAGAACCAGATGGGCTGGCTCGACTCTACGCTGCATGGCGGCGTGACCACCGTGATCTCGGCTGGCGAGGCGCACTATCCCGGCCGCCCCCGCGACCTGGTGGGCATCAAGGCGCTGGCGATTGCCGCGCAGCGCAGCTTCGCCAATTTCCGGCCCAGCGGCATGAAGATCATCGCCGGCGCGCCGGTGCTCGAGCACGGGATGACGGAAGACTATTTCCGCGAACTCGCCGAGGCCGGCGTGACGCTGATCGGCGAGGTTGGCCTTGGCGGCGTCAAGGACGGCCCGACCGGCCGGCAGATGATCGCCTGGGCGCGCAAATACGGCATGACGTCGATGACCCACACCGGCGGCCCCTCGATCCCCGGTTCGGGGCGCATCGGCGCCGACGTGGTGCTGGAAGTGGATGCCGACGTGATCGCCCACGTCAATGGCGGCCCGACCGCCCTGCCCGACGATGAAATCATCCGCGTCTGCGAGGAAAGCACGCGCGCGCTGGAAATCGTCCACAACGGCAATCTGCGCACCGGCCTGATGGTGCTGAAGATCGCTCAGGAACGCGGCGAGCTTGCCCGCGTGATCGTCGGCACCGACGGCCCGGCCGGCTCGGGCGTGCAGCCGCTCGGCATCCTGCGCACCATCACCATGCTGGCCTCGCTGGGCGGTGTGGCGCCGGAAGTCGCGTTCTGCTTCGCCTCTGGCAACATCGCGCATGTGCGCAAGCTGGACGATCGCGGCATCGTGGCGCCCGGCCGCGCGGCCGATCTCGTCTTCATGGACCAGGCCCTGGGCGGCGCCGGCAAGGACTTCCTCGACAGCATCACCATGGGCAACCTGCCCGGCATCGGCATGATCATGGTGGACGGCGTGGTTCGCACGGGCCGTAGCCGCAACACGCCCCCGGCAGCCCGGGTTCCTGAGACAGTCGCGGCCTGAGGGCCGCAAGGTTCCGCCGCGAGCGACTAGCCGCGGCGGAACATTCTCGAGGGCTCAGACGAGCCCGTCTTCGCCCTTCACTTCATCCTTGGTCAGCCCGCCGACGCGCGGGTGCGGGCGGCCCGAATCGGTCACCGCGATCGCCACCACGATCTCGTCGTCGCGCGGCGCATCAGGAACACGCACTTCCATGCCGTCGAAGTGGCTGCGCACCTTGGCCGCGTCCTTGTGGCCGAGCGGGATGTCGATCGGCGCGCCGAGGCCGCCACGCTTCTTCGACGAAGGGATCAGCGCCGCGCCCTTGCCTAGGATGTCGCGGAAGGGTGCGCCGAGCTTCGGGTGCAGGATGGCGGCGGCGTGCTCGAGCTCGCCATCAGCGCCAACCACGGCCGCCTTGCCAAAACTCTCGACGGCGGAACCGTCGATGCCCAGGGCAGCGACCGCGCGACGCGGCAAGATGTCACCGAGTTCCTCGCCGATATCGCTGAGCTTGGACAGGTCGTCCACGAACTGGTTCGCATAGGGGTTGCGGATGACCGCGACCGCGGCGGCGCGGCGCGTGGGCGGGTTGACCGGGCGTCCGCCCTCGAACCGCGTCTCCTCAACGACCGTGAAAATCTTGCGGATTTCGACGCTCATCGCAAACCGTCCTCTCCCTTGATGTCCTTGGCCGCCAGGCCGCCGACGCGCGCATGGATTCGCGGGCCCGTCGTCATCGCCAGCACCAGCACGATCTCGTTGGCGCGCGGCGCATCGTTGATGCCCACCTCGATCGCATCGAAATGGCTGCGCACATAGGCGGCATTCACGTGGGCCACCGGAATGTCGATTCGCGCGCCCGGGCCGCCGACCTTCTTGGTGGAGGGAACGATGGCCTTGGTGTCGCCCAGCAGCTCGCGCATCGCATAGCCGCCCGGATTGTGCCACAGCGCGCCGTGTTCCAGCTCGCCCGCACCGCCGACGATGGCGCCCTTGCCATAGGCCTCAATCTCGCCCGCTTCGCCGCCCATGGCTTCCAGCAGCTTCGTGGCCATGGCGAGGCCCACCGGCTTCAGATCTTCCATGAAGCCCGCGATTTCCTCGACATAGCGGCCGGCAAACGGGTTTTCGACCACGGCCAGCACCGCGCCGCGCTTCAGGGGCTTGTCGGCGCGCGGGCCGCCCTCGTGGAATATCTCCTCGACCTGGACGACGAGCTTCTTGATTGGGATGTCTGACATGGGTCCTCTCGAAAAACCGACCAGGCTTGAAACTGGCCTAACTTGTTAGAGTAGCAACAATTAGCGATTGGCGTGGATTGTCAAGCGCCAGACGCCGGCTGGCCTTATATAACGGCTATGACTCCTGTGGGCTGCAATGCACCCCGATTGACAGATTGTTAGACCACCCATAAAGTCATATGAGCACCAACAAGTTGGGATAACCTATACCGCAACGCGTCGGGCTTGAAGCAGTGTTTCCAGGGAGATCATGGGAAGCGGGATGAGAAATTTGTTCAAGAAGTTTGCGATCGCCGGCGTTGCTTTTGCCGCCTCGATCGGCGCGGCCGGCGCGCAGGACAAGGTGTCGGTGGCGGCCATTTCCGGCTATTTCGCACAGGGCTTCGGCGTCTCCATCGTCAACGGCCTCAACAAGGCCAAGGACGAGTTCGGCATCGATCTCAAGCTGGTCGACACCGGCAACCGCGCGCTCGACTATGAAGAGCAGTTCGCCAACCTCGCCAAGGGCGGCCAGTACGACCTCATCTTCGTGATGGGCTGGGAGCTGGTGGACGCGCTGCAGAAGGCAAGTGCGGCCTATCCCGACCAGCGCTTCGTGTTCATCGACGGCGTGCTGGACAGCGACAAGATCGTCTATGCCAGCTTCGCTGAGGAGCAGGGCTCCTTCGTGGCCGGCGCGTTGGCGGGCCTGATCGAGAACCAGGGCAGCTCCTTCGACAAGATCGGCGACGGCAAGGCCATCGGCTTCGTCGGCGGCCGCGACATTCCCGTCATCCGCAACTTCCTCGGCGGCTACGAGCAGGGCGCCAAGTATGCCGCGCCGGACGTCAAGGTGAACGCCGTGTTCGCCGGCACCTTCGATGACCCGGCCAAGGGCAGCGAACTGGCGCTGGCGCTCTACGGCCAGGGCACCGACATCGTCTACAACGTCGCCGGTCCGACGGGCGAAGGCGTGATGCAGGCGAGTGCTGCGGCCGACAAATACTCGATCGGCGTCGACGTCGACATGTGCGGCTCGGCTCCGGGCAACGTGCTGGCCAGCATGCTCAAGCGCGGCGACATCGCCGTCTACACGCTGATCAAGGACGAGGTCGAGGGCCGCAAGGTCACCCCCGGCACCCGCACGTTCGACCTGGCCTCCGGCGGCGTCGAAGTGAAGGTCTGCGACGACATCGCCGCCAACATCCCCTCCGAGATCACCAGCAAGCTGGAAGAGATCAAGCAGGAGATCGTCGACGGCAAGATCGAGATCGTCAAGGCCAAGTAAGGCCGGTTCGGCATCTCTCGAAAGGCTGGCGGCGCCATGCGGCGCCGCCGCCCGCAATCCGGCATATCGGTCCGTGCGGACGCCGGGTTGATCGACCAACCCAACTGTGAGGTCTTTCGTGTCGAACGCATCCTCGACAACGACCGCAGCTCGCCCCGCCGAAAACGCTGTCGAGCTCATTGGCATCACCAAGCGCTTCGGCGCTTTCACCGCCAATGAGAACGTCAACCTCACCGTTCGCCGCGGCGAAATCCACGCGATCATCGGCGAAAACGGCGCCGGCAAAACCACCCTCATGAACATCCTGTTCGGGCTGCTGCAGCCCGACGAGGGAAAGATCCGCATCGACGGGCAGGACGTCGTGTTTGCCGACCCGGCCGCGGCCATTTCCGCTGGCCTTGGCATGGTGCACCAGCATTTCAAGCTCGTGCCGTCGCTTTCGATCGCCGAGAACATCTTCCTCGGCATGGAGATCGTCAACAACGGTCTCATCGACCACGCCGCGCAGATCGAGAAGACCCGCGAGCTCTCCGAGCGCGTCGGCCTGAAGGTCGACCCGACCGAGCGCGTCAGCCTCGTTTCCGTCGGCATCGAGCAGCGCATCGAGATCCTCAAGGTCCTGGTGCGCGGCGCGCGCACCATCATCCTCGACGAACCGACCGCGGTGCTGACGCCGCAGGAGAGCCGCGAGCTGTTCCAGACGCTGCGCCGCTTCGTGGCCGAGGGCATGACCGTCATCTTCATTTCCCACCACCTCGAGGAGGTGATGGAAGTATCCGACACGGTGACGGTGCTGCGCAACGGCAAGCATGTCGCCACCCGCCCGACCGCCGAGCTCACCAAGGCCGATCTCGTGCGCATGATGGTGGGCCGCGACGTCAGCTTCGACCGGCGCCCGCGCGAGGCCACCGAAGGCAAGGTCGTGCTGGACGTGCGCAACCTGTGGGCGCGCGACGAGCGCCGCCTGCCTGCCCTGCGCGACGTGAGCTTCACCGTGCGCGCCGGCGAGATCGTCGGCATCGCCGGCGTCGCCGGCAACGGCCAGACCGAGCTGGCGGAAGTGCTTGCCGGCCTGCGACCCGCCAGCCATGGCGAAGCGTTTCTCAATGGCCGCGACCTGACCCGGCTTTCGCCGGCGGCGATCCGCAAGGCCGGCTTTGCGCATGTGCCGGGCGACCGCATGATCCGCGGCGTCGACGGCGGCGCCTCGATTTCGTCCAACCTGCTCATGGGCCGCCAGCACCGGGCTCCGTGGAGCCGGAACGGCGTGCTAGACTGGAAGGCCACCGACAGGGACGCCGAGGCGATGATCAAGCGCTTCGACATCCGCGCGCGCGGACCGCATGACACCGTCAAGCGGCTTTCGGGCGGCAACATCCAGAAGGTGGTGCTGGCGCGCGAATTCACCAACGACGCGGATTTTCTGCTGATCGACCAGCCGACGCGCGGCGTCGACATTGGCGCCCAGGAAGCCATCCACAGCGAGATCATGAGCCAGCGCGCGGCCGGGCGCGCGGTGCTCGTCATCTCGGTGCAGCTCGACGAACTGCTGACCCTGGCGGACCGCATCCTGGTTCTCTTCAACGGCCGCCTCATGGGCGAGGTCGACGGCAACGAGGCCGACGACGAAACCATCGGCATGATGATGGCGGGGCTCCAGCCCGGCGAAAAGGAACGGGAACTCGCTTCATGAGCGACAGATTGCGCGCATTCTACGGCCAGGCGATAGCCGTGCTCCTGGCGCTTGCCATCGGCGCGGTCATCATCATCCTCGTCGACGAAAGTCCTGTGAAGGTCTTCATGACCCTGCTGCGCGGGGCCTTCGGCGACCAGACCAGGATCGCCGGCACCTTGCTGCAGACGACACCGATCCTGATCTGCGGCGTGGCGGCCTGCGTCGGCCTGCGTGGCGGCATGTTCAATGTCGGCATCGAGGGCCAGCTCTTCCTCGGCGGCTTTGCCGCGGCGCTGGTCGGCTTCGCGCTGCCGCTGCCGCCCGGCCTGCACATGGTCGTCGCCCTTATCGTGGCGGTGCTTGCGGGCGCGGCCTGGGTTTCGATCCCGGCCTATTTCCGCGCGCGCTACAACACCAACGAGGTCGTCTCCACCATCCTGTCCAACTATGTGGCGGTGCTGCTGACCTCCTACTTCACCATCTTTCTCTTCAAGCGTCCCGGCGGCTGGTCCGAAACCCCGCCCATCCTCCCAAGCGCGTATCTGCCGGAGATCTTCTCCTTCTCCCGGCTGAACTGGGGACTGGTCGTCGGGCTGGTGCTGGCGGTCGCGGTCGCCTGGCTGTTCCGCCACACGGCGCGCGGCTATTCGGCCTCCATGGTCGGCTCGGCACCGAAATTCGCCGAATATGGCGGCATCGACGTCAAGCGCCAGGGCTTCATCGTGCTGCTCGCCTCGGGCGCCATCGGCGGGCTGGCCGGCGGCGTCGAGACGCTTGGCGTGCATCACCGCTTCATGGAAGGCTTTGCGCCCGGCTTCGGCTTCGACGGGCTGATCGCGGCCTTGCTGGCCAACGGCTCGCCCATCGGCACGATCTTCACGGCGCTGTTCTTCGGCGCGCTGCGCAGCGGCTCGCTGCTGCTGGAAGTGGACACCAACGCCTCGCGCGAAATCATCACGGTGATCCAGGCGCTGATCATTCTCAGCGTGTCGGCCCAGGTTCTGATGAAGCGGCGCGGTGACAGCACCGCAGGGGAACGTCGATGGAAATTCTAGCCAACCTCGTCAACGTCGCGCTCCTCGTCGCGATGCTGCGGACCACGGCGCCGATCCTTCTGGTGGCGCTGGGCGGTTCCTTCACCACCAAGGCCGGTATCTTCAACATCGGCCTGGAAGGCCAGATGCTGGTCGGCGCCTTCTTCGCCGTGCTGGGCTCGATCTGGTCGGGCTCGGCGCTGGTGGGCGTGGCCTGTGGCGTGGCCGCGGCACTTGTGTTCGCGCTGGCCTTCGCCGTCCTCGTCGTCAGCTTCCGGGCCAATGAAGTGGTGGTCGGCCTTGCGCTCAACATCCTTGCCGGCGGCATGACGGTCTCGCTGATGAAGGCTATCTTCGGCACGCGCGGCTCCATCGTCGGACAGGGCATCGTCGGCCTGCCCAAGGTGCAGATCCCCGGCGCGAAGGCACTGCTCGGCTCATGGGCACCGCTGGTTTCGGGCTACACGCCCATGGTCTATGTCGCGTTCCTCGCCGTGCCGCTGCTGATCCTGTTCTATAAGCGCAGCCGGCTTGGCCTCTACATCCGCGTCGTCGGCGAGAAGCCGGAAGCGGCGGAGGCGCTGGGCATCTCCATTACGCGCATCCGCTACACGGCCTCGCTGCTGTGCGGCCTGCTGGCAGGCCTAGCGGGCGCGCACCTGTCGCTCGGCTACATCACCATGTTCACCGAGAACATGTCGTCCGGTCGCGGCTTCATGGCGGTTGCCATCCTGATCTTCTCCAACGGCGATCCCTGGAAGGTGCTGGTGGGCTGTCTGCTGTTCGGCTTCGCCGACGCCTTTTCGCTGCGTCTGCAGACCTTCGGCTTCCCGTCCTACCTGATCCTTGCGGTGCCATACCTGGTCGCGCTGTCGGCGCTGTTTGCCCTCTCCTACCGCAGCCGGCCCAAGATCATCCGCGAGACCGCGGAAACCATGCGCAGGCTGCTGAGTGCCGACAAGAACCCGGCCTAACGGCCGGACAGGACCATTTTACGCTGAAAGGCTTTTTGACAAATGGAACGCATTATTCTCGACGTGGATTCGGCGGGCGACGACATCCTCGCCGTGCTGTTTGCCGCGGCAAACCCCAACATCAAGCTCGAGGCCATCACCACCGTGACCGGTGCGGCCGGCCCCATCGAGCAGGTGACCAATGTCGTGCTCAACACGCTGTCGCTTGCCGGCCGTGACGACATTCCCGTTTATGCCGGTGCCTGGCGGCCGATCGTCGGCCATTCCAAGGCCGACATGGAAGCGCCGGTGCATTTCGAGAAGCAGCTGACCGAACGCTTCGGCGACCGCCTGAAGAAGTTCAACCCGCCGGCGCCCACGCCCAGGCGGCAGGCGACGCCCGGCCACGCAGTCGACTTCATCATCAACACGGTGATGTCGAACCCCGGCGAGATCACGCTGGTGACCACCGGCCCGCTGACCAATGCGGCCATGGCGCTGCTGCAGGAGCCGCGGCTGACCAAGGCGCTGAAGAACCTGCTGGTGCTGGGCGGCAACTTCCACACGCCGGGCAACATCACGCCGGTGACCGAGTACAACATCTGGGCCGACCCGGAAGCCTCGCGCATCGTGCTCAATGCCGACGTGCAGAAGATCCTCGTGCCGCTCGACATCTGCGAAGACAACCGCGTCGCCACCTCCATGCTGACGCGCAACGACATTGCCGACATGCAGGCGAACGCCAAGGACAACCCGGTTGTCGACATGATCGCCGACGTGTTCCCGATCTATATCGACATCTGGCGCGAGTTCTTCGGTCTCGTCGGCTTCCCGATGGACGACGTGATCACCGTGGCACTTGCCTTCCAGCCCGACCTGGTGACCACGACCGAGCCGCTCTTCGTCGACGTGCTGACCGACGGCAGCGTGGCCCGCGGCCAGACAGTGGCCTATCGCGGCTTCCAGATCCTGCCCGGCGGCGGCCCCAAGACCACGCGCATCGGCACCGACCTCGAGGGCCGGCGCTTCCTCGACATCTTCAAGAATACCATCGCTCGCTACGAGCGGGCAGCATGAACGGCAGCGACATGACCCCTACCCCCATTCTCTTCGACTGCGACCCCGGCCATGACGATGCCATTGCCCTGGTGATGGCGCATCGTTCGCCGGCCATCGAACTGCTCGGCGTGACCACGACCTGCGGCAATGCCGAGCTGGAAAAGACGACCGCCAACGCCCTGCGCATACTCGAATATATCGGCGCGGGCGACGTGCCGGTCGCGGCCGGCTGCCACCGCCCGCTGGCGCGGCCGCTGGTTCTTGGCACCGCCGACGGCCCGAGCGGCCTTGAGGGCTCGCCCTACCTGCCGCAAGCCACCATCAAGCCTGTCGACCAGCATGCGGTCGACTTCCTGGCCGAAAAACTGCTGGCGCGCCCCGAGCCCACCCTGGTGATGGCGACAGGCCCGCTGTCCAACATCGGCCTTCTGCTGCTGAAGCACCCGCACGTCCTGCCCAAGATCAAGGAAGTGATCTGGATGGGCGGCGTGTTCTACCGCAAGAGCGAGATCATCACGCCGACCGAATTCAACGCCTATTGCGATCCCGAGGCGCTGCGGATCGTTCTGGATTCGGGCGTGCCGATCACCATGGTCGGCCTGGACGTGACAATGCAGGTGCTGATCGAGGAGCCGCAATTTGCCGAGCTCGCCAAGATCGACACGCCGCTCGGCAAGCTGGTCAACGACTGGCTGCGCTTCTACGAGAAGCTTCACCGCAACTCGATGGGCGTGGGCGGCGCCATGCACGACCCGCTGGCGCTGGCGCTGGCGATCGACCCGACGCTGGTGAAGACCCGCCCGGCCCACATCGCCGTGGACCTGCAGGGCACCTACACCTTCGGCGCGACGGTCGCGGACTTCTGGGGCGAACGCGGCGAAAAGGACAACGCCCGGATCGCCTATGAGGTGGATGCCGACCGCTTCTTCAAGCTGATGTTCGACCTGCTCAGGGACTAGGCTAGGGGCACAGCCGTCCCTTTGACCGCGGTTGAACTCAGGCCCCGACGCTTTCTGCGCCGGGGCCTTATTTGTTGGTCAGTTCGACAGCAGGTCTCCGAACTGCTTGCGCAGTTCGGCTTTCTGCACCTTGCCCATGGTGTTGCGCGGCAGCTCGGACACGAAGACCAGCCGCTTCGGCTGCTTGAAGCGCGCGAGAGACGTCGCCACCGCAGCCTCGACGGCCGGGCGCGCGGTCTCGTCGCCCACGATGACCGCCACCGGCGCCTCGCCGAAATCGGCATGCGGAAGGCCGATCACAGCGCTTTCCACCACGCCCTCGACCTGGTCGATCACCAGTTCGATCTCCTTCGGATAGATGTTGAAGCCGCCGGAGATGATCAGGTCCTTGGCGCGGCCGACAATGTGCAGATAGCCGTCCTCGTCGATCATGCCGACATCGCCGGTGATGAAGAAGCCGTCCTGGCGGAATTCGGTTTTGGTCTTTTCCGGTAGCCGCCAGTAGCCGGCAAAGACGTTCGGCCCGCGCACCTCGACCCCGCCGATTTCGCCATCTGGCAACGGCTTGCCGCTGTCATCGGCGATGCGGATTTCCGTGCCCGGCAGCGGGAAGCCGACCGTGCCGGCGCGCCGCTCGCCGTCATAAGGGTTGGAGGTGTTCATGCCGGTTTCGGTCATGCCGTAGCGTTCGAGGATGCGGTGGCCGGTGCGCGCCTCGAACTCGACATGGGTTTCGGCAAGCAGCGGTGCGCTGCCAGAGACGAACAGGCGCATATGGCTGACGAGATCGCGATCGAGGCGGTCGCTGGCCAGCAGGCGGGTGTAGAAGGTGGGCACGCCCATCAGCGCGGTGGCGCGCGGCAGGTCGTCGAGGATGGCGTCGGCCTTGAACGCCTGGTGGAAGATCATGCTGCCGCCGACCGCCAGCATGACATTGGTGGCCACGAACAGGCCATGGGTGTGGAAGATCGGCAGGGCGTGGATCAGCACGTCGTCGGCGGTAAACCGCCATTCCGCCACCAGCGCACGCGTGTTGGACAGAAGATTGTTCTGGGTGAGCATGGCGCCCTTGGAGCGCCCGGTGGTGCCCGAGGTGTAGAGCAGAGCGGCGAGGTCGTCGTCGCCCCGGTCGGTCACCGCCGTGAGGGGTTCGGCGGTCGCGATCGCGTCGGCGAAGCTTCCGGTGCTGTCGGCCGAGATGGAAAGCGTGCGGCCGCTGCCCTGCAGCAGCGCGGCGATGTCGGCTTCCTCTTCCGGCGCGCAGACGCACAGCTTCGGCTCGGCATCGCCGAGGAAGAAGCTCACCTCGTCGAGCGTATAGGCAGTGTTGAGCGGCAGGAAGACCGCGCCGACCTGCGCGCAGCCGAAGAACAGCGCAAGCGTTTCCGGCGTCTTGGCAGCATGGACGGCGACGCGGTCCCCGGCTTCCACGCCCTGCGCCCGCAGCACGGCCGCGATGCGGCCGACGAGCGATGCGAAGCCGGCATGGCTGATCACGCTGCCGTCGGCGAGATGAAGGAACGGTTTGGCGTTGTCGCAGTGAATGCCGACAAGCGCGTCGTAGATCGGATTGGCCATGCTGAACCCCGAAGTTTCGGCCGAAGCCTCGCGGCCGCCTAGCTGGCGGCCGGCAAAGCGGCGGCGGTGTTACGCTCCCAAGCGCGTCGCACCAAACCGGAGCATCAGTCAAGCCTCAGCCGGCGGCGCGCAACCCTTTCAGGCGGGCCGGGCCGAGCTTGGCCTCGTCGAGGCCGAAATCGGCGATGCGGGCCGGCAGGGGTAGCCCGCGCACCAGCGAAGCACAGGCCTCGCCCATCGCCGCCGAGGTCTGGATGCCGTAGCCGCCCTGGGCGACGACCCAGAACAGGCCCGCAACCTTCGGGTCGATGCCGCCGACGAGGTCGCCGTCGCAGACGAAGGAGCGCAAGCCTGCCCAGACGCGGGCCGGACGGCCGACGGTGAGCGTGGTCATCTCCTCGATGCGATAAATGCCCATGGCGATGTCGAGATCTTCCGGCTGCACGTCCTGCGGCGCGGTCGGGTCGGCATTGGCAGGCGAGCCGAGCAGCATGCCCGCATCGGGCTTCACATAGCAGTTCTCCTCGGCGTCCATGACCATGGGCCAGCGCGAGATGTCCATGCCTGCTGGCGGCGCGAAGATGAAGGCGCTGCGCCGGCGCGGCTCGAGCCCCAGCGGTTCCGCGCCAAACAGCTGGCCGATCTCGTCGCCCCATGCGCCGGAAGCGTTCACCACGATGGGCGCGACATATTCCTTGCCCGAGGCGACGACGCGCCAGTCGGCGCCCGAGCGCTCGGCGGCGGTCACCTCGGCGTTGCACACGACCGTGCCGCCCGCCTGGCGCAGGCCGCGCAGATAGCCCTGGTGCAGCGCATGCACGTCCATGTCGGCCGAGTCCGGATCGTAGACGCCGCCCACCGCCATTTCGGGCCGGAGCACCGGGACCATTGCCTGCACGGCCGCGGCGTCGAGGCGCGAGCCCGTGGCGCTGACGGCGCGGATGATTTCCTCATGCTCGTCCAGCATGTGCGCCTTGTCAGCCGAAGCAACGACCAGCGCGCCGCGCGGCGACAGGATGGGGAACTCGGCGAAGCCGGGCGGGGTGGCTTCGAGGAAAGCCCTGCTGGCCAGGGTCAGCGCGCGCACCTGCTGCGTGCCGTAGCTTTCGCTGAACAGGGCGGCCGAACGCCCGGTGGAGTGATAGCCCGGCTGGCTCTCGCGCTCGAGAAGAACGGTCTTCACATGCGGTGCCAGCCAATAGCCGATGGAGGCGCCGGCAATGCCGCCGCCGATGACGATCACATCGGCTTTCATCGCACCCGCTTGTTCTGACATCACGAAAAGGCTCCTCTCCTATGCGGCGGGCCCGACCGCGTTCGCCGGAAAACCCGCAATCTCAATAAGGCAAGATTTCCCATGTGCAAATCGATTTCAGAACCGGAAAACGGCTCCAGCCCGGCCGGCACGTCGCCTGAAGGCATCATTGCGCGGGGAGAAATGTGAAATCCTTGCATGCCGCGGCAAGAAGCCCCCGTTACCCACCGGCACCCGGCCATGCCCTTGTATTTCTTTTGCTTTCACCTATATTGAAATCATGTGCATGAAAACCTTCATCATGATTTCGAGGCTGGCCGGAGAAGCGCATGTCTTCTCCCGGAGCGGCTTCATGATGGACTGAATACCGCACAGAACCTTCCGCTCCGGGACCACCTTCTCGAACCGAATTGCGGTGGAACCTTGCGCGATTTTATCGCGCCGCCTGGAGCCGAAGATGATCACTTCCTATGCCTTTCCGAGATGCAAGTTCTGCCACCGCGGCCTGCCGCGCGCGGCGGTTCGCTGCCCCTGGTGCGCCCACCGCCAGCACCCGCCGGTGATGCCGCGGCCTTTCGCGCCGAGCCTGTCTGTTTCCGCTGAGGGATACGCCTCCGGGATTTCCGGCGAGGGCTGCCGATGACAGCACTGGCAAGACAACATTCAGCCGCGCCGAGTGCAGCGGAGAGCCTGCTTCAGTACGGCGCGCTGCCCTGGCGCGTGAGCCGGCGCGGCGGGGTCAAGGTGCTGCTGATCACCTCGCGCGAGACCAAGCGCTGGCTGGTGCCGAAGGGCTGGCCGGTCAAGGGCAAGAGCCCGAGGCACGCGGCCATGCGCGAGGCCTTCGAGGAGGCCGGCGTGTTCGGAGACATCGATCCAGAGCCGATCGGCACCTATGACTACCTCAAGACGCTCAAGGACGGCTCGCAGGCCCTCTGCTCGGTGGTGCTGTATGGCCTGCAGGTTCGGGGCACGCTGGTGCACTGGCCCGAACGCGCCCAGCGCAAGCGGCGCTGGCATGACCTGACCGAGGCCACGGAAGCCGTTTCCGACACCGGGCTGAAGGGCCTGTTCCACTCGCTGCGCAAGGACCTGACCACCCGCGCATGACGGGGCGACAGCCCCCGGCCAGCAATCGCAATGATGCAGCGGGCGACGCTGTGCTAGGCGACGCTCTCGGCGGTCCGAACCGGCACGTAGTTCAGGATCGGCCCCAGCCAGCGCTCCACCTCGGCAACCGCCATGCCCTTGCGCCTTGCATAGTCCTCGACCTGGTCGCGCTCGACCTTGGCGACGCCGAAATAATAGCTTTCGGGATGGGCCAGATAGAGGCCGGAGACGGATGAGCCGGGCCACATGGCATAGCTTTCGGTCAGGCTGACGCCGACCCGCTTCTGCGCATCGAGCAGGCGGAACAGAGTCACCTTCTCGGTGTGGTCGGGCTGGGCCGGGTAGCCCGGCGCCGGGCGGATGCCCCGATAGGTCTCGGAAATCAGCTCGTCCGATGACAGCGCCTCGTGCGGCGCATAGCCCCAGAACTCTCTGCGCACGCGCTCATGCATGCGCTCGGCGAACGCCTCGGCAAAGCGGTCGGCCAGCGCCTTCACCAGGATAGACGAGTAATCGTCGTTGGCGCGCTCGAAGCGCTTGGCTATGGCCACCTCCTCGATGCCGGCCGTGACCACGAAGCCGCCGAGATAGTCGGGCTTGCCGGTTTCCAGAGGCGCGACGAAGTCGGACAGCGCCACATTGGCCCTGCCGTCGCGCTTGGAAAGCTGCTGGCGCAGCGTGAAGAAGGTGGCGAGCTCCCTCTCCCGGTCGCCGTCGGCAAACAGGCGGATATCGTCGCCCACCGCATTGGCGGGCCAGAAGCCGATGACGGCCTTCGGCGCGAACCATTTTTCCGCAACGATCCTTTCCAGCATCGCCTGTGCGTCCTCGAAGAGCTGGCGGGCAGCCGCCCCCTGCTTCTCGTCCTCCAGGATCTTCGGGAAGCGCCCCTTCAATTCCCAGGTCTGGAAGAAGGGCGTCCAGTCGATGTAGCTGGAAAGCTCCGCCAGGTCCCAGTCCTCGAAGACGCGCGTGCCGAGGAAGGACGGCCTCGGCGGCTCGTAGCCCGACCAGTCGATGCGGTGGGCGTTGGCCCGTGCCGCCGCCAGCGGCAGGCGTTGTTTCTCGGCTTCGCTGCGCGCATGGGCATCCGCAACCTTCCTGTACTCCGCCCGCGTTGCGTCCACATAGCCGCCCTTCGCCTCGGGCGATAGAAGCGTGGAGACGACGCCGACCGCCCGGCTTGCATCCGTTACATAGACCGTCTGGCCGCGTTCGTATTTCGGGTGGATCTTCACCGCCGTGTGCACGCGGCTGGTGGTGGCCCCGCCGATCAGAAGCGGAATGTCGAAGCCTTCGCGCTCCATCTCGGTGGCGACATGCACCATCTCGTCCAGCGAAGGCGTGATCAGCCCGGACAGGCCGATGATGTCGGCCTTATGCTCGCGCGCCGTTTCCAGGATCTTGGAGGCCGGCACCATCACGCCGAGGTCGATGATCTCGTAGTTGTTGCAGGCGAGCACGACGCCGACGATGTTCTTGCCGATGTCGTGAACGTCGCCCTTCACGGTCGCCATGACGATCTTGCCGGCGCTCTCGCGCGCGCCGCTGCCGCCATTGGCCGCCTTCTCGGCTTCCATGTAGGGCAAGAGCACGGCGACCGCCTGCTTCATGACGCGGGCCGACTTGACTACCTGCGGCAGGAACATTTTTCCCGAGCCGAACAGGTCGCCCACGACATTCATGCCGGCCATCAGCGGTCCCTCGATCACATGCAGCGGGCGCTCGGCCTTCTGCCGCGCCTCCTCGGTATCAGCCTCGATGAACTCGGTGATGCCGTTGACCAGCGCATGCTCCAGCCGCTTTTCCACCGGCCATTCGCGCCAGGCCAGGTCCTTTTCCCTGGCTTCCCTTCCGCCCGCGCCCTTGAAGCGCTCGGCCAGGTCCAGCAGGCGCTCGGTGGCGTTGCCGCCATCCTTGGGCACGCGGTTGAGGATGACGTCCTCGCAGGCCTCGCGCAGCTCGGGGTCGATGGACTCGTAGACCGCCAGCTGGCCGGCATTGACAATGCCCATGTCCATGCCCGCCTGGATGGCATGATAGAGGAACACGGCGTGCATGGCCTCGCGCACCGGCTCGTTGCCGCGGAAGGAGAAGGACAGGTTCGAGACGCCGCCCGAGACGTGCACATGCGGCAGGGTGCGGGTGATCTCGCCAGCCGCTTCGATGAAGGCCGCGCCGTAGCCATTGTGCTCCTCGATGCCGGTGGCCACGGCAAAAATGTTGGGATCGAAGATGATGTCCTCGGGCGCAAAGCCGGCCTTTTCGGTCAGAAGCTTGTAGGCGCGGGTGCAGATCGCGACCTTGCGCTCCCTCGCGTCGGCCTGGCCGGCCTCGTCAAAGGCCATGACGACGACCGCCGCACCATAGGCGTGCACCAGTTTGGCGTGGTGGAGAAAGGCTTCCTCGCCTTCCTTCATCGAGATCGAGTTGACGACCGGCTTGCCCTGCACGCATTTCAGCCCGGCCTCGATCACCTCCCATTTGGAGCTGTCGATCATGATCGGCACGCGGGCGATATCCGGCTCGGCCGCGATCAGGTTGAGGAACTCGACCATGGCCCGTTTTGAATCGATCAGGCCCTCGTCCATGTTGACGTCGATGATCTGCGCGCCATTGGCGACCTGGTCGCGCGCCACCTCGAGCGCGGCGGCAAAGTCGCCCGCCGTGATCAGCTTTCGGAATCTGGCCGAGCCGGTGATGTTGGTGCGCTCGCCGACATTGACGAAGGGGATTTCCGGGGTGAGCGTGAAGGGCTCCAAGCCCGACAGCTTCATCAGCGGCTTGTGCTCGGGCACCTGGCGAGGCGGATATTTCTTCACAGCCTCGGCAATGGCACGGATGTGCTCGGGCGTCGAGCCGCAGCAGCCGCCCACCACGTTCACCAGCCCCTCGCGCGCGAATTCCTCTATCTGCTCGGCCATGAATTCCGGGCTTTCGTCATAGCCTCCGAATTCATTGGGCAGGCCGGCATTGGGATAGGCGCAGGTGAAGGTGTCGGCCACGTCCGAAATCTCGGCCAGGTGCTCGCGCATGGCGGCGGCACCCAAAGCGCAGTTCAGCCCGAAGGTGAAGGGATTGGCATGGCGCAGCGAGTGCCAGAAGGCGGTGGGCGTCTGGCCCGACAGCGTGCGGCCGGAAAGGTCTGTGATCGTGCCGGAAATCATGATGGGCAGTTCGACGCCCTTTTCCGCAAAGACCTCGTTGCACGCAAACACCGCCGCCTTGGCGTTCAGCGTGTCGAAGATGGTCTCGATCAGGATCAGGTCGGCTCCGCCGTCGATCAGGCCGCGAAGCTGCTCGGCATAGGCGATGCGCAGATCATCGAAGGTGACGGTGCGGTAGCCGGGATTGTTGACGTCGGGCGAGATCGAAGCCGTGCGGTTGGTGGGCCCCAGCGCGCCGGCCACGAAGCGGCGCTTGCCGTCCTCCTGCTCGGCCCGCTTTACCGCGCGCCGCGCCAGCCGCGCGCCGTCGCGGTTCAGTTCGTAGACCATGTCCTCCATGCCGTAATCGGCCTGGGCGATGCGGGTGGAGGAGAAGGTGTTGGTCTCGATAATGTCGGCGCCGGCGATGGCGTATTGGTAGTGGATCTCCTCGATCGCCGCGGGCTGCGTCAGGATCAGAAGGTCGTTGTTGCCCTGCTGGTGGCAGGCGCAGCCGCCGAAGCGGTCGCCGCGAAAATGGCCCTCGTCGAAGCCCAGACCCTGGATCTGCGTGCCCATCGCCCCGTCGAGAACAAGGATGCGCTCGCGCGCGGCTTTCGTCAGCACGGCGACAACCTCGGCCCCGCGGGAGGTTTCGGCGACTGGCCCGAACAGGGCATCAAGCGAATTCATTTGCGACAATTCCAGTTTCCAGAGCGACTTCTCGTCACATAAAGATATCTTTATGTCAATATGTCCAGCCATCAAAATCGCGGCACCCCCGCCGCGGCCGCGCGATCACGAAACGGTGACCCCCTTGCAGGAGCGCTGCGGCGGCACAAAAGTCCTTGTATCGGCGGCCTTGATTATCCCTCGTGCCGACCGATCTTGAGCATGCGTTGCCATGGACCAGCTTCGAGAGCCCGAAGAGCGCATTGTTGAGCGACCGGAACCGACCAGGCCGGGCTCGCGCAGCGGCTGGCTTTGGTTTGTCTTCCTGGTGTTGCTGGCGATCGCGGGGGCCCTCTGGTGGCAAAGGCTGCCCCTGGCCGAGAAGCCGCCCGCGCCCGGCCGTGCCGAGCAGCCGGTATCGGTTGGGGCGGCCACCGTGCAGACCGGCAACATCAACGTCACCGTCAGCGCACTCGGCACGGTGACGTCGATGAACACGGTGGTGGTCAGGCCCCAGGTCAGCGGCCAGCTCATCCAGGTGGATTTCCAGGAGGGGCAGGACGTCAAGAAGGGCGACCTGCTGGCGCAGATCGACCCCCGGCCCTTCGAGGCAGCACTGCAGCAGGCGCAGGGCCAGCTGGCCCGGGATGAAGCGCTTCTGAAGGGCGCGCAGGTCGACCTCAAGCGCTACCAGGGCCTGGCGGCCCAGAACGCGGTGGCGCGACAGACCCTCGACACCCAGACGGCACTTGTCGGGCAATATCAGGGCACCGTGGAGGCCGACAAGGCGCTGGTCGAGGCCGCCACCGTCAATCTCGGCTATTGCCGCATCCTGTCGCCGCTGGATGGCCGCACGGGCCTGCGCCAGATCGATGCGGGAAACTACGTCACCCCCGGCGACCCTGCCGGCATCGTCGTCATCACCCAGATCCAGCCCATCAGCGTACTTTTCACCGTGCCGGAAGACCAGTTGCCGGCGATCTCCCAGCGCGTGCAGCAGGGCGCGCAGCTGCCCGTGACGGCCTATGACCGCACCGGCAGTACGAAGCTGGCCGAAGGCGTGTTGCAGACCTTCGACAGCCAGATCGACCCCTCCACCGGCACGATCAAGCTGCGGGCGTTCTTCGACAACGCCAACCGCATCCTTTATCCGAACCAGTTCGTCAACGCGGTGCTGCTGTTGAACCAGCACAAGGACGTGGCGGTCATGCCGACCGCTGCGATCCAGCACGGCGTGCCCGGAACCTTCGCCTATGTCATCAATTCCAACGACACCGTGTCGGTGAGGAAGATCGCGCTGGGCGCAATCGACCGCGAGCGCGCCGAGGTCGTCTCGGGCCTCGCGCCGGGCGACCGCGTGGTGGTGGACGGCGCCGACAAGCTGCGCGAGGGCGCGGCCGTGAGGGTGCACGAGCAGGAACAGGCCGCGAGCCCCGCGCAGGCCCAGCAGGACCTGCCCAAGCCGGATGTCACCCCGCCGCCGCCGGAGAGGCCGCAGGGCGGACAGCGACATGGAGGGAATCGTCACACGAAATGAACCCGTCGCGACCCTTCATTCTTCGGCCGGTGGCAACATCGCTGTTGATGGTCGCAATCCTGCTGTCCGGAATAGTGGCGTTCCGCTTCCTGCCGGTATCGGCTCTGCCCCAGGTCGACTATCCGACCATCCAGGTCCAGACCTTCTATCCCGGCGCCAGCCCCGACGTGATGACGTCTTCCATCACCGCCCCGCTCGAGGTCCAGCTCGGGCAGATTCCCAACCTGAACCAGATGAACTCGGTGAGCTCGGCCGGGGCCTCGGTGATCACGCTGCAGTTCAACCTCTCGATCTCGCTCGACGTCGCCGAGCAGGAGGTGCAGGCGGCGATCAATGCGACGGGCAACCTGCTGCCGTCGGACCTTCCAGCCCCGCCGATCTACGCCAAGGTGAACCCCGCCGACGCGCCGGTGCTGACGCTGGGCCTGACTTCGGAGACGATGCCGCTACGCCAGGTGCAGGAACTGGCCGACACGCGGTTAGCCCAGAAGATTTCCCAGCTTCCCGGCGTCGGCCTGGTGACGCTGAGCGGCGGCCACCGGCCTGCGGTGCGCGTGCAGGCCGATCCGCGCAAGCTCGCCGCCTACGGGCTCAACATCGACGATCTGCGCACGACGCTGGCCAACGCCAACGTCAATGCGCCGAAGGGCAGCTTCGACGGCTCGGCCCGGGCCTATTCGGTGAATGCCAACGACCAGCTCAGGACCGCAAAGGAATATGACTCCCTGATCGTCGCCTACAAGAACGGGGCGGCGGTGCGGCTGACCGACGTGGCCACGGTGATAGACGGCACCGAGAACAACAAGCTCGGCGCATGGATGAACACCACGCCTGCCATCATCCTGAACATCCAGCGCCAGCCGGGCGCCAACGTCATCGAGGTGGTGGACCGCATCAAGGCGCTGCTGCCGCAGTTGCAGGCTTCGCTGCCCAGCGCAGTCAACGTCGCCGTGCTGACAGACCGCACCACCACCATCCGCGCCTCGGTGCGCGACGTGGAATACGAGCTGACGCTGGCGGTCGTCCTGGTGGTGCTGGTCATCTTCGTGTTCCTGCGCAGCGCCCGCGCAACGCTGATCCCCAGCCTTTCCGTGCCGCTTTCGCTCGTGGGCACGCTGGGCATCATGTATCTGTTCGGCTACAGCCTGGACAACCTCTCGCTCATGGCGCTGACGATTGCGACCGGCTTCGTGGTGGACGACGCCATCGTGGTGATCGAGAACATCTCGCGCTACATCGAGCAAGGCTACTCGCCGCAGGAAGCGGCGCTGATCGGCTCAGAGCAGATCGGCTTCACCATCATCTCGCTGACCGTGTCGCTGATCGCGGTGCTGATACCGCTGCTGTTCATGAGCGACATCGTGGGCAGGCTGTTCCGCGAATTCGCCATCACGCTTTCGACCACCATCCTGATCTCGGCCGTGGTGTCGCTGACCCTGGTTCCCATGGCATGCGCCAAGCTGCTCAAGCCGGTCTCGGCCGTGCACGAAAATGCGCTGCAGCGGGCAAGCCGCAACTTCTTCGACTGGGTGATCCGTGGCTATGGGCGCCTTCTCACGAGAGTGCTCAACCACCAGCCCCTGGTGCTGTTGATTGCGCTGGCCACCCTCGTGCTGACGGTCGCGCTCTACATCGTGATCCCGAAGGGCTTCTTCCCGGTTCAGGACACCGGAATGATACAGGCCATCACCGAAGCACCCCAGTCGGTTTCCTACAGCTCGATGGCGGAGCGGCAGCAGGCGGTCGCCGGCATCATCCTCAAGGACCCGGATGTTGAGAGCCTGTCGTCCTTCATCGGGGTCGACGGCACCAACAACACGCTCAATGTCGGCCGCATCCTGATCAACCTGAAGCCGCACGAACAGCGCGGCTCCAACATCACCGAGGTGATGCGGCGGCTGAAGGCCAGCACCGCCTCGCTTCCCGGCATCACGCTCTACATGCAGCCCGTGCAGGACCTGACGATCGACGGCACGGTAAGCCGCACGCAGTACCAGTTCGTGCTGCAGGACGCCAATGGCGACGAACTGGCCGAATGGGCGCCAAAGCTGGTCGACAAGCTGAACTCGCTGCCGCAGCTTGCCGACGTCGCCAGCGACCTGTCGCAGAGCGGGCTGGCGGTGTACGTCGACATCGACCGCGACCAGGCGGCGCGCTTCGGCATCACCCCGGCGACCATCGACAATGCGCTATACGACGCCTTCGGGCAGCGCATCGTCTCCACGGTGTTCACCACGACCAACCAGTACCGCGTGATACTTGAAGCCGATCCTTCGCTGCAGCAATCGCTGACTTCGCTGTCCTCGATCTACCTGCCGTCCTCCACCGGCGGCGCGCCGGTGCCGCTGTCGGTGCTTGCCAAGACCCGCACCGGCACGGCCCCGCTGCAGGTCACCCATATGGGGCAGTTTCCGGCCACCACCGTCTCCTTCAACCTGGCGCCCGGGGCCTCGCTGGGCGAGGCGGTGAAGGCGATCCAGCAGGCGCAGGCCGAGATCGACATGCCCATCAGCGTGATGACCACCTTCCAGGGTGCAGCGCGCGCCTTCCAGGCCTCGCTCACCAACCAGCTGTTCCTGGTGCTGGCGGCGCTGGTGACCGTCTATATCGTGCTGGGCGTGCTCTATGAGAGCTTCATCCATCCCATCACCATCCTTTCGACCTTGCCGTCTGCCGGCATCGGCGCCCTGCTTGCCCTGATGGCGGCCGGCGAGGACCTGACCGTGATTTCCATCATCGGCATCATCCTGCTGATCGGCATCGTGAAGAAGAACGCGATCATGATGATCGACTTCGCGCTGGATGCGCAGCGCAACGAGGGCAAGTCGCCGCGCGAGGCCATCTACCAGGCCTGCCTGCTGCGGTTCCGGCCGATCCTGATGACGACGCTGGCCGCCATACTGGGCGCGCTGCCGCTGATGCTGGGCACGGGCGTCGGCTCCGAGCTGAGGCATCCGCTGGGCGTCTCCATCGTCGGCGGCCTGCTGGTGAGCCAGGTGCTGACGCTGTTCACCACGCCGGTGATCTATCTCTGGTTCGACCGGCTTGCCGCACGCCTTCGGGGTGCTCGGCCGCAGGCCGGCGAGGCGCAGGGCGCGGGCGGCCGGCCATGAACCTGTCGGCCCCCTTCATCCGGCGCCCCGTCGCCACCACGCTGCTGACCATCGGCCTCTTGGCGACCGGGCTGGTGGCCTACCCGCTGCTGCCGGTTTCGCCGCTGCCGCAAGTGGACTATCCCGTCATCTCGGTGCAGGCGACGCTTCCCGGCGCCAGCCCGGAAGTGGTCGCAACCACCGTGGCGAGCCCCCTGGAACGCCATCTCGGCGAAATCGCCGACGTGACCGAGATGACCTCGACCAGCACGCTGGGCAACACGCGCGTGACGCTGCAATTCGGCCTCAACCGCGACATCGACGGCGCCGCCCGCGATGTGCAGGCCGCGATCAACGCTGCGCGCGCCGATCTGCCGACGAGCCTGCGAACCAACCCGACCTATCGCAAGGTCAACCCCGCCGACGCGCCGATCATGGTGCTTGCGCTCACCTCCGACATACTGCCGAAAGGCAAGGTCTATGACGCCGCCAGCACCATTCTGGCGCAGAAGCTCTCGCAGGTGGACGGCATAGGCGAGGTGATCGTGGGCGGCAGTTCGCTGCCCGCGGTGCGCGTGGAGCTGAACCCGCAGGCGCTCTACAAATATGCCATCGGGCTGGAAGACGTGCGCGCAGCACTTGCCTCGGCCAACGCCCACAGCCCCAAGGGCGCGATAGACGTCGGCGACCAGCGCTACCAGATCTACGCCAACGACCAGGCGAACGAGGCGGAAGCCTACCGCTCGCTGATCATCGGCTATCGCAACGGCGCGCCGCTGCGCCTGTCGGAGGTCGGCCAGGTCAACGACGCGGTGGAGAACATCCGCAATGCCGGCCTCGCCAACGGCAAGCCGGCGGTGCTGCTCATCCTGTTCCGTTCGCCCAATGCCAACATCATCGCCACCGTCGACCGTGTGAAATCGCTGCTGCCGTTCCTGCGCGCCTCGATCCCGCCGGCGGTCGACCTCGCCGTGATGATGGACCGGTCGACCACCATCCGCGCTTCGCTGAAGGAGGTGCAGATCACGCTGATGATCGCGATCGGGCTGGTGATTGTGGTGGTCTTCGCCTTCCTGCGCGATGCGCGCGCCACGCTGGTGCCGATCGTGGCGGTGCCGGTTTCGCTCATCGGCACGCTGGGGGTGATGTACCTGCTGGGCTTCAGCATCGACAACCTCTCGCTGATGGCGCTGACGGTGGCCACCGGCTTCGTGGTGGACGATGCGATCGTGGTGCTGGAGAACATTTCCCGTCATACCGCCGCAGGTATGACTCCGATGAAGGCCGCGATGCGCGGCGCCCGCGAGGTTGGCTTCACCGTCCTGTCGATGAGCCTGTCGCTCATCGCCGTGTTCATTCCCATACTGCTGATGGGCGGCCTGGTCGGGCGGCTGTTCCGCGAGTTCGCGGTCACGCTGTCGACGGCGGTCCTGATCTCGCTCGCCATATCGCTCACCACCACGCCGATGATGTGCTCCATATTGCTGCGCCGGCAGGACCAGCGCCGGCATGGGCGGCTTTACCGAGCCAGCGAGCGCGCATTCGCGGCCATGCTGGGCGGCTATCGCCGGTCGCTGGGCTGGGCGCTTGCGCATCCGCGGTTCGTCCTGCTGGTGCTCCTGGCCATGCTGTGCCTGAACGGCTATCTCTATGTCACCATTCCCAAGGGCTTCTTCCCGCAGCAGGACACCGGGCGGCTCACCGGATCGATCCAGGCGGATCAGGCGATATCCTTCCAGCTGATGTCGAAGAAGCTCGCCCAGTTCGTCGACATCGTGAAGAGCGACCCCGCCGTGGACACCGCCGTCGGCTTCACCGGAAGCGGGCAGACCAATTCCGGCTTCATGTATATTTCGCTGAAGCCGCTGGCCGAACGCAAGATCTCGGCCGACCAGGTGATCGCCCGGCTGCGGCGAAAGCTTGGGGCAGTGTCGGGCGCAACGCTCTACCTGCAGGCAGTGCAGGACATACGCGTTGGCGGCCGGCAATCGAACGCCCAGTATCAATACACGCTGCAGGGCGACACCTTTGGCGAGCTCAACGAATGGGCGCCCAGGCTGACCGCCGCCCTGCAGGCGGAACCGAAGCTCACCGACGTCAGCAGCGACCAGCAGAACAAGGGCCTCGAAACCAATGTCGTCATCGATCGCGACACGGCCGCTCGCCTCGGCGTCACCGTGAGCCAGATCGACAACACCCTCTACGACGCCTTCGGCCAACGCCAGGTCTCGACCATCTATGTGGCGCGCAACCAGTATCACGTGGTCATGGAGGTGGCGCCGCAATACTGGCAGAACCCGGAGACGCTGAGACAGGTCTTTGTGAGCACATCTGGCGGCGGCGTCAGCGGATCGCAGGCCACCAACGCCGTGGCCGGGACCTTCGTTTCGCCCAGGCGCGGCGCCGCCCCTCCCTCCCCCGCCGCGGCGGATGCGGCGCGCAACCTGGCGACCAATTCGATCGGCAATGTCGGAAAGGGCATAGCCTCGACCGGCACGGCGGTCAGCACCCGCGCCGAAAACATGATCCCGCTTTCGGCCGTCGCCCATTATGCACCGGGCAGCACGCCCCTTGCCGTCAACCACCAGGGCTTGTTCGCGGCGGCGACGATCTCGTTCAACCTCGCACCCGGCGTCGCGCTGAGCGAGGCCGTCGCGGTCATCGACGCAGCCAAGGAACGCATCGGCATGCCGCCTTCGATCCGCGGCAGCTTCCAGGGAACGGCGCGGGTCTTCCAGGAGTCATTGGCAAACCAGCCGCTGCTGATCCTGGCGGCACTGATTGCGGTCTATGTGGTGCTGGGCATTCTCTACGAAAGCTACGCCCATCCGCTGACCATCCTGTCCACCCTGCCCTCCGCCGGCGTCGGCGCGCTGCTGGCGCTGTCGGCGTTCAGGCTCGAGTTCAGCGTGATGGCGCTGATCGGCGTCATCCTGCTCATCGGCATCGTGAAGAAGAACGCCATCATGATGATCGACTTTGCGCTCGACGCCGAGCGCAACGAAGGAAAGTCCTCGCGCGACGCGATCTACCAGGCCTGCCTGCTGCGCTTCAGGCCGATCATGATGACGACCATGGCCGCGATGCTCGGCGCGGTGCCGCTGGCGGTCGGCATCGGCGAAGGCAGCGAGCTTCGCCAGCCGCTCGGCATCGCCATAGTGGGCGGCCTGATCCTCAGCCAGTTGCTGACGCTCTACACCACACCGGTGATCTATATCTATATCGACCGCTTCCGGCTGTGGGCGCAGGGTCTTCGCAAGCCGGCCGCTCCGATGCAGCCGCGGCCGCTGCCCGGCGAATGACGCAAGTTGGCCGGGGATAATCGGGGCTAATACTTGCCGCACCCATTGGCGTAAGCATTGTTTACAAGTTACGCTTAGGCTCGACAATTGGTCGAGCATGAATTGGAGACTCAGCGAGCAGTCGAGCGCGTTGGGGTTACATGGGCGGCGAACCCTGTCTGGGCATCGAATGCGTGGCATTGCTTGCAAGTCAGTCCTCACCAGTGTTCCGGTGCACCTTTGCCGCAATGGCAAGCGGTTTGGCCGCATCCTGTCGGTGGGCCTGGTGGGGCTGTCGCTGTCCGGCTGCATCCTCGGCAGTGAAAAGCCTCTTGCGGCGGTCGACGTTCCGGGCGCCTACGAGAATGGCCCCAGGAAGGATGTTGAAGCGGCCGTGCCCGCGCTGGACTGGTGGCGCGGTTTCCGCTCCGAGGAACTGACGACCCTTATCCAGGAGGCACAGTTCTCGAACCTGGACGTTGCGATCGCAGTGGCGCAGATCGTCCAGGCCGACGCGCAGGTGGGCATTGCCGGCGCGCCATTGCTGCCGAGCCTGGCCGGGACGGCCAGCGCCGAACGATTGCGCCAGTCGGCCACCAGAACCCTGCCGGCGCAAACCTTCTCGCTCTACAATGTCGGGCTGACGGCCAGCTACATGCTCGACTTCTGGGGCAAGAACCACGCCACCCTGTTCTCCGCCGCCGAGAGCGCTGCGGCGAGCCGGTTCAACCGCGAGATCGTCACGCTCACCGTCGTGACGAGCGTGGCCAACACCTATTTCCAGATCCTGGCCGCACGCGACCAGCTGCGCGTGGCGCGGCAAAATCTTGCCGCGTCTAGCCGCATTCTCGATCTGGTCCAGAAGCAGTTCAACGCCGGCACGGCCTCGCAGCTGGACCTTTCGCAGCAGGCCGCACTCGTCGCCACCGTGCGCGCGTCGATCCCGCCGCTGGAAGTGACGCTGAAGCAGAACATCGCAGCCCTTGCCTTCCTGCTTGCGAGCGCGCCCGCGGGCTTCACCGTCAAGGGCAGCAGCCTGAACCAGATCACCGTGCCGCGCGTGACCCCCGGCCTGCCGTCGGAAATCGTCAACCAGCGGCCCGACATCCGCCAGGCGGAGGCGCAGCTTGCGGCGTCCAATTTCAGCGTCGAAGCCGCTCGAGCCGCCTTCCTGCCGCAGATCGAGCTGACCGGGACGACAGGCTTCCAGAGCATGTCCTTGAGAAAGCTGTTCACGCGGGGGGCCTGGTACTACACGCTGATGGCAACCGTCACCCAGCCGATCTTCGACGGCTTTCTGCTGGAGAGCCAGTTGCAGCAGGCGCGGGGCGTGCAACTGCAGAGCCTGCAGGCCTATCGCAGGGCCATTCTTTCCGCCTTTTCCGATGTGGAGAAGGCGCTGGTGGCGCTTGAGCAGACCACGATCCAGGAACGGCTTCAGAAGGACGTCGTGACCAATTCGCGCAAGGCCTTCGAGGTGGCGGAAGCCCAGCTGCTCGGCGGCACCGTCAGCCTCATCAACGTGCTGCAAACGCAACAGACCCTGTTCACCGCTGAGACCAACCTCGTGCAGGTGCGGCTGAACAGGATGCTCGCCTGCGTCAGCCTGTTCCAGGCCCTTGGCGGGGGATGGCTGTGGCCGATAGAGCCGGGCCTCGTCGCAACGCAGTAGAACCGAGGCCCGCCTCAGACCTGCCTGATCGAACTGAAGTCGAAGGTTTGCCCCGGCGGGTTCTCCCCGATCCGCAGGTTCGTTTCCGAAGTGAAATGGTAGGGCGGAACCGGCAAATTGTAGGGAGCCGGCACATTCTTGAACACGCGGCCGGCCAGGTCATATTTGGACCCGTGGCACGGGCAGAAATAGCCTCCGAACCAGACATTGCCCGGCTCGGCCTCGGGTCGGAACACCGGAATGCATCCCAGGTGCGTGCAGACCCCAACCAGAACGGCATAGCGCGGATTGGCCGAACGCGACCAGTTCGTGGCATAGGGCGGCTGCTGGTTCACTGTAGAATCCGGATCGGAAAGCTCCGCCAGCAGATCCGCGTTGCGCAGGGTCTGGAGCGCGGCGGCCGGCCGGTCGCTGATGAAAACCGGCATTCCGCGCCAGCGCACCGTGATCTGCTGGCCGGGCGCTATCTTTGACAGGTCCACATCGATCGGCCCGCCACTGGCGCGTGCGCTGGCATCCGGGTTCATCTGATCAATGAACGGCCACAGGGCGGCGGCCGTGCCCACCACTCCGGCGCACGCCGTGGCGATGTACAGAAAATCGCGGCGATTGGGATTTTGGCGTTGAGATCGTGCGGGACGGTCAGCAGCGGAGTGAACATTGGACATTTTCCTCAAAGCTCCAATGCACGATGGTGGGGTCGTCTCGTCCCCTACGTATCACGTGAAGAACGGCTTACGGGGACAAGATGTCCGGCACGTAATAACAAACGCGCGATCACCCGGCCATTGCCGCGCCTGTGGCGCAATGCAGGCTTGCAGTGGGCCTGCGCAAGCACTAACTCGCCCAAGGCAAAGTGCAGTGAATGGCCAAATTGGATGCAACTCAACGCTTCCATCGATTATTTTCCCGAGCTTGAGGAGGACGATGCCGAGCTGCTCGATCAGGTGCAGCGGCAGACGTTCCGCTTCTTCTGGGAGGGCGCGCACCCGGCATCGGGCCTGGCGCGCGATCGCCAGAAGACCACCGGGGATCCGAAGGGTGATCTCGTCGCCGTCGGCGGCACCGGCTTCGGCGTCATGGCGATCATCGTGGCGGTGGAGCGAGAATGGATCTCGCGCAAGCAAGCCGTCGAACGCGTTGCCACGATGCTTGCCTTCCTGCGCACGGCCCACCGCTTCCACGGGATATTCCCGCACTTCCTGGACGGACGCACGGGCGAGACGATCCCCTTCGGCCGCAAGGACGACGGCGCCGACCTGGTGGAGACGGCTTTCCTGTTCCAGGGGCTGATCTGTGCCCGCCAATATTTCAACGGACGCGAGGGAGCGGAATCGAGCCTGCGCCAGCAGATCGACGAGCTTCTGGCACAGGCCAAATGGGACTGGTTCACCCGAGGCGGCCAGCACCTTTACTGGCACTGGAGCCCCAATCACGGCTGGGCGATGGACCACAGGGTGGCAGGCTGGAACGAGTGCCTCGTGGCCTACATCCTGGCCACGGGCTCGGACAGCTATCCGATCGATCCCGCCACCTATCACGAGTGCTTTGCCTCCGGTCCCGGGTTCCGCAACGGGAGGTCGTATTACGGGATCGAGCTGCCGTTGGGCATGGACTATGGCGGCCCGCTTTTCCTGGCGCATTACTCGTTCTGCGGCCTCGACCCGCGCGGCCTCAGAGACCGCCACGCGGATTATTGGGAACAGAACGTGCGGCACGCGCAGATCAACCATGCCCATTGCGTCGCCAACCCGCACGGCCACAACGGCTACGGTCCGGCCTGCTGGGGGCTGACCGCCAGCCATGGGCCCTCGGGCTATGCCCCCCACGCGCCGGATTTCGACATCGGCGTCATCACGCCCAGCGCCGCAATCGCCAGCCTGCCCTACGTGCCCGCCGAAGCAATGCAGGCGCTGCGCTATTTCATGGACAAGCCGCGCAAGCGCATCTGGGGGCGGTTCGGCTTCGTGGATTCCTTCTCGGAAAACCGGAACTGGTACGCAAGGACCTACCTGGCGATCAACCAGGGTCCCATCGTCGTCATGACGGAAAACTATCGGACAGGGCTTTTGTGGAAGCTGTTCATGTCCGCGCCGGAAGTGCGCCGGGCGCTTGCCCGGCTCGAGTTCGAGAGCCCGTATCTCGACGCCCGCCCCGAGCCCCGCGAAGTCGAGCCAGCGCCCGCCTGCGAAGCCTGACATGACGCTTCCCCGGGAACGCTATTTGGCCGCGCCGCCATCCCTGCCTGCCAGTGCCAGCGCGAATGCGGGGTTCATGCTGTCCACCATCGAGGTTGGCATCAGGATCGTCGTTCCACGCTCCTTGGTGGTCTCGTAGATGATGTTCATGGCGCGCAGCTGCATGGCGCCGGGATGGTCGGCGTAGGTCCTGGCTGCGTCGACGAACTGCCCTGCAATGGCAGCCTCGGCGGACCCCAGGATCACGCGCGCCTGCTTTTCCCGCTCGGCCTGGGCCTGCCTGGACATCGCATCCTGCAACGCGACGGGGATCGCCACGTCGCGGATCTCGACGGACTTCACCGATATGCCCCAGTCGAGGGTCTTGCGGCTGATTTCGTTGCGCAGCAGCTGGTCTGCCGCATTGCGCTCCGAGAGCAGCGCCGAGAGCATCGCCGAACCGATCATCTCGCGCAGCGAGGTCTGGGCGACCCGGTCGATGGCTTCGCGAAAATTGGTGATGTTGAGCGCTGCCTTCTGCGCGTCGTGGACGAACCAGAAGATGATCGCGTCGACATTGACCGGAACGGTGTCCTTGGTCAGCGCCTGCTCGGCGCTGAAGGCCGTGGTCTGGATGCGCTGGTCGATGATCGCCACCACATTGTCGACCACCGGGATGATCAGGAAAAGCCCCGGGCCCCTGACGCCCAGCAGCTTGCCCGCGCGCAGGATGACGAACCTCTCCCAGGTGTTGGCCATCTTCAGCGCGGCGGCAACAATGACAGCCAGAACGAAGAACGGAACACCCAGGCTCGGGTGCCCCGAGGCGATGAACGCAGCGCCGATAGCAATACAAACGGCGCTCAGGAACAAGGTGATAGGGTTCATTTTGGTCGCTCCTCCCTGCCGGTCCGGCAATTTTTCCGAAGCGTGAGTATCGGGCCGCCGCGCATTGCCGGGTGAGCAAGGTTGCTCATGCTGGCTGCCGGATCACTCGACGCCGACGAGGTAACAGCGTCGCGGGCGCCGCGTTCCGCGCACGTTAGTTCGAAAGCGGACGACCTGCACGCAATCGTGTTGGCCGCAGCAGCTTTGCGACGACATTGGCCCTGCCCCGGCGGCTCGGGAACATTATGATTACAGAAGCTTCGTCGTCCGGCTGCAACGCGAAGGCTGCCATGGCAAACAGGCGCAAACCGCCATTCGATGCTGTGACCTTTCTCACCAGGATTGGCGAAGGGCGCAGCATCGGCAGATACGCAAAAGGCCAGATCGTCTTTTCGCAAGGCGACCTGGCCGACGCCGTGTTCCAGCTTCAGCAGGGCAAGGTGAAGATCACCGTCGTTTCGGAACAGGGCAAGGAAGCGGTGATCGCAATTCTTGGCCCTGGCGACTTCTTCGGCGAAGGCTGCCTAGCCGGCCAGAAGCAGCGCATTTCAACCGCGACGACGATGACCGAGGCCTCGGTCGCGCGCTTCGAGAAGGCGGCGATTGCGCGCCTGATCCACAACGATCCCGACTTTGCCGAGCAGTTCATCGCGCGTCTGCTGGACCGGACGCTGCGCGTCGAAGCCGACCTGGTCGATCAGCTGTTCAATTCAAGCGAGAAGCGCTTGGCCCGGGTTCTTCTGCGGCTTGCCAATTTCGGCAAGGAGGGCAAGCCCGAGCCGATAGTCATCAAGATCAGCCAGGAAACCCTGGCGGAGATGATCGGCACGACCCGCTCCCGGGTCAGCTTCTTCATGAACAAGTTTCGCAGGCTCGGCTTCATCGACTACAACGGCACCATCGAGGTCCACCCCTCGCTGTTCAACGTCATTCTGCACGAGCAGCCGCGCTCCAAGGATTGAGGGCACGCCGGCAGGGGTGCAAGCCCATGGAAACGATGCACAAAATTCGTGAAGTGAGCAATTTTGCACAGTCTTTGTCCAGACACGGACGTAGCATCTGGCCGCAGGAGTGGTTGCCTGTGCGACGCATCGAAAGGCGTCCGTCTCCTGGGAAGTCTGGAGGCACATGATGTACATGTCAGTCGAAAATCTTCTGATCGTGTTGGTGGCTGGCCTGGTTTGCGGATGGCTGGCCGATCAGATCGTGCAGGGTGCCAGGTTCGGGATGGTCGGCGACCTCATCATCGGCGTGGTCGGCGCATTCATCGGCACATGGCTTCTGCCCAAGATCGGCCTGACGATCGGCACGGCGCTCGTTGCCTGGTCGATCAACGCTGTCATTGGGGCGCTGGTGTTGCTGCTGATCGCAAGGCTGGTTCATGATGCCGGCACCTGGCAGCGCCATCACTGGGGCAGGCACTCATGACCTTGGCCCCGCGGCCGCCCCAGGCAGCCGCGAAGCAAGGTCAGCCGAGATTATAGGCGGGCGATAGGACGAGCGGGGCTCCAAAGGCCCCGCTCGTAATGTGTGTGCCAGCGTCGCGCCGGTGGTGTCAGGCGACTTCGACCGGCGCTTCGGAAGCCTTCTGCGCGCGCAGCAGCATACCGAACAGATCGCGCGGCTCGTCGGGGTCGGCCAGGAGGTCGAGCTCTTCATAGAGGCCAGTTGATTCCAGCCGGTCACGCACATAGCGAAGCGCCGAAAAGTCCTCGATGGCGAAGCCGACGGAATCGAACAGCGTGATCTGCGTCTCTTCCTTGCGGCCGAGCGCCCTGCCGGCAATCACCTGCCAGAGTTCGGTTACCGGATGGTCGGGCGAAAGCTGCTGGATCTCCCCCTCGATGCGCGTCTGGGGCGGATATTCCACGATGATTTCCGAACGCAGCAGGATGTCGTGATGCAGTTCGGTCTTGCCCGGGCAGTCGCCGCCCACCGCATTGATGTGAACGCCGGAGCCGACCATGTTGTCGGTGAGAATGGTGGCGTACTGCTTGTCCGCCGTCACCGTGGTGATGATGTGGGCGCCTTCCACCGCCTGCTCGCCGGAGGTGCAGATGGTGATGTCGAAGCCCATGCCGGCCAGGTTCCGCGCGCATCTGCGGCTGGCCTCGATGTCGATATCGAACAGGCGCAGCTTCCTGATGCCCAGCAAGGTGGCGAAGGCCAGCGCCTGGAATTCGGACTGGGCGCCGTTGCCGATGATGGCCATGCATTCGCTGCCCTTCGGCGCCAGGTATTTGGCGGCCACCGCCGATGTCGCCGCGGTGCGCAGCGCGGTGAGGATCGTCATTTCGGTCAGCAGCATCGGATAGCCCGAGCCGACATCGGCCAGAACGCCGAACGCCGTGACCGTCTGGCGGCCGCTGCGCGTGTTCTTGGGGTGGCCGTTCACGTATTTGAAGCCGTAGAGATGGCCGTCGCTGGTGGGCATCAGCTCGATGACGCCCTCATGGCTGTGCGACGCGACACGCGGCGTCTTGTCGAAGGCTTCCCAGCGCCGGAAATCCTCCTCGATATAGCCGGCGAGTTCCTTCAGGAAACGTTCGACGCCGATGGCCAGAACCAGCTTCATCATGTTGTCGACACTGACGAAGGGAACGATGTTCAGTTTGGGCAGCATGATTTCAATAACTCCTCGTGGGCCGGTCCATTATGCGGCGCCCCATCAAACTCGCCGTGAGATCGACCATCAGCGTTGCCGTTCGGCCGCGCTCATCCAGAAAGGGGTTCAGCTCGACAAGGTCGAGGCTGGTGACCAGTCCGCTGTCGTGCAGCATTTCCATGGCCAGGTGCGCCTCGCGGAAGGTGGCGCCGCCCGGCACGGTGGTGCCGACCGCCGGCGCGATGGACGGATCGAGAAAGTCGACGTCGAGACTGACATGCAGAAGGCCATTTTCGGCCGCAACGCGTTCCAGGAAGGCGCGAAGCAGCGGCGCGATGCCGTGCTCGTCCACGGCGCGCATGTCGTGCACCGTGACGCCCGCGCGGCTCAGCGCGACGCGCTCGGCCGGGTCGACGCTGCGAATGCCGAGCGCGCAGACCCGACGGGGATCGACCGTCGCCTCAAGAGGCGGCAGGTAGCCTTCGAAGCCGGGTTGGCCGGTCGCATAGGCAAGCGGCACGCCGTGCAGGTTGCCGCTGGTCGTGGTGTCCAGCGTGTGGAAGTCGGGGTGGGCGTCGAGCCACAGCACGAACAGCGGACGGCCGATTTCGGCGGCGCGCCGGGCAACGCCGGAGACCGTGCCGGCCGAGATGCTGTGGTCGCCGCCAAGAAAGATCGGCATGCCTTCGCCGCTCGCGGCATAGGCGGCTTCGGCAATCACACCTGTCCAAGCCGAGATGGCGCCGAGCGCCTTGAGCGACTGGTTGGCGTGCTCGATCTCACGCAACGCTTCTGGCACAACCGCGCCAAGATCGGCGACGGTGTGGCCCAGTTCAGCAAGCGCGGCAACAAGGCCCGCCGTGCGCAATGCGCTCGGCCCCATCTCGCAACCCATGCGCCCGGTTCCATCCTGAACCGGCGCCCCGACAATCCTGCAATGCATGCGACCCCGAAAATCCCGAAAGCAATTCCGGCTACATTGAAGCGGCTTGCGCTGGCGAAATGAACAGGCTGAATTGGCAATCAAACCGGCATTGTCTATCATTTCGGCAGGCCATTTTGCCAAAATGAGAATGCCATGGATGCCCTGGACGAAAAGCTCATCACGCTGCTGCGCCACGACGGCAGGCGCAGCATCTCCGATCTGGCGGCCGATCTGGGCGTGTCGCGCGCCACGGTTCGCGCCCGCCTGGAGCGGCTGGAGAAGGCCGGCGACATCATCGGCTACACGGTGATCCTGCGGGCGGATGCCGTGGGCCAGCCGGTGCGCGGCATCATGATGATCGAGATCGAAGGCGTTGCCGCCGACAGGGTGATCCGGGCGCTGGGTGGCTTTCCGGAGGTGTCGGCCGTGCACACGACCAACGGGCGCTGGGATCTGGTGGCCGAACTCGGCACGGCCACCCTGACGGATTTCGACGCGGCGCTGCGGCGCATCCGCCTGATACCCGGCATCACCGGCAGCGAGACAAACCTGCTTCTGGCAACGCCGCGCAGCACCAAGGCGAGGCTTTAGGCAGCCCCGCCTTGCCTGCGCGTCAGCGCGGCTCGGCGGAAAAGATCTTGCCGGGGTTGAGAATGCCGCGTGGATCGAGAGCGGCCTTGATCGCCGCCATCGTCTCGTGCTTGGCCGGGCTGTTGTAGAGCGCAAAGGCTTCGCGCTTTTCCAGGCCGATGCCGTGCTCGGCCGAGAAGGCGCCGCCCATTTCGGTAAGGCCCGGATATAGGATCGCCTCCATGGCCTCATGCGGCAGGTCATCGTTGAGGCCGAGCATGACATGCAGATTGCCGTCGGCGAGATGGCCGAAAATGTGGACGCCGACGGGATCGGCCAGCTGCTTAAGCTTCGGTTCGACTTGGCGGGCATAGTCGCCGAGATTGGCGAGCGGCACCGAGACGTCGAAGGAATGGACGTGCGGCCAGACGCGGAACAGCACGTCGGCATCCTCGCGCAGGATCCAGAAGAAGTCGCGCTGGCTGTTGTTCTGCGCCAGGACGGCTTCGCTGACCAGCCCCTCCTCGAACAGCGCCTCGAGATGGGAGAGGAACTTGTCCTGGCCGTCGCCCTCCGGCGTCTCCTCGGTCTCGGCCAGAAGCAGGAAGGCGCCCTCGCCAATACCGATGGCCTCCAGCGACTGGCCGTGCTGGGCGGCGATGGTTTCGGCATATTCGCGCCAGAGAATCTCCACCGCGCGCAGGCGGTCGCCGAAACGGTCGCGCAGGTTCCGGGCGACAGCCAGCGTCTCCTCGATGGTCGCGAAGGCAAACAGCGCCGTGGCGGCCACCGGCCGCAACGGCTCGAGCCGGATCGCAAGCCGGGTGATGATGCCGAGCGTGCCTTCTGAACCGGCGATCAGGTCGGTGAGGCCGTAGCCGGTGTTGTTCTTCAAGACGCGGGCAAGATCACTGACCAGCGTTCCGTCGGCGCGCACGAACTCGCAGCCAAGCAGGCGGTCGCGCATGGTGCCGAAGCGGAAGGCCTCGATGCCGCCGGCATTGGTGGCGGCAAGGCCGCCCAGCGTCGCGCTGCCGCGCGAGGGCAGATCGATGCCGGGGCTGAGGCCATGCTCGGCCGCGGCCTGCTGCAGCGTCTCCAGCGTCACGCCGGCATCGGCGATGGCGACCCGACCGACGGGATCGATCTCGATGCCACCATTCAGGCGGCGGGTGCTGACGATGAGGCTGCCGGGCGCCGATGCGGTGCCGCCGACCAGGCCGGTGCGGCCGCCATGGGTGACCACGGCAATACGCTCGGCATTGCACAGCGCCAGCAGTGCGCACAACTCGTCCACGGAGCGCGGCGACACCGCGGCACCGGCCGCGAAATTGTCGACGTGGTATCCCGGGTCCCAGTCGCGAAGCTTTTCCTCACGCAGCACAGGCCCGGCTATGGCCTCGATCCTGGCAAGCGTGGCGTCATCGAGCGGAGTAGATGGTCGGGGGCTGGTCTGGGTCATGGTGGGTCTTCCTCGGGACGGCACAGCACATGCGCGATCTCGGGATGGGCGGCAAGCCAAAAATACGCCGCGCGCGCCCGCAGAAGGCCCCCGGACGGATTGTCGCATTTTCCGCCGGAAACCCGCACTGGCCCACTCCGGCCGCGGCCGGACACGGCACCCCGTGCGGAAATTTGGTCAGTCATAGGGTGGCAATGGTCGAGGCATACCCTACCTAGGGGTTCAGGAAGCACTTGGAGGAAGTAATGCAGAGCCCGTACCATACGACACTCGAAGACCTCCTGAGCGACCCGGTCGTTCACAAGGTGATGGCGCGCGACGGTGTCCGCGCCGAGGACGTGAGACTGCTCATGATGCAGGCCGCAGAGCGGATGGCTCGCCGGCAATACCCCCGCCGCCCCTTCGACGCCAACCAGCTTCTGAGGGGCGAACCCGCCAATCTCTGACATCCACCCGGCGCGCGGCTTTCCCCCGGCGCGCCATATCAATCCACCTCCCACTGCCGATTTGACCTGACGCAAGGCAAGCTTGTGCGAAGCCGTCTATCACTCGGAATTGCAAGTCGGCAGTGGGAGAACTCATTCCTTTGGCCACCATCGGCAAGATCTTGGTCGTCGCCTCCGACGAAGGATTTCGAAGGTCGCTGGTGTTCGTGCTCGAAGCCGAGGGCTTCGACGTGGAGCCCCACGCCCACCTGTCGAAGGCAATAGCTTCCCCCCGCGCCAATTCGGCAGGCTGCGCCGTGGTCGACGAGGACGCGATGCGGGGACGCGCCTCGGCGTGGAAGGAGCTTGGACGATCCGCCCGGCCCATCGTGCTGCTTGCCGACAGGTTTCTGCCGCTGCCCGACCTGACCGGTTTTCCCGACGCCAAGGTGCTGATCAAGCCGTTTCTGGGAAGCACGCTGGTCGAGACCGTGCGGCTGGTGTTGTCCCGTACCGACGCGCCGCGGACTTCGGTTCGCTAGGTTTCCGGCCGGGTACCATGACTACGTATTTCCACGTACGGACATAACCGAATTCCGCCCCGGCATATAAGCGCCAATTCTATCGCCTCGGAGAACTCTCGGAGGCCGTCCCATGCTTGCCTATGCGAATTCCCGCAACGTGTCCGTGCTCAACGAGCCTGACGCCGCCAGCCGCCACCACGCCTCGCTTTTCTCGCCCTGCCAGCAGACCATCTATTTTCCCGCCGGCTCGGAAATCTATGCGCAGGGCGAAGCGGCAGGCTACGTCTATCAGGTCGTGTTCGGAGCCGTTCGCGTCTACCGGCTGATGGCGGATGGCCGCCGCCAGATCAGCGCCTTTCATCTCAGCGGCGAGATCTTCGGCTTCGAGGCCGACCCCACGCACCGCTTCTTTGCCGAGGCGATCAATGCGGCCGGCATCCGCAAATTCTCTCTCGCCTCATGCGAGGAAATGTCCCGCGAACTCCTACCGCTGGCGCTTCGCAGCCTGATACGGACGCAGGACCACCTGCTGGTGCTGGGCCGGCAGGCCGCCGCCGAGCGCGTGGCGGCATTTCTGCTCAATATGGCCGAAAGGCAGGGCGGAACCAGCCGCATAGACCTGCCCATGCCGCGCATGGACATTGGCGACTATCTCGGCCTCGCCATTGAAACCGTGTCGCGTGTATTCTCGATGTTTCGGGAAACCGGAGCCATCCGCCTTCACGGCCTGCGCAGCGTCGAGATCCTGAGATGGGACATCCTTCAAAACCTGAGCGACTGAGCCCGGCCTATCCGAGCGGCCGCTTCCCATGATCGTCGACGATCAGACGCCGGCTGTCGACTTCCTCAGCAGACCGGAGACCTTTCGGCTGACGGGCCCTGTCGAGGTGATCGAGACGCATATCTCGCTGATCTTCCTTGCCGGAAACCGCGCCTTCAAGATGAAGCGGGCGGTGAGGCTGCCCTATGTCGACTTCTCGACCCCCGACTTGCGCATGGCCGCCTGCGAAAAGGAGGTGGCGCTGAACTCCGCCACGGCCCCCGGCCTCTATCTGGGCGTGCGCCGCATCGTGCGCGACAACACCGGAAAGCTCGCCCTCGACGGCGCAGGAGAGCTGGTCGAAGCGGTGGTGGAGATGGTGCGATTCGACCAAGGCTGCTTGTTCGACCGGATGGCAGCGGCGGGCGAACTGACGCCGAAGCTGATGCAGGAAGTCGCCCACATGGTGGCGCGGTTTCACGCTGAGGCGCCCCGGGCGCGTGAGAAGGGGGCGGCCAGCATGCGGGCCGTGCTCGACATAAACGAAGCCGGCTTTTCCACCAGCCACGTCTTCACGCCCGACGAAGTGCGCGCCAGCGCCGGCAGGTTCCGGATGGAACTGGATCGCCACACCGCCGCACTGGACCGCCGCGCCGACGCCGGAAAGATCCGCCGCTGCCATGGCGACCTTCACCTGCGCAACATCTGCATGTTCAACGGTGCCCCGAGGCTGTTCGACTGCATCGAGTTCAACGACCGGATCGCCACCGTGGACGTTCTCTACGACTTGGCGTTCCTGCTGATGGACCTGTGGCATCGCGACCTGCGCGACTTCGCCAATGTGGTGATGAACCGCTATCTGGACGAAACCGGCGACGACGACGGCTTTGCGCTGCTGCCGTTCTTCATGGCGGTGCGGGCAGCGGTGCGCGCGCATGTCACCGCCACGCAGGTCGAGGAAAGCGAACTGAAGTCGGAGGAACTGGTGACAGCGGCGCGCTCCTATTTCGAGCTGGCCCATGCGCTTCTGGAGCGCGTGCCCGCCGCCATCGTGGCTATTGGGGGCTTGAGCGGGTCGGGAAAGTCCACGATCGCGGAGGCAATGGCGCCTCGCATCGGCGCACCTCCGGGGGCGCGCCTGGTCGAGAGCGACCGGCTGCGCAAGGCGATGTTCGGGGTCTCGGCCGAAACCCGCCTCGCCGTCGAAGCCTATCGGCCGGAAGTATCCGCGAAGGTCTATCGGGCGCTCGGCGACCGGGCGAGCGCCCTGCTGCAGCAAGGCGGATCGGTGGTGGCCGACGCCGTGTTCGACAGGCCCGAAAACCGCGCGCTGATCGAAGCTGCGGCTTCGCAAGGCGGCGCGGAATTCACCGGCATCTGGCTCGACGCGGACGCCGGCACGCTGCTGCGGCGGGTGGGCGAACGCACGGGAGGGGCGTCGGATGCCACGGCCGAAATAGTGCAGCAGCAGCTTGGGCGCGACGCGGGAGAAATCGGCTGGAACCGGGTGGACGCCACCGGCACCCCGCCCGCCATCGTGAACGCAATCCTGGCCCTCAAGGACCGAACCGCCAGCTGCGAGAACGCGGAGACCGAGCGGATCGGCGAAGCTTGAGCCAGATCAAGGCCGGCACGGTTTGCCGGGACTATAGGATGGCCGACGCGCGCTTGCAGGACAGGCGCTGCACCTGCAATGCCGCGTTTTGCTCGCGAGACATGCCATGAGCTACTATCTCAGCAAGTCGTTGCCCGGGCCGTTCGACACTGTCGTGGGAAGGGTGATCCAGGCTCTGGCGGCCAGGGGGTTCGGTGTTCTGACGACCATTGACGTGCGCGACACGCTGAAGCGCAAGCTGGGCGTCGACTTCAAGCCGTACACGATCCTCGGAGCCTGCAATCCGCATTACGCCTATCGCGCGCTTCAGGCAGAGGACAGGATCGGCACGATGCTGCCCTGCAACGTGACGGTGATGGAGAAAGCCCCCGGCGAGATAGAGGTTTGCGCCATCGATCCGGTCGCGTCGATGTCCTCCGTCGGCAATCCGGAACTGGCCGACATTGCCTCGAAGGTTCGCGGCCTGCTGAAGGAAATCGTCGACGGGCTCTGACCGGGCCGCTTGCCAGCGAAAGCAGAGACCGCGCCCTTGAACGAAGGCCTGTTCCATCGATCGCTTCTGACGCTTGCCGGCATCGGGCTCGTCGTTGGCGCCGCGGCTTACGTCTTCGATTGGCCGGTGGATGCCGGCTGGATTTGGGCGGCGGCAGTGGTGCCGGTCATCGCCGCGCTCGCCATTTCGATTCTTCGCGACTTCTGGATCGGGCGGATAGGCGTCGATGCCATTGCGCTGCTTTCGATGGCGGGCGCGCTTGCGCTCGACGAGCCGTTCGCTGCCGTGGTCATCGCCATGATGTATTCGGGGGGCAACGTGCTGGAGGATTTTGCCCGCGGCCGAGCCGAGCATGACCTGCGCTCGCTGACCGATCGCACCCCGCGCGTGGCGCATCGAAAGGCCAGCGACGGGATTGTCGATGTTCCGGTTGCCCAGGTGGCGATCGGCGACGAGCTGCTGGTGCGCGCCGGCGAGGTCCTGCCGGTCGACGGCGAGCTTCTCGACACGACAGCGACCATCGATGAATCGGCCCTGACCGGCGAGCCCATTCCCGCCACCCGCCGCAAGGGTGAGACGCTGCGCAGCGGCACGGTGAACGCGGGCGAGGCCTTTCGCTTCCGGGCCATCGCGCAGGCGGGTGCCAGCACCTATGCCGGCATCGTGCGGATGGTGGAGGCGGCGCAGACCGCCAAGGCCCCCTTCATGCGCATGGCCGACCGCTTTGCCCTGCTTCTGCTGCCGGCAACGCTTGTCGTCGCGGGAGCGGCATGGTGGGGTTCGGGCGACCCTGTGCGGGCGCTGGCCGTGCTGGTGGTGGCCACGCCCTGCCCGCTTATCCTGGCCGCGCCGGTGGCCTTCATCGGCGGCGTTTCGCGCGCGGCCAAGGCCGGCGTGCTCATGAAGGGCAGCGCTGCGCTGGAGGCTCTGGCCGGGATCCGGACCGCCGTGTTCGACAAGACCGGAACGCTCACCGAAGGCGGCGCCAAGCTTCTCTGCATGAAGACCAAGCCCGGCGTCGAGGCGGATGAAGCGCTGCGGCTGGTCGCATCGCTGGAGCAGGCGTCGCACCACGTGCTTGCCGAAACCCTCATCGCCACGGCGAGGGCACGGGGCTTGCCGCTCTCGCAGCCGAGCATGGTCCAGGAACATCGCGGCTCGGGGATCGAAGGGCTGGTCGACGGCAGGAAGGTCCGCGCCGGTTCCCGTAGCCTTGTCTGCGCCGACATGAAGTTGCCCGACTGGGCCGAAAGCAGCGCGGCCGCGACCCGGCACATGGCGGCGCTGACGCTCTACCTTTCGATCGCTGGCGAGCTGGCGGCCGTTCTCGTGATGGGCGACGAGATCCGCCCCGACACCCCGAAGGCCCTTCAGGGCCTGCGCGATGCCGGGGTTTCGCGCATGATCATGGTGACCGGCGACAACGAGGCCGTGGCACGTGCGGTGGCAGCCGAGCTCGACCTTGACGAGGTTCTCGCAGAGCGCAGCCCGGCCGAAAAGGTCGACGCCGTGCTGGCCGAAACGGCCGTCCAGCCCACGATGATGGTGGGCGACGGCATCAACGACGCTCCGGCGCTGGCGGCAGCCAGCCTCGGCGTTGCCATGGGTGCGCGCGGCGCCACGGCATCTTCGGAAGCGGCAGACGTGGTGGTGCTGGTGGACCGGCTGGACCGGGTGGCGCAAGCGCTGGCGATCGCCCAACGCACCCGCTCCATCGCCCTGCAGAGCATCGTGGTGGGTCTCGCCTTGTCAGGTGCCGGAATGGTGGCGGCCGCATTCGGCTATCTGACGCCCGTGGCGGGAGCACTGTTTCAGGAAGCGATAGATGTCGCGGTGATCGTCAATGCGCTGCGAGCACTTGGTCCCGGCCAGCTGTGGCCTGTGCTGCAGGACGCGGAGGCCGAATTGGCTGTCCATTGACGCTGATCAAGGCGACTCCTTGCGGCGGCTATAGAATTTTTGCCCGGTCCGGCTTCGACGGACCGCGTTATCCGAAACGGAGCAATGCCATGTTACGGAAACTTGTGATGGTCGGCGCGGTGCTTTCCCTGACCGGAACCACCGCCCTCGCGGCGAATGAGTATTTCGTGGTTCACAAGCCCGATTCCAAGAAATGTGAGATCGTGTCGCAGAAGCCGGACGGCAAGGAATTGATACAGCTCGGCCACGCCCATCGAACCAAGATGGGCGCGGAACTGGCCAGGAGGGTTGCCCGCGCCTGCAGGTGAGGGCCCCTTGGACACTGGCCGGTCGTATGCTGGCGGCCGGCCGTGACGCTTCCCGAAACACAGGCAGGTATTGCAATGTTATTGAAGGAAATGACGTGGCAGGAGAGCATCGACCTGATCTCGGCATCCCGGCTGGGGCGCCTTGCCTGCGCGAGAGAAAACCGCCCCTATGTGGTGCCGATCCATTTCGCCTATGCCAATGATTGCCTCTATAGTTTCTCGATGCCCGGCCAGAAAATCGACTGGATGCGCGCCAACCCTCACGTTTGCATCCAGGTCGATGAGTTTTCCCAGCACCGCGAGTGGCGCAGCGTCGTGGTCTACGGGCTTTTCGAGGAATTGACCGACACGCCGCAGTGGAAACGCGAGCGCAACCACGCCTGGACGCTGCTGCATGAATTTCCGAACTGGTGGGAGCCCGGCGGCCTCAAGCCCGGTCCGCAGCCGGTAGTGCGCGATTCCACCCACATCTTCTATCGCATCCTGGTCGAGACCGTCACGGGTCGCCGGGCCATCGAGGTCGCCCCCGCCGACGAGCCGGCGGGTACCCACCCTCGTCGGGGCTAGTTCCCGTCAGTGAGCCATGAAAACCGGCAGGTTGGCCTTTTCGATCATCGTCCTGGTCACGCCTCCGAACAGGCGCTCCCGAAGGCGCGAATGGCCATATGCCCCCATCACGATCAAGTCGGCGTCGAGATCCATCGCATGCTGCGCGAGCACGTCGGCCACGGCGCGTCCGCCGCGCGGGAGACGATCCACCGCGACCTTGATGCCGTGGCGGCCCAGATACGCCGCGACGTCCGTGCCCGGCTCCGGGCCGCTCAGGTCGAGCCCGGCCTGCGGATCGACAAGCGTGACGTGCACGCGCTCCGCTCCGGGCAGAAGTGGCAAGGCCTCGTGCACGGCGCGGGCCGACTCGATGCGCGAATCCCAGGCGACGAGGACGGTCTTCGGCCGCAAGGTCGGGACCTTGCCGTCCGGCATCAGCAGCACCGGACGGGCGGATTCGAACAAGGCTCCGCCTATGGCGGCTGCCCGCAAATCGCCGTCATCGAGCAGTTCGGCGCCAATCAGCGTCAGGTCGCTGTAGCGCGCGCGCTGGCCGATTGCCTCGTCAGCCCAGACGACCTCGGAATAATAGCCGTTCACGTCGCAAGACGTGCCGGCGGTCGCTGTTAGCTGGGAGATCTCTTCGACGCGCTGCTTGAGCTCGGAATTGTCTTTCTCGCGTTCCTGCAGCCATGGCTCGGACAGAACCGCCGCATAGGCGCCGACCGGCGGCGGTGCCGCCAGGCACACGACCAGCACGGACAGATGAGCCTGCACTTCGGCACAGAGACTAATCGCCCGCCTGACATCGCGATCCGACTGGTGAACACCGACAACGCAGAGCACGGTCTTGAAGAACATTCCGAAACTCCTTGCCACGCCGCAAAGTCTTTCTAGCGAAGGCGGACAGCCCCTTCATTGCGCTGGATCAAAGCCCGGACGCCGAACAAGATTTGCCGCGTTGACCCGGGTCAAGGCAGAGGCCGCCAAACGGTGCCATTCATCTCAAAAAGGGAGGACGTGATGAGAAAGACCATCAGGTCCCTGGCCATCGTTACAGGATCATGGTTGCTGGCGGCAGGGCTGCTGCCGGCAACGTGTTTCGCGCAGGACATGTCGCTCGGCCAGCAGTATTACAAGAACTTCTGCGCCGCCTGCCACGGCATTCGCGGCCGGGGCGACGGGATCATGGCGCAGGTGCTTACCCGAAAGCCCGCCGATCTCACCGCCCTGGAACGGAACAATGGCGGCAAGTTCCCGATGGAGAAGGTGGTGGCGACCATAGACGGCCGCTTCATGGTTCCGGGCCACGGCGAGCGCATGATGCCGATCTGGGGCGATGTGTTTCGCCAGGAGAACAAGCCGGCGACCGCGCCAAACGGGGTCGAGTTGTCGGCCCAGGACAGGATCCTTGCCCTCGCCTACTACATCAGGTCGCTGCAGCAGCAGCAGTGATGCCATATGCGGCAGGCGCCAGCCGATTTTGACCCGGATCAAGGCGCGCCGTCATGCGCCCTATATGGATTTCCTGACGTTGCTGGGATCGAACCGGAAAGCCCGTCGGCAGGCGGCCGAGGAAAGGAAGTGCCGTGGCGTACAAGACCATACTCCTCAATCTCGACATCGACCGCCGCTCGACGCTGCTCATGAAGCTCGCGGTGGACCTGGCGCAGCGGCTCGACGCCCGGCTGATCGGGCTTGCCGCTGCCGACGTTCCGCCCCCGATGGCATCGGCCGACGGCATGGTTTTCGACGGCGAGCTGGTGGAGTGCGAGCGCGAGAACATAGAGGCGAAATTTGCCGAACTGCGCACGAAGCTGGAGCAGCTTGCCGGCACCGCCGTGGAGCTGGAATGGCGCGAGGAACTCGCAATCCCGACCCGCCATGTCGCGGAGGCGGCACGCTCGGCCGATCTCATCATCACCGGTCCGCCGGACAAGAGCGCCAGCGCAAACCTCTATCGCTCCACCGATCTCGGCAGCCTGGTGCTGAACGCCGGGCGGCCGGTTCTGGTGGCGGCCCTGGATGCGGAACGCCTTGCGACCGACAAGGCGCTGGTGGCCTGGAAGGACACGCGCGAAGCGCGGCGCGCGGTGGCGGATGCAATTCCGCTGCTTACCCTGGCGCAGGAAGTGGCTGTGGTGACGGTCGAGGAAACCGAAGGTTCGATTTCGAGCACAGGGGTGGAGGAAGTCGCCGCCTACCTGGCGCGCCACGGCATCAAGGCACGCGCCGAGATCATCGCCGGCCACGACGACAGCGCGGCGCTTACCAGCCATGCGCGGTCGATGAAGGCCGATCTGGTCGTATCCGGCGCCTACGGCCACAGCAGATTGCGGGAGTGGGTCTTCGGCGGCGTGACCCGTTCGCTGCTGGGCGAAAACGGCCTGCACCGCTTCATGTCCAGCTGACCAGGACCGCCGCCGCCGTTCTCAGTGCGCGCCACACCGGAGGCGATTAAAGGACAGGCGGCTTCTTTGCCTCGTGGGACATTGCCATAGCCGAGGCTCGCCTTCCCCCTCACGAGGGCGGGCTTGCAGCGTCGCAATGGGCTAAAATCACCCGCATTCCCATGCGTTCGGAGGCGGGTTTTTCCTGATCGTTGCCCTAATTATCATGTGATAAAACCAGTCTCGAACCTGGTGCCCGCATCATGCCGGCGAGAGATATTTCAGGCCTGTATGGCCGTTTCCTCCATGAGGTCGTGTCAAACCGCTTCGACGGTCCGGCGGGCTATGTCCTGGCGCTTGTGTCGGTCGTCGCGGCCTTCTGCATCCGTTTCGCTCTGCAACAGCTTCTCGACGGTCGCGCCTCGTTCATCCTTTTCATCCCCGCAATATTGCTGGCATCGGTTGCCGGCGGCATCGGACCAGGGCTCGTCGCGGTCGTCTTGTCCCTGCCGGCCGCATACTATCTGGGCGGCGGCGCGCCCAGCCTGCCCGCCGACGCATTTCAGTTTGCCCTGTTTGCCTTGGTGGGCCTTGCCATAGCCTGGGTAGGAGAGAGGCTCCACCACGCGCAAAGGCTTGCGGACAAGACGGCGCGCGAGCTCGAGGCGAGGGAAGCGCATCTGCGCTCTATCCTGGACACGGTTCCCGACGCCACCGTGGTGATCGACGCGGCTGGAACCATCATCACCTTCAACGCCGCGGCGGTGAGGCAATTCGGCTATTCGGAAAGCGAGATCGTGGGCCAGAACGTTCGCGTGCTGATGCCCGAGCCCTATCGCAGCGAACATGACGGCTACATCAACCGCTATTTCACGACCCACCAGAAGCGTATCATCGGGCTCGACCGTGTCGTCGTCGGCCGGCGCAAGGATGGCTCGACCTTTCCGATGAAGCTTTCGGTCGGCGAAATGAGCTTCGGCGGCAGCATCTATTTCACCGGCTTCATTCATGACCTGACCGAGCGCCAGGCGTCGGAATTGCGCCTGCACCAGGTGCAGGGCGAACTGGCCAGGCTGGCGCGGCTCAACGAACTGGGCGAGATGGCCTCAACGCTCGCGCACGAGCTCAACCATCCGCTCTCGGCGATAGCCAATTACGTGCAGGGCTGCATCCGCCTGTTGCGCGACATCGACGACGGCCTTGCTGCCAAGATGCGCGAGGCGCTGGAAGAGGCCGCGCGGCAATCGTTTCGCGCCGGCCAGATCATCAAGCATCTGCGCGAATTCGTGACGCGCGGCGAAACCGAGAAGGCGCCCGAGGACGTGCGCAGGCTGGTGGAGGAAGCCGGCGCGCTGGCCCTGGCTGGCTCCCGCGAGCAGGGCGTGCGTTCGGTTTTCGACTTCGCGCCGGGGGCCGACACGGTGATGGTGGACCGCGTGCAGATCCAGCAGGTGCTGGCAAACCTGATGCGCAACGCCATGGAAGCGATGCGCGAATGCGAGCGCCGGGAACTGCTGGTGCGCACCTCGTCAAACGGCGATGGCATGGTGACCGTGGAGGTTGCGGACACCGGGCCCGGCATACCGGACGAGATCGCGGCGCAATTGTTCACCCCCTTTGTCACCACGAAACCGGGAGGCATGGGCGTGGGGCTTTCCATTTCCAAGCGCATCGTGGAGGCGCATGGAGGCGAAATGGCCGTCAGGCGGAACGATGATGGCGGCGCGACGTTTCACTTCACCCTGCCGACAATATGACAGGCGCGCTGCGGCATGATTGACCCCTACGTCATCCAGATCGTCGACGACGAGGAGCAGGCAAGGAAGTCCCTCGCCTTCCTGCTGACCACGGCCGGCTTTGCGGTGCGTACGCACGAGACGGCCGCCGCGTTTCTTGCGGTCGCGCCCAACATCCGCAACGGCTGCCTGCTGACCGACCTGCGAATGCCCGACATCAGCGGCGTCGAGTTGCTGCGCTGCCTGCGGGCCTCCCATATCAGCATGCCGGCCATCGTCATTACCGGCCATGGCGACGTGCCCATGGCGGTGGAGGCGATGAAGGCCGGCGCGCTCGACTTCATCGAGAAGCCGTTCGAGGACGAAGTGCTGATCGAGGCCCTGGAACACGCCGTGCAAACCCATGCCAGCAAGCCGGCCGGCGCCGAGGAGCTGGCCGTCGTGCAGGCGCGGCTGAACCAGTTGAGCGAACGCGAACGACAGGTGCTTTCCGGCGTGGTGAGCGGGCTTCCCAACAAGACCATCGCCTATGAGCTGGACATCAGCCCGCGCACGGTGGAGGCGCACCGCGCCAGCGTGATGGCAAAGATGCAGGCAAGAAGCCTGCCCGAGCTGGTGCGCATGACAATGGCCGCGCAGTTCGACCTACATTGACTCCCGGCGTCGGTCATTCGTCCGGACCGCACCAGCCCGGAAGATAGCTGGCGTCCGGGCCATGCGCCACTGCCAGCGCCTGCACGAGCGCTTTCTGGAAATCGCGCTCCAGCGTCGCGAGATCGACCTGGCGGCGCAGGAAATCGGCCCAGAGGAACTCCGAGTATGGCGTGGCGTCCTTGCCGTAGCCACCTGCCCTGCGCAAGGCACCGGCAAGCGAGCGGTAGGGGTCGTCGGCAAGATCGTCGATGGCCTTCGGAAGCCGGTCGAGAGGCTTTCGTTTCCCGGCGGCATCGTAGGGGTGCAGCCAGTTGCGGTTGTCCATGAACGTCCAGAATGACGGCTTGGGGAGCGTGCTGAGATCGGCGACGAGCCTCACCAGAACATGCTCCACCCTTTCCTCGTAAAGAGCGCGGACGAGATGGTGATTGTCGATGAGATAGTGCCGCTGCTTTGGACCCAGCACCGCCGGCACCATGTGATGCCCCAGGAACTCCGACCCGCCCTCTTCCGAACGCCGGCGCCACTCGACGCGCTTCTGGGAAACTTCGCGAAAGCCGACCGTCATCTGCGTGGGCCGCAAAGTGGCGATCTCGACCGGGTGAAGCAGCGGCTCGACGTCACGCTTCATGATGGCAACCTCCCTGGTCCTGGATCGATGCGGACACGGCCCGGACCGCATCGTCGACGCTGTAGCTGCTGCGTGCCTGAAGATCGGCCGCGCCGGCCGCGAGCAGCAGGTCGCTGACGCGGTGGTGCAGCCGGGCAAGCTGTACCCTCACGCCGGTTGCAGATATGGCGCGGTCGAATTCCAGCAAGGCGTCGAGCGCGGTGCTGTCGAACTCCGCACTTTCCTCGAGGCTGACGACGACCGCCCTGACCGTCGGCTCGGCCGCGACCTTGTTGCGGATCACGGCAAAGGTCCGGTCCGCATTGGCGAAGAACAACGGCTCGGTCGGCCGCCAGATGGCAATCCCTTTCGGCAGCACGGCGTCTTCATGGCGAGCGACGTCGACATAGTCATGCGAGTTGCCGACTTGGCCCAGCCGCGCGACATGCGGGGTGGCAAGGCGCTGCACCAACGCAATCAACGATAGCGCGATTGCCACCAGCATGCCGGCCAGCACGCCAAGCAGCAGCACGGAGGCGGCCGCGCCGACGGCGATGTAGAAATCCCTTCCAAGCCGCCACAGCCGCAGGAACGGCGCGAGGTCGAGCGAATGGGTGAGAGCGGCAATCACCACCGCGGCCAGCACCGCCTGCGGCAATTGCGCGACGAGCGGCGCGGCGAAGGCGATCAGCACGGCAAGCCCGAGCCCCGCGATCACGGCGGTCGCGCGGGTCCTGGCGCCGGCCGCCTCGCTTGCCGAGCCGGCCGAAAAGCCGGCGCCCACGGGCATGCCCTGCACGACCGCGGCTGCAAGATTGGCAAAGCCGAGCGCGCCGAGCTCGCGGTTGGGCTCGACGGAATCGCCATGGCGCAGCGCCAGCGCCCGGATGGTGCCCCAGGATTCGGCAAACAAGATCAGCACCAGCGGCACGGTGAACTGGGCAAGCGTTGCATATTCCGGCCAGCCGAGCGCCGGGAATGCAGGCCAGCGGGGCTCGAGGTTGATCGCGCCCACTACCGCAACGCCTTGCCCCGGCAGCCCGAGGCCCAGCGATGCCGCCACCCCCGCCGCCAGCACCAGAAAGGCGCCGGGGACCGCCGGAAAGCGCTTCAGCAGCAGGAGCGCGACCAGCGCGACGGCACCGATCGCCAGGCTCACCAGATTCCATTGCGGAAGTGCGGCGGCCAGCTTGGCAAGCAGGGACCAGATATTGGGTACGGAAACCTCCACGCCGGCGAGCCGCGGCAACTGATGGATGATGATGGTTATGGCAAGGCCGAAGGCAAAGCCGCCCAGAACCGGACGCGAAATGAAGCCGGTGAAGCCGCCAAGCCGGGCTGCGGCCGCGAACAGGAAGAGGCACCCGGCCAGCGCAACCACGATCGTGGCAAGAGCCGGCTTGAAACCATCGGCGCCCGGGATCGATGCGAGCGTCGCCGCCAGAATTGCGGCGGAAGAAGAGGTCGGCGAGACGATGGCAAAGCGGCTGCGGCCGAAGGCGGCGTAGGTCAGGCAACCCGCAATGCCAGCCAGGATGGCGCGCTGGGGCGGCAAGCCGGCAATGGATGCGTAGGCCACCGCTTCCGGCAGCAACAGGCCGGCCACGGAAACGCCTGCAATGAGGTCGCCTTTGCGCATGCAGCTGATCTAACGCCGCAATCTGTGGCGCTGGCAAGAGGCCCCGCGGCGCAACCAGCCGCGCGGTGATTTCCCAGAAGATTCGGCGCTGCCTGCCTCAGATGTCGATGACGAGCGAACCCTTCGGCTTCGAGCAGCACAGCAGCACCTCGCCCGCCGCAAGCTCGTCGAGCGGCTCTTCGAAATAGGCGACCTCGCCTTCGATCAGGCGCGACTTGCAGGTGCTGCAGACGCCCGCGCGGCAGGAGAAGTCCGGCGTCAGGCCCTGGTCCTCGGCAAAGGCCAGCAGCGATTCCGCGCTGTCGTCCCAGACGGCGGTGCGGCCCGAACGGCGGAATTCGATGGTGAGCTGGTCGCCCGTAGCCGCGGCCTCGCCTTGCGGCGCCGGCGGCGTTTCGGCGGCCGGTTGCACCCGGTCCGGCTCCAGCACGGTCGCGGGGCCAAAAAACTCGTAGGCGATGCGCTCCTTCGCGATGCCCAGCCCGCGCAGCGTGCCATACATCGCCTGCATGAAGGGCGGCGGCCCGCAGAGATAGACCTCGTAGTCGTCGAGCGGCAGCAGGCTCTGCAGCAGTTCGCGGGTCACCACCCCTTCGCTGTGGTGGCGGGCGGCGGGGCGATCGGCCTCGGTCGGGAAGCGGTAGCAGAAATGCACGCCAATGCCGTCACGCGAGGCCGCCACGGCCTCGACCTCGTCGCGCAGCGCGTGCACATCGCCGCTGTCGCAGGCATGAATGAAGAACACCCGGCGCCCGGTGCCGGCAAGCGCATGCAGCATCGAAACCATCGGCGTCAGCCCGACGCCGCCGCTCAACAGCACCACCGGCCGCTCGCTCGTCTCGTCCAGGACGAAGTCGCCGCGCGGCCCTTCCGCCAAAAGCACATCGCCGACCTCGGTGCGGTCGTGCAGGAAGGACGAGCACGCACCCGCCGGCAGCTCGGGCGCCGCTGCCGGCTCGCGCTTGACGGTGATGCGATAGCGGCCGGGCACGGCCGGCGAACAGGAGACGCTGTAGTTGCGCAGCACGAAACCGCGCTCGCCTTCCACCGGCAGCTTGAACACCAGGAACTGGCCGGGCGCAAAGAGCCGCCAGCCTTCCGGCTGCAGCGGCTCCAGGTAAAACGAGGTGATGGTGCTGCTTTCACGAACCTTGGCGACAACCTTCAGTTCGCGAAAGCCGCTCCTGCCGGCGGCTTCGATGCCCGCGACTGCGTTCATTCGGCGGCCTTCTTGTCTGCGCCCTCGGCGGCGATCAGCTGGCCGAGATTGCGCCGGAAGCGCAGCGGGCCGACGTCGATCTTCAGGTCGAGGTTCGGCGTGCACATGTTCTTCATGCCTTTGTGCACGGCGTTCAGAACAGCCCGATCTTCCTCGAAAGCGCCACGCACCGAGGCGGCAAACTTGCGCGACACCTCTTCGTCGTCGGGCGCGAAGTTGCGCATCTGGAACCAGTAATACCTGGTGTGGTCCTCATCCACCGGCGTCATGAAGTTGTAGCTGTCCATCAGGAACACGTCTTCATGCAGCGGCTTGTCTTCGCCGCCGGTGTTGGCCGGCGCGAAGATCGCCTTGATGATCGCGTTGCTGGGATAGTGCACCTCGTAGTGCTGCTTGCGGTCGCAATTGCCGCCGAACTTCAGGAACGGCTTGTAGAAGGGCGCCGGCTCCACGTCGTGCATCCAACGCCACACCGTGACGCCCTTTTCGCCCACCGTGGTCTGCAGCGGCAGGTCTTCCATCGCCTGCACGCCGCCGAACGACGACTGGTGCACCCACGACACGTGCGAGGGGTCGAGCAGGTTGTCGGTCATGTAGAGATAGTTGCACTCGAGCATCATCGACTCGCCGCGGTTTACACCCCAGGCCGGGTCGCCCCAGTGCTCGACCTGGAAGATCTCGGACGGGTCGGCCTTGTCGGCAACGCCCATCCAGATCCAGAGCAGGCCGTAGCGCTCGACCAGCGGGTAGGAGCGCACGCAGGCCACGTGCGGGATCTTCTCCGCCCCAGGCACGCGCGTGCAGGTGCCGGTGCCGTCGAAGGTCAGGCCGTGATAGCCGCACTCGACCTCGTCGCCCTTGATGCGGCCCATGGACAGCGGCAACTTGCGGTGCGGGCAGGCATTCTCCAACGCCACCGGCGTGCCGTCGGTCTTGCGGTAGAGAACGATCTCCTCGCCCAGCACCTTGATCGGCTGGAGCTGGCGGCCAACCTCGTGGTCCCAGGCGGCGACGTACCAGGCGTTTCTCAGAAACATCAGTTCCTCCTGTATTTTCTGGGCCAAAGCCTAAGCCACGAGCCCGGGGATCAAAAGCGATTCAATTTGCCTTCTATGTTAGAAAATCTACAATATCGAGCATGAAAACGCCGCTCAAACTGCCGCCGCTGCGCGCCATCCAGGCATTCGAATCCGTCGCCCGCCTCGGCACCGTCAGTGCGGCTGCGGACGAACTCGGCGTCACCCCCGGCGCGGTGAGCCAGCAACTGCGCAATGTCGAGACGGCGATCGGGCTGCGATTGGTCGAGCGCAAGGGCCGCCGCGTGGCACTGACCGAGTTGGGCAAGCAATACCAGCGCGGCATCGCCAACACCTTCGAGGAGCTGAAGAAGGCGCAGGCCGCGCTCTACCAGAGCCACCGCAAGGCCGGCTTCGTGGTGAGCTGCCTGCCCTCGCTGGCCAGCAAATGGGTGGGTCCGCTGGTTCTGGACTGGAGGGCGAAGAACCCCGAGGCCAACATCAGGCTGATCGGCTCGGAGACCGAGCCGCGTCTGGACGACGGCGAGGCCGACTTCCGGATCACCTACGGCCAGGGGGTGCACACTTACGAACACTATGCCGAGATGTTCACCGACTGGGTTGTGCCGGCCTGCTCGCCATCTTTCCTGGCGGCCCATCCTCTCAGTACGCCGGCCGACATCGTCGCGCTTCCGCTGATCGAGATCGAATGGGACGCCGACCAGCAGCCGTCGGTGAGCTGGCACGACTGGGCGGCGCTGGCGGGCGCCGAGGTGCCGGAAAAATCCGCGGAAATCACCTTCTCGCTTTCCAGCGCGGCTATCGAAGCCGCCATGAACGGCCGCGGCTTCGTGCTGGCGCAGATGTCTATGATTTCCGGCGACCTGGAGGCCGGCCGGCTGGTGGTGCCCTTCGACCTGCGGCTGCGGATGCCGGGCGCCTATTTCCTGGCGTGGAACCGCGCGGCGCTGGAAAAATCCTTCGGCGCGGCGTTTCGCGCTTTCATGCTCTCCATGTCCAAACGCCAAAACGCCCGCTCCGCGCAAACGCCGTGACGGGACGCAACCGGCCTCCACCTTCGGTTGCAATCCGGCTTTTCCCTTCCTAGCGACTTGCGAGCCGATAATGGCGCCATGCAAACCGCCAGCCGTCGATATCTTTCATCGAGATCGGGAACTTCACCCGTCGAGTACGCGCTTCTGGCGCCGCTCTTCATCATGCTGTTCCTCGGCATGGCCGGCTACGGCGTCTATCTCGGCGCCAGCCATTCCGTCCACCAGATCGCGGCGGACGCAGCGCGCATCGCCATTGCCGGGCTGAACCAGGCGGAGCGCCGCATGCTGGCGGCGGACTTCATCCGGCGCAATGCGAGCAACTATCTCTTCGTCGATCCGGAAAAACTGACGATCGGCACGTGCGACGGCGCAAACGACAGCGGCCAGTTCGTCTTGGCCCTCAGCTATGACGCCGGCGCGCTGCCGATCTGGAGCCTCCTGCACGGCTTGCCGATACAGGGAAAAACCATCTTTCGGCAGTCGACCATCCGCATAGGAGGGACATGATGCAGCGACCCAGCCAGCACGCTCGCGCAGCCGGGAGAAGAAGGTTTCTTTCCGACGTCTCCGGCAATCTCGCCGTGATGACGGCGATTACCATGCCGGCGGCGCTGGTGCTGGCAGCCTTCGCAATCGAAGAGGGTGCGCTCTATGCCGAGCGGCGTCATGCGCAGTCGCTGGTCGACCTTGCGGCGATCACCGCAGCCGCCAACCTCGACAAGGCGGTTGCGGCCGTTCTCATGACCTTGCTCGACAACGGCATGCATGATGTCGTCCTGGCGCGTAGCGGCACGCAGGCCGGCGACCTCGCCGCGCTCACCCAGCCGACTGTCACTGTCGAACCGGGCCGTTATGTCGGCACGTCGGCAACCGCCCCAGACACACGCTTCTCGCCCGGCGCGCGACCATTCAACGCCGTTAGGGTGACATTGCAGAAGGTCGGAACCCGGCGTTTCGGCAATGAACTCACCGGCCGGCCGCTCATCGGAGCGCAGGCGACGGCAAGCGTTTCGGCGCGGGCCGCCTTTTCGATCGGCGGCCGCGGCCGCTCCGTTCTCGTCCAGTAGCCTTGGCGTTCAACGCCGAAAGGTCCCAGCCCGCCTCCGGGCGACTGCGCCTGCATCGGCGCTGCCTGGCGGATTGTGGCTTCTTCCACCCTTGAACCAGAAAGCCTGAACCGCGATTACCGCTCCGGCGAGCGTGGTGCTCGCCCGATATTGCCTCTTGCAATCAGGCACGCAATTAAATACAACATTTGGTTGTAAAGATTGATTACACAATCTTTGCGGGTGTTTGCTAAGTTCGTTTTTACAGGCAAGCGCCTGTGCCCTCCTTTTCGGTGGGTTTCCTCGCCCCTTCCGCCACGCCCCCGCAAGCGGAAGGGGCTTTTTCTTTTCGCGCATGACTGACGGCACACCGCGGGTCAGACGCCGAGCACGATGGACCCGGTGCTACGGCGCAGCTCAAGGTCGCGATGCGCCTGGGCGGCGTCTTCCAGCGCATAGCGCGCCGGCGCTTCGACCGAGACCGTGCGCTGGCGCAGCGCCGCAAAGAAGCGTTCTGCGTGAGGGGCCAGTTTCTCGGGCGTGTCGGTGTAATGCCCATAGTTCGGCCGCGAGACCGTGATCGATTTCGACGCCATGCGGTCGATGTCCCACTCGCCGACCGGGCCCGACGCCTGGCCGAAGCTGACAAGGTGGCCCCTTACGCCAAGAGCCGCCAGCGAACCGCCAAAAGTGTCGTTGCCGACCGCGTCATAGACCACGTCGGCGCCGCGACCGCCGGTGATCTGCATGACCGCATCGGCGAAATTCTTGCGCGAATAGACCACGACATGATGGGCACCCAGCCGTTCGACAATGCGGGCCTTGTCGTCCGTCGACACGGTGGTGATCACGGTCGCGCCGAGATGCCGGGCCCACTGCACCAGCAACTGGCCGACCCCGCCCGCGCCGGCATGGATCAGCGCCACGCTGCCGGCTTTAAGCGCATGGACATCGTGCAGGAGAAAGCTGGCGGTAACCCCCTTGAGCAACCCGGCCGCGGCGATGTCATCGGAGATGTCGTCCGGCAGATGCAGGAGCAACTGCGTCGAGATGTTGCGCCGCTCGCAATAGGCGCCGACTGGCGCGCAGGCATAGGCGACCCTCTGGCCGACGGCAAACCCCGTCACTCCAGGCCCGACAGCCTCGACCACGCCGGCGGCTTCCATGCCCGGCACCCCGGGCGGCGTCAGCAGCTTGAAATAGCCGGTGCGGCAATAGACATCGATGAAGTTCACGCCGATGGCGGTGTGCCGGACCTGCACCTCGCCATGGCCGGGAGCGGCGAGCCCGATGTCCCTGAACTGCAGTACCTCGGGGCCACCGTGCCTCTCCACGACAATCGCCCTGGTGTGGCTTGCGGGGACGGTGGCGGACGGTTGCTCGACCGGTCGAACTTGAGGTGGCGCTTCCCGCTGGATAATCGCCGGTGCCGGCGCAGGGCTAGCGATCCGCGGGCCGGTGTCGCGCAGCAGCTTGCGGATCGCCGCAAAGCCTGCCCAATAGATGCCATCGGTCACCAGCCGCACCAGTTCGTCGCGTCGGTTCGCCGGCGGATGGAACTCGGAGCGCCATTCCCAGAAGGTGCGGTTGCCGTCGGTCACCGGCTTCAGCCGGATCGAGGCGACATAGCCCATCAGCGGCAGCGGCGATTCCAGCAGGCAATAGGTCAGCCGAAAATCCTTGTCCGAGAGCGACAGCAACTGCTCGCGCAACTCGCCGCCATCCGCGAGCCGAAAGCGCCGGACCGATCCGACCGCATCCACCGGCTCGCCGTTTTCGATCTCGCTTGACGCGATCGCCGGGTGCCAGCGGTCGTGCCCGTTGAAATCGCGCAGCACACGCCAGACTTCCTCGATCGGCGCGTCGATGATGGTGCTCTGGCAGACCTGAACCATCTGGCGGCGTCAGCGCGCGAAGCGCTTCTTCAGCGAAGTGAACGCGGCCTGGAAGACGCCGCTGCCGATCTGCTGGATCAATGCAGCCTCCCGCTCCGGCGCACAGTCGAACTCGGCCTCCCATTCGCAGAAGGTGGCGTTGCCGTCGGTGATCGGGGTCAGCGCCAGCTTGGCGATATAGTTCTCCACGCCCATCGGGCTTTCGAGGATCGAATAGGTGCAGGAGAGGTCGTAGTCCGAGAGCGCCAGCAGCCGTTCACGGATGCGCCCGCCATCCTTCAGCGTAAAATTGCGGATGCAGCCGATCTGGTCGGGCCGGGCGTTCTGCTCGATGCGGCTTTCGGCCACGAAGGGCGTCCAGTCGGGCAGGTCGTTGAAGTTGCGCACCACCTGCCAGACATCGGCCGCCGGCGCGTTCACCACCGAGGAGACATAGACTTTCGGCATTGGCTTACCCCCTGATCCCGTCGCGCCGCATCAACGATCGCGATCGTCGTCGTTGTCGTCCTTGCCGTTCCCGGTCTTGCCCTTCTTGTCGCGCGTCAGGCTGGAAATGTCCTTGGCATCGCGCAGCACGTCGGTCATGCGGCCGAGCGAGCCGCCCTCGATGCCGATGTCCTTCATGAGGTTGTCGATCATCGGCGCCTGCACGCGATAGCGCAGGGCCGAGTCGATCACCTCGTCGGTGACGTTGCGATTGCCGCCGGTGCCGCCGTTCACGCCATCGACATGCAGGATCTTGATGCCCTCGATCTTCTCCATCGGCTTGACGCTCTCGCGCACGATGCCTTCGAGCCGCTCCAGCAGCTTGCCGCGCAGCCGACCGGCGCGCGCCTCGTCGGACAGCAGGTTTTCCGCCTCGTTGAGCAGGCGATTGCCGGCGGCATCGACCTCGTAGCGCTGGGCAGCGGCGAGCGCCTGGATCTTCTCGGCCTCGGCGGCCGCGGTCGCAGCGATCTTTTGGGCTTCGGCGAGGCTCTTGGCGGCCTTCATCTCGGCTTCCGCCGCCGCCGTCACCCGCATCGCTTCGCGCTCGGCCTCGCGCGCCGCGGCGATCAGGTCGGTCAGCTTACGGCGCTCGGCGATTTCTCTCTCGCGTGCGGTGAGGGCCTGTTCCTCGGCCTGGATGGCCTTGGCCCGCACGGCCTCGGCGGCGGCAATCGCGGAGGAGCGCTCCTGCGTCTTCTTGGCAACATCGATGGCCTTCTGGATCTCGGCGATCTCCACCTTCTGGTCGCGGTCGACGGCGAGCTGGCGCAGCTCGCGCTCCTTGACCAGCTTGGCTTCCTCGATACCGCGCTCGGTGGCGATGCGCGCGCGCTCCACCTCTTCGGCCGCCGCGATCTCGGCTTCCTCGAAGGCCTGGCGCTTGGCGATCTGCAGCGCTTCCAGATGCCGCTCGCGTTCGAGCCTGATCTGGTCGAGCGCGCGCTCCTGCGCGATCCGCTCGGCCTCGGTCTGCTGGTTGGCGACGATCTCGCCGCGCCGCTTCTCGGCCTCGGCCCTGGTCACGTCGAGCGCCTTTTCGGCAAGGGCGATCTGGCGTTCAAGTTCGACAATTTCCAGCGCCTTCTTGCGCTCGATCTCCAGTTCGCTCTGGGCGCGCTCGCGCTCGATGCGGGCCGTTTCGAGCGAAAGCTCCAGCGCGATCTGCTCGCGCTCGGTCATCTCGCGCATCTTGAGCTCGGCCTCGTCGAGGGCGCGACGGCGCGCGATCTCACGGCGCTGGGTCTCTTCCTCGCTGCGGATGCGCTCTTCGGTGATGCTGCGCTCCTGCGCCAGGCGCGATTTCTCCACCGCCTCGCGCGCCAGAAGCTGCGCCTGCTCGGCCTCCTGGTCGCGCACGGCGCGCTCGCGGGCAAGCTCGGCGCGCTGGGCGGCGCGGCGGGTTTCCACCTCGCGCTCCTGCTCCAGCCGCGCATATTCGGTCTCGCGGTCGATCTCCAGCACCTTGCGCTGGGTGTCGAGGTTCTGGTTGCGGATGTCGACCAGCGTGCGCTGCTCGATCTCGTTGCGCATGCGGCGGCGGGTCTCGATGGACTCGGTCAGCTGCGTCAGGCCCTCGGCGTCGAAAGCATTGGACGGATCGAAGAATTCGAGGCTGGTCTGGTCGAGGTCGACAATGGCGACGCTTTCGAGCTCAAGGCCGTTGGCGGCGAGAGACTCGGTGGCCAGCTCGCGCACCTTGGCGGCATAGTCGCGGCGCAGCTCGTGCATTTCCTCTAGCGTCATCTGGGCCGCAACCGTGCGCATGGCGGCGGCGAACTTGCCTTCCAGCAGTTCCCGCAAGCCGCCGTCCTGCATGGTGCGTCGGCCGAGCGTCTGGGCCGCTGCCGCCACGAGGTCCCGGCTGGCGCCAACGCGCACGAAAAACTCGGCGATCAGGTCGACGCGCATGCGGTTCTTGGTGATCAGCGCGGCCTGGTTCTCGCGCCGCACCTCGATGCGCATGACGTTCATGTTCACCGGGGTGATTTCGTGCAGCACCGGAATGACGAAGGCGCCGCCATTCACCACCACCTTCTCGCCGAGGAAGCCGGTGCGCACGAAGGCCGTTTCCTTGGTCGAGCGCCGGTAGAGCCATCTCAGAATGTAGACGGCCACCACCACGGCGATGACGAACACGATGAGCCACAAAAGGAAAGTGCCAAAGGTCTGCGCGGCCATGTCCTGATCCTCCCCGGATATGCTGCGGTCAGCCGAAGGCGACCGACTTGAATTTTCTTGTCTGCTCGGTCAGCGCCCGTTCGGTGGGCAGCCGCTCCATCGACGAAGCGCCGTAGAAGCCGTGGCAGTTGGCCGTGTTCTTCAGCACGAACTCGGCGTCCTCCGGCTCGGCCACCGGCCCGCCATGCACCAGAACGATGATGTCCTTGTTGACGTTCAGCGCGGCTTCAGACCACTCATCCACCAGCGCCGGGCAATCCTTCAGCTTCAGCGCCGTCTCGGCCCCGATCGAGCCGCCGGTGGTCAGCCCCAGGTGGCAGACCACCATGTCGGCGCCGGCCTCGGCCATGGCCTTCGCTTCGTCGGCGTTGAACACATAGGGCGTCGTCAGAAGGTCCTTCTCACGCGCCTTGCGGATCATGTCGATCTCCAGCCCGTAGGACATTCCCGTCTCTTCGAGGTTGGCGCGGAAGGTGCCGTCGATCAGGCCGACGGTCGGGAAATTCTGCACGCCGGCAAAGCCGATCGCCTTCACCTGGTCGAGGAAGTGGTCGACGATCAGGAACGGGTCGGTGCCGTTGACGCCCGCCAGCACCGGCGTGCGCTGCACCACGGGCAGGATCTCGCGCGCCATCTCCATCACCACCTCATTGGCGTTGCCATAGGCGAGCAGGCCCGACAGCGAGCCGCGGCCGGCCATGCGATAGCGGCCCGAATTGTAGATGACGATGAGGTCGATGCCGCCGGCCTCCTCGCATTTGGCCGAGAGCCCGGTGCCCGCCCCGCCGCCGACGATGGGCACGCGCTGGCGTTTCATCTCCTGGAATTTCTCCATCAGCGCGGATCGCTGGAAACGCGGCATCACGTTCTCCTCTGAAGCTTGGGCATTATCGACTGGAACGCTTCGATCACCGCGTCCACGAAGGTATCGTCATTGATGTTGGCGCGCACGCGCTGGATGCGGCGCTGCGGCGTCTGGCGCACCGTGCGCTCGATGGCCTCGAACAGCGCATTGTCTGCTTCCGGGTCGTGGAAGGCGCCGCCCGGCGCGTCGAGCATCGAAACCCCGCCCTCGGGCAGCAGGAAGCGGACGGGCCCGTTCATCTGGTTGAGCCGCGCGCCGATCCATTCGCCGAAGGCTCGGTTCTCGTCCCGCGTCGTGCGCATCAGCGTCACGTTGGGGTTGTGGATCACGAACTTGCGGCTTTTGAACTTTTCCGGGACGCTGTCGCGCGACCCGAAATTGACCATGTCGAGCGCGCCCACCGAACCGACATAGGGCAGCCCGGTGCGGATCGCCGCGCCGAAACGGTCCTGGTCGGCCGGCAACACGCCGCCGACGATCATGTCGGCAATCTCGGTTGTGGTCAGGTCCAGGAAGCCGGCCAATAGCCGGGAATCGCCCAGGCTCTCCATCGCCCGCCCGCCTGTGCCGGTGGCGTGGAAGACGAGGCAGTCATAGTCGGCCTCAAGCCGTTTTGTCACCGCCTGCACAGCGGGCGTCGTGACGCCGAACATGGTGATGCCGACTGCCGGGCGCGCCAGCTTGCGCTTTGCTTCCCACGCCTCGGCGTCGGGCAGCTGCGCCACCATGCCGGCCATGGCGTGCGCGGCGTTGCCCAGCACCTGCTCGGTGATCGAGTTCAGCCCCTGCACGTCGGCCACCGAATGGAACATCATGATGTCGGCGCCGCCGACATATTTGCCGACGTCGCCGGCCGCCACGGTCGAGACCATGATTTTCGGGATGCCCACCGGCAGCACGCGCATGCCCGCCGTGGCCAGAGTGGTACCGCCCGAGCCGCCGGCCGAAATGATGCCGCCCAGGCGCGGCTCGCGCTCCACCCAGCGGGCGAAGGCTTCGGCCATGGCCGTGACCGACTTGCCGCGATCGCCCGACATCACCTCCGACGCGCCATAGGGATGCATGCTCGCAACCTGCATGGCCGTCACATCGACGCTCGACGGCTTGCCCGAAGTCGAGAGGTCGACGGTGCGGGCGGGAATGCCGAGCGACTTCAGCCGGTCGGCGATGAAGCGCAGTTCCTTGCCCTTGGTGTCGAATGTGCCGGCCACCAACACGGTGCGCCCGATGCGCTCGGAGAAGGGAATGGCGAAGACCTTCTTGAGGTCATCCTGGGGGGGGGCCTTCTCGAGAGCCGCCTGCCGCAGGGCCGTCACTGGCACGTTCCAGCGGTTGGGCAGTTCGGTCACCGGGCGGTAGACGCCGCCCGCCGGCTGTTTGGCTTGCCCGGCTTCGCTGCCGCCGCGCTCGATGCGGTAGACCTCGGCCAATTGCTCCTCAGCCTGCGCGGCCACGGCGGGCGAAACCGTCTCCTCTTCCGAATGGCGGCCCACGCCGAGCAACCGCTGCTGCAGGTCGCGGTCGGCGGCCAGCGCCTTGGCGTCCATGATGCGGTTGATGCGGCCGTTGACCATGATCGCGACGCTGTCGGAAACCGCCGTCGCCACGCCGATATTCTGCTCGATGACGAGGATCGCCATCTCGCCTTCCTGGCCGAGCGTGATCAGCATCTGCTCGACCTGTTCGACGATGACCGGCGCCAGGCCCTCGGTCGGCTCGTCCATCACGAGCAGCTTCGGGTCGCTCAGCAACGCGCGCGAGATCGCCAGCATCTGCTGCTCGCCGCCCGAAAGCTGCGAGCCGCCATTGTTGCGGCGTTCCGCAAGCCGCGGAAATGTCTGGTAGACGCGCTCGACCGTCCAGCCCGCGTCGCGGCGGCCGCCGGCGGAGAGCCGCAGATGCTCGTCCACCGTCAGGCTCGGCCATACGCGCCGCCCCTGTGGCACATAGCCGACGCCGAGGTGGTGGATCTCATGCGGTTCCAGCGAGGAAATCTCGCGGCCGTTGACGCGGATCGAGCCGGAGCGGGCGCGCTTCAAGCCGGCAATGGTGTTGCAAAGCGTCGTCTTGCCCATGCCGTTGCGACCGACGACCGACAAGACACCGCTTTCGAGCGTCAGCGAGACGCCCTGGAGTGCGTGGCTTTCGCCGTAATAGACCTGCAGATCGTCGATGCGCAGGACGGCCTTGCCCGCCTTGCCGGAAGAAGAAGCACGTTCAGCCATGCTTACCCCCGAGATAGATCTCCTGCACTTCCGGGTCGGCTTCGATTTCCTGCGGCGTGCCTTCCTTGAACAGCCGCCCGTTGTGCATCATCGACACATATTCCGAGACGCGCAGCGCGACATCAAGGTCGTGCTCGATGATGATGTAGCCGATGTGCTTGGGCAGCGCGTTGAGGATGGCGACGAGGTCGCGCCGTTCGGTGGGCGACAGGCCCGCGGCCGGCTCGTCGAACAGGATGAAGCGCGGCGCACCGGCAAGCGCCAGCGCGATTTCCAGCTGGCGCTGCTGGCCATGCGAAAGTGTGGCCACCAGCGCATCGCGGTCGCGCTCGAGATGCACGGCGTTCAGGATCGATTCCGCTTGCACCATGTTCACGTCGCTGGCCGAAGGGCGCAGCACCGAGAAGCGCCGGCGCGACACGCCCCGGCAGGCCAGGAAGATCGAATCCAGAACCGTCAGCCCCTTGAAGAGCTGCGAAATCTGGTAGGTCCGGCGCAGGCCGCGGCGGATGCGCTCATGCGGCGGCAGGTCGGTGATGTCCTCGCCGAAGAAGCGGATGCGCCCCGCGCTCGGCAGGAAGTCGCCGGTGATGGCGTTGAACAGCGTCGTCTTGCCGGCGCCGTTGGAGCCGAGGACCGCGCGCCGCTCGCCGGCCGCGATCCTCATGTTGACACCCGTCAACGCCACCAGCGCACCGAAATGACGTGCAATGCCCTCCAGCTCCAGCGCGTATGCGCCGGAGCCTTGCAGGCGGGATGCAACTGAAATCTCGGCCACTGGCGGTCGCCTTGTGCTTGACGTTACGGGCAGGACGGGTTGTCGCGGCCGACAACGCCGAGCTTCAGGAACTCGTCTTCCGGCATGCCGAGCGTCTGGTTCACCTGCGGCACCACCTTCACGAGCTTGTTGTAGAGGTTGCCGTCGGCGCCTTCCGACACTTCCGTCAGATAGATGTCGGCGATGGCGTTGCGGTTGTGGTCGAGCGAAACCTTGCCGGTCGGGCCCTCGAAGGAAACCTTCGCCAGCGCCTCCTGCAGCTTCTTGCCGCCATCCGAAGTATCCCCGCCGACTTCCTCAAGCGCCATCAGCATCGCCTTCATGTCGAGATAATAGGCGTGGGCAAACAGCGACGGCGACGGGAAGGCGTTGGGCTGCTTCTTGTAGGCCTCGACAAAAGCATTCCAGGCGGGCGTGTCGTTGGTGTCGGCGATCGGGCCGGCCGAGGGCGTGCCGATCAGGACGTCGCGGATCTTGCCCTTCGAGGTCAGGATGGTCTGGTCGACGGTGATGGAGCCGCCGATCAGCGGCGCGGTGCCGCCGGCCTGCTGGTACTGCGTCAGGAAATTCACGCCGTCGGCGCCGCCGAGCGCGACATAGATGGCGTCGACATCGTCCGGGATCGCGGCGATGACCGAGGAATAGTCCTTGTTGCCGATCGGCACCCACGACTTCGAGGGCACCGTGCCGCCCGCCTTGCAGAACTCGGCCATGAAGCCGAACACCTGCGTATAGGGGAACGAGTAGTCTTCCGCGACGGTGGCGACCTTCCTGTAGCCCTTGTCGTTATAGGCATAGGTGCCGAGGCCGGCCATCCACTGGGCGCCATCGGTGCCGAAGCGGAAGAAGTTCGGTGCCGGATCGCGCAGCGTGGTGTCCTGCGCGGCAGAGGCGCCGTTGGCGAAGGTCACGTCGGGATGGGTCTTGGCATAGTCCTTGACGGCGATGCCTTCGTCGCCGGAGAGCGGACCGACCAGCACCTTGACGCCGTCCTGCTCGACCAGCTTGCGCGCGGCGCGCACAGCGCTGTCGGGCGAAGCGTCGGACGAGCCCTTGACGATCTCGATCTTCTTGCCCGCAACCATGCCGCCGACTTCTTCAAGCGCCGTCATGGCGCCACGCTCGCCGTCTTCACCGAGCACGGTGAAGGGGCCCTCGAAGGTCGCCAGAAGGCCGATCTTGATGGAGTCTTCCGCGAGTGCGAGCGACGGCGCGGTGAGCCCGGTAGCCAGCGCCAGCGCGAGTAATGTTCGACGATGGATCCTCATGATTACTTCCCTCCCTGGTTGTCTTTGGATCAATCTGAAGCCGCCCGTTTCCTCATGAACCCGAGCGCAAGGATTCCTGGGCCAGATGTGGTTTGATCCTCCCCCACAACCCAAGAAGACCGTCTGGCGACACGAAAACGATCACCAGAAAGAACAGGCCGATCAGCGTGTTGAACCGCTCGGCACCGACGATGTCGATGGCGAAGGTCTGCATCAGCACCACGACCACCGCACCGAGAAACGGGCCGATCGGGTGGCGCATGCCGCCGATGACGGCGATGATCAGCACGTTGATGGCGGCAGCGACATTGATGGTGCCGGGCGAGATGCGGCCGTTGAACCAGACCAGCAGCACGCCAGCCAGGCCAGCGATGATGCCGGCATAGAAATAGGCGACCACCTTGTGGGCGGTGACATTGAAGCCAAGCGCGCGCATGCGGCGCGGGTTGTCGCGCACCGCCTGCAGCGTCAGCCCATAGGTCGAGCGCGAACCGTAGAGCACGGCCGCATATGCAACCACCGAGAAGCCGAGGCACAGATAGTAGAACGGCATCGGATCGCGCCAGTTGACGCCCCAGAATTCCGGCGCGCGAATGCCGGTGTAGCCAGGAAAGCCGTTGAACAGCGAATAGTTCTGCTGCGTGAAATAGAAGAAGGCCGTCGCGATCGCGAGCGTGATCATGATCGTGTAGATGCCTTCGGTGCGGTTGGAGATGACACCGATCAGCGCCGAAGCGATCGCCGCAATCAGCGTCGCGAAGGGCACCACGATCCAGAACGGCCAGCCAAAACCGTGCACGCCGGAATTGTTGAGCCCGAACACCGCCACCGTGTAGCCGGCGACGCCCGCCACCGAAATCTGCGCCAGGCTGACCATGCCGCCATAGCCGGCAAGCAGCATCAGCGACAGCGCGATCATTCCGAAGATCAGCGAATAGGCGCCAATCTGGGTCAGGAAGAAGTTCGACGCCACCGCCGGATAGAGCGCAAGCAGCACCAGAAGCACGATGTTGCCCGCGCCGATCCTTTCCAGGATCGACTGCGCGGTGGTCGGCTTGTCGGTCGGGGCAAGGGCCGTCATCGCGCCTTCCCCATGATGCCTTGCGGCCGCACGGCCAGCACGACCACCATGATGACGAAGGTGAGCACGATGCCGTAGGTGGGGAAATAGACGAGCCCGATCTGTTCGGCCAGCCCGATCAGCAGCGCACCGATTGCCGCGCCGGTGATCGAGCCCATGCCGCCCACGATCACCACGACAAGCGAGGCGAGCAGGTAGCGCACGTCTTCGCCCGGCGCGACCGAAAGCGCCGAGCCGCCGACGACGCCGGCAAAGCCGGCCAGCCCCGCGCCGATTGCAAAGACGATGGCGAACACGGCATGCACATTCACGCCCGAGGCCGACAGCATGGCGCGGTCGTCGACGCCGGCGCGGATCATCATGCCGACCCGCGTGCGGTTGAGCATCAGCCAGAGCCCGACGCCGATGATGATGGCCACGGCGAGCACGACGAGGCGGTAGAACGGATAGCGCAGGAACACGGCCTCGCCGCTGGACTTGACCGCGGTGACGAACGGCAAGGCGACCGCGCCGTCGAGCCATGCAGGCGTGACGATCTGATAGGTGGTGCCGGTCCATACCGCCAGCATCAGGTCGGCCGCGACAATGGAGATGCCGATCGTCACCAGCGTCTGGCGCAGATCGTCGCCCTCGAGCCGCCGGAAGACGAAGACCTGCATGACGAGCCCGACCAGCGCCAGCACGACGAAGCCGGCCGCGACTCCGAGCAGCCAGTAGCCGGTGCGGGTGGCGACCTCGTAGCCGATATAGGCGCCGAGCAGATAGAGCGAGCCATGCGCGAGATTGACGTTGCGCATCAGGCCGAAGACCAGCGTGAAGCCGCTTGCCACGAGGAAATACAGCCCTGCCAGCGTCACCCCGTTGAGCACGGCGCTGACGAAGGCCTTCTTCGAAGTGAGGATCGAGTTCAGCCAGTCCGGCCAGATAGCAAGCATCAGCCAGGCGAACAGCGCGGCCGCGAGGAGCCAGAACAGCCCCCAAGCCTGCCGGCGGGTGAAGATTGGCTGCGTCGATGGCTGGTCGAGAATACTCATGCATCGCACCGCGAGTTCGAAGAGATGCGCCTTGGATTGTCGCGTTCCTTCGCGCCCCCCTCTGTCCTGCCGGACATCTCCCCCACAAGGGGGGAGATTTGCAGCTCGGCTTGCGGCGCCTGTCCTGCAAGGTCGAAGTGTGGCGAAAGCTGTAGTGACAGCTGATCTCCCCCCTTGTGGGGGAGATGTCCGGCAGGACAGAGGGGGGTCACGTGGAGCGCCGACATGGAAGACCTCTCCGTTAGGCGGTCAGCCGCCGGCGCTGTTCGTTCATGCGCGGCGCCTTGTGGAACTTGCCGTCCTTCATGATGGCGAGGATGCGGTTCTTGTCCTGCAGGATGCGCACGTCAGCGGTCGGGTCGCCGTCGATGAGCAGAATGTCGGCGAGATAGCCTTCCTTGATCATGCCGAGTTCGTCGCCCATGTTCATGATCTCGCCGCCATACTTCGTGCCTGCCATGATGGCTTCCATGGGCGAGAAGCCGAGCATCTCGACGAAGGTCTGGATGTCCTTGGCGTTGGTGCCCTGCGGCGTCCAGGCAAAGCCATAGTCGCCGCCGATGCAGATGCGGATGCCGCGGCGATGCATCTTCTTCATCGTGTCGATGCACATTTCCAGCTCGCGCTCATATTCCATGGCGAGCGCCGAGCCGGGCTTGATGCCCCATTGCTCGGCATGGCGCGCCGTGTTGATGAGCCATGCCATGCCGGGCGCCACGAGGTGCCGGTCCTTTGCCGCTTCGAGCAAATCGAGCGCTTCTTCGTCGGCAAAGGAGGCGTGGTAGATGTTCTGGATGCCGTGGCGGATGCACTGCTTGACCGAGCCCGAAGAGCGGGCATGCGCGGAGAGCACCTTGTTGCGGCAGCGCGCTTCCGATGCTGCCATCGCCACCTCTTCCTCCGACATCGGCGTTTCCTCGGCCCCCATGCCGGTGATGGATTCGCCCGAGAGGTTGAGCTTGATGGAGTCGACGCCGTATTTGATCAGCGTGCGCACGGTGCGGCGGATCTCCTCCGGTCCCGAGACGACGAGACCGAGATTGAGGCCCTCATGCGGGATGTGCGAGGGCGCGGAGTCGCCCAGGCCGCCCACGGTGGTGATCTCGGGTCCCGCCGCCAGATAGCGCGGACCGGGGAAGCGGCCCTGGTTGATGAATTTCTTCGCCACCACGTCCAGCCGCGGCTTTGCGGCGGCAGCACCACGGCCGGCGGTGAAGCCGGCATCGAGCACGAGCTTCGCCATCTCCATGGTCACCAGCATGTGCTCCTCGAGTTCCATCATCTGGATGGGGTCGATGCCGGGCGCGTTGTTCCAGGAAAGATGCAGGTGCGCGTCGATCATGCCCGGCATGAGCGTCGCGCCCATGCCGTCGATGACGGTCGCGCCGCCATAGGCCGACGAGGACGAGCCGAAGCGCGACGAGCCGCGGGTTATCTGTTTGATGCGATTGCCCTGCACCAGCACCTCGCCGGAGTAGGGATATTCGCCGGTGGCATCGAGGATGCGCACATTGGTGAACAGCGTGCCACCCGAGCCGTTTCCGCTCCAGCTATCGTCTGCCATCTCTTCCTCCCAAAAATGGCAAGGCGCCCTCTGTGCGCCGGTGTTCGTCGTCAGATCACCGGTCTGCGCGCCTTAGAAATTCCGTCAGTTTCTGGTTGCACTCGCGCGGATGCTCAACCGTAGCCCAATGGCCGCATCTGTCCATGGGAGACAGCACGGCGCCCTTGATCTTGTCGGCCAGCGCCTGCCCGACGCTCATCGGGCTGACCACGTCCGCGTCGCCGGTGACCAGCAGCGTCGGCGCATTGATCCGGCGCGCATCGACCGCGTTTGCCTTGGCCAGCGCCTCGCAGGTGCGGGCATAGGATTCCGGGTCCTGCCGCGTGATCGATTCCCGCACGAAGGCCACCGCCGCCGGCAAATTCTCCCGCGTATATGCCGACAGCGCATTGGTCGAGACCTGGTCCGCGATGTCTGACATGCCGCCCGAGCGCGCGAGCCTTGCGCGCGCCGCCAGTCCCTGGCGCATGGCCTCCGCCGGCTCGGCCAGCGCACCGAACAGGCAAAGCGATGCCACCAGTTCCGGCTTGCCGGCCGCAACCTGCTGGCAGACGATGGTGCCCATGGAGTGGCCGACGAAATGCGCCCGGCTGACCCCCACCCCGTCCATGGCGCGGATGACGGCCTCGCTCATCATCTCGATGGTGAGCGGATCGAGCGGCCGCGCCGAGCGGCCCGAACCCGGAAGATCGACCCGGATGACGCGATAGCCCGACAGTGCCTGCATCTGCGGCTGGAACATGTTGGACGTTCCGCCCAGGCCGTGGATCATCACCACCGGGAACCCCTCCCCGGTGACTTCCACGACGGTCTGGCCAACGGTGACCGTGGTCATTGCGCCCGCTCCGAGACGCGGTTTTCGAGCGCGCCGATGCCGTCGATCTCGATGCGGACGATGTCTCCTGCCTTCAAGTATTTCGGCGGGTCGAAGCCGATGCCCACGCCGGCCGGCGTGCCGGTGGCGATGATGTCGCCGGGCTTCAGCGTAATGCCTTGCGACAGCGTCGAGATGATCGTGGGAATGTCGAAGATCAGCAGCGAAATCTTGGAATTCTGCCGCATGTCGTCATTGACGAAGCAGCGTATGCCGGCGTTCTGAAGGTCGAACTCGTCCTTGGTCACGGCCCAGGGGCCCATCGGGCAGAACGTGTCCTGCGACTTGCCGATCAGCCACTGGCTGTACCTGCCCTGCAGGTCGCGGGCGGTCACGTCGTTGACAATGGTATAGCCCCAGACATGGTCGAACGCGTTTTCCCTGGAGATGCCGCGCCCTTCCTTGCCGATGATGACAGCAAGCTCGGCCTCGTAGTCGATGGCCGACGACACCTTCGTGTCGATCAGCACGCTCGAATGCGTCGCGACCACTGAATCGGGAACCTTGGAGAAGATGATCGGGTCTTTCGGCACCGCACCGGCCGCGGCGCTGGAATCGAAGCCGCTGCGGGCGAATTCATGGGCGTGCTCGTAATAGTTCTTGCCGACGCAGAAGATGTTGCGGCGCGGCAGCGGGATGGGCGCTTCCAGTTCCACACTGGAAAGCGGCAGCGGCGAGAGCGTACGCGGCAAGGCCACGCCATCATGTTCGATCAGGGCGAGAATGCCTTCCTGCGCCCGCTCGACCGGGAAATCGAATGGCAGGATCACCCCCTCGTCGGGGTCGACAAGACCGACGCGGCGCTCGCCGGCGATGGAAAATGTCGCAACCCTCATTCTCTCCCCCTAGTCCATTAATGAACCAATTCGTATTTATTCCGGTTACGCTAGCGCTCATTGGTTCAGCCCGCAAGCGGAATTTTTTCGTGGCGGGAAAGAAAATCGCGCCGCCCTCACCCGGAAACGGAACAATACACTGAGAAATAGGTGGAATTCCGGTGAAATCGCATGTATGAGCCTCGGGACGGGAGTGATTGGCCCAGCCGTGAATGGTTCACTATTGGATCACATAAGGATCTGCTCATGTCTCGCCTGACAGCTACCGGCATCGCATTGGAGCTGAAAAAGAGGATCTCCGCCGGCGCCTGGCAGGAAGACGGCCGCATGCCGCCCGAGCGTGATCTTGCCCAGGAATTCGGCGTTGCGCGCAACACGGTTCGGCGGGCGGTGGCCATGCTGGAAAACGAAGGCGCGGTCGTGCGCCATGTCGGGCGAGGCACGTTCCTGACGATGGTCGACCCGGATTCGCTGGCCGCAATCGTTTCGCGCATGGAAGGCACAAGCCCTGCCGACATGATGGAGATACGCCAGCTTCTGGAGCCGGCCGCCGCTTCCTTCGCCGCAACCAACGCCAGCAACAGCGAGCTCAACGCCGTGCGCGAAGCCCACCAGACGGCTTGCGACAGTACCGACATGCCGACCTTCGAGCATTGGGATGCGGAGTTCCACCACCGCATCTTCGCCTGCTCGCGCAACGAGTTTTTGAAGGAAATCCATAATCTCATGCGCGTCCTGCGCAACCAGTCGCCATGGTTCGAGATGAAGAAGCGCTCCTTCTCGGAAGAGCGCCGGCAGGCCTATTGCCGCGAACACCAGGCGATCGTGGACGCGCTCATGCAACGCGACCCCGACGGCGCGAGGCAGGCGATGCTGGCGCACCTCCAGACCGTGGGGCACAATCTTCTCGGCCGCTGACACAGCCTGTTGCGGCCGCTTTACTGCGACATCCGAACATATTTCCCCCCGTTGCTGGCCGGCCCGGATCATGCACTAATATGAGCATGGCAGCCTTGCCGGGCAGCTCGATCGAGCGATAGATTTCGCGCGAGCATGCCCGTCCTATGCCGGCGTGCCATCAAATAAAAGAGGGGAATAAAGTGAAACAAACCAATAAATTGGCCGTGTTCGGCGGCGTACTCCTTGCGGCGGCGGGCCTTGCAGGCACTTCCGCTTTCGCAAGAGACCTGACCGTGGTTTCCTGGGGCGGAAACTACCAGGACGCGCAGCGCGAGATCTATTTCAAGCCCTATGCCGAAAAGACCGGCAAGCCGCTGCTCGACGAAGCCTGGGATGGCGGCTTCGGCGTCCTGCAGGCGAAGGTCAAGGCCGGCACGCCCAACTGGGACGTGGTGCAGGTGGAAGCCGAGGAACTGGCCCTTGGCTGCGCCGACGGGCTGTTCGAGAAGATCGACTGGGACAAGATGGGCGGCAAGGACAAGTTCCTGCCCGACGCGGTGGACGAATGCGGCGTCGGCGCCATCGTCTGGTCCACGGCGATTGCCTATGACGGCGCCAAGCTTGCCGAAGGGCCAGCTTCCTGGGCCGACTTCTGGAACGTGGAAAAGTTCCCCGGCAAGCGTTCGCTGCGCAAGGGCGCGAAATACACGCTCGAATTCGCCCTTCTGGCCGATGGCGTGAAGAAGGACGAGGTCTATCAGGTTCTGTCGACGCCGGACGGGGTCGATCGCGCCTTCAAGAAGCTGGATGAGCTTCGCCCGAACATCGTCTGGTGGGAGGCCGGCGCCCAGCCGCTGCAGCTGCTGGCTTCCGGCGAAGTGGCCATGGCATCGGCCTATAACGGCCGCATCACCGGCATCAACCGCACCGAAGGCAAGCAGTTCAAGGTCGTCTGGCCGGGCAGCATCTATGCCATCGACAGCTGGGTCGTGCTGAAGGACGCCGAGAACAAGGATGCCGGGCAGGACTTCATCGCCTTCGCCAGCCAGCCCGACCACCAGGTCAAGCTGCCGGCCTATGTCGCCTACGGTCTTCCGAACCTCGAGGCTGCCGGCAAGGTTGCGCCGGAATATGCGGCCGAGTTGCCGACTGATCCCAACAACCTCGCCGAAGCCATTCCGCTCGACGTCAACTTCTGGATCGACAACTCCGAGGCGCTGACGCAGCGCTTCAACGCCTGGCTGGCCCAGTAGCCCGGCCCACGCCAACCGGCGAGGTGCCAGGCGAGCTGCGGCCCGCTTGGTGCCTGGCCGTCCGGGCGCCGGCCGGTGCGAGGCCGGAGGCGCCATGCGTTGCCAGAATTGACATGCCGGCATCCGTCCGCCCCTGCCGGAACGGACCGTTGCCGCGACCCTATCCTGGAGAGGGCTTTTGACTGACATTCGCATCCGCTTCGACGGCATCAGCAAATGGTACGGATCCTTGTGCGTGGTCGACAATCTCGACCTCGACATCGCCAAGGGCCAGTTCGTCAGCCTGCTCGGGCCCTCGGGCTCCGGCAAGACGACGCTGCTGATGATGCTGGCGGGCTTCGAAGCCCCGACCAAGGGCAGGGTTCTGGTCGACGGCGAGCCGGTCGACCACCTGCCTACCTACAGGCGCGACATGGGCGTGGTGTTCCAGAGCTATGCGCTGTTTCCGCATATGAGCGTGGGCGAGAACGTCGCGTTTCCGCTGCAGATGCGCGGCGTCGGCAAGGCCGAGACCGCCGAGCGCGTGGCGCGGGCGCTGGACATGGTGCAGCTTTCCACGATGCGCGACAGGCGCCCGTCGCAGCTGTCCGGCGGCCAGCAGCAGCGCGTGGCGCTGGCGCGCGCGCTGGTCTTCGAGCCGCGCGTGGTGCTGATGGACGAGCCGCTCGGCGCGCTCGACAAGCAGCTGCGCGAACAGATGCAGCTCGACATCCGCGCGCTGCATAACCGGCTGGGCCTGACCATCGTCTTCGTCACCCACGACCAGTCGGAAGCGCTCACCATGTCCGACCGGATCGCCGTGCTCAACAAGGGCAAGATCGAGCAGATCGGCACGCCGCGCGAGATCTACGACGAACCGCGCACCCGTTTCGTGGCCGAATTCATCGGCGAGACCAACCTGGCCGAAGGAACGGTCGAGAGCGTGGCGGGCACGCAAGCCCGCATCGCGCTGAAGAGAGGCGGCCATGTGATCGCCGGGCTTTCCGGGGAAGTATCCCCCGGCCAGGACGTGCTTCTGTCGATCCGGCCGGAGCGCATCGAGCTGAAGGACGGCGCGGCGGCAGCCGGGAACAGCATCGCCGCCAGGATCGCCGATTGCGTCTACCAGGGCGACCATCTGCGCGTACAACTCGACGGGAGCGCGCACGGCTTCGTCGTCAGGCTCGATCGCAAGTCGCGGGAGTGGCAGCCCGGCGCCGAGGTTGTGGCCGAATTCAAGCCCGCCGATTGCCGGGTGATCGCGCCATGAAAGGGCCGAGCCGCAGAAGCGCCGGCGCGCTTGCCCTCATCCTGCCGCTGTTCCTTTTCATCGCCCTGTTCTTCGTCTGGCCGCTGGTGACGATGATGTCGCAAGCGGTGTCGGACACGGCAGTGCTGCGCATCCTGCCGCAAACGGCCGGCGCCATGGCGGGCTGGAACCGGGCATCGCCGCCGACCCCGGAAATGAAAGCTGCCATCGCGGCCGACCTGAAGGCCGCAACCGACACGCAGGCCGTGGGCGACATGGTGCGGCGGCTGAACAGCGCCCAGTCGGGCTTCCGCACGCTGATGGCAAAGACCATCTCTGCCGTGCAGGGCTCCGAAACGCCGCCGGACCTTGCCGCGGTCGACCCGCGCTGGGAAAAGCCCGAATTCTGGCTGGCGATTTCCAATGCCCTCTCGCCCACGACGGACCGCAACCTGCTGGCCGCGCTCGATCTCACCCGCGATGCCTCCGGCAACATCGTTGCCCTACCGGCCGATGCCTCGGCCAACCGGGTCATCATGCTGCGCACCTTCCTGATTGCGGGTCTGGTCACGCTCGCCTGCGCCGCCATCGGTTTTCCCTATGCTATGCTGGTCGCGACGATGGACGGCTGGAAGCGCAACCTGCTGCTCGCGGCCGTTCTGCTGCCGCTCTGGACCTCGCTTCTGGTCCGCACCGCCGCCTGGTTCATCCTGCTTCAGGAGAAAGGGCTGATCAACGACGCGCTGCAGGCGCTGCACCTGACCAGCGGCCCCGTTCCGCTGATCTTCAACAGGGTGGGCGTGGTCATCGCCATGACGCATGTGCTGCTGCCCTTCATGGTCCTGCCGGTCTACAGCGTGCTTGTCTCCATCCCGAAGAACCTGATGCCGGCGGCCGCCTCGCTCGGCGCCAATCCGGTGCGCGCCTTCCTGCGGGTGCTGCTGCCGCTCAGCTTCCGCGGGCTGGCGTCTGGCGCGTTGCTCGTCTTCATGTCGGCCATCGGCTACTACATCACCCCGGCGCTGATCGGCGGCGCGAGCGACCAGATGATCAGTTCCGTGATCGCCTTCTACGCCACCGGCTCGGCCAATTGGGGCATGGCGGGCGCTCTCGGCCTCATCCTGCTCGTCGTTACCATCGCGCTCTACGCCGTCTACGGCCGGCTGTCGGCCGAGGATGCGAGGAGGAGCTGAGCATGCTGAAAAGCGCGAAACTCGTCTTTGCCATTGCGGTCGTGACCTTCCTGATCGCGCCGCTTCTGGCGATCCTGCCGCTCGCCTTCACGTCGAGCGCCTTCCTCACCTATCCGATCCCCGCCTTCTCGACGCGGTGGTTCCAGGAACTGGTGACGGCGGATGCCTGGCGACGCTCCATCGTCAACAGCCTGATCATAGGCCTCGGCACCACCACACTCGCCACCATTCTGGGCACGGCGGCGTCGCTGGGCCTGCGCGGCCGCAACATCCCGTTTCCGACGGCGATGAAGACGCTTTTCCTGCTGCCGATGGTGGTGCCGGCGGTGGTGCTGGGCGTCGGCATGCAGGTGCTGTTCGTGCGGCTGGGCATCGCCAACACCTATCTCGGCGTCATCTTCGCCCATACGGTGGTGGCTATTCCCTTCGTGATCGTCAGCGTCACCGGCGCGCTTGCCGGCATCGACCGCCGGGTCGAGCGCGCCGCCGAAAGCCTCGGGGCAGGCCCTTTCACCGTCTTTCGGCGGGTGACATTGCCGCTTGCCATGCCGGGCGTGCTTTCCGGCGCAGTGCTTGCGTTTGCCACCTCGCTTGACGAAGTCGTGCTGACGCTCTTCGTCGCCGGGCCGAACCAGCGCACGTTGGCCCGTCAGATGTTTTCCACCATCCGCGAAAACATCAGCCCGGCAATCGCCGCCGCCGCCTTCATCTTCATCGTCGGGACGATCCTGATCGCCGGACTGATCATGTGGCAACGGGACAGGGCCAAGGCCATCAAGGCCGCCGGGGCCTGATCGCCGCGACGCGGATCAGCGCCAAGACACTTCAGCAGTCGCGCACTCGGCGGGCTGTGTCCTGCAGTTGCCTGAACGCTTGGTAGCGGGCGGAGTGAATGTCTCCCAGCGGGCCCTCCGCCGGGCGGTAGACGCGAGCGGCGCCGGAAAGGCTCGCCATCGCCTCGCGAACATCGGGGAACGCACCGGCAGCCACCGCGCCCAATATGGCGGAGCCGAGCAGGACGGGTTCGTCCGAATTGGGGGCCACGACGGGCTTGCCGCTGGCGTCGGCAAGGATCTGGCGGACGAAATCATGCTGGCCGGCGCCACCGCTGATGACGATCTGGTCCACATGCGCGCCGGCGGCGGCCTGGCTGTCGATGATCTGCTTCAGCCCGTAGCCTATGCCGCAGATGCCGGCGACATAGAGCGCCACCAGGCTGTCGAGGTCGCGCTCCATTCCGAGGCCGGCGATCACGGCCCGGGCGTGGGGGTCGGCGAAGGGGGCGCGGTTGCCGAGGAACTCCGGCACGACATGCAGGCCTGTCGACAAACGCACCGCCTCCGACGCCGTGCCCGCCCGTTCCGCCGCAAGGTCGGCGAGCATGACAGGCAGGGCCACGCCCTTCGCTTCAGCCTGGGCTGCCGCTTCCGCAGCCGCCGGGTGGAAGCGCAGAAGCTGGTCGATGGCGGCACCTGCCGCGCTCTGGCCACCCTCGTTCAGCCACATGCCCGGCACCATGGCCGAGTAATATGGGCCCCAGACGCCGGGCACGAAAACCGGCTCCGCCGTGGAGGTCATGGTGCAGGAGGAGGTGCCGAAGACATAGGCGAGGTTGCGCTCGGGCCGCCCGCCGATGCCGACGGTTCCGATGCCGCCCGCATGGGCGTCGATCATGCCGGCGGCGACAGACGTGCCGGGCTTGAGACCCATGGCCTGCGCGGCCTCTTGCGTCAGCCCCTGCCCCAGCGGGGAGCCGGGTTCGACGATCCGAGTGCCGATGCGGGCAAAGCCCTCGTCCGCGAGCGGGTCGAGGCCGATCTTGCGGAAATAGCTCGGGTCCCAGCGCTGCTCGTGGGCAAGATAGGTCCATTTGCAGGTGACTGTGCAGGTCGAGCGCGCGAGATCGCCTGTCGCCCGCCAAGTGAGGAAATCGGCGAGGTCGAAGAACTGCCAGGCCGCATCGAAGACCGGCCGGCGGTTCTCCTTCAGCCACAGGATCTTCGGCGTCTCCATCTCGGGCGAGATGCGCCCGCCGACATAGCGCAGCACGTCATGGCCAAGCGCGTTGATGCGCTCGGCCTGCGCGACGGCGCGGTGATCCATCCACACGATGATGTCGCGTTCGGGGTCCTCAGAGGGGCCGACCGGAAGCGGACTGCCGCCCTCCCCCAGCACCACGAGCGAGCAGGTGGCATCAAAGCCGAGGCCGACCACAGCGGCCGGATCGACACCGGCGGACGACACCGCTTCGCGCACGATGGCGCATACGGCCTGCCAGATCTCCGTGCTGGACTGCTCCACCATGGCGCCCGGCTCGCGGAACAGCGAGATGTCGCGCTTGGCGGTGGACAGCATGCGGCCGCTGAGGTCGAACAGGCCGGCACGCGCGCTTCCTGTCCCGACATCGACGCCGATGACGTAAGTTGCGCCCTCCGGCGCCGGCGTGCCCGGTGTGTTGCTCATGGGTCCCAAGCTCTCAAAAGGTCTTCAAATATCGAGGGCGGCCTGCAGCCGCTCTCAGAGATCCACGCTGTTGGGCAGGATCACGAGGTCGCGGATCGTCACGTTGCGGGGCCGCGAAAGCATGAACAGCACCGCCTCGGCCACTTCCTTCGGCTGCATCAGGCTGCCATTGGCGAGCGCCTCTTCCATCTTGGCCTTGGGCCAGTCGTCCAGCAGGGCGGTGACCACCGGGCCCGGCAGCACAGCGCCGACGCGCACGCCGTGCTGCGCGACCTGCCGGCGGGTGGAATGCACGAAGGCCTGAACGGCGAACTTGGAAGCCGTATAGATCGGCTCCCAGACGACCGGCACGACGCCGGCGATGGAGCTGGTGAAGAGGATGTCGCCCGACTTCTGCGCGATCATGTGCGGCAGCACAGCATGGACCGAGCGGAAGGCGGCATTGATGTTGAGGTTCAGCATCCGGTCCCAGGCGTCGGGATCGCCTTCCGCGACCGCACCGCCAATATAGGCGCCGGCATTGGCGTGGAAGATATCGAGCCCGCCCGCCACTTCCAGGATGCGCGGCAGCATGCCGGAGACCTGCTCGGGCGCGAGCAGGTCTACCACCAGCGGCCTGGCGCGCTCACCGAGTTCCTTGCACAGGGCCTCGAGCCTGTCCTCGGCGCGGTCGATCAGCACGACGGTCGCGCCTTCGGCAAGCAGCGTGCGGGCGCATTCCAGCCCGATGCCCGACGCAGCACCTGTAATTGCGGCGACCTTGCCCTTCATGAGTTCTGCCATGGCGAATCTCTCCTGGAAATTGTTTAGGCGCGGCCGTGGCTGACGCGGGACTGGCGGGCGAGCGAGTCGACGATGACGGCGATGGCAAGCACCGCGCCCGTGATCATGTAGCGCAGGGACGAGCTGAGATTGAGAAGCGTGAGACCGTTGGAGATCGCCTGGATGACGATGATGCCCAGCAGCGCGGAATAGGCGCTGCCGCGGCCGCCGAACAGGCTGGTGCCGCCGATGACGGCTGCCGCGATCGCGTTCAGGTTGATGTCGCCGGCGCCGGCCTGCTGGCTCGATGAAGCCAGACGGGAGGCCGCCAGGATGCCGCCAAGGGCCGCAAGCGTGGAGCAGAGCATGAAGGCGCTCATATACATCCGCCGGACATTGATGCCCGAGCGGCGGGCCGCCTCGCGATTGCCGCCGACGGCGAACATCGAGCGACCCCACTTGGTCTTGGTGAGCGCATAGTTGAGCACGATGACCAGCGCGACGAACAGGCCGAACATCCACGGCACGCCGCGACCGAGATTGAGGTAGTAGACCGCGAATTCGAGCGCGACCGTCAGCACGACAGCCTTTATGACCACGGCGCCGAGCGGCCGTGACGACAGGTTGACGGCCTTGCGGCGCCGGCGGTTCTTGATGCCGACCGCGATCATGACAAGCCCGGGCAGGAGCGCCAGGGTGTGCGACACCCAATCGGGCATGACCATGACCTGGCCAAAGCGAACCAGCGGCGAGGCGTAGGGCAGATTGATGCTGCCGGTCGGCCCCAGAATGTAGAGCTGCAGGCCCAGCAGCGCGAGCAGGCCGGCAAGGGTCGCCACGAAGCTCGGCATGCCGAGCCGATTGTAAAGCATCGCGTAAAGCGCGCCGACGGCCGCGCCGACAAGCAAGGCCACGAAGATGGCGCCGGCAATCGGCCAGCCGGAATTGACCCACAGCACGCCGACGACCGCGGATGCGAGGCCGCTCATGGAGCCGACGGAAAGGTCGATTTCCCCGAGCAGCAGAACACAGACGATGCCGAGCGAGATGACCCCGACCGTGGCGCAGTCGAACAGCAGGTTCACCAGGTTGTTCGGCGCGAGGAAGACCGGGTTGAGGAGGCTGAAGACGGTCGAAATGACCACCAGCCCGACGGCGACCGGCAACATGCCGAGATCGCCCGAACGTATGCGGTCGAAGAAACCGCGCACCATGTCGAACATGCCCTCGTCATGCTTGACGCGCTCGTCGCTGCGGTCGAGGGCCTGGGGCGGCGTATCCTTGGAAATCTGCTGTGTCATGCGGTGGTCCCGCTCAAATCGTTGCTCTGGCTTGTCTTGCGGTGGTGGCGGCGCGAGACGGCGTTTTCCGTGGCGCCGGTGATGGCAGTGACAAGCTCGTGGTTGGAGGCGTCGGGGCTGAAGACCCCGTTGTTGCGCCCGAGCCGCAAGACCACGATGCGGTCGGCAACGGCGCGCACATCCTCCATGTTGTGACTGATGATGATGACGCCGAGTCCGCGTTCGCGCACGCGCTCGATCAGGTTCAGCACCTCCGCCGTCTGCGCCACGCCAAGGGCGGCGGTCGGCTCATCGAGCATGATGATCTTGGGATCGAGCAGCAGCGATCGCGCGATCGCGACCGTCTGGCGCTGGCCGCCCGAAAGCGAGGCAACGGGCTCGCGTACCGACGGGATGCGCGCGGCGAGTTCCTTCAAGAGGGTCCACGCCCGCACTTCCATCGCCACCTCGTCGAGGTTCCACGGCGACAGCTCATGGCCCAGGAAGAGATTGGCGACGACGTCGAGGTTCTCGCACAGCGCAAGGTCCTGGAAGACCGTGGCGATGCCGAGCTCGAGCGCGCGGCTGGGGCTGTCGAGCGAAACCTGCTGGCCGCAGAATTCGATGCTGCCCGAGGTGGGCTGGTGCACGCCGGCGAGGATCTTGATCAGCGTCGACTTGCCGGCGCCATTGTCGCCCACCAGGGCCACGACCTCGCCCGCATGGACATCAAGCTCTATGTCGGTGAGCGCCGACACGGCTCCGAACTTCTTGGAAACATTGCTCAACCGCAAAATGGGGCTGCCCTTTTCCGGCAGCGCACTGTCTTCTCGCACCATGGCCGAACGCTCTTCTGGACGTTGGGTGTGCCCGGCCGGAACAAGCCCGGCCGGACACTCTCGGGAGGATATTACTGGATAATGCCGAGTTTCTTGCAACCCTCGGCGTATTCGCCGGTGCAGACTTCCTCGGCGGTCTGGATACCCTTGTCGAAGATCTCCGCCTTGATGTTCTCGGCGGTCACCACGGCCGGCACGAAGAGTTCGGACGGCGTGTCGTAGAGGGTGGTCTTCGGCTCGGGCGTTTCGCCCTTGACCAGCTGCACGGCAATCCTGGCAGCGGCAGCGGCAACGATCTCCGACGGCTTGGAGATCGTGTTGTACTGGTCGCCGGAGATGATCAGCTGCAGGGCGGCGATGGTGGCGTCATTGCCCGTGACCGGCGGAAGCGGCTGCACGCCTGCTGCCTTGAAGGCCGCGATGGCGCCGCCGCCGGTGCCGTCGTTCGCAGCGACCACGCCCTTGATCTGATCGCCGAAGCGGGTGATCTGGCCGGCGGTCCATTCCTGTGCCTTCGGCGGCGCCCATTCCGGGGTGTCGAACTCGGCGAGCGTCTCGAAGCCCGAGTCCTTCAGGCCGCGATGAATGCCGTCGCGGATGAGGCCGGCGGCGGCGTCGGTCGGGGAACCGTTGATCTGCAGCACGCCCGAACCTTCGGCCACGCCGCTTGCCTTAAGATGGTCCACCAGCGACTTGGCGATCTCGTAGCCGAGACCTTCATTGTCGAAGGAGACGTAGAAGTCGGCGGCCTTTTCCGGGATCGGGCGGTCATAGGCGATGACCTTCACGTCCTGGGAATGGGCGATCTCGACGAGGCCGGCGGCAGCCGCGGAATCGACCGGATCGAGCACGATGACCTTGGCGCCTTGGGCGATCACCGAGTTGAACTGCTGCTGCTGCAAGGACGCATCGGCATTTGCGTTCTGGTAGATGACCGTGCAGCTGGCGCAAAGCTTTTCCATCTCGGCCTTGAAGCCCGGATAGTCGTGCTCCTCATAGCGCGTCGATGCCTGGTCGGGCATCAGGAACGCGACAGTCGCCGTTTCCTGAGCCTGGGCCGAGCCCGCGAACATGGCGCCGGCGGCTGCCGTTGCCATCAACAAAGTGCGAAATTTCATAATGTCCTCCTTGAAAGAGCGAAAACCCGTGTCGGGAGAGGCTTTTCCGGTTTCATGCCCAAGCTATCAGCCGCCCTTCGATCGGTGAAAAGCGCGCAGATCACCTGGCCAGGTCGACGCGTTACCGACCAGGCCATGATCGTGAACTCTTCCTGAACGCCTCCCGGTCGACCCTCAACAGCCAACCAACTACATCGATTGAGCTACGCCGCTCAATCGATGTAGCAAAAAATTGCCACCTTCCCCCAATGATGTCAAGCTAGCGTTCGAACCGGAGGCGGGTATTCGTGAATCGCGACAAGCAGACCAAGAAAACGACCATTTATGACCTGGCCGCACTGGCCGGCACGTCGGCCAGCGCAGTCAGCGCAGTTCTGAACGGCAACTGGAAGAAGCGCAGGATCAGCAGCCAGCTCGCAGACAAGATCACGCGGCTGGCGGAAGAACAGGGCTATGCCATCAACATGCAGGCGAGCCTGCTTCGACGGGAGAAATCGAAGATCATCGGCATGATCGTGCCCAAATACGACAACCGCTATTTCGGCTCGATCGTGGAGACCTTCGAAAGCATGGCGCGCGAGCGGGGGCTGTTTCCGATCATCACCTGCACGCGCCGCGATCCGGAACTCGAAATCGAGGCGGCGCGCACCATGCTTTCCTACCAGGTCGAATGGCTTGTCGCGACCGGCGCCACGGACCCTGACCGGATTACCGATATCTGCACCGCATCCGGCGCCAGAAGCCTCAACCTCGACCTGCCCGGATCGCGGGCGCCCTCGGTGATCTCGGACAATTTCGCCGGTGCCAGGGAACTGACCCGGCGCATCCTGGCCAATTGCGAGCGCAAGCTGGGCAAGGCCTCGCCGCTCCTGTTCATCGGCGGGCGCGGCAGCGACCACAACACCGCCGAGCGCGTGCGCGGCTTCCGCGCCGCCCATGCGGAAGCGGGCGTGGCGGTGGATGAAAGCCACATCCTGGCCTGCGGCTATGCGCCGGAAAAAGCCGAAAATGCTCTCGATGCCCTGGCAAGTCGGGAGGGGCACCTGCCGGCGGGCATGTTCGTCAACTCGACCATATCGCTGGAAGGGGTGATGCGCTGGATCAGGCGATCGGGCCGCTATGACGGCCGGCCGCCGATCATCGGCTGCTTCGACTGGGACCCTTTCGCCGCGCTGCTGGGCGACGACATCGAGATGGTCCGCCAGGATGTGCCGGGCATGCTCAATGCCGTGTTCGACATCATCGACCGGGGTTCGAGCCAGACACCCCTCATCGAGGTTCCCCCCGTGTTCATGGGCAGCCTGACGGGACGATTACCCCAGCACGAACCGCTGCCATGAACGCGCGAGCAGCTTTTCGTCCATGCCGCGCCCGATCAGGACGATGACGTCGTCTTGCGGCGCGGGACCTTCGTTGGCGCCCTCCGGCTCGGGCAATATTTCGGGCGCCTGCACGACACGGCGCACCGACTGCAGCAGCAGGCGGCCATCGGGGCTCGTCACCACGCCCTTTACCCGCACGATGTCGTCGCCGCGGGCGGCCAGCAATGCCGAGAGCCACACCGAAAGGCTCGCCCAGCTGCCGCCCTCGGCAATGCTCAGGCGATAGGGTCTGATCGGTTCCGCGCGCGCGGCTATTTCGGGGAGTTCATACGGCTGGGCATCGAGGTCTGCGGGCAGCCCCAGCGGCACGCCACGCTCCGCGCCCTCCAGGGCGGCTGCCGGGTTGATCAGCCGGAGCGTGCGCGTCAGCCGCGCAACCTGCCCGGGCGGGCTGCCGCGCGACTTGGTGATGACGATCCGTTCGGCCGCCTCAACCTGCCGCCGGCTCAGTTCTTCCCCGGCAAGCTGCTGCGCGCCGTGCAGGGCGTCCACCAGCACGATCACGTCGTCCAGAACCAGGCGACGCGCGAGCATGGGGTCTTCGGACAAGGCGGCGGCGATCGCGCCGGGATCTGCCAGGCCGCTGGTTTCGAGCAGAATGCGATCGATTCTCCGGCTGTCGGGCGCATCCTGGCTGCCGCAGATGTTCCGAAGCGCGGCGATCAGCGCTTCGCGGCCTTCGCAACAGGCACACCCTCCCGCCAGCACATCGACCTGCTCGGCTTTTCCCAGCAGCAGATTGTCGACCGGCGTCTCCGCCGCCTCGTTGACGATCAGATGCACAGCCCCAAAGTGCTGCTCATGCAACTGATGGCGCAGCCAGGTGCTTTTGCCGGCACCCAGGAATCCGCCGATGATCGTCAGCGGCAGCCGGCCGTCGAGGCGTCGATGTTCATTCATCGCCGAGCGCGCGGGCTGACAACGGGTCGATGGGTGTTCCTGCCAGCCGTGCCGCCTCCGTCCACAGTGCCTCTAGATCGGCGACCAGCACGCGTTCGCCGCCGGGCGCCATCAGTTGCAGCCCAGGGGTCGCGCCATCGTCGTGGGCGGTCAGCCGATATGGCGCCAGCAGCCTGTTGATGATTGCCAGGCGCGTGAAACGCAGCCGCAGCCTGCTGCCGGGACGTTGCGCCCCGGCGTCGGTCCAGTGGCCTGGCAGCGATGGAAAACCACAGGCGCTGCACACGGATCAGATCACCTCCGGACGCTTGTCGCTCTCGAACGGATAGCGCTTGCGGAAATCGTCGGCGATTTCCTCGAACGTCGCCCATTCGACACCTTCATGACCGCTGATGTACTCGATGAGCCGTTCGAGCATCAGCAGCACCTGCGGACGGCCCGACACATCGGGATGGATGGTGAAGGCGAAGACGCCATAATCCATCTCACGATACACCCAGTCGAACTGGTCGCGCCACAGTTCCTCGATATCCCTCGGATTGACGAAGCCGTGGCTGTTCGGGGACTTCTTGATGAACATCATCGGCGGCAGGTCGTCGACGTACCAGTTCGCCGCGATATCGACGAGGTCGATCTCCTTGCCGTGCTTCAGCGGATGCATCCAGTCCCTGGCCTTCCTGGTGTAATCGATGACGTTCCATTCGTCGCCGACGCGCGCATAGAAGGGTTGGAAGTCGCGATAGCCCTGGCTGTGATCGTAGCTGAAACCGTATTTCTTCAGCAGCGCCGCGGTCGAGGAAGACATCTCCCACCATGGCGCCACATAGCCGCGCGGCGCCCTGCCGGTCAGCTTCTCGATCAGCTCGATCGACTTCACCAGCACGTCCTCTTCCTGCTGGGGCGTCATGGCAACGGGGTTTTCGTGAAGATAGCCGTGCGCGCCGATCTCGTGGCCGGCGTCCACGATCATCTGCATCTCCTTCGGGAAGGTCTCCAGCGAATGGCCCGGAATGAAGAAGGACGTGCGCAGGTCGTATTTCTTGAACAGGCGCAGCAGCCGCGGCACGCCGACTTCGGTCGCGAAGATGCCGCGCTGGATGTCGGAGGGGCTGTCGCCCCCGCCGTAGGACCCGATCCAGCCTGCCACCGAGTCGATGTCGGTGCCGAATGCGCAATAGATCTTCTTGCTCATGGCCTTCTGCTCCTGTGTTGGGGCGTCCGGATCAGACGCCGCGCGAAGCCTACGAAGACATTGTAGTCGATAATCGGCTTCTGGTCCGCCACGCGGATCGCAGCTGGCAAGAAACGCGGGTGTGGCGGCTGCAGGGAACGGGTTGCGCCCGCCGTTGGCGCGCGTTCCCGGCCATCAGAGGTTGAGCGCCATCGGTTCGGCGAACCGATGGTCCAACCGCGCAGTTCAGCGGGCGTTGAAGCGGCCGAAGCGTTCTTCGATGAGCGACTGGGCGTATTCCAGGCAGATCGAGAGGATCCAGTAGATCATGGAGGCCGTGATCAGCATCTCGATGTGGCGGAACTCCGTCTGGCCCTGGGTGCGGGCGAGATACATGATTTCCCACACGCCGACCACCGACACCAGCGAAGAGTCCTTCAGCATGGCGATGAACTGGTTACCCGTGGGCGGGATGATCACACGCATCGCCTGCGGCAGGATCACCAGCGCCATGGTCTGCGACGGGCTGAGGCCGAGCGCAGTCGCGCCCTCCGACTGGCCGCGCGGGATGCTCTGGATGCCGGCGCGGAAGATCTCGGTCATATAGGCGCCGTAGCACAGCGAAAGCGCCATGATGCCGGCCGGCACGGCGCCGATGACATAGCCCACCTGCGGCAGCCCGAGATAGATGATGTAGATCTGCATCAGCAGTGGCAGGCCGCGAAACAGCGACGTGTAGAAGGTGGCAAGTCCGTAGACGACGCCATTGCTCGACAGTTTGGCGATGGCGCCGGCAAGAGCGATGATGGTGGCGATCACGATGGAGATCGCGGAAATGTAGAGCGTGGTGACTACGCCCTGCGAGATCAGGAAGCCGATCTTCTTGGCGATGAAGGCAAAAGACAGGTCGAACGAATAGAAGAACAGCATCAGGAGCGCGAAGAGCTCAACCCACACCGCCACCACCTGCTGGCGGCGCGAAAGCTGGCGCAGCGCCTTCCAGTTGGTGGCGACAATGAGCGCGATCAAAAGCGCCGAGACCAGCCTGCCGGCGGCGGGATTTTCGCCAAGCCAGGCTTCGGCCGAGGGCAGTACGCGGCCGATCCAGGCGGCACTGATGCCAAGCTGATAGAGGGCAAGCGTGACGGCGGCGAGAACGAACAGGCCGGCGGCCCGCCGTGACGCTTCCGGGTAGGTGAGTATCAATCGGCCGAGCATGGTTTCGATCTTTCCGTCCGTCAGGCGGGGCGCTCGCGCCACCAGTCCTGAGCCTGGAGTTTCCAATAGGTGAGCTGCGCGACCGCGAGGCCGGCAAGGCCGCCGGCCCAGACCAGGCCGAAGGGCTCGAACAGCCTGTAGCGGTCAGTCTCTCCAAGAATGCCTTCCGCGACGACCTTGCCGCCGATTGCCGTGGTGTTGAGCCCGTGTCCGCCAAAGGCGGTGCAATACCAGACGCCGGGGCTCATGCGCCCGATCTGGGGCATGAGATGGCGCGCATAGGACATGAGGCCGGACCAGGCGAGCTCGGTCTTGAGGCCGGCAAGCTGCGGATAGGTGCCCACCATCTCGGCGCGCAGCTCGCGCACCAGCGCTTGCGTGGAGGCGGCGCGCGTGGTGATGCGCCCGCCCCAGAGCAGGCGCCTGCCGCCGTCGACGACGCGGTAATAGTCGCCGGCGCGGCGATTGTCGCCGATGGCATCGGTCGTCGCGATCGCGGAAGCGATCAGCTCCGGCGCTTCCTCGCTGACCATCACATAGGTTGCGATGGGCAGGAAGGAGCGCTTCAGCCTGCCGTGCAGGGAACCGGTGTAACCACCGGTGGTGAAGACGACATTGCGCGCCCGCACCTCGCCGCCGGCCGTGGTGACGCGCTTCTGCGCGCCCTGCAGATCAATGGCTTTGGCGGGCGAGGCTTCGAAAATGCGGCCGCCAAGCCGCTCGATCTCGCGCGCGACGCCGCGCAGGTAATTGAGGGGATGCATGTGGAACGACTGGCCGTCCCGCACCGCCTGGAAGTAGCGGTCCGATTTCAGGACGGATCGCACCTGGTCGCGGTCCAGAAATTCCAGCTCATAGCCATAGGCCCGGCGGGTCTGCTCGACATAGGCCTTGAGGCTGGCGCCATCGTCGTGGCGCAGCACGCTCATCAGCCCGGTTTGCGGCTTTGCCTCGTCTATCGACAGCGTGCGGATGGTTTCGCGCACGAAATCCACGCCCTCGAGCGACATCAGGTGGAGACGCCTTGCGGCATCCTCTCCGGCAATCCGGGCAATCTGTTCGGTGCCCGTGGCATAGCCCGGGCCGACGAACCCGCCATTGCGGCCCGAAGCGCCGAAGCCAACGCTCTCGGCCTCAAGAACCGTCACCGCCTGCCCTGCCCTTGCGAGCTGCAGCGCCGTCGTGAGGCCCGCGAGGCCGCCGCCGACGATAACGGTGTCGCACTCTTCCGCGCCGGCAAGCGCCGGGCGCTGCCTGGGATCGGACATGGTCCGCTTGTAGTAGGTGTCTGGATAGGTCATCGCGCGCCTGGTCTTCTTGAAAGGGAACGGCACGGGCACAGAATCGGCCCGTGCCTGTCGACTCAGTCTGCGCTGTAGTCCTTTCCGTACCACTTCGTGGTGAGCTCGGCGAGCGTGCCGTCCTTCTTCATCTCCTCGATGAGGCCGCCGACCTTGGCCGTCCAGTCCGGATCGACCTTCTCCGCGATGACCACGAGCGGCTCGCGGAAGGCGTATTCGCCTTCGATCACGCGGATCGGGTAGCCGTTCTTCATTGCGTTGAGCGCCGTCTGCTCGGGCGCGATCACCGCATCGAGGCGAACACCGTCGCCGAGGCGCAGATCGTCGAAGGGCAGCATGGAGTCGGCAAAGGTGCGGACCTCGCCCGGCTCGAGCTTGTACTCGATCGGCGGCTGGCCCGGCGCGTCGATCTCGAGCCGGCGGTTGATGAAGTCTTCCGACGTCGTTGCCGTCTCGACGCCGATGACCTTTCCATTGAGGTCCTCGACCGACTGCGCCTTGCTGTCCTTGTGCACGGCATAGACGTAGGGGCTGTAGTAGTAGATGCCGACGAAATCGATCACCTGGGCACGGGATTTGGTCGGCGTTACCGAACCGACGCCGAGATCGTAGCGCCCCTGCCAGCGCCCGCCGGTCAGCGTCGCCCATTCGGGCGTCTCGAAGCTCACCTCAACCCCTAGGCGCTTGCCGATCTCCCGCGAGACGTCGATGTCGAAGCCGACCATCTCGTTATTGTCGTCGAGATAGCTCTGCGGCGGCCAGCCGCTGTTGGTGGCGACGACCATCGCCTTCTTTTCCATGACGCGGTCGAGCGTCTGCCCGGCATGGGCGGAAACCGCAAAGGCGACGAATGCGGCCCCGACGGCCAGTCGTGCGATGAGCTTTTTCAAGTGGTCCTCCTCTTCCCCTGAGCCAGCCAGCGATCCCCAATTAGACTAAGGAGTCAAGAGCATGGCCATGGTGGAGCAATGAAAACAATCAGATTGATCCATGCGAATTCATCATGATCTTCCTTCCTTCGGAACATCCGCCCCAGCTGCAGGCATCCGACGCTCAGGCGCTGAACACCGCGCTTCGCAGCGCCTAGGCCCGCGGTGCCGAAGCACCAATTTGTTGCTGGACAGTGGGGAGCGCCAGGAAGACTATGATCCACGTTGTACCGTGGCCTGGACTGTTCGATGCTCACCGTGGCCTCAGCCGCACGCGCACAGGCTCCCTTCGCAGGACTGGTTGCAAGGAGCGGCCCCGCGTTGCTGCAGGCCGCCCGGCTGACGGTCGCGGTCTCGCTGGCGCTTTACCTGGCGTTCTATCTCGAGCTGGAGACGCCATACTGGGCCGGCACCTCTGCCTGCATCGTCTGCCAGCCCGTGCTCGGCTCGACGCTGCGCAAGGGCCTGTTCCGCATGGTTGGCACAGCCGTCGGCGCCGTCGCCGCCGTGGCTTTGACCGCGGTTTTCCCGCAGCAACGGAGCGCGTTCCTGTTTGCGATGCTGCTGTGGGTGGCGGCCTGCTCCTTCCTGTCCACGATGTTGCGCAACTATGCCGCCTATGCCGCCATGCTGGCCGGCTACACGCTCATCATCATCGCCGGCACGTCCATCGCCGCGCCCGACCAGGTGTTCGAGATCGCGCTGAGCCGCGCCTCCGAGATCAGCATCGGAATTGTCTCCGGAACCCTGGTCGTGGCTCTGACGACCCCCGGCGATGCACCGCGGCGCCTAGCCGCCATGCTCTCGCAGCTGATCGCGGAAACGGCCGGCCATCTTGCCGATGTACTTGGGTCGGCCGGCACCCGGAATAGCCGCGGCGTGGAGACCAGGCGCGCTCTGATCCGACGCGCGGCGGCCCTCGACCCCATCATCGAACAGGCCGTCGGGGAAGCGCCGGAACTGCTGCAGAGAAGATCGGTGCTGCGGGCGGCGCTGAATGGCTTGTTCGAGGCGCTTTCGGGCGTGCGGATCGTGGAGACGCACCTGCGCAGCGCGCCAGAGACGGTAGCTCGCCGAAGCGCGCGCATCGTGCTCGATCAATTGCCCCCACGATGGCGAGCGGGCCCGCAAGAGACAACGGGCACTGCGCGCGGGGGCCTCGGCGCCGACGGCAGCGCTCCGGTGGTGCGCAACCTGCTTCGGCTCGGGGCCGACGACCTTTCGCTCTACCTCACCGCCCGCGGCACCGCCGACGCGGCCACCGGCCTCGCTGCCGCCGACAATGGACTTGCACTGCTGAACGATCCGGCCCGGGCACGGGACCGTCTGCCCTCCGGCTTCGTCGTGCCCGATTATCTTCCCGCCCTGGTCAATGCGTTTCGCGTGTTCCTGGGTGTCGGCGCCGCGGTTCTGTTCTGGATCTTTTCCGAGTGGCCCAATGGGCCGCAGGCCATAACCTTCGCGGCGATCACGATCATGGTGTTTTCGCCGATGCAGGAGCGGTCGAGGCGGGCAGCCATGGGCCAGGGCATCGGCACGCTGATGGCTGCCGTTATCGCCGCGATCATCAAGTTTTCGGTGCTGCCGGGCCTGGAAACTTTTCCTGGCCTCGTCCTCGCCATGTCGCTGGGCCTCGCGCCTCTCGGCGCCCTGTCGACCGTGCCTACCCTCTCGCCCTATTTCATGCCGGCCACGCTGAACTTCATTCCGCTGCTGGCGCCGACGAACCAGACCTCTTACGACACGATCGCCTATCTCAACAACGCGATGGGCCTGCTGGGCGGCTGCGGCTTCGGCGTGCTGGCGCTGGCGCTCGTTCCGCCCGTTTCCACGCGTCTGAGGGCGCAGCGGCTGTGCGATCTGACCATCCGCGACCTGCGGCGCCTTGCGATGGGCCGCCGCAAATGGACGCTCAGCCAGTGGCAGAACCGCGTCTATACGCGCTTGACGGCGATGCCGGGCGACGCCGAGCCGGTCCTGCGCTCCTATCTCGTCTCGATGCTGTCGGTGGGGTTGCAGCTCATCCGTCTGCAGCGGCTTTCGCGGCATGGCCGCATCGGCGTCGAGCTGTCGGACGTGCAGATATGCGTTGCCGCCGACGACCTGGCGAAGCTGCGAGCCGTCATCGAAAGGACGGATGCAGAGCTGGCGGCCATTCCCGACACGCAACCGGGGGCAGCGGGGCGGATGCGGGTGCGGGCGGCGCTGCTTGCGATCGTCGAGGCCGTCGATCGCCAGCGCGAATATTATTGGGACCGACTTTCGTGAGCTTCGTGGAAATCGACGTTTTCGGCGTTCTGATATCGCCGCTGGTGCCGCTGATGGCACTCGCCGCCGCCGTTACGATCGCCTTGCGCATCATCATGACCGAGGCCGGATTGATGCGCCGCATCTGGCACCCGGCCCTTTTCGAATTCTCCATCTTCCTCATCTTGCTGGCGGCGGCCGTGCTGATCCTGGGCAATCTGAAGGTTTATGCTTGAGGCGCAAGGGCATGTTGCACGGCACTCCATCGCCTTCCGAACGACCGGCGCAATCGCTGCGCCTGGAACCGTCGCCGCCCGTCGCCGACGAACGCAGGTCGCTGCGCCGCCGGCTGCGGCTGCTGCCCATACTGGCAACCCTGGCCGTGGCGGCAGTCGCGGCCGTAGCCGTGTGGCTTCTATGGCAGAACTATATGGAGAGCCCATGGACGCGGGACGGAACGGTCAGGGCCTACGTGGTCACGCTGGCGCCGGAGGTGTCGGGCAATATCACCGAGCTTGCCGTGAAGGACAACCAGCGGGTCCGGAAGGGCGACCTGCTGATGAAGATCGATCCGCGCGACTATCAGCTGGCTGTTGAAATGGGCAATGCGGCCGTTGATCAGGCGCAGGCAGATTTTGAAAACAAGAAGGCACAGGCCGCCCGCCGGCTCAAACTGAGCGATCTGGCAGCGACGGCCGAGGAGAAACAAACCTTTGTCGCCAGCGCCAACATGGCCTCGGCAAACATCGAAAAGGCGAAGGCCGACCTGGACCGCGCCAAGCTCAATCTGGCGCGCACGGAAATTCGCTCGCCGGTGAACGGATGGGTCACCAACCTGCTGGTCCGGCAGGGAGACTACGCCACCACGGGCCAGACAGCTCTTTCGATCGTCGACGCGGATTCGTTCTGGGTCGACGGCTATTTCGAGGAGACGGCAATTCCGCTGATCCGGAACGGCGATGCGGCAAATATCTGGCTGCTCGGATACAAGGAGATGCTGCGCGGCCATGTCGACAGCGTGGCGCATGGCATCGTCGTGTCCAACGCGACGCCTGGCAAGAGCGGGCTTGCCACGGTCAATCCGATCTTCACCTGGGTTCGCCTGGCCCAGAGGGTGCCGGTGCGCGTGCATATCGACGACATTCCGCCGGACGTGCGCCTTGTCATAGGCATGACCGCGACCATCGAAGTGGAGCCACAGGAAACGTCGCCCCCGGAACCTGATGCCGGCACAGGGTCACCCGATGTGCCCCGCCAGGAGGATTAGACCGGCCGACTTCTCAACGTCGCTTGCCGCGGACAAGATGCAGGTTGGAGGCAAGCAGCAGCTTTGTGTAGTCCTCGGCCGGCGAGCCGAAGATGCTGTCGTTGTCGCCTTCCTCGATCATGCGCCCCTTGTAGACGATGCCGATGCGGTCGGCGATGTGGCGCACGACATGCAAATTGTGCGTGATGACGAGGATCGACAGGCCGAGCTTTTCCTGCAGGTCGCGCAGCAGGTTCAAGAGCTCTCCCTGCACCGAAACGTCGAGCCCGGCCGTCGGCTCGTCGGCCAGGATCAGCGCCGGCTCCAGCGCCAGCGCGCGCGCAACGCCCACACGCCGCGCCTGGCCGCCCGACAGCTGGTGCGGATAGCGGTAGGCAAAGTCTTCCGGCAGGCTGACCAGCTTCAACAGCCGCCGCGCCTCGGCGGCCATGTCCTTCTTGCTGATGCCGTGGATGCGGTAGGGTTCGGTGATGATCGACTGCACCGTCAGGCGCGGGCTGAGGCTGCCGACCGGGTCTTGGAACATCAGGCCGAAGCGCGCGCGGATGGCGCGCAGCTCGCTGTTCGAGGCGCCGATGACCTCGCGTCCTTCGATCCGCACCGAGCCGCTGGCCGGAAGCAGGCCGGCGGCCGCGCGCAGCAGGCTGGTCTTGCCCGAGCCGCTTTCGCCGATGATGGCGTAGATCTCGCCCCTGGCGACCGACAGAGAGACGCCGTCGACCGCAACCAGTGGCGACGACTTCGTCAGGAGACCGCTGCGGCTGTAGCTGACGCGCAGGTTCGAGATACGCAGGATCTCGTCGCGGGCGTTGTCTTGGGAGAATGTTGCTGCGGCAATGTTCATGAGCGGGCAGCTTCCAGAAAGTCGGCGGGGATGGTCGGCAGCACGCGCGTGCGTTCCGCGAGTCCGGCCGGATCGCACTCGATCAGCGCGCGGGTGTAGGGATGCTGCGGGTCGGAAAACACCGTGTCGATGCCGCCGCTTTCCACCACCTCGCCCTTGTACATGACCGCGACCTTGTCGCAGAGGCGGGCGACCGCGCCGAGATGGTGCGATACGAACAGCACCGCGCAGCCATAGCGCTGCTGCAGGTCCTTCAGCTTGTCGAGGATCTGCACTTCCAGCGTGGCATCGAGCGCCGTGGTCGGCTCGTCGGCGATCAGGAGTTTTGGCCGGCACAGCAGCGCCATCGCAATGGCCAGGCGCTGGCGCATACCGCCCGAAAGCTCGAAGGGATATTGCTTCATCTTCTCAGCCGGTTCGGGAATGCCGACCTCGTCCAGCATGGCGATGGCGCGGTTGAGCTTTTCCTTCTTCGAAATGTTTTCGCGGAACTGGATGTCCACCATCTGGCGGCCGATGGAGATCACCGGGTTGTGGCTCTGCATCGGGTCCTGGAAGACGATGGAGACTTCCGCGCCGCGCATCATGCGCAGCTCGCGCGCGGAGAGCGAAAACAGGTCGCGCCCGTTGACGGCGATGCCGCCGCCGGTCACCTCCGCATTGTTGGCCATCAGCCGCAGGATGGCCGAAATCAGCGTGGACTTGCCACAGCCGCTTTCGCCCACCACGCCGACAATCTCGCCTGCGCCTATCGTCAGGTCGATGTTGCGCAGCGCCTTCAGCCGGCCCTGCTCGGTGCGATAGTCGATGCAGAGATCAGAGACTTTCAGAACGGGTTCGCTCATGTCCTACCTCGTCCTGCGCAGCTTGGGGTCGGCCACGTCGCGCAGCGCCTCGCCAAGGAAGGTGAACCCGAGCGTGGTCATGACGATTGGCAGCGCCCCGGCGACGATGAGCCACGGCGTGCTGCGGATCAGCGCATAGCCGTCCTTCAGCAGCGAGCCCCACGATGGCGTCGGCGGCTTCACACCCATGCCGAGGAAGGACAGGCCCGCCTCCAGCGCGATCACCGCCGGAATGTCCATTGAGGCCAGCACCACCAGCGTGCCCAATATGTTGGGCAGGATATGGATGAGCAGGATGCGCGGCATGCGCGCGCCCATCGCCTCCTCGGCGGTGATGAACTCGGCGCTCTTCAGCGTCATCGTCTGCGTGCGGGCGATGCGGCCATAGATCGGTGTCGAGGTGACGACCACAACCAGCATGACCGTGCCGAGGCTCGGGCCGACGAGCGCGACGAAGGACAGCGCCAGCATCACGGTGGGGAACGAGCGCAGCGTATCGAACAGGAGCATGATGGCGTTGTCGACCCAGCGGGGCCCATAGCCCGCGACCATGCCGAGCAGAAGGCCGAGGCCGAGTGCCGCGGCAATCGAGGGCAGCGCCACCTGCAGCGCCACGCGCCCGCCCAGGATCATGCGCGAGAAGGTGTCGCGGCCGAGCTGGTCGGTGCCCAGCCAGTGGGCCGCGGTGGGGCCGCTCAGCCGCGCCTTCATGTCGATGGCGGTCGGATTGAATGGCGCAAGCGATGGCGCAAGGATAGCGCTGCCCACCAGCGCGAGCACGATGATCAGCCCAAGCAGGCCGAGCGGATCGCGCAGGATGAGCTTGGCGCTCTTCAGGAGTTCGGATTGCTGCTTCATCGCCGTCCCCTCAGAGCGCCTTGCGCACGCGCGGGTCGAGCGCGGCATTGACCAGATCGGCGATGGCCGTGGAAAGCACGAACAGGACGGTCGAGACCAGCACCGCGCCCATCACCACCGGGTAGTTGCGCGAGGTGATGGAATCGATGACCAGCTTGCCGAGGCCCGGCCGCGCGAACACCATCTCGGTGAATACGGCGGCCGAAAGCAGAAAGCCCATGCCCACGCCCAGCATGGTGATGATGGGCAGGATGCCGAGCTTCAGCGCATAGCCATAGAGGATGCGCCATTCGCTGAGGCCGAAGGCCCGCGCTGTGCGGATATGCGGCTCGCCCAGCACTTCCAGCATGGAGGCGCGCACCATGCGGGCCACGTAGCCGACCCAGGAGAGGCCAATGGAAAAGCCCGGCAACACGAGGTAGCGCAGCCGGTCGGCGAAGCTGTCCGGATCGCCCGCGCCAATGGCCGGCAGCCATTGCAGCTGCACCGCGAAGATCAGCAGGGCAAAGAGGCTGACGACGAAAGCCGGTGCGGCCACCACCGCGATGGACAGCACGCCGGTGAGCCGGTCGAGAAAGCTGTTGCGGTGCGAGGCCGAGTAGACGCCGAGGATAGTGCCGAGCACGACCGGCCAGATGATGGCGGCGGCAATGAGTTCAAGCGTATAGGGCAGCTGCTCGAAGACGATGGTTGCGACGGGCCGGTTCTCGAACACGTCCATGCCGAGATCGCCGCGCAGGAGGTTCATGAAGAACATGCCGATCTGCGCGACGAGCGGCTTGTCGAGCCCCATCCTGATGCGCAGCGCTTCCTGCATCTCGGGCGTGGCGCGCGGCCCCAGCATGGTGCGCGCGGGGTCGCCCGGCACCATGTGCACCATGACCAGAAGCAGCGTCATCGCCACCACGATGATCAGCGCGGCCAGCCCCAGCCGCTTGATCGTATAGAAGAGCATTGCAGCCTTGCCTTTCCCCCGAATGCAATCACACGACAACCCCGCGGCCCGCTGGCCGCAGGGTCAGGCCGGTCTGCGGGACTACGCCTTTTCGAAGTAGCGCAGCAAGGTGAAGCCATCGGGGCGCAGCGCCGGCTGGATGGCGTTGTTGTAGAGGATGGCGGTCGCTTCATGGGTGAGGAAGCGGTAGGCGCCGGCTTCCTCCATCATGTCCTGCGCCTTCCTGTACATCTCGTCGCGCTTTTGCGTGTCGGTCTCGATGGCGGCGGCATCGTGCAGCGCGTCGAACTCCTTCGAGCAATAGCGCTCCCAGTTCCACTTGCCCACCTGCGCGCAGGTGAACCACGAGGTGGCGTAGTACGGGTCGGGCAGCATGGAGAAGCGGTTCAGCACCAGTTCGAGATTCTTCCACCGGTCGCCGGAAGCTTCCTCGCCGAGCGTCCAGAAGGTCGCCGCCTCATGCACATTGACCTCGAGCGCGATGCCGATCTCGGCGAGGTTCGCCTGGATGATCTGCGCGGCGGTGACGAAGGTCGTGGTGTTGTTGACGTCGAGCGTCAGGCTGACATTGGTCTCGCCCGATTCTTCCAGAAGCTGGCGTGCCTTTTCGAGATCGCCCGCCTCGGGGATCAGCGACTGCTCGCGATGGCCGACCAGGCCCGGCGCGATGAGGCCGGTGGAGGGCCTGGCGATGCCGAAATAGGCCGCCTCGGTGATCATCGGCACGTTGATCGCATGCTGGATCGCCTGGCGAAGCTTCGGGTTCTGGAGCTTGGGATTGTCCAGGTTCATGCCGAGCCAGACATAGTAGAGCGACGGATATTCCTTCAGCACGCCGTTCCTGGGCGCAGCACCGCGCAGCCGCTCGACCGAAGAGACCGGAACCGCGGTGAAGTCCAGTTCGCCGGCCTCGAAGGCGATCTCCGCGCTGTTCTCATCGTCGATGGGCAGGATTTCGATGCTGTCAAAGGCAGCCGGCGTGCCCTTCCAGTCGGGATTGCGCACCAGCACCACCTTCTGGCGCGGCTGCCATTCCTTGAACATGTAGGGGCCGGATGCGGTGACGGCCGACGTGGTGATGCGGCCGCCGGCCTCCTGGAACGCCTTCCTGGAGATGATGTTGCCGGTGATGTGCGGCAGCGCGATCGACCACAGCGGCGCGAACGGCTCCTTCAGCACGATCACGCCTTCGCGCTCGCCCGTCACCTCGACATGGCTCAGCGTGCCCATGTCGGGCTTGTTGGGCGAATCCAGCTCCGGGTCGATGACGCGCTCGAAGGAATACTTCACGTCCTCTGCAGTCATGGCGCCATAGCCGTTGGTGAAGCCGATGTCGTCGCGCAGCGCGAACTTGATGTGGGTGGGGTCCACCTGCTCGATGGAGGTCGCCGCATCGAGCTGCCAGCCCCAGTCGGAGCCCGGCTTGTACTGGATGAGCTTGTTGTAGATCGGCGCCTGCACCGCCTCTCCCGGCAGGCCGGACGAGAACGCCGGGTCGAGCGACTTCAGGTCCGAATAGGCGCGCACGCGCAGCGTGCCGCCATCGGCCGACCATGCCGGCTTCGGCAGGCCGCCCATCGCAGCCGCGGCGCCGATGGCCGTCGCGCCCTGCAGGAAGCGCCGGCGCCCCATGTTCAGGCCAGCCCATTCGATATTCATGTTCTTCTTCATGTTCGTTCCCTTGTCCCCGGGCTCAGATGTGGTCGCGCGGGATTCTTTGGTTCCACCGGTGCTCGTACACCGGCTTGCCATTCTCGAAGGCCGCTATGCCGGCCTCGATCTGGAAATGCGTGGCATCGCAGGTCATGCGATGGTGCGTGTGGGTTCGGATGTCCCAGCCGTCGCGCTTGAGATCCATCGTCCATTCCGCGGCTGCTTCCGCAGTAAGCGGATCGTCCGGCTTGATCGAGAAGCGCTGGCGCACATTGGAATTGGTCACCAGACCGGTTTCGAGATCGCGATTCCAGCCGAAATCGTCGAAGGTCTCGAAGAAGCTCCGGCCCAGTTCGTCCACGCCGCGTTCGGTTCTGTCATGGGCATCGGCAAGCTTCTCCACCGCGAGCACCGGATAGCTGCGCGCGGCCTCGGGCGCGGCGGTTCCGTCTTCCGGCTGCGCGCCCTTGCGCACCGGCAGCGAGAGCGTGCTGTCGCGAAGTTCCACCGTGACCCTGGCCGCTTCCGGGCTCGGCCACACCATCGGCCAATAGCTGGTCGACAGGGCGAGCCGAATGGAACTGCCCTTGGAGAAGCGGTGAGCACACTGGTTGAGCGGGAAACGCACCCGATAGCGCTTGCCCGGCTCGAGCGCCTCCGGGTGCTCGTGCGAGTTGCGATGCGTAAGGTTGAAGGGCCGGTAGCTGACGAGGATCGAGGTGCCATCAGGCGCCACCTCGCACAGCCGCCCGACCAGGAACGCCGCCGGCTTGTCAGAAACCACGTCGAGCTCGACAACGGGCGCGCCGATGATCTCGACATCCGCTTCCAGCGGGCCGCTGTCGAAGCAGATCGAAAGCGCATCGTCGGCGCGCTGGTCGCCCGGCAGCTCGTTGGCCATGCGCATGCCGGCGCAGAAATTGCCGGAGGCCTTGCCGAGATCCTGAGGCGTCGAGACGACCACCTCGCCGTCCGACTGCGCGCCGAGCGTGCCGGCGCCGAGAGGGAACGCCTGCATGGCCACATTCGGCGAAGGCCAGGCCTGTTCCGCCACCCACCGGCCCGAGCGCTCGCCGAACTCGGCCATCGGCGCCTGGAAATCCTGCACGAAGACGCGATAGTCCGGCAGGTCTTCTGCGCCGTTCTCCTCGCCTTTCAGCCAGCGGTCGAACCAGTGCAGCACCTCGCCGTGGAAATCAGCCTTGGGCAGCACGCGGGCGATGTGCGGATATTTGTGGTCCCACGGCCCCATCAGCGCCTTGGCCGGCGCTTCCAGGTTTTCGGCAATCGCCGCCCCCGTGTTGCGGTAGGCATCCGCCCAGCCGCCGATGCACAGCACCGGCGCGGTGACAGACTTCCAGTCCTCGCACAGCGAGCCGTGCTTCCAGAAGGCGTCGCGGCGCTGATGCGAGAGCCAGTTGGCCGCCAGGTTGGGCAGGTTCCTCAGCCGCTCCAGCCAGATGTCGCGCCAGGCCTCGCCGACCAGCGCCGGATCTGGCGGGCGCGAGGAATAGGCCAGCATCTGCTGCGCCCAGGTCATGTTGTCGTTGAGCAGGCAGCCGCCCATGTAGTGGATGTCGTCGGCATAGCGGTCGCTGGTCGAGCAGACGCTGACGACAGCCTTGAGCGCCGGCGGGCGGCGCATTGCGATCTGCAGCCCGTTGAAGCCGCCCCAGGAGATGCCGATGATGCCGACAGCACCCGAGCACCAGGGCTGCGCGGCGATCCAGGCCACGACTTCCTCGCCGCTGGCCAGTTCGTCCTCGGTGTATTCGTCGGTCAGCAGGCCGTCCGACTCGCCATTGCCGGCGATGTCGACGCGAACGCCCGCATAGCCGTGCCGGGCAAAGACCGGATAGGTGGTGGCGTCGCGGGCTGCAGTGCCATCGCGCTTGCGATAGGGCAGGTATTCGAGGATCGCCGGAACCGGCTTTTCCTGCGACATGTCCGGCAGCCAGATGCGTGCAGCCAGCCGGCGGCCATCCTTCAGCTCGATCCACTCGTTCTCGAGCACGGTAAAGTTCTCGTCGGGTTTGTTAAGCAATCCTCGCCCCTTGCCTTCATCCGCCAAACTTGAAGGGCGCAGTCTAGGGGTGGTCTTGCGCCACGCAATTGCGCTATATGCCGCGATCTGCAGCGAATTTACGCTAGTTGGAACGAAGCGAACGGAGCGAAGAATGGGCGACCGGCATTTGGCGGAGAACCTGCGCTGGGCTTGCAGCACAAAGCCGTCGATCTCGCTCATCTGCCGCGAACTCGGCATCAACCGGCAGCAATTCAACCGCTATGTGACGGGCGAAAGTCGGCCATCCGCCTATAATCTGTCGCGCATCGCATCCTATTTCGGGCTGACGCCGGCGGACTTTGAACGCCCGGAGAAGAGTTTTCGCGAGCGTTTTCGGGAAATACGCAATCCCGGCAACGCGATCTCGGACCTCGTGCAAAGCGCGTTTCCGGGAGATGTTGCGGCGCTGCGGCCCTATCTGGGCTACTACCAGACCTATCACACCTCGCCTTCCTGGCCGGGCATGATCATCCGCGCTTTTTGCTCGGTCTATGAGCACGAGGGGCTGGTCTATGTGAAGACGGTGGAGCGGATTCGCGACCCGGGCCGGGAGATCAGCCAGCTCGGCAAATATCAGGGGCTGGTGTCCTATCTGCGCGACCGCATTTTCATCGTCGAGAAGAGCACGCTGCAGCATCTCGTTTCCGAGACGATCCTGCTGCCCGCAACCGTGCACCAGAAGCTTTATCTGAAGGGCATGACCTTCGGCCTGTCGTGGCGGCAGGCCAACCTGCCCTACGCCTCGCCCATGATCTGGCGGCACCTCGGCACAGTCGCCGACATCCGCAAGGGCGTTGCCGAATGCGGCGCCCTGCCAATCGATTCCGCGAAGATACCGCCGCTGGTACGAGACTTTATCGGCGACAGCTCGGCACGCGTCGGCATCGCGCCGGGAAAATAAGGGACCCTGCACAAGGGCGAAGGCTGGGCGCATTCGCCCGGCACCCGCAGAAGTGCCAATCGATTACCCATTTCACGCGAAGCGAATCCGTGCTGAATTCCGCCGACACGTCACCATCGTGAAGGTCATGCAGCAGAGGGTCGACAGGCTGCTGTGATAAAGGGGCGGGCATCTATTGAGATTAGGGAAAGCAATATCATGAAGGTTTTCATTAGTGCCGATATTGAAGGCACCGCAGGCATCACCAACTGGGACGAAGCGAAGAAGGGGCATCCCGAATATGCCGAGTTCCGGGAATACATGACCGACGAGCTGGTCGCGGCCTGCGAGGGGGCCAGGGCGGCGGGCGCTTCCGAGGTGGTGGTCAAGGATGCCCATTCGACCGCGCGCAACCTCATTCTTTCAAGGCTGCCGGACTATGTGCGCATCGTTCGCGGCTGGAGCGGGCATCCGGATTCCATGATGTTCGGCATCGATGAGAGCTTCGATGCCGCTCTCTATACCGGCTATCACAACAAGGCGGGTACCGACACCAACCCGCTGGCGCACACGATGACCGGAACTGTCTCCAGGCTGCTGATCAATGGCGAGGTCGCGTCCGAATACACGCTGAACGCGCTTTGCGCGGCGCGCTATGGCGTGCCTTCGGTATTCCTCGCCGGCGATGCAGGCATGTGCGAGGAAGCGAGAGGGCTGGTGCCGGCCATCGCCACCGTAGCCACGAGCCAAGGTTTCGGCCCCGCCACGTCCTCGCTTTCGCCGCGGGCTGCGGTGAAGGCCATTCGCGAAGGCGTCGAGGCCGCGCTGTCGCGTGACCTGTCGAAGTGCCTGCCAAAGCTGGCGGACAGCTTCGAACTCGTCGTCGAATACACCAATCCCGTCGAAGCCTATCGGGGGAGCTGGTATCCCGGAATGGAGCATCCGGCGCCGCGCACGCTTCGCTTCGAGGCAACCAATTTCTTCGACATCCAGCGCGCGATCAGATTCGTCGTATGACGGTAGGGGCGGCTGCGCCGCACCAAGGCCGTGCGGCGCAGTCCTGAAAAATTTTGGCCCGGTTTGGGCGATTCAACGGCTTGATTGTATTTTGTTATGATGGAAGGTTGCTCTTCGTACAACACGGCATGACTTCGGGGGGAACTGCTGAATGTCAGCAGCGCAGTATTTGCAGGCCGATACAATTCTGCACAATGGCTCGATCTGGTGCGGCTATGAGGAGGGTGTGGTCGAGGCCCTGGCGATCTGGCAGGGCAAGGTGCTTGCCGCCGGCCCGGCGAATGAAATCCTCAAGCTCAAGGGCAGTGGCACCCGCCTCATCGATCTCGACGGCCGGTTCGCCACGCCAGGCCTCAACGATGCGCATCTGCACCTGATCTCGGTGGGCCTGACGCTAGGCTGGCTGGACGCCACGCCGCAGAAGGCGCCGACGCTGGACAGCCTTCTGCGTCAGATCAAAGAGCAGGCCGCCACTGTTCCGCCCGGCACCTGGATCCGCGCACGCGGATACGACCAGACCAAGCTCGATGTCGGCCGCCATCCGCACAGATCGGAACTGGACGCGGCCGCACCCGACCATCCGGTCATGCTGGTGCGCGCCTGCGGCCATGTCTCCATCTTCAATTCGCGGGCTTTCGAGCTTGCCGGCGTGGACGAGAGCACGCCGGTGCCCGAAGGCGGGCTGCTGGAACAGAAGAACGGCGTGCTGACCGGCATGGTTGCCGAAAACGCGCAAGGGCTGATCCGCAAGGCGATCCCCCAGGCCACCACCGAGGAGATGATCGACGCCATCGAGGCGGCCGGCAACATGCTGCTTTCCTACGGCATAACCAGCGTCATGGACGCGGCGGTGGGTCATGTCGGCGGCTTTGACGAGATCAGGGCCTACAATCTCGCCAAGCTCAACGGCCGGCTGCCGGTGCGCACCTGGCTGGTGCTGCTGGGCGACCCGGGCACCTCGATCGTGCCGCAGTGCTACGAAGCGGGGCTGGTGTCGGGCGTCGGCGACGACATGCTCAAGGTCGGCGCGGTGAAAATCTTCCTAGACGGTTCGGCCGGCGGCCGCACCGCCTGGATGAGCAGGCCCTATCTCGGCGACGACGACAATACCGGCGTGCAGATCCTCACCGACGAGCATCTGGAAGAGCTTGTCATGGATGCGCATGCCAAGGGCTACCAGCTTGCCTGCCACGCCATTGGCGATGCGGCCATCGGTCAGCTCATCACGGCCTATGAGAAGGCGCTGGCAGCTAGGCCAGATCCGGATCGCCGCCATCGCATCGAGCATTGCGGCTTTTCCACCGACGAGCAGCACCGGCGCATGCAGGCGGCCGGCATTTATCCCTGCCCGCAACAGGTGTTCATCTACGATTTCGGCGATGCCTATGTCTCGGTGCTGGGCGAAGAGCGGGCGCTGTCGAGCTACCCGCTCAAGACCTGGAAGGATCTCGGTTTCAAGCCGGCCACGGGCAGTGACTCGCCCGTCTGCCACCCCAACCCGTTCCCCAACATCTACAGCATGGTGACGCGCGAGACCTGGAAGGGCACGGTGATGGATGCGCGCGAGCGCGTGTCCATTGAGGAAGCGCTGCAGGTCTATACCGAATACGGCGCCTTCTCGCAGAAGCTGGAGCATGTGAAGGGCAGGCTCGTGTCCGGGCAGGTGGCGGATATCGCCGTGTTCTCACGCAACATGCTGACCGCCAAGCCGGAGGAAATATTGAACGATACGCAGTGCGTGATGACGCTGCGCGGCGGCGAGGTGGTTTTCGAAAGACAATAGCGACAGGGCCGAATGGCCGCAGGAATGCCGGCGCATCGAAGGGAGAAAGATGCGCCGCATGGGAAGGGAGAATCGCGCGCCGGCAGAGGCCGCCCGCGTGAAGAAAAACAAAGGAGGGAACATGCTCAAGAAACTGGCAATCATCTCGACGCTCTCGGCATCCTTGCTCGCCGGAGCTGCATCCTTTGCGACGGCCGAAGAACCGCGTTCGGGCGGCGTCATCAACTTCGTCGCGCCCTACGGCTCCAGCTTCTCGTCGCTGGACATCCATGCGTCGGCGCAGGTTCAGGACGAATTCTGGACCAAGGCCATCCACCGCTCGCTCTACGACTGGGACGCCAATGACAGCAAGCCTGTGCTGGGGCTGGCGACCGACGCCTCGGTTTCCGACGACAGGCTTACCTACACCTACAAGCTGCGCCAGGATGCCTTTTTCCACGACGGCAAGCAGCTGACCGCCGACGACATCATCTACACCTACACCCGGATCATGGACCCTGCGAAGGCTTATCCGGCCGCGCAATACGTCAGCAACATCGCTGGCGCGACCGAATACAACGAAGGCAAGGCCAAGGAGATTTCCGGCCTCAAGAAGATCGACGATTTCACGCTGGCGATCACGCTGACCGACCCGATCGACCCGGGCTACGCGCTCATGACCAACTACACTGCCATCTATCCGGCGGGCGCGGCGGAGAAGGAAGGTTACTTCACCAATCCGGTCGGCCTCGGGCCCTACAAGTTCTCCGAATATGTGCCGGGTTCGCGCCTAACCGTCGTGAAGAACGACAAGTACTACGACGCTGGCAAGCCCTATGCCGACAAGATCAACATCATGATCATGGGCGACGCTTCGGCGCGCGACGTGGCCTTCCGCAACAAGGAAGTCGACGTTTCGGTTCTCGGGCCGGCGCAATATGTCGCCTACAAGGCCGACCCGGAACTGGCCAAGAACATCATCGAGGTGGCGGAAGTCTATACGCGCCATGTCGGCTTCAACCCCGACTTCAAGCCGTTCCAGGACAAGCGGGTGCGCCAGGCGATCAACTACGCCATCGATTCCGACCTGATCATCAAGCGGCTGGCCAAGGACAAGGCCTATCGCGCGTCGGGCTGGCTGCCAGTGTCCTCGCCTGCCTACGACAAGGACGCCAAGCCCTATCCGTATGATCCGGAAAAGGCCAAGGCGCTGCTGGCCGAGGCCGGCTATCCGGACGGCTTCGAGTTCGAGCTGACCGCCACCCAGAACGAAAGCTGGGGCCTGACCATTGTGGAAGCCATCATTCCGATGCTCGACAAGGTCGGCATCAAGGTGAAGGCCAAGCCGGTGGAAAGCTCGGTTCTGTCCGAAGCCGTGCCGGGCGGCGATTTCCAGGCCTATATGTGGTCGTCGGAAAGCGGGCCGGATTCGCTGACGGCGCTGCGCTGCTTCTATTCCAAGATGCCGCAGGCTTCCTGCAACTACACGAAGTTCAACAATCCCGACTACGACAAGCTGATCGAAGCCGCTCGCCAGGCCGCGACGGAAGACGAGAAGAACGAACTTCTGCGCAAAGCCAACAACCTTCTACAGGAAGAGGCGCCGGTGTGGTTCTTCAACTACAACAAGGCGGTCATGGCCTATCAGCCCTGGCTGCATGGCGTGCAGCCCAATGCGATGGAAATGGCGATCCAGTCCTATGAAAAGCTCTGGGTCGATGACACCGCGCCGGCCCGGTAAGCGCGGCTGAACTGGCAGAGCCGGCAAGATCCACTGCCGGCTTTCGCCGCCTCGCACTCGCCGCGCGCGGCGGGTCAGGGCACCGTGCCGCGGTGCCCATGAAACCCCCGATGCGACGGCCGGCTCGCCAGGGTTCGCGCCCGCCGCATCGCAGGTGGAGGAGAACAATACCGGTGCTACGTTTCGCCTTGCGCCGCCTGCTGCAGATGATCCCGACAATTGTCGCGGTGTCGCTGCTGATATTCGTGATTTTCAGCATTGTGCCCGGAAGCATCGCTTCCAGCATGTTCGCAGACGGGCGCGGCAGAAACGACCCCAAACTGGTCGAACGGATCAATCAGGAATTCGGCCTCGACCAGCCTGTCCATGTGCGGTTCGGCAACTACGCGTGGAGCCTTGCCCAGTTCGATCTCGGCACCTCCTTCCGCACGCGCCAGCCGGTATCGGCCATGATCGGCGAACGGCTGTGGCCGACGCTCAAGCTTGCCTTCGCCGCCATGTGCGTGGCGATCTTAATCGGCCTGCCGCTCGGCTTCATCGCCGCGCTCCGGCCCGGCTCCGTCCTCGACAGCGTCACCATGGTGGGGGCGATCTCGGGCCTGTCCCTGCCGCAGTTCTGGCTGGGCCTTCTGCTCATGTACCTGTTTGCGCTCACGCTCGGCTGGCTGCCCAGCTTCGGTTATGGCGATGGCGGCCTGCGCAATCTCATCCTGCCCGCCCTTACGCTCGGCGTGGCGCCGCTGGCGCTGCTGGCGCGTACCACGCGGGCGGCCGTGCTGGAGGTGTTGAACGCCGACTTCATCCGCACCGCGCGCTCCAAGGGCATGAACAGCTTCCGGCTGGTGAAATGGCATGTGGTGCGCAATGCGCTGGTGCTGGTCATCACTACGCTCGGCCTGCAGTTCGGCTCGATGATGGGCCAGGCCGTGGTGGTGGAGAAGCTGTTTTCGTGGCCCGGCCTCGGCTCGCTGCTGATCGACAGCGTGAGCCTGCGCGACATACCGGTAGTGCAGGGCAGCATCCTCGTGCTGGTGCTCTGCTTCCTTCTCGTCAACACGCTGGTCGACGTCCTCTATGCCGTCATCGACCCGCGCATCAGCCACGGGTGAGCGCGATGGGCCTGAGACTCAATCTCGTCATCGGCGGCGTGCTGTGCGCCCTCATCATCACCGCGGCGGTGCTGGCCCCGTGGCTGGCGAGCTACAATCCGGTCATGGACGCGGACCTGATGAATGCGGAACTGCCGCCCGATGCGCAGTTCTGGTTCGGCACCGATGCGCAAGGGCGCGACGTCTTCACCCGCATTCTCTACGGCGCGCAGGTGTCGCTGACCGTAGGCATAGGCTCCCAGCTCATCAACACCATGATCGGACTGATATTCGGCATTTCGGCCGGCTATTTCGGCGGCTGGTGGGACGATCTCGTCAATGGCCTGACCAATCTGATGCTGTCGATCCCCTCGCTGATCTTCGCGCTGGCGATCATGGCCATTCTCGGCCCCGGTCTCGTCAGCCTGCTGATTGCGCTCGGCCTTACCAACTGGTCGTGGACCTGCCGCATCGCCAGAAGCTCGACGCTGTCGCTGAAAAGCCAGGGCTATGTGCAGGCGGCAAAGACGCTCGGCTATGGCGACGCCCGCATCATGGCCACCCAGATCCTGCCCAACCTGATCGGACCGGTGCTGGTCATCGCGACGCTCGGCATGGGCGACGCCATCCTCGCCGAGGCGGCGCTTTCCTATCTCGGCCTTGGCATCCGTCCGCCGCAACCGAGCTGGGGCAACATGCTGACCGATGCGCGCGAACTGATCGTGATAGCGCCATGGGCGGCCGTCTTCCCCGGCGTCGCCATTTTCCTCACCGTGCTTGGGCTCAATCTCCTGGGCGACGGCCTGCGCGACTGGCTGGACCCACAGATGAGGACGCGACGGGCATGAGCGGGGCACTGCTGGAAGTACAGGACCTCCGGATCGACATCGGGTCGGGCGACAGCCGGCACAATGCGGTGGAGAATGTTTCCTTCTCGATCGACCGGGGCGAGACCTTCGGGCTGGTGGGCGAATCCGGCTGCGGCAAGAGCATCACCGCGCTTGCCGTTATCGGCCTGCTGCGGCGGCCGCTGGCCGTCACCGGCGGCTCGATCCGGTTCAAGGGCCAGGATCTGCGCAGCCTTTCGGCGCGCGAGATGCGCAAGCTCAGGGGCAACCGCATCGCCATGATCTTCCAGGAGCCGATGACCGCGCTCAATCCGCTCTCTCCGGTTGGCCGGCAGATAGCGGAAATGTTCGTGCTGCATCAGGGCGCGACCTGGCATGAGGCCGAGAAGAAGGCCGTGGAGGCGCTGGCGAGCGTGCAGGTGCCTGCGCCCGACCAGCGGGTGAAGAACTATCCGCACCAGATGTCGGGCGGCATGCGCCAGCGCGTGATGATCGCCATTGCGCTCGCCTGCGATCCCGACCTGCTGATCGCGGACGAGCCGACGACCGCACTCGACGTGACGGTGCAGGCCGAGATCCTGAAGCTCATGCAGGAGCTTTGCGATGCGCGCGGCACCGCCGTGCTGATGATCAGCCACGACCTCGGCGTCATTGCGAAGATGTGCAGGCGCGTGGGCGTCATGTATGCCGGCCACATGGCCGAGGAGCGGGCGGTGGCGGATCTGTTCCGCACGCCGGCGCATCCCTATACGAGGGGCCTGCTCGGCTCCTTACCGCGGCTCGGCTCGCGCGGCGCCCATGGCCGCAAGCGCCTGCAGGAGATCGAGGGCGTCGTGCCCTCCATCGCCGATTTCCCAAAGGGCTGCCGCTTCGAGCCGCGCTGCGAACGAGCCACCGCGATTTGCGCCAGCACCCAGCCGGCCCAGGTCGACCTCGGAAACAATGGTTTCGTCAGGTGCTTCCATCATGAATAGCGCGCCAGAACCGCTGCTGCGGGTCGAGGACCTCAGCGTTCATTTCCCGGTACAGGGCGGCGTCTTCAGCCGCTCGGGCAGGCTAGTTCGAGCGGTCAACAATGTCAGCCTGACGCTGAACAAGGGCGAGTGCCTGTCGGTCGTCGGCGAGTCCGGCTGCGGCAAGTCCACGCTGGCGCTGTCCATCGTCGGCCTGCAGGCGCCGACGTCGGGAAGCATCCATTTCGAGGGCACGCCAATCACCGGAAAGGTGCAGCCCTCCCGCATCGAGCGTGCGCGCATGGCGCAGATCGTGTTCCAGGATCCCTATGCCTCGCTCAATCCGCGCCAGACGGTTTTCACCTCGCTTGCCGCGCCGCTCCGCCTGCACGGCATGGGTGGAAGCGAGGTCGAGGGCCGCGTGGAGGAGATGATGGGCCTGGTCGGGCTGAAACCGGACCAAGCCAGGCGCTTTCCGCACGAGTTTTCTGGCGGCCAGCGCCAGCGCATCGGCATCGCCAGGGCGCTCATACTCAATCCCAAGGTGGTCGTTCTCGACGAGCCGGTCTCGGCGCTCGACGTGTCGATCCGCGCGCAGATCATCAACCTGCTCTTGGAGCTGAAGGAGCGGCTGGAGCTTTCCTACATCATGATCAGCCACGATCTCAGCGTGGTCGAGCATATGAGCGACCGCGTGGCGGTGATGTATTTCGGCCAGATCGTCGAGACCGGGCGCTGGGAGAGCATCTTTGCCAACCCGATGCACCCCTATACGCGACGTTTGCTCGGGGCCATTCCCGACCCCTTCTCCGAGCTTTCCGGCAAGAACCTGGTCGATGAAGCGCAGGCGCCCCGGCCGCCTTCGGGCTACGACTATTATCCGAAGGAATTCGACAGGCAGGACGTCTACAGCGCGCCGCTTCCCTCGCAGCTCATGGCAATGGCCGGCGACCATTGTGTGCGGCTGGCGCCCCTGGCCTGAAGGGTTTTACCTGACTGATTTGCACGCCCGTGCCAAACTATCCAACATCCTCGTTTTGATTCAGGCTTCCATGACCGATCTCGACCATCCGGCACCCGATTTTTCGCGCGAGCAGGCCGGCAGGCTGGCCAGCGAGCACTTTGGCCTCGCGGGCGAGCTGAGCCGCCTCGACAGCGAGCGCGACCAGAATTTCCGACTCGTCTCGGATGCAGGGGAGTGGACGCTCAAGATCGTCAATGCCAGCGAGCCCGCCGTAGAGAGCGAGTTTCAGGCCGCATTGCTCGAGCATCTCGGAGCGGTCGCGCCGCAGCTTGCCCTGCCGCGCTTGCGCAAGGCCGCTTCGGGTGCAGCACTTGCCACCGTCACCACGGCGGCAGGTACCCGCCACGCGCTGCGCATGGTCTCGTGGCTTCCCGGCAGCCCCCTGGCCGAAAGCGAGCGCACGTCCGAGGTGCTTCATTCGCTTGGCCGCATGCTCGGCCGCATGGACTGCGCCCTGCAGGGCTTCATCCATCCCGGCGCGCTGCGGGTGCTCGACTGGGACGTGCGCCGCGCCGACCAATCCCGCGCGCGGCTGCATCATGTCGCCGATGCCGCCGATCGTGCGCTTCTGGCGCGCTTCCTCGACCGGTTCGACGCGACCGTGGCGCCACGCTTGCCGGCGCTGCGCGCGCAGGTGATCCACAACGACGCCAACGACTGGAACGTGCTGGTGGATCCGGAGCAGCCCGGCGAGGTGGCGGGCGTGATCGATTTCGGCGACGCGCTGCACACGGTCCTCATCGCCGAGGTCGCCGTGGCATGCGCCTATGCGATGCTCGACCAGGACGACCCGATCGGCGCTGCGGCACGCATCGCGGCCGGCTTCCATGCCGAATATCCGCTGCGCGAGGAGGAGGTCGACCTGCTGTTCGACCTGATCGCCGCGCGGCTGGCGATCAGCGTCACGCTCTCGGCCCAGCGCCGGGAGCGGACTGCCGACAATCCCTACCTGGCGATCAGCGAGGCGCCGGCCTGGCGGCTGCTTCGGCGGCTGGACGCGATGAATCCGCGCTTTGCCACCGCGATCCTTCGCCAGGCCTGCGGCTTCGACGCAGCGCCCGGCGCTGGAGCGATCGTGGATTGGATCAGCCGCAACGCCAAGAATTTCGCGCCGACAGTCCACCCGCACCCGGCCACGCTGGCCAAGGCGCTGGTGCCCTATGGCGAGGCGGATCATCCCATGACGGTGGCCTCCGCCGCGGCCGAGCCGCAAGCGGCCTCGGCGTGGTGGGACGCCCATGCGGCCGAGCACGGCATCGCGCTCGGCATCGGCCCCTGGGGCGAGGCGCGCACCGTCTATTCGGGCGACATGTTCCGTTCGCGCTTCGTGGAGGGCGAACGCCGCATCCACCATCTCGGCCTCGACCTGTTCATGCCGGCCGGCACGAAGCTCCACACGCCGCTGGCCGCCGTCGTCAAAAGCGTCGAGATCGAAGAGGACCCGCTCGGCTATGGCGGGCTGGTGGCCTTACTGCACGAGCCTGAAGGCTGCCCGCCCTTCGTCACCCTGTGGGGGCATCTTGCCCATGAGGCGGCGGCAAGGCTGAAGCCAGGCGACAGGCTGGAGGCGGGCGCGCTGGTAGGCGAAATGGGCAACCATGCCGAAAACGGCGGCTGGGCGCCGCACCTGCACCTGCAAATTTCGGCCGATCCGGAGTTGGCTGCGCGCGACATACTGGGTGTGGGCGAGGCACGCTATCTCGACGTCTGGCGCAGCCTGTTCCCCGATGCCGCCGCACTCGCCGGCCTGCCGCCCGAGACATTTGCGCAGACGGGCCGCAGCCGCGCCAATATCGTGGCGGCGCGCAAGGCCAGCCTGCTGCCCAACCTCTCCATCTCCTATTCCGAGCCGATCAAGTTTGTGCGCGGCGACGGCGCCTGCCTGATCGACGACCGCGGCCGCGCCTATCTCGACTGCTTCAACAATGTCTGCCATGTCGGCCATGCGCATCCGCATGTGGTCGAGGCGATCGCCACGCAAGCCGCCAGGCTAAACACCAACACGCGCTATCTGCACGATAACATCGTCGCCTATGCCGAGCGGCTGACGGCGACCTTGCCGCCGGAATTGTGCGTCGCTTCCTTCGCCTGTTCCGGCAGCGAGGCCAACAGCCTGATGCTGCGCATGGCGCGCAACCACACCGGCCGCGAAGAAGCGATCGTGCTCGACTGGGCCTATCACGGCACCACCCAGGAGCTGATCGATCTCAGCCCCTACAAGTACAAGCGCAAGGGCGGCAATGGCCGCATGCCGCATGTGTTCGAGGCGGCCATTCCCGACAGCTACCGCGCCCCGGCCGACTGGCCGGTCGAGGAGCACGCCAGGCGCTTTGCCGCGAGCGTGGCCGAGCAGATCGAGGCGATGCGCGGCCAGGGCCGCGCGCCGGCGCTGTTCCTTGCCGAATCCATCCCCAGCGTGGCCGGCCAGGTCTTCCTGCCGCAGGGCTATCTGAAGGAAGTCTACGCCATGGTGCGCGCGGCCGGCGGCCTGTGCGTGGCCGACGAGGTGCAGGTCGGCTTCGGCCGCGTCGGCAGCCACTGGTGGGCGTTCGAGACGCAAGGCGTGGTGCCCGACATCGTCACCATGGGCAAGCCGATCGGCAATGGCCATCCGATGGCAGCACTGGTGACGACGCGCGAGGTGGCGGCGTCGTTCAACAACGGCATGGAATATTTCAACACCTTCGGCGGCAATCCGGTGTCCTGCGCCGCCGGCCTGGCGGTGCTCGACGTCATCGAGCAGGGCGACCTGCGCCGCAACGCGGCGGAGATCGGCGCCTATCTGCTCGAACGCTTCCGCGACATGCAGGCACGCCATGAGGCCATCGGCGACGTGCGCGGCATGGGCCTGTTCCTCGGCATCGAACTGGTGGAGGACCGGCGCAGCAAGGTTCCTGCGACCGCGCTGGCCAAGAAGATCTGCGATGGCGTGCGTCGGCGCGGCGCGCTGATCGGCACCGAAGGGCCGCATGACAACGTGCTGAAGATGCGCCCGCCCATGATCTTCACGCGCGCCAATGCCGACCATCTGGTCGCGATCCTGGAGGAGACGTTCGAGGCGGTGTCGGCCGGCAGGGAATAATCGCACGTCAGCGATTTCGCGGTCCCCGTGGGCTGTTGCCCACGTCGGACCGCTGCGGCATCGCAACCCGCCCGATTTCGAGGCCTCCGAGAAAACATTTCCCCAATTTGTCGGTTTTGGAAATTTCATTCCTGTCAAATCCCGGCGCGGCGGGGCAATGGTGCATCCCATAGGAACCACCCCGACCAGACCAAGGGCGACAGCATGCTACGGAAAGTCACGGCTCAACGAATGTGCAGCGTCTTCGCATGACGCGGCGGCGATGCTATTCGCCATGGTGACCTGACTGAACCCTTGAGCTGAAAATGATACTCCCCACTGTCGCGGCCGATGCCGTCCGGCACGAGCCCGCGGAAGCCTCCCCCATGGTCACGTTCGAGCGCGTGACCAAACGCTTCGGCAATGACGCGAAATCCTTCACCGCGCTTGATGGCGTCGACATGGCCGTCGGCCGCGGCGAGATCACCGGCATCATCGGCCGCTCCGGCGCCGGCAAGTCCACCCTCGTCCGGCTCGTCAACGGGCTCGAAAAGGCAAGCTCGGGCCGGGTCGTCGTCGACGGCACCGAGGTCGGCGGGCTGACCGAGGCGGGGCTTCGCGGCCTGCGGCGGCAGGTCGGGATGATCTTCCAGCATTTCAACCTGCTGTCCTCGCGCACCGCATTCGACAATGTCGCGCTGCCGCTGGAGATTGCCGGTCTTGATCGCACCGCGATCAGGAAGAAGGTCGAGCCGCTTCTCGATCTCGTCGGCCTCGGCGACAAGGCGGCGCGATATCCGTCCGAACTGTCGGGCGGGCAGAAGCAGCGCGTCGGCATCGCCCGGGCGCTCGCCACGTCGCCGAAGCTGCTGCTCTCCGACGAGGCCACCTCGGCGCTCGACCCGGAAACGACGCAGTCGATCCTGGCGCTGCTGAAGCAGATCAATGCCGAACTCGGCCTGACAGTCCTGCTGATCACGCATGAAATGGAAGTGGTGAAGGCCATCGCCTCGCATGTCGCGGTCATCGACCGGGGCCGCATCGTCGAGCAGGGGCGCACCTTCGACGTCTTCACCGCCCCGCAACACGAGACGACGAAGATCCTGCTGTCGTCCACGCTGGGCACCAGCCTGCCGGAATGGCTGCGCTCCGGCCTGAAGGCCGAGCCATCCGCGGGCGACCGCATCCTCGTGCGGCTGACCTTCTTCGGCGCGACGGCCTTCCAGCCGCTCACGGCGCGGCTGGTCACCGAGATCGGCGGCGAGGTCAACATTCTCGCCGGCTCGATCGAGGAGATCGCCGGCGAACCTTTCGGCACCCTCGTCGTCGCCTATCCGGCGGCGCCCGAGATTCTCGAGCGCGCCAACCGCTTCTATGCCGCAACCGGCCTGTCCACGGAGGTGCTCGGCTATGTCGCCTGAGATGCTTTTCGGCCTGCTCTGGAAGTCGCTGCTGCAGACGCTGCACATGGTGGCCGTGTCCGGCCTGGTCGGGGCGTTGATCGGCCTGCCGATCGGCATCTTCCTGGCCACCAGCGGCAAGGACGAGCTTTTCCCGGCACCAAAGCTCAATTACGTGATCGGGCTTGTCGTCAACGCCGCGCGGTCAACGCCGTTCATCATCCTCGTCGTGGCGATCATCCCGTTCACCCGGCTTCTGACCGGCACTTCGATCGGCACCACGGCGGCCATCGTGCCCCTGACGATCGCCACCATTCCCTTCTTCGCCCGCCTGGTGGAGGCGGCGATCCGCGAGATCGACAAGGGGCTGATCGAGGCTGCCCGCGCCATGGGCGCGACGCCGATGCAGATCGTGTTCAAGGTGCTGCTGGCCGAGGCCCGGCCGGCCATCCTGCTTGCCTTCACCATGACCATCGTCAGCCTGATCGGCTATTCGGCGATGGTCGGCGCGGTCGGCGGCGGCGGTCTCGGCGATCTGGGCATCCGCTACGGCTATCAGCGCTTCATGCCGGAAGTGATGCTGGCAGTGGTGATCGTGCTGATCGTTCTCGTGCAGTTGGTCCAGAGCGCGGGCGATGCGCTTGCCCGCCGCTTCGACAAGCGCAACCGCAAGAGCTGATTTCAATCCCTCCCTCCCAAGTCGTGTAACATCAAGGAGATACACATGATGAAGTTCCTCGCCTCAGTGGCACTCGCCGCCCTCATCAGCGTTCCGGCGCTCGCCGAAGACATCAAGGTCGGCGTCACGCCGGGCGAGCACGCGCAGATCATGGAAAAGGTCAAGGAGATCGCCGCCACCAAGGGCCTCAACATCGAGATCATGGAATTCTCCGACTATGTGGTGCCGAACCAGGCGCTCGCCGACGGCGACCTCAACGCCAACTCCTTCCAGCACCAGCCCTATCTTGACAATCAGATCGCCGATCGCGGCTTCGATCTCGTCAGCATCGGCAAGACCATCACCACGCCGATGGGCGTCTATTCGAAGAAGGTGAAGAACCTCGGCGAACTCGCCGACGGCGCCACCGTCGCCATCCCGAACGACCCGACCAATGGCGGCCGCGCGCTTCTGGTGCTGGCCAAGGAAGGCCTCATCAAGGTCAATCCGGAAGCCGGCCTGAAGGCTGGCCCCGCCGACGTCACCGAGAACCCGAAGAACATCCAGTTCTCCGAACTCGACGCCGCCCAGCTTCCCCGCTCGCTCGACGACGTCGATGCGGCGGTCATCAACACCAACTACGCGCTGGAAGCCGGCCTGCATCCGAAGACCGACGCCATCGCCATCGAAGGCCAGGAATCGCCCTACGCCAACGTGATCGTCGTGCGCAGCGCCGACAAGGATGCGCCGTGGGCCAAGACGCTTGTCGAGTCCTACAATGACGACAGCATCAAGGCCTTCATCAACGAAGAGTTCAAGGGCGCGCTGATCCCGTCCTGGTAAGCGAACGCCGGGTTTTTGCCCGGTTGCAGAACTACGACGCCCGGCAGTGCCAGTGCCTGCCGGGCGTTTCCAAATGGCCCGCGACAGCGGACAGCCCCGCTCTTCCTTCACGGCTTGCGGGCAGGTGATGACTTCACCGGCCGCCAGACGCAGTTCCCGTCACGCCTCAGCAATTCGTCAGCTGCCTTCGGCCCCTCATCGCCGGAATCGTAGTTCGGGAAATCGGGCTTCTGCGCCGCCCAGGCGTCGAGCACCGGCTGCACGATGCGCCATGTCTGCTCCACCGTATCGGCCCGCACGAACAAGGTCTGGTCGCCGATCATGACGTCATAGATCAGCGTCTCGTATCCGACATTCGGCTCCTTCGGGAACCAGTCGTTGTAGCGGAAGTCCATCTTCACGGCGGCGAGATCCACCACCGGACCGGGGCACTTCACTTCGAACTGCAGCGAAATCCCCTCCTCGGGCGCGATGCTCAGCACCAGCCAGTTGGGGCGCAGCGAGGTGACCGGCGTGTCCTGGAACACCGCCGAGGGCGCCTGCTTGAAGCGCAGCGCGATTTCGGTGATCCGCTGCGGCATGTGCTTGCCCGTCCGCAGATAGAAGGGCACGCCGGCCCAGCGCCAGTTGTCGATCTCGAGCCGCATGGCGACATAGGTCTCGACGTTGGAGCCCGGCGCCACGTCCGGCTCGTCGCGATAGGCCCTCGCCGGCTTGCCCAGCACCGTCCCGGCGCGATACTGGCCACGCACCGCCCATTCCGGACTGGCGGCCGGCATTGCGGCGAAGACTTCTGCCTTCTTGTCGCGGACCGACGCGGCGCCGAAGCCGGTCGGCGGCTCCATGGCCACCATCGAAAGCAGCGCGAAGACATGGTTCGGCACCATGTCGCGCAGCGCTCCGGTCTGCTCGTAGAATTTGCCCCGCCGCTCCACGCCTATCGTCTCGGCAACCGTGATCTGCACATGGTCGATCCGGTCGCGGTTCCAGATCGGCTCGAACAGCCCATTGGCGAAGCGGAACGCCATGATGCTCTGCACCGTATCCTTGCCGAGGAAATGGTCGATGCGGTAGATCTGGTCCTCCGTCAGAGTGCGCAGAATGCGGGCGTTGAGTTCGCGTGCGGACTCCAGGTCATGGCCGAACGGCTTTTCGATAACCACGCGGCGCCAATGGGAACGCTTTCCCTCGCCAACTTCCTCTTCGGTGAGCCCTGCCTCGCCCAGCCGATCGACCACGGTCCCGAACAGCTGGCTGGCGACGGCGAGATAGAACATCGCATTGCCCTGCGTGCCCTGGGACCTTTCGGCCTCGTCAAGTGCTGCGCGGACTTTCTGGTATACATCGGCCGTGGTCAGGTCGCCCTGGACATAGGACATCCTGTCGGCAAGCCGGGTCCAGGCTTCCTCGTCGATCCGGTCTATCTCGAACCCGGCATCGGCATTGCCGACGAAGCTCTTGAGCATGTCGAGGAGATGCGCACGCCAGCTTTCGGTGGTTCCCTGCGCCATGTCCACGCCGATCAGCGCGAAGTGCTGCGGCAGCAGGCCGGTGCGGGAGAGATTGTACAGCGCCGGCACCATCAGGCGCTTGGTGAGGTCGCCGCCGGCCCCGAAGATCACCATGGCGCATGGGTCGGCGGGTTTCGGCACGCGGCGCGGCCCGGCTTCGACCGCAAATGCGGGCGCGCTTTCCGGCGCCGGCCGGTGGTTGGCCACGCCCCTACTCCGCCGCGCGAGGTTCGGGGTCGATGGGCTCGGCGCCCTCGACATGCCCGCCGAAACCGAAGCGCATGGCCGAGAGCAGCTTCTCTCCGAAAGTGTGCTTCTCCCGCGAGCGGAAGCGGGCAAACAGCGCGGCGCTGAGCACGCTGGCCGGCACCGCCTCCTCGATGGCTGCATCCAGCGTCCAGCGGCCCTCGCCGGAATCCTGGACATAGCCGGAGAACTTGCCAAGCTGAGGATCCTTCGCCAGCGCCGCCGCGCTGAGATCCAGGAGCCAAGAGGAAATCACGCTGCCGCGCCGCCAGACCTCGGCGATATCTGCCACGTTCAGCTCGTAGCGTTCGTCCTCCGGCAGGTCGGCCGAATCCTTGCCGCGCAATATGTCGAAACCTTCGGCATAGGCCTGCATCAGGCCGTATTCGATGCCGTTATGCACCATCTTGACGAAATGCCCGGCGCCGCAGGGACCGGCATGGATATAGCCGCGCTCGGCGCGGCTATCGCGCTCGCCGCGCCCCGGGGTGCGCGGAATGTCGCCCAGACCCGGCGCCAGCGCCGAGAAGATCGGATCGAGATGGTCCACGGCCTCCTTCGGGCCGCCGATCATCATGCAATAGCCGCGATCGATGCCCCAGATGCCGCCGGACGTGCCGCAGTCGACATACTGGATATGCTTGCTCGCCAGCTGCTTCGCGCGGCGGATATCGTCCTTGTAGAAGGAGTTGCCGCCGTCGACGACAATGTCGCCGGCCCCCAGCAGACCGCCCAGCGCGGTCACCGTCTCCTCCGTGATCTGGCCGGCGGGCAGCATGAGCCAGATCGCGCGCGGTCTTTCCTTCAGTGCCTGTACCAGCTCCGCCAGCGAGCCCGCGGCGGTCGCGCCTTCCCTCGCCAGCGCCTCGCGCGGCTGAGCATTGGTGTCGAACACCACGCAGCGATGCCCCGCCCGCATGAGGCGGCGCGAAATGTTGCCGCCCATGCGGCCAAGTCCCACTACGCCGATCTGCATTCGTCTCGCTCCTTATCTGAGCGCCGATTCCATGGCGTGCTTCAACTCCGCCAGCCCGGCGTCGACGTCCTTCAGGTGAACGCGCAACGCGCGGCGGCCGCGCTCCACCATCGCCTCGAGGTCGCCGCGCGCCTGGGCGGCCTTCACCACGCCGAAGCTGTAACCATGGCCGGGTACCTCTATATCGGCGGGATCGTCGCAGGTGATCTGCAGGAACACGCCCGAATTGGGCCCGCCCTTGTAGGCCTGCCCGGTGGAATGCTGGAAGCGCGGTCCGAAGCCGAGGCAGGTGGCGGCGTGGGTCCTGTCGCGAATGCGCGTGCGCATCGCCGTCAATGCCTGCTTATGTGCTTCGTTGCGCTGCATATAGGCCAGCAGCGCGATATAGTCGCCGGCCTTCGCGCCCGAACGCGCCCGCCGGAAGTGGCTGCGCAGATAGCCGGACAGCGTCCGGTGCGTGCCGATTTCCCTGGCGTCGCGGGGATCGGCATAGATGGCCACCCCGTTCTGGCGGAACACCGGCTCTTGCTCCGGCAGGCGGTGTGATTTCTCGTAGGCCGCGGTAAGCTCGCTCGTCTTCTTCTTGCTCGACTCCACGTCCGGCTGGTCGAACGGGTCGATGCCGATGATCGCGCCGGCCACGGCGGTCGCGACCTCCCAGCGGAAGAACTCCTGCGCGACATGCCAGCGATCCTTGAGCCTGATGCGCACGACGGGGTGGCCGGCCCGCTCCAGCGCCCGCATCATCTCGCGCTGGGCCGGGTCGGCCTGCGCCTCCAGTTCGATATGCACGAAGAAGCGATCACGTCCATAACGCCGCGGCTCGGCCAGGGGCTCGTCGGCCACCGGGATCAGCCCACGGTCGTGCTTGCCGGTGCTCTCGGCCAGAAGCTGCTCCAGCCAGGCGCCCAGCGCGTCGATCTGAGGCGATGCGATGATGGTCACCTTGTCGCGCCCGAAGCGGGTGGCGGCAACGCCCATGGCAATGCCTAGCCGCGCGCCGGGGTTCTCCGCCGGCGGCACGTCGGCGCCGCAAGCCCGCTCCATGTGCAGCGCCGTCTCGAGCAGGCGCCTTATATCGAGCCCCATCGCGGCTGCCGGCACCAGCCCGAACTTCGACAGCACCGAATAGCGGCCGCCGATGGAGGTCACGCCGTGGAAGATGTGGGCGAAATTCATGCGTCTGGCGCGGCGTTCCAGGGGCGAACGCGGGTCGGTCACGGCGACGAAATGCTCGCCCGCCCTGTCCATGCCGCGAAGCGCCGCGACACGGTCGAGAAAATAGTCGAGGAAGATGTTTGGCTCCAGCGTGCTGCCGGACTTGGACGAGACGATGAACAGCGTCTTGCCGAGATCGATGTCGCGCTCCACCGCCTTGATCTGCGCGGGGTCGGTGCTGTCCAGCATGTGGAAGCGCGGCCAGCCCGGCTGCGGCCCGAATGTCTGGGCAAGAACCTCCGGCCCAAGGCTCGAGCCGCCCATGCCCAGGAGCACGACGTCGCTGAACCCGCGCCGCTTCACCCCGTCCGCGAAATCCTGCAGCCGCTTGATGCCTGCCAGTTCGCGCTCGGCGACATGCAGCCAGCCGACCCATCGGTCCTCGTCGGTATTGTCCCACAGCGACTTGTCGCCGGCCCAGAGCTTGCGCATGCGCCCGGACTTGCGCCACTTTTCGGTCTCCTCCCGCAAGGCGGCAGTCATCTCTGCCGAACCCGCCGCGATCTCCAGGCTTGGCGTGTCGCCCTCCAGAAGCATGCGACGACGGCGTGCGATGGTGCCAAACAGCTTGTCGAAGGAATCGGCGAACTGCTGGACGCCGTCCCGGACCAGTTCCGCCGTGACCTCGTCCAGCGATATGCCGAGCTCCTCCAGGCTGGAGAGCATCGCGCGGGCGCCGGCAACGTCCTGCTCGATGGCGTCGGGCATCACCCGGCCGTGGTCGCGGAAGGCGGTCATGGTCGCGGGCGGGATGGTGTCCACCGTATCGCGGCCGACGAGCGCTTCGACATACATCGTGTCCGGATAGGCCGGGTTCTTGGTGCTGGTCGACGCCCAGAGCAGGCGTTGCGTCATGGCCCCGGCCGACGCCAGGCGGCGCCAGCGCTCTTCGGCAAAGATCGACTTGTAGAGGGAATAGGCGAGCTTGGCGTTGGCGATCGCCACCTTGCCGTGCAGGCGCTGCGCAGCTTGCTTGTCGGCCAGACCGTCCAGCCGCTTGTCCACCGCGGTGTCGATGCGGCTGACGAAAAAGCTGGCGACCGAACCTATCCTGGAAATATCGCCGCCGGCGCGCTGCAGGTCCTCGAGCCCCGAAATATAGGCCTCGGCCACCTGCTCATAGACCTTCACCGAAAACAGCAAGGTGATGTTGATGTTCAGGCCCTGTCTGGTCAGGGTCCGGATGGCCGGAATGCCCGCCGGGGTCGCCGGTACCTTGATCATCAGGTTGGGGCGGTTCACCGCCGCCCACAGCCGCATGGCTTCGTCTATGGTCGCCTCGGTGTCATTGGCAAGGTAGGGCGAGCACTCCAGGCTGATATAGCCGTCCCTGCCCCGTGTCTGGTCGTAAACCGGGCGCAGCACATCCGCGCCGGCGCGTATGTCGGCCACCGCCAGATGCTCGTAGATGGCGGAAACGCTGTGGTCGGAATTGGCCAGGAACCGCTTCAGCGAGTCGGCATATTCGTCGGTTTCGCCGATCGCCTTCTCGAAGATGGTGGGGTTAGAAGTGACGCCCTTCAGCCCGTCCTTCCGTATGAGCGCCGCCAGCTTGCCTTTGTCGATCAGGCTGCGTTTCATGTAGTCCAGCCATGGCGACTGGCCGCATGTTTCGAGTTGGATGAGCGGATTATTCATGGTCTCTGTCTCCTCGGCCCTCCATCTGGTCCCTGGCGGCGGCAAGCACCTCGTCGGGCGTGAAGCCGAACTTCTTGAGCAAGTCCTTCAGCGGCGCCGAAGACCCGAAGGTGTGCATGCCGATCTTGGTGCCCGTTTCGCCGACATAGCGGTCCCAGCCGATCTTGGAGCCCGCCTCCACCGACACGCGCGCCTTGACGTCGGGCGGCAGCACGCTGTCGCGGTAGGCCTGATCCTGCTGCTCGAAGAGTTCCCATGACGGCATGCTGACGACGCGCGCCGCAACGCCCTCCTGCCTCAGCGTCTCGTAGGCCTGGATGCAGAGCGCGACCTCGCTGCCGGTGCCCATGAGGATCACTTCCGGCTTGCCCTTCCCGCCATCTGCCATGACATAGGCGCCGCGCGCGACGCCCTTGGCCGAGGCATAGCGGGTACGGTCGAAGGTCGGCACCGGCTGACGGGTCAGCACGAGGCTGGCGGGCTGATGCTTCTGGCTGATGATGACCCGCCACGCCTCGACGACCTCGTTGGCGTCGGCCGGCCGCAACGTGATCAGGCCGGGAATGCTGCGCAAGGCGACGAGTTGCTCGATCGGCTGATGCGTCGGCCCGTCCTGGCCGACGCCGATGGAGTCATGCGTGAAGATGAAGATCACCGGCAGCTGCATGAGCGCGCTCAGCCGGATCGGCGGCTTCATGTAGTCGGAAAAGATGAGGAAGGTCGAACCGTAAGGCCGGAGCTTGCACAGCGCGAGCCCATTCACCACCGCGCCCATGACATGCTCGCGAATGCCGAAATGGAAGTTGCGGCCGCCATATTCGTGCGCCTCGAAATCTCCGGCCTGCTCGAACTTGAGAAGCGTCTTGGTGGATGGCGCGAGGTCGGCCGAGCCGCCGATCAGCCAGGGATAGCGCGGCGCGATGGCGTTGAGCGCCTTGCCCGAAGAGTCGCGGGTGGCGAGACCCTTGGCATCGGCCGGAAAGACGGGAAGGTCGGCGTCCCAGCCATCCGGAAGCTTGCGCTTCTGCATCCGGTCGAGCTCGTCGGCCAGCTGCGGATAGTGTTCGCGATACGCCTTGAACCTCTCCTGCCACGCCTTGCGGAGCTCCTTGCCACGCCTGCCGATGCCGGCACGGAAATGCTCGCGCACGCCGTCGGGCACCAGGAAGTGGGCGTCCTCCGGCCAGCCATAGGTTCGTTTGGCGAGGCGTATCTCTTCCACGCCGAGCGGCTCGCCATGGGCGGCGGCGGTGTCCTGCTTGTGCGGGGCGCCGTAGCCGATATGGCTTTCCAGGATGATCAGCGTGGGCACGTCCTTGGTGTGCCGGAACGCCTCGAGCGCCTGGGCGATGCGCTCCGTGTCGTTGGCGTCGCCCACCCGGCGCACGTTCCAGCCATAGGCGAGGAAGCGCGCCGCCACGTCTTCGGTGAAGGCGAGGTCGGTGTGGCCCTCGATCGTCACCCGGTTGCTGTCATAGATCCAGCACAGGTTTCCCAGCATCAGGTGCCCCGCCAGCGAGGCGGCCTCGCTGGAGACGCCTTCCATCATGTCGCCGTCGCCGCAGACCGTGTAGACGTCGTAGTCGAACATGGTGAAGTCCGGCCGGTTGAAATGCTTTGCCAGCCAGTCCCCCGCGATCGCCATGCCGACGCTGTTGGCGCAGCCCTGCCCCAGCGGGCCCGTCGTGGTCTCGACGCCGGTGGTCAGGTGATACTCGGGATGACCGGGGCACTTGCTGCCGATCTCGCGAAACCGCTCAATGTCCTCGAGCGAGACCGAGGGCCGGCCCAGCTCTTCATATTCCGCATCCACGGCCTTCACGCCGGTCAGGAACAGCATCGAATAGAGCAGCATCGAGGCATGCCCGTTGGAGAGCACGAAGCGGTCGCGGTTCGGCCAGATCGGGTCTTGCGGATCGAAGCGCAGGAAGTGCTGCCAGATCGTGTAGACCAGCGGCGCCAGGGCCATCGGCGTGCCGGGATGACCGGAATTGGCCTGCTGCACGGCATCCATCGACAAGGTGCGGATGGTGTTGATGCAAAGCAGTTCGATGGACCTGGCGCTCGGCTCTCCTTCCATCGCCAGGTTCGGAGCCCCAGTGCCCGCGCCTGCCCGGCGGCCTCGTTTCGCGCTCGGCTGAGCTACACCGGTTTGGGCGTGAATAGGATCCATCCTCGGGTCTCCTCCGCCATTGTGAAGCTTGGATTGGTTGGAGTTTGATCCAACGTAGGCGGCCAACGGGCTCGCGGTGATGTTCAGTTAAAACTAGGGGAGTCGCCCGGCGCGGAAAGGTGGCCAGCGCCCGATATTGCCGGCAGGCCGATCTTGCAGCGTTGCGCCCGACAAGAGTTGCTTGCCGAAGTGCGAATGCGACAGATGAAGTTCCGAACGCCCGGCGGTGCTATCGGCCGAGGCAGATTTGCCCATGTGCGCCGAAGAAGCAAATGCCACCGGAGCGCCTGGGGGCGCCACGCACACGGTCCAGGAACCGTGAATTGACCCAGCCATCGCGAGTGCGCCGAGACTCGACATGACACCAGCGGCGCGAGGAGGCGCATCGGGTAACGTTCACTCTCTCCCCGCTGCGCAGACGCCCGACGACGCGGTACTTGGGACCGGGTCCGGAGCGGACATCGACGCTGCGTGTGACGACTGCCCGGGCCGCCTCGGCGGGCACCACCGGCAGGACCATCGTTGTTGCTGCAAGGGCAGCCAGGATTGCCATTTGCTTCCCGTTCATGACTTGCCTCCGGTCGCGTCCATGCTTGACCCGGAAAAATAGGCCGGGATGGGCTGAAGGCCAGCCGCCGCCAACACTCTGCCTCGGCCGGCTGGACGGGAGCTTCGCGCCATGTAGCGCCAAGACAGGCAGATGCGCCGCTCGAAGTGGCCCAACGAAACCCTCCGAAACTGGCTGCATCTTTTGTGGCGGTTGACTGGAATGATGCGTTCAAATCAGGGAGCGCAAATGTACACCCCGCCTGCCTTCGCTGTTACCGACGCGGCCGAACTTTACGAAATGATCCGGCAGTGTCCCCTCGCAAGCTTCATCACCGCAACGCCGCAGGGCCCGATGGCCACTCCGCTGCCGATGCTTCTCGATGAGAATGAGGGAGAAAGCGGCGTCCTCTACGCGCATCTCGCGCGGCCGAACCCGCAGTGGCAGGCTGATGTCATCGGTCATGGGCTGGCGGTTTTCATGGGCCCGAACGCCTATGTCTCACCTTCCTGGTATGCATCCAAGGCTGAACATGGAAAGGTGGTCCCCACCTGGAATTACACGGCCGTGCAAGCAAGCGGACCAGTCGAGTTCTTCAGCGATGCCGAGCGGCTGCTTGATGTCGTGACCCGCCTCACCAATCTTCAAGAGGGCACCCGCCGGGCGCCCTGGGCGGTGACCGACGCGCCGCAAGCTTATGTCACCGCTCAACTGCGCGGCATCGTCGGTGTGCGCATGCCGATCGTGTCCCTGGAGGGGAAGCGCAAGATGAGCCAGAACCGGCCCGAGGCCGATCGCAGGGGCGTCAAGCAGGGGCTTGCCGCCAGCAGCCATGAAAGCGACCGTGTCGTTTCGGACCTGATCCCAATCGAGTGAGCAGTGCGAAGAGCATGGCCGTTCCACTGCGCTTAGCCGGTGAAGTCATGCTGATATCTCCCTTCCAATCCGCAGCACTTCCGAGACGAGCAAGGTGAGGTCATCCAGCCGCGTGCGGTGGTTGCAGATCGCTGCGCGCAGGCAATGCCGCCCGCCTATCGTCGTGTCGGACAACGCTGCCACGCCGGTTTCCTGCAGGCGCAGCATGATCTCGACATTGATCTGCTTCAGTTTCTCCTCGTCCTGGCCCTCAGCTGCGTAGCGGAAGCAGACGATGTTGATCTCCGGTTCGGTGACCAGTTCCAGGGGCGGATGCGACCGGACGAGATCGGCGAGGAAGGCGGCCTGGGCGACGTTCTGGTCGATCAATCGGCCGAACTTCGCGACGCCGTGCTCCATCAGCGCCATCCACACCTTCAGCGCTCCGAAACCGCGACTGGTCTGCAGGCCGAACTCGTAGAGCCATTGGCCCGAAGCGATGCCGCGCGACATGCCCTGGAGATATTCGGGCGACACGGCGAAGGTCTGCCGGTGTTTCATGTGGTCCCTGACGAGCGCGCAACCGACCTCGAATGGCGCGTGCAGCCATTTGTGCGGGTCGAGAGCGACCGAGTCGGCGCGTTCCATGCCCTTCACGCGCCAGGCATTGTTCGGTGCGATCGCCATCAGGGCGCCGATGCATCCGTCCACATGGAACCACAGGCCTTCCTCGGCGGCGATCTCGGCAAGTGCCGCGAGATCGTCGACCGCGCCTGAATTGACCGTACCGGCCGTGCCGATGATGCAAGCGGGCTTCCAGCCACGCTCCCGGTCCTCGGCGATGGCGGTGCGGAGGGCAGCAAGGTCGATCCGGTAGCGGGAGTCCGTCGCAATCCTGCGCAGCGCCTTGTTGCCGAGACCCAGCGTCTCGACAGCCTTGCGATGGCAGGAATGGACCTGGTCGGACGCGTAGAAGCGCAAGGGCCGGTCCAGCGCGGCAAGGCCTTCTTCACGCAGGTCGATCCCGGCCATGGCGTTGCGGGCGACCGTCAGGCCGATGAGGTTCGCCATCGAGCCGCCGCTGACCAGTGTTCCGCTCGCCGTGGCGGGAAAGCCGATCATGTCCCGCAGCCAGCCCACCACCTGCTGGTCGACCAAGGCGGCGGCATGGCTGCCGCCCCCGAGGTTGGAGCCCTGGATCGCGGCAATAAAGTCGCCCAGGGCGCCGGTGAAGTTGCTGGAGCCCATGTACCAGGACCAGAACCGCGGATGGGTATTGCCCATCGGATAGGAAAGCACGTTGTCCCGCACCAGCCGATAGACGTCCTCGACCGGCATCGGCCCCTCGGGAGGCGGAGCCCGGAACGTGGCTTCCACCTTCTCGGGCATGGGCCGCCACACTGGCCGCTCGCGCACGCGGGCGACGTGCTCCACCGCATCGTCCACGATCTGGTGTGCGAGTGCCGAAAGGGAGCCCCAGTCTGGAGGGTCGAGGCTTTCCACCCGGTCGAGCAATTCCTCGGCCGGGCCCGGCAGCTTCAAGGGATGAGCTTGCATCACACTCTCTCCCGATCTATTCGGCGGCGAGCTGGAAGCCGGGGGTGGAGCGCGAGAGCTCCATTTCCTCGGCGTCCATCTCCGCCGGGATCGTCTCGAAAAGCGGGGTCGAAAGGTAGCGCTCGCCCGTGTCGGGAAGCATGCACAGGATGACCGAGCCCGCCGGCGCACGGTCCGCGATCTGGCGTGCGACGGCGAAACTCGCGCCGCCCGACACACCCGTGAAGATGCCCTCCCCCTGCGCAAGAGCCCTCGCCCACTCCATCGCCTTGGGCCCGGCAATCGGCATCACCTCGTCACAGTAGTGCTCGTCGATCGCCTCCTGCATGACGTCGGGTATGAAATCCGGTGTCCAGCCCTGGATCGGGTGCGGCTCGAAGGCGGGATGGCTCGCGGCCGGCGCTCCGTCGGCGCCGCGCTCCTGCACCTGGCCGCTGGCGATCAGCTGGGCGTTGGCCGGCTCGCTGAGCACGATCTTCGTTTCCGGTCGTTCCCGGCGAAGCACGCGCGAGACGCCCACGATGGTGCCGCCGGTGCCGTAGCCGGTGACGAAGTAATCCAGGCGAGACCCCGCGAAGTCGTTGACGATTTCCCGGCCGGTCGTCGCTTCATGGATTGCGGCATTTGCCTTGGTCTCGAACTGGCGCGCGAGGAACCAGCCGTTCCTCTCGGCAAGTTCCACCGCCTTGCGGTACATGCCAAAACCCTTTTCGGCCCGCGGCGTCAGCACCACCTTGGCGCCCAGCATGCGCATCAGCCTGCGCCGCTCGATGGAGAAGCTGTCGGCCATGGTCACGACGAGCGGGTAGCCCTTCTGCGCGCAGACCATGGCGAGCCCGATGCCTGTGTTGCCGCTGGTCGCCTCGACCACGGTCTGGCCCGGTTGCAGCGCACCGCTGCGCTCGGCTTCCTCGATGATGGCGACCGCCAGCCTGTCCTTCACCGACGAGGCCGGATTGAAGAATTCCGCCTTGACGTAGATCGTGGCATTTTCGACGCCGAGATTGTTGATGCGGATCGCCGGCGTGTCGCCGATCGTCTCCAATACGCTGTTGAAGAGCCGTCCGCGGCCTTTCGTGGTCCTCAGTCCTGTATCTGTGAGCATGTGAACCTCGCTGTGCAAAGCGCCCGGTCCATGTCCTGTTTGCCGGGCGAGAAGCTTCCGGATGTCAGTTGGTGTGAGGAATGCTAAAGTACCGGCCAGCTGTCCGGCGTGTGAGCCGGCGTGGGAACGCGCATGGAAACGGACGTCAGCGACGTGCCTGATTCAATGCAGGAACTTCAACTGCGCCTCCTTGGGCCGGTGCAGGTGTCGCGCGCGGGTGTCCCGTTGCCGCTTCCCGCGTCGCGCAAGGTCCGCGCCTTGCTGGCCTATCTGGCCGTCGCGAGGGGGCCGGTTTCCCGCGAGAAGCTTTGCGACCTGCTCTGGGACGGGCCTAACGACCCTCGTGGCGAACTGCGATGGTGCCTGAGCAGGCTGCGCGTCGTGCTGGACACGAATGACCGCAGGCGGGTGAGCGCGGTTGACGACCGGATCTCGGTCGATCTTGACGGTTGCGACGTCGACGCGCTGCGTCTCTTGCAGGCAGTGCGGGGCGGCGTCGACAGGCTTGGCCTGCAGGACCTGCGGACGATCGCATCGCGATGCGACGGCGATTTCCTCGAGGGTGTCGTCATCCACAACTGTGCCGCTTTCGAGCACTGGCTTGGCGGCCGCAGATCCGAGTTTCGCTCTTGCCAGTTGGAGATAGTTGCGGAAATCGGGCGCAGGACGCCCGTGGGCAGCGCGGAGGGTCTGCCGGCCGCGCGCCGGTGGATCGATCTTGCCGGGCTGGACACCGGCGCAAACATCCGCTTCCTCTCGGAACTGCTGCACAGGCGGATGCTGGACGAGTGCAACCGGCATCTCGCTACGGCCGCCAGGCTGTTTGCGGATGAGGGGCTGAATTTCGCGCCGGTGCGCGCTGCATGGGAGCAACTCAGGCGCGCCGCTGCGCAGCCGGCCATGGTGGCGGCCTCGGAACCGGTTCGGGAAACTGCGCAGTCCATCCATCCGGCCGCGTCTCGCCGCGCCTCCATCGCCGTCATGCCCTTCCGCGAACTGGGTGCAGGAGCGCAGCGTCGGCACGATCTCGGCTCGGCCGTGACACATGACGTCATCAGCCGCTTGGCGCGGTTGCGCAGCCTTTTCGTGATCGCCCGCGGTTCCGTGTTTGCGGTTGCCGAGGAGGGGCTGGGACTACCGGAAATCGGCCGCCGGCTTGGCGTCGACTACGTGGCGACCGGTTTCATGGAACAGCACGGTCACGGCGTCTGCGTCACCGTGGAAGTCGCAGAAGCGCCTACCGCGCGCATCATCTGGACCGGGCAGTTCGAGGCACGCTCTGCCGAGCGCCTGGCCATTCTCGATGAGATCGGCGACGGGATCGTGTCCTCGATTGCGGCCGAGATCGAGAACGAGGAACGGAACCGCGCGATCCTGAAGCCGCCGGATTCGCTGGATGCCTGGGAAGCCTACCATCGCGGCCTCTGGCACATGTATCGTTTCACGCCTGAGGAGAACACGCGCGCGGCCGAGTTCTTCCGCCTGTCGACACGCCTTGATCCGACATTTTCGCGCGCCCATGCCGGCCTGTCCTTCACCCACTGGCAAAGGGCCTTCCAGCGCTGGAACGACCGCGAAGCCGAAACCCGGGATGCGCTGGAGACAGCCGGCCAAAGCCTGCTTGTCGATGACCAGAACCCCGCGGCGCACTGGTCCATGGGGCGCGCGCTCTGGCTCTGCGGAGACCACGACGAGGCCGTGCGCGAGCTGGAACAATCCGTCCGCCTCAGCCCGAACTTCGCGCTCGGCCATTATGCGCTGGCCTTCGTCCACTCGCAGTCCGGCGATCCGGCGGCAGCGATTGCTTCGTCGGATCATTCGCGGCTGCTCAGCCCATGCGACCCGCTGCTCTTCGGCATGCTCGGCTCGCGGGCGCTGGCGCTGGTTAGCCTCGGCGCCTTCGAGGAGGCCGCGCAGTGGAGTGTGAAGGCGGCGGCGCGCCCCAACGCTCATGTCCACATCGTCGCCATAGCCGCCCTTTGCCTTGCGCTGGCCGGGCGCATCGAAGATGCCCGGAACTACGCGTCCCGGATTCGTCTCCAGAGTTCGGGCTACCGGATCGACAACTTCCTCGACACTTTCCGGTTCGCTCCCGACATCAGCGCGCGCTACCGCAAGGCGGCGGCCTTGATCGGGATGAGCTGAGCGAGCGGGCGGACGAGCCCGCCTTCAGGTCACTCGCTGACGAGTACCGGGCTGATGCTCATCGGTTCGTCAGCCTTGGGCGCTTGATGGACGAAGAGCCTGCCATTGGCTCTGGAGAATTCGAACAGCTGGGGCGCTTGGTCGACATTTCCTGGCACGGAGATCGTGAGCGCCTGGCCCTCACCCAAAGTCGCCACGAAGCGTACGGGCACGCCCGCATCATCATCCGCGGTTGTCGCGACCACCCGGTAGCCATCTTGCTCGACCGTGTAATACACAGCACCGTTGACGCGGCCGAGACGAACGCTCTCGCCGCTGCCGGGGGCAAGCTCCGCAGCGGCTGCGAAGCCGGTCGGTAGCAGCCCGGCTATTGCAAATGCGATCGCAAGTTTGGTCATTGTGATTGCTCCTTGTGTCAGCCAGATTGTTCGGGACAGCCGTTCTATGGGCGGGCTGTCGCTAAACAATTGAGTTGACCGGTGCGATCGCAATCCAAGCTGCGTCTGGGCTCCTGCGGCTGTCGGACCCGCTGCTGGCCGTTACCAGCTATGCGGGCCGGCTACAGCTATTGGAAACTCCAGAACATCGCATCCGGGTAGCTCGGCTTCTCAGGGCGCCGATCCGCTGGGGTCGTAACGAGACTTGCTGGCTGCACGAGCGATCCCGTGGGCGCATTGTCCAAGGTGGGACGTTCGGCAACGTCCGATTCCGCCTTCGGGAAAAGGACGTCCATGAGCGTTTCCGCATTCGCCTGTCGAGACAAGCCAAACATTGACATGACGAGGATTGCAGCGAGCACAGCTTTCATTTTCAATCTCCATTTACTGGAGGATCGTAATGCGGGGCTCGCCACCGGCAATGTGTGCCAACTGGAACTTCGTGGAGTTCTCTGGATTTTCCGGGAAGAATACCGGCGGAATTTTAGACTTGGGGCCGGTATCCCTATGATCGCGCTTCCGCGAAAGAGACGAGGCGGCGGCGCTTTTCGTCCCATAGCGCGAGATTGATGCAGGCCAGGCTCTTGCCGAATGTGAGCTTGACGCTCTCGCTTGCCGCGCGCAGCTCTGCACTGTCATTGAAGCACGCCTGCAATCGATAGAACGGAACGCGGCTGCAGAGATGATGGATGTGGTGCAGGCCGATCGAGCCGGTGAGCCACTGCGCAGCGCGAGGCAACACATACCAGGAGCTGCCGCCAAACGCGGCGACATGCAAATCCCACGCGTCGCCCTTGTCCCAGCGCGTCTCCTCGAACTGGTGCTGGATGTAGAACAGCCAGCCGCCGGCCCATGCGCCCATGACCACCACCGGCAACACCGCAAGCATGGCCGCCCAGCCCGACAGGAAGACCAGCGCGCCGTAGAAGGCAACCAGCGCCAGATTGAGCCCGCCCGCGCTGCGCCATGCGTCAGCGCGCGGTATGGCTTCGTTGTATGGCAGCCGATGCACTATGAGAAAATAGAGCGGAACACCGAGAACGATGAGGACCGCCGGATTGCGGTAGATGCGATACATCAGCCGTTGACGGGCGTTCATCGCCTCGTATTCGGCGACCGTCCTGGTGGTGATGTCGCCGATGCCGCGCTTGTCGAGGTTCCCCGACGAGCCGTGGTGGACCGCATGGGCCTTCTGCCAAAGCGTGTAGGGAGTAAAGGTAAGCACGCTGAGCGCGCGCCCGATCAAGCGGTTCGCCAGGCGCGAACTGGTGAAGGAGCCGTGGCCGCAATCGTGCTGGATCGCGAAGAGCCGGACCAGAAATCCCGCGCACACCGGTGCGAGCAGCGCCACCAGGGCCCATCGCCAGCCGCCCAGCAACGGCTCGGCATGGGCGGCCAGCCAGACCAGTGCTGCGCCGATCGTGAAGAAGGGGACGAGCGTGAGGGCCAACTCGACCGTCGCGCGGCCGTTGTCGGGATCGCGAAAGCGCTGGCAATGTGACATCAGCCGACGAACGAGTGCCTTTTCGGCGGCATCATCGACTACGGGAGAGACTCCGTCTGCAGGAATCCGACCGCCCTCGCTGGACGGCATCAGCTGGTTCATTCGGGCTTTGACCTTCTTGTTATCCATTGGCGCACGTGTCGCGCCGTCTGTCATTAAGGCGTAGCCGATGCAATGGCTAGTAAAACCGCTGTGGCAAATTGGCTTCGACCTCGCCACGGCTGCCGCAGCGCTCCAGCAGGCGCGGCAAAACCCCTATTTGGGCCCACGATATGCCCGAGCGACAGGGCCTATCGAAGAACAAGCTTGAGGGCTGCCTTGTAAGGAACCCAATTGCCGTATACATTGGCCCGATCGATCTTGTTGACGAACTTTGTTTCTGAGCCCCTGAGCTCTACCGATCTTCCTCTCAATTTCGAAGACTACAACGTTTGGCCTTCCGCCAAGCGGGCAAACATCTATGCCGAGTGAAAGGAAATCGTCATGACCATCGGAACGGTAAAGTTCTTCAATTCGACCAAAGGCTTCGGCTTCATCGCCCCGGATGAGGGCGGCGCGGACGTTTTCGTCCATATTTCCGCCGTCGAGCGCGCCGGCATGCACACCATCGTCGAGGGCCAGAAGCTCTCGTTCGATGTGGTGCGCGACCCCCGCAAGGGAAAAAGCGCGGCAGAAAACCTTCAGGCCGCGTAAGTCGGTATCCCCGGTCTTTGACCGCGGATGTACTGGCACCGGCCGCGAGGCGAACAGGAAAAGGTCGGGCAATGCCCGGCCTTTTTCATTTGTGGAAGGACGATGGATGAAGAAAATACCTGACGGCATATTCAAGCCGAAGCCGACGACCCGCGAATTCAGGGACGATACAACCACAAGCGTTGCGCGGCAGATCATGGAGGGGGATAGGCTTGCCCGTGAGGCGAAAACCGAACGGCTGCGGCTGGCCCGTTTGGCGAACGCGGCTGCGGAGCCAGCAGTCGCGACGCCACGATCAAATCCGGCCAATCGGAAGAGGCCCTGACCTGTTATCGCAGGCCACTCACGACCGCAGCGCAAGCGAGGCGGGACACGGTGACCGAAATCGCTTGCTTTGTTGTCTGGGAAGTCCCATATGAAGGTCATCGGTCGCAGAACGGCCGGGAACGCTCGCCGAGATACGGTGTTGGGTTTCCCTGTTCAGAGACTGTATTTGCCCTGATTGATGGTGTGTCGACCACGAAGGTACCGGCGGCACATATGTCTCAGGACTGAAGGGGAAGCGGGCATCACGGCCCGCTTTTTTCTTTTTAGCGCGCTGTACGCCCGCGAAACTCGCCAGCCCATCGCAATCCGGTCCTGCTCGTTTCGGCCAGACGACGAGCACAAGGAAGGCCGCGCGTGCTAGTGTAAGGACGCCATGGCCAAGGACCGTCCATCAGCAGCAGACCCATCCCCTCCCGTAGCAAGCAAAGCTGAAGTCGACGCACACAGAGGCCTCAGCAGCAGCGAGGCCAACGCCCGGCTGGAGAAGTTCGGTCCGAACGCAATGCCGGACGCGGACGTGCCGCTGCTTCGGCTGGTCCTTGAAAAGTTCTGGGCACCTGTTCCGTGGATGCTCGAACTGGCGATCCTCCTTCAGCTCCTGCGGGGCAGGTATCTGGAAGCCGCGATCATCTTTGCGCTCCTGCTTTTCAATGCCGTGATCGGGCTGGTTCAGGAAAGACGATCGCAATCGACCCTGGCCGCCCTGAAGTCGCGCCTCGCGCTCAACGCGTCGGTCCGTCGCGACGGTATCTGGAAAATCGTGCCTGCGGTGGAGCTTGTGCCGGGAGACCTGGTGAAGCTCTCGCTCGGCGATGTGGTTGCGGCAGATGTGCGCCTCGTCGGCGGCAACGTGCTGCTCGATCAGTCGATGCTTACCGGCGAGTCGATGCCCGTCGAAGCCGGCGCCGGAAAGGACACCTATGCAAGCTCATTGGTGCGGCGCGGCGAGGCCGAGGGCGCGGTAACCGCCACTGGCGCAAATACCAAATTCGGGCGCACGGCCGAGCTGGTGCGGACGGCTCATGTTGTCAGCACGCAGCAGAAGGCGGTTCTGCGGGTGGTGCGCAACCTTGCCTTCTTCAACTGCGCCGTTGTCGTGCTGCTGGTTGCCTATGCCTGGCATCTGGGCATCCAGCGTGAAGAAACGATCCAGCTGGTCCTGACCGCCGTCCTGGCGTCGATCCCGGTCGCGCTGCCGGCAACTTTCACCCTTGCCTCGGCACTCGCCGCGCAGGATCTTGCCAAACGCGGCGTCCTGCTCACCCGCCTCTCCGCCGTCGACGAAGCCGCCACCGTGAATGTTCTGTGTTCGGACAAGACCGGCACGCTTACCCAAAACGCCCTGACAGTCACCATCGTCCAGCCGATGCCGGGTTTCGACGAGGCGCGTGTCCTGGCACTTGCCGTGCTGGCGAGTTCCGACGGGGGACAGGACCCCGTCGACAAGGCCATTCGCTCGGCAGCTTCCGCCGTGCCGGCTTCGGCAGAGCGGGTGACCGAGTTTGTGCCGTTCGATCCTGCGATCAAGATGTCCCAGGCGACAGTCCGCAGCCCGGCGGGCGAAACCTGCCGTGTCGTCAAGGGGGCGTTCGCAGCGGTGCGCGTTATCGCGGAGCCCTCCCCGATGGCCGTCGCAGCCTCGATGAAGCTTGAGCAGCAGGGCCACAGGGTGCTGGCCGTTGCCGCAGGTCCCGCAGGAGCCATGAAACTGATCGGCCTCATCGCACTCAGCGATCCGCCGCGGGCTGACTCGCCGGCGCTCATTGCCGAATTGCGTGATCTTGGCGTGCGAACGGTGATGGTGACCGGCGACGCACCGGCGACCGCGGCGACGGTTGCACATAAGGTCGGGATCGATGGCGAGGTCTGCACGTCGGTTCCAATTCCGGACGACATCCGTCCGGAGCAGTTCGCGGTTTTTGCAGGCGTTCTGCCGGAAGACAAATACAGGCTCGTCAAGGCCTTCCAGAAAGGCGGCCATACGATCGGCATGTGCGGCGACGGGGCGAATGATGCGCCGGCGCTGCGGCAGGCGCAGATCGGGATTGCGGTTTCAACCGCGACCGACGTTGCCAAATCGGCCGCCGGCATGGTGCTGACCGAACCTGGGCTCGGCGGCATCGTCGCCGCGGTCAAGGAGGGCCGGCTGACGTTCCAGCGCGTCCTGACCTACACGCTGAACTCGATCATCAAGAAGATCGTGGCGGTGCTGTTTCTGGTGGCCGGGCTCGTCATGACCGGCCACGCGATCCTGACGCCGTCGCTGATGGTCATCGTGATGATCACCGGGGATTTCCTGACGATGGCGTTGACCACCGATAGGGTTCGGCCATCGCCGATGCCAAATGCCTGGCACATCGGCAACCTGACGCGGGCCGGCGTAATCCTCGGCTTCTGCCTGCTTGTCTTCTGCACCGCCACCGTGGCCGTAGGGAAATTTGCCTACGGTGCAGACCTTGAGTCTCTCAGGACCCTGGCCTTCGTTTCACTGGTGTTCGGCAGTCAGGCGACCATCTATGCAATTCGCCAGCGCCACCGCCGCTTGTGGGTTTCGCGCCCGAGCATCTGGCTTGTGGTCTCGTCCGCCGTCGACATCACCATCGCTTCGGTCCTGGCCATCTTTGGTTTCGCGATGGCGCCCCTGCCTGCCGCCGCTGTAGCCGGGGCTCTTGCCGCCGCCCTGGCCTTCGCCTTCGTGCTCGATCAACTGAAGGTTCGGGTGTTTCGACGCCTCAGGATCATGGAGACCGGACAATAGCGTCAGTGCAGCGTCTTCAGGAAGGCAATGAGGTCTTGAATCTGATCGGGCTCAAGACGGAATTCCGGCATGCTCGGATGGCCCGTTTGGATTCCTTCCGCAAGCGACTCTTCGAGGCTCTCGACCGGGTAGCGCTTGTGAAGATCGCGAAAGGGCGGGGCCACAGACAGGGGGCTCGGGCCCGCCGGGTCGATCGAATGACATTGAGAGCAATTCTTGCGCGCGAACACCAGGCCGCGTTGTTCGGACGGAGACAGCGCCATCGCCGCATCGATGGCCAAGACGGCAAAAAGGAGCGACAGGCCAAGACGAACCAGTTTCATGCGTCAGTTCCTCCGCTGCTTCGGTCAAGAAACCGCAGCCAGCATGGTACGGACGCGTTCTGGCTGCAAGTGGCCAGGTCGCGTTACACGATCGGGATAGCGGTCAGATTTGCCGTATGAGCGCCGGGGTGGCCTTCGGACTGAATGTCTGCACTGCCGGAACATTCGATGCCGCTCATCAGCAGCCCCCCGCCTAGACGCGCTTTGCCGAGAGAACCTCGAAGGTCTTGCCGATGGTGGCGACCGAGCGTTCGTAGTCGGCCAGTGCAAGGCATGCGATCAGCGCGTCGACGATGGCGAGCTGGGCGATGCGGCTCGTCATCGCCTCGGTGCGGAACTGGGTTTCGCGCGCAAGCGTGTTCAGGACGATGTCGACATGGGCCAGCAGCGGCGACTTGCCGAAATTGGTGATGGCGATGGTGGTCGCTCCCGCCTCCTTGGCCAGGCGCGTGGCGGTCAGCGTCTCGACCGTGCTGCCGGAATGGGAAATGGTGATTACCGCCACCGACGGATCGGCCAGCGATGCGGTTATTGCCTGGATGTGGCTATCGACACTCACCCGTGAGGCAATGCCGATGCGCAACAGGCGGTAATTGGTGTCCTCGGCGATGGTGGCCGCGCTGCCGATGCCGAACACCTCCACGCGCCGGGCCTTGCGGATGGCCTGCACCGCTTGCGCCAGTGCCGCAACGTCCAGCGCCTTCTGGGTATCCTGCAGCGCCTGAAGGTCGGAGCGGAAGACTTTCTCGATCACCGTCGCGGTGTCGTCGTCGGGCGCCAGATCCTCGTGGATGAACTGGACCGGTTGCACGAGATCACGCGCCAGCGAGATCTTGATCTGCTGAAACCCCCGGGCCCCAAGCATCTGGCATAGTCCGATGACGCTGCCCTCGCTCGCTTCGGCCCGTTCGGCGACCTCCGTCACGGACATGTGGACGACTTCGGCGGCGTTATCGCTGATGAAATCGGCAATGCGCCTCGCCGTCGGCGGCAGGCTCTGCCGGATCGCCCGTATCCTGTCGAGCACTCCGGCTACCCCTTGCCCGGCGTCCATTTTTTCGCGAACCGTGACCAACCCTGTTCTCCAGCCTAATCCCGTGCTTCTGCGCGATCCGGCGTCAGATGGCAACGCGGCGGGAGCGACGCTCTGGCAGTGCGGATCAGGCCGCGCTCCACCCGCAGGAACCGCATGCCGATGCGCTGGGATCCGAGCCCGTCCGTCTCCGGATTGTCGCCGATCATGAGGGCGTGGCGGGCGGACACGCCGAGCCGGGCACAGCCCATCTCGAAAAGTGCCGGCTCGGGCTTGCCGATCACACGGTGCGGAATCGGCCCGACGCAGGACAGGATCGCCGCCGCCAGCGCCCCGGTTTCGGGCACCGGCCTGCCATTGGCGCCCGGATGGTTGCGATCGGGCGCCGCCACGAAGAACCGGGCGCCGTCGCTGAGCGCTTCCGCTGCAGCAGCCAGCCGCGCGTAGGAGAAATGGCGGTCGCGCGCCACGAGCACGAGATCCGGGCGCGGCGCATCGAGACGCAGGCCCTTGCGGCGGGCATAGGTCCGCAACGACGCGCTGCCCAGGAGCAGGACGGCGGCCCCGGGGTACTCTTCGGCCATGGTGTCGATGGCGGCCGTGCCGGCCAGCAGCAGTTGCTCCTTGTCGACATCCAGCCCCATGCCTCTCAGGGCGCGGGCCAACTGGCCCGGCGTGTGCTCGGCATTGTTCGATACGATGACGAAGCGGCCGCGCACCTGCTCGAGCAGCCATTGCGCGTCGGGAAGCAGGTTGCGGCCCGCGATCAGCGTGCCGTCGAGATCGATGAGATAGCCGTCGGCGTCCAGGTCAAGTTCAGGCAAATCCGAAATCCTCCGTGGCGCTGGAATGGATTGAGAACAGCTCAATGTCAATGACATTATGACTGAGAACCTTTCATCGTAGTGTCACAGAGTCGCGCTACCCCTGGACCCACGAACTTCCACCGGGGGCCGCCATGAAGATCGCCATCGTCACCGACATCCATCACGGGCCGCAGTCCCACACCAAGAAGCCTGGCTGGAACGGCTTGCCAGTGCTGGAGCGGTTCCTCGAACGGGCGAAGGCGGAGAATGTCGATCTGGTGCTCGATCTGGGCGACCATATCTCCGACACCAGCCACGCGAACGATTACCGTGTCGCCTCGGAAGTGGCGGCGGTGTTCGCCGGCTACGACGGGCCGCGCGTCCACGTCTTGGGCAATCACGACGTCGCCAATCTCTCGGTCGAGGACAACGAGGCCATTTACGGCCAGTCGATGCGCAGCCGGGTCGTCGACCTGGGCGAAACGCGGCTGCTGGTGTGGCAGCCGGGCGTCGAGCTCAGCCGCCAGACCGGCTTTCCGGCAGCGGCCCCTAGCCTTGGCTGGCTGGTCGATGCGCTGATGGAGGACGAACGCCCGGCCATCATTGCCACCCATGTGCCGCTGTCCGGCCATTCCCAGATCGGCAACTATTATTTCCAGCGCAGCCCGCTTCATTCGACCTATCCGGATCATGCCCTGGTCCGCCAGGCTGTCGAGGCCACCCGGCGCGCCGCTCTGTGGCTGTCCGGCCACGTGCACTGGAACACCGTGACCAATGTCGGCGGTGTCCAGCATGTCACCATCCAGTCGCTGAGCGAGCGCTTCACCACCATGCCCGAGCCGGCCGGCGCCCATGCCGACCTTGAGATCGGCGGGGGCGAGTTCTCGATCACTGTCCATGGCGAGGACCCGTTCCACGCCAGGCTGCCGTTCCGCGCCTCGGGCGTGCGGCCCTGGATGCGCCCGCTGGGCTCTCTCGAAGCGCCGTCCGCCGCCCCCGAACTGGAGGCGAGCGGTGCTTGACTATCTGGCCAGACGCATCCTGGGCGCCGTCGCGACCCTGGCGACGGTCGTGGCTGCGGTGTTCTTCGCCACCCGCCTTTCCGGCAATGCGATGGACTATCTGCTGCCGCCCGGCATCGACCTCGAAACCAAGGCGGCGATGGTGGCGCGGTTCGGGCTGGACCAGCCGCTTTGGGTGCAGTTCGGCAATTTCATCGGCGGCCTGTTCCAGGGCGACATGGGACTGAGCCTCTATGAGCGTCGCCCGGTGACCGCAATCTATGCCGAGCGACTGCCCAACACGCTGGAACTGTTTGCCTATGCGCTGACGCTGTCGGTGGTCGTCGGGCTGCCGCTCGGCGTCGCCGCAGCATTGCAGCGCAAGAACGCCATCGGCTCGGCGATCATGGGGGTGGCCTTCCTTGGCTATGCGACGCCCAACTTCGTGCTCGCCATCGTCATGATCCTGGTGTTCTCGTTCAAGCTGCACTGGCTGCCCAGTTCGGGTTCGGCGACGCCGCTGCACCTTTTGATGCCGGCGATCGTCCTGGCGGCGCCGATGCTTGCCGAGATCATCCGCTTCTCCCGCAATGCCCTGCTGGACGTCATGAGCCAGGACTATCTGCGCACGGCGCGCGCCAAGGGGCTGCCCGAGCGCCTTGTCATCGGCAAGCACGCGCTGCGCAACGCCGCCATCCCCGTGGTCACCGTGGTCGGGCTGCAAGTCGCCGGCATGGTGGCGCGCTGCGTTCTGGTGGAGGCTGTGTTCGCCACCAAGGGCATTGGCGACCTGGTCGTCTTCGCGGCGATCGGCCGGGACTATCCGGTGCTGCAGTTCGGCGTGATCCTCATCGCCGCGCTGGTGGTCACCGTCTCGCTCATCGTCGATCTGCTCTACGCCCTTATCGATCCCCGCGTGAAGGTGACATCGTCATGACTGATATCGTCTCCGCCGTGCCGCGCCTCGAGGGGCGCCCCGGCCTGCGGCGCACGGGCGGCGTTGCCCGGCTCTGGCACAAGGCTGACTTTTCCACCCGCATCTGCCTGTCGCTGTTCGCCCTCGTGCTCCTGGTAACCATATTCGGACCGATGCTGGCCCCGTTCCATCCGGACGCCCAGACGCTGCTGGCGCGGCTGCGTCCGCCACTCGGGTTCGAGCGCGCCATGCCGGCGCATCCGCTGGGAACCGACCAGCTCGGCCGCGACATCCTTTCGCGCACGCTCCACGGCCTGCAACTGACGATGATCATCGCGCTGATCGGCAGCCTGATCAGCCTGGTGATCGGCGTTACGCTCGGGGTCATTGCGGGCTACGCACCCGGCAAGCTCGGCAGCGCGATCATGGCGCTGGTCGATGTCCAGATCGCCGTACCGTTCACGCTGATCGCTCTCCTCGTCATCGCCATCTTCGGCAATTCCCTGCCGGTGCTGATCGGCGTGATCGGCATGTCCGGGTGGGAAGTCTATGCGCGGATCGTGCGGGCCCAGGTGCTTTCCGTGTCGCGCCAGCCTTTCGTGGAAGCCGCGATCGCCGCCGGCGCCTCGCACAGCCGCATCCTCCTCAAGCATGTGCTGCCCAACGTTGCCTCGCCGATCATCGTGGTTTGGACCATGACCTTCTCGGCGGTGATCCTGCTCGAATCCACCCTGTCCTTCCTCGGCCTCGGGGTACAGCCGCCCACCGCGACGCTCGGCTCGATGGTCGGGATGGGGCGCGACTATCTCGCCTCGAGCCCCTGGATCGCGGTGGTGCCGTCGCTGGCCATCATGTTCGTCTCGCTCCTGGTGCTGCTGATCGGCGACTGGCTGCGCGACGCGCTCGACGTCAAGCTCAAGTAACGCCCCGGCGGCTCCGGCCGCCTGCTCCCCAAGTTCCACCTATCCAGCCTCGGCCGGGGTCCTCCCTCCCGGCCGGACGGGATGACTCCACCCTAGAACAGGACCTCTGACATGAAATCGAAATTGCTTTTGCTGCTGTCGGCAGCGCTGCTGACGACGACCTCCGCCATGGCCACGGAACTGGTCGTGGCCACGCAGAACCTGCCTGCCTACATCGATCCGGGCAAGGATCACTCCAACTCCGGCTCGCAGGTGCAGGTCAATGCCTTCGACCCGCTGATCCAGAAGGACTACACCAAGGCCACCCCGTCCTTTGCGCCGGGCCTCGCAACCAAGTGGGAGCAGACCTCTCCCACCGAGATGGTGGTCACGCTGCGCGAGGGCGTGAAGTTCCATGACGGCAGCACCATGACTGCCGATGACGTGGTGTTCTCCTTCCAGCGCATCATCGACGAAGTCACGCCGGAATTCGGCTCGATCAAGAAGCAGTTCTTCTCCAACTTCGAGAAGGTCGAGGCCATCGACGCCCACACCGTGCGCTTCACCACCTTCAAGCCCGAGCCGCTGTTCGAGACCCTTCTCAACGCCCAGCAGGGCTACATCGTCCCGAAGGCCTATGTGATGGGCCTGACCGGTGATCCGCAGGTGGCCGAAGTATCCGATTACGAGGCCTTCGGCCTGAAGCCGGTCGGCACCGGGCCCTACCGCATCACCTCCTTCCAGCCGGGCGAGACCGTCGTCTACGAGAAGTTCGCCGAGCACTATGGCGAAGCCGCCCCGCTCGACCGCGTCGAAGTGCGCCGCATCGCTGAAATGGCCACCCGCATGACCGCGCTGGCCAATGGCGAAGTCGACATCATCACCAACGTGCCGCCGGACCAGCTCGCCACCATCGAGTCCAATCCGGCGCTCAAGATCGAAGGCAACGTCACGCCGCTGTTCCACCTGGTGTTCTTCAACACCGAGAACCCGCGCCTGGCCGACAAGAAGCTGCGCCAGGCGCTGAGCCGCGCCATCGACCGCGACCTGCTCAACGAGTCGCTGTGGCTGGGCAAGGCGGTGGTGCCCTCGACCCATACCTATCCGCAGTATGGCGAGCTCTTCATGCCTGAGCTGAAGACCTTCGAGTACGACCTGGAGAAGGCCAAGGCCCTGCTCGCCGAGTCGAACTACGACGGCAAGCCGATCCGCTTCGACACCGACGCGGTCTACTACACCAACGGCCTGCTCGCCGCCCAGGCGATCAAGGAGATGTGGGGCGCCATCGGCGTCGAGCTGAACCTCAACGTCGATCCGAAGTGGACCGGCAATGACGCCGACATGGAAACCCGCAACTGGTCGAACCCGATGTACTTCGCCGACCCGGCCGGTTCCTACGGCACGATGTGGAGCCCGACCGGCGCCCGCATCACCAGCGGTTCGTGGAAGCCCAGCGAAGAGTACAGCGCAATGTGGGAGCGCTTCCGCTATTCGACCGACGTCGCGGAGCGCAAGGCCGCCTATGCCGAGATCATGGAATATGTGAAGGAAGAGGCGCCGTTCGTGCTGCTTTACCAGCCCTACGAGTCCTACGGCCTGAGCAAGAACGTCGAGTGGAAGCCGCTTCCGGGCCACATCCCCTACGTGCTCGATTTCCGCGCCGGCAACGTCACCGTCAACAAGTGATCCAGCATCAGCCGCCGGCGAGCTCACTCGCCGGCGGCTACCCTTGTCCGCCTCCCGAGGAACCTGCCATGACCGCCCCCATGCTGCTCAGCGTCGAGAACCTGCGCATCAGCTTTGCGACCGAGCGCGGCCAGTTCGTTGCGGTCGATGACCTTTCCTTCGCCATCGCGGCGGGCGAATGCGTCGCCATCGTCGGCGAATCCGGCTCGGGAAAGTCGGTGACGGCGATGTCCATTCTCGGCCTGACCGCCTTCAATGGCGGGCACATCGACGCCGGCGCCATCCGCTTCCAGCGCCGCGACGGAACCGGCTGCGACCTGACGCAGCTGTCCGAGAAGGCCATGCAACAGCTGCGCGGCGACGAGATCGCGATGGTCTTCCAGGAGCCGATGACCAGCCTCAACCCGGTATTCACGGTCGGCGAGCAGATCGCCGAGGTCATCCGCCAGCACCGCCGGCTCGATGCCGCCGAGGCCGACCGCAAGGCGGTCGACCTCTTGCGGCGGGTGCGCATCGCGGAGCCTGAGCGGCGGTTCGCACAATATCCTCACGAGCTCTCGGGCGGCATGCGCCAGCGCGTCGTCATCGCCATGGCGCTGGCCTGCGAGCCGCGCCTGTTGATTGCCGACGAGCCGACCACCGCCCTCGACGTGACCATCCAGGCGCAGATCCTCGACCTGCTGCGCGAGCTGACGGCTGAATCGGACATGGCGGTGCTGTTCATCACCCACGACATGGGAGTGGTCGCCGAGACGGCCGACCGCGTGGTGGTGATGCATCGCGGCCGCAAGGTCGAGGAGAACGCCACGGCGGCGCTGTTCGCCTCCCCGGCCGAGCCCTATACACGCAGGCTGCTGGCGGCCGTGCCGCGGCTAGGCAGCATGAAGCCCTTCGCGGGCCCGCGCCGCTTCGGCGACGAGACGCCGGATTCGGCGGCGCCGAAGCCGGGCAAGCCGCTGCTGACCGTGCGCGACCTGGTGACCCGCTTTCCGGTGCGCAGCGGTGCGCTCAAGCGCCACGTCGCCAATGTGCATGCCGTCGACGGCGTCTCTTTCGAGCTTGGCAAGGGCGAGACCCTGGCGCTGGTGGGCGAATCCGGCTGCGGCAAATCCACCACGGGCCGCTCGATCCTGCGACTGGTCGAACCGACTTCGGGTGCGGTCGAGCTCGACGGCGAGAACCTGCTCACCCTTGGCAAGGAACCGCTCCGGGCCAAGCGCCGCGACATGCAGATCATTTTCCAGGATCCCTATGCGGCTCTCAACCCGCGCCTGACCGCCTTCGAGCAGGTGGCCGAGCCGCTCCTCATCCACGGCATAGCCACGGGCCCGGCCCTGCGCGATCGCGTGCTGTCGCTGATCCAGCGCGTGGGCCTGACCGAAGAGCAGATGGAGCGCTATCCGCACGAATTCTCCGGTGGCCAGCGCCAGCGACTCTGCATCGCCCGGGCGCTGACGCTCTCGCCCAAGATCATCATCGCCGACGAGCCGGTTTCGGCGCTGGACGTCTCGATCCAGGCGCAGGTCGTCAACCTGATGATCGAGCTGCAGGAAGAGCTGGGCCTGTCCTACCTCTTCATCTCGCACGACATGGCGGTGGTGGAGCGCGTCAGCCACCGCGTGGCGGTGATGCGCCTGGGGCGGATTGTCGAGATCGGCCCGCGGGCGGCCATCTTCGGCGATCCGCGCCATGAATACACCAGGACGCTGCTGTCGGCGGTTCCCTATCCCGACCCGTCCCGTCGCCGCACCGCCGCGCTGCCGGCGACCCGGCTTCCCTCACCCATCCGGCCGGTCAGCCACGCCTTCGAGGCGCCGGTCTACGACCAGGTAGCGCCCGACCATTTCGTCCTGATGAACTGACGCATGACAGGAGACACCATGCTCGCCACCTTCGCCGCGCCCGGGAAATTCTACCGGGGCAGTCTGCACACCCATTCCAACCGCTCGGACGGCGCGCTGGAGCCGCAGGAAGTCTGCCGCCGCTATAAGGAGGCCGGATACGACTTCCTCTGCCTTACCGACCATTTCCTCGAGAGCTTCGACTTCCCGCTGACCGACACCCGTCCGTTCCGCGACGAAAGCTTCACCACCATCATCGGCGCCGAGCTGCACGCGCCCAACACCCATCTGGGCGAGCTCTGGCACATCCTGGCCGTGGGCCTGCCGCTCGACTTCCCCGCCACCGCAGCCGGCGAGACCGGCCCCCAGCTGGCCCGCCGCGCAGCCGAGGCCGGCGCCTTCGTCGGCATCGCGCACCCGCAATGGTACGGGCTCAACATCGAGGACGGGCTGTCGATCGATGCCGCCCACGCGGTGGAGATCTACAACCACACCTGCGAGATGCTGTCGGCCCGCCCCGACGGGGTGGCGATGCTCGACCACCTGCTGACGGAGGGCCGCAAGCTCACCGGCTTTGCCGCAGACGACGCTCACTTCAAGGCCGATGACTGCTTCGGCGGCTGGGTGCAGGTCAAGGCCGAAGAGCTGACGCCCGAAGCCCTGCTCGCGGCACTCAAGGCCGGTCATTACTATGCCAGCCAGGGCCCCGAAATCCTGTCGGCGGTCATCCGCGACGACAAGCTCCATGTCGAGACCACGCCGGCGCGTTCGATCGTCCTGGCCGGCCGCGCCTCCTTCTCCGAAGTCGTTCACGGCGAGGGTATTACCAGCGCCACGCTGGATCTCTCCAAATTCGCCGGCTCCTGGTGCCGGCTGGTGGTGACGGCAGCGGACGGCAAGCGTGCCTGGAGCCAGCCGGAATACCTGTAAACGGCAGCTAGCGGACACGCCTTTACCGGAGCGGCTGGGCCGCTTCGGGCCAGTCGTGCGAGGGCAGCGCGTATGCGCTGGATGGACCTCACGGCCCCTTCCCGGCTCTCCCCCGCCCGGCATGATGGCGGGCGAGATGCCGCCTGTCGTCCAGGGTTGAAAAGAGGACGGCGAACACAATGCCCATGCACGCCCCCAACACCGTGTTCAGTATGCGCTCGGGCACCATGTCCGCGCCGGCCATGTGAGGCGCGGCCAGATAGGTCATCAACAGCGCCATGGGCGTGACGAGAACCTGCCCCAATCCATAGTTGGCCCCAATGATGATTTCAGTCGCAAACTGGAGCACGACCAGAATTGCGATGATGATCCAGACTGACGGGTCCTGTGACAGGATCAGCCAGGCCAGCAGGGCACCGACGACCGTGCCCATCATGCGCTGCAATGCCCGGTTCATGCTGATGTGGAGGTGCGCGCCCTGCATCACGGCCAGCGTTCCCATCGCCGCCCAGTCTGGATGATGAATTCCGGCGGCATGGCTGGAAAAGGCCGCGATTGCGCAGCCAAGGGCTATGCGCGCCGCAGCGGTCAATCGATGACGGGACGGCTGCAGCGGCGCGGCGGGAAAGGAGCGCTCCGCCGTTTCACGGTGGCGCAGCACTTCCGTCAGCGCGCAGATCGCCAAGGCCAATGCCGCAACGCCGGCCGTGGCGGCGGTGCGCGCCAGGACCTCCTGAAACGAGCCGACCGGCCCCATCGAAGCCCCGACCGCGAACACGAAGATCAGCGCTCCAGGCGCTCCGAACTGGCCGGTGACGGTAACGAAGAAGAAGACGCCGCAAGACAATGCCAGAAGCACCAGTTGGACCGGGACTGGCGTTCCCAACCAGGAGGCCATGGACATGCCGAACACGGCAATGCTTTGCCAGATCGCACAGAAGAACACGATGCGATTGCGACGCCCCGCGGGCGCGAAGCGGCCGAAGAGAGCCACCAGAGCACCCAGGGCAGCAAAGCCGATAAGTTGCGGCCATGGCGAGAGATAGACGAGGGGCAGCGCGATCGCGACCGCGATCGCCGCTTGCAGACCGGCCAGCGACGAGTTGCGCAATGAAGGCTGTGTCGCCAGGGCAAGACTGTCGCGGACGTGGTGCGGCTGGAAAAGGTAGCGCGCTGCGTCTATCCGCCGTGTCGCAAGACGCGCCTCCGGCGCCGATTTGGTGGAGGATTGTTCCGGCCCCTTCATCGCTGCTGCTCCGATCGCGGCAGTGATCCCGCGCCGGTCAGGCGCTGCTCGATCCTGTCGAAAAGATCGAGCATCCCGGCGATTTCGGCATCTGGAATATCAGCCAGAAACTCCTCCTCTCCCCTGGCAAGTTCCTTGCGGATTTCCGCCACGCGCCGCTCGCCCATGGGAGTGAGGCAGATAAGCCGGGCACGCCCGTCGGTTTCATCGGGGCGGCGTTCGACAAGACCTTGTCGGCACAGGATATCGAGCACGCGGACAAGGCTGGAGCCGTCGACGCCGACCAGCAGCGCCAGTTCCTTCTGCGTGATGCCGCCGCCGGTTTCCTGAAGGTGCACGAGCGGCATCCAGGTGGCGTCGGTCAGCCCGGCCTGCGCCAGGCGGGCATCGAGCGCCCGCCTCCAGCGCCGGGCGAGCAACGAGAAGCGGATCCCGAAACGGGAACGAGGTGAGGAGGACTGGGAGATCATGCCCCATTGCTAGCGCAATATAGATTGCATTGCAAATCAAATCATCTCCACGGTCCGCGCCCTCTCGCCGGCAGTCCAGTCACGCCGCGGGACGGTGAACAGCTCGATCGCAGCCCCCGATGGACTTCGACCAAGCTCTGAAATCATGTCATGTTACAGCAGTGCCTGAACATCACACAGCAACCGATCCTGGAAGGGTGTCTCGGAACAACACTTCACATGATACGCTCTCGATCGGCATTCCACTCCCGCAAGCATTCCGCAAAGGAGTTCCCCATGCCTCTGTCGAAGTCCTTGTTCATGCCTTTCGCGTTGGCTTCACTCGCCACCACGTTCTTTGCTGATTACGCCTTTGCCCATGCAAAGCTCGTCTCGGAAACGCCCGCCGCTCATTCCACGGCCAAACCTGCGCCTGCCGAACTCAGGCTCAAATTCTCCGAGGCCCTTGAGCTGAAGTTCACCGGCGTCAAGGTCGTGGGCCCCAGTCAAGATGTGGTCGAAACCGGGCCGGCCATGCTGGACCCAAATGACGATACGACGCTGATAGTGCCCCTCAAGTCGCCGCTTCCTGACGGCAGATACACCGTCGACTGGCACGCGCTGTCAAAGGACGGACACAAGACCACCGGCACCTATTGGTTCGAAGCGACGCACTGAGGCCACGTGGACGACATACTCATCCTTTTGCGCGCGCTGCACTATGGATCTGCCCTGCTCCTGTTTGGGATCAGCGCGTTCCAAGGCTGGCTAGCTCCGCAGCACCTGGCGCGTTCGCTCGATGCCGCGCTGGGGCGCGTCGTCTTCGTGGCGGCATTCATTGGACTTCTAAGCGCTGTTGCATGGCTACTTATTGCATCTGGCGAAATGGGAGATGGGTGGAGCGACGTGTGGAACCCGGCCACGTGGTTTGCCGTGCTTACCGAGACCGAGTTCGGCAAGGTCTGGCAGGTCCATCTGCTGCTGGCGGCCGCATTGGTCAGTTTTCTCGCGAGCGGCTGGGGGCGCCACTGGCGGTTCGTTGCGGTTCTGGGCGCCCTTTACCTCGGCAGCCTGGGCTTTATCGGCCACGCCGCGATGCTGGAAGGTGCCGCGGGCCGCGTCAGCCGCGCAAGCCACATCGTCCATCTTCTTGCCGGCGGGTTCTGGTTGGGCGCGCTTGTCGCCTTGAAGCTGTGCCTCGAGAGGTTCGACCAACCCGATCTGGCCTCGGAGATCTCGTCCGCCCTTCAGCGCTTTTCTGGCCTGGGGCACCTTGCCGTCGCGGCGGTCATCGCATCCGGCCTCGTCAATTTGGCGCTCGTGCTCGACCGCTGGCCGACGGACACGTCATCGCCATACCAGCTGTTGCTGCTTTTGAAGATGGCGTTGGTTGCCATGATGGTTGGGCTCGCAATCGTCAACCGTTACGTGCTGGTCCCCAATCTGGAAAACAGCGAGGGCGCCTTGCGGGGCCTGCGGCTATCCACTTTGGTTGAGCTGGCCCTGGGCATTTTCGTGGTGGCGCTCGTCAGCGTCTTCGGCAACCTTGCGCCGCAGTAACTCGCAATTCCCGGGCCGATCCTGGCCCGGCTCACATTGGCAGGAATTGCCCGGATGCGTGCATTCTGCTATGTTGATCAATGCTCGTCAGGTCGGCCAGGAATGCCGCGCGGGCACCATGCGCAAAAGATTAACTCGCTCCGGGAGGATGCCATGAAAAGGCTTCTGACGGTCGCTGCCTTATTGGCGGCGGGTGGTTTGATTGCAATGCAGGCCGCAGCCGCCGACGATGCTGCGTTGATCAAGAGCGCTGAATCGGCAGCCCCCGCCGCCGTGGCAGGCGGCGCGGCGGTCTACGCGATGGACAAGGGCGCGTTGCGCACGGTCCGGGAAGGCACAAACGGCTTCTGGTGCATGCCGGACAACCCCGCATCACCCGGTCCGGATCCGATGTGTGGCGACGCCAACTCGAAGGAATGGCTGATGGCGTTGATGGAGAAGAAGGCCCCTCCGAAGGGAAAGGTCGGCTTCATGTACATGCTGGCCGGCGGCTCTGATGCCAGCAACACCGATCCTTATGCAACCAAGCCCGAGCAGGGCAACGACTGGGTGACGACGGGGCCCCATGTCATGGTCGTCAACGCAATGGACTCGATGCAGGGCTACCCCGCCCAGGCCAAACCGGACACGAGCAAACCCTATGTGATGTGGGCGGGCACGCCCTATGCACATCTCATGATTCCGGTGAAGTAGCGGGCTTGCTTGAGGCTTGCCTAGGGGATCGCGCGGCCGAAACGGTCGCGCGGCTCCGGAGGGCTGCGCTCCCCTCCGTCCGCAACAGGCGCGAGGGGATCCGCTGGACCGCCTTTTGCCGGGTGCAACTTTCAATCGCTGAGCCGGGGGACCTACCTGCGCTTCCGCCACAGGTAGACTGGCCAGAGGAGCACGTGAAGTGCTCGCTGCTCAAGGCCACGAGGCGCGGATACCGACGCGACATATACGCCGGCGACAACCCAGAGCAGAAGCATGATTGCGAAATGCATTTCACTCGGGCGGATGGCACGCCGCCTTCCGGCAGGAGCGCGCGTAGATCGTGGTAGAACTTGCGGTATTGCTGGGCTTCGACGGAGCGCAGACGCACTTGTCGGTCAGCGCCGTTACGCGACTGTCCTACCCCCTGATCGATATATTGACGAGAGCGCCCATGACCGCCACAGTGGCAATTATCGCGAGGATGGTGATTGTCTGAATGACCCCGATGGTGGCACCTGCTGCCACCACTGCAGCCAGCGCGACAGCGGCTATGAAGGCCAACAGCGGCCTCTTTCGGACGAATTCGATCATAAGGCTCGATCCCTTTCTTCTTTTCCTCCCAATCTAACCACTCGCATTTGAAATGCCATGTCGCGCACCTGCGACATGAGGACTGACCGCGGGGCCGGACTTTGCACCGGCGGCAGGCGTGGCCCCGTCAGGAACCCTGTCGATGGCGCTGCGTTATCCCCGCGCTGTTCACCCAGGTGGAGCAAACCGGCATGTGGTTCGGCGCCTTACTGGTCATTTGCGGCGTAGTGCAGCTGGCATGGTCGGCGATCAACCGGGGCCGGCTGAGCGACAGCCACACCGATCCCGTGGCGGGCCGCACGCTGGAGCCTTCGCATCGGGGCCTGCGTTTCCTGGGCCTTGGTCAAACCTGGCCCGGTCTCCTGCTGATCGTGATCGGTGCGTTTGTGCTCCTCTCAGGAGCGTTCTGAATCCGGATCAGGCCACCACGCGCTGCTGGCGAATGGATTGCCTCGGCCCGGTTGCCGCCCCTAGTCGTGGCAGGTGCGTGCATTAGATCATCGTCATGGGGCGCGTCGGGCCTGCTTCATTCGGACACGCCATGATGACCGGCAAGTAGAGGCCGGTCGCGTTTGCGCGGAATGACCGTGCCTAGACCTGATGGCCAGCTTCCCAGCGCCCAGACCCACGAAGAGGCATATCGATGACCGGCACTGATCTCACCCGACGAGAGCTGCTGGAAATCGCTGCCGTGACCGGCGGCGCTCTTGTAGGAGGACAACTGATGCCCGGAGCAATCTCTTCAGCCGCCGCCCAAGGCGATGGCGTAGCGCCCGCTCCGCTCGACGTCGTGCTGCGCGTCAACGGAGCCGAGCATCGGCTGACCCTGGACCCGCGCACCACGCTGCTGGACGCCCTGCGCGAGCACCTGCATCTCACCGGCTCAAAGAAGGGCTGCGGCCTCGGCCAGTGCGGCGCCTGCACGGTGCTGATGGACGGCAAGCGCTTCAAATCCTGCCTGTCGCTCGCCGCCCTGGTGGAAGGCCGCGAGATCACCACGATCGAAGGCCTCGCCCAAGGGGACGAACTCCACCCGCTGCAGGCCGCCTTCATCGAACGCGATGCGTTCCAGTGCGGCTACTGCACTTCGGGGCAGATCATGGCCGGGGTGGCGTGCATCAACGAGGGCCATGCCGGCTCGCCGGAAGAGATCCGCGAGTGGATGAGCGGCAATATCTGCCGCTGCGGGGCATACGACAATATAGTCGCGGCCATTCAGGATGCGGCTGCCGTCACCGGGTCCACGAAGGGAGGCTGAACGATGTATCCCTTCGCCCTGGAACGTCCGCGCGATCTCAATGCCGCCCTGGCGTTTCGCGCCCAGGCCGGGCGCAACGATGCGCCCGTCGAATACATCGCCGGCGGCACGGATATGGTGCAGCTCCTGCAGGAGAACGTGCGCCGGCCGCGACAACTGGTCAGCCTCGCCGGCCTACTGGACAATGGCATCGAACTCGGCCCCCAGGGCCTCAGGCTCGGCGCGGCCGCGACGATGGCCGAGGTCGCGGTTCACGCCGGCGTGGTCGAGCGGTTTCCGCTCATTTCGCAGGCCTTGCTGGCTTCGGCGAGCCCGCAGGTGCGCAACCAGGCGACAATGGGCGGCAACCTCCTGCAGCGCACCCGCTGCCCCTATTTCCGCGATGTCGGCTACGCATCCTGCAACAAGCGCATGCCGGGCTCGGGCTGCGCGGCGTTGGGCGGCGAGAACCGCTGGAACGCCGTGCTGGGCACGAGCGAGAACTGCATCGCGGTCCATCCTTCCGACCTGGCGGTCGCGCTGGCTGCGCTCGACGCCGTTGTGGAGATTGGCGGACCGGAGGGAGCGCGCTCGATACCGCTTGCCGACCTCCACCGGCTGCCGGGGGACACGCCGCACCTCGAAACCATCCTCGAGCCGGGCGAGGTGATCACCGCCATCACCATCCCGGCCGATGCGGGCGGGCTCCGCTCCCATTACCTGAAGGTCCGCGATCGCGCTTCCTTCGAGTTCGCCGTCGTGTCCGCGGCGGTAGCGCTCGACATGGACGGCAGCGGCATCCGCCACGCGCGCATCGCTCTTGGCGGTGTCGGGACCAAGCCCTGGCGCGTCCCCCGGGTCGAGGCGGCAATGGCCGGGGCCGTCCTGGAACCGGCCAAGCTTCGTGAGGCCGCCGCGCTCGCTGCCGAAGGCGCCCGGGGATACGGGCATAACGACTTCAAGATCGAGCTCATGCAGCGCGCCATCGTTCGTGCGGTCGAAATCGCGGGAGCACGCACATGAACCTCGCGACCATCGGACAACCCATCAGCCGGGTTGACGGCCGTCAGAAGGTCACAGGACATGCCACGTATGCCGCCGAATTCGCAGTGCCCGACGAGGCTTATGGCGTCATCGTCAGGAGTACCGTGCCGAAGGGCCGCGTGACCACAATCGACAGTGCCGCAGCCGAAGCGGCTCCCGGCGTCATTGCCGTCCTTACCCATGTCAACGCACCGAAGCTGCCCTATCGTCCGCACAAGGGCTTCACCGACCCCGACGTCGGCGAGCGCCTGCACGTGCTGCAGGACGATCGCATCGATCACCAGGGCCAGCCGGTCGGGCTGGTGGTCGCCGACACGCTGGAACAGGCGGTGCATGCCGCGAGCCTGGTCGATGTCACCTATGCGGCCGAACCTGCGATCGTCGACGTCGCCCGTGTCGATCCGGCCAGGCCCACCGTGCAGAAGACCGACCAGGGCGAGCGGCGTCCCTCGGAGTCCCGGCGCGGCGATGCCCAGCACGCCCTGGCGGCCGCGGAGGTTCGTGTCGATCGGACCTATGTGATCCCGCGTGAGAACCACAATCCGATGGAACTGCACGCGACGATCGCGGCCTGGAATGGCGATCAGCTTACCCTGTGGGACAAGTCCCAGTGGGTGAGCAACGTTGCCGAGGAGATCGCCGCGGTATTCGGCATTCCGGCAGGGAACATCCAGGTGATCTCACCCTTCGTCGGCGGCGCCTTCGGCTCGGCGCTGCGGACATGGCCGCATGTCACGCTCGCAGCACTCGGCGCTTGGGTGGCGGGACGTCCCGTGAAGGTGATGCTGTCGCGGCGCGAGATGTATTATGGCACCGGCTACCGGCCGCACACGGTCCAGCGGGTCGCGCTTGGCGCCTCGCGCGACGGGCGTCTCACCGCAACCATTCAGGACGCCTGGCAGGAAACCTCGACTTACGAAGAATATTCCGAGGCGCTCACCAGCGCGACGCGTTTCCTCCATTCCTGCCCCAACGTCTACACACGCCACCGCCTCGCGCCGATGAATGTGCACACGCCTACCTACATGCGTGCGCCGGGCGAGGTGAGCAACGTCTTCGCGCTCGAATCCGCCATGGACGAACTGGCCGTGGCGCTCGACATGAATCCGGTGGAGCTGCGCCTGCGCAACGAGCCGGCGCGCGACGAGTTCAAGAACTTGCCGTTTTCCAGCCGCTCGACGCGGGAGTGCTACCGCGTAGCCGCCGAACGCTTCGGCTGGAGCCGGCGCACCTCCGAGCCGCGCTCCATGCGAGACGGGCGGCTGCTGATCGGCTGGGGCATGGCGACCGCGACCTATCCGATGAACTTTGCGCCGGCTTCGGCCATGGCGCGCCTGCTGCCCGACGGCAGCGCCGAAGTCATGAGCGCGGCGAGCGACATGGGGCCCGGCACCTGGACGTCGATGACCCAGGTCGCGGCCGATGCTCTCGGCCTGCCAATCGAACGCGTGAAGTTCATGCTCGGCGACAGCCGGTTCCCCAAGACACCGCCCCATGGCGGTTCGATGACGATGGCCAGCGTCGGCAGCGCCGTTCAGGCCGCCTGCCTCCAGATACGCGAGGAGGCGCTGGCACGCGGCGGATCCAACGATCTCACCGAGGCCATGCAGCGCATTGGCCAGCCCATCGAGGGTACGGCCTCGGCCAAGCCGGGCGCGGATGGCAAGCGGTTCTCCATGCATGCCTTCGGCGCCGTTTTCGCGGAGGTCGCGGTCGATCCGGACCTGGGTGAAACACGCGTGCGGCGCATCGTCGGTGCCTACGGTGCCGGCCGCATCGTCAACCCGAAAACCACCCGCAGCCAGTGCATCGGCGGCATGATCGGCGGCATCGGCATGGCCTTGATGGAGCATTCGGTCGTCGATCCCCGCAACGGCCGCGTAGCGAACGCCAACCTGGCCGAATACGCGGTGCCCGTTCACGCCGATGCGCCGCCGGTGATGGACGTGATCCTCCTGGAGGAGAACGATCCGCACGTGAACCCGCTCGGGGTCAAGGGTGTCGGCGAGATCGCCATTGTGGGGGTCGCATCGGCAATCACCAACGCTGTCTTCCACGCCACCGGCAAGCGCATACGCGAGCTGCCGGTGACGCCGGACAAACTGCTCTGAAGCGGCATGCCGGAGCGGCGCCCTGCTCTCCCCAAACATCAGAGCGCCGCGCTTCCTGGGGGACGCGCGGCGCTCGGATGCATTTCCTATGAAGCCGGTCAGTGACTCCGCTCGATCACCGACCACCCACTGCTACTGCTTTGGGCTGAGGTCTATCTCGAACCACTTCTCCGAAAACTTTGCCAGCGTGCCGTCTTCACGCATCTCGGCAATTGCCTTGTCGAGGATGGCCTTGAGCTCCGGCTCATCCTTGCGAATGCCCAGGCAGACATTCGTTGCCATGATGCCGCCAACGAGCAGCGGCCCTGTCGTCTTCAGCGCCCCCTGGCTCCTGGCCGCGCGGTCGCGGGCAAACACGACGTTGTCGAACTGGCCGTCAAGGCGCCCGCCTTCCAGGTCCAGTTGCACTTGCTCGGAGGATTTGTAGGTCCGCACCTCGACCACATCGCCGAAGTTCTCCTCGACGAACTGCAACTGGCTGGTGGAGAGCGAGGCGCCGAGCGTCATGCCTTTCAGGGCCTGCTTGAGGTCCGCCACGGCCTTCTTGCCTTCTTCGGTGTCGGTCGAAAGGCTTTCGCCCGTATGCGGCAGGTCGGCAATCGGGCTGTCGGCGCCAACGAGGAAGGTGTTGGGCGTGATGACGTAGGGGTCGGAGAAATCGATCACCTTGCGCCGCTCGGGGTTGGGGCCCATGGTCAGCACGACATCAAACTTTCCGGCCAGCAGAGACGGGATTTGGCTGTCCCAGTCCTGGGCGACGATCTTGCAGTCGAGCTCGGCGCGCTTGCACACTTCCTTGATGACATCGAGGTCCAGGCCCTCAAGCTCGCCGCTGGCGGTGGTCGAGTTGAACGGCGGGAAAGCGCCTTCCACACCGACGGTTACGGTCTTCCATTCCTTGGCAAGAGCCGTGCCACTGTAGAGCACCGAGAGCGCGGACAAGGCGCAGGCAGCTACGAGAGCGTTTTTTTTGAACATTGTTACCTCATCTTCCTAGACGGTTTCTCACGATCCAGCTTGTCCGCGGTTGGAAACGGATAGCCGGCAATCCTGACTGACCCTAACCTTGTACCTGGCACACCGCGCTGCAAAGCGGAAAGTCGTTCACATATGTGAACCACATTCAGGAATATAACCCGGTTTCCGTGATGGGCAGAGCGCCGGACCCGCCGAGAAGATCCAGACCGGGCAGTCGCAGCGCCCCCAGGCCGGCGAAAGCTGCGCCTCCCCTTATGGACAGCACGCCTTGGCGTGGCGCACCACATCGGCATGCGTTGCAAACCAGACATCCTTATGTGTGCGGATATGGGAAATGAGTTCCCTCAGGAGCCAGATGCGCGAGCGGTGGCCGATTATGTCGGGATGCATGGTGAGCTGGAAAATGCCTCCTTCCTCGTAGGCGGCATCGAATTCCCGCATGAAGATCTTCAGAATGTCGTGCGGAGCGATCTGTGGTCGCAATCCGCCCCAGCGGTCCATGACCAGATAGGCGGCGTCGTCGCGGATCCACTCCACCGGCAGTTCGATCACGCCGCAAGGCTCGCCGTTCAGCAGCAGCTCATAGCAGTCGACATCGGCCATCAGCGAGGAATCGTAAAGCAGTCCCATATCCGCTGTGATCTGCAGCGTGTTCTCGCTGAAATCCCACGAGGGCGTGCGGATGCCGACCGGGCGAACGCCGGTGATCTTCTCCAGCGTGTCGGCGGCGCGAAACTGCAGGTCGCGTTCGGTTGCCGCATCCAGCAGCGTGTTGCGCTCATGGATCCAGCCATGCAGCCCGATTTCATGCCCTTCGGCGATCAATGCCCGCTGTTCGTCCGGATAGTGGATTGCCGAAATTGCCGGCACGAAGAACGTGGCGGGGATGGCCTCGCGCGACAGAATCTGGCGAATTCGCGGGATGCCCTGTCGCGGACCGAACTGGCCTTGCGAAAGCGCCGAAATCGACCGGCCGCCGTCGCGCAGCTCGAACGTGTCGTGGTCGGAATCGAACGACAATGCAACCGCACACCTGGCGCCACCCGGCCAGGCGGCGGGCTTCAGCGTTCGCCCCGCCCGGGCGCGGTTCATGATGGTTTGCAGGTGCTCTTCGGGCCAGGTCCAGGTCGCAAGCGGCGCGTTGGGATCGGTCGTCATGCCACGGGGCCTCCGCTGACGGAAAGGGTCTGGCCGGTGATCCAGCTTGCAAAGGGCGATGCCAGGAAAAGCACGGCGTTGGAAATGTCCTCGGGGCGGCCGATGCGGCGAAGCGGGATTTCGTCGATCATCGCCTGCTGGCCCTCATCGCCATAGGAAGCCCATTGGCGCTCGTAATCGGGACTGGTGCGCAGGAAGCCCGGCGCAACGGCATTGACGTTGATGCCGAAGGGTCCAAGCTCATGGCCGAGCTGGCGGGCGAGACTGATGAGCGCGGCCTTGGCGCTTGCATAGGCCTGGATGCCGGTCAGGCTCACTCCGATGCCGGCTCCGCTGGAGATGAATACGAGCTTGCCCGCACGACGCTTCTTCATCGCCGGCACCACGGCACGCGCAACCATGAACGCACCACGCACATTGACGTCGTAGATGCTGTCCCAATCGGCGGCCGGAACGTCCTCGACCGGCTTCTTGGTCTGGCCGAGCACACCGCCCGCGACATGGACAAATATGTCGAACCCGCCCTTCGGGTCTTCCGCTGCGATCAACTGCATGATCTGTGCCTCGTCAGTGACATCCAGGCAGGCGGTGGAAATCGAACCGCCACGGGCGGGACGGGCTTCGTCAACCAGCCTTTGCAGTTCCGTCTCGTTGACGTCGGTTGCCAGCACCGCCGCGCCATCCGCGGCGAACGCTTCGCAGATCGCGCGGCCGATGCCACGCGCAGCACCGGTCACAAGGACGCGCTTTCCTTCGAACTGAATATCCATTTCACTGCTTTTCCGTTGCTGGGGGCTTGTAGCCGAGGCGATAGCTGAGCTCGGCTGCGCTGCGGATCACGGCGTCGATCATCCGGTTGCGAGATGCGGCGAAGCGGGGCGAAATCGTCGCGATATTGAGGGCGGCAATCACCTCGCCGGTGGAATCGCGCACCGGGGCGGCAACGCCGGAGCCACCGGCGACCGCTTCCTCGTCGCTGATGGCATAGCCATCGACGCGGGCGCTTTCGATGATCCTCCGGATCTGGACGCGGTCGATGATCGTGCGGTCGGTGATCTGCACGATGCGTTCCTTGCACAGATAGGACGCGGTCCTTTCCGGGGCCCAATGGGCCAGCAGAACCCGGCCCATGGCGGTGCAAAAGGCGGGATCGGAGCCCGTCAGATCGGAATCGAAGCGCACCGCCTGGTGACTGACGCTCTTGGCGAGCAGCTTGACGCGCCCGTCCTTGCGGCGGGCCCCCAGGAACACCGTCTCGCCTTCGCCGTCACGCAAGGCATCCATGATCGGTTGCGCGGCGGCGATCAGTTGCGCGTCACGGCCGCTGGACCAGCCGGGCCCGTTTCGAAAGGCGTCATGGATGCGATATGCTTCCCCCTCGTCCCGCGTGACGTAAGCGCGCGAGACGAGCGTCGCCAGCAGATTGAACGTGCTGCTTTTGGGATAGCCGAGTTCCGAAACGATGGTTTTCAGCGTCAGCGGCTTCGGAGAGCGCGCCAGAAGCTCCAGAATCTCCAGGACCCGGACGGCGGATTTCACTTCAGAGTCATTTAGGCTGTTCATATATGTGAACAAAATTCCTGTTGAAGAATGCCCAAGCAGCCATACCATGCTCCCGCTATGTTGAAAAGGAGCAGATTTGCACATGGACGCAGTACATAAGGTTGCCATTGTCACCGGCGCGGCGCGCGGCATTGGCAAGGCGTGCGCGCTGGATCTGGCGCGTGCCGGATATCATATCGCGCTGGTGGATCTGCTTGAACAGGAACTGTCCGACACTGCTGCCGAAATATCCAGCCTTGGCGTTCGCACGCTCACATTCGTGGCCGATGTTTCAAGCTACAAGCGAGCCGGCGAAGTGGTCGAGGCGACGGTCGCCGAGTTCGGCCGCGTCGACTTCCTGCTGAACAATGCCGGGCGCTCCGCGCCTGTCGGCATCCTCGATATTTCCGAAGAGGATTTCGACCGCGCTATCGCGATCAACCTGAAAAGCTGCTTCAACTACATCCAGCACACTGCGCCCCACATGCTGAAGCAGGGTGGTGGACGCATCGTGTCGATGTCGTCGCTGAACGCGCTTTCCGGAGGCGTGACGGCGGCGGTGAGCAAGTTTGCCTATGCCGCCGCCAAGGCAGGCATTCTGGGCATGACCCGTGCGCTGGCAAAGGAATTGGGCCCGCATATTGCCGTCAACGCGATCTGCCCCGGCGTCATCCGCACGGAGATCGACACCAACGTGACCGACCGGGCCGAGGAAGTCATCAAGGGCATTGCACTTGGCCGGCTTGGCTGTGCGGACGACGTGGCGCGGCTGGTGACCTTCCTCGCTACGTCGGAGCCCTGCTTCATGACCGGTCAGGCGCTGACCGTCGACGGCTTCCAGTTCAACATGTAAGCCGTCTCCCACGCGCCGACGCGAGACAAGGATGAGCAGATGATGGACTTTCTAGGCCTGCTGAGTTTCGGCCCCGAGGGTTGGGGCCCGTCACTGCTCTCCGCCTCGCTCGTGACCATCGCGGTCGCAGCCTGCGGCTTTTTCATCGGCATCGTCATCGGCGGGTTCATCGCCTGGGCAAAGCTCGCGGGCGGTGTGACGCTGCGGGTCGGTGCCGACGCTTATACAACCGTGCTTCGCGGCGTGCCCGATCTCCTGGTGATCTATCTCTTCTATTTCGGCGGAAGCCTGCTGGTCACCAGCATATTCAATGCCCTGGGGCATGCGGGCTTTGTGGGCGTGCACCCGTTCGTTGCGGGCGCAAGCGCCATCGGCGTCGTCTCCGGCGCCTATCAGGCCGAGGTTTTCCGCGGTGCATTCCGCGCCCTGTCCAAAGGTGAGATCGAGGCCGGAAAATCCGTCGGCATGAGCCGCTTCCTGCTTTTTCGACGGATCATCGCGCCGCAGGTTCTGCAGCACGCGCTGCCCGGCATCGGCAATGTCTGGCAGATGGCGCTGAAGGAGTCGGCCCTGATTTCGGTGACCGGCCTGGTGGAACTTCTGCGCCAATCGCAGATCGCCGCCGGCTCGACGCGCAAACCCTTCGAATTCTATCTCGTCGCCGGCGCCATCTTCCTGTTCATCACCTGGGTGTCGCAACATATCTTTGAATGGCTTGAAAGACGCGCGTCCCGCAGCCTTCCGCAGGAGGCCTCGTGATGGATCCGATCTTCATTCGCGACACCTTCCTGGAACTGCTGTCGGGCATTCCGCTAACCCTGCAGCTGACATTCGTCGCCTTTGCGCTCGGCACCGTCATTGCCATCCTGATGGCCCTGATGCGGATGTCGCGCATCAAGGCTCTGGAAGCCTTCGCGCGCGGATATGTCTTCGTGCTGCGCGGCACGCCGCTGCTCGTGCAGATATTCCTGATCTATTATGGCCTCGGGCAGTTCCGGCCCACCCTCCAATATCTCGGCCTGTGGCAGTTCTTCCGCGATCCCTACTGGTGCGCGATCCTGGCCCTGTCGCTGAACAGCGCGGCCTATGGCAGCGAAATTCTGCGCGGCGGGCTGCGCTCGGTCCCGATGCGTGAAATCGAGGCGGCGCGCGCCTGCGGCATGTCCGGCCTCTTGCTCTATCGCCGCATCATCATGCCGATCGCGCTTCGACAGGCCCTTCCAGCCTATGGCAATGAGCTTATCCTCATGGTGAAGGCAACCTCGCTTGCTTCCACCATCACGCTGATGGAAGTGACGGGAATTGCCGCCAGGCTCATCGCATCCAGCTATCGGCCGGTCGAAGTGTTTATCGCCGCGGGCGCGATCTATCTGATCATCAATTTCGTGCTGACGCGTGCCATTTCCCTGCTTGACTGGTGGCTGACGCCGCATCTTCGCGGGCCCTCGCCGGCAAAAATGGAGAACAGGAATGGTTGACCGGGCACCGACGCAATCCGTCATTTCCCTTCGCAATCTGCACAAGAGCTTCGGCGGCCTGGAAGTCCTCAAGGGGATCTCGTTGGAAGCGAGGAAGGGCGAAGTCATTGCGATCCTGGGATCGTCAGGATCGGGCAAGAGCACCATGCTGCGCTGCATCAACATGCTGGAACTGCCAAGTTCCGGCGAGGTGGTGATCGGCGGCGAAGCGGTGAAGCTGAAGCGACAAGGCGACGGGCTGGCGATTGCCGACCAGCGCCAGATCGACAAGATTCGCTCCCGTGTCGCCATGGTGTTCCAGAGCTTCAATCTTTGGTCCCACATGACGATCCTCGAAAATCTCATCGAGGCGCCGATCCATGTTCAGGGCCGTCCACGACAAGAATGCATCAAGGAGGCCGAAGCGCTTCTGGACAAGGTCGGCATCGGCGACAAGGCCGGTGCCTACCCGTCCCATCTTTCGGGAGGGCAGCAGCAACGTGCGGCAATCGCACGGGCGCTTGCGATGCATCCCGAAGTCATGCTGTTCGACGAGCCCACTTCCGCGCTCGATCCCGAACGGGTTGGCGAGGTGCTGAAGGTCATGCGCGCACTTGCCGAAGAGGGACGCACGATGCTGGTGGTGACCCATGAAATGGGTTTCGCCCGCGAGGTCGCCAGCCGGGTCATATTCCTTCACGAAGGCCGCATCGAAGAGGATGGCCCCGCTCACGAGGTCTTCAGCAACCCCAAGTCCGACCGCTTCCGCAAGTTCATCGCCACCACGCAGCATAGCTGACATCGTTCGATCATTGCGGTAGTCGCCCTTGACCACGCGAGCGCTCCCTGGCGTGCAGCCTCGCTCGCCTCAAGCTGCAGCGAGCTGGTTTCGCCATAAGGGGGCTGGCTAGCCGTCGATGTGGTCCAGGAGCCACCGGACGGCCAGCGGATAGCCATTGGCACCGAGACCGGCAATGACCGCGGTCGCGACCTTCGACACAAGCGAGTGGTGGTAGATCTCGTCGCGCCGGTGGATGTTGGAGATGTGCAGCTCCACGATCGGGCCCGGGAACATCTTGAGCGCATCGAGCAGCGGGATCGAGCGGAAGCTCAGGCCGGCCGGATTGATGAGTATGGCGGAGCCGTCGTCGATCGCCTCGTGGACCCAATCGACGAGCTGGTGCTCGGCATTCGACTGATGGAAGCGCAGCGGCGCTGGGCCGGCTGCCTGCCGGCACATCGCCTCGATCTCGGCGAGCGTCGTGCGCCCATAGATCTCGGGCTCGCGCTTGCCCAGCCGGTTGAGATTGGGACCGTTGATGACGAAGACGGGTTTCATCGGCAAATCCTTTCCGGTCAGCCCTGGTAGCCGAACAGGCGCGGCAGCCACAGCACCGTTTCGGGGAAGAAGGTGATAATGATCAGCGATGCGATCATCGTGTAGAGGAACGGCAGCACGTCGCGCACGATGTCCCGCAACGGCACCTTGGCAATACGGACCATGATGAACAGCAGCAGGCCGTAGGGCGGCGTGACGAGCCCCAGCATGATGTTGACCACGCACATCACACCGAAATGGACGAGGTCGATCCCGAGCGCCTGTGCAGTCGGAATGAACACCGGAAGGATCACCAGGATGATCGTGGTGCCTTCCAGGACGCAGCCAAGCAGCAGCAGAAGGATATTGACGAGGATCAGGAAGCCGGTGGGCGACAGATCCCATGATTGCAGGACGACGCTCAGCGACTGTGGGATGTTCTCGACCGTGACGACATAGTTGAACACCAGGGCGCCGGCGATCAGCATGCCGATCGAGGCGGTGGTACGGGCGCTGGCGAGCACCGAATTGTAGAAGTCGCCGAAGCTGACGCTGCGATACAGCACCACCGAGATAATCAGGGCATAGGCAGCCGCAACGGCTGCCGCCTCGGTCGGCGTCGTCACGCCGGAATAGATGCCGCCGAGCAGCACCAACGGCATCAGGAGCGCCGGCAGGGCCCGCACCGTTATGCCCGGAAGCTCGCGCACCGGCGTCGGAGGCTCCACCGGAAAGTTCCGCGTCCTCGAATGGATGGCAACGAGAAGCATCTGGAACCCGGCCATCAGCAGGCCCGGCACTACCCCGGCCAGGAACAGGTAGCCGATCGAAGCGTCGGAGACGAGCGCGTAGATGATCATCGGGATCGAGGGCGGGATGATCGGGCCGATCACGGCTGTAGCCGCGGTCAGTGCGGCGGCGTAGCTCGCGGGGTATTTGCCATCCGCCGTCATCATGTTCTGCATGATCTTGCCGGATCCGGCAGCGTCGGCGATGGCCGATCCCGACATGCCGGCGAAGATGATCGACTGCAGCACGTTCACCTGCGCCAGACCGCCCCGAAACCGGCCGACGAAGGCATTGCAGAAGACCATAAGGCGATCGGTCATCGAGCCGATGTTCATCAGCTCCGCCGCGAGGATGAAGAGCGGCACGGCCAGGATGATGTAATTGGAATACATCCCGTTCAGGAACTGTTCGGCGACGGTACCCATGTCGAGACCCGCCAGCAGCAGATAGAGGACCGACCCGGCAATCATGGCGTGGCCAACCGGCAAGCCATTGAGCGCGAGCACGGTGATTGCAACGATGGAGAGGGAAAAGGGGCTCGCGATATTCATATGCCGGACTGCGCCTTGGTTGGGTCGAACTCTTCGGGAGCCTCGCCCCGCAGAACCTGCCAGGACAGCCAGATGTAGCGCGCGATGATCGCGATCACGAAGACGACGTAGATGGAGAACACCCAGTCGAAACGGAGCTTCAGGTAGGCGGTCTTCTCCACGCGCATGAAGGCGACATAGTCGAGGACGGCCGGGAACGAGATGCCGTAGAGCGCAATCAGCGAAACGGCGCTCATGAGGAACATCGCGCTGCGCGTGCGGGCACCGACCGATGCGTAGATGAGGTCGAACCGCATCTCCTCTTCTTCCTTCACGACGAAGGCAGCGCCGAACAGCACGATCCATATCCAGAGGATCGCGCTGAGCTCGTTGGTCCAGCCGGTCGGCCAGTTCAACACGTAGCGGAAGACGATCTGCAGCAGGAAGGCGAAGAACATCGTCGCCAGCATCGCCATCAGGATGTCTTCCGCGCGCCGGTACAGCCAAGCGCCAAGCGCCGCGAAACCTGTTTCCACTTATCCCCTCCCCCAGGACCGGATGGATGGCTACCGGCTGTCATGCCGGCGGCCATGGCACATCAGAGCGGGCGGGCGCAGCGATGGAATCGGTGCTCCCGCTCCAGCTCTTTGTTTTCGCATCGGATTTTCCCGAAACCGGCGTCCACTTTCGGGTCCGATGCTCTAGAGCGCGTTGATCTTGTCGACCATGCCTTCCGGCCATTCCTTGGCGAGGTCGGAGGCCAGGTACTTCCCCTGGACACTCTCGCGGAAGGCGGCGACATCCGGCTCGTAGATCTTCAGGCCCTTCGCCTTGAAATTCTCGACCAGCTCCTTCTCATGGGCGAGATGCTTCTCGGTCGAGAAGTCGATGGCCTTGTCGGCTGCGGCCTGGAAGCGCGCCTGCTTTTCCGCGCCCATCTCGTCCCAGACCTTCTTCGAGACGACGAGAAGGTCGAAGCCGACCAGATGCGAGGTCAGCACGATCTGCGACATGACCTCGTAGAACTTCATGTTCTCGACATTGGGCAGCGGATTGTCCTGGCCGTCGATGGCGCCGGTCTGCAGGCCCGTATAGACCTCGGCATAAGCCATCGGCGTCGGATTGGCGCCGAGCGCCTCGCCGAGGAACTGCCAGGCGTCGCCGCCGGGCATGCGCAGCTTGACGCCGGCCATGTCGGCAGGCGTCTTGATCTCTTTCTCGGGCTTCAGGCCGACCTGGCGCACACCGAAATAGGTCGGGCCCAGGATCACGATGCCGAGTTGGTCCTCGGCCATCTTCTTCATCTCCGCGCCCGCCTCGCTGGCGAAGAAGGCTTTCAGATGCGCCGCGTCGCGGAAGAGATAGCCGGCCGTCAGGATCGACCACGCCGGGATCTGCTTGGAGATGTCCTGCGGCGCGATATTGCCCATTTCGAGATTGCCGCGTTGCAGTGCCACGAGCTCCGTGCCCTGCTTGAACAGGTTGCCGCCGTAATAGCCCTCGAAGGCGAAGTCCTCCTTGATGGCGTCGTCGAACATCTTCATCATCTCGGCGCGAATGTCCTGCTCCGAGAAGACGGCGGAGAAGCGCAACTTTGACTTGTCCTGCGCAAGCGCCGGAACGGCACTCGCGAGGGCAAGGGCTGCGGCTCCTGCCAGCGCCTGGCGGCGTGTGAGATCAAATGTCATTGGCAATACCTCCCTGTTGCCGTTCCCTTTTTCGACGCGCCCCCCTCAGAGCGCGTTGATTTTCTCCAGCGTGCCTTCCGGCCATTCGACAGCGGAGATTCCAGAAATTGTTTATCCGAGAAGGCGCGGAATGCAGCTATCAGCTCGGGTTCCTGCTCGATGTATTCGGCCTCGCTCGAGGCAAAGGCGTCCACGACGCGGGCGGGAGACACGGTCATGCCGCCGCCTCGAAATGGCCGGCCATCGCCTGGCGGTCGGGCGCAACACCCGTGAAAAGCTCGAAGGCGCGCACGGCCTGGTAGACAGCCATGCCGGTGCCGGCCAGCGTGCGGCAGCCGAGCGCGCGCGCGCGGCGCAGAAGCTCGGTCTCTTCCGGGAAATAGACGATCTCGGCCACCCATTGCCGCGGCGAAAGAAGGTCGGCCGGGAACGGCGTACCCGGATATTTGGCCATGCCGATCGGCGTGGTGTTCACGATGCCGTCGGCGGCGGCGACCACGGCCGCGGCGTCACGCGACGCGACGACGCGACCGGCCGCGCGGGACGCCATCCTCCGGGCGAGGTCCTCGGCCCTCGCCGCATCCGTGTCGATGACGACGAGCTCGCCCGCGCCGAGCCCGTCGAGCGCGTAGGCGACCGCTGCCCCCGCACCGCCGGCGCCGAACAGTGCGATCGTCCGCGTGGCCGCGCCGGCCATGGTCTCTCGAAAGCTCTCCCTGAACCCCCAGGCGTCTGTATTGTGCCCGACCTTGCGCCCTTCGCGGAACACGACCGTGTTGACCGCGCCGATGGCGAACGCCTCCGGCGACAGATCATCCAGCGAAGGCATGATCGCCTGCTTGAACGGGTGGGTGACGTTCACCCCTTGGAAGCCGGCCGCCTGCGCCGCCTCCAGAACCTCGCCTACCGCCGCATCGGGCAGCGCCAGCATGTCGAAGTCGAGGAGGAGATAGGCGTAGTCGATGCCGAGGCGCCTTGCCTCACGCTCGTGCATGCCCGGCGTGCGGGAGGACTGGATGCCGCGGCCGAGCAGGCCCACGACGACACAGTCCTCGCCCGGCCTAGGCGCGCCACGATGCCCGGCCGCAATCTGCCCGAGCCGGTCGACAAGGCTGTCGGCCATTCCAGTCCTCTCCTCCCGGTCATGCCGTAGGCGGCTGCAGCGCCGCACTTGTGCTTGCGCGGGCGCCGCCGCTATGACAGGGGCACCTGCGGGCTGGATGATGTACGAACTAGATAGTACAGTCAATCACCCGACCTACGTAGAGGCATCCGAGAACCCATGACCGTCGCGAAAGATGAGAAATCCAGACCCGAAGCCGGTGGGGGCCGCGTGCCGGATCCGGAAGGAACGCGGCGGAACATACTGGAGATCGCCTCGCGCGAGTTCGCCCTCAACGGCCTATCGGGAGCTCGCATCGACGAGATCGCCGCACGCACGCGCTTCAGCAAGCGCATGATCTACTATTATTTCGGCGACAAGGAGGGCCTCTACCTGCGCGCGCTGGAGGAGGCCTACAGGCAGGTGCGCGAGGGCGAGGCGCAACTCGACATAGAAGGCCTGCCGCCAGTGGCCGCCCTGACGCGCCTTGTCGAGTTCACCTTCGAGCATCACCACCAGCACGAGGATTTCATCCGCATGGTGATGATCGAGAACATCCACCACGGTCAGTACCTGAAGCAGTCGGATGCCATCCGCGACCTCAACGTTACGGCCATCGACCACATCTCGCGCATCTACTCGCGCGGCGTGGCCGAGGGCGTCTTCCGCCCCGGGCTCGACCCGGTCGAACTGCACTGGCAGGTCAGCGCACTCTGCTTCTTCAACGTCTCCAACCGGGCCACCTTCTCGATGATTTTCGGACGCGACTTCGGCGCGCCGGAGCAGCTTGACCGTCTCAAGAAGAACACCGTCGAGATGATGCTGCGTTTCGTTGCCAGAGACGACCCGTCCCCCGCATAGTCCCGGCGTTCCGGCCCGCTTGCTGTGAGGCGGCCTAGCCTTGGAAATGTCCGAACTGTTTAGTGCATCCTGGTTTCCGGGAGGAGATGCGGAACTGGAGGCATTCATCCGCCGGGGCCGCCGGCCTTGGTGGTAGTGCGGTAAGCTGCGGCGAAGCTATCCAGTTCGGCGCGTTCGAGATCGGACACCGCCCAGTAATCGAAGCCGTTCCCCTTCCAGCTCACCATATTGTAGCCGTCGGCTTCCCTGTCTTCGGGGCCGGAGGTCCCCGTCCCTGCCGGCTCCGCAACCACCGTGATCAGATGCTCGTTGTGGCGGTAGACGAGCGCCGGTACGGCGCGTCCGCCAATGACATCGACGCGCCCGCCGACAAGCGCGAAGCCTTTCGCTGCAAGGTCGGGGGCCGGCGGCGAGATACCGATGCGGCCGTCGAGCCAGGGCTTGACCGCATGGCGATCAGACGAGGCGATGTCGACCGGACTTGCGGCAAGCAGGCTTCGGCGATGGCCGCTCGCCACGAGATCGGCGGTGGTTTGGCGTGGGCCTTGCGCACCCAGCCAATAGCCGCCGCTCCCGGCCGCGATCACGGCGATGAGAAGCGAGGCGGCAAGCGCGCGCCAGTCCGCCTGCCACTCTGATCGCCGCCGTAGGGACCCGGCAGGCCTGCCGGAAGCGCCGACAGCGGCTTCGATCCTGTCGAGCAGTTTCGCGTCGAGTTGCGGGCGTTCGAGCCTGCCGAGCGCCGCATGCGTGGCGGCAATGGCATCATAGGCCTTCCGGAGTGCCGGCTCATCGGCAATGCGGCGCTCGAGTGCCGTGGCCGAAGCCGCGTCGAGCTCACCGTCGACAAGCGCGTTCAGCAACAGAAGGTCCGTTTCCGGCGGTGTCCTGGCTTCAGCCACGATAGTCCTCCGCAATCGAAGCCGCGAGCAACAGGCGCGCGCGCGACAGGCGTGACATCACCGTGCCGATCGGCACAGACAGCAGATCGGCGATCTCGCGATAGCTCAGATCGTTGAATTCGCGCAGCACGAGCACCTCCCGCAGCGGGGCGGGCAACGCGCCGACGGCCTTCTGGACGGCAGCGGCGTCGGCCTTGCGGATAAGTTCAGCCTCGGGCGTCAGGGCTGGAGCGTCGGGAAAGTTTCCCTCTCCCGTCTCGGCCAGCCGATCCATCTCGTTTTGATCGCCGAGCACCAGCAGCCCTTTCCGCCGGTTCTTCGCCATCCAGGTGAAGGCGGTATTGCGGACGATCGCCAGAAGCCAGGCACGTGGGCGCAGGATCGCACCTTCCCCGAGCGAGGCGAATGCCCTGAGGCAGGCCTCCTGCACGACGTCCTCCGCATCATCGCGATTGCCCGTCAGCCAGCGCGCAAAGACCAGCGCATCCTGAAGATGCGGCACGACCAGTTCCCGGAACCGGATCGTCGGCTGATCTCCACTCAAAGCGCTCACGTCCTTGCTGCTGCGCCGGTCGACGGGCCATCGCGGAAGGTCATTTGACGACTATGCTACCCTTCATGAAGGTGTGCAGGCCACAGAAATAGGCAATATTGCCGGATTGGGCGAAAGTCCTGACAAAACTGCCGCCGGTATCGAGCGGCTCGGAGCGGAAGCTGCCGTCGGCCGCCACGATCGTGTGGACCATGTCATCGGAATTGACGAACCGCACCGTGTCGCCACGCTGGATCGTCAACGTCTGCGGCTCGAAGGAGAAATTCGAGATAGTCACCCGCGCCTCCGTTGCGGCAGCCGGGGCAATCGGCTGGGCAAGAAGGGCGACGAGCATCGCGGCAAGACCCGCTCGGGGCCCCTTCAACAGCATGGCAGGCATGGCAATTCCTCCTTTCTTGCGTGTTCATGCGAACCTCCTCATGCAAGGGTGGTGTCGGTGATCGCGAGCCTCTCCTGGCCGACGGTGAAGTCGACCGAGGTCAGGCCCAGCATCGATCGCAACTGGTCGGCGGGAACGATCACGGGGCCGGGTTTGTCGGCCGTGCCGGGCTTCGGCTGCGGAAAGGCCGTCGAGCGCGCCGTGTGAAAGGTCATGTTGCCCTCCACCTTCTGCACGATCTGGTGGATGTGCCCGTTGAGCACGGTCACGGAACCGAAACGCCTCAGGAGCGCGAGCGCCTGTGCGGCATCGTCCGTTCCCCAACCCCATTCCGGATAGATCGACCAGAGCGGGATATGGGCAAAGACGACGATGGGCATCGAGGCCGAACGGCCGTCGAGATCCTTCTTGAGCCAGGCGAGTTGTTCGGCGCCGAGATTGCCAAGCCCGCCGGCCTTGAGGTCGACGACGTTCACAAGGCCGATGAAGTGGACCCCGCCGAGGTCGAATGAGTGCCAGCCGGCGCCGAGCGTGCCCTTGCCGTAGCGGTCGAGATAGGCCCTGCCCTGCCCCGGATCGATCACGTCGTGCTCGCCAGGGACGTAGAAAACATCCAGGCCGGTGCTGCCGATGATGCGTGCAGCGTCGTCGAACTCGCCATCCTTGGAAAGATGGGTGATGTCGCCGGTATGGATCATGAAGGCGGGCTTCACCGGAAGCGCCCTCACCTTGTCGATCGCCTCAGTCAGCGTGTCGACAGCGGTCACCTTGGCTTCCTTGTCGAAGCCGACATGGCTGTCCGAGATCTGCAGGAAGGTCATCGCGCCCTGCGCAGCTTCGGCGGCCTGTGCCGCGTCGAGCAGGCTGAGCGACTTGGGGACGCCGCCCGCAACGGTCCACAGCACACCGGTTCCCGCCCAGACCATGCATTCGAGCGCATGCCTGCGCGTCAGCACAAACCCGGTGCCGCTTTCTTTTTCTTGCTTGGGCATTGTCTTGCTCCTTTCGAACATGTGTCGATGGAGCAGAAGACAAAACCAGCCATGCGCTTATTCTGATCTCGCATTCACTTCGATGTGAGCGCCCTTCGAAGGCCCACCGTTCGAAACCGATTGCGCATTAACCGATTACCCGCCGTGCCCAGGCCTCGACCGTCTGTGCCACGGTGGCGATATGGTCCGCGGCGGAGAAGCCGGAGACCTTCCTGCGCGGCTTGAGGTCGTGGTCGCCGTCCTCGAGCCAGAGGATCTCGATCTGGCCGGAGAGATCGTACGACATGACTTCCTCTCGGGTTCCGAATGGGTCGCGCGTGCCCTGGCAGATCAGTGTCGGTGCCTTCAGCTCGGCAAGATGCGCGGTTCGCAACTGTTCCGGCTTCGCAGGCGGATGGAACGGATAGCCGAGACAGAGAAGCCCGACGATGCTGCCGCTGGCGTGCAGATCATCGGCGACCATGGACGCGACCCGGCCGCCCATCGACTTGCCGCCGATGATCAGCGGCCCGGATGCGCCAAGCTCCTTCACCGCCTCGCGATACTCGCCCTGGAGAAGTTCCGCCCTGGGAGGCGGTTTGCGGCCCCCCTGCCGCCGGGCGGCCATGTATGAAAACTCGAACCGAGCAACTCGAAAACCGATATTCGCCAGCGCCCGGGCGGCTGCCTCCATCGCAGGAGAATCCATCGGCGCGCCAGCACCGTGCGCGAGCAATATGGTAGCGAATGCGTCATCCGCGCCGTCGATGAGAAAATGCATGCGGCTCTCCATGCCTGCTCTACACCCGCCAGATGTGCTTAGCCTGTTGGCGCCGCGGTGTCGCGGTTTCCGAAAACCTGGATAGAATGAATGATGCCGCGACAATCGCATTCCGGTCCGGCATATGGTTCGTGCACGTTTATAATTGGAGACCATTCATGTCAGCCCTCTGGTTCAGCCTCCCCGTCGCGGTGCTTGTTGCCACGGCCGCGCCTGTCGCTGCCGTGGAATTGGACTTGCCTGGCGAGGCGCAACGGATAAACGCCAGCTATCTGTGCGACGGCGCCAAAGAGCTCGACATCGAGTTCATAAATGTGGGCACCAACAGCCTCGCCATCATGGATTGGGACGGCCAGAAGGTGCTCATGGCCAATGTTCTCTCAGGCTCCGGGGCGCGCTATGCAGGCGGCCAGTACGAATTCTGGGACAAGGGCGGCAACGCCACGCTGACCGACCTCAGGAGCGACAACACGGACGGGATTGCGTGCAAGCAGAAGTGACCTGTCTCGCGCCGCACCCGGTGAGTGGCCGAACTTGAACCGGGGGCCCGGCTGCTTCCGATGGAGGCTATGAGCTTTCGGGAATTGCTGGCAGAATGGCGCGGGCGCGTTCAATGTGCACCGTCGGGTTCAACTTGAACCGCCTCCGACCGCGTGGGAGATCGCGCCGGAACTGGCTTCAACGGGAGGACGAGCAATGGCCGTTGCCAAGAACACGATCTGCCTCTGGTATGACAAGGACGCCGAGGCTGCAGCACGCTTCTACGCCGAGACATTTCCCGACAGCTCGGTGAGCGCCGTCCACAGCGCTCCCAGCGACTACCCATCCGGCAAGGCGGGCGACGTGCTGACGGTCGAATTCACAGTTGCCGGGATCCCCTGTCTGGGTCTCAATGGCGGGCCCGCGTTCAAGCACAATGAGGCCTTCTCATTCCAGATCGCCACCGACGATCAGCAAGAGACCGACCGCTACTGGAACGCCATTGTCGACAATGGCGGCCAGGAAAGCGCCTGCGGTTGGTGCAAGGACAAATGGGGTATCTCCTGGCAAATCACGCCGCGCGTGCTGACAGAGGCGCTGGCTGCTGGCGGCGATGAAGCAAAACGCGCGTTTGTCGCGATGATGGACATGAAGAAAATCGACGTCGCCGCAATTGAGGCCGCCCGACGCGGCTGACAGTGACGCGGCCGCCGCCGGCCGATCAATCTAGCGAACCGAAGGCCACGATAGCGATGCTGGCCGTTACAGGCGCCTGAGCCCTGGGTAGTTGGCGGCATCGTTCGCGAGAACATGGATCGAGAACCAGCCTTCGCTATCTGTCCAGACCCTGATGGGCCGCCAACCGGCCCCGCGGGCGAGCGCCCAAAAGGCCTCCACGGTGTATTTATAGCTGTTCTCGGTGTGGATCGTCTCGCCTTCCGCGAAATCAAACGAATGACCGTCCACCGCCACGCGTTGGGCTGCGCGGCTTACGAGATGCATCTCGATGCGCGAATGCCCGCGGTCGAAAAACGCCCGATGCTCGAATGAGCCGAGATCGAAATCGCCGCCGAGCTCCCGGTTGATACGGGCAAGCAGGTTGAGGTTGAAGCGGGCGGTCACGCCGGCAGCGTCGTTATAGGCGGCGTGGAGGACGGCCTCGTTCTTTACGAGGTCAACCCCGACAACCATCACCGCGTCCGTGCCGAGGCTCAGGCCGGCATGATGAAGGAATCCGGCGGCGTCCGGCGGATCGAGATTGCCGATCGTGGAGCCTGGAAAGAAGCCGACCCGCGGCATCGTCCGAACGCTCGTCGGCAGGTCGAAAACTCTCGTGAAGTCGGCGGCGACCGGCAGCACATTCAGGGACGGAAATTCGAGCCGCAAGGCTTCGGCCTGTTCCTCCAGAAACTCGGCGGCGATATCGACGGGCACATAGGTTGAGAGCTCTCTTGCCGCACGCAGGACAATGCGCGTCTTGGCACTCGAACCATTGCCGAATTCAACCAGCGCCCTGCCTGCCGGCAACAGCTCGGCGATTGCCTCGGCGTTCTCGGCGAGGATGCCGCGCTCCACCCGGGTCGGGTAATACTCCGGCAGCTGCGTGATCTCCTCGAAAAGAAGCGAGCCGGCGGTGTCATAGAAATATTTGGAGGGGATGCGCTTCGGCCTTGCCCGGAGGCCCGCCACCACATCGGCCGCGAAATCAAAGGTCGGCCCGGCCTCCATTTCGGCAGGGTGGTCGTTTCGTGGGGGGAGCGCCATCATCGCGGCATTGTCAGGGATGATCGACAAGGCGCAGTCCGGTGAATTGCCAGCGCGCCTGCGGATGGAAGAAGTTGCGATAGCTATAGCGGGCGTGACCTTCCGGCGTGGCAAGCGAACTGCCACGCAGCACCATCTGGTTGACCATGAACTTGCCGTTATATTCACCGAGCGCCCCGGGCGCCGCACGATAGCCGGGATAGGGCAGATAGGCGCTGCGCGTCCACTGCCACACCTGGCCGAAGGCGTCGTCGAGCATGCCGCTCCGCGCCGCCACTTCCCATTCCGCTTCGCTCGGGAGATGCTTGCCGGCCCAGCGGGCAAACGCGTCCGCTTCATAAAAGCTGATGTGGCAGACCGGCAGGTCGGGATCGACGGGCTCGAGACCGGCGAACGTCAATCTGAACCAGGCGCCATCGACCTCGCGCCAGTAGCCGGGCGCTTTCCACCCTTCCGCCTGGACCGTCGCCCAGCCGTCAGAGAGCCAGAGCGTCGGCGTCTCGTAGCCGCCATCGGCCATGAAGTTCATCCACTCGCCATTCGTGACAAGCCGGCGGGCGATCCGCATCGGACCCACCAGGACCCGATGCGCAGGCCCTTCATTGTCGTAGGAAAAGCCGTCGCCGCCGTATCCGATCGTGTGGACGCCTTCCGCGAGATCGGCGAACGCGCCGGCCTTGCCCGCAGTCTCCGGCCAGCGCCAGCCGGAATCATACGCCGGCAGAACCGGATTTTGCGCGAAGGCATGCAGGATGTCGGTCAGCATCAGTTCCTGATGCTGCTGCTCATGATGAAGGCCGATCTCCAGAATCGGACTTATTGTTGCAAACAGCTCATCGTCGGCCGCGGTGATGAGGGTGCGGACAGCCGCATCGACATGCCGTCGGTAAGCGGTGACCGTCTCGACATCCGGGCGGGTGATCAGTCCCCGTCTCGGCCGCTCGTGACGCGGCCCGGCGCTGACGTAGTAGGAATTGAACAGGAAGGGGAAGCGCTCATCGAAAACGCGGTAGTTCGCCGCGTATGGCACCAGCAGAAACTGCTCGAAGAACCAGGTGACATGGGCGCGATGCCACTTGATCGGGCTTGCGTCGGGCATGGACTGAACGCCCTGGTCCTCGCCGGAAAGCGGCGCGGCGCGCCGCTCGGTCTCGGCCCGTACGGCCTCGTAGGCTGCCAGCCAGCCGCCGCGCGACGCCGACGCTGATAGCTGCAGGATAGCCGCCGATGTGCCGGGCGGGTCGGATTGCTTTGGCAGGCGAGACGTAGGTGCAGGCATCAGCGCCTCCGGGTCGAGTGAGCGCTTCGGTGATCAGCACATTTACAATGCCGCCGGTGCACGTGGCCGCCAGCGGACTTGCATCAGGGCAGCCGCCCAATCTGTCCGCAATGTGGCCGTTCTCCTCACGACAGCGTGAGGCGGCAGGTGATCTGCGCTGTTCAGCTTCGCGAGCTCACAGCGCAATCGCTCAACCTATGCAATTAGAACTTTCCCACCACATTGAGGAAGATCCCCCTGTCGTCCAGCGTCAGATCGCGCAGGTCGTCGGAGAAGACGCCGAAGTTGTAGCCGACGCCAACCTTGAAGTTGTTGCCGACGTGGCGATAGACCGCCGCCAGCGCGCCGTAGTCGGTTGTTGGCCTTTGGCCGCTATGAAGCCGCTAAGCGGAAATTATTTCCGATTTCGGCCCCCAATCAGAAGGCGGTCCTGTCACAAGCTAGCTTCGGGGGGGGTTAGGACGAGCAAAGCGTGATCGCTGAGCGCTGCTTCACGGATTTCGTGGCTGTCCCGTTCGACGTGCGCGGCATAAACGCGGCTTTAGCGACTGACGGGTGACTGTGCTGACCAGTTTCGGAGGAAGTCATTGTCACGACAACATGCCGCGCCCGTCATCCTGAAGGTAGGTTCCACGACGACGCTGAGCAAACTCAGCCTTGCTGCAACGCAAGATGGAGTCAGCGAGGCCCAGGTTCAGGAACTCGTGCACAAGCATCCAGGATCTTTGCCAATCGAAGAGATCGATCCCTCATTCAAAGGCCCGGTCGCAATCTGCCGGGAGTTGATGAAGCCGGCAGGCCCCATCGACAACCTTTTGGTCACCCCGTCGGGTCTCCCCGTCCTCGTCGAGTGCGAGCTATGGCGGAACCCTGAGGGCCCTCGTGAGGTCGTTGGACAGATCATTGAGTATGCCAAGGAACTGAGTCGCTGGACGTCTTCAGACCTCCAGCGCGAGGTTAGGCGATGACAACAATGATGTCGTTGAGAGCATCCATTTTGTTTGCAAAGGAGGTTGTGATCGGGGCCTAGCCGACATGCTTCACCGACGGGCCTGGTGACGGGCTGGGACGATATCTCAGATTATTGCAATCCGCTGATCTTTATGCGGCGCGTGACCGGCTACATAAACCAGATGCGCAATGACCCTGCATCGTACTCAAAAGCAGCCCATGATCGCCTCATTGAGTTCTATATCACTGTGAGCCAGCGAACGCTTCGACAGATCAATGACGAGGACCGTCAAGCTCTGAAAGAGGCGATGGAAATCGATGCGTTAGGCTTTTAGGTGCCCCTTAGGTGTCGCCATCCAATGACGGCTTGGGGAAATCGTAGAGGGCGCGCCAACGGTCGCAATGCGGTCGGGTGCCGAAAGGCAGCTATCCCTTGGATACGGCCAGAACCGGACAGTCGGCAGTTGATGCGGTGGACGGCTCTCCTCCCTCCCTGCGTATGATCGTGGGGCTAGAGCTGGAGGAGGAGAGCTAGAATGGACAACGTTACGACGATTGGTCTCGATATCGCGAAGTCAGTCTTTCAAGTCCACGGCGTCGATGCGGCGGGCGAGGTTGTCGTTCGCAGGAAGCTGACCCGCGGGCGCGTGCTGGGGTTCTTCGAGAACTTGCTGCGATGCCTGGTCGTGATCGAGGCCTGCAGCTCTTCGCACTATTGGGCGAGAGAGCTGACTGCACGTGGGCATGATGTGCGGCTGTTGCCGGCACAGTATGTGAAGCCTTATCTGAAGCGGCAGAAGAACGACGCCGCCGATGCCGAAGCCATCTGCGAGGCGGTGACCCGGCCGACCATGCGCTTCGTGCCGGTGAAGTCACCCGAACAGCAAAGTGTGATGATGCTTCACCGGGTCCGACTGATGCTCAACCGCCAGCGGACACAGATATCGAACGCGTTGCGGGCACACCTGTCCGAGTTCGGGGTCGTGGCGCCGATCGGGCGGAATGGGATCGAGCAACTGCTCGTGGTTATCAACGACGAGAGCGACACCAGGATCCCCGCTGATGCACGGTTATGCCTGCGCATGCTCGAGGCGCAGCTCAGGGTCGTGAAGGAACAGATCCTCGAAAACGATCGCCGGGTCCGAGCGAGTGCGCGAGAGACCGAGCTTGGCCGCAGGTTGATGGAGATCCCGGGCGTCGGCCCGCTGCTGGCGAGTGCCTTCGTGGCCACGGTCGCCGATGCGCATGCGTTCAAGTCGGGGCGCTGTCTATCGGCGTGGATCGGGCTTGTGCCGAAGCAGAACTCAAGCGGGGGCAAGGAGAAGCTCGGCAGCATCTCCAAAGCTGGCAATCGCTATCTGCGCCAGATGCTCGTGGTCGGGGCGATGGCGGTCATCCGCTATGCCGAGCGAAACGGGACCAGGCGGCCATGGCTGGTGCAACTGATGGCCCGCCGGACAACCAAGGTTGCCGCGGTTGCGCTCGCCAACAAGACTGCCCGGATGGTCTGGGCATTGATGACAAGCGGCGAGCGCTACAGGGAGCCGGTCATCGCATAGATAGGGCGAGCGATCGCCGACGAGGTTGGAAAGGGCGGACAGGAGCTGATTCACCAAGCCGGTTTGCCGGATCAGGAGAACCCACTGGAGCCGTGCACCTCGAGTGCGAGCTTACGATCGGGATCTGAGACGCGCGAATGGCATTATGGCCAGCGGCACATGAAAGGCCGCACCTACAGGTCGGATACATGGCCGCACCAACCAGCAACGGCAGTGCTCAAAGAACCCCTTGCCAACGGAGAGCCGTCCATACACGGCCCCGAACGCGAAATTCGAAGGTCGGGTTGGCGAGGACGGCTCAAGGCGGAAATCCATCACACCATGATGGGGCAATGTTAGCCCGATCTCAGGTCTGGTACTGCACGCCGCAGCTCGACCCGACCGCCGACTGTCTTGTTCGACCGCTTCATCTGTAAACGGCATTACATGGAGTAACGGGGGGAATACGGCATTGGGGTGCGAACGCGGTTTGCGCTCGAGCATCCTCATCGGGCTTCACTGGCAGCGCTTGGAGGTGGCTTTCCATCAGTCGGCGGAACCGTCATCCTGACCGTTGATGTCGCGATCGTTGATGTCGCGCTGCCGTAGACGCTGCTTGCCCTGGAAGCCCCAGCCATTGGCGTACCGCTCGACGGTCGCATCGAAAGCGGCATCGCTCGCCCTCCGATCGAAGCCCTGCGCGACCAGCCTGTCGACGATCTCGTCCTGAACGCGCTCCAGCTTTTCCCGGTGGCCTTCCTTGACCGCTTCTGTGATCGCCCAGTGCATCAAGGTCCTCGCTATGTTGTCACGCGAGGGCGCCTTCTGCCGCTTCAGCCGCGCCCGGTACTCCCGCTGGCGCAGCCGCTGCTTTTCAAGCCTGTCCATGACCGATCGCCTCCTTCATCAGGTTACACGACGACGGTGACGCCGACCGCTGCAAGGAACAAACGCGGTTTGCAGTGTAACGCTATCATCATGAGCTGAATCGCTCACTCCGACCCTTGAATCGCCTTCCCGCAGACATGAATCGGTTTACCGCAAATCATCCCGAATTGAGACGACGTGTCCGCACCCTGAACCAGAGTGCTGCAGCACCTTTTAAGTTCGACCAGCAAACCCCGTTCGCCGCCGTAACGCTGCGAGTGGATCTTGAATCGCAAACCCGCCATGGCTGAAACGGATTACCGCAAATCAGGATGACCTGATCTGATGTGCGGACAGGTCAAGCCAACTTGCCGAAGCCTCGTGCGCGCCTCGCCTGCCTGATTGCCATATCCCCGTGGGCTCCAAATTGCTCCCGAGGTCGCGGGAGCCGAGCCTGGTGGTTACGCCATGCCCGAGACGCCACAAGGCAGGACACCGCGCGGTCCATTGGAAGACTGACGTGGCTTGTTCCCGATCGGCTGCATTCGCTGTCAGCCTGTCTTGACCCGATGCGGCTTTCCGATCCGCTCCAGCACGCGCGCCAGCTCCGGTCCTTCCAGCGTGTCCCTGGCGATCAGGGTGCGGGCCAGTTCCTCGAGGGCTGCGCGATGGCTCCGGATCAGGTCGCAGGCGCCGGCGTAGGCCTTCTCCAGCCGCGCATTGACGCGCCGGGCGATCTCGGGCCTGCAGAGCAGGAGCGAGGCCTGCTCTTCGGCATTCCGATACAGCAGCGGCATGTCTGTCCCGAAGCCGAAGTCCACCTCCATCTGCAGGGCGAACGTCGTGGCATGGGCGAGATCGCTCTCGGGGCCGCCACCCGACCCGGCGATGCAGGCGCCGAGCAGCACCTCCTCGGCCGCGCGTCCGGCGAGATTGGCGATCAGGACCGACGACAGCCAGCTTTCCGTCTGCGCGACCGCTCAGGCTCCTCGCTCTGGACCATGCCGCCCTCCGGCCGGTCGATGGTGATGAGCGACACGGTGCCGAGTCGCAGGACCAGGCGAGCGACGGCGTGCCCTGCCTCATGCAGCCCATGCGCCAGCGTGAGGCGTCGGGCCTGACCGGCTTGGCGGCGGACAGCCGTACCTCGAGGTCGGACCAGGTCAGGCTGCGGCGCTCGCGCCGCGCAGTCTGCCGCGCCTCGCGCAGCAGCCGCTCGATGTCGGCGCCGCTCAAGCCCGTGCCTCGCCGCGCCAGAGCGCGCAGGACGGCATCGGCGGCCGCCTCGGCCGCACCATTCCCGGTCAGGCATGATCATGCGTCATTCCTCCTCGCGCCGGCGATGCCGGCGGGGCTCGAGCTGGCAAAGAAACATCACTCCTTTGGCTTCGAGAGCAGCCTGCGCTTTCGCCCTGGAGACTTCAGACACATTCCGAAGCGCTTTGATCTGGATGAGGTGGGCGGCGCTCTCATTCATCAACAATGCGGCTTGGACCCGCTGCGTCTGGAGCGCGTTGCCCCCCTCACCGCTGCTTCATCCGCAGGATCATTAGCTTCCCAGTTCCAGGGCGGCGCAGCGTTTGTGGCCTGCGAGCGGTCCGCCTACCAGGCTCATTCCGACGGATGGCCGGCGCGGTGAGCATCTTATCTGTGACGCGTATTCCTGGTCCGATTCCATCCTCGCCGGGGAGAAACTCTACCCCTGCGCTTCGAGAGCAACCTGAACCCGCTCCCTGGAATCTTCGGACACGCCTGCCGGGCTTCGGATCCGAACCAGGTGCTTTCCCCCGCCTCTCTGGCAAGGTCGACGTGCGTCATGTCGATTGCTGCGCGTGCTTTCCGCGGTAGCTGTTATGAACCTTCATACCGCCTTCTGTCCGCCTTGGGTTGCCGGTTCCAATTCGCCCGAGTCCTGCGGAGCGACCGTTCAAAATTATCCACGGTGAAAAAAAATGCGGAGGGGGGCGTCGCTCTCGCTTCGGGCGCCGTATGACTGCGCCAGCTCGAGGCGAATCGAAGGATTCGCCAAGAGCGCAATCCAGGCCCACGACGGAGACCTTCCCATGGTGACATTCGATCTGCACAGCCGCGACCAGGATAAGCCCTTCGAGTTTGAGCTTGGCCGGCTGTCGGCGCTGGTGGCGGACATGGAGGCAATCCAGCGGGGTGTTCCTCCGGAGTGCCAGACCAAGGAGACCGCACCGATCCTAGACCGCTGGGTCATTGCCCAAAGACCAATCGCATGCCTCGTTGGACTGTCCTCAGGTCACCCGATGCTGCCGGGCGACAACAGGGTGATTACGACGTCCGATCTGTGGCTCCTGTCCGACGACAGGACATGGGCACGAACGCTGTCACGGTGGTACCGACTGGGCCGTCCTGCCGGCCGTCCGGGCGATCACGCGTGAGGCCGAAATGACGGACGAGACCTCTCGCAGGGACAGCCTGCTTGCCGTGGAGACAGAGTTCAACGGCCTCGAGGATTCCGCCGGTATTCCCGTCGAGTCCGCTCGTCTCCGATGCTTGCTGTACCGGGCCGGGTTCGGTGAGCCGAGCCTGCCCATCGCGGTGGTGCGCCGCCACGAATGTGCCGGTCCCGCCATCATCCTCGACGAGATCGAGAAGGTCGGGACGGGACGGCATAATGGCAACGTCCACGATGTGCTGGTCGGCCTGTTCGAGCCTGAGACGTCACGCCGGTGTCAGGCCCCCTATGTCCAGACAAGCTGTGACCTCTCGCATCTCTCGTGGCTGATGACGGCGCATCGAACCTGTCCCCTCGATGCTGCGGGACAGGTGCCGAATCCTGCGCTTTCCCGAACCTAGCCCAGAACATCTGCCGGTTCTGGCCGTCCGCATTATTGAGCAGCTCTACGCCGAACGCGGCCATGACCCGCGGTGGGCGAGCCGCTGAAAGGATTTGAGTTTGACGCGGTCGCGTCCACCTGGGCTGGCGGCTCAATCCGGAAACTACAGCGCTGGTCGAGGTCCGCGAACGAGAGCGGCGCCCTCAGTGAGGCTCCGCCAGCAGCACCAAGAGCCGCGACGCCAATCCACCATCTTAGCAAAGGAAAACCTTGATGCCTTCGACTGCGCCTTACTTCTCCCATGCGACTCGGAACTCCGTGCGTGGCGTCCTCTTCAGCAAACTCGCGGGTGGCCCTGGGTCTGGCGGCGGCAATCCACCTGACGGTGGGGACGGAGATCCTGGCGATGGCGGCCACAAGCCGAGGCGCACCAGGCACCTGATCTTCCGAATGGCAATCCATGAGGCCAGCCACGCGGTGATCCGCTTATACCTGGGTCTGGGAACCATCACGAAGATCACCATCGACGCGCCAAACGGCGGATACATCGCTTGGCGGACGGACGAACTTCACGAACAGACCGAGGAGTTCTTCACCGCCGTGCTGGCTGCAACGTGGGCGGGGCGCGCCGGAGAGGAGGTGATCATGGACTCCGTCGCCGCAAGCGGCGGTGGCGACTCGCCCGACAGCGACCAGGAGGTCGCGACGAAGATCGCCTATGACATGGAGACCACGATGGGCTTCGGACAGACGCGACCGCTGCTCTATCGCGGCTCGCCTGATTGGCGGTCGCATCTCGTCAACGACCCGGAACTCTCGGCGCACGTGAACGCGCGTTTGGAGGCGGCCTACGATGCGGCCCGCAAGATGGTCGCCAAGCAGCGCGAAACGATCATGCAGTTGGCCGAGGCACTTCTTGTTCGCGGCACCCTGGAGGGAGCTGAACTGGAGAGCCAGCTGAAAGCAGCCAGAAAGCTTCTCGTCAAATGAGGCTCTGGATCCTTTCCGATCTCCACCTCGAATACGCGCCGCTGAAGAAGCCGCTCGTGCCGCCTCAGGCTGACGTCTGCGTTGTCGCGGGCGACCTCTGTATGGGTATCGACAAGGGTGTCCGCTGGCTCGCCGAGCACATCGCCCCCGCGATGCCCTGCGTCTACGTCGCCGGCAACCACGAGTTCTACAAACGGTCGATCAAGGAGGGGCTGGAGGCCGGCCGCGCCGCGGCAAAGAACTGCCCTGGCGTACACTTCCTAGAGAACGACGCCGTCACCATTGGTGGCGGGCGATTCCTTGGTGCGACCCTGTGGACCGACTACGGGATGGGGGGAAGCCCGGAATCGGCGATGGACCATGCCCGCAGGCGGATGAACGACTATCGGCAGATCGCTTGGCAGCGGAAACCTTGGGAGCGGTTCCTGCCTTTCCATGGGTACCGCTTGCACAAAGATTCAAAGGCGTTTCTTGAGACGGAGCTGAGTACCAATCCTGCACCTACCGTGGTGGTGACCCACCACCTGCCGCATCCGCGATCCCTTCCAGAGGCCTTCAACGGCGACCTGCTGAATGCCGCCTTTGCGTCGGACTTGTCCGACGTTATCGAGGCCGGGGCACCGGCGCTCTGGCTTCACGGTCATATGCATGACAGCTGCGATTACATGGTCCACCGAACGAGGGTCATCTCAAATCCGCGGGGATACGGCGACGAGAACAGTGCGTTCGATACCCAACTGGTCGTCCATTTCGGGCTGGGTGATGGGGAATGACCCAAAGAGGGTGCTCATGATCGACAAGACGGAAAAGCCGGCGGCCTCACCAAATGGGGAGCAGTCCAGAAAGGATTCCTTGAACCGCGAGCTTTGTCCCGGCGGCCAAGCTGAACGCTGATGATCCCCTGATATTGCAGGACTGGATGTAACCCGCCCCTCTCGCAATGGTGGTCGCGATGCCATTAGTCAACTGCGCGTGGGCTCGCGACCTAGCGGCATTCATGTCGACTTCGGTTTGGAAGCAAAGTGCTACACGCCGCCGACGGCGGTAGGTGTAAAGGACAAGTCGCGTCTGGACGATCGCCGACACACTGAAGAGAACCGTTGGCTAAAGAAGGAACTGGTTGCGTTTGTTAATCTCCGATTTGGAGTTGTCTCCTATTCCTACGCTCGGAGAGCCCCACTGCTCCAGCAACGACTAGTACACCTGCATAGGGATGAGGAGGCTGCCTATGGAGACGAGTGATGTGATGTCTCGCATCTATTATGATCCTGTTGATGAGCCACGGGTGGGCAGCCGTCATGATCACATCGTCAGAAGATCGACGTCGAAGGTGGCGCGCAAACTCCGTCGAAAGCTGTTTGCGGGCGTTCCTAGAGGGACAGAGTGGCGAGAACTACCTCTTCAGACGTGTCGATCCAAAGTCCGCCTACCTCTCTGTTTGGGAAATTCCCGAACCAGAGAGGAAAGACCAGCTCATTACAGGGGTGCCTGGTCGCCTGCTCGGTTGCTACGATTGCATTTCCTCTTTCCGACGAACCGTCCGGATTTCTCCCGAGTTGGCCGAACGATATGGCGTGCAGGAGGTTTACCTCCTTTCAGACGAGATCGCAGAACATTTCAGCTACCTTGATAGGACGGGGAAGATTCGTCCCCTCAGGCTCATCGTAGACGGATCCGCCGTCGAACCCGACGCCGATGAGGCCTTTCTCCGCGAAGAAGTCGAGCATGCTATTCCCTACACACTGGAGGCGGTATATCCAATTGTGCCTATTAAGTAACCGCATGGAAACTTACGCAGTGGGCGTCTCCTGATCACTGGAAAGCGCTCTCTGGGTGGCGGATGAACGCTGACGTTGCCCCTTTAACTTAATCCGGATTGAAGTTCGTTCTGGCCCAAAGAAAGGACCAGAACATGAAACGCAGCCGCTTCTCGGATGAGCAGATCATCGGGATTTTGAAGGAACACGAGGCCGGGGTCTCGGTCGCGGATTTGTGCCGCAAGCACGGCGTGAGCGATGCCTCGATCTACAAATGGAAGACCAAATTCGGCGGCATGGACGTGTCCGAGGCGAAGCGGCTGAAGAGCCTGGAGGATGAGAACGCACGCCTGAAGCGGCTTCATCGACTATCCTGGCCAGTCACTGAGTCTTTTATGATATTTCCCACCACGGAAGAGACACGATCTCGCCAGTCTCCAGCACGGTAGCCGAAATCGTTGGCGAAGCGCTCTGAATTCAGCTCAGAATTCGCCGGTCTCAAGGCCATGGCCACCCACTGATCACTGCCTATTGGCTCGACATCGGCGATCGGGCCACCCACTGCCTTGCTAATCTCAAGGATTTGCCTTGCCAACTCATACCAGCTCGCCCTGCCCTGCCCGGCAAGGTGATACAGACCTTGCGGGAAGCCTTGGTGGTCGCGCCGGAAGCGTGCTGCCGCCAGCAAACCGTCAGCTAGATCGTGCGCTGCAGTGGGGTTCCCGAATTGGTCCGCGACCACCTGAAGCCTCTTCCGCGTTTGCGCCGCCGACAAAATGGTCTTGGCGAAATTTCGACCATATTGGCTGAAGACCCATGCCGTTCGAACAACCAGATGATCCGGGTTCTGCGAGCGGACTGCCAGTTCGCCCGCGAGCTTGCTGCACCCGTAGACTGTTCGTGGATTGGGCCAATCCGACTCGACATACGGTTCACCAGATTTGCCATCGAACACGTAGTCAGTCGAAACCTGGATGATGGGAATAGCCGCCATTCGAGTCAGTCGCGCCAATTCGGCGGGGGCTTCGGCGTTTATCCTGAATGCTCGCTGAGGCTCATCTTCCTGCTGATCAACTCCGGTATGCGCGGCTGCATTAATGACCATATGAGGCGCGACAGACTTCAGCACCGGGGCGAACGTCAAAGGATTCTCAAGATCCAACTCCGGCCGGCCGGCGAGCACGATTTCGATGCCTCGGCCCTGCGCCCGGACCGCCAGTGAACGAGCCAACTGCCCATTCTTTCCGGTGACGAGGATTTTCATCCGGCACTCGCCAGTCCCAGACGAGTCCCGTCGAACAGCTGCTCGCGGATTGGTCTCCACCACCAGCTATTGTCCAGAAACCAGTCGACCGTGCGGGCGAGTCCCGTTTCAAAGGTTTCAAGCGGGCGCCACCCCAATTCGCGCTCGCTCTTGGCCGGGTCGATAGCATAACGCCGGTCGTGCCCCGGTCGGTCGGCGACGAAAGTTATAAGATCCGTATATGAACCTCCTCCCTTTCGCGGGCGCCTTGCGTCGAGTAGGGCGCAAATGGTTCGGACCACCTCAAGATTGGTCCGCTCCGCCCGGCCGCCGATATTGTAACTTTCGCCGTCCCGCCCCTTGCTCATTACCGCTTCAAGCGCGCGAGCGTGGTCCTCGACGTACAGCCAATCGCGCACATTGGCGCCCCGGCCGTACACGGGCAGAGGACGCTCATCGAGAGCGTTTGTGATCGTGAGCGGTATAAGCTTTTCCGGATAATGAAACGGGCCGTAGTTGTTCGAGCAGTTCGAGATGACGACGGGCAGTCCATAGGTTTCGTGCCATGCGCGGACAAAATGGTCCGACGCCGCCTTCGACGCAGAATAGGGCGAGGACGGCTTGTAAGGGGTCTGCTCGGTAAAGACACCGGAATCGAAGGGCAGGTCTCCGAATACTTCGTCCGTGGAAACATGGTGGAAGCGGAAGCCCATGCGGGCGTCATCATCAAGCTTGCGCCAATGATCGGCCGCGGCGGAAAGCATGCTCACCGTTCCCGCGACATTGGTGTTCACGAAAGCCATGGGCCCGTCGATGGACCTGTCGACATGGCTTTCAGCCGCCAAATGCATGATCCGGTCTACCTTTTCGGCAGCCAGTATCCGCCTCACGGACTTGGTGTCGCAAATATCTGCGCGGTGAAAGACATAGTTCGGATGCCCCTCGATGTCGCGTAGCGATGTGAGACTGCCGGCATAGGTCAGCTTGTCGAGATTGACGACGCGATAGCGTTCGGTGCGGATCAGATGGCGGCAGACGGCAGAGCCAATGAAACCCGCACCGCCCGTAACGAGGACTGTTGGCAAGGCGTGCTTCACTGGTAAACAAATCCGGTTTCCAGATCAGCCAGGAACGGCGCGGCTTCATCCTTGGCGGAGAGAACCATGTCCGTCACCGGGACTGGCCAGTCTATCGCGATATCGGGATCATCGAAGCGGATGGACCTGTCATGAGGAGCCGAATAGGGGGCCGAGACCTTGTAGACGACCTCGGTATCGGGCTCGAGCGTGACAAAGCCGTGCGCAAAGCCCTTTGGCACCAGCATCTGGTTCCAGTGCCGGCTTGAAAGCGTGACCGCGACCCATTTCCCGAATGCCGGCGAGCCCCTGCGAATATCGACTGCGACATCGTACACGGAGCCGCGAAGAACGCGCACGAGTTTGTCCTGCGCAAACGGCGGCATCTGAAAATGCAGGCCTCGCATTACGCCTCGCGTGCGCGAAAACGAGTGATTGTCCTGCACGAAATCGATCGAGATGCCGGCTTTTGCAAGTTTCGCAGCATTCCAGGTTTCCGAGAAGAAGCCTCGCGCATCATCGAACTTTGGAGGGCGAATCTCAAAAACACCTTCCAACCCAAGGCTCAGCACATCAACCATGGGCGAGCTCCCGAACCCGGCGCTCAAGATAGCGTGCATAATCGGTCTTGCCTAAGGAGGCGGCTCTCGCCAGCACTTCGGCTTCGCTCAACCAGCCCAGTTCGAAGCCGATCTCTTCGGGGCACATGATCTTGATGCCTTGCCGAAGCTCTATCGTGCGAACGAATGACGACGCATCGTGCAAGCTGTCGTGCGTCCCCGTGTCCAGCCAGGCGTAGCCTCGGCCAAGCCGCGTAACCTGCAGCTTGCCCTGGTCGAGATAGGCTCTGTTGACATCCGTGATCTCGCGCTCGCCTCTTGCCGAAGGCCTGACTGACGAAGCGATCTCGACGACCGAGTTGTCATAGAAATAGAGCCCGGTGACGGCCCAGTTCGAACGTGGTTGAGCCGGCTTTTCTTCGATAGAGAGCGCCCGCTGGGTTTCGCGGTCGAAATGGACCACGCCATAGCGCTGCGGATCCTCGACCTGATAGGCGAAGACGGAGGCCCCGCTGGTTCGCCTCACCGCTGCCCGACAGTGCTGTGAAAGGCCATCGCCATAAAAGATGTTGTCGCCCAGTATGAGCGCCACTGGATCATCGCCGATAAATTCACTTCCGATGATGAAGGCTTCGGCCAATCCGTTCGGCGTAGGCTGCTCGGCATAAGACAGCGCAATGCCGAACGCGGAACCATCGCCTAAAAGACGCTGAAACTGCGGCAGATCCTGCGGCGTTGAGATGACAAGTATCTCTCGTATGCCCGCCAGCATCAAGACGCTCAGCGGATAGTAGATCATCGGCTTGTCGTAGATCGGCAGTATCTGCTTCGATACTGCGAGTGTAGCGGGGTAAAGCCTTGTCCCACTACCGCCGGCTAGAATTATACCCTTCACGGAGGGCTCCTTCCCCTGCTTTGCTTCTTGCTCGGCCCATCATCAGCATAGACTGTGATTTTGGACCGGGTACTTTGATGTGGCATGGACGCTAAGCGAGCCCATGCATCCCGGGTACTGCTCAAGGAATTCCGTCCGGATCGTGTCGGCGATGCGCGCGTCGAGTTCCTGCAGGCGCCGAGCAGGCCCGGCATTGCCTGTTTGAAGGGCTATGGCCTCGACAAGCATCTCGCGCGCGGTCGCCAACTCTCCATCGCGGATGTGTCGGTTGGCCCGGTGGTAGAGGAAGTTGGCCCGCTGCACGGACGAAAAGCCATTGCCAAGGCGCGTGTAGAGCCGGTCGGCCCAGGCGGGATGGCGAGCGATCGCGGTGAGTGCAACCTGGTAGGCCCGCATGGGGTCTCCAACGCGAACCGCGCGGGCGAGCGTGCAGAGGCCTGGCAAGTCGTCTGCGCGGCAGGCCTCGATAAGCGCCAGCCCGCGCGCGGTTCCGGCGAAAGCCCGGACAGTGCCGTGACCGGTCATGTGCACCGGGACGAGCCGTGTCCCCTGCTGCAGCACCGCGATCCGCTCCGCGTGCTCGCGATCGACGGCATGGAACGGATCATGGAAGACATAGGCGCGGCCGGCCGCGTGCTCGGGCGCGATCTCCATGTCTTCATGAAGCGAGGGCGTGAAGTGGCTCTTGAAGCGGCCATCGAAGGGGACCGTCCTGGGATCGATGGAGATCTGCGGACAGAAGGCGATTGCGACATCGGCATCAAGGGCCCGACGATAGCGGAGTGCCGCGTAGCCACCCTGGGAGTGGCCGTAGAGGATGCGTTCGGATGCCATCCGCAGGATCGGCGCTGCCGCGATACTGGCCTTCGCCATGCTCGCCGCCGGGAACCAGTTTGGACGCCGGCTGATGAAACCGACGGCGGTGATGTCCGCCTTTTCGCAAAACCGCTGCCCCCAGAAGCGGCTGCCGTTTGCCTGCATCTCCATTTCGTTGAAGGTTGCCAGAACATAGGTAGACGATCCCGGCCTATGAAACACCTCTAGGTTTTCGTCGGAATAGATCAGCAAGTTCAACTCCCGAATATTGGAAATACTTCGGCAATACTGGTTGCCACTTCACTATATTTTCCGTCTGCGGGAAGAGTGCCTCGCTCAAGGCAACACTGCCCCCGCCTACTCGGTTCCGGCCGGCGTGACGGCGAGCGCTCCGGCAGGACTTAACCGGCCGCAACGCCATAGGCTGTATGACTGCTCGGTGTCCCAATCGTAGTAGAAGGCTGCCGTCAGCCGCCCTTCATCCATCAGTTGCTGGAAGACGGCGCGCACGCTGCGCACTGCGTCTTCCCGCTTCCGGTCGTCGACGGGGCAGCCGCGTGCCGTGTTCGCTATCCCCCATTCCGTGACCCAGCAGGGCCGGCCCGCATTGTCCGCCTGGCAGAAGTCGAGGACACCCTTCACCCGGTCGGCGAGGGCTGAAGCGCGTTTCTGTCCCGGATAGACGTGGATGCCATAGGCATCGACCAGGCTGTCGATGCCCCGTTTGCGCAGCAGCGCAATGACCTCGCCCGGATCGAGGCGCTCCATGCCTCGCCCGTCGGCCCAGTCGGCACTCAGGTCGGACAGGCCGGCCGACACGATGGCGGCGTCGCTGCTGTGAACGGTGCGCCGCACCTCCTCGCGGGTGATCTTCAGGGCCTCCACATACTTGTCGAGGCCTTGCTCGAAGGCCGCCCTGTCCGCCAGCTCGGCGATGCTGCGCGGGGTCCGTTCGCCAGGCTGGCGATAGACAAGGAGGTCGCCGTTGTAGGCGCTGAAGTTGATCTCGTTTCCGGGCTCGATCGCCTCCAGCCGAATGCCCAGGGCATCGATCCGGCGCAGCGCATCGCGCAATCCCATGCGGTACCGGTCGAGATCGAGTTCCGAGAGCCGGTGGACATCCCAGATACGGCCGAAGCCGGTACGGGGACGAGCCGTCCCGGGAAAGTAGCTCTTGTTCGTAAGCTGGACCTCGAGCAGGATCCGGATGCCCAGCCGGCTTGCGATCTCGAGGCCCTCGATGCTCTTGTCGACCGGCCGCGACAGCGAAAGACGGGCGTGCGTGATGCCGTTCGCCGCCATCTCCCCGAGCACCCTGTCCTGGTCGCTTCGCGGCAGCCAGGCGAGGTTCAGGCGGTTGATCCCGATGCGGGCGGCCGTGACCTCAGCGGCATGAGCGAGCGGCGCCTGGGCGAGACCCAAAAGCGCCAGCAGAAGGCCAGGCAGAAGCCTGCCTGGCCTTGTCATCCTGCCGCTGGAACTAGAGGCCGACATGGTTGAGTGCGCTGCGGAAGTTGGCTTCGCAGGCCGAGTACCGGTCGGTGACGGCTTGCGTATCGATCTTGGAAAGGAAGTTGGCGAGATAGGCCTTCTTGTCGGCCTCGCGGTTCCACGTCGCCGCTTCCATGTAAGGGAAGCCGACGAATTCCAGCATTTCCCGCATGCGGTCATCGACGGCGATCATGAGTGCCGGCACGCCGGCCTGCATGCCGATGATGCAGCCGTGGAACCGGCGGCCGAAGCAGAGTTCGCGGGAGGCGATCCAGCTTCGCCACTGGTTCGTGTCGAAGAAGACCACCAGCTCATGGTCCCTCTGCCACTTTTCGGAATGCTTGTAGGAGGTCGCCCCGGTGATGCGGCCGCTGGCCTTGTCATAGACAGGCGCATGATCGTCGGCGGTCAAGGACAGGTTGTAGGCGATCACCTCGTCTTGCACGACATAGCTTGCGACGCTCGTCGGCTTCAGAAGCGCATGGGCGTCAACAATCGTATCGGCAACGCTGCCGAGATAGCCGCCGAAGGCGATCTTCTGCGCGTGCGCCAGCTCGGGGTTGGCGAGGGCGGCGAGGGAGCGCTGCATCCCCGCCGGGTTGAAATAGAGCGACGGACAGCCGGTCGGCTTCACGAACTTCATGCCCTGTTCCCTCAGGAACTCGGCAGTGAAATAGCCGCGGGTCAGGAAGAAGCTCTCCTTGCGCCTCAGGACATCGAGGAACTTGAGGGTGCCGGCAGGCAGGTTCTCCCTGAGGCCTTCCTTGCGCTGGATACCTATGCCCATGACCACGACCGGCATCTTCAGCTTCTCGAACACTTCCGCTTCCAGGTCGGCGGAGTAGCCGGGCCGCAGCAGGTTGGCCGAGGCGAAGACGCAGACGTCGAACTCCTGGTTCAGGCGCTCGTAGACGTCCTCCGAACCGCAGCTGCGGGCGAGGTGCCAGAACGGCACGTAAGTGACGTCATGCGACTTCAGGCTGTAGGCCGCGCCCTCCCCGATCAGGTAGTTGCCGGTATTGGCTATCTTCCTGACCTGCTCGATCAGTTCGGCCTTGGTGCGGATGTCGTCGAAATAGGGCCTGTGGCGAACCTCCGTACCGGATACGCTCGCCACGGTTCGCTGCAGATAGGATGGGATGCCCGTAAGCAGGATGCGCATGATGTTCCTTGAAATTGTGCCTGAGACCTTGGGGGCTGGCGAGCGGCTACTGCCCGATGCCGATCTCGCGTAGTGCCGTGCGGAAGTTCCGCTCGCGATCGGAGTAGCGGTCGACCAGTTCGGACGCGTTGAGGCCGGCCAGATGATCGGCGACGAACTCGGCCCGGTTCTCGGCCTTGTCGAGGTCGGTCGCGTCGACAGCCGGCAAGCCGGTGAAGCCCAGCATCTCGCGCATGCGGTCGTCCACCGCGACCATGAGGCTCGGCACTCCCGCCTGCATGGCAATGATCGAGCCGTGGAAACGCCGCCCGAAATTGAAGTCCATCGACGAGGCCCAGGCGCGCCACTGGTTCGTGTCGAAGAAGGTGCGCACTTCGAACGGGTTCTTGAGCCGCTCGGTGCCCGGATAGGCGACGTCGCCGATCATCGTTCCGGAGGCTGAGTCATAGACGCGCCCTTCGGCATTCGGCTCCACCCGCATGTCGAAGTGCAGGAACTCGTCCTGGACGACATATTGGGGCACTGAATCCTGTGGGTTCAGGGCATTGGCGTCGAGAATCGCATCCTGGTTGCCGCCGAGATAGCCGGAGAAGATGGTCCGCGCCTTGCCGACCTGTACAGTGGGCAGCTTCTTCAGCGCCCGGCGCATGTTGTCCGGCATGAAATACACCGACGGGCAGCCGGTCGGCTGCACGGACGAAAAGCCCTGGTCCTTGAGGAAGCCGCTGGTCTCGAAACCGCGCGTCAGGAAATAGTGCTCGCGCTCCTTGAGGATGCCCAAGAGCCGCTTCGTGCCCTCCGGCAGCGCATTTTCGAGATCCTTGCGGTTCTGCTGACCGATGCCAAGCATGACGATCGGCATCTTGAGCTTGCCCAGCACATCGGCTTCCGCATCGGCGGAGAGCCCCTTGCGCAACAGGTTTGCGCAGGTGAAGACGCAGATGTCGAAGTTGGAATTGAACTGCTCGAACCCATCCCCGTTGCGGCTGCAATTGTAGAGATGCCAGAAGGGGATCTGCTGTGCGTGCGGCGCAAGCGCACGCAAGGCCCCCTCGCCGATCAGATAATTGCCGGTATTGCTGATGTTTCGCAGTTCCTGGAGGAACTCGTCCTTCGTCTCGGGTTGCTTCTGCCGTTCCGAATAGGAGACGGCCAATCCGTTGGCGCCGTTCGCAAGACGCGCGTAGTGGCCAGGAATGCCCGTCACGAGGATCCTTGGACGCATACAACTAGACCTTTCTGCTTGCTAGAACTGGTGGAAGCCCTTCAGCCGGCCGCCGCGACCTCTGCGTCGGACGCCTCGCGCCGGCGCATAACCGCGGCACGCGACAGCGATGAATTGCTCACCGCGCCGTCGCACCAGCCGAGGAATTCCGAAAACGAGCTCGTCCACGAGCGGCGCGCCGCCGAGTCGAGGCAGCCTTCCATGAGCGGAGCGAGCTTGCGGCGATCGCGGGCGACCTCTTCGATGACACCGGCCATCTGCCGCACCACCTGGGAATCGACCTCAGCATCGATGAGGATGCCGTCTTCGCCATGGGTGATGAGTTCGCCCACGGCGCCGACGCCGGTGGCGATGGGAACGCAGCCGAGTTGCTGCGCTTCTGCGATCATCAATGGAGCGCCTTCCCAGCGCGAGGGCATGACCAGCACGTCCGCCCAGCCCAACGCCTTGATCAGTTCCTTGCTGGCAAAGACCGGGGGGTGCACGTCGACGCCGAGGTCCTTCAGCTGCTCCGTCCAGGAAACGGCGGAATCGGCAAGGATCTCGCCTCCGATCGCCCGTATGTCGACGGGGACGTGCCCGGCGTGCAGCTCGGCGATTGTCGCGGCCAGGCGGTCGATGCCCTTCTGCTGGTCGAACCGTCCCATATAGAGGAGCCGCAGCCGGTCGTCCTTCCGCTCCATCCTCCGTGCGGACAGCACTTCGGCAAGCGCCTTGGGGGGCACCGTAAAACTCGCGCCATTGGGCACGGCGAAGACCTTTTCGAGGGGGACACCGAAACTGCGCAGGTAGATCTTGAGCTGCTCCGAGCACGTCAGGAACGCGTCGTAGCAATGCTCATGGGCAATTGCCGCGAAAGGTTGGCCGGCCGGCCGTTTGAACGAGGTGTTGTCGACGACGTGGAGATAGCAGGCCGTGCGTGCGCCCTCCGAGCGCAGCCGTGCAATCAGCGGATGGACCGACATCACGTGGTTGTTGATGATAAGGTCGAAGCCCGAGAGCTGCCCCTTCAGCGCGCCCCAGTCGGCCTCGTGGTGCTCGGCGATGAAGTCCTGGCCGAGAAACTGGCCCGAGCCTCCCCAGGCCGGAATACCCTCGCTCCAGAAATGGATGTGATCGAAGCTCGCGTCGAACTCGTCGATGACGTCCATACGCTGCGTGCCGAGCACGAAGAGGTGGGTCTCGAACCCGGCCCTCTTCAGCTCGCGCGCGGCCGCATAGATCACCTTCTCGGCGCCGCCGAACGAAGCATTGGGCACGAGCAGGGCCGCCGTGCGCTTGCCGTCGCTGTGGGCAAGCGGCAGGACGGGCGAGCCGCCGATCTCCGTCCGCAGCGACTTGTACAGATCCGCGAAGGGCACAAGACGCGCCGGTCGCCACGTCCAGCGCCCGCCCGCAGTCCGGCGCAGCGGGCTCGTGGCAATGGCGTTGATGCAATTTATCATCACCTGCTGGGGCGTGATCAGCGACCGCCGCGGCAGAGTCCTCGGGAATGGGAACCGCACCTTCAGTATGGCCGAAGTGGGCCAGATCTGCTCGTTGCCGATCGAGGCGAACCAGTCCAGGGCATTGTTCTGGATCACCTCGCGAACAAGCGACGTCGGAATGAAGATGAGGTCTGCCGACGCGGCTTGCGATGCCCCCGACTCCAGCAACACCGGTTCGATCTTGCGCTGCGTCGCGTCGTTGCCGAGCTGGACGAAAACGATATTCGCCTTCTCGCTCAGGCGCTCCAGGTGGCAAAGCACGTTGGGCAGCATGCGCGACCGCCGCAGGAGGTCGAGCGTCGCGCCGCTGCCCGCCATCAGGAAAGGCGGGAAGTGGACATTGTCCGGCTCGCCGATGCTGGCCCAGAAATCCGGGATGATGTCATCGAGCCGAAGCATCTTCGGCGGCTTGGTGGGGTCGGTGAAGAACGAGATGGCGGCATCTTCGGTCCGCGCGAAGAGATAGCGCGGGCACTCCTCGTGCTCGAACTCGACAAGCATCGGACGCTGGAACAACGCCTTGTGGCGCTTCCTGAGGAAGCTGACCGAAGTGGCGCGTTCGCGATTGGCTTCCTTGAAGCGGCTTTCCGCCCGCAGCCGATATTCGAAGGTCGTGTCGTGCGATGGGACGCCGACGAAGCCGTGCTCGATGCAGGAAAGCCAGAACTCCCAGTCCTCGAACCCGTTCTGCCGGTCGTCGTTGAAGCGCACGCCAGCCCGGAAGACGTCGATGGAGATCATCGAGCCGGTGTCGCAGATGTTGTCGGTGATGCAGTGGACAAGCCGCGAATAGCGGTTGCCGTAGTGCGCGCGCCAGTTCACCGAGAAGGTGTCGATATTGGTGTAGACCCAGCCGCAGCCGCTCGAGAGAAGCTGCTGGTACAGGGTTTCGATGGTGCCCGGCAGGACCCTGTTGTCGGCATCGAGCAGATAGACTGCCTTGGCCTCCGGCAGGTTTTCGAGCACGTAGTCGATCGCGCGATTGCGCGCCCCGCCCGGTCCGGCATTCGGGCCGAACACCACATGCAGGTCAGGATGCCTGGCGGCATAGAGCAGCAGCAGGTCGAAAGCCTCGTGCCGCGGGTCGCCGTCGACGGACACGACAATGGCGATCCTGCAGTTGGAAGCCGTCGAAGCAAGGACGGATTCCAGCGCTTCCAGGGCAAGCGCCGCATGGCCGTATAGCGGCATCGCCACCGCGATCAGATCGTCTTTACTGGCGGACATTGGCCGCCTCCCCCGACTGCTTGACCAGCCGGAAGCCCGACACCTTGAGCCAGGAAAAATCGACGGAATCGGTGACGGCACGGCTCAGGATCATGAGATCCATGGGCGCGCGCACCGGCTCGTCCATCTGGATATTGATGCTGATGGCCCGATCGGGGCCGACCTCGCGCCAGCCGCTGAAGAAGGCCGACGGTTTTGCCGAGCCCGAGCGCACCAACTCCGCCACCTCGGACCGTGCGTTGGAATTGGCCGGGGCGAGCAGGAAACTGACAGCCGCCGGAGCTCCTTCCGGATGGTCGATCACGGCGCTCGCCGAGAACGAAATGGTTCCGGGCTCGACTGCGCGGCTGACGGCGCCGGCGGAAATTCCGCTCTGCAGCGGATGACACACCACCGCGTGCTCGTGCTCGAGGAAGCGGACGGTCTGGAACTCGGGCACGACCGGCGAGACCGAAACATCGACGATTCGGCTCAGCAGGTCCGGCGCCAGGCGGTAGTCTTCGATGAACTGGCCGTCGAGCAACTCGGTGGGCGCGATCATGTTGGGCATTCGGGTTGGCTTGACGCCGGGCAGTCCCGTAAACACGCGGAATGCCAGCGGCCTGAGATCCAGGTCGGGATGCGAGACTTCCGACCGCGCCGTGTAGCGCTCGCTGGCAATCGGGAAGCCGAGCGACAGCCCCACCGTCTCGGGACCCGTGGTCGACACCCGCAGCCGCAATGTCTTCGCCCCAGATCCGCAAGCCCGCGGCAGCGAGAAGAAATTCCAGTTCGAGACGAGCTTTGAAGCGGGGACGCTCCACTCGGCGACGCCCTCGCGACTCTCGACATAGCTCAGCGTGACGACGAGCACGGCGCCGTCCTTCGGCACCGAATTGAGATGGAGGGCGACGCCGGCCACGCCCCGGCTGGAGACCGGCAGAAGCTGCTCGACATAGGCGCTCGACAGCAACTGGCCGATACCCTCGTCCTTTGGGTCGACATGGGGATCGTGCCCGAACACTTCCGCCACCGGCTCCCAGTTGTGCGTCTGAAACGCGTCTTCGAGCGCGCGGTAGTTTTCGAACAGCACTTCGCGCTCCCGGCGAAGCATGGCCAGTTCCGAGGTCATCGAGGTGGCGAACCGGGACAGCCGCCCCAGGCCGCCCTCGGCCAGCGTACGAATGAGCGCGCACATCTCGGCGCCGTTTCGCGCATCGAGCCGCTGGACGGGGACTTCCGGCACCGTGGCAAGTCGCCGGAGCGAGACGAGAGAATCCCTCAAATCAGCTTCAGCTTCCTCCGAAAAGGCGACGCCAATGAGAGGAAAGCTGTTCTTCAGGACCGGTTGCGAACGTGCGCCGTCGCCAACAAATACTACCAGATGTTCAATTCCGGCCTTTTCAATATTGGCCCGATCGAGATCTGAAGCGGCAATCAGCTTTATACTTGTCGTCGACTGCTTCCCGCCAGAAGACATCAACATTTTCACGCAAATCCTTGAAACAGCATTACACGTTTGAAACTATTAGTTGGCAATCGATCGCGATAATGCCTTGGAAATCACTCCAATGGACACGTATCAATAAATATATCGCGAGACAACAACAAAAGCGCGGAAATAAATTCCGCCAAGTATACTTAAAAACTTGAAGTAATATTCGCGCAATCTGCGCTTGGCCGGCGGGAATTCAAGCCGCGCCCATCATTCTTCCGATCAGGGCAGTCTGGCTTGCGATGCACTCGTCCAGCCCGAAGCGCTGCTCGATCGTCCGACGTGCGGCGATCCGCATTTCGGCGAAGCTGTCCGGGCTCTTCAAGGCTTCCAGGATGGACTCGGCAAGAGCATCCGCGTCGAAGAACGGCACCAGGATGCCGTTGCGGCCCGAGCAGATGACTTCCCGGACGGGAGCAGTGTCGGAGGCGATGACGAGAGCGCCGCAGGCCATCGCCTCCAGGACCGACCAGGAAAGGACGAAAGGGTAGGTCAAATAGACGTGAGCCGCGGAAATCTGGAAAAGCTGACGCAAGACCGGGTGTGGGACCGCGCCGGGGAAAAGCACCCTGTCTCTTGGGAGATCCAGTGAAGCGAGAAGGTGCTCCTTCCACGTCCCCCCGCCAGGTGGTGGCGTTCCATAGCTCACGCCGTCCCCGCCAACAAAGACGAACAAGGCGTCGGGATGTTTCCGGATGACCTTGGATGCAGCCTCCAGCGCCTGCGGGAAGCCGCGGTAGGGCTCCAGGTCGCGTGCGACAAAGGTGACGATGGGAGGATCGCCGGCCTTGAGCACGCGTCCGTCTGGAAGCTTCAAGGAAGCCGCCGTATCCGGGCGGAAGCGTCGCGTGTCTATCCCCTCGTGGCACACGGCAATGCGCGCTCGCGCATCGGCCGGATAAAGGCTCCTTTGCCACTGGGTCGGGCTGATGCCGCCCTCCAGCGCCTCCAGCGAAATGAGCTGCGCCATATTGCGAAGCCTTAGCCGCTTGCGTGTCTCCAGATCAGGCTGATCGTCGGGGGCAAATCCGACATCTGCCCCCTCGGCCTGGTAGAAGAATTCGCAATAGCCGAGCGCAGGCACACGCGGCAGCACGTCCTTCACGAACATCATGCTGCCCCAGCCGATATGGCCGATGACGATGTCCGGGCTCTGGCCCTGGCCCGCCATCGCGTCGAACGTCTCGGCGACTCGGTGCCCGATCCGGACATGGTGGTCGGGTATGCCCAGATGGCGGGCCATCAGCGGATGCACCCGCGGACCCGCCTCCGTCCGATGCCGCACGACACGAACCGAGGGGATCCGCTGGTCCACGGCCTCGGTTACAAGGCTCACCTCGTTCCCCGCCTGCGCCAGATGGGCGGCCAGGGCGGCGAACTGGCCGTAACCGCGCCGGTGCACGAATGCTACATGCATGCCTGGCAAGCCCGCGACAAGGAGCCGCCCTTGAGGCGCACGTCAGACGCCGTAGCGTGCGGCATTGGCCCACATCAGCTCGAGCCGGTGCAGCGCGTGGAAAGCGGTTGCGAGATCCCGCAGGTCCTGCTCCACGCAAAAGCTGCGCTCAAATGCCTTCGCCGCGTCCCGCAGGTCGGCACAGAGCTGCCTGCCCCTCTCGGTCAGCCTGATTCGGGCCGAGCGCCTGTCGCGCTGGGAGGTGACGCGCTCGATGTAGTCGCCATCGGTCAGTTGCTTCAGGTAGTACGAGATGTTCGAGCCCACATAGTTGCCGCGATCGAGCAGTTCGCCGACCGAGACCTCGGTATCGCCAATGGCCAACAGAACCATAACCTGGGCCGGCCCGATGTCGTCGACGCCCCGCCGCGTAAGCTCCGCGCCTATCAGGCCTGAGAAGCGCCGGCTGGACCGCTCGAGCAGACGAGCCAGGTCGAAACATGACACCTGCGGGCCATCGCTGTTCTCGTCCCGGCGCGGATCGTCAGGGGCGACATGCAGCCTATCGCCCCCGTTCCGTAGTAGTACTGCATCTTCCAAACCCATGGACGGGTGGAGAAGTCCTTGTGTCATCCCTCTCTCCATTTCAGTAATTTACTTCAAAATTTGAAGTAAAATTCAATAACGCCCCACCCATAATTCCCGCTCTTGAGAATGCCATCATTGTTGTGTCACACTGACGACAGCGATACTGCAATATGTTCTGCATGCTACGCGGATAACACCCTCAAATCACTAAACACGGTTGCCCCAGGCCAAATCGCCCATGCTTGATACTGTTCGAAAAAACCCAGTTGGCAAGGGCCAAAATGGGTCGGCTGCCGCCCAAAATGGGGCGCTCAATCCGAGGTTGCTCGTTTTGCAGGCAAGGCGTGTGTTTGCCGTGACGCTCCTTTATGCAGCCTTGCTGAGTGCCTGTATCAACCTGCTGCAGCTGACGATGCCCCTGTTCATGCTGCAGGTATACGACCGGGTGCTGAACAGCCAGAGCATAGATTCCCTCGTCATGCTAACGATCCTGGCGGTCGGCGCCCTGGTGGTCTACGGCGTACTCGATTTCATCCGTGCCCTTTCGTTCCAGGCCATGGGCAGCGCCGTGACGCGGGGGCTGAACCTGCCGCTTCTGACGGCCGCGGTTCAGGCCTCCGTCAACCAGGGGGTTTCCCGGGCAACGCAATCCCTGCGGGACCTGATGGAACTGCGCAGTTTCCTCACCTCACCAGCCGTCAGCGCCCCTCTCGATGCCGCCTGGTCGCCGATCTTCCTGGGCGCCCTGTTTTTGCTGCACCCCTTGTTCGGCGTAGTCGGCGCGATTTCGGTGGCACTGCTTCTGTGCTGCGGTGTCGTTACAGACCTGCTCACGCGCCAGCTCATGAAAGAGGCAAGCCAGGCCAACATCGAATCAGTGTCGAAAATCGCTGCGTCACTACGCCACGCGGAGGCGATCGAGGCGATGGGCATGCTGCCGGCGCTGGCGCACCGGTGGCGCGGCGCACAGATGCATTCGCTGGAAGCGCTTGAAAGCAGCGGCAGCAGGAGCAGGGCGATGTCATCAATCACCCGCGTGCTCCGCTACATCATCCAGGCGGTTACGCTCGCAGCCGGCGTCCTGCTCGTGCTGGAACAGGAAGTCACCCCCGGCACCATAATGGCGGCAAACATCCTTGTCGGCCGGCTGCTCGTGCCCTTCGATTCCATCATCGAGAACTGGCGGCAATGGGTTCTGGCGATCGCCGGCTGGCGCCGGCTCGAGGCGACCCTGAACGAGGATCTGGCGGTGCGCCAGGCCATGCCGACGGCGCATGCGCACGGCGACCTCGTCGTCGACAAGCTGGTCTACGCGGCACCGGGCATGGACGTGCCGATCATCAAGGGCATATCCTTTTCCCTTTCCCCCGGCGAAGTGCTGGGCCTGGTCGGCCCCTCCGCGGCGGGCAAATCGACATTGGCGCGGCTGCTCGTCGGCGTCCTCAAGCCCACGTCGGGCGGCATCTTCCTGGACGGCAACAATGTCTATCTCTGGGAACGCGGCTCCTTCGGCCGCGTGGCCGGCTATCTTCCGCAATCGGTTTCGCTGCTTGAAGGGACGATCCGGGACAACATCTCGCGGATGGAAGACGGCGATCCGCACAGGGTGCTCGAGGCCGCACGGCTGGCGGATGTCCACGACATGATCGGCCGCCTCCCCCTGGGCTACGACACGCCGGTCGGCGACGGCCGCCTGACGCTTTCGGGCGGACAGAAGCAGCGCATCGCACTGGCCCGCTGCCTCTACGACCGTCCCCGCCTGATCGTGCTGGACGAGCCGAACGCCAATCTCGATGCCGTAGGCGAGCGTGCGCTCGTCCGCGCGGTCGAAAAGGCCCGAGACGACGGCGCCATTGTCGTGATGATCGCCCATAGGCCGACAATCATGGAGGTCGCGGACAAGCTGCTGGTCCTGGAAAACGGGCGCATCACCCAATTCGGGGAACGCACGGACGTGGTGGCTTCGATGGCGTCCGCTCAATCGTCGCGCGAGGTTGTGGCATCATGATGCGCAAGTCGATTCCGTCGGCACGGACCGAGGTTCAGCCTGCCCGCAGGCCCGATGTCCCGGACCACCACCCGCGGGCGCCACGACTTGCAACCGCCGAGGAGTTGGAGATGGCCGAGGGCAGAGGCCGTTCGCCGCTCCGGCGCCTTGTCGTAGCGGGGTTCACGACAATCATGGTGTCGTTCGGCGGATTTCTCGGCTGGGCGTTCTTCGCCGACCTCAGCAGCGCCTCGGTAGCCAGCGGCACGGTCGTTGTCGATTCGAAGCGCAAGACGGTGAGCCATTTCGAGGGCGGCGTCCTGAGCCGCGTATTGGTGCAGGAGGGCTATCAGGTCGCCGCCGGACAGCCTCTGATAAAACTCGAGGACACGCGGGCCCGCGCCGACCTCCAAGGCCTGGAAAGCCGGCGTATCGGCCTGATTGCCAAGCTGGCGCGACTAAGGGCGGAGCAGGCCGGCACCGAGGCGATAAGCTTTCCCGACGAATTCCGCGGCGGCGGCGACGCTGCGATCCATGACGCCATGGCGGCTGAACATGCATTCTTCGAAAAGCGCCGCGAGTCCAAGACCGGGCGCAGCGGCATCCAGCGGACGACGATCGAGGAATTTGCCGAGCGGTCGAAGTTCCTGACGATTCAGATCGACGCCGTCGACCGGCAGATCAGCCTCGTCAATGAACAGAGAACTGCCATCGCAACCTTGGTGGAAAAAGGCTTTGCCCAGCGCGCCAAGCTCATAGAGATTGACTCAAGGCTCAGCCAACTCGCGGCCTCGCGCGGCGAGCTTGCCGGCCAAAGAGCACAAGCTGTGAAAGCCAAGGCAGGCGCCGAACTTGCGCTGACGGGAATCGAACGCGACTTTCAGTCGGAAATCGCCGGCGAGATCACCACAGCCCGCCTCGAGCTCGCAGATGCCGAGGAGAGGATCGTCGCCGCGAAGGATGTATTGCGCCGCCTCGAGATCCGCTCCCCCCAGGCTGGCATCGTCACCAACATCCGCGTGCGCACGCCGGGAAGTGCCGTGACGCCCGGCGAACCGCTGCTCGACATCGTGCCAGAAAGCGAGCCGCTCCTCATCGAGATGCATGTCAGCACGCGCGATATCGACAGCGTCGCGGTCGGCTCGCAGGCGCAGATCAGGCTGACGGCATACAACCAGCGCTCGCACCTGCCCGTGGCCGGCAAGGTTATCTATGTGGCTGCCGACCAGTCGGTCGATGAAAAATCGAATGTTGCCTACTTCGTCGCGCGAGCCCAGGTCGACCCGGACTCGCTGGCCGCGAATCCGGATATGCGCCTCTATCCCGGCATGCCGGCGGAAGTGCTGATCGTGCACAAGCCGCGCCGGGCGATCGACTACCTGGTTTCTCCTATGGCCGACAGCTTCAATCGCGCATTCAGGGAAGACTAGCCCCGCCTCTCCGCAAGTTAGGTTTGCGGGGGGCACCAGCCAATCCACCCCTGCTTATGAGCCTGCCGGCAGCCCGGCACGCGGGCTGGCGGCGCGTGGCCGCTCAACGAACGCGCCCGGAATTTAGTTTGAATTTTGAAGTGCTTTGCGTGCAATTCACAATTATAGTCTTTGTATTGTTTCTATGCTTTCTTTTTATATTAGATGCATTTACTTCTATGGTGCAATCTTTTATCAAAAAACATCATTTAATGCTTTTGAACGTGTTGCACTTATCTTCTTTGCACTGCACAATGGTCTCGCGTAATCCTCGGATCCCACCGACGATGCACGCATTCAAACGGCGAAGAGGAAAAGCAAATGGCCACATTGGAAGGCGGCGCATATGACGACGTCCTGTTTGGCACTCGCTTTGACGACATCATTCGCGGCCTCGGCGGCGATGATCTCATCAAAGGAGACAACGGGAACGACATCATTTTCGGGAACGGCGGCGACGACGTGCTGTTCGGCGACAATGGAAACGACATTCTGTTCGGCGGCGACGGCAATGACATCCTATATGGTGGAAATGGCGACGACATCCTGAACGGTGGGCCCGGCGACGACCTCCTCTTTGGCGGAAACGGCGACGACATCCTGACCGGTGGTGCCGGAAACGACATCCTCTATGGCGGAAACGGCAAGGACATCCTGATCGGCGGTGCCGGCGACGACATACTTTACGGCGAAAACGGCGACGACATCCTGATCGGGGGCGCCGGAAACGACATCCTGATGGGCGGCAAGGGTAGCGACTTCCTGTTCGGCGGCGACGGAAACGACATCCTCAATGGCGGCGCGGGCGACGACATCCTGGTCGGCGGCAAGGGCAGTGACCTGTTTGTCTTCGAAGGCGGCGGCGGCAACGATGTCATCCTCGATTTCACCCCCGGCGAAGACATGCTGCAGATAGCGAAGAACATCAACGGCCTCGACATTTCCTCCCCGGAAGATCTGGCTGCGCGGATCATCAAAGTCGGCGGCAATGTCGTGATCGATCTCGGTCATGGCGACACCCTGACGTTGATCAACGTCGACGCCAAAGACATGCAGGCTCATCCGGACCAATATTTCACGGTTCATTGAGCCTGAGACGGCGCGCCCCGCTCTCCCCCCTCCCCCACCCCGCGGGGCGCGCCGTATCCCCTCCAGACGATCCAAAGGACCAACGCGTGACGTCCGACCGTTCGAAGGTCGCCGGCGGCGGTTCCAGCTTTGCGCAGGCCTTCCAGCTTTGCTCGGAGGTGGCTGTCGTGGTCTGGGACATGCCCCCGCAGCTACCAACCCTGGGCAAATTCACCCTGGCCATGCAATCCCAGCCGGTGCCTCTTGTCAGCATGACCCTTCCGCGGGCCGATGGCGGGCAGTGCGTGCTGTGGGCAGTGAAGCCGGGAAGCGAGGCGGAAGTCGCGCAGATTGCCGCGGCGGACGGAAACACGCTGCAGGCATTCGCGCTCCAACCGACCGCACGGCTGCCGCTCCTCGACGTGGAGGCCCTGCTGGGCAACCTCTCGCCCGAGGGCCGCGTCAAGTTCCTGAACAATCTTCTGACCGTATGGCGCAGTGCGTTCCGGCTGTCCCGCGACGAGCTTTTTAGCAGCGTCGTCGAGGATGCCGTCTACACCCTTGTGCCGGCGCCGCGACTTGCCAATTCCGTCTGCCAGATCGCTCCGCGACGCTATCTCGTCGAGACCGACATCAGTCCTGAGCTGGGCGAGATCAGCGGCATCTATGCCATCGGCGCCAGTTCCGTTCTGCCGCTGTCCCCGCAATTTGTCATCGGCAACAGTTCGGAGCGGGGTTGGCAGTCCTGCCATTTCATTCTCGACTCGCCGCAGCCTGCCCGGCCGCTTCACATCATGTTCCTGGGCAAAAGGGGCATCGCAGTCCGGAACCTGCCGAACTGCAATCCGCGCTACCCCGGTCTTCAGAAATGGTGGGCTGAGCAGCGCGGCGACTCTGGCCTGCGCGAGTTCGTCGTGCGGCAACTGTCAAACCTGCCCGGTGGTGGCCCGGCATCTGCAATCGACCTCCAGCTGCGGGCTCCGCTTCCGGCCCGGCGGGTCGCCAGCTCGCAGACGCATGCCGCTGCCGAGATCGACCTCGCCCTCTCGTTGCAAGGCGGCCTGCTCGCCGGTGGCTGGACCAAGGATCCGACCTTCACCCTTGCCGGCATCGACTATCTCAGGGAGGACGGCACGGTCCTGCCGCTCGACGGCAACTGGTACGAGTTCCCGGCCTGGGGCCGGGACGCGAGGACCAAAGCAAAGACCGACGTGACCGGCTTCATCGCCTGGCTTCCGCTGGACGAGCCGCTTGGCCCACTGCTCCAGCCTCGCTTCCAGATGCGGCTCGCCTCGGGTGCGGTGAAACCGCTCGTACCGAAGCCGCAGCCCTTCGAGCCAGTAGCGCAGCGCAACCGCATCCTGCGCGCCGTACCCCCACAGCATGCCGTGGATGAAGCGTTCCGGACCATTCTTGCCCCGGCCCTCGAGTGTGCCGAACGTGAATTGGGCAAGACAATAGGGGTCGACCACACGAAGGACTATGGCCAGCCTCGAAAGGCGCCGCTCGTCTCGATCGTGGTGCCTCTCTATCGGGTCCTCGACTTCCTCCGTTTTCAACTGTCCTGCATGGCCACCGATCCCTGGCTGGCGGAAAATGCCGAGATCATATTTGTCCTGGATTCCCCCGAGATCGAGGACGAGACGAAGCACATGCTGGGCGGGCTTCACATCCTGCACGGCCTGCCGATGAAGCTCGTCGTGATGAACCGCAATGGCGGCTATGCCCGGGCCTGCAACGCGGGCGCGCGCTTTGCGCGCGGCACGGTTCTCGTGATGCTCAACTCCGACGTCGTGCCGCGTGAACCGGGCTGGCTCCAGCTACTGGCGCGACCGCTTGTCGAACAACGCAAACTCGGTGCCATCGGCCCCAAGCTGATTTTCGAGGACGGCTCGCTGCAGCATGCCGGGCTCTATTTCGGCCGCGACCAGCGCGGCATCTGGCTCAACCACCATTTCTACAAAGGGATGCCGGGACGCTATCCGCCGGCGCAGGTCGCCCGCAACGTTCCTGGCGTCACGGGCGCATGCCTTGTGACGCGCAGGGAAACTTACGAGCGGGTCGGCGGATATACGGAGGACTATGTCATAGGCGACTACGAAGACAGCGACCTCTGCCTCAAGATCCGGCGGCTGGGTCTGCAGATCGCCTATGAACCGGCGGCCTGCCTCTATCATTTCGAGCGCCGGTCGATCCGCCAAAGCCAGGACTACATGCGCGGCGTCGCCAGCCAATACAACGCCTGGCTGCACACCCGGCGCTGGGAGGACGACATCGCCGCGCTGATGCCTGCCTATTGCGACGGCGCAAACGGGGCAGGCGTCCCCATCGAAATCCAAGCGAGGGAAAGGAACGCCGCATGAGCGAAGCGGTTCTCCGCCATGAAATCGGGCCGGCAGCGACGGTCCAGGAGGATCGCGTGGGCTGGCTGATGGAGGCGGTCCTGCGCAACCGCTTTCTGCCGCAGCCGGATGCGGGCAGCGTGTTCGTCGGGGACGGAGATTTCCGGGCCGTCGGCGCGGAGTTTCTGGGCCATTTCATCCGCCTGGGCGGCCTGCGGCCGGAACACCGCGTGCTCGACATCGGCTGCGGCATTGGCCGCATGGCCGTTCCGCTCACCCAGTATCTGGATGTGGAGAAGGGACGCTACAGCGGGTTCGACCCGGTCGAGGGCGGCATCGCCTGGTGCCGGCGTTTCATCACCCCCGTCTATCCCAACTTTACGTTCCAGCGGCTCGACATTGCGCACAAGCTCTACAACCCCCAAGGCAAGATCAGCGGCGAGGCGCTGAAACTCCCCTACGCCGAGCGGCAATTCGATTTCGTGATCATGACCTCCGTCGTCACGCACCTGCCGCCCGACGAGGTTCTCGTTCACCTGAGCGAGGTCGCCAGTCTGCTCAAACCGGGCGGGCGCTTGTTCATGACCGCCTTTGTGGTCGACGGCATCGCTGCCGAGAACACATCCGGCAGGCGCGATCCCAGGCTTGGCTTCGTGCGCGATGGCGACGGGCCCTGCTGGTTTGTTCCCGACATGCCGCCGCTCGCCGCCGTCGGGTTCGACGACGGCTTCCTGGATCAGGCCCTGGAAAGGGCCGGGCTGGTGATCGCACTCAAATCCTTCGGCCACTGGCGCGGCCAGGACGCGGACCACTACCAGGACCTCTATGTGGCCGAATGCCGGGGAGCCCAGCGGTAAGCATGCGCATCCTTGTAGCGGCGCACAACCATCCGGCCCTCCATCCTGGCGGTACCGAGATCTTCGCGCACGACCTTTTCCGCGCCTACCAGCGCGCCGGCCACGAAGCGCTCTTCCTCGGCGCGACGAACCAGATCCATCGCGACGTCCGACCAGGCACGAGCTTCCAGGGGCTCGGCGATGCGGCAGACGAAGTGCTGCTGTGGTCCGGCCACTTCGACCGTTTCTACATGAGCCAGGTCGACCTCTACGGGGTCGTCCCGGACCTGGTGGAGCTGCTGTCCGACTTTCGGCCGGACGTAGTGCATATCCATCACCTGCTGCTGATCGGCGCCGAGTTCCCGCATATCGTCCGGCGAACGCTGCCGGATTGCCGCATCGTCATGACGCTCCATGATTACTATCCGATCTGCCACCATGACGGCCTGATGGTCCGCACCAGCGGCAAGGAGCTCTGCCACGCCGCGAGCCCGGACCGCTGCCACGCCTGCTTCAAGGACATCCCTCTCGATCGTTTTGCGTTGCGGGAGCGCCATCTGAAGGCTCTGCTGAGCACGGTTGACCACTTCGTCGCGCCGAGCCGGTTCCTGCGGCAGCGCTTCGTCGACTGGGAGCTTGCCGAGGACGCCATAAGCGTGATCCCCAACGGCCTTCCGCGTCGGCCGACGCCCGCGGTCGCGCCAGGCGGCGCCGGACGTCCGACAGTGTTTGGATATTTTGGCAATCTCAATCCCTGGAAGGGCGCGACGGTTCTGCTCGAGGCCGCCAGGCTGCTCATCGCCGAAGGGCTCGAGTTCGAATTGCGCGTCCACGGCGGAACACCGTTCCAAAGCGACGCCTTTGTCGCCGAGATCGACCGCCTTTTCAGCGACACCGCGCCGACGGTGCAGAGGCGCGGGCCCTATCGGCGCGAGGACGTCGCCGAGCTCGTTGCCGACGTCGACTGCACGATTGTGCCGTCGATTTGGTGGGAGAATGCCCCGCTCGTCATCCAGGAGGCCCAGGCACAAGGGCGGCCCGTCATCGCCAGCAACATCGGCGGCATGGCCGAACTGGTCGACGATGGGGTCAATGGCCTGGGGGTTTCCCCCAACGATCCGCGCGCGCTCGCCTCGGCGATGCGCCGCATCGCTGAAGAGCCGGAACTGCGGCGTCGGCTTTCCAGCAACGCACGCCGGCCCGACGACATCGACACGACCGCTCGGCGCTACCTCGAATTGATCGAGGCGATCGAGCCCGCACGTCGTGTCCAAGCAGCATGAGGAACAGCTGAATGCCTGTTGGTGCCGAGAAACCAGGTGCAATGGCCGAGCAGAACAACACCAAGCCGGTGAATGGCCGCGTGGACGCCATCGACCAGGGCCGCGTCTTCGGCTGGGCCTTCGACCCCGCCGAGCCGCACAGGCGGGTGGCGATCCGCGTGATGCTGGACGGCAAGACGATAGCCGAGGCGGCTGCCGACCGCGATCGTCCCGACCTGCGGCGCAACGGCATCGGCGATGGCAAGCACGCCTTTGAGATCGCGCTGCCGCAGCCAGCGGCCTCGCGCGCTTCCGATCTCGTCGTGGTGGCGGTGAACGGGCCGGACAATGAGCAGGCGCTGCGCGTCCCCCTCCCCAACGAGCAGGCCGCTGAAGCCCTGATCGCCGCGCCACTCACCAAGGTCCTCGACAAGCTGGACGTTCTGATGGCGGCGCAGCGGCAGCTGCAGATCTCCCAGCGCTCCGTCATGCGCACGCAGCAGATCGACGACACCGGCGAGACCGAGACGGTCGGGCTCATCGACATCAGTACCGCCGTGGCCGGCCTCCGCATCGAGATCACGCAGCGGCTGAGCGATCTCGACGTGCATCTGATGCGGCTCGACGGCGTGGTGGCGGGGATGGAAAAGACCCTGAGCGGTCTGCAGAAGCGCTCCAACGGGGAGTTGAAGCCGTTGCTGCTGTTGCTTTTCGTCCTGGTGGGTTTTGCGGCGGGTGCTGCCATGACGCTCCTTGCCGGGATGTGACATGCTGGCCGTGGAAAATGGACATCCCCCATCCCTGACCGCCGCGCCCCGGCGTACCGGCAGGATCCCCAGGGCCGGAAGGGTAACCGGTTGCCCGATCGGCGGTTCCACCCTGCTCGTGATCGGCACGGGCGGCCCGATGCCAAGCGCGGCACCGGCAACACTCAATGATGATCCCGCCGAGATCTCGTCTGCCGCCGTCGTCAGCTGGCGATTGGGGACGCCGTCGCCGACCGCCACGCACGGCTTCGCGGCCCTTCTGCCCACGAACAGCGCCGATAGCGCCTTCGCGACCGTGCAGTTCGAGCTGGAAGGCGCGCCCAAGCGCTACGTCTTCACGCCTCGAACGGTCTCGGTGAACGAAGCTGCCGCGCTGCTGGCCGAGCTTTGCGGCAGCCGGCTGGCCGCCACCATCGACGCCCTGGCGGATTTGCTCATCGCGGCTCCGTCCGACCCTCACAGGCTGTCGGCCATCGTCACCCTGGTCAAGGCGGCGCATGGGAGCAACGGCTTCATCGAGTTGCTTGGCGCAGGCCAGGACGGGGAGATCTTCCTGCAGGGCTGGGCCTCCGACGTCATGCCCGGCATGGCCCAGGCGGTGGTCGACGGCAACAGGCCCTCGGTCGCGGATAGCGCAATTGCCGTCTACGCAAGGCAGGACCTTCCCCAGGGAGCCTCGGCCTTCGCCGGACTTCTCAATGCGGACGGCGCGATCAGTCCTGGCGGCATCGAGGGCCTCGTCTGGCGCGGCCGCCACGGCTGGCGTCATGTGGCCGTCCACGAGCGCAAGCTGATTGCCGGACTGCTGGAAACACCTGGCCACGTCCGCTCGGTGCTGCTGCGGGCAAACAGCACCCCGCAAGCCCTGCTGCGTCTGCGCGCGGCGGCAAACAGCTTCGACGGCACCGAGACGGTGTCGAGCCTGCCGCTTCCGGTCCGCATGGGTGTAGACGGCGTATTCCAGGTCGACGGCGCGGGATTTCTTGTCTCCGGCTGGCTGCTTGACCCCGACGGTCATGTCCAAAGCGTGAAGTTGCGCCGTCACAACGGGGAAGCACGGTTCGACGATAGCTGGAGCCGGCTCGACCGGACCGATGTGACCGATGCCTTCGCAGACCACCCCGCCTTCTCGCGCGCATTCGGCCACGGCGGCCACAGGCATGGCTTCGTCGCCCATGCGCGGCTACCGGACGGCGATCCGTCTTCGGCCCTCTACCTGGAACTTACATTGCGCGACACCCGCCGCGCCTTCATGCCGCTCTCGCCCTTGCGGACCTCGGCCCGCCTTGCGGCGGTGCGCCAGTTGCGTGCCATCGATCCGTCCGATTGGGCTCTGCCGGAGGTCATGGACCGCCAGATTGTCCCACTTCTCTGCACCTCGCAAAGGGTGTCGCCAACGGTCGAAGCCGTTGTCGATCCGGGTCCGTTCCAGGCGGCTGCCGGCCCGCCGATCGTCATCAGCGTCGGCGAAAACGACGAGGACGGCATCGCCCCCCTTCTTGGCTTGCTGGCGATCGACCCCGAAACGAAGCACGCTCCGATAGCCCTTGTGGTCCCCTCGGAACGCTTTCATCGGCAGGTGGACCGCATAAGGAAGCTCGCCGCGTTCTACGAGCTCTCGCTCAGGCTGGTCTCGGCCGGAGAGGCGAGCGATGCCTATGACCTTCTCGAGGCCGGGGCGCGGGCACTGCCTTCGGACACGGTAGTCCTGCTTTCAGCATCGTTGGTGCCGCACAAGCCCGGCTGGTATCGCAAGCTCGTCGACACCCAGGCAGCGCTCAAGAATAGCATCGTCTCCCCTACCCTCGCCTATGAGGACTATTCTGTTCGTTGGGCGGGGACCTGGCCCGCGCTTCGCTACGAAGGCTACCCCATCAGCGCGGTGACCGGGTTCGAGTTGACGGCCGTTGCTGCCGCATCGCTCGAATGCTGCGTGATGCCGCGCGAGGCGCTTCTCGAGGCCGGCGGCTTCGCAGGGGGATATCTCGGCTCTCGCGAAAAGGGATTGGACCTTGGCCTTCGCCTCAGCCGCGGCGGCGTTGCCTCCTACTGGCTGCCATCCGTGCAGATGCTTGGTTCCGACGAGACGTCGAGCACGGGCACATCGGCGATGGGCGCTCTCGTGGAGAGCATCGATCGCAAGATCCTCGATGCCCGCGGCACGGCTGAGCTTGCCGGCAAGGAAAACCGATCGGAGGGGCCTCGCACATGACCGAGCAGCTTCGGGTCCTCATCGTCTCGCACGGGCATCCGGCGCTCGCGCTGGGTGGTGCCGAAATCGCGTCCCACAGCCTCCACCAGGGCCTGAATTCACTGCCCGATGTGGAATCGGTCTATCTGGCCCGCGTCGGCCAACCCTTTCCGCGGCATGGCGCTTCGGCACTCATGAGCCTTCGTCCAACCGAGGACGAACTGCTGTTCCACGCCGACGACTACAACCACTTCTTCCTCTCGAACGGCGATACCGAGGCTCTCCAGCGCGACCTGGTGCGCTTCGTCCGCGATGCGCGGCCTCATGTCGTCCACTTCCATCATGTGCTGGGCCTGGGGATGGAAGCGCTTTATGCGGTGCGCGAGGCCCTGCCGCGGTCGGTCGTCCTGGTGACGTTCCATGAATACCTGTCGATCTGCCACAACCATGGCCAGATGGTGAAACGGCCGACCGGCCAGCTCTGCAGGGAGGCATCCCCTGTCGCCTGCCACGGATGTTTTCCCGAAATACCCGTGTCGCAGTTCCTGAAGCGCGAGCGGTTTGCGCGCGGAATGCTCGAGCTTGCCGACGCCTTCGTTTCCCCGAGCAGGTTTCTGGCCGAACGTTATGCGCGATGGGGGATCGAGGCGGACAAGCTGTCGGTCATCGAGAACGGGATCGCACTGGGGGACGTCGCGCCCGCACGCGAGGTTTCGTCCCAAAACCCCCGCCGGAACCGCTTCGCCTATTTCGGACAATTGACGCCGTTCAAGGGCGTCGACGTGCTGATCGACGCGGTCTCGCGGGTGCCCGAGGACATCTGGGGCGACGACGCCTGCCTGATGATCTTCGGCGGCAATCTCGAGCGCCAGCCGCCCGACTTCCAGGAACGCCTGAAGAAGCTCATCGACGACGCGGGCCGCCGCGTGCGCTTCTACGGCGCTTACCAGAACGCCGACATGCCGCGCCTGATCCGCTCGGTGGATTGGGTCGTGATGCCGTCCACCTGGTGGGAAAACTCGCCGCTGGTGATCCAGGAAGCGCTGCACCACCGCAGGCCCATCATCTGCTCGGACATCGGCGGCATGGCCGAAAAGGTACGGGACCGCAAGGACGGGCTGCATTTCCGCGCAGGCAGCGCGCAGGATCTTGCCGACCGCATGGCCGCGGTGTTGGGCGATCCCCGGGCCTGGGAGCGGCTGCGGGCCTCCATGAGGCAACCGACGAGCCACATCGATTGCGCCCGCGAACATGTAGAGCTCTACCGTCGGCTGCTGCGTCAGGATCATGGCGGGGCCGCGGCCCGCCGGACCGCACTCCTTCCAAAGGCGGGTTAGACAGCCATGGCACGCGTCCTCGTGATGATACCCTCGGGCGAAGTATACGGGCGCGACAATGTCCGCTGGTACCAGCACTACGACATTCAAGGCAGCATCAACAGCTATCACAATATCGGGGATGCGTTCGTCTTCGATTCTTCGCTGAAGCTTCTGAGCTACGACAAGCTCGGAGTTCTCGAGATCTCGGAGTTCAAACCCGACCTCGTCGATCGGCTACGCGACGAGTATGACTATGTTTTCCTGCGTGGATCCAACTACATCCACAACTCGATGGACTGGGAGCAGGCCGTTCCGATCCTGAAGCGGCTTGGCCTGCCCATCATCGGCTTCGGCATCGGCGCCCAGGCACCGTCGAAGGGCAGAATCCGGCTCTCGGAACAAACGCAGGAGCTGCTCCATCTCATAGCTGACTCAACCACGTCCATCGGGGTGCGCGGCTCCTACACGGCTCAGGTGCTGCAGGACATCGGTATTCGCAACACCCGCATCATCGGTTGCCCGACGGCCTTTCGCAGCAACGCCCCCGACTTGCGCATCAAGCTCCCCCCGCTGGATAGCGTCCGGAAGGTCGGCGTTACCATCCGCCGCGAGGTCTCTCCCGACTACGCCAAGGACATAGAGCGATACCTGACCTTCCACCGCGACCTCGTGAAAACCATGGCCCGCCGCTTTGATGCGGTGCTGATGGCACAAGGGGAAGTCGAGGAAAAGAAGCTCGTGCTGGGAACCGACGCGCAGCGGGATGATGCAATGGATGCCTTGAGGGCGCATCCATGGGCCGCCTCCTGGTATCTCGACGAGGAGATGGTGCGGCTCTATTGCGAACGGCTGTTCTATTCCGATGTCGTTGCCGACTACGAAGAGCTCGTGCGCTCGCTGGACCTGGTCCTGGGCTATCGCCTGCACGGCAACCTCATGGCGCTCGCTAACGGGGTGCCGTCAATCTATTTCACTTACGACAGCAGAACGGTCGAGTTTGCGGAAACATTCCAGATTCCAAGCTTCGACGTCTTCAGCAGCAAAGAGTTTCGGTTGGACGAATACTGGGATCAGTCCCTGTTCGATAAGCATAACCGTTCCTGGCGCCACATCTATGGCGAGATGCACCAGTTCCTCACCGAAAACGGCGTCGCTCACAGGATGATCGACACCGGCAACACCCAAGGCACTTCAATCCGCAAATTCGCATGAACCGGAGGGCTACCCCCATGCACCAGAAGATTCGCAAGGCCATCATTCCCGCCGCCGGTTTCGGAACGCGCATGCTTCCGGCGACCAAGAGCATCCCGAAGGAACTTCTGACGATCGTCGACCGGCCCGTGCTGGACTACATCGTCGCAGAGGCCTTCGCCTCGGGGATTGAACATGTGATCATCGTCACCGGGCGCATGAAGGGCGCGATCGAGGACCATTTCGACCACGCCTTTGAACTCGATGTGTGCCTGCGCAATGCCGGGAAGCAGCGTTTGGCCGACCGGATCGAGCAGGACACGCCAGGCGCCGGGGCGATTTCCTTCGTGCGCCAGCAGCAGGCACGGGGTCTCGGCCACGCGGTATGGACGGCCCGGCACATCGTCGGCAACGAGCCCTTCGCAGTGCTTTTGCCCGACATGCTCATGATTTCCGACAGGCCATGCCTGAAGTCCATGGTCAATCTCCATAGTTGCCATGGCGGCAACGTGATCGCAGTAGAGCGATGCGCGCCCGAAGACACCCACAAGTTCGGCATCGTCTCGCTCAAGCCGACGGCCAATGGCCCGGTTGTAAACGGTCTTGTCGAGAAACCTGCCCCCGGCACGGCCCCCAGCAATCTCTTCATTTCCGGGCGCTACATCCTGCAGCCCGAAATCTTCGACATACTTGAGAGGCAGGCGCCGGGAGCGGGCGGCGAAATCCAGCTCACCGACGCCATGATCGCGTTGATTGAAAACCAGGAGATCCGGCCCTTCGAGTTCTGTGGCCGCACCTTCGATTGCGGTTCGCCAGCCGGCTTCGTGTCTGCCAACCTGCATATGGCGACCGCGCGCGCCGACCTTGCCCCTTACATCGGGATCGAGATGGAAGCGCTTTCGTCTGCGCGGCGCGCCGTCGCGTAAGAGTGATACCAGTGGCCCATGACCTTTTGGCCATGGACCACTGGACAAGCCGGCGAGGTAGTCGTCGAGGCCGATTAGGGACCGTGACCCGCCGTAGGTTCTTGAGCGCCTGCTCCAGCCTGTATCTGATCCAGTTCCGCCGAGGCGCTGTCCATCGCGCCATTGAACGCGGCAACCATGGTATCGACGTCCTCTACTGAATGGCCGGCCATGACCTGGAATCGGAACCGGGATTGTCCCAATGGGACGGCCGGAAATTCCACCAGATTGGCGAGCCCTGCGAATATCGAGAGATATTTCGAGGCCAGCCGTCCCAGGGCTTCGCCGCCGACGCGAACCGGCACGATGGGGGAAGGCTCCCCCAGCACTTCGCGCCCCGAACGCGCCATGGCCTCGCGCAAATAAATCACATTGTCGCGCAACCTGTGCCGCAACTCTTTCCCTTCGTCCGCCCGGATGATCGAAAGCGCCTCCAGAACCGTGGCGGCCTGGACTGGCGACAGAGCATTCGAGAATGTGTGCGGCGCGCTGTAATATCTCAGATATTCGGCGGCGGCCCGCGTCTTGACGGCCACAAAGCCGCCGTTGGAGGCGAAGGTTTTGGAGAAGCTGCCGATGATGATGTCGATCTCGTCGAGCATACCCTGCTGGCCGATGTGGCCAAGACCATCCTCGCCCATGCAGCCGAAGTCATGAGCGCAGTCGACCAGCAGACTGGCCCCGTAAGCATCACAGACACTTCGAAGCGCCCCGAGGTCAGGGGTGTCGGAGTGCATCGAGAAGAGGCTTTCCGTCACGACGAGAATGCCGTTCTTCGTGTCTGTCGCACGAATGTTTGCCAGCCTGCGCGCCACCGCATCGGTGTCGAGATGCCGGAAGTAATGCACATTTTGGGTTGCCGCCGCCGCTCCCGCCTGTAGGCAGGAATGCGCCAGTATGTCCATCACGACGTGGTCATCGGAACGGACAAAGCCCTGAATGGCGCCATATCCGGCGGCCCAGCCGGTCGGATAAAGCACGACCTCGCGGCCCCCGAGGAATTCCGAAAAAGTCGCCGACAACTGCAGCGAATAGGTAGTGTTGCCGAGAAGGGCGGCCGAACCGGCGCTGTGAACGCCATATTTTTCGATCGCCTCCATTGCCGCGGCCTTGATCCTTGGATGAGAGGCCAGGCTCAGATAGTCCTGCGAGGCGAAATTGACGCCTGAACTGGCTTCTCCGGCGTCGGACCTGATCTCCGATCGCGGCCGGGGTGCGGAAGACGTCGAACGGGCATAGGGCCACAAGCCATGCTCACGGCGAAGATCCTGCCAGCTGAAGAAGCTGTCGGCACGCGACATGAGGCCGCCATTCTTCAAGGTGCGATAGTCCTTCAGACTCCCGGACAGTGCAGCCTTGGGTATTGCTTTCATTGACAGCGGGTCTCTCTTGGTCGGTATGAGGCTCGCGGGCCGAGCGCCTTGGCCATTCCTAGAATCTGAAATCTATTCGCGCCTTGAGGAGATCGATCTGACCATCGATCAGCGTGCCGTCGAACCGCTTGAACTGCATGTGATCCCAGTTCACTCCGACGGCGACATTCTCGCTCAGGCGGTAGTCGGCACCGGCGCCTGCCACCCAGCCCCAATCCTTCAGTCCGATATTGGTGGTGATATAGGTGGCCCCGGCATGACCGGTGAGCAGCAGGCGGTCGAAGGTGAAGCCGGCGCGGGCCTTCGCCGAGACGGCGTCTTCGACGTCGATCGGAAAACCCTCAAAATTGATACCAAGCCGCATGTATTCGGCTTCGCCTCCCACTACGAAGGCACCGAATTGGTGGAGATAGCCGGCGTGCGCGCCAAAGACGACGTCATCTCCCGATGAACGGAGCGGCGGAGCAAAAGAGCGATCGACATCCCGCAGCCAGCCATAACCGCCCGAAATGCCAAAATAAGGAGCACTCCAGTCGACCGCCGCTCGCCCGTCCAGGTCAGCCGCCTGGCCAGCGCTGCTCGACAGCAAAAAAATGAAAAAGCCGAGAACCCGCGCGCTCATCAGTGCCCCTTGTCGAATCCACACAGCGAGATCGCACTAAGCAGCTTTTCATACCGCCTTCAAGCGACATGGAAATGAATAACTAACTTTTCATTAAGTAATTAATATGACTTACCCTTCACAGCCAAAAGTCGCTAAAAAATCATTACTATACGAAAACAACCCATACTTTCTGTGGAAAAAATAATTGCTACAAAAGTAAACATGTATATCGAGGCAATATATCCATCAGCTTGATTGGCACGCAATGAAAATGGATTGCACCGACCGATCCTACGAGACTTTTTCACTGAATAGCGTCTGCCAGAAACCGCTCTCAGACAGGCCCTTCTAGGCGCATGATCGGCGCAGGCAAAGTAAGCTGGACTTGGCACCTTCTCGACGACGGCTCGCTTGACGAATGTGGCTTGGTTGTGAGGCCGGTGTTTCTGTCCTGATCTCTCATTGCATTTTGGCGGATGTCACGTTGTTGGAGACGAAACGGACCTGAAGGAAGCGTTCTGCCGTGACTCGTATTTGATGATGTAGCACAAACCGTCCGGCCGACTCAGTTCCTGGGCATACGGTCGTGCCGCCGACAAGGTGGACATTGCTGACAACCGCGCCCTCGGCATTGGGTGTTACCATCGCTCGCGGGAGCTCCACCCGGACAAATCAGGAGAAAACAGGTTCTTCCTCACTTTGTGTGGTTCATTCGCCGTTAGCGAGGTTGTCGCTATGGGCGGGCATGCGAACGAAATCGAAATGGTCGCCCGGCCCAGGGGTCAAGATACTGGGTGTCGCGCTCACTGTTGACGACGGTTGGGTTGTTTCCGCAGCCGGATCCACGATCGGTATTTGCCCCGATTGTGGACGGCGGAGCCGAAGTCGGCATGGCTGGTCCAGCCGCAGCCTCCAGGATCTGCCCGTCCAGGGCAAGCCCGTGATGGTGAAGCTCCTGCTGAGCCGCTGGCGATGTTCGCATCAGGCATGCGCGCGACAAACGTTTACCGACCGCATGCCGACGGTTGCTGAGCCTTATGCGCGCCGGACGACAAGGGTCGTGGAGATTGTCGGATTGCTCGGCCACAGCGCTGGTGGCCGTCCTGGCGAGCGCTTGATGCAACGGCTCGGCATCCCGGTCAGCGACGACACCATTCTGCGGCAGCTGAAACGGGATGCCGCGGTTGCTCACCGCAGCAATTCCGAGGTTCGGGTGATTGGCATCGATGACTGGAGTTGGCGACGGGCGACAAGCTATGGGACCATCATGATTGATCTAGAGCGTCGCTCGGTTGTCGACATACTGGACGACCGCAGCGTCGAGAGCGCGGCCAAGTGGCTGCGGAACCATCCTTCCGTCGAGATCGTCAGCCGGGACCGCTGCGGCCTGTACGCTCAGGCCGTCCGTGAAGGAGCACCGCAGGCCCGGCAGGTAGCCGATCGTTTTCATCTGATCCAGAACCTTCGCTCGGCAATCGAAGAACAGATGAGCCTTTCTGGACGTGCCACAGGCAGGGCCATCCTGTCGGAGGACGCAATTGTTGACGCTGCCACACATCGCCGGCGCGCCCGTCTCGCGCATCGGCAATCTCGTCAGGAGATATTCGAAATGCTCCACGCCTTGCGCCACGAAGGGCTTTCGTACAGCGAGATCGCCCGTCGGACCGGATATGAACGTCGCAGCGTAGCGAATTGGCTCAAGTTCAAGGCTCCGCCAGACAGGCGGCGAGCAGCACTGAACCCCACATCGCCATGGTATTTTGAACCCTTCCTTGCCCAATGCTGGAAGGATGGGAACCGCTGCGGACGGCATCTGTTTCATGACGTCAAGCAGCGCGGCTACACCGGCAGCTTCGCCAATCTTGAGCGCCTGCTGGGAGCCTGGAGGCGGGCCGAAAGGGAGCAGGCTAGTGATGTGTCGCCAGTCGCGTTGAAGTTGGAGCCAGTTCGAGATCCGGACACCGGTCATGCGATCTCGCCGGTGGTTGCCGCGGCGCTGTGCATCAAACCGCAAAGCCTTCTGACAGACCTGCAGGCAAGGAAGGTCGAGGCTCTGAAGCAGGGATCTGAGGCGTTCGCCGAGATGCGACGCCTGGCGATGCGCTTCAACGGCATCCTTCGTGGCAAGAGATCGGCACCACTGGATACATGGATCGACGATGCGATCGACTCCGATCTCATTCCGCTCATGCGGTTCGCCCGCGTCCTGCGCAGAGACATCGATGCCGTCAACAACGCCATCGAGCTGCCCTGGAGCAACGGACAGGCCGAAGGCCAGATCAACCGCCTCAAGACGCTCAAGCGCGCAATGTACGGTCGGGCAGGCCCTGAACTGCTGAGAGCACGCATGCTGCCACCGCGCCACACAAAGTGAGGAAGAACCCAATTAAGTGCCAAGCGACATGGTCGAAAGAGTCTCTGTCTTCAGCGCGAAGCCGCGCGATGACTGCTGACGCTTGCTTGCGGAGACAAAAATTCCCACGCTGGTTACGCAGAACGATTCAATCGAACAAGCGCAGTTCAGTCCGTTTTTTCATTTCGTTGGCTCGTCTCGCATCGCCTTATTATTCAATCATTGCTATAGTGAAGAGTTTCAACTGTTTCCGCATTGTAGTCTGCCTTGCTTGCCGAACATTGCGAGAAGGAGGGGTTTTGACCGCAAATTGGGGGGAAGTGGAAATGCACAGTTGGTCAGATCTTGTACAAAGCGCGCGTAGCGCCGTCATTCCTGCACCGGGCCTTCAGGCCGCCACACTCGCACAACGGATTCTGGAGTCCGGTCGCGGCTCTTCTGCTCTGGCCCAGCAACACGCGAACTTTGGCGGACTGTAATGGCGCGAGGAGATGAAGGGGTACGCAACTCCTGTGACCTATGGCGCTCATGATGGCGTCGATACCTATTGCGAATTCGAGAATGTGCAGGCATTCAGCCAGCCGTGTGCGCCCTAGCCGAGCACGGACGTTGTCCTGTTTCAGATGCCGCCAATGCAGAGGTATTTCATTTCAAGGTAGTCCTCGAGCCCGTGGCGAGAGCCCTCCCGCCCGATGCCGGACTGCTTCATCCCTCCGAAAGGCGCGGCCTCCGAGGACATGCGTCCCGTGTTGATGCCGACCATGCCGTATTCCAAGGCCTCAGCCACACGCCAGACGCGCTTCAGGTTGGAGGCATAAAAATAGGCGGCGAGGCCGTAGATCGTGTCGTTTGCAGCACGCACCACCTGCTCTGCGTCCTGGAAGGGGATGATCGGGGCCAAGGGCCCGAATGTCTCCTCCTGCGCCACTTTCATGTCGCTGGAGATCGCAGTGAGGACCGTTGGCTGGAAAAACGTGCCGTTTGTGCCGATCCGGTTTCCGCCGCATTGGATAGCGCCGCCTCTTTCCACGGCATCGGCAATGTGGAATTCGATCTTGGCCAGAGCACGCTTGTCGATCAGCGGCCCGATCGCGACGCGGGGAGCGAAGCCGTCGCCAACCGAAAGCTGACGGACCTTTTCGACGAACTTGTCGACGAATTCGTCATGGACGCCCGATTGGACATAGAGGCGGTTGGCCGAAACGCAGGTCTGGCCGGCATTGCGGAACTTCGCCTGGATCGCGCCATCTACGGCGGCATCGACATCGGCATCGTCGAAGACGATGAAAGGTGCATTGCCGCCCAACTCGAGGCTGACCTTCTTGATCTGGTCCGAGCACTGGCGCATGAGCAGCCGCCCGACCTCGGTCGACCCGGTGAAACTGATCTTGCGCACCTTGGGGTTGGTGCAGAGTTCACGCCCCACCGCCGCACCTTCGGAGGCGTAGACCAGGTTCACGACCCCGTCGGGGAAACCAGCCTCCGCGGCCAGCGCGAACATGGCCCCGGCAACCAGCGGCGTCTGTTCGGCGGGCTTCAGCACGATCGTGCACCCCGCCGCCAGCGCCGGAGAGATCTTGCGCGCCACCATCGAAGCGGGAAAATTCCATGGCGTGATCGTGCCGACAACGCCGATCGGCTGCTTGATCACCATCATGCGGCGGTCCGTCGACGGTGCCGAAATCGTCTCGCCATAGATGCGGTTGGCTTCCTCGGCATACCATTGTAGATACGCCGCCGCGTGCGACACCTCCGACCTGGCCTCGACAAGCGGCTTGCCCATCTCCGCGGTGAGGATCGCGGCGAGATCGTCGGTGTGGGTGACGATCAGCTGATGCCAGCGCCACAGCGTGTCGCTGCGCTCCCGGGCCGTCAGCGCGGCCCATTCGGCCTGCGCGACATAGGCCTTGTCGATCGCCGCACGCGTCTCTTCGACACCCATGTCGGGGAGTTCTGCCAGCAATTCACCCGTGGATGGATTTATGACCTCGAATGTTCGTCCGCTGATATGCGTGGCAAGTGCCGGCACGCGGTCGATGGAGCAAAACAGGTCAGGGTTTTCCAGGTGGCGGGTCAGCGGTAGACAGAGAGGCAATACCGATTTTCTCCTGAGACTATGCTTTGTCATCGTAGCGCTGGCATGTAGCCCACATATGCGACCTGCGCATAGGGCCTGCGAGCGTTAGCCCGCAGAACCACCGCGCCCGGCCGGGTCGGCTGTCGCCTCCAGAATGCTTCGAAGGATTCTGGTGGCGACAGCTCGGGGCCGCAGCCCCGGACGCGTCGCTGCCGTCAGGCTGCTGCCTGTTCGGGATCGCGTGTAAACCAGCAACCGACGAGTGGACCGAGATCCGACACTCGCAATCCGTCGTTCGCTTCCCAGTCATCGAGCGGCACTTCATACGCCGGGTAACGGCCGAGCGGCTTCGACGCCGGCTGGCACGGCATACTGTCGAACCGGGACTTTCCGACGCGTTCCCGCCGTAACGGCGACCCGAACGCGGCATCGATCGCTGCCCGTGCCACGTGTCGTCCGTGCCGAGGCCATGAATGGACCCGGACATATTTGAGACACGTTGCCAGGACGTGGTCGTAGTCGGCTGAAAGCGCCTCGCGCATGATCCGGTTGATGTCCTCGCGCCCGACCCCGCTGTCGCGCCCCCCTTGGTCAGGACCGCCGCCACGATCGTTATCGGATTATTATCTATGCCGATCAGTCTGACGCTGACCTTTGGATAGATGGAGGTTCCGCTCATGCCGGCCTCCTTTCGATCCATAGTACGGATAATGGGTGCTCTCGCGCGGCGTCGGTAACGGCGAACGCGTCGGCGGGGGTCGGGAAGTCACGGAAATAGGCATCCACTTCGGCGTCGTGGCCGCGCCGGTCCCATCCAGGCTGGGAAGCTTCCTCGGCCTGCATCTTTGCCACGATGTCGATTGCGTCGGAGATTTCGACCGTCGCAGTGCCCGGCATGTTGCGCGTTCGTCCTGCAGAATAATCAAAACCCCATGCACCTGCCCGGGGCCGCGGGAGGGCAAGCGCGTGATCCGGCCGACCCACGGCTTCCAGAGGATGAAAACCGCCTCCGCGACGATCAAAGGCTTTGAGGTCATGCGCATGATCCGTCGCGGCCGCTGCGTCCTGGAAGGGCCCGGCGTGACAGGCGAAATCTGTCTTGTGAACCAGCTCTTCGGTCTTGCGGCCTGAGCGATCCGGTCGAATAGGTCCCTTATGCCCTTTCCGCGTTAACGCAACGAAGCTATGATTGTTACAGTGTTTTACTGTCACCTTAGGAGCGGGCAGTTAAACTGCTCGAAGGATCAATATGCCCCACACCAATCTGGAGGGGTCGGGCATCAAGGCGGGTTACAGCGTGGTGTTGGAACGCAATATGGACGATGTGCAACCGGAGCAGGAAAAGCCGGAAAAGCTTGCAGAAACCGCCTATCGTCGCTTGTTGGAGGATATTCTCTCCTGTGCGCTGCCCGGCGGGACAGTGATCCAGGAGCGCAAACTGGCGCAATCGCTGAACATCTCACGCAGTCCAATGCGCGATGCGCTCAACCGGCTGGAAGGCGAAGGCATGTTGGTGCGCCTGACCGACAGGCTCATGGCCGTTCGGGTCATCACGCTTGAGGATTACCTTCACAGTCTTGATGTGCGTGCTCTCATCGAGCCAAAGGCAGCGGAATCGGCCACCAACGAAATTCCAGATACGGTGTTGGATGAGATCGAGGCCTTGCTGAAAGAGGTCGAGCAGACAGAAACACCGACGGTCAACCAGCATTGGGAATTTGACGATCTTCTTCACGGTGCGGTGGCTGAATATTGCGGCAACCCGTTTCTAACCAAGAGCATCAACGAGATGCGCCGGTATACCAAGATCTTCGAGCGCCAGACGGTCCCAGCGCGTACGCAGAACGGTTCGTCCGATCACCGGAAACTGCTGGAAGCGCTCCGTCAACGCAATGGAGAACGTGCTGCGGCCGCCATGGCGCAGCACGTTCGCAATGTTCGCAAACGCACCCTGTCGGGATACTGAGCCCGTCTGTCAGAGGAGGCTCTGCCGCTGGTTGTAGCGACGTCTCTGCAGAACCTTGCCGCGGTTCTCACCGGCAACCAGCTTACCCTCTTCGACGATGATCCTGCCACCGGACATGGTCATCACCGGCCAGCCGAGCACATCGAAACCTTCCCATGGCGTATAGTCAGCGCCATGGTGCAGAATTTCCTGGCGGATGGTTTCGCGCCGGTTGGGATCCCAGAAGGTGAGGTCGGCATCAAAGCCGGGCGCAATCGATCCCTTCTGCGGATAAAGGCCATAGATCTTGGCGTGAGCCGTAGAGGTCAGCGATACAAACTGGTTGATGGAAATGCGACCTTTGGAGACACCTTCCGAAAACAGGATCGGCAGACGTGTCTCAACGCCGGGAATGCCGTTCGGCACCCAGCGGAATGAGGTGCGGGCCTTCGGGTTGAGCTTTCCGGCGCAATCCTGATAGCGGTAGGGGCAATGGTCTGACGAGAACGTGTTGAAGACGCCGGTGCGCAAGCCTTCCCAGATCGCCTCGTGGGCAGTGGTATCGCGAGGGGGCGGCGAGCAGACATATTTTGCGCCGCCCATGTCATCGCCGACGGCCTCTCGCAGGTCATCCTCAGTCAGTGTGATATATTGCGGGCAGGTTTCGGCAAGGATGTTCAGGCCCTTGCTTTGAGCCCAGCGGATCTGCTCCATAGGTTCACGTCCTGAAACGTGAACGATCATGATCGGCACATCGATGATTTCAGCATGGCTGATGGCACGGTGCGTTGCTTCTCGCTCCACCGCCTGCGGGCGCGACCGCGAATGGTAGAAGGGGGCCGTCTTGCCTTCGCTTTCCAGCTTGGCCGCCAGGAAGCGGATGGAATCGTAGCCCTCGGCATGCACCATCACCAGCGCCTGCTCGCGACGCGCCAGATCGAACACATCGAGCAACTGGCGATCATTGAGAACCAGATCGTCATAGGTCATGAAGACCTTGAACGATGTGTATCCTTCCTCGATCAGGGCAGGCAGCTCGTCCTGCATGACTTCGGGGGAGGGGTCCGACAGGATGAAGTGGAACGCCGTATCGATATAGCAATTCCCTTCTGCCTTCTTGTGATAGTCGCGCAGGGCCTCGCGCACCGAGCCCCCGCGTTCCTGCAAGGCGAAGGGAAGAATGCACGTATTGCCGCCCGCAGCAGCGGCAGCAGTGGCTGAGGCAAAGTCGTCAGCCATTTCAATGCCGGGGCCGGAAGGCTGGCTGATATGCACATGGCTGTCGATGCCGCCCGGCAAGACGAGAAGACTGCTGGCATCGATCACCTTCTCCGCATCGGCGATATGGTCGCCGATGGCCATGATCTTGCCGTCCTTGATGCCAATGTCAGCCCCGTACGTATCCGATGCGGTGACGATCGTTCCGCCGCGGATTGCCACATCAAAATCAGGCATCAGATCCTCCCTGTTGTTACTGCGCGTTCCAGTTGGCAATCGCCAGTGCAGTAATCGCAATAAAGCGCGTCACATCGGCAATATCCACCCATTCATCGGTCCGGCCGGTCTGGGTAAGGTCACCGCAAAGTGGGCCGAAAGCCAGCGTCGGAATACCCTTTTGCACCATCGGATTGCGGATATCGGATGAGGTGTGCATCGCATTGATGAAGGGCGTAACCTGCGCGATTTCCTTGATGGCGCCGGATACGGTGGTCCAGAGCCTTGAGCTTTCACCAGCCTCGGCACCGCTCACACCCGCCAGCCACACCACTTTGGGCGGGTTGTCCTTGAGGAACGCGTCCTGTGCTGCCGCCTCGGCCACCACGCGCTCAATGGAAGCCTTCAGATCATCGAGCTTTTCGAAGGGTGGAAATGAGATGGCCGCTCCAACGCTGCACAGCTCAGGCATGCGCGAAAGCAGGTTCTGCTCTCCTGACCGGATATAGCTTACCATCAGATTGGTGGAGCGGCCGACAGCCTTCTGCGGAAGGGGATGCTGGACCGTTTCTCCGCGTTCGGCATCGAAGGCCTTCAGCGCATCGATAATAGCAACCGCTTTCTCAATCGGGTTCTGCCCCAAATGGGCATATCCAGTCTGGTGCGGCTCGGTTGTGTCCGGTTCGGCACCTGGAATATCAATGCGGAATTCCAGCTGGCCCGATGAATAGGCTTTGACTTCCGCCAGACCTGCGCCGGATTCTGCCGGATGCAGGTAAATGGCGGCATCGGCGCGGTAACCCCGGTGAAGCAGATCGGAAATGCCGCGCGCGTGACGCTTGCTCGGCGTGCTGGCCAGAACGATGTTGCCCGAAATCTGATGTCCTTCGCGGATAAGCAGTTTCAGGCTCAGCACCATGGCGGCAAGACCGGCCAGATCGTCGGCAACGCCCCAGCCGTAAAACCGGCCGTCCTCGACAATGCCTTCGAATGGCGGCTTTACCCACCCGCGGGCTGTGTCCGTCGGCTCATTATCGGGATGGGCAAATATCAGAAGATCCGATCCGCCTGCCGCGCCCTTATAGGTGGCAACGATGCTTTGTCTTTCATGCGGGTCGATATTGCTCACACCTGCAAACTCCTCGACCATCGGAACGGCGGTCGGGTCATAGGTGACACGGTCCACCGTACATCCAAGCTTAAGGAACTCCTGTTCAATGACCGCTTGGATGGCCTCTTCGCCCGACTCGCTTGCCTTAACCAGCGAACGCAAAAGCGCTACTGTTTCCCCCCCAGAGTCCCGTGCTGCAGCCAGCAGCTTATCGGCAAGTGTCGTCATTTGATGTGATCCTAGTGGTTCAAGAGTTTGCTGAGGAACTGGTCGGCGCGAGCGCTGCGCTGATTGCCGAAGAACTCTTCAGTCGGACGGTTGTCGACGATTTCGCCCTTGTCGATGAAGATCACCCGGTCTGCGACGCGGCGGGCAAAGCCCATTTCGTGTGTCACGCACATCATGGTCATGCCTTCACGCGCAAGGCTGGTCATGACGTCGAGCACTTCGGAAACCATTTCCGGATCGAGTGCCGAGGTGGGCTCGTCGAACAGCATGGCGATCGGGTCCATGCACAGCGCCCGGGCGATAGCAACGCGCTGCTGCTGTCCGCCGGAAAGCTGCAACGGGTATTTTTCAGCATGCTCGCTAAGGCCGACACGGTCGAGCAGTTCCTTGGCCTTTTTCGTCGCTGCGCTCTCGTCGCGGTCCAGAACCTTCACCTGCGCGATTGTCAGGTTACGCAGGATCGACAGATGCGGAAACAGCTCGAAATTCTGGAACACCATGCCCACTTTCGAGCGCAGCTTTGGCAGGTCCGTGCTTTCAGCACCAACGGAAATGCCGTCGATGATGATCGAGCCCTGCTGGAACTCTTCCAGAGCATTCACGCACTTGATCAGCGTTGACTTGCCGGATCCCGATGGACCGCAAACAACGACAACCTCGCCTTTTGCAACTTGCGCGTTACAATCCTTGAGAACCTGGAAGCTTCCATACCACTTGCTCACATTTTCAAGTGTGATCATCGCAACTTCTCTCCTCAGGCTCGAAATCGATGAATAGTAAAAGGGTTGATATCCCGGTCAGTCTCGCCATGCCGGATGAGATCAGCAGTGATCCTGCCGACGAGAGGGGCGAGTGTGTAGCCGTTGGATGTCACCGCATTATAGAACCCCGGCACACGCGGGTCTTCGCCAAGCAGCGGCGCACCATCAATGTTGATGTTCATGGCCGCCCATGAGCGAATGATGTTAAGTTTTCGCAAGGCCGGAACCACGTGTTGCGCGACCCACAGATTGCCTTCAAGGCTGCTGCGTAGCGGGCGGGGATGATTGTGGACGGGATCGAGCCCCGCAGTCCAGCCGCCACCGATCAGGAAATTGCCATTGGCCGCCTGCTTCAGTGTCAGATGCCTGTCAGCATGGGCCACCAGCATCGAGATCATTGGCGCGGCTGCTTCGGTAACGATCATCTGCAAGGGCGCACCAAATACCGGAACGTCGATGTCGAGCATCTTGCCGATCTGCGATGCAAAGCCGCCCGCGGCGTTGACCACTCTGCCAGCCCTGATCGTGCCACGGCTGGTCACAACCTCGAAGAAACCGTCATGCTTGCGGATGGCACTCACATTGGTTTCGGCAAAAATGCGTGCTCCCGAAGCCAGCGCGCCATCCATGACCGCCTGGGTGGCCAGCAAGGGATTAATCTTCCCTTCCTGCGGGCAATAGGCGGCGCCGACAAATCGTTCATCAAGCGCTGGTTCCAGATGACGAAGATCCTGCGCTGAAATCACCTGCGCATCGATGCCGAGACTGCGTTCAAGCGCGGTCTTTTCCTCAAGGAAGCGCAAATCCCGTTCGGTTTCCGCGACCATGACGCCGCCAGTTATCTTGATCTCGCAATCCTTGCCGAGCTCGGCCTCAAGCTCTTGCCATAGCTCGATGGAGGCGATCTGAAGCGGCAGGGTTTTTGCGGCCAGCGATCCGCCGCCTTCCGCTTTGCTGCCATGGTCGAAGGACAGCAATTGCGCATGCAGGCTGCCCGCATTGCCGCCGGACGCGCGTGCATTCGGGAAACCACGGTCAAGCACGAGCACTTCGACACCGCTGCGCGCGAGGAACAGGGCCGTGGAGAGGCCGACAACGCCTGCGCCAATCACCACCACGTCAGCCGTTTTCATATCGTTGGGCGTATGGTGAGCGGTATCGCCTGCCGGCGGTAGAAGCGCTCGCTTGTGCCCGCCCCATTCCGGCTTTTCGACAGCCAGCGCCGCCAACGGCATGGGACGCAACGGCATTTGCGGCGTCGGGAAATCCTGTTCGCCCGCACTCACGCCTATCAGCTTGCCAAGCTGCGGCATGCAGTAACGCCCCTGGCAACGGCCCATTCCCGCACGTGTCAGACGCTTCAGCGTGGCAAGGTCGCACACACCTTCGGCATCAATGGTAGCCTTCAGCTGTTTCAGTGTTATGGCTTCGCATCGGCAGACCAGGGCATTTTCATCGAGCGCGTCGACTTCGCGGGGTTCGGCGGAGAAGATGCACCAGAGTGCCTTCTGGAACGCGCGATTACGTTGCAACCGGCGCCTTACGGCTGCGTTCTCGCTTGCCTTCAGTCCGAGCCTGCGCGCTGCCTCGCTGCCGGCAAGCTCGCCCTGCGCCATGGCAATATGCGCACCGCCAAATCCGCCGGCCTCACCAATCACGAACACATCCGAGAGCGATGTCGCGCCATTGTCATCGCGCACCACCTCCAGACGGGCTGCACCATCTGTGCGCAAAGTGTGAGCACAGCCAAGCAGTCGCGGCAGTTCATTCGATGGTGAGAAGCCTTCCGTCACGGCCACCGTATCAACGGCAAATTCCCGGCGGGTTCCCTTGCTGTCGGTGACGATGGCGCGTTCCGCACGTCCGTCACCCTGCACTTCGGCAATCTCATGCGCCCAATAGACCCGGGTATTCAGAGACTTCAGCGCTGAAAGCTGTTTCATGCCCTCAAATGCCAGCACCGGATCGGCCTGAAATAGGCTGAGGCCCGCCAGAGGGCGCGTCCATGGTGCGGGCGCACTCTCAACGACGCCCACAACATCGGCACCAGCCTTGGCAAGCTCGATCGCCACTTGAAAATTCAGCGGGCCATTGCCGCCCACCAGGATCTTACTGCCCGCTGTCACGCCATAGCTACGCACCAGCGTCTGGCAGGCGCCCGTCGTCATCACGCCGGGCAGGGTCCAGCCCGGGAAGAGGGCCGGCTGCTCATAGGCACCGGTAGCTATAATCAGGATCCGGGGCTTGTAATAAAGAGCCACGCCCTTTTCGACTGAGCCGATGATCAGGCGCTCATCCTCACGAAACGCGCCCCAGACCAGCGTTTCCTGCCGAATTTCGACCTTGGCCGCATGGGCATCGGCGATCAGCTGCTTGCCATCCAGGCTTTGCGCATCGGCACCGCCTTGGGGAACAGCCTGCATATGGGCGGGTTGCTTGTAGAACTGACCGCCGGAAGCAGGTCGCTCGTCAACAACGGTGACCTTGGCTCCCGCCCTTGCAAGCTCGATGGCTGCCTTCAGACCGGCTGGTCCCGCACCGACAACCAGCACGTCAACCGCGTGTTCGGTAATCGGTCCTTCAGGGATCGGATGCAGCGCCGGGTCATGTGAATTCACCGGCTCCAATTCGCGGCGGGATGGATGGGCCTCCACCACCATACCGTCCTGAACCTTGGTCATGCAGGAACGCACGGCGGACTTGCCATCGACCACCACCAGGCAGTCGTGGCAAATTCCCATGCCGCAATAGAGGCCCCGGCGTTCACCATTTCTGGCCTGGCCCTGAACCATGAGGCCATAAGCAATCAGGGATGCAGCGATCGTGTCGCCCGGTCGAGCGACAAACGCTTCACCATTGAAAGAGAAACCAATCTCTTGAGTCTCTGGAGCAGGATTGACCGAGCCCATGCGTACCGATCCATTCGAAGGGTGCGACCTGTCAGGACAATCCGTTGACGCGTTTTACAAATTCCAGATGGATAGCAGCGCTTTCGACGAGTTCCTCTCCGCTGACAAATTCATTGTCCGCGTGGCCCTCATAGGCGCCACCAGGCCCGAAATTGACGATATCGACACTGTCATCGGCGAACCAGCGGCCATCGCTAGCACCCACTGCAGTGGCAAATGCCGCATCCTTGCCCTTCACTTCGCGGACTGCTTCCATCAATGCCGACACCATCTTGCTATCGGATGGTGACGCGAAGCCATTCGTTCCGCAAAGGAGCTCAGTGCGCCAGCTGTCACGCAGTTCGCCGGACTGCTCAAGTGCCGCGATGATTTCCTCGTGAGCACCGGTTACGGTCTCACGCGGCAGAAGGCGGCGATCGATCTCCACCCAGCAGCGGCTTGGCACGACGTTTGTGTTCGAACCGCCGTTGATCTTGCCGATATTGTAGGTGGATACCGCACCATCTTCCTCACGGCTTTCAATGACCGGGAAAACAGTCGTCTGCAGATGGTTGAGCAGACGCAACATGCGGGCAATCGCATTGTCGCCGGTTTCGGGCGCACCCGCATGGGCGGCCTTGCCGAAAGTTTCGATGCCGACCCACATCACGCCACGTTCCGAAGTGATGAGCGAGTTGGCAGTCGGCGCCCCGAAGCACAGCATGTCAGGTTTGACGATGCCCGCCTTGCGCAAATAGGCCATGCCTCGTTCGCCCAGGCTTTCTTCATCGGTGACGAAGGTGAAGGTAACGGTTCCCTGCTTTGGTCCGCCGGCCTCGGCGATCTGTTCGGCCAGCCAGATGTGAACTGCGGCCGAGCCTTTGCAGTTTGATGCGCCAAGCCCGTAATAGCGGTCATCGACCTGGGTCAGCTTCAACGGGTCTGTTTTCCACTTGGTCGCGTCGCCCACATCAACGGTATCGATGTGAGCGTTGAACACCAGATGCGGCGAGCCTTCGCCCATGGAGGCAACGACATTGACCAGCCCGGGCTCTTCTGCATGAAGACCGACACGAAACCCGATGCGCTCGAAGGTTTCCTTCAAATAGGAAGCAAGCTCTGTGGTCTCCCCGGGCGGATAAGCACTGGGTATGGCCACGATATCGCTCAGAACGTCGATGATACGGTTTTTCAATTCAGTCACAGCTTGAACCTCAGAGCACAAACTTCATGCCGTGCTTCTCTCCGATCTGACGCATCTTTGCATCGTCTTCGGGAGAAAGCGGCAGACGGGGAGGACGGGGCTTTCCTGCCTGGAAGCCCATGTGTGTGAGCAGAGCCTTGGTGCCAGCGACATACTTTTGGCCGCCGACTGCGCGGATCAGGTCGACCCACTCCAGATACAGTTTGCGGGCTTCGAACACCTTGCCTTCGTCTGCAACGAGCTCGAAGATGCGCGACATTTCACGCGGCGCGCAGTTTGAAGCAACCGCGACCCAACCTTCAGCACCCTCAACGAAGGATTCAAAGCCCATGATGCCGCCGAACACAGTCATGTTGTCGCCGGCAAGCTCAAGGATATCACGGATACGCGTGACATCCATCGTCGATTCCTTGATGTAGTCGCAGCCATCGATGCTTGCGATGCGGGCAACGATATCCGGAGTCAGGTCGACATTGGCCGTTGCCGGATTGTTGTAGACCATGATCGGGATACCGATGCCTTCCGCGACGGTCTTGTAATGGTGATAGAGCTCGTCATGCGTCGGGGTGCAATAGAATGGCGGAATGATCATCACGCCATCGGCACCCATGGCCTCGGCCTCACGGCTCAGGCGAAGAGCTTCACGGGTATCTTCCGCACCTGTGCCGATCAGAACCGGCACACGTCCGGAAGCAGTCTTGATCACGGTCTCGGCGACGGAATCCCGCTCTTCCTGGCTGAGAGAGAGGAACTCGCCCGTGGATCCCAAGGGGATCAGGCCGTGGATACCCTGCTGGATCTGCCATTCGGTCAGGTCTGCCATTGCCTTCAGATCGACATTGCCGCTGTCGTCATAGGGCGTGATCATTACAGTGAACGTACCGCGAATTTTTTTAACCATAGCCTACCGTTAGCGGAGCGCACCCGCCGCCTCTTCAAGGGATTAATGTTTGGAAACTAACGTTTCTCGCCAGAAGTCCTGACCTGCTGATACGCCTGGCCGAAGTGCCGCTCGATCCGACGCTGAACGAATTCCCACACGGTCGTCATGATCAGATAGTAGATCGCAGCAACCGCAAACAGCTCCAGCACCATGAAGCGCTCCTGGATCAGCACCTGCGTGCGCCGCAACAGTTCTTCCATCGAGATGACAGATGTCACCGAAGTCGTCTTCAGCAGACCGTTCACGGAGTTGCCGAGAGGTGGCACGATGATGCGTAGCGCCTGCGGAAGCACGATGTAGCGCATGATCTGCGGCTCGCGCATTCCAAGAGCGCGCGCAGCACGGACCTGCCCTTCGGAAACTGCGGAGATGCCGCTGCGAACAATCTCAGCAAGGTAGGCGGCTTCGTTGAGCGTCAGCCCAATAAGGGCTGACTCAACGACGCTCAGCTTGATGCCGAGCTGCGGCAAGCCGGTGTAGATGACAATCAACTGCACCAGCAATGGCGTGCCACGAAACAGCCAGATGTAGGCAGAAGCGGGAGCCGAGAGCAGCTTGCTCTTAGACAATTTCATCAAGGCAAGAACGAAGCCCAGGACAAGGCCCGCAGTGATCGCAACCGCGGTCAACCACAGGGTTGTAAGGGCACCATTCAAGATGAAAGGATTGGTCAGATAATCGAAGAAACCGGACCAGTTCCAGATCTGCATACCAGACTCCCGCGTGGCGCTTTATTAGAGGCTCGGCCCTTGGACGGATACGGTGCCTTCGGCCGGAAGCGCACCATACTGATCGAAGAGCTCCTGATAGACGCCTTCGCTCTTCAGCTCCTCAATGACCTTGGCTACAGCCTCAGCCAGTGGACGGCTCTTGAATGCAAGCGCAACCGGGGTCGGATAAAGACCGGAAACTGCCCTCACGAAATCGCCGCGATCGGAGTATTCTTTCGCAACACCGTCGATGGATACGACAGCTTCAACCTGGCCGGCACGCAGCGCCTGATAGGCGAGGGCGAAATTGTCGAATGTGCGAAGGGTGAAGCCGGAAAGGCCGCGTGCCATCAGTTCTTCGTTGAACTGCTTTGCCTTGGTTTCCTCAAAGCCACCGATTTCAACACCCACGACACGACCGTTCAGGTCATCCGCGCTCTTGATCTTCTGTGCATCCGCAGAGCCGACCGAAATGCTGATCGCCTGCTGCTCGTAGGGGATCATCTGCATCATCTTCGCACGCTCCTCGGTGAAGAAGATGCCGGTGTTGATCATATCCCAGCGGCCGGCCTGGAGGCCAGGAACCATCGCGGAAAATTCGATGCGGATATACTCGGGCTTCAGGCAAAGGCGTTCTGCGATGATGTTGCCGAGCTCGATGCGCATTCCCTTCAGTTCGCCTGACTTATCGACATACTGCAGGGGCGGCAGGGTCGGGTTGGTCGACATGACGAACGTGCCGGGCTTGATTAGTTCGCTCTCAGCAATGACTGGCTCGCACTCGGCAGCCATTGCCGTCGTTCCGGTCAATAGGGCAGCTGCAAGGGTCAACGCGGAAATTCTGGACAGATTCATAGCTCGGTTCTCCTCATTCAAAAAAGTTCCCACTTTTTGCTCCGTCCTCTACGGACACTACCGGACCCGGAATACTAGTGGTATACCACTGGGACGAGATGTGTCAAGCATCGTCGGTCTTGTGAAATACGGTGGCCCAACCGACGGAGCTTCGGAATATCGCCTCTGGACCACGGAAATATAAATGAGGCCGGGGCGGCAGCCTTCATCAGGATAGACTAGGTCTGGTGCGTCTCGTGATGCGCCGCGCCAGCGTACGAGACGGCTTACGCGGTCTGCGCGGTCAGTCGGACGGACTCGATGCCTGCAACGGCGCAAAGCTCATCGTTATCGGAGGTGTCGCCGGTGATGCCGACAGCACCCAGCAATGTTCCCTCAGCGTTGCGGATGAGCACCCCACCTGGAACCGGCACGATACGGCCACCGGCAACGCCGTTCAGACCTTCGATGAAATGCGGACGTTCCTTGGCGGCCTTGTCGAGCCAACGTGAGCCGGCGCCAAAAGCAAGAGCTCCATAGGCTTTGCCGAAAGCGATCTCGAACCGCAGCATCGAAACGCCGTCCTGCTTCTGGAACGCCTTCAGATGCCCGCCAGCATCGAGCACGGCAACGGCCAGCTTCATGTTGCCTTCGCGGCCCTTGGCCAGAGCTGCTTCGATGATGGAATTGGCGGATTCAAGCGTAAGCTGTGTCATTTTTTCTCCACGATATTTCGGGCTTGTTGTTACGGCAGGGTAGCCGGATTTTGTTACTGCGCTGCAGCCTGTGCCTTCTTTTCCAGCCTTCTGCGGTGCAGGACCGGCTCGGTGTAGCCGTTGGGCTGTTCACGCCCCTTGAACACGAGGTCACAAGCGGCCTGGAAGGCTATTGACTTGTCGAAGTCCGGTGCCATTGGCTCGTAGAGCGGATCACCCGCATTCTGCTTGTCGACGACAACCGCCATGCGCTTCATCGTCTCCATCACTTCGTTCTCTGTCACTGCGCCGTGGTGCAGCCAGTTAGCGATATGCTGTGAAGAGATGCGTAAAGTCGCGCGGTCTTCCATCAGGCCCACATTATTGATGTCGGGAACCTTCGAGCAGCCCACGCCCTGGTCGATCCAGCGCACCACATAGCCGAGGATCCCCTGCGCATTGTTGTCGAGCTCGGCTTTGATCTCTTCCGGTGACCAGTTCGGGCAAACCGCAACCGGGATCGACAGGATGTCGGAGAGCTTGGCGCGCGGACGCGACTTCAGCTCAGCCTGAACCGCCTTCACATCCACCTGGTGGTAATGCGTGGCGTGCAGTGTCGCAGCCGTTGGTGAAGGTACCCAGGCGGTGTTGGCACCCGCCTTCGGATGACCGATCTTCTGCTCCAGCATCGCCGCCATCAGGTCCGGCATCGCCCACATGCCTTTGCCGATCTGCGCGTGACCGTCCAGACCGCACTTAAGCCCGATGTCGACGTTCCAGTTCTCGTAGGCGGCAATCCACGGCGCCTGCTTCATGTCACCTTTGCGGATCATCGGACCTGCTTTCATCGAGGTGTGCATCTCGTCGCCGGTGCGGTCGAGGAAGCCGGTGTTGATGAACACCACGCGCTCACGCGCCGCCCGGATGCACTCCTTCAAGTTTACCGTGGTGCGGCGCTCCTCGTCCATGATGCCCATCTTCATCGTGTTGGGCTTCATGCCGAGCGCGTCTTCCACCTGGCCGAACAGCTCGACCGCAAAGGCCACCTCGTCCGGTCCGTGCATCTTGGGCTTGACCACATACATGGAGCCGGTGCGGCTGTTCATGCGCCGGCCATTGGGGCCGATGTCATGCAGCGCGATGGCGGCGGTGAACATGGCGTCCATGATGCCTTCCGGCACTTCATTGCCATCCTTGTCGAGAATGGCCGGATTAGTCATCAGGTGGCCGACATTGCGCACCAGCATCAGCGAGCGGCCGGACAAGGTCACGTTTGAGCCATCGGGAGCGGTGAAGCTCACATCATTGGCAAGCTTGCGGGTGATCGTCTTGCCGCCTTTGTCGAAGCTTTCAACCAGATCGCCCTTCATCAGGCCCAGCCAATTGCGATAGGCCAGCACCTTGTCCTCGGCGTCAACCGCCGCGACCGAATCCTCGCAGTCCATGATCGTGGTGATCGCCGATTCCACCACCACATCGGCGATATGGGCCTTGTCATCGCGACCAATCGGATGGTCGGCATTGATGATGACGCAGACATGCAGATTGTTCTTCTTCAGCACGATCTCGGACGGCGAACCTGCCTCACCTTTGTAACCGGCAAACTGGGTGGCATCCTCGAGCGCCACGGTGCCAGAAGCGGTTCCGACGACGAGCTTGCCGCCGTCAACGGTCAGCCCCTCAATATCGCTCCAGCTTGCACCGCCGAGCGGCGCGCTCTGGTCGAGGAAGTTGCGCGCCCAGGCAATCACCTTGGCGCCGCGTGCCGGATTGTAGCCGGAGCCTTTCTCGGCATCATCCGCTTCAGAAATCGCATCGGTGCCGTAGAGCGCGTCGTAGAGCGAACCCCAGCGCGCATTGGCGGCGTTCAGCGCATAGCGGGCATTCATAACCGGCACGACGAGCTGCGGCCCGGCGATATAGGCCATCTCGGCATCGACATCACTGGTCTCGACCTTGAATTCGGGTCCTTCCTGACACAAATAGCCGATCTCGCGCAGGAAAGTCTCATAGGCTCCCAGATCACTCGGCGCGCCATGCTCCTTGTGCCAGGCATCGATCTTGGCCTGAAGCGCGTCGCGAACCTGAAGCAGCTCGCGGTTCTTCGGGGAAAGCACGTGAACGATCTCCGACAGCTTCAGCCAGAACGTTTCCGCATCAACACCCGTGCCAGGAAGAGCTTCCTCCACCAGGAAATCATGCAAGCTGCGATCAACTTGAAGGCCGCTTTTCTCAATCCTCGACATATCAACTCCTGCATGCTTGTTCCCGCGGAAAATCCGCTACTGCAGGTGTTAGATCAACCGGCCGCCCGCCAACAACACTTGTTCCTGAACGGAAATAATCAGCCCTCGCGGCCCTCCCAATATTGGTCCTTGCGGTAGATTTCGTGCAGATAGTCGATGAAAGCGCGCACTTTCGGCAGCAGGAAGTGACGGCTGGGATAAAGTGCTGATACGGCCACGTCTCTCGCACCTTCATATTCCGGAAGAATCTGCACCAACCTTCCGTCGGCCAGTTCCGCGCCGACATCCCATTTGGATCTCAGAGCGATGCCGAGCCCCGAAATGACAGCTTCGCGGATGACTTCACTTGAATTGGTCGTAAGAACGCCCTGGGGACGATAGATCAACAAGCCCTGGGGCCCTTCAAGACGCCAGGGTTCGCCATTGTGCGAGGGCAGACACTGATGATCCTTGAGCTCCTCGAAACTGGCTGGCATCCCGTGAGACGCGATATAACCGGGAGAAGCGCAGAGAACCCGGCGGACAGGGGCCAATCGCCGGGCAACCAGTCCCGTGTCCTTGAGCGCGGAGATCCGGATGGCCAGGTCATAGCCTTCCGCTATGATGTCGGAGAACTGGTCGGACAGGACGAGATCGATGCGGACCTTCGGGTGCCGGTTGATAAATTCACAAAGGTGAGGCGCCACATGCAGGCGTCCGAAGGATGTCGGTGCGCTGATCCGAAGGCTTCCCGCGATCTCGGCCCCTTTGCCCGCCATAAAGGTCTCGACTTCATTGAGTGCGGCCAGAACCTCCGAGATCCGTTCAAAGAACATCTGTCCGGCTTCGGTCACGACAACCTGTCTTGTCGTGCGGTTCAGCAGCCGCACATCAAGCGGTTCCTCCAGGCGTCGCACGGCTTTGGACACGGCGGCGGGCGATATGCCAAGTTCGCGGGCCGTCGCCGACATGTTTTTCGTCCGGACTATCCGTGCGAAAATATCGAGATCGCCAAGGTACTTCATGCTTGATCGCGTCCGGGCTCTGGAGTGTGGCGGTTGAAACTAACACGCTGTAAGAACATCAGGTCTCTATGACGTGATCCAATGTTGCGCTTAACGAAAGCCATCCGCCGTCTTGGTAGTTGAAGCAAAAGCCGCCCTCGAGTGGTGGCACTTGACGGTCGAGTGATCACAGAGCTCCAGGCGGTTCCAGCCCGACGCAGGTTTCGGAAAGGGGATCCTTTCCCGAAGGTGATGAAATGACCCCGTTGCAGTCTTCCCGGCGTGCACGTGGGACGTCGGCTTCGCGCGCCCTCGCCCCTGCCGTTCTCCACAGGCGGACATACGTCGAAAGAGCCCAAGACGGTCTCAATCCACGGGTGAAGCGGCCTGGGTCTGAAGCGGAAATTCCTCAGCGGTAATCTATTCCGTGTGTGCCCTAGCCGAGCCTCGACTTCGCCCTGTTTCAGATGCCGCCCATGCAGAGGTACTTCATTTCAAGGTAGTCCTCGAGCCCGTGGCGAGAGCCCTCCCGGCCGATGCCGGACTGCTTCATCCCCCCGAAAGGCGCGGCCTCCGAGGACATGCGTCCCGTATTGATGCCGACCATGCCGTATTCCAACGCCTCGGCCACGCGCCAGACACGCTTCAGGTTGGAGGCATAAAAATACGCGGCGAGACCGTAGATCGTGTCGTTCGCCGCACGCACCACTTGCTCTGCGTCCTGGAAGCGGATGATCGGGGCCAAAGGTCCGAATGTCTCCTCCTGCGCCACTTTCATTTCGCTGGAGATCGCGGTGAGGGCCGTCGCGTGCCGTTTGTGCCGATCCGGTTTCCGCCGCATCGGATTGCGCCGCCTTTTTTCACCCCGTCGGCAATGTGGGCTTCGATCTTGGCCAGGGCACGCTGGTCGATCAGTGGACCGATCGCGACGCCAGGGGCGAAGCCGTCGCCAACCGAAAGCTGGCGGACCCTCTCGACGAACTTGTCGACGAATTCATCATGGACGCCCGATTGGACATAGAGACGGTTCGCCGAAACGCAGGTCTGGCCGGCATTGCGGAACTTCGCCTGGATCGCGCCGTCAACGGCGGCATCGACATCGGCATCGTCGAAGACAATGAAAGGTGCATTGCCGCCCAGCTCGAGGCTGACCTTCTTAATCTGGTCCGAGCACTGCCGCATGAGCAGCCGCCCGATTTCGGTCGAGCCGGTGAAGCTGATCTTGCGCACCTTGGGATTGGTGCAGAGTTCGCCCCCCACCGCCGCGCCTTCGGAAGCGTAGACCAGGTTAACGACGCCGTCCGGGAAACCAGCCTCCGCGGCGAGCGCGAACATGGCCCCGGCAACCAGCGGCGTCTGTTCGGCGGGCTTCAGCACGATCGTGCACCCCGCCGCGCCGAAATCGTCTCACCATAGATGCGGTTGGCTTCCTCGGCATACCATTGGAGATACGCCGCCGCATGCGACACCTCCGACTTGGCTTCCGCGAGCGGCTTGCCCATCTCCGCGGTGAGGATCGCAGCGAGATCGGCAGTGTGGGTAACGATCAGCTGATGCCATCGCCACAGCGTGTCGCTGCGCTCCCGCGCAGTCAGCGCGGCCCATTCGGCCTGACCGACATAGGCCTTGTCGATCGCCGCACGCGTCTCTTCGACACCCATGTCGGGGAGTTCTGCCAGCAGTTCACCCGTGGATGGATTTGTGACGTCGAATGTTCGTCCGCTGACGGGCGTGGCAAGCGCCGGCACCCGGTCGATGGAGCAAAACAGCTCCGGCTGCTTCAGGTGGCGGGTCAGCGGTGGACAGAGAGGCAATTCCGATTTTCTCCTGAGTTGGTCATCGTAGCGCTGGCTTGTAGCCCACATATGCGACTTGCGCATAGGGCCTGCGGTGGCCAGCCGCAGAACCACCGCGCCCAAGAGATCAGCCGTTGGGATACTCGCCCGATGGCCACGAGATGAAGCTGTGGCACTATTTGCCCGAGCGTCGGGCGTCGCCCCGACGACGCTATGGCCGCAGATTCAGCCCGGAACTCAGCATTCTGCACCGTCCGGACATTGTTCGCGAGCGCCAGCAGCTTGGGCATTGGGAATGCGACCTGATCCAGTTCCGCAAGAAGTTCGGCAAGGCCAACGTCACATCATTGGTCGAACGGGTCAGCCGCTTCACGGTCTTGCTGCGCAACAACGACCGGCAATCGAAGCCGATCATGGACGGGCTGATCGATACCTTGAGCGCCCTTCCCCATGCCGCGCGCCGCTCGATCACCTTTGACCGCGGCACCGAATTCACCGACTGGCCGTATCTCCAGGCGGGGCTCGGCGTGCAGACCTGGTTCTGCGACCCACAGTCGCCCTGGCAGAAAGGATCGGTCGAAAACACCAATCGCCGCGCCCGCAAATGGCTGCCGAGAGACCTCGATCCCCTGTCGGTCGACGACAGCGACCTGAAGGGCATCTGTGACCAGCTCAACACCACGCCGCGCAAATGCCTCGGCTTCAGAACGCCGGCGGAAGTCTTCCGGCAAAAGCTGCTGGCCGCTTGGCTACTCGATGCTGCGCAGCTCGGCCACGATCTGCAGCGCCAGAAGCTTGGAATAGGTTCGCGCCTGCGGAACCCCGCCCAGTTGCAGCCACAAGCCCTTCTGCCCTGTCGGCCGCCAGGCGCCGCGCAGTTCGCCGGCCTGGTCCCAGCCCCAAACCTTGCCCACCTTGTCGGCGACCGCGTCGCCGAAATAGTCGCGAATGTCCACTTCCTGGTTGAGGTAGCCGGTCGCCAGCACGATCAGCTGCGCCGGGACTAGAGTCCCGTCGGTCAATCGCGCCCCGCCTGCCTCGTAGCGGCCTATTCGGTCGTTCTGCAACAGCTTGATGCGGCCATCGACGATGTATTCCGATGCTCCCACATTGAGGTAATAGCCACCGCCCCGATGCAGGTAGTTGGCGAAGTACCCGCCCCCCAGATAGCCGGGATCGGTGCGGAAGCCCGCCTTTTCGAGGCCGGCGAGCAGATCCTTATCCATCTTGGTGACGATGCGCGCGAATTCCCGGTAGCTGGCGAGCGTCGCATCGAAATTGTTGGCGATCGAGACGATGTCCACCTCATCGATGGAGCGTCCCTCCTTGTAGAGGGTGTAGATGAGATTGGCAGGATCGATATTGACAACCGTCGTCGGGCTGCGCTGGATCATCGTGACGTCGCAGCCGCGCTGTGTCAGTTCGAGCGCGATGTCGTGACCGCTGGTGCTGGTGCCGACCACGATCGCCTGCTTGCCGCGATACTCGGCGGTGGGGCGCACATCGGCGGAGTGCGTAACCGTCCCCGAAAAATCCTCAAGGCCGGGCAGGCGCGGATAGTTCTTGCGCCCTGAAACCCCGCCGGTCGCCACGACCACATGCTTCGGCCGCAAGGTGCGCTGCGAACCGTCCGGCATACGCAGCCGCGCCTGCCAGACGCCAGCTTCCTCGTCGAACTCGCCGCCCTCGAACCGCACCGACGTCCACACCGCCAGCTCCATGGCCAGCGCGTAGAATTCCATCCATGCCGCATACATGTCCTTCGGCAGATAGGCCGGCCAAGTCTGCGGATAGCTCACATAAGGGAAGTCGATCGTGTAGATTTCGTTGTGGAGTTGCAGCGTGTGGTAACGGTTTCGCCACACGTCGCCGACGCGCGGCTGCGCCTCCACTACCAGGGTTCGCACACCCATCGCCTTCAGGCGGGCCGCGATCATGAGACCGGAATGGCCGGCACCAACAACCAGCGCTTCGGGTTCCTCCTCGTCGAAATTCCTGTCCTGTTCGAGGCGATCGAGCCAGTTCTCGCCCTCGGCGCGAACCACGACGCGATCCGGACGGTGCGCTCCTATCGCCTCCGGGTAGCCGTCGAGCGTCTGCAGGGATGTCATCAGCCCCCAGGCCCGATATACTCCATCGCCGCCCTTTTCGAGCCGCACGACCCCATTGCCCGTACCGATCCCCGTGCGGAACTGGACGATGACCTCGATGACGCGCCGGCCCGCACGCAGCAGTTGACAGGGCGCGGTAAAGCGTGGATCGATCGCGAAATCGCGAATACTGCGCTGCTTTCCTTCGCTAATCAGCGTGGACGCGATGGTTTCGCGCCCCGAAAGCGGGCGAAAATCCCATTGATGCGCGAGCAGATCGCGCCAGTATCCATCTTCGGCCAGCAGGTCCGCCACCCCGGCAGCATCGCCCGTTTCCAGAGTCGCGTTGAAATTCCGCAGCCATTGTTCCGCGATCCGCCTCTCTTCGGCGGCGTGCGAAACTATGTCCTGCACCGTCTTGTTCATCGGTTCCCTCCTCCCGTCCCCGCTAGTGATAGGTCCGTCCGCCATCGACAGCCATGGTCGTCCCCGTAACGAACGAGGAAGCCGTGGATGTCAGGAAAAGCGCGGCCTGCGCGACCTCGTCATCCCTTCCCAGCCGGCGCAGCGCATAGCGCTCAAGCGTCTGCTGCAGCGCGTTGTGGTTGGGAAGCCCCGCCGTCATCGGCGTGTCGATGAGACCCGGGCAGATCGTGTTGACACGAATGGCAGGCGCGAACTCCATCGCCAGCACCTTGCCAAGCGTAATCAGCGCCCCTTTCGAGGTGGCGTAGGCAGAACGGTTCGGAAAGGGCGACAGGCCCGTTCCGGACGACAGGTTGACGATGGTCGACCCAGCCGAGGCGCGCAGGTGTGGTTCGGCGGCGCGGCACAGGAAGAATGGTGCATCGAGATTGACGGCCATTACGTCGCGCCAGCGGTCGGGCGTGGTTTCGGCAACCGATCCGGCGGCGTGAATGCCGGCGGCGTTGACCAGACCGTCGAGATGACCCAGCGCTTGCGCGGCTTCGTCAGCCACCGCCTCCAGACGCTCGACATCCCGCAGATCGCATTCGAGGGCAACCGCTCCGGTTTCGGCGGCGACCTTGCCGAGGCCCGCGTTGCGGATGTCGACCAGCGCCAGACGCGCGCCTTCCGCGGCGAAAAGACGGGCAATGGCTGCGCCGATCCCCTGCGCGGCCCCGGTGATCAGAACCGCCCTGCCGGCGAGACGGTCAGCCGGAGGTGGCGGGGAAAGGGCCTCTGTCCGGTCCGTCATGCGACACCGGACATGTGAGCAAAGGGATCGATCCCGCGAACGCGGAGCGGAACGCGAAGAACCTTCTTCGGCGCGCACATATAGACGACGTTACGCTTCGGACCACCGAAACAAAGATTGATGACGGCGCTGCCGACGAGGATCTTGCCCAGTAGCCGACCGTCCGGCGCATAGCAATGGACGCCATCGCCGGCGCCGGCCCAGATGCGGCCGGCGTCATCCAGTCTGATGCCGTCGAACAGCCCGACGGAGGCTTCAACGACGACGCCGCGATCCGTCAGCCCTCCATTGGCTCCGACATCGAAACGGCGGATATGGCAGGGATGATCGGCCCCCATCGTGCGACCACTCTCGACGACGAAGAGGCTTCGTTCGTCCGCCGAGAAGGCCAGACCGTTGGGCTGAACCATCGTCGTGATCATTGGCGCGAGCCGGCCAGTATCCGGGTCCAGCCGGTAGACGAACGCGCCCTCCTGCTCGCTTGTCGCCCGATTGCCGAAGTAGTCGGTGTTGATCCCGTAATGCGGATCCGAAAACCAGATGGACCCGTCGGACTTGACCACGACGTCGTTCGGACTGTTGAGTCGTCCCGCACCATGGCGCTCGGCCAGGACATGGATGCTCCCGTCGTGCTGCGTGCGTGCGACCCTGCGCGTACCGTGCTCGCAGGTGACCAACCGGCCCTGCCGATCCACCGTGTTGCCGTTGGCGTTGTTCGACGGCGACCGCCATACGGAGACGGTGCCCGAAACCTCATCGAAGCGCATCAGCCGGTCGTTGGGGATGTCGGACCAGATCAGGCTCCGCCATGCAGCGAAATAGGCAGGCCCCTCGTTCCACCGCCCGTCGGAGAAGATGACCTCCAGCTCTTCATGGTGGAAAAACAGCGCGGCCGATGGCTCTGTCGTTTCATAGTGTGCTGTCATGAAGCGCTCCGTTTTGCTGAAGGCGAGCCGCAACAGGCCCGGCATCATCCGCTCTGTCGTCACGCTGGAAGCGATCGAAGAGGGCAAGCCTGCGCTCTGATACGCTTCCCAGCGCAGTGCCGAGGCGCACGATGCGGCGCACATAGGAATTGAGCGGATACTCCCACGTGAGCCCGATGCCGCCATGCAGATGGATGGCCGTCTCGGCGATCTCGCGCGCCGTGCCGGGCACATAGGCAAGCATGACTTCCACAGCGTGAGCGGCAAGGGCCGTCTGCTCGTCGCCATCGGCAGAAAGGTCGCTGGCGGCCGCCGCGTACTCGACTGCGACACGCAGGTTTTCGAGTGCAAGGTAGCTGTCGGCGGCGATGTGCTTCAACGCCTGGTTCGCGCCGATCGGCTGCCCAAACTGGGTACGGTCCTTCATGTAGGACACGGAGAGCTGGAAGCAGTGTTCGGCGGCGCCGAGCAGTTCGGCGCACCGCAGGATCGCCAGACGCTCGGCGAAATCGTTGACGCGGACAAGGCGCGCATCCGCTACCGGAACCTCGATGTCCATCGCGCAGGCTTCCGCCTCCGCCTCTATCCGCGCCCGCGCCTGCGGCTCAAAGCGGGATGCGGGCAGCAGCGCCACTTCCGCGCTGTCGTCGATGGCGACGGCGAGCAAAGCATGCGGCCGGGGGCGCGCGATCGAAACGGTGCCCAACAGGCGACCACCGACACGGCGAAGCGTGCCGGATACGGGCGCCACCACCATGGCATTTCCCGCAAGGACGCGTACTCGGCTTTTTGGACTTTCGGCTGCGATGGCGTCGGCCAAAAGCAGGGTTTCCGCAAGTCCGCCGCCGCGGCAGACCCGCCCTGCTTCCTCTAAAACGACGACGGCTTCCGCCATCCCGAGACCGAGGCCGCCATTGTCCTCGGCAACCAGCAAGCCAAAAATCCCAAGGTCCGCCAGTGCGGCGTTTTCCCCGCTGTTCGCGTAGCGGGCGAAGGTTGCGGCGACCGAGGAACGGAGCATCTCCTGCTCGAGCGATTGCTGGAAATTCATTGCCCGCCTCTCCCGCCGCGCGGCAGACCGAGCACACGTTCGGCGAGGATGTTCCGCTGGATTTGCGAGCTGCCGGCATAGACGGTCTCGCCCCGCGAGGTGAAATAGACGCGTCGGAACCGTTCGGCTATCGGCGAGACCGCATCGAATTGCGGGCCGAGAACCTCAAGCGCCAGCCGCGCGATCTTCTGATGCAGATTGCTCCACAACAGCTTGAGAAAGCTCGCTTCCTCGCCAATGCGCGCCCCGGAGGAAAGCCGGCTGATGAAGCGCAGGTTGTGATAGCGCATGATGGCCAGTTCGGCGACGATGCCCCCCGCTTCGGTGCGGATGGCATCGCTGAGGATGCCCGCATCGAGAGCATAGGTGACGAGCGCGCGCAGCTCCTGCGTGAACCGCGCCTGACGGTAGAGCCGGGTGGTCGCGCGCTCGAACCCGAGAACTTCCACCGCGACCTTCCAGCCTGCATCGAGCGGCCCGATCAGCATGTCGCCGTCGACTTCGACATCGGTGAAGAAGACCTCGTTGAAATGCCGCAGGCCGTTCAAGTGCCTGATCGGCCGCACCACGACACCGGGCGTATCCATCCTGACGATGAACAGGGACATCCCCTTATAGGGCGACACATCAAGGTTTGTGCGCGCGAGCAGGATGCAGTGGCTTGCGAAATGCGCATAGCTCGTCCAGATCTTCTGGCCGTTGATGACCCACTTGTCGCCCTTGTGCTGCGCCCTTGTCTTGAGCGATGCCAGATCGGAGCCGGCATCGGGCTCGGAAAATCCTTGGCACCACGTATCGTCCATGCGCAGGATGCGCGGCACGTAATGCGTTTTCTGTTCCTCGGTGCCCGCACTGAGCAGGATCGGCGCGACTAGCTCTCGGCCGATCGTGTTGATGCTCTCGGGCGCAGAGGCTGCGCCCAGCTCCTCGTTCACCACCAGGTCGTCGAAATGGTCGCGACCCTGGCCGCCATATTCCTTGGGCCAGGCAATGCCCGACAGGCCGGCCGCATGGAGCCGCCGCTCCCAGTCGATCAGGAGTTCCTGTTCGGCGTCTTCCGATCGGGCCGGCCAGAACCCGCCCTGCGTCCAGCCCACGGGCAGGTTCTGTGCGAGCCAGCCACGCACGTCTTCGCGATAGGCCTTCTGGCTGGGCGTGAATGAGATGTCCATTGCTTAACGGGTCCGTCGCGTTCGGCTTCAGCGGCCGGTGAATTCGGGTGCGCGCTTCTCGGCGAAGGCGAGCATCGCTTCCTTGGCATCGTCGCTGCGCGCGAGCTGCATCGTCATCTCCTGCTCGTAGCGGTAGCCATCGCGCAGGCTGAGCTGCTCGATGGTATTCAGCGACTGCTTCGCGAGCTGCGTCGCAAGCGGGCTGTAGCCGGCGATCCGAACGGCCATCGCACGCGCCGTCGGGATCAGGTCTTCCGGCGGTACGCAGGCCTCGACGACACCGAGGCGATAGAGTTCCGCGCCATCCATCCGGTCGCCCGTGAGCATCATGCGGCGCACCCGCGAACGGCCAAAAAGCTGCATGGCGTGGCGGCACCCGCCCATCAGGCCGACCGTCACTTCCGGAAGGCCGATCACGGCCGATTCCGAGGCGATCAGCACATCGCAGGATGCGACGATGGCGAGTCCTGCCCCCAGGGCGGCGCCGTTGATGGCGCCGATCACAGGCTTGGTGCATTCGCGAACGGCATGGTAGCTCTCGCGGGCGCTGCGCTGGTTGCGCCGGCGCATCCCCTCGCCCCAGACCTTGCCGGCCCGCGCCTTGATGTCTACGCCTGCGCAGAAGGCACGCCCTTCGCCCGTGAGGATCACCACCCGCACATCGTCGCGGTCGGACAGGCAATCCATTGCATAGATCAGTTCTACTTGAGACAGGTCGTTCTGGGCGTTAACGGGCGGATTGGAGATCGTGACCGTCGCCACGAGCTCCGCGATTTCAACCCGGTGACGGGTGAGATTGAACAAATCCATCATGTCAGCTCCCGTGATCGTCATGTCTTGAGGCGGTGGGCGAAGAGAACATGGCGCGCAGGTCCACCTTACGGATCTTGCCGGCGGCATTCATCGGCATCGCGTCGACGATCTCGAGCCGCTCGGGGAATTTCTGCCTGGCAATTCCCGACGCCGTCAGATGCGCGGAGATGTCGGCAAGCGACAGCTTCGCCGCCGCTTCCAGCACGCATACGATCACCATCAACTCGCCCCGCTCGACGTCCGGCACGCCGATGACGGCGCACTGGCGAACCTGCGGGAGCTCGACGATGAGGTCCTCGACCTCCTTGGCGCTGATGTTTTCGCCCTTGCGGATGATGATGTCCTTCTTGCGCCCCACGACCGTGACGTAGTTCTCGGCATCGAGGTGGCCGAGATCGCCGGTTCGCAACCAGCCGTCGGCCGTGAAGGCGAAGCGGTCGAGACTGCTGTCGACATAGCCGAGAAACACCTCGTCGCCCCGGGTCTGAATCTCGCCGATCTCGCCGAGACCCAGAACCATGGTTTCGCCTTCGAGATCGACTATGCGGACCGTGTTTTGCGGATGAACCCTGCCGTCAGTCGTCGCCGCCTTTGTAGGGTCGTCATGCACCCCGCCAGAGATGGTCGGGTGCTCGCTGCAGCCATAGGTGCGCATCGCGCGGATGCCGCGCTGCTGGGCCTTTCGGATCAGCTGGGGAGGGACGTCCGCGCCGCCGCATCGGAAGATGCGCAGCGACCGGATGTTTTCAGCAAGCGCGGGATCTTCCAGCAATCCCTGCAGGAAAGGCGTCGCGCCGACAGTCCACACACATTGCTCGCGCGCAATGAGCGCGGCAGCCTCATGGATGTCCCATATGTCGAGGAGACACACCTTCGCCCCCAGCACCGGGCCGGCGACGCAGGCATAGGCAAAGCCGGTGATGTGCGTCAGCGGCGAGCCCATGAACAGAGTGTCGTCCGGACCGAGCTGCGTCGCGCGGATGACCGAGCGCGCCTCGCTGAGAAGCGTCGTCTGCGAATGGCGCACACCTTTCGGCTGGCCTTCGGTACCAGACGTGTAGAGGTAGAGCGCATCCGCGTCGGGATCGACATGCGCGCGCGCCGGCGCGCCCCCCTGTACGCGCAAGGCGCGGCCGCGCGAAAGCAGCGCATCGAAGCCGAGCGCCTCCGGGTGGCTGCCGCGACAGACGATCATTCTTGCGCCAGCCTCGTGCGCAAGTGGCGCCACCATGTCAGCAAAGGCAAAGCCGCGATAGGTTTCCGGCATGAACACGAAACGCGAGCGCGCATCCCTGAGGAGGAAGCCGACCTCCTTGCTGCGGTAGATCGTGATGATGGGATTGCAGATCGCGCCGAGACGAAGGGTCGCGAGCACGATGAGGACCGTTTCGGCCCAGTTCGGCATCTGATAGCTGATCGTGTGGCCCGGCCGCACGCCGAGCTCGGCCAGCCCGAGCGCGAGCGCGTCGGCGTCGGCGCACAATGTCTCGTAGCTCACCCGGCCGCCCGCATGGACGAGCGCAAAGCGCGACGGCGACGCCTTTCGGTGCGCGTCCAGATATCCCCACAGCGTTCGGAACTGCGGCATCACCGCAATATCCGGCACGCCGACCCGGTTGGGATCCCGGTCAATCATTGCGCAGCCTTCCCGCAATCTGGCGTTCGGACGACGCGCGCATCACCCGCGGCGGATTGAGCATCCCGCCATCGGCAAGAAGCACCTGACCGTTGAGATAGGAAGACGCGTCCTGCACGAGGAACAGCGCAATGGCGGCGATGTCCGACGTCCTGCCGGCACGCTGCAACGGGGTATTGAGCTCCACTTCACCCCATTGCTCGGCGGCGAAACGGGCGAGCATCCTGTCCGTGCGGACATAGCCCGGCGCGATGGCGTTGACGCGGACGCCACGGTGGCCGATCTCGGAGGCCGCGCCGCGCACGAAATGATGAAGCGCCGCCTTGGCCGCGCCATAGGCGATCTGGTTGGGCAGGCTGGCAAAACCGGCGGACGAGCCGATCAGCACCATCGCCCCGCCGCTGCCCCGCGCCATGCGGTCGGCCGCGACGCGCGTGACATGAATCGCCTGATAGAGGTTCAGCTCGAACGTCCGCTCGAGAAAAGAAGCGTCGATTTCGGAAAGCGGACGGCCCTCCGAAGCCCCGACAATGTCCACGACAGCATCCAGACCGCCAAGCTGCGAGACGATGGCATCGAAGACAGCCTCAACATCACCCTCCCGCCGCACATCGGCAGAAAAGGCGTGGCCGCCGACCTCGCCAGCCACTTTGGCAGCGACCCGCTCATCTAGATCGATGCAGGCCACGCGGGCACCGGCCTGCGCCAGAGCATTAGAGGTCTGACGCCCGATCCCGCGCCCCGCGCCGACCACCGCGACGATGCGGCCATCAAGGCGCTGCATGGCGCCATAGTCGGGCACAGTCTCATGGTCGAACTCCTCAGCCACGTACCCTCTCCTCCAAGACCGCCAATTCGTAGCACGCGATTACCTACCGATCAATCGGTAGGTCGAATAAACTGAGTTTTCAGATGAGACAGCCTTTGTATCGTCTTTTCAGGGGCTTGTTATATCGCGCTGTCCTGAACCGTGTTTCCTTTGTGCTTTGGGGCAAGCAGACGGTGCCGCATCGCGCACTGCGGTAACCGCGCTGTACTCGGGTTGTTTTTCAGGAAAATACGTGAGAAACAGAATAATGTTAGGTAATGCACACCGAGCGATTGCCACCTAACGATCGGCAGGCCGGGGAGGAAGCTGAATTGAACCAAGCCGAACCAGGCATGCCGGGGCCTGTCGCGACGTGGGAACCGACAGGTGGGTCGAGCGAGGGAAACCCTCGGGCGGCGGAAATCCTGCGGGAATCCGCCAAGCTGTTTGCCGCTAATGGCTATGATGGCACATCGGTGCAGGACATTGCTAGCGCCGTCGGGATCAAGAAAGCGTCGATCTACCATTTCTTTGCCGACAAGGCTGAGATTCACAGCACGATCGTCGTTGCATCGATCACGCGTCTGGCGGCGCTTGTCGAGGAAAAACAGCGCGGGCGTGCTACCGCGGCCGAGAAGGTCGATGCCTTCGCGCGCGCACATGCCCAGCATATAGCGGAGAGCGCGCCTTTCTACTTCACTGCGGCGCTCGGCTACGGGGAGATCAAGGATCCGGAGGCCAAGGCCAAGGTCCAGCGCATGCGCGACGGCTACGAGGAAACGTTGCGCGCCATCATTCGCGGGGGCATCGAGAGCGGCGAGTTCCGTGAACTGGACGTCAAGCTCGCGGCGCGTGCCATCATTTCTTGCCTGAACTGGATGGCGCGGTGGTGGCGCCCCAACGGGCCTGAGACAGCCGAGACGATCGCGTCCAATTATGTGGACCTGATCATTCGCGGCTTTCTGCCCCAGAAGGCCTGACTGCACTCCGCTGACGCGATCGCGCAACCTACCGATCGGGAGGCGTGCTCAACCGGCCTTCGCGAGCACGCCTCGCGCAATCTCCGCATGGAGCAACTCGGCCATCTTGCCATCGATGGAGATGACGCCCTTGCCGGCATTCGCCGGATCGTCGAAGGCAGCGACGATGGCACGCGCTTCTGCAATGGCTTGCGCAGAAGGGGAAAAGGCGGTGTTCGCGGGAGCAACCTGACTGGGGTGGATGAGAGTCTTGCCGTCGAAACCGGACAGGGCCGCTGCTTTGCATTCTGCGATAAATCCGGCTTCGTCCCGGAAATCGTTGTAGACGCCATCGAGCACATCCAGCCCGGCGGCACGTCCGTGGATCACGATCGTCGCCAGCCAGATCTCGATCGTCTTGCGCCCGGCCGGTAGCGGCACGCCGGTTTCCTTGGAGATGTCGTTGGTGCCGACCACGAGGCAATCGAGCCCGACATCGTCCCGCGCGCCGCATTCGACGATGTCGCGCAGGCGAACGATACCCGAGGGCGTCTCGATCATTGCCCACAGGCGCATGTCCCGACAGGCTTCCCCCAACGCGGCGCGCGCATCGAGCAGCATCGATTGGGTCTCGACCTTCGGGATCAACATCGCGTCAGGCCGGCACTCTGCGATCGCGGCAAGGTCGTCGCGGTCGATAGCGCCTGACGTCTGATTGATGCGAATGACTCTCTCCTGCCCCGGCGCCCGCGATGTATTGCGGAAATGCTCGACGAGATTTGCACGGGCCTGCGCCTTGGCTTCCGGCGCCACGGCGTCTTCCAGATCGAAGATGACGGCGTCACAATCGAGCAATGCAACCTTGCCCATCGCCTTGGTATTGGATGCGGGAACGTAGAGAACGGAGCGGCGGCGTGCTTGGCGTGGCATGATCGGGTCCCTGAAAGTGCGTCGCGACGGCTCAGTCGACGACGCGGTAGAGCGCGTTGGCGCCATCCGGCGAAATGTCGGCGACCACACCACGCCTGACGAGGTAGTTGACGTGCGCGAGCGTTTCGCCGAGCGCAAAGCCGATATTCTCGGGCCCCTCGACATGCGGAAACATCTCGCGCGTCAGGTCGACGCTGCTATGCGGCTCGTGCAGGAACTCCACCGTCGCATCGAGCCGCGAACGATGATGCGCACGCAGCTGTGCGATACGCTCGCGAATCCCGCGATATGGCATGCCGTGGGAGGGCAGCACCAGCGCGTCGTCGGGCACCGTATCGAAGCGGGCAAACGAACCGAGATAATCGCCAAGCGGATCGGCGCGCGGCACCATCTCGTAGACGGCAATCACCGGACTGATCTTCGGAAGGAGATGATCGCCGGCGATCAACACCTTCGATGATCGGTCGTAAAAGGACGCATGCTCGAATGCGTGGCCGCCGGTGACGATCACCTCCCAGGTGCGTCCGCCGAGGCTGATCTCGTCGCCGTGGCGGATCTCGCTGATCCAGCCCGGCAGCGGCGTCGACAGGTCGATGAAGCGCTTGCGGCTGTCCACCAGGCGATGCGCCGCCGCATCGTCGAAACCGTTGTGGACGAGGTAGGCATGATGGGCGGCGCTGGAACCGGGAATGTCATGGGTGTGGCTGATGCGCGCCCATACCCATTCGGCAAAGGTTCCGATGAAGTCGGCGTCGAAACGTTCCACCAGCATGCCGCACAGGCCGATGTGATCGACATGGCCATGGGTCGCCACGACGTTGACGATCCGGCAGCCGCGCATCGGGCCTGCCAGCAACTCCTCCCACGTGGCGAGTATCTCCGGCGTCGCACAGCCGGTGTCGATGACCGTCCAGCCGCCGGGCTCCTCGATAAGCCAGATATTGACGTGATTGAGCCGGAAGGGCAGCGGCAACCGAGCCCAAAAGATGCCCGGCGCCACCTCGCAGACGGAGGCCCTTTCGGGCGCTTCCGCCCAAGGATATTCGAGTTTCCCTGTCCTTGCCAGCATGATTGCCTCCCTGCAATCAGGATGTAAAACGCGGCATCAGGATCCAGTAATCCAGATCGAGAAGCACGCTGGATCCCCCGCCCGATTCCGGATCAGGGAAAGCGGCGCAAGGCTGATCCTTGGTCGCCACGGTTCTCAGGCGAATCGCCCCGATGTCAGTACGGCCTGCCAGCGGCTGGCTGTCCAGCACCTGCGACCAGCAATAGACCGTATCTCCGCCGGCAGCCGGGCTGACGTGCCGCCCGCCGTTGATCGCGGCCACGAAGCCGGCATTCGCCAGACCGTTGAAGGACAGCGAGCGCGCAAGCGACATGACATGGCCCCCATAGACGATGCGCCGGCCGAAACGGCTCGACCGCTGCAGGCGCTCGTCGAAATGACCCTTCGCGGTGTTCTGATAGAGCCGCGTTGCGATCTGATGCTCGGCTTCCTCGATCGTCATGCCATCGATATGATCGATCCGCTCTCCGGTCGCGTAATCGTCGAAACCGTGGGGACTGCCGGCAAGGGCGCGGTCGTAGGCGCTTAAGTCCAGCCCTTCAGGCACGGAGAGCTCGGCTGCCGGCACCGTTTCTGGCAAGGAAGGAACGACGGTTTCTGGCGTGGCGGTGGCGGTATTTCGCTTGGCGACCATCACCCAGCGGACATAGGTCAGAGCTTCCTGCCCGTGCTGGTTATAGCCGGTGGAGCGGACGTAGACGATGCCGGTCTTGCCGTTTGAATTCTCGCGCAGGCCGATCACCTTCGACCGGGCGGTAAAGCTGTCGCCCGGCCACGCCGGTCGCAGCATCCTGCAATCGGCATAGCCAAGATTGGCGACGGCATTCAGGGAGATGTCCGGCACCGTCTTGCCGAACACCACATGGAACAGCAGCAGCGAGTCGACCGGCGAGCGCGCAAGCCCGACGGATTGCGCGAAGGCATCGGACGACTGAACGGGGAAGCGCATGCCGTAGAGGGCGGAATAGAGCGCGACATCACCGGCCGTGATCGTGCGCGGAACCGCATGCACGACCTCCTGGCCGAGGCGGAAGTCTTCGAAGAAATTTCCGGAGCTCGATTTCGTCATGATGGCCGGACGTCCGCGGATGGCTGCATTCCGAACAACTCGGCCTGATCGATGACGCGCTGGACAAGACGCACGGTGGCGACATCCACCATCTGCCCGTCCACCTGTATCGCACCAAGCCCCTGGGCCTGCGCCTCGCGATAGGCGGCAACAGCCTTGTAAGCCTTGTCGATCTCCTCCTGCGCGGGACTGAACACGGCCTGCGCGATTTCAACCTGGCTCGGATGGATTGCCCATTTTCCGACGGCACCGAGCTGCTTCGCGCGCACGCATTCCGTGCGGAACCAGTCGCCGTCCCTGAAATTGACAAATGGCCCGTCAACGGCGTCCAGCCCGTAGGTGCGCGCGGCGACGATCATCTTGTAGCGGGCATAATGCCAGATATCCCCAGGATACCCGCTGTCTGCCGAAATAGCGCGCGGATCCATGCCCTGGGACGCGGAATAGTCGCCCATACCGAAGATGAGCGCTTCCAGACGCGGCGATGCGCCTGCGATCTCCTCGACCCGCATGATCGCCTCGGCTTCCTCGATGAGGACCTCTATACCGATCCTGCGGCCAAGCTGAAGCTTGGTTTCGATCTGCGTGAGCAGCCGGTCGACAAAGCGGACGTCGCAGGCGCTGCGTACCTTGGGCACCAAAATGGTGTCGAGATTGGCGCCCGCGCCCTCGACCACTGTGATGATGTCCTCATAGGCATAGTGCGTATCGAGGTCGTTGATGCGGACACACCGGACCGAACGGCCGAAATCCAGCGTGTTGAGCGCGTGCACGATGCGCGCGCGCGCCGGAACCTTCGCGCCTGGCGCGACCGCGTCCTCCAGGTCGAGGAACACGTGGTCGACATCCATCGCCGCGGCCTTTGCCAACATCTTGTCACTCGAGCCGGGAACGGCAAGCTGGCACCGTCGCGGCCGTTTCATCCTTTCAACCATGTTTCCTCCTGCAGTTTGCGGTGTAAAATGATGCTGATAAACAGCCGGGCTTCATCCGGATGCCGTTCACCTTTGACAGGATGCCGCGCTCGTTATATTCTAACTATCGTTAGATTTTGGCTGCGTAAAGCGCGAAAGTGCACGCGGGCCTGTCGCGGGGAGGAGAAAATGACGAACGTGCTGCTCGAACAGCCGGCGACAGGCGTATACCTGCTGCGCCTGAACCGACCCGAAGCGCGCAATGCGCTTTCGCCCGAATTGCGCGCGGAACTGCGCGAACATTTCCTTTCCTTGTCCGCCAACGCAGCGTGTCACGCAATCGTGATGACGGGCGACCTCAAGGCTTTTGCCGCCGGCGCGGACATCCGCTCCATGGTCCACGCCAGTCCTGCCGACATGATGGCGCGCGGCGACGAGGCGAACTGGGCGGCGATCCGCGCTTGCCCCAAGCCGCTCATAGCAGCGGTCAACGGCTATGCGCTGGGTGGCGGATGTGAACTTGCGATGCATGCCGACATCATCATTGCCGGCGTCGGCACCCGGTTCGGCCAGCCGGAAGTCAAGCTGGGCATCATGCCTGGAGCCGGCGGAATACAACGCCTTATGCGCGCCATCGGCAAGCATCGCGCGATGTTGGTCCTGCTGACAGGCGCCTTCATAAGCGCCGAGGAGGCGCTCGCCGCAGGGCTCGTCAGCAAGGTCGTGAGCGACGAGGAGGTCGTCGATCATGCTGTGGACATTGCGACTCAGATCGCCGCCATGCCGCCGCTGGCCGTGTCGGAAATCAAACGCACGGCGCTGGCGGGCATGGACGCGCCGCTGGATACTGCGCTGATGCTCGAGCGACGCGCTGCCTATCTCCTGTTCGGAACCCGCGACAAGGAGGAGGCGATGCAGGCCTTTCTCGACAAGCGGAACCCGCGCTTTTCAGGTGCGTGACGCTAACGCACGGAAAATCGCAACTGACTGGTGACAAACTTTCGAACACTTGTTAGACATTTTTGAAAATGTGCCAATGTCGACTGTTCAGACAAATGGGCGCGGGAGGAAAAATGAACAAAAGTGGTTTTGTGCGCGACTGTCGTACGCAATCCGTAATGGAGCGTCGCTGATGCTTCGGGTGGAGAACGTACAACTTTCGTTCGGCGGCGTGCACGCGCTGTCCGGCATCAGTGTTCATGCAGAGGCCGGCAAGATCACCTCTGTCATCGGCCCGAACGGCGCCGGCAAAACAAGCCTCTTCAACGTCATCTCCGGCTTCTACAAGCCGCAGTCTGGCACGGTGGTGCTCGACGGTGAGGACATTTCCAACCTGAAGCCGCACGCACGCGCCTATCGCGGCATGTCGCGCACCTTTCAGAACATCGCCCTGTTCCATGGCATGACGGTTCTGGACAACGTCAAGCTTGGCGCCCATACGAACCTGAAGAGTGGCGTACTGGCTGCCGGCTTGCGGCTTCCGGTAACCCGGCGTGAGGAAAGCAATCTGGACCTCTACATCCAGCGCGACATCATCTCCGTGCTCGAACTCGACCGTGTCCGCAATCATTACGTCGAGGATCTTGCTTATGGGCTTCAGAAGCGCATCGAGTTGGCGCGCGCGTTGGTAATGCGCCCGAAGATACTGCTCCTCGACGAGCCTGTGGCCGGCATGAACCGCGAGGAAAAGCGCGAGATGAGCCGCCTCGTCCTCAACGTGAACAAGAACTTCAACACCACGGTGCTGCTGATCGAGCACGACATGAGCATGGTGATGAGCATCTCGGACCACGTGTCGGTCATCTCGTTCGGCAGACCGATCGCTTCGGGCACTCCGCACGCGGTCCGCGCCAATCCCGAAGTGATCAAGGCATATCTGGGCGGCGCCGACGAGTCCGCGCAAAACGCGGCCTGAGGAGATTTCCGTGAGCCCTTTCCAGCTTTTCGTTGAATACTCGATCGTCGGCATAGCGGCGGGCGGCGTCTATGCGCTGATCGCGCTCGGCATCATCGTCATCTTCAAATCGTCGCACACCTTCAACTTCGCCATGGGCGAGATGATGATGCTGTCGGCCTATTTCTTCTACGCCGCCAGCGTGACATTCACCTTCGGGCCGGCGATCGGTCTGATCATAGCGCTCGCCGGTTCCATCCTCGTCGCTCTGTTGATCGAGCGTGTCGCCATCCGCCCGATGCTCGGGCGCCCGTTCATCGCCGTGGTGATGGTCACGTTCGGCGTCGGTTCGATCATCCGCGGTATCGTCGGCATGATCTGGGGACCCAACGAGATGCAGGTGCCCGCGATACTGGCGCGAACGCCGGTGATGCTGGGCGACATCTTCGTCCCGGGACGCACGGCGCGCGCCTTTGCCATCTCGGTGACGATCGTCGTCGCCCTGATCCTCTACCTGCGCTACTCCCGCGCCGGCGTCGCGCTGCGGGCTGCCGCCGCCAATGCCATCACCGCATACTCAATGGGCATCGACGTGCGACGTGTCATCGCCTTCAGCTGGGCGATCGCCGCGATCACCGGCTGCATCAGCGGGGTGCTGATGGCGAACGTGAACACGCTGACCCCGCACCTTGGTCTGGTCGCGCTGAACGTCCTGGCCGTCGTCATCCTGGGCGGCATGGCTTCGATCGGCGGCGTGCTCGTGGCAGGCTTCATCATCGGCTGGCTCGAAGCCATCACCGGCCTGTTCCTGCCAACCGAGTTCCGCGAGATCACTCCTTACATCCTGACGCTGTTCGTATTGCTGCTCCGCCCGAACGGCCTGTTCGGAACGAAGATCGTGGAGAGGATCTGACATGGCTGCCATAGAAACTTCCCCGGCTTCCGAGAAGCGTGGCATCGACGTGGCACAGAAACTCTGGTTCGGCCTGCTTATCATCGGCCTGCTGTTCCTGCCTGCGGTCGCACCGGGATACTGGATCTATTTCGCGGGGCTTTTTGGCATCAACATCGTTGCCACGCACGGCCTCAACATCATGATGGGCTATACCGGCCTGCTATCGCTCGGCCATGCCGCCTTCGTCGGCGTCGGCGCCTATACGGTGGCGATCCTGCAGACGCGCTACGGCATGCCTTTCTGGGTGACTATCCCATCCGCAGGCATCATCGCGGCGGTCATCGGCGTTGCGTTCGGACTCCCCTCGCTGCGCATCCGCGGCCTCTATCTCGTTATCGCGACCCTGGCCGCGCAGTTCATCCTGCATTTCGTGTTCGTGCACTGGCAGTCGGTCACCAATGGCGATGTGGGCCTGCCTGTCGCGCCTGCCACGGTGTTCGGTTACGCGCTCAACGACGAGATTCGCATCTACTATCTGATCCTCGCCGTCGTGGTCCTTTCAACGATATTCGCGCGCAACGTCATCAAGTCGCGTGTCGGACGCGCCTTCATCGCCATCCGGGAACGCGATCTGACGGCGCAGGTTCTGGGCGTGGAAATCGTGCGCTACAAGTTCGTGGCGTTCGCGCTTGGCTCCATGTATGCCGGCGTCGCAGGCGCCCTGCTCGCCTACTTCAACCGTTACGTTAACCCTGAGCAGTTTGGCCTTCTCCTGTCCGTGTTCTTCCTATCGGCCGTGATCGTCGGCGGCATGGGATCGATCCTCGGCGCAATCCTCGGTGCGGCCTTCATGACGCTGTTTCCGGAGCTGCTGCGTGAAGGGTCGCTGCTGATCGGCGGCAGCTTGGGCTTAGACCTCGCAACGATCCTGACTCCTCTGCGCGAAACGATATTCGGTCTTCTGATGGTCGGCTTCCTGCTTCTGGAGCCACGCGGACTGGCAGAGCTCTGGAAAAGGGCAGGGCACAAATTCGCACGCAAAAAGGCGTGTCGATAACCAGGTCGGTCTCCGGCGGGAATTCGGCCGCGATCATGCATAGCATCAAATGGGAGGAAAATATGTTTAGCAGACGCAAGTTTCTGAAGGTTGCCGGCGCTACTGCGAGCGTGGCTGCAATCAACAGCTTCAACATAATCAAGGCGCAGGCCAACGACGACCTGAACTGGTCGATCCACTGCGACCTGACCGGCCCGGCCGCAGAAGGCGGCAAGTTCCAGGGCGATGGCTTCGTCGAATATGCGAAGTGGATCAACGACCAGGGAGGCATCCGCGGCCGCAAGATCAATCTGTCGGTGGAGGACACGACGTTCAAGGTCGACGTCGCGGTCGCCAACCTAAAGAAGGCCATGGCCGCCGGTCGCGTGGACTACATGTTCGGCGAGTCCACCGGCATGATCCAGGCGATCTCGCCGGAGAACAACTCGACGCACAAGATCTTCATGACGTCGGGCTCTTTCGCTTCCGAGCTCGCCGACGAGAAGAACTTCCCCTACCACTTCGTGCCGGGCGCCACCTATGGCGCGCAGCTTCGCATGCTGGTCGACTACATTAAGGAATCGGTCGGATCCGAGCCTGCAAAGCTGGTGATCATCCATTCGTCGACGGGCATGGGCCGCGACGGCATCGAGGACGCGGTCGCCCACGCCAAGCAACTCGGCATCGACGTAGCGCTGGTCCAGCAGACCAAGTTCGTCGAGACCGACGTGTCGGCCTTCGCCCTCGCCGTACGCCAGGCACAGCCGACGCACGTCATCCACCACGGCTATTCCTTCGCCGTGTGGCCGGAAATCGTGCGTCTCGTGCGCGACTACGGCATGGATGACGTGGTCTTCCTCGGCACCATCTGGCAGAGCGAGCGCGAAAAGGTCGTCGCCATGCCCGAGGTTGCCGACGGTCTGATCGGCGTCAAGGTGTGGAACGATGACACGAACAAGCCCGCCGGTCCGACGATGGAAACCATCGGCAACATCCTACGCGCCAAGGATCCGAACTGGAACGGTTATGTCCGTCTCGGCTTCCTCGATGCGTGGATCAGCGGCATGATGGCAACGCGCGCCTTCGAGATCGTCATCGACGCCGGCGAGGAGATCAACGGCGACAACCTCGCCAACGCCATGCGCTCGGTAAAGGCCTGGGACACGGGCGGCCTTATTGACGTTCCCGTATCGATCGTCGACCAGCAGATCGGTCTTGGTCGGATCATCCGCTTCAAGGCGAACGAATGGGATATGGAGGAACTGACCGACTGGAGGCGGGTGTAATCGATGGCGGCCGAACTCGAGATCAACGGGCTGGAAGTCGTCTACCAGGGCGTCATCCATGCACTTTCCGACCTCAACCTCCGGGTTCCGGAGGGTGCGGTGGTGGCCTTGCTCGGCGCGAACGGCGCCGGCAAGTCCACGACGTTGAAGGCAATCTCCAATTTCCTTCCCCTTGAGAATGGCCGCGTGACGCGCGGATCGATCACGATCGGCGGAAAGGACATGCTGAAGCTCGCGCCGCACGAAATCGTGCGGTGCGGCATCTTCCATGTCCGGGAAGGTCGTCACGTCTTCTCTGACATGACAGTCGAGGAAAACCTCATTGCCGCCACTTTTGCGCAGCGCAAAAGCCGCTCGCGCCAGGAAGCGTTCGACGAGGTGTATTCGTATTTCCCGATCTTGTCGAAACGACGCGACCAGCAGGCCGGTTTTCTTTCCGGCGGTGAACAGCAGATGCTCGCCATCGGCCGCGCCCTTGTCGCGGACCCGGAAATGATCCTGCTGGACGAGCCGTCGCTCGGCCTCGCGCCGCTGATCGTTAAGGAAATCTTCGAGATCATCGCGCGGATCAACCGGGAAAAGCGCGTCTCGATCCTTGTGGTCGAGCAGAACGCGATGATCGCGCTCGAATACGCCTCCTACGGCTATGTCATCGAAAACGGCACGACCGTTCTCGAAGGCACGACGGAGCAGCTCAGCGCCAACCAGGACATCCAGAAGTTCTATCTCGGTGTCGAAGCGGCCTGAACCCGCACAACTGGCCTCCCTAGCGAAAAGGGGCGGTGCCATGCACCGCCCCTTCCCTTTTGAACAGAGTGCGGGCCCTCAATAGATCGAGATGCCCATCGACCGGCCGCCGTCGAGCGTCAGGATCTGACCCGTCACATTGCGGGTGCGACGATCGGCGAAGAAGCAGATGCCGTTCGCGATGTCCTCTGGCTGGCCGAGTTCCTTCGTCGGCTGCTTGGCGATCAGCTCTTCCTGCCTTTGGGACGCCAGCGAGCGGAACATGTCCGTCTCGATCAGGCCGGGCGCTATGGCATTGACGAAGATGCCGCGCGGCGCGAGATCGATCGCCATCGAGCGCGTGAGGCCGACGGTGCCGGCCTTGGAGGTAATGTACGGTGCGTGCGCATAGCCTGCGAGATAGGCGCGCGAGGCCACATTGATGATGCGTGCGCCGCGCTTCATCACCTTTGCAGCCTCCTGCGCCATCACGAACGTACCGACCACATTGACGTCGTACATCTTGCGGAAGTCGTCTTCGGTGATCTGGTCGAACTTGCCGTCCCAGAAGACCGCGGCATTGTTAACGAGCACGTCGAGACGCGGCAGTGAACCGATGAGGCGCGATGCGGCCTCCCTGTCGGTGATCGACAGGATGTGATCTTCGACACTGGCTCCGGCGGCCTTGAGCTCTGCCGCGTTCTGCGCCAACGGGTCGGGCTTCACATCAACCATGACGACGTGGAAGCCATCCTCCACGAGCCGTCGGACGGTCGCAAGACCGATACCGCGCCCCGCGCCGGTAACGAGCGCCACTTCCTTTTCCGCGTCCATTTCAAACTCCTCAAGCTGCATCGACAGGCAGGACGAAGGTTTCGGTCAGACCGCCATCGACCACCAGCACGTGGCCGTTCACATAGCTGGCAGCCTTTGACGCCAGAAACGCGACCGCACCACCGGCTTCCTCTGGGTCACCCCAACGGCCGAGCGGGATCCGGCTGGACACGCCGTTCTCGTAGCCCGGTCGAGCAAGGATGCTCGTATTGATCTCAGTCAGGAAATAGCCCGGCGCCATCATGTTGACGGTGACGCCCTTAGGGCCAAGCTCTGCGGCCATGGCACGCGTCATCCCGGCCAAGCCGTGTTTGCTCGCCACATAGGCGGTGACGTTCTCGCGGCCAACGACCGCGAGCGCCGACCCGATATTGACGATCCGGCCATATCCCCTTGCCGCCATATGGCGCGCCGCTTCCCGGCAGAGCAGGTAGGGTGCATGGACATTCGTGCCCATCACGCGGTCCCAAGTCGCGGTCGTCGCCTGTGCAAGCGGTTCCCAGGCATTGATGCCGGCATTGTTGACGAGAATGTCGAGACGGCCTTCGGCGGCGGCGATGTCGTTGATGGTAGAAACGCTTCCCTCCCGGTCCGCGAGATCGAACGCCTTGATGGCGACGTCGTGGCCTTCCACCCTGAGCTTCTGTGCGGCTTCCTCGAGTTGGTCCTTTCCTCGGGCCGTGATCCAGACCTTGGCGCCGCTTTCGGCAATGGCGCGCGCCATTTCATAGCCCAGCCCCCGAGACGCGCCGGTAACGATTGCAACCTGCCCTTCGAGCGAAAAACGCTTGGTCATGTTCTTCCTTTCTCAGACTGCAAGCTGAAACTTGAACGACGACGAAACGCCGCCATCGACATGCAGCACCTGACCGGTGACGAAACTCGACGCATCGGAGGCGAGAAAGATCATGCCGCCGACGATTTCCTTCGGGTCACCCCAGCGCTCCATCGGCGTCACGCCGTTGATGGCTTCCATGTAGCCCGGCCGAGACTGTAGCGTGGCGTTGATCTCGGTCAGGAAATAGCCCGGCGCGACGCAGTTGACGGTGATGTTTTCGCGACCCAGTTCCGCGGCCAGGGAGCGTGTCAGCCCGATGATGCCCGACTTGGACGCACAGTACGCATGAAGCTTGGCGCGGCCGAGCGGCCCCAGCACGGACGCCGTCGTGATGATACGTCCTCCACGCCCGCCAGCGCGCATGGCAGCCGCGCATTCCTGGGCCATGACGAATGTGCCGCGCAGGTTGGTCGCCAATATGCGGTCGAAATCCTCGATGTCGCTGTCGAGCAACGGCTGCCAGTTGATGATGCCGGCAATGTTCGCGCAGATGTCGACCCTTCCGCGCTCGCCGGCAATGCGCTGCACACCCGAACGCACGGCATCTTCGTCAGCAAGGTCGAGCGCGAGGACGGTCGCCTCGCCAGCGGCCTGAACGATCTCGTCGCGTACGGCTTCCAGCCTAGCGGCATCCCGCGCAACGAGAACCACATGCGCGCCGGCTGCAGCCATGCCGAGAGCGACGGGCTTTCCCAGCCCCCGCGAAGCGCCGGTGACGATCGCGACCTTGCCCTTGAGCGAAAACAACTCGAGCATCCTTACCTCCAATCACTTCTGCTTCTGGCCGTAGAGCGAGCGCAGGCGCACCTTGTCGATCTTGCCGCTCGGCAGCTTCACGATCTCTTCCACGAAAACCACGTCTCGCGGCTTCTTATAGCTGGCGATTCTGGTGCGGCAGTGCTCAATCAACGCCTCGGCCGAAACCGCTTCGCCAGGCCGTGGCACGACCACCGCCATCACCGCCTCACCCCATTTTTCATCCGGCACGCCGATCACGGCGACTTCCGACACGGCGTCGTGCGAGACAACGGCCTCTTCGACCTCGCGCGAGTAGATGTTCTCGCCGCCGGAGATGATCATGTCCTTCTTGCGGTCTGCGAGGTATAGGAAGCCCTCGTGATCGAGGCGGCCCATGTCGCCGGTATGCACCCAGTCGTCGCGCAACGTGTCGATGGTCGCCGCCGTGTTGTTCCAGTAGCCCTTCATGACACCGGGACTGGTCAGCAGGATTTCGCCGACTTCGCCGACCGGCAGGTCCTCGCCATGGTCATCGACGACGCGAACGCCGACGCGCGGCGAGGCCTGGCCCACCGAGGTCAGGATTTCGAGATCGCGTTCGTCGCCGTCGGGTCGGTGCTGATGGGCCAGCAGCGTGGTGCCGATGCCCTCGGTCTGGCCGAACTGCTGCTGGAAGACGGGACCGAGCAATGCCAGTCCCTTCTTCAGCACGGGGATCGGCATCGGCGCGGCGGCATAGACGATCATCCGCAAGCTGGAGAGGTTCGCCCCCTCGATGGCCGGCGACTCCAGAAGCGTCTGGATCATCGTCGGCGCCATGTGCGTGACGGTGATCTTCTCGCGCTCGATGCACGCGACGATCTCCTTCGGATCGAACCCTTTCTGGACGACGACGGTGCCGGCGCGCCAGTGCTGGGCGAGTTGGATGACCTTGGCGCCGATGTGAAACAGCGGCATCATAATGAGCAGCCGGTCGGACGGGGAATTCCGCTGGTCCGACCCGAGGATTTCCGCCGCAGCCACCTGCCCGCCCTGTCCAAGCATGACGCCCTTGGGGCGACCCGTGGTGCCGGAGGTGTAGATAAGGAACGCGACGTCGTCAGGCTTCGGCCGGAACGGCACGCCGACCTCATCGCCCGAAGCGACCAGCTCATCGTAATCGAGCGCGAAGTCGAGGCCGGGCACGCCGGCGCCGCCGATGCACACATAATGCTCTACCGACTTCAACTGGTCGCGCATCGCCAGAACCGTCTCGGCATAGGCCGCCTCGAAGACCAAGACGCGCGGCGCACCATCATTGATGATGTAAACCATCTCGGGAATGGCGAGACGCCAGTTGACCGTGGCGCAGATGTAACCCGACAGCTCGCAGGCGCTGTAGACCTCCTGGAAGGCGAGGCTGTTCTGGCTAAGGATGCCGACACGATCCTGGCGGCGCATTCCCAGACCCTTGAGGGCATGGGCAAGCCTGGACGCGCGGACGTGATGCTGCGCATGCGTGACCCGCGTTCCTTCCCATACGAAAGCCGTCTGATCTGGATACCTCCACGCGTTGTTGTCGAGCATGTCGGCGAGCGTCTGCGACACTGCCCTGACGCCGCCCCTTGCGGCCCCACCAGTTGCGATCATTGTACGTTCCCGTCGAATTCAGGCTTGCGCTTTTCTCGAAATGCCGCGACTCCTTCGCGGAAATCGTCGCTGGCGAAGCAAAGCGGCTGCGCCATCACCTCGAATTCCAGCACCGATTGCGGGCTGCCGGCCTGCTCCATCATGCGCTTGGTCAGCGCCAGGGCGTGAGATGGCAGCACCGCCAGTTCCATCGCCCTTTCCATGGCCTTCCCGGCGATCCGGTCGTCGGCCACCACATCGTCGGCAAGTCCGATCGCCAGTGCGTCGGCGCCCCTGTAGGTCCGCGCATAGAGGAGCGCCTGACGCGCGCGCGCCACCCCGATCCGACGCGACAGCGTGTAGGCGATGGCGAAATCGGGGGCGAGGCCCACCTTCGGAAACGGAAAACCGAGGGCGGCGCTCTCGCCCATTACCACCGTATCGCACATCAGTGCGAGCCCCGCGCCGGCACCCATGGCATAGCCTCCGACTTCGGCGATCATCGGCTTGTCGGACGCGAGCAGGAGACGGGCGAGCCGGTGCGCGGAATGCATGCGCTCGCGCCCCGCCTTTGGATCGGAAAGCGTATCCATCCGGGAGAGGTCGCCCCCGACCGAAAAATCCTTCAGACCCGATGCAATGATGAGGACACGAGAGGAGGCGTCGTGCATAAGGGCCGAAAGCACCTCGAGCAGGGCGCCGCGCAAGGCTTCGCCCATCGCGTTGCGCGCATCCTCATGCACCATGACGAGGCGCACGACGCCCCGAGCATGGCGCTCGACATTAACCAGACTCACCAGCTCCTCCTAGCCTGCTTTTCAGTATTAACAGACGCTACACCAATCAGAAACCTAACACTAGTTAGAAAGTGCGGAATTGCCGCGGATGTGTTAGAAACCGTTCCCTTGAGCGCATTCGCAGCCTAAAATGACATGATGTTTCAGGAAGGAAATCGCCCCTATGGCCAAGAAGCTCGCGAAGTCTTCAATATCCCAGAAAAGGGTTCTCGACGCAGCGGCGAAGATATTTCGTGATTTCGGCTACGCCGGCACGACGATGCGTGCAATCGCCGACGAAGCCGACCTCAAGGCAGGAAGCATCTACTATTACTACAAGTCAAAGGACGACCTGATTACTGCGGTGCTGGATCTCGGCATTCACAGCGTGTCCGACAGTGTTGTTTCGGCACTCGACGCATTGCCGGAAACTGCGACAGGTCGCGAGCGCATAGAAGCCGCCATCCGCGCTCACCTTTCTGCGATCATCCAGAACGGCGACTATACACTCGCGACGCGACGCGTTTTCGGGCAGGTTCCTGAAGCCATCCGCACTAAAAACACCCGCCTGCGCGATTCCTATGCCGGCATCTGGCAGAAAATCCTTTCGGAAGCCCAGGAACGGGGTGAATTCCGCACATCGGTGAGCCTGACGCTGGTGCGACTGTTCATTCTGGGCGCCCTCAACTGGACGATCGAGTGGTATAAGCCAAGCGGGCGGCCGATCGATGAGGTCGCCCGCGAATTCACGTCTTTCGTTCTGGACGGATTGAGCGGACAAGGCATTGCGGTAGGCGCCGCGGCAGATATGGGTGCCAGTGGCGAGAAGCCGAAGCTGCGAGCGCGAGCTCGCTCGCGCGTCGTCTAGCTTTCAGGCTGCATATGCGTCAGCCGCGCCCGAGAATGTGGTCGGAAATGATGCGCATCTGGATTTCCGACGTTCCCTCGAAGATCTTCGTCAGACGCGCATCGCGCCAGTGGCGTTCAACCTGGTTGAGCGTGGTGTAGCCGCCGCCGCCAAGGATCTGCAGGGCTTCGCTCGTAACGCGTTCCGACATCTCGGACGCGAAGAGCTTCACCATCGACGCCTCCTTGTCGCAACGCTCGCCCTTGTCGATCTTCTCACACACGGAATACATCAGCGCGCGTGCAGCTTCAATCTCGGTGGCCATATTCGCGATCTTGAACCGAATCGCCTGAAACGACGAAATCGCGTTGCCGAACTGGCGGCGCTGCTGCGAGTGGGCGACCGCATCGTCCAGGCCCGCCTGCGCGAGCCCGATGGAGCGGGCGGCGGTATGCGCGCGCGCCGTTTCCAGCCCGGCCGTCGCCAGATAGAAGCCCCTGCCCTCTTCGCCGACGAGGTTGGCTGCTGGAACGCGACACTTGTCGAAGGCGAGCTCCCACGTCGTCCAGCCGAAATAGCCGATCTTCGGAATGGGGCTGCCCGAAACGCCGGCCGGCAATTCGCCGCGCGGCTTTTCGACCATGAAGGCGGAGATGCCACGATGGCGCGCCTTCGGATCGACCGTCGGATCCGTCCGGGCAAACACCATGATAAAATCGGCGCCATCGGCGAAGGTGCACCAGTACTTGTTACCGGTGATCTCCCACTCGTCGCCGACACGCTTCGCACGGCAGGAGATGTTGGCGACATCCGAACCGGCATCCGGCTCGGACAGCGAGAACGCGCCGAGGAATTCGCCGCGCACCATGCGCGGCAGGTAGACCTGCTTCTGTTCCGGCGTCATCGCCTTCAGCGATCCGATCAAGGCATTGCCGCGCGCGATCAACGACGCGACACTCATCCATCCGCGCGCCAGTTCTTCGGCGACGAGACAATACTCGAACGCGCCGAGGCCGAGGCCGCCATATTCCTCAGGGATGAGAATGCCGAAATAGCCGAGTTCGGCCATCTGCTCGATCAAATCGCGCGGGATCTCGCCCTTGACCGGGTCGAGGCGATCCGCGAGCGGCCTGACGACATTCTTGGTGAACTCGCGCGCCGACTCCTGAATCAGGCGGCGCTCTTCGGTGAACTCAGACATAGGGGGACTCCTCTTGAGGGAGTTGGCCCTGACCCAGTGAACGACCTCCGTCCACGATCAGAACCTGTCCCGTGATGTAGCGATTTTCCGGTGCAGCCAGGAACGACACGGCACGGGCAATGTCTTCGGGCTCGCCGATCCTGCCGAGGAGCTGGAACGACAGCATGCGCGCCTGCTGCTCCTCATTCATGTAATGAAGCATGTCCGTGTTGACGACGCCCGGCGCAACCGCGTTCACCCGGATGTCGCGCGGCGACAGGTCGATGGCCATGGCTCGCGTCAGCCCGACCACGGCCGTCTTCGACGCAGCATAGTGCGCCATCTGCGGTGCGCCGGCGAAGGAACGCGAGGCGATGTTGACGACGCGGCCGCCATTGCGCATGCGGCGAACGCCTTCCTGCGCGACGAGGAACGTACCGACCGTGTTGATGTCGAACGTCTCGCGGAAATGCTCTTCCGTCAGTTCCTCGAACGGATAGGTCGCCGTGATGGCGGCATTGTTGACGATGACGTCGAGCGGCGCATGGCGCTCCATCAGCGCCGCGATCGCCTGCCGGTCGCGAATGTCGCACAATGCGGCCGCCACATCGCGCCCTTGCGCGCGCAATGCCGCAGCCGTGTCCTCGACCTCTGGCAGCCGGTCGATCGCGACGACGCGATAGCCCTCCGACGCAAGCTGCTCGACGATGCCCTTGCCGATGCCGCGTGCCGCACCCGTGACGACAGCCGTGCCTTTTCCGCCGCTCATCTCGAACCTCCTGCCAGGCGAGTGATTTCGCTAACCGTTGACGTGCCGCCGAAGCCTGTGAGGGCCTCGCGCAGGACACGCGTTCTCTCGCCCAGGATTGGGGTGACCAGCGCATCGAACTTGCGTTCGAGCTTCTGCCCCTGGCGCTGAAGATCGGTGTCCGGCTGCCCCGCATCGTGAACCGCGTCGAAGCTCGACCCGCCCGCCACGGCGATGGCGACTTCCGCCTTGGCTTCGGGGAATTGGTCGACGAATTCGATGGTGGCAAGGTCGCGCAGCCGCACCAGCTCCGGATCGCGTGTGAGCTCGTCGGTGTACGTTTCGATCCCCGACGTATCGCGACCGGCCAACGCCATTGCCACAGTCAGGCGCAACGAAAACTTCGCCTCGAGCCCGGTGGAGGGTGCGGCGATGTTGCAGACCCTGTCAGCAACGGGCGGCACACGGATCGAAATGGACTCTATGGCATTAGACGCCGCGCCGCTTTTGCCGCGCAGCGCCTTTCCGGCCTCTATCGCGCCATGCGTGAGGTAGCAGGCCGCGTGATACTTGAAGAGATTGGCCGCGATATGCAAGTCGAGCGGGGCTTCCTGCATGGCGGCCTGCGGATTGTAATCCGCGCTCTGCGTCGCCGCCAGTCCCTGCGCGCATTCCAGCGCGTCTGGCCGGCTGGTGAAGCCCTTCGCGGCAAGACGCGCGGCGATCAGGCCGTTCCGCGCGGCCATGCCTGCATGCAGCGGCTTGCACATCGTGCCGAACATCGCCTTGAGGCCGGAAGCCTTCGTGGCAGCGATGCCGTAGGCCATGGCCGTCGTCTCCGCGTCCAGCCCCAGAAGCCGCGTACAAGCGGCCGCCGCGCCGACGCTTCCGACGGTCGACGTGCAGTGGAAGCCGTGGTTGTAATGTCCGGGGCTCATGAGGGCGCCTGTGCGGCAAACAACCTCGTAGCCGGCAACGAATGCCGTCAGTACGTCATCCTGCGTCGCGCCCGTCTCTTCGGCCAGAGCCAGCAGGCCCGGAAGCAACGCGACGGTCGGATGGCCGAGAATCGCCATGTTGACGTCGTCGAAATCGAGTGCGTGGGATGCGGTGCCGTTGATCAGGGCGGCATTGAGCATCGAGGTCTTGTGCCCAATTCCGACAAGCGAGGCGACAGGAGCCGCGCCGTCCTCAAGAAGCTCTTCAGCCAGGATGCGGACGGCAGGTTCAGCGGCCCCCGCTATCGTCACCGCGAACCAGTCGAGAATGCACTGGCGGGCGATCGTCGTTGCCGCAGGCGGGAGGTCCTCGAACCGTATCGCCGACGCTCTCTCGGCAAGCCAGCGCGTTACCGCCGGATGTTCCACAGCGGCGCTCACGGCTTTCCCTTCACGTCGGCAGTGCCATGGGACTGGCGAAGCGCGACCTTGTTGATCTTGCCGCTCGGCAGCCGCGGAAGTTCGCTGACGAAAAGAACAGATTTCGGCTTTTTGTAGCTGGCGATCTGCGTCCGGCAGTGGTCGATGAGTTCGATTTCAGTGGCCGACTGGCCGCTTTCGAGGACGACGATGGCGCGAACCGCCTCGCCCCAGTAGTCGTCCTTCACGCCGATCACAGCCACGTCAGACACCGCGGGGTGCGATGCGACTGCCTCTTCGACCTCGCGCGAATAGATGTTCTCGCCGCCGGACACGATCATGTCCTTCTTGCGATCAACGAGATAGACGAAGCCTTGTTCGTCGACATAGCCGAGATCGCCGGTGTGATACCAGCCGTCCTTGAGAGCCGAGAGCGTGGCGGCGGAGTTGTTCCAGTATCCCGCCATGTGGGTTTCGGTGCGGGTCAGGATTTCGCCCGGCTCGCCGACGGGCAGTACCTGTCCGTCCTCGTCGACGATCTTGAGGTCGACGTTGGGGGCGGCCTGGCCGATTGAACCGAGGCGCTTCAACTCTTCCGGCGTCCCGTCGGGCTTGTGCTGACGCTTGTGCAGCGTCGTGCCGCCGCCCTCGGTCATTCCATAGAGCTGCAGGAACACCGGCCCGAGCAGCTTCAGGCCGCGCTTAAGCACCGGCACCGGCATCGGCGCGGCCGAGTAGCAAACAGTATGCAGCGAGGAGAGGTCCATGTCCTCTATGCCGGGCTGCTCCAGAACAGCCTGAACCATCGTCGGCGCCATGTGGGTCACCGTCACCCGTTCCTGCACGATCGCGTCGAGGATTCTTACCGGATCGAAGACGCGATGGAAAACGACGCTGCCGCCACGCATGTGCACCGCCATCTGCAGGAAGCGCGCGCCGACGTGAAAGATCGGCATCATCAGTTGCAGCTTGTCCGAAACGATCAGGCCCAGTTCGGTCGCCATCAGGATGCCCATCGCGATTTCAGAACGGTGCTTGCGCATCGCTCCCTTTGGGCGCCCCGTTGTCCCGGACGTGTAGATCAGGTGCATGATGTCGTCCGGCGTTGGACGCGAAGGTGCGCCCGCCGGGTCACCTTGGTCGCGAAAAGCGTAATAGTCTTCCGCCCATTCCGGCACGACGCCGCCGAAGCACAGGAATAATTCGACAAAGCCGAGACGGTCGCGGATTTTCGCGACGGTTTCGGCATATTGCGCTTCAAAGATCAGAACGCGCGGTGTGGAATCACTTAAAATCCACTCGATCTCAGGCGCAGCAAGCCGCCAATTCACCGTTGCCGCAATGAAACCGGAGAGTTCGCAAGCCGAATAGCACTCCATGAACTCCAGCGTGTTCTGCGCCAGGATGGAGACGCGGTCCTGCTTCCGGATACCGCGTGCCCACAGCGCAGAGGCCAACCGGTTACCGCGCTCGAACTGCTGTGCGAACGTAACCCTCTCGCCCTCGTACAGATACGCGGTCTCGTCCGGAAACTTGTGCGCATTGTTGCGCAGGTAATCACCAAGCGTCTCGATCATCTGTACCCTCCCCGATCCGCCTGCCTACTGCTTGGGCAGGCCCATGCGGTTCACGATGTTGTTTTTCTGAATCGCTGTCGATCCGCCTATGATTGGCATAAGCAGCATGTCGCGCACATGGCGCTCCATGTCGAAGCCGCGAGCATAACCATACGCGCCCATGATTTTCTGACAGGTCAGTGCGATCTCCAGACCGAGTTCGCAAACGTACATTTTTGCCATCGAGGTCTCCACCGAGCAGGGCAGGTCGTTATCGGCCAGCCAACAGCCACGATAGAGCATCAAGCGCGCGGCAGAGAGCTTGGTTTGGACCTCCGCCAGCATGTGCCGGATCGACTGGTGCGAGCAGATGCGCTTGCCGAACTGACTGCGGGTCTGCGCGTACTCCCATGCATCATCGACCGCCTGCGCAGCGATGCCGAGCGCCATCGCTGCGACCTCCAGTTTCTCCACCTCGAGGGCGGGACCAGCCAGCCTGCTCCAGCCGCTGTTCCATCCTTCCTCACCGCCGATGACGTTTTCGAAGGGCACTTCAACATTGTCGAGCGTCACGTCGTTGGTATTAAGTCCGCGCACACCCATCGCCGGTATGTGCGTCAGCATCACGCCGGGGGCAGTCGGCGGGATGAGCACCAACGACAGGTTCTTGTAGCGCGCGTCCGGATCACCTGAGCGCACAAGCGCATAGATGTAATCGGCGACTTCGGCACCCGAACACCAGCGTTTGTACCCGTTGATGATGACTTTGTCGCCCTTGCGCTCGGCGCGCGTCTTCACGCTTGCAAGGTCGGAGCCGACGTCAGGCTCCGACAGGCCATAGGCAAATAGAAGCTCGCCATTCGCCAGCTTGGGCAACAGAGTGCGCTTTTGCTCCTCGCTGCCCGACGCGAGAATATTCATCGACCCGTAGCAGGCATTCATTAAGTACAGGGTGCCGATGACCATGGACCGACGCGACAGTTCCTCCACCGTGACCATGGTGGCCAGAACATCTCGGCCGAGGCCGCCATATTCTTCAGGAACCGTCATGCCGCACACGCCAAGCGCGGTGATGTGCTCCATTAGCGAACGGGGAACCTTGTCCTCCTCGTCCCATTTAGCCATCATTTCGCGCGTCGCATGACGTTCGAGCATCCGGCGGATGCTTTCACGCAACATTGTGATGTGTTCGGGTTCGCCGAAATCCATATCCTCGCTCCCTATTCCGCGCGTGTTCTGGCAGCTCTCAGAGTCCGGTGAACTTCGGCTTGCGCTTTTCCGAGAAGGCGTTGATCGCTTCCAGATGGTCCTGGCTGCGGTTCGTCAGCGCCTCATAGGCCATGCAGGTGTCCATCATCGAATGCGCGAGCTGCTTGAGTCCGACATTGATCGCTGTCTTGGTGTACTTGATCGACTTCATCGCACCGGAACCAATCTTCTTGGCAAAGGCATCGACGCGCGCATCAAGCTCGTCGGCCGGCACGGAATGATTGATCAGCCCCATCGCCGCCGCATCCGGTGCCGGGATCAAATCGCCTGTCAGCAGATATTCCTTGGCGCGCGCATAGCCGATCGCCTGCGGCCAGATGACCGCGCCGCCGTCGCCCGCGGCAAGCCCCACCTTCACATGCGGATCTCCGAAGCGGGCATGGTCGGCCGCAAAGATGATGTCGCAGAAAAGCGCGATGGTAGCGCCCAGGCCGACCGCGTCGCCGTTGACCTTGGCGATGATTACCTTCTCGCAATCGAGGATACCGAAGACGACCTTCTTAGCCTCGTTAATCGAGCGATCGAACATCTCGGTGTCTTCGTACATCATCTTCATGCCGGCTATGTCACCGCCGGCCGAAAACGCCCGTCCTGCCCCGGTGAGGATCACAACGTCGATCGTGTGGTCCATGCCAAGATCGTAGAAGATGCGCGAAGATTCCTCGTGCATGTCCCAGGTCATGGCGTTGAGCTGTTCCGGCCGGTTCATCGTCACCGTCATGGTGCGGCCATCCTTCTCGAACAGGAAATACTTGTAACCGGAATAATCGACGTCCATGGTTTCCTCCTTGGCAGCTCAACAGGTGCGGCTGCCTATTTTCTAACGATAGTTCGAAAAGACTCCGAACTCAACAACACCGTCACGAGACGTGCCATCAAGCGTGACGACGTGGAACCAGCAATGCGTCCAGCGCTACAAGTCCCTGCCCTTCCGGCAGAACGATGACCGGGTTGAGATCGATCGACTCGATGTCCTCGCGGTGGGCGGCGGCGAATTCCGATACATCCACAAGTAATTGCGCCAACGCAACGATATCGGACGGAGGCGCACCACGCACCCCGTGGAGCATCTCGCGCCCCCTGATCTCGTGGATCATGGTCTTCGCTTCAACGAGATCGAACGGAGCAAGGCGGAACGTGACGTCCTTGAGCACTTCGACATGGACGCCGCCAAGTCCGAACATGACCGCCGGGCCAAAGACCGGATCGCGGGACACCCCGACGATCACCTCCACACCCTTCTTCGCCATCGGCGCAACCAATACGCCCTCGATGGTCGCATCTGGTCTATGATGGGCCGCCCGTTCGATCAGCGTCCGATAAGCGTTTTCGACGCCCTCACGGTCATGAACGCCAACAATGACACCACCGATCTCGGTCTTGTGCTCAATGTCGGGCGAAACGATCTTCATCACGACCGGGTAGCCGATGGAGTCCGCCGAAACCACGGCATCTTGCGGGTTCGTCACAAGCGCCTCGCGAAGAAATGGGATTCCCGCCGCGCCCAGCAGCTTTTTCGCTACCACCTCCGAAAGCGCACCGCCACCGATCGGCAGTGGGGACGCCCCAGTGGTCCGCACCGCATCCTCCCGACCGAACGCCGCCGCAAAGCGCGTCAGAGCCGACAGGGCCGCGACTGCGCGGGCAGCGTCCTCGAATACCAGGAAACCGGCATTCTCGTACTCGCGCACCACTTCCTTGTCGGCCACCATCTCGAGAGCGATCAGCCTGTCGGGAAAGCGCGAGCAGCCGTTCTCGATAGCCTTGCGCAGCGGCCCGGAAAGTGTGCGGGTATTCGGCACAGTCGAGAAGAAGCCGATGAGTGCGTCGTAGCCGCCCTGCTCCAGCATCACTTCGATGTTCTGCGCCAACAGGTTCATGTCGTTGAGCGCCTGCGCGGTCGTGTCGACGGGATTAGTCACCGTCGCGAAAGGCAACAGTGCCTGCAGCGCCTGCTGTGGCTTGTCCGGCATGGGCGCGACATCCAGCCCGTGGCGCTCCGCCGCATCGGAAATCAGCACGCCCGCGCCGCCCGACAGCGTTACCACGCCGAGCTTGTTTCCTTCAGGATAAATGCCGCGCATGCACGCATAGGCGACGTCGAGCTGCTCGTCGGTGGTCTCGGCACGGTGGACGCCATACTGGCGAAAGAGCGCATCGTAGATCGCGTCCGACCCGGCCAGCGAGGCCGTGTGGGACGATGCCGCCTTGGCGCCGATCTCGGAGCGGCCTACCTTCATCATGATGACAGGCTTCCTGTTGCGGCGCGCCAGCGCAAGCGCACGACGGAATCGTTCGCCGTCGCGAATGCCCTCGACATAGGCCATGATGACCTGGACGTCATCCTGACCGGCCATCCATTCCAGGCATTCGGAGACGTCGACATCGGCCTCGTTGCCAGTGGTGATCCAGTAGTTGATGCCCATGTCTCGTTGGCGCGCCAAATATGCAATATGCGAGCCGTAGGCGCCGGACTGGCTGACGATGCCGAGCGGGCCGGGCGACGGCATCTCCTTGTCCAGCGACTGCGTGAAGGTACCGTAGAAGCCGATCTGGGGATTGAACACCCCGAGACAGTTCGGGCCAAGCAGGCGCAACCCGCCGGCGCGCGCGATGTCGGCGACAAGCTGTTGGATGGCGAGCCCATCCTCGCCGCTTTCGGCGTAGCCGGCGGAAAAGATCACCGCACTTTTCACGCCCTTCTCGACGCAATCCCGCACCGCCTGCTCGGTTAGCGCGGCGGGTACCGCGATCAGGGCGACGTCCGGCGTCTCCGGCACTGCGGCCAGTGACGCGTAGGCCGCCATGCCCTGGACCGTCGCGCGGTTCGGATTGATGGGGTAGATGGGCCCGGCAAAACCTGCCTCGAGCAGATAACGTAGCGGCCGGCCGGAAATGCGCGTCGGATCGTCGGACGCGCCGAAGATCGCCACGGAGCGCGGACGCAACAGGGTGTCGATCGAGGAACGCGAGTAGGGTTGCGTCATGGTCTGTCCTCAGAAATTCACGCCGTTGGCGAGCATGTCGCGGGCCACCGTCCGCTTCTGGATCTCGCTGGTGCCGTCGGGAATGCGCATGGAGCGGGTGAAGCGGTAGCCTTCCTCCAGCCGCATCTCGTTTGTCAGGCCCATGCCACCATGCACCTGGATGCATCGGTCGAAGACGCGGTTTGCGGCATCGGTGCAGTGCTGCTTGACCATTGAGGTCTCCGCCAGCGCGCGCTCGCCGCGCTCCAGCTTCATCGCGCAGTCCACCAGCATCGTCTCTGCCGCGTAGATGTCCGAGGCGCTGTCCGCAAGCAGCATCTGCACGGCCTGATGCTCGCCGATCGGCTGACCGAATGTCTTGCGAAACTTTGCATAATCGACCGCCTGCGCAAGCGCCCAGCGGGCCAGCCCCACGCAGGTCGCGGACAATCCCAGGCGTCCGGTATTGACCCCCTTCAGGGCGACCCTGAGTCCCTGATCGACATCGCCAAGCCGGTATCGGTTCGGCACGCGCAGACCGTCGAAGGAGAGGATGCCGATTTCCGAGCCGAGATGGCCCATGATGGGGATCGAGGAGACAACGTTGAACCCTTCCCAGGCGGTTTCGATGAAGAACCCGGTTATGCCGCCTTTTCGCTGCGCAACCAGATCCGGATCGGTGATCGCAAAGATCATCGCGTAGTCGGCGTAGGGGCCGTTGGTGATCCACTGCTTCGAACCGGTGATCACCCAATCGTCGCCATCGCGCACAGCCCTGGTTTTCAGGTTGAAGACGTCCGACCCTGCATCCGGCTCGGAGAGCCCGAAGCACAGCGTCTTCTCGCCCGAACCGAGTTGCGGGAGATAGTCGCCGCGCAACCCCTCGTCCAGAAAGGTCAGCAGGGGCGAAAGGCCATTGGTGAAAGGCGACGGAAGCACCACGGGATGGATGAGCGTGCGGCCGGGTCCGCAGTGAAGCGACAGCTTCCAGTTCAGGTAAACGGAAGCAAGCGGGCCGAGGCCGCCGCCGCCGATCTCTTCAGGTCCGAACATCGTATAGAAGCCGGCTTCGGCAGACTTCATGCGCACCTTGCGCTTGAGCGCCAGAACGTCCGGGGTGAATAAACCTTTCTCATCGTAGATCGTACGGTCCGAGGCGAGCAGGGCCTGGTTGCTCTCCTCGATTGGCACGACCTCCTGATCGACGAAGCGAACCAACGCCTCGCCGGTCTGGACGATCTCCTCGGGGATCAGGGAAAGGTTCATCTCACTCTTTCTCGAGCACGAACTTCGGCAGCGTCAGATCGAGCGACACGTCATCGAACTGCACGCGCACTCCATCGCCGATACGAACGCTCTCCACGTCCTTCGTCACGATGTTGGTGAGCATGCGCGGCCCTTCTCGCAAGGTGATCATCGCAATCACGTAGGGAACGTCGGCCGCAAAGACCGGCCCGGCCGGCTTGCGGGCAATCGTATAAGAGTAGACTTCACCCCTCCCTAACACATCGGTCCATTCCAGATCATCGGAATGGCAGTGCGGGCACAATTCGCGGGGATAGAAATGATACTCGCCACACGACCTGCACCGAGGGATCGACAGACGGTGTTCCTTCGCGGCGTCCCAGAAAGGCTTCGTACCGGGATCGATGACGGGCTGGGGCTTTTCGTAGACTTCGCTCATGGCCGCTCACTCAATGGTTTGACAGGATCACGGTGGCACCTGACGACAGCGTGCCGCCGGTTCCATGAACAAGGGCGGTGCCGGCATCCTGCACCTGCCGGTCGCCGGCTTCCCCACGCAACTGACGAACGGCTTCGACCAGCAGGAAGATGCCGTACATGCCGGGGTGACAGTAGGAGAGCCCGCCGCCACTGGTGTTGAGCGGGAAGGCGCCGCCGGGGGCGGTACGCTGGCCCGAGACGAACTGGCCGCCTTCGCCGGGCTTGCAGAAACCCAGAGCTTCCAGCGTCATCATCACCGTGATGGTGAAGGAGTCGTAGCATTCGACGAGATCGATCGCATCGTGACTGACGCCGGCCATCTCGAACGCGCGCTGTGACGACATCTGCGCCGCCGTCAGCCGTGCGAGGTCGGGCATCGCACCGATCGACCAGTGGGTATGCGCCTCGCCATAGCCGCGAATATGGATCGCTTTCGCGCCATGCGCCTTGGCGTTTTCAGCGGTCGTCATGACGATGGCACCGGCGCCGTCGGTCACGAGGCAGCAGTCGAGCAGCTTCAGCGGATCGGAAATCCGTGCGGAGTTCATCACGTCGTCGATCGTCAGCGGATCGCGCATGGTCGCGGCTGGGTTGAGGCTCGCCCACTTGCGGGTCGCCACGGCGATTTCGGCAAGCTGCTCTTCCGTGGTGCCGAATTCGTGCATGTGGCGGCGTGCCGCCAGCGCATAGCCGCCGACGGGCTGCGGAATGCCCCAAACGTTCTCGAACTGCATCGTCAGCACCGCCGGGCGGCCGCCGAGGGTCCGGCTGCGTTCGCTCTTCTGTACGGACCCGTAGACGATCAGCGCGACGTCGCAGAGGCCCTTCTCGATGGCCAGCGCGGCATGGGCGACATGCGCCTCGAAGGCAGAACCGCCGATGTTCGTCGTGTCGGCAAAGCGCGGATGGATGCCCAGATACTCGCCGAGCGTCACCGAGGGGAGCTGGCCCGGACCGGGTACGCCCCAGAGTCCCGCCACCAGCAGCCCGTCGACGTCGCGCATCGGAATTCCTGCGTCGCCCAACGCAGCCTTCGCGGCACGCGCCTGTACCTGCAGGACAGACCCGCCTCCGACAACCTTGCCGCCTTCAAGGGGGACGTCGCCGACCCCGACAATTACCGCTTCGCGCGCCATATTCAGTTTCCTGGTCCGGAAATGGGTTGTATTGCGTGGCCAGCGAGGATCCGGCGCTCGCCTGCCATCACGAGAAGCTTGATGCGCAGACTGTCGACGCCGTCCCGCTTCACAATCTCCTCGACGATACCCGATACCTCCACCACATCGCCGGCAAACACTGGCCCGACAAACGCAATGTCAATCTCGCCTGCCTCGTCGAATGCCCCGTCGCTCCAGCGGTTGAGCATTTCGGCGACGAAGGCGAGCGTCATCAGACCGTGCGCGATCGTCCGCCCGAACGGGCCCGTTTTTGCGTAGTCAGGATCGACGTGGATCGGGTTCAAATCGCCGGTCGCCCGCGCATAAGCATCGATCTTCGCCTGATCGACGTCACGGACGAGAACGGGAAGCTGCATCCCGACTGCACTCGCAGTTTCGCTTGTAACAAGTGCACTCATTGGTCGCGGCCCCATATCGATGTGATCCGCCCCGAGGCAACCAGCGTTCCATCCTCACCCCGCGCCTCGAAATCGGAGACGACATAAGGCCTGTCCTTGCGGATGTACTTCTCGACGACGGTTGCCTGCAGCGACAGGGTCTCGTCGACCTCTACCGCCCGATGAAAGCGGATCGCCTGCTTGGCATGGATGCCGCCAGGCGGGCTGCGCCGGGCAGCCAGAAGGTCGATCAGGTAGACCGAGGCGATCATGGACGGTGCGCGCCGGGACGACGCCGAATACTGTGCATCGTCATTGCCGGTCGCCGAGAGAAACCCCTCGACGACATCGGCGGCGATGTGAAAGCGCAGCGGCACCGGCGGATAGACATCGCCCACTGCCACCTCGACATACCGACGATAGTCCGTCATGGCTCAGACCGGCGTCCAGGAGAAGACGTCGCGCGACATATGCAGCGGCACGAATGACGTCTTCAGGGCCGGCAGCATGTGATCGCGCAGCGTTTCCGGGGTCCAGCCCTCCGAGCGATGCACCGAGCGCAGCGGCCGCGGCTGGCTCATGAGGAAGATCTCGTTGCCGCGCACCGCGAAGATCTGACCATTGACCTCGCAGGCGTCCTCGCTGGCGAGGAACACCGCAACCGGCGCGATCTTATCGGGGGTGAGCATCCGCAGCCCCTTGAGGCGCTCCTCCTGATCCGGCGTGTTCGGGATCGATCCGACCATGCGGCTCCACGCGAAGGGCGAAATGCAGTTGGAGCGGACGTTGAACTTCGCCATGTCCAGCGCAAGCGACTTCGACAGGCCGATGATGCCCATCTTCGCCGCCGAGTAGTTCGCCTGACCGGGATTGCCCACCAGACCCGACGTGGAGGTCATGTGTATGAAGGCGCCGCTCTCCTGCTTGCGGAAATGTTCGGCTGCTGCCCGGCTGACATAGTAGCTGCCATAGAGATGGACCTTGATGACCGAATCCCAGTCCTCATCGGTCATCTTGTGGAAGATCACGTCGCGCAGGATGCCCGCATTGTTGACGACGACATCGATCTTGCCGAACGTGTCCACGGCGCGCTGTACCATCGCACGCGCAGACGCCGCATCGGAGACGCTGCCGTAGTCGGCCACAGCCTCGCCGCCCGCCGCCTTGATGTCGCGGACGACCTCATTGGCGGGGCCGTCGGTTTCGTCCTTGCCGTCCAGCGAGACGCCAGGATCGTTGACCACGATGCGCGCACCGTGGCTCGCCATCATCAACGCCATCTCACGGCCAATTCCGCGGCCTGCGCCAGTTACCAGCACAACCTTGTCTTCAAGCATTCCGGCCATCGTGCCCAATCCAGTTTCTAACATACGTTTGCTTTTCTTCGACATGCATTCCCGCGCTGGCGCAGTCAGATCATCCAGCGACCACCGTCGACCACGACCGATTGACCCGTCATGTAGCGGGCGTCGTCGCTGGCCAGGAATGCGGCGGCAGCGGCGATGTCCTCCGGTTCGGCGAAGTAGCCGAGCGGGATCGACGCGCGGATCTTCTCGAGAAATTCCTCGGAAATGCGGTCGATGACACGTGTCTTGGTCACGCCGGGGCAGACCGCATTGACGTTAACCTTGAACGGAGCGAGCTCGCGCGCCAGCGAGCGCGTGAACCCGATCACGCCCATTTTCGCCGCCGCGTACTCGCTGATGCCGATCTCGCCTGCCATGCCTGCATTCGACGCTACATTGACGATCTTGCCGCGACCCGCCTCCCGCATCGAGGGCACCACCTGGCGCGAGGCGAGCAACGTAGAAAAGAGAGTGATATCGACCACGAAGCGCCACACCTCGGGCTCGGACTGATAAAACTCGGACGCACGCTCGCGGGCGCTCTGGCCGACATTGTTCATCAGGACCTCGACAAAATCGAACTCGCCGTAGATTTTGGCGAAAGCGTCGACGAGGAACTCCTCGTTGGAGCAATCGCCGGCGATTGTCACCACCTTGGCACCGGCTTGCCTTGCCTCCTCCGCGACACTTTCGAGCCCGTCGGTCTCGAGATCGAGGATGGCGAGATTCGCGCCCTCCGACGCAAAGCGCAGCGCCGACGCCCGCCCGATGCCATTGGCCGCACCCGTAACGACGGCGTTCCTGCCTTCCAGCCGCTTCATCCTGAACTTCCTCCCAAAACTCGCTTCCCCCGACCCTGGAACGGTGGAACGCGGCTGCGCCTGACGAGCCGTCATGCAACCCCTCGATTCAAAACCTAACATCCGTTCGAAAATCATGCAACGGGAAATTCTGGCCCGTCTCCAATAGTGCAAGGGCACGCGCCCCGGTTCACGTCGGCGGCGGCAGCGGCGAGCGAAAGCGTGCGGTGGAGATCGCCACGGCGGTGAGGACAAGCAGGACGCCGGCAACGGACGAGGCCGTCAGCGCCTCGCCGAGGAATAGTGTGCCGCACAACACGGCAACAACCGGAACGAGCTGATTGTTGTAGGACGTGAAGGCCGGACTTGCGCGGCGCAGGAGCGCGAACATCAGCAGGCTGGACGCGGCGGTATTCCACAGTCCGAGGACGAGTACAGAGCCCATCGTCGCAGCACTCGGCAAGGCTGCGGGCATGCCATCCAGGAACAGAGCAAGGGGAACCGTCCATATCATGGCGGATATGAGGGACAGCGCCGTGATCATGACAGGATCCAGATGCCGGACCAGCCGCACCGTGAACAGCGACACGGAGAAGATCGACGCTGCGGCGACGGCGGCGATCAGGCCGCGCGTGCTGTCGCCATAGGTCGAGAACGCCTGGGGGCCGAACAGCACGAACACGCCGAACAGCCCGAGGGTGATGCCGATCACGCTCTGGGCATTGGGATAAGTGCCGACGAATGCGCCGAGACAGACCGTTATCAGCGGAACGAGGGCCATGGTGATCGCCGTAACCGAGGAATCAACATGCGAGACCGAGATGGCGATCAGACACAGCGGTCCTGCGTTGGAGAGGAGCCCGACCAGGCCAAATGCCAGGATGTCACGGCGGCTGGGCCACGCGATGCGGCGCGCAAGCACGATGCCGGCCATGACCGTTGCCGCGATGACGAGCCGCATCGCCACCAGAGAGACCGGTGGCAGTTCGCGAACCGCCACCTTCGTGAACATGTAGGATGTGCCCCATGCCACGCTGATGCCGACAAGCAGCAGATATTCGGCGGCCCCCGGGTAACCGATCGTCACGCCGGTGGCCAGCGCCTCATCTTTGCTGGACATGGGCAGGTATCCTCCTCTAAAAACGAACATTCGTTAGAATTTATTTCGAGTCAAGCGGCGATGCCGGGAGGATGGGTGATGACGCAGCGAATATTGGTGACGGGCGCGACAGGGACGGTCGGCGGCGCGGTCATGCGCCTGCTCAAGGAGGATGCGCGCAACGGCACCATCGAACTGCTCGGCGCGGCGCGCAGCAAAGAAAGCGCCGAGAAGCTGCAAAGCCGGGGCTTTACGCCGGTGCATTTCGACTTCGACGATCCCTCGTCGCTGCAGCCGGCGCTGCGAGGTGTCGACAGCGTCTTTCTCTTGACCGGCTACAGCGTCGGCATGCTGGCGTATTCCAAGAGGGTGCTGGACGCGGCCAAGGCGCAGGGTGTCCGCCATATCGTCCATCTCGGCGCGCTGGCGGCAGACGACACGCCGCACGCGCATTTCGCTTGGCACCAGCTCATCGAGCGGGCCACGGAAGGCATGGGCTTTTCGTGGACGCATCTGCACCCGAACTTCTTCATGGACACGGTGTGGAACGGCTTCGTGCACAAGCCGGACCGTGTCGTGCACTTCGTCGGCGACCGCCGCGTTTCGTTCGTGTCGTCGGATGACATGGCGGCCGTCGCCGCGGCTGCATTGCGCGATCCCGCCGCGCATGCAGGAAAGTCCTACCCGCTGGCCGTCGAAGCGCTCACCTTTGCCGAACTCGCTGCCCTGCTTTCCGAGGTGACCGGGCGCGACGTGACGTACCGCCCCCGGCCTGCCGCAGACCTTCTGGCGATCATGGAACGCCAGGGAGCGGAGAAAGCCTATGCGAGCGGGCTCGCCGACGGCATCATGCAGATCGAGCGCGGCGAGGTGCCCGAGGCCGGCGCCACTTTCGATACGGTCGAGAAGGTGACGGGACGAAAGCCCGTCTCCTGGCGCGACTTTGCGACCGCTCGGCTCGGCGAGATCAAGGGGTGAGCAGTACGGGGCTGGAACAGCGGTCCAGCCCCGCACGGCATCACAGGGTCCGTCCGATCAGTTCCTTCATGATCTCGTTGGTGCCGGCATAGATGCGCTGGACGCGCGCATCGGCATAGGCGCGGGTGATCGGGTATTCCCACATGAAGCCGTAGCCGCCGTGCAGTTGCAGCAGCGCGTCCAGCACCTTGCCCTGCATCTCGCTTGTCCACAGCTTCACCATCGCCGCGGTCGTGGTGTCGAGCTTGTTTTCGAGGACGAGTTCGAGGCACCGGTCGAGGAAGATGCGCCCCACCTGTACCTCGGTCTTCATTTCCGCGAGCGTGAAACGCGAGTTCTGGAACTCGATCACCGGCTTGCCGAAGGCCTGGCGGTTGCGGGTGTACTCGATCGTCCAGTCGAGCGCGGCCTCGCAGGTCGACACGGCCTGGATGCCGACATGCATGCGCTCCCATGCCAGTTCCTGCATCATGTAGACGAAGCCCTTGCCCTCTTCGCCGATCAGGTTCGAGGCCGGCACCCGCACTTCGTTGAAGAACAGTTCCGACGTATCCTGTGCCTTGGTCCCGAGCTTCTTCAGCCGGCGACCGCGCTGGAAGCCCGGGCGGTCCGCCTCCACGACGATCAGGCTGATGCCCTTGGCGCCCTGTGCACGGTCAGTCTTGCAGGCCACCAGGAAGAGATCGGCGGTCTGTCCGTTGGTGATGAATGTCTTCTGGCCGCTGATGACGAACTCGTCGCCGTCGCGCACTGCAGTGGTGCGGATCGCCTTGAGGTCGGATCCGCCGCCCGGTTCCGTCATCGCGATGCCGGCGATGTAGTCGCCGCTCGCCATCTTCGGCAACCAGCGCTGCTTCTGTTCGGCGGTGCCGTAGTGATCGATATAAGGGGCGACGATATCGGAATGCAGCGGAAAACCGAGGCCGGTGAGGTTCAGCCGCGACTGCTCTTCCATGAGGATGATCGAATAGCGGCGATCAGCGCCGACCCCGCCTGCCTCTTCGGGGATCGCCACGCATAGGAAGCCCAGCTCGCCTGCCCGTTTCCAGGCCCAGCGCGGAACCTCGCCCTTCTCTTCCCACTCTTCATGGTGAGGTGCCAGTTCCTCTTCCATGAAACGACGCACCGACGCACGGAAGATCTCGTGCTCCTCTGAAAAAATGGTCCGCTCGATCATGACCTGCTCCAACCCTGTTCGCGAATACGAAGTGCGATGAGATAACATGCTTGATGACGGACGCCAAAGAATTCTAACATTCGTTTGGTTTTTGTGATCCACATATTCATCCGGCGAGGAGACCCAGCATGATCATCGAGAAGCGCACCTACACGTTCCACCCCGGCAGGCTGCAGGAATTTCTGGCGCTCTACGAAAAGGAGGGGCTGCCGATCCACACGCGCTACCTGCCTCTCATCGGCTACTTCACCTCCGAGATCGGCACCCTCAACCAGGTCATCACCATGTGGGGCTATGCGGACATGGCGGACAGGGAAGAAAAGCGGGCGCGTCTCTACGCCGATCCCGAGTGGATCGCGTTCGGCCCCAAGACGACATCGATGATCCAGACGATGGAGACGATGATCCTGCGACCGACCCAGTTCTCACCGATTCACTAGGGATGAGCCGCCGCGCGCTGCCACGCGCGCGGACAGGGCCTCAACCGACGATCTTCATCGCCCTGAGATTGCGGATGGCCTCGTCGGACAGCCCCGTGGCCGCAAGAAGCTCATCCGTGTGCTCGCCCGTCAGCGGCGCCCGGCGCGTCACGCCTCCCGGTGTCGCCGTCATGCGGATGGGGGTCGACGCGACCGTCACCGGCTTGCGCGATCCGGGATGTTCGACCTCCACCAGCATCTCCCGCGCCTTCATGTGCGGGTCGGCATAGATGTCGGCGGCGGTGTTCACGGGGCCGAACGGCACACGCACCCCCAGCGCCTCAGCGATCTCGGCCTTGGTCCGCATACGCGTCCAGCTTTCCACGAGCTCGACCGTCTCTGCACGATGCACGAGACGCTGATTATTGGTGGAGAAGCGAGGATCTGTGCCAAGTTCAGGGCGGCCGATGATCGACACGAGCTCGACCCAGAACGTGTCGCGCGGGCAACCGATAGTCACCTGCCCGTCCAGTGCCGTGAACACGCCGAAGGGACAGAGGATCGGGTGCTGATTGCCTTCCGGCACTGGGGATGACCCCGTGTAGGAATATTGGTAGACGGCGCGCTCGCATAGCGAAACGATGCCATCGTACATCGCCACGTCGACAAACTGCCCCTGCCCCGTGCGCACGGCATGGTGGTAGGCCGCCAGGATTCCAAACGCGGCGAGCGATGCGGGGAAGATGTCGCCGATCCCTGGACCGATCTTCATCGGCGTATGTGCATCCGGCCCGGTGATGCCCATTGCACCACCCATCGCCTGGGCTACCACGTCGAAGGCCGGTCGGTCGACATGCGGGCTTGCGCCTGTGCGCGGATCGCCGAAGCCGCGGATTGCCGCGTAGACAAGGCGCGGATTTTCCTTCGCCAGCACCTCGTATCCGACGCCCAATCGGTCCATCACGCCGGCGCGGAAATTCTCGACCACGATGTCGGCACCGCGGATCAGCGTCAGCAAGATGTCGCGACCTCCCGGCTGTTTCAGGTCCAGAGCGAGGCTCAGCTTGTTGCGGTTCGTGCTCTGAAAATAGCCGCCGAAGTGTCGCTCGCGGTCATCCTTGCGAAAGGGCCCGAAATTGCGGGTCGGGTCGCCGCCGACCGGCTCGATCTTAATCACCTGCGCACCCTGATCTGCCAGCATCATGGTACAATAGGGACCTGCCAGCATCTGCGTCAGGTCGATAACCCTGGTTCCGGCAAGCGCCCCAGCCATTTTTTACAGCGCCTTCTGGAGTTCCGGCAGGACCTGGAAAAGATCGCCCACGAGGCCGTAGTCGGCCACCTGGAAGATCGGTGCTTCCTCGTCCTTGTTGATGGCGACGATGACCTTCGAATCCTTCATGCCGGCCAGGTGCTGGATCGCGCCGGAGATGCCGACGGCGATGTAGAGCTCGGGGGCCACCACCTTGCCGGTCTGGCCGACCTGCCAGTCGTTGGGGGCATAGCCGGCGTCGACCGCGGCGCGCGAGGCGCCTACGGCTGCGCCGAGCTTGTCGGCGACCGGGAGGATGACCTCCTGGAACTTCTCCGAGGAGCCGAGCGCGCGGCCGCCGGAGATGATGATGCGGGCGGACGTCAGCTCCGGACGGTCGCTTTCCGACAGCTTGTTCTCGATGAAGGTCGACAGGCCCGGGTTGGCGGCGGCGGAAGCCGTCTCGACCGGAGCCGAGCCGCCTTCACCTGCGGCCTGGAAGCCGGCGGTGCGCACGGTGATGACCTTCTTGGCCTCCGGCGACTGCACGGTCTGGATGGCGTTGCCGGCATAGATCGGGCGCTTGAAGGTGTCGGGCGACACGACCTCGAAGATTTCCGAGATCTGCGACAAGTCGAGCAGGGCGGCGATGCGCGGGGCGACGTTCTTGCCCGACGCGGTCGCCGGCGCGACGATGGTGTCGTAGTTGCCGGCCAGCGCCACAACGGTGTCGGCCAGCGGCTCGGCCAGGCGCTGCTCGAGCTCGTCGGCTTCGACCAGCAGCACCTTGCGCACGCCGGAGAGCTTGGCGGCGGCGTCGGCGGCACCCTTGGCGCCCTTGCCGGCCACCAGCACGTCGACATCCGAGCCGATCTTCAGCGCGGCCGACAGGGCCTTGGCGGTCTGCTCGGACAGCGAGGCGTTGTCGTGTTCGGCGATGAGGAGAATTGCCATTGTCTGTTCCCTTTCCTTCCGAACCTTAAAGCACGCCGGCTTCGTTCTTGAGCTTGTCGACCAACTCGGCAACGCTGCCGACCTTCACGCCAGCCTTGCGGCCGCCCGGCTCCTCGGTCTTCAAGACCTTCAGGCGCGGGGTCACGTCGGCGCCGAAGTCGGCCGGGGTCTTCTCGTCCAGCGGCTTCTTCTTGGCCTTCATGATGTTGGGCAGCGAGGCGTAGCGCGGCTGGTTGAGGCGCAGGTCCGTGGTCACGATGGCGGGCATCTTCAGCTCGACCGTCTGCAGGCCGCCGTCGACCTCACGCGTGACCTTGGCCTTGTCGCCTTCGATCTCGATCTTGGAGGCAAACGTGCCCTGCGCCCAGCCCAGCAGCGCGGCCAGCATCTGGCCGGTCTGGTTGGCGTCGTCGTCGATCGCCTGCTTGCCGAGGATGACCAGGCCAGGCTTTTCGGCCTCGACCACGCCCTTCAGCACCTTGGCCACGCCCAGCGGCTCGGTCTCGCCTTCGGTCTTGACCAGGATGGCGCGGTCTGCGCCCATGGCCAGTGCCGTGCGCAGCGTTTCCTGCGCCTGGGCCGGGCCGATCGACACCACGACGATCTCCTCGACCTTGCCGGCCTCCTTCAGGCGAATCGCTTCCTCGACCGCGATTTCGTCGAACGGGTTCATCGACATCTTGACATTGGCGAGCTCGACGCCCGAGCCATCCGACTTCACGCGGATCTTCACGTTGTAGTCGACAACCCGCTTGACCGGGACGAGAACTTTCATGCACTTGGGACCTTTCTAGGAAATGTCTTAACCAGCGGAAGCGCTACCGACGACCCGTTCGGTGACGGGTTCGTAGATCCACACCATCCGCTCTTCCTGCAGCGCAGGCGAGAGCGGCATCGCATCCGTGCCGCTGACTTCGCGTAGCTTGGAAAGCGTAACGTTCAGGTCTTCGATATCGATTTCGTAGACGGCCATATATGTATAAGGATACGGACCCGACCGGTGCTGCACGTCGCTCATCCTGAACCGCTGCGCGGCCTCAACTCCCGGCAGCTTGAGCACGTCAGCAAGATGAACGTTTGTGTACCAGTCGTTGAATTCGTCTTCCCGTCCCGGCACCGCATTGGTGAAAGCAAACAGATTGTAACGCGCCATCGCATCCTCCTCGGCCTGAGATAATTTCTAACCAATGTTAGAAACTTAGGCAAGCAGGCTTTTGACAGTTACCAATTATTGAGCCGTGTAGCCGCCATCGACAAGAAAATCGGCCCCGGTGACGAAGCTAGATTGCGGCGAGGTCAGGAACCATACGGCATCGGCAATATCGGCGGGACGACCGGTACGGCCGATGGGATGCAGCGGCAGCAGATAATCCTCCGCCGCCTGGTGGGATCCGAACAGTTCGATCAGTCGGTCGGTCGCGATCCCGCCCGGTGATATGGAATTCACCCGGATACCTTTCGGCGCGACATCTAGGGCAAGGCTACGTGTAAAGGCCAGCACCGCTCCCTTGGTCGTGGAATAGGCAACCCGGCCGGGCGAACCCACATGCGCGAAAGTGGAAGCGAGATTGACGATGCGTCCACCGCACGGCATTTCCGCCAGTGCCGTGCGCGTCACGTTGAACAATCCAGTGATGTTCACCGACATTGCCCGCTGCCATTCTTGCGGCGACAACTCGGTAATCGGAACCGCACGCGTCACGGTCGCGGCGTTGTTGACGAGAATGTCCACGGTGCCGATCGCTTCAAACACCCGCTCTACGGCGGCAAGTTCCGTGATGTCACAATCATGCCGCGAAAGCCCCGCGCTTGCCGCATTGTCCGTCGGATGGTTGACGTCGATCGAGTGGACTTCCAGCCCTTCCTCGAGAAATCGCTCAACTACCGCTTGCCCGATCCCGCGCCCGCCGCCTGTGACGACGCACACCGTGCCCCGTTTCGCGTTCTTCTCCATGCCCTTCCTCCTTTCCAGCGCCGCCAGTGGCGCCGTTCTATTCTAACGTACATTAGATTCTCTCTAACGTCATCGCCGGGCTGGCGGATTCTGCCAGTTCGCATCGATGGCGAAGTTGGGCACGTGGAGTTCGGCAAAGAGCGCAGCGACATCGCGATCACTTGCGGATCAAGATGGTGGATCGCGACCGTCTCGCCGCTGCCTTCGAGGAAGGCCTCGTCTTCGATCAATTGCCGGAACACCGTCGGATGCGGACCCGCGCATTCCCGGCAAATCTCAGGCGCGGTGACCTGATTGATCTGATCCCCAGAAACTGGACCGTTAAAATCGGAGTTTTCCGCTTTAGTTTCCTGGTTGGGAGAGGAGCGGAGAGCGGTTAAGGTATCGAGGTTTTCGGACGCACAGAAGACGTTCATTCCGAAGCAGGGAACGGACGGCAGCCGGATGAAAATTCAGTGGCAGGTCAAGGCAAACATTTGCATTATACCCCAAGAGCGATGCTCGATTCGTTTTCTCTGTAAGGCCAATTACGTTCTGCGGGAGACTTCCGTGGAACAACTTCGAAAATGACAAATCAAATATGCTTTAGAATATCGCGAAGGTCGGCCTACCTACGCCAAGAATAGATTGATTTCTACGTTAGTTGACAAGACGATTACGCGTCTGAATTTAAGGAACAATAATGTATCGCGCACCCGTCGAGGAAATCGCCTTCACCATGAAGCATGTCGCCGGTTTGAAGGCGGCGATCGATTCCGGGAAATTCGGCAATTTCTCCGAGGATTTGCTCGACGCGATCTTGTCTGAGGCGGGCAAATTCGCGACCGACGAGGTCGCGCCGCTCTACAAAATCGGCGACGAGGAAGGTGCGGTCTGGAAGGACGCCGCAGTCACCACTCCCAAGGGCTGGAAGGGACTCTACACACGTTGGCGTGAGGCGGGCTGGAATTCCGTAACCGGCCCCGAGGAGTTTGGCGGGCATGAACTGCCTATCACGCTCGGCATGGCGCTGATGGAGATGTGGAACTCCGGGGCGATCGCCTTTTGCCTCGGACCGATGCTGACCATGGGCGCGGTCGAGGCGGTCGACAAACACGGCTCCGACGAACTCAAGGCGACCTATCTGGAGAAGCTGATTTCCGGCGAGTGGATGGGGACGATGAACCTGACCGAGCCGCAGGCTGGTTCAGATCTCGCAGCGCTGAAGAGCCGCGCCGAGCGCGTCGGCGACGGTACCTATCGCATTTTCGGCCAGAAGATCTTCATCACCTATGGCGAGCATGATTTCACCGAGAATATCTGCCATCTGGTGCTGGCGAGGCTTCCGGACGCTCCCGCGGGCACACGTGGTATTTCGCTTTTCATCGTGCCGAAGTTCATCCCGAATGCCGATGGGACGATCGGCCGCCGCAACGATGTCCTCTGCGCCTCGATGGAGGACAAGCTCGGCATCCACGGTTCGCCGACCTGCACGATGATCTATGGCGATGGTTTCGCAAAGAATGCCGTGCCGGGTGCGATCGGTTGGCTGGTTGGCGAGGAGAACAATGGGCTCGCCTGCATGTTCACCATGATGAACAATGCGCGGCTCTCGGTTGGCGTCCAAGGGGTCGGCGTCGCGGAAGCCGCCTTTCAGCGCGCGCTCGCCTATGCCAACGAGCGTAAGCAGGGCCAGGCGGCCGGATACGCGGGTGAGGGCATGGCGCCGATCGTGCATCATCCGGATGTGCAGCGCAACCTGTTGACCATGAAGATCATGACAATGGCCGCTCGCGCCATCTGCTATGCCTGTGCGCATGCGCTCGACATGGTGCATGCACACGATGGCGATGATGCGAAGTTCTGGCAGGAGCGGGCCAATTTGCTGACGCCGGTTGCCAAAGCGTTCTCGACCGATATCGGCGTCGAGGTCGCTTCCCTGGGCGTGCAGGTGCATGGCGGCATGGGGTTCATCGAGGAGACGGGTGCTGCAAGCCTGCTGCGCGATTCCCGCATTGCGCCGATCTACGAGGGCACAAACGGTATTCAGGCCATTGATCTCGTGGCGCGTAAGCTGCCGCAATCGGGCGGTGAGCATGTCGCGGGGTATATCGGCGAACTCCGGGGAATCGTCGAGTCGTTGCGTGGGCTGAACGCCGCCGACCTCTCTTCGACCTGCGAGCGGCTGGCGCAGGCGCTCGATGATCTTGAGACCACCACTGCATATCTGATGAAGGCGCGACGCGACGACCAACTTGCCGGCGCTACGCCTTATCTGCGGCTCTTCGGGCTCGCAGCCGGCGGCTGCTATCTCGCCAAGGGCGCGCTGGCGGATGCCGCCCGCATTCCGCTTTGCCGCTCCTTTGCCGAAAACTTGGTTGCGGAAACCAGCGCATTGAAGGACCGTGTCGTAATTGGTGCGGCAAGCCTGAGGGCTGCCGCCGACTCACTTTTTCTTGTGTAGCTTCCAAATCAAAACGTTACGAGTATTTCGTCGTAGTGGCACGTTCCAATAAGCTACAGGGGTAGGTACCAGTCCGAGATCCTAAACGAAGCGGGACTCTAGCCCGCCGCCTCGACCCGGCTAGAAGCAACCGGAAACCTTCCGGCATCTGGTGTTCTGCGTGCCAACTGCGGATGGCACAGAGGATTACGATACGGCTTCGGAGAAGTCCGCAGCACTTCAGTCCGGTGCATTGTCCGTCAAATCGAGTGTGCTGCTGGCGTTCTCATGTTCATGAGCGAGTGAATCGCCTCCGGACACGGAATATCGCCGGCGAGCAGCTTCTCCTTGCTGAGCAACCCCGCATCCTCCAGCGCCTCGACATCCGGCAGGTCTCGCAGCGTCTCCAGGCCGAACGCCGAGAGGAACTGCTTCGTCGTCACGTAGGTGTAGGGCGCCCCGGGCGTCGGGCTTCTTGGCCCCGAGGCGATGAAGCCGGCGCTGCGCAGTGCGCCGATGGTGTCGCGGGAGACCTCCTTGCCGAAGATCGTCGCCAGCTCGCCGCGGGTGACCGGCTGGAAGCAGGCGATGGCCATCAGCACCATCGCCTCGAACTCCGACAGCGCGGCGGCGGCCGAGCGGGTGGGCGCGGACGCGACGCGGATCGCGTCGCAAAAGCGGGGGCGGGTGCGGTGCTGCCAGCCGCCGGCGACCGAAACCAGCTCATAGGGCCGGTCGCGCAGCTCTTCCCGGAGATCCTCGATCAAAAGGTCGATGCTGCAGTTTCGGCCGACCACGCGGGCCAGCATTTCGCGCGTGACCGGCTCGGCCGCGGCGAAGATGACGGCCTCGGCGCGCAGCATCCATTCGCGCCAGCGCAGTTCCGGCGGCAGGTCCTCCAGCTCGCGGTCGAACAATACGTCGTCTTCGGATTTTGCCTTGTCGCTGCGTACCGCCTGGGCTGAGTTGGGTCCGGCCATCGTCACAACCCGTAAATCCGGAACGACGCGCGGCCCGACAGTTCCCGCACCGCGCCAAACCCTTCCAGCCGCTCAAACAGCCGCGTCGCGGCCCAGCGCGACAGGTTCATGCCCGGCGCGGCGGCCGGCACGGCGTCCTCGTCGAGGAGTTTCTGGATGACGGCGGCAGCGCCCCTGGTGCGCACCTTTGGCGCCACCGCGAGAAGTCTTTCCGCACGCCGGGCGATGTCATTGGCCGATCGCAGCGCCGCGCCTGCGCCCTCGACCAGCGCCAGGCAGACGGCGCGGCCAAAGCCGGGCTCGCCGGGGCGGACACGCCCCCTGCCCCCGGGCGTGCGGAGGGCCGCGCCATGGCGTTCGGCCAGCAACAGCGGCACGGGTCGCCCCCAGTTCAGCTGCGCCGCGACCAGACAGTCCGCCAGCGCCCAGGCCAGGACTTCTGCGTCCGCCCGCGCGCCGCAGACC
>NZ_JBDGLC010000006.1:0-137422 GCF_057656055.1 Pseudaminobacter sp. Soil_N_29
GTTGAGGCGTATATAGGCCCCACCCTCGCAGACTGTCAACGACCTTTTTCGCCTTTTTTGAATTTTTTGCGACAAAATCCAGACAACCCAGCAAAACCCTGCGTAAGGTCGAACGGTGTGCCCGCACCAGGCCTGCTTCCGTTCCCATCCCCGGGGACAAACAGACATGTTTCTCCGTTGTGACGAGGGAATCGGGCGCTGGATTTTGGCAAATCACCTCGCTGCCGACGATCCGGATCGCCACGCCACAGCATTTCGTCGGGTGCCTGACGGCAGAAATGCGGGCCTGTCTGCCCGCGCCCCCGCTGCTTCCTATAGAGAGAGACGGTTGGCGGTCGTGCCGGGCGGCCAGGGATCATGGATAAGAGCCGGAGAACCGCTCAATCCATGTCCAGGCCCCGTTCCTCCGCCATGCTTATTCTGCGCTGCGAATCTCAACCGATGATTTGATTGGGGGTCGGCCCCGAATACCGGCCAATCGGGCACCCGGATGATTCGAGCCCGAACAGTAGAGAGAGTACCGTGCCATTCCCGCGAGCCTGGCCGAAACCCTTGCCAGTTCGCGGGCACTCCTAATGGCTCCCAGTAGAGATATGGCTCGCAGGCGGCGCCCCGGCAGCCAGGGAATCATGAGTGAAGGCCGAAAGAACGTTTCGATTCGTTGGGCCGCGATTCACACGATCGATGATTTGCAGCGAATCGGCGCCGCGTTGCCGGCGATTCTGTCGGGCCGGGCGATTCGCAGCTCGTCGAGGGCCCGGCCTCGGGCGATTCCCAAAAACAAAAACGCGGGGACCTGCCCCGCGTTTTCCGCTCCCGCACTAATAGGGGAGCCTTTTCTCTTTCGATGACGTGCCTAGGCCGCGCCGGCGGTCTTGGCCTTCTCGAAGCGCTTGCGATCGTTCGGATCGAGATAAAGCTTGCGCAGACGAATCGACTTCGGCGTCACCTCGACCAGTTCGTCGTCCTGGATCCAGGCAAGCGCACGCTCCAGCGTCATCCGAATCGGCGGCGTCAGCTTCACCGCCTCGTCTTTGCCGGCGGCGCGGATGTTGGTGAGCTTCTTGCCCTTGAGCACATTGACCTCGAGGTCGTTGTCGCGGGAGTGAATGCCGATGATCATGCCCTGGTAGACCTTGACGCCGGCGTCGATGACCATCGGGCCGCGATCCTCAAGGTTCCACAACGCATAGGCCACGGCCTCGCCCTGCTCGTTGGAGATCAGCACGCCATTGGTGCGCCCCGGCAGCTCGCCCTTGAAGGGCTGGTAAGAGTGGAACAGCCGGTTCATCACCGCCGTGCCGCGCGTGTCGGTCAGGAGTTCCGACTGATAGCCGATGAGGCCGCGGGTCGGCGCATGGAAGACGAGGCGCTGGCGGTTGCCGCCGGACGGCTTCAGCTCGACCATCTCGGCCTTGCGCTCGCTCATCTTCTGCACGACGACGCCGGCATGTTCTTCGTCTACGTCGATGACGACTTCCTCGACCGGCTCGAGCAGCTGGCCGGCCTCGTCCTTCTGCATGACGACGCGCGGACGCGACACGGCAAGCTCGAAACCTTCGCGGCGCATGGTCTCGATGAGAACGGCAAGCTGAAGCTCACCGCGGCCCGAGACATAGAAGGAATCCTTGTCGGCCGATTCCTCGATCTTCAGCGCGACACTGCCTTCGGCTTCCTTCAGCAGGCGATCGCGGATGACGCGGCTCGTCACCTTGTCGCCCTCGGTGCCGGCGAGCGGCGAGTCGTTGACGAGGAAGGACATCGTCACCGTCGGCGGATCGATGGGCTGAGCCAGCATCGGCTCGGAAACCGCCGGATCGCAGAAGGTATCGGCGACCGTGCCCTTGGACAGGCCCGCAATGGCGACGATGTCGCCGGCCTGCGCTTCGTCGATCGGCTGGCGCTCGATACCGCGGAAGGCGAGGATCTTCGACACGCGACCGTTTTCCAGAAGCGTGCCGTCATGGTGCAGCACCTTGACCGACTGGTTGGGCTTAAGCGTGCCGGCCTCGATGCGACCGGTGATAATGCGGCCGAGGAACGGATTGGCCTCGAGGATGGTGCCGATCATGCGGAACGGACCTTCGGCCACCTTGGGCTCCGGCACATGCTTGAGCACCAGGTCGAACAGAGGCGCCAGGCCCTCGTCCTGCGGACCTTCGGGGTTGGCGGCCATCCAGCCGTCGCGGCCGGAGCCGTACAGGATTGGGAAGTCGAGCTGCTCGTCGGTGGCATCGAGGGCAGCGAAGAGGTCGAACACTTCGTTGATGACCTCGTTGTGGCGGGCGTCCGGACGGTCGATCTTGTTGATCGCCACGATCGGGCGAAGGCCGACCTTCAGCGCCTTGCCAACCACGAACTTGGTCTGCGGCATCGGGCCTTCGGCAGAGTCGACCAGCACGATGGCGCCGTCGACCATGTTGAGGATGCGTTCGACCTCGCCGCCGAAGTCGGCGTGACCGGGCGTGTCGACGATATTGATGCGGGTACCCTTCCATTCGACCGAAGTTGCCTTGGCCAGGATGGTGATGCCGCGTTCCTTTTCGATATCGCCCGAGTCCATCACGCGCTCGGCGACGCGCTGGTTGTCACGCACGGAGCCGGATTGCTTCAGGAGCGCATCGACCAAGGTTGTCTTGCCATGGTCGACGTGCGCGATAATCGCGATATTGCGGAGTTTCATATGGGGGTCCGAGGAGGGTTGGCGGGCGCCAGCCAGGCGACGCCCCGCGTTTCACTTGGGCGCGCTCTTACATGGTTTTTCGCAATTGCGAAAGGGGCGGATGAAAAACGGCCCTTCGAAACGGGCCGGCGCCAGCGCTGGAGGCGTCGAAGCACCCACGGGCCAAGTCACACAAGGCCGCGCTTCTCCATCATGGCGTCGGGCGTCGGCATCTTGCCGCGGAAGGCGGTGTAGAGCTCTTCCGGGTCGGCCGAACCGCCGGCCGAATAGATATGTTTGCGCAACCGCTCGGCCATGGCCGGATCGAAGGCATTGCCCGTCTCCTCGAAGGCCGCAAAGGCGTCGGCATCGAGCACCTCCGACCACATGTAGGAGTAGTAGCCGGCCGAATAGCCGTCGCCCGAGAACACGTGCTGGAAATGCGGCGTGCGATGGCGCATGACGATGGCGTCCGGCATGCCGAGCGCTTTCAGCGTCTCGGCCTCGAAGCCGAGCGGATCTTCCGGCGCGTCGGCGCGCGCATGATAGGCCATGTCGACCAGCGCCGAGGAGGTGAACTCGACCGTGTTGAAGCCGGCGCCGAAGGTTTTTGCCGCCAGCATCTTGTCGAGCAGTTCCTTGGGCATCGGCTCGCCGGTCTTGAAATGCAGGGCATGTTGTTCCAGTACTTGCGGCACCGTCAGCCAGTGCTCGTAGAGCTGAGAGGGCAGCTCGACGAAGTCGCGCGACACCGAAGTGCCCGAGACGGACGGCCAGGTTACGTCGGTGAGCATGCCATGCAAGGCGTGGCCGAACTCGTGGAACAGGGTCTTGGCCTCGTCGAGCGACAAGAGCGCCGGCTCGCCTTCGGCGGGCTTGGCGAAATTCATGATGTTGTAGATGATCGGGCTGGAGCCGTCGCCCAGCCTATACCCCGACTGCAGCGAGCTCATCCAGGCGCCGGAGCGCTTCGACGGCCGCGCGAAATAATCGGCGAGGAACAAGGCCCGGTCGCTGCCGTCGGCGTTCTTCACTTCGAAGACGCGCACGTCCGGATGCCAGCCGGGAATGCCCTTCTTTTCCACGAAGCTGATGCCGAACAGGCGGTTGGCTACGTCGAAACAGGCGTCGATGACGCGCTCGAGCTGGAGATAGGGCTTCAGCTCCGCCTCGTCGAAGGCGTATTTCTCGGCCCGCAGCTTTTCCTGGTAGAAGCGCCAGTCCCAGGCAGCGAGCTTTTCGTTGCTGCCGCCGGAAGCGGCGATGCGCTGCAGTTCGGCCTCGTCGGCCGCCGCCTTCTCGCGCGCCTTGTCCCACACCGGCTCCAGCAGCGCCATGACCGCCGACGGCGTCTTGGCCATGGTGTCGTCGAGCTTGAGCGCGGCATAGTTCTCGTAGCCGAGCAGCTTCGCCTTTTCGGCCCGCAGCTTGAGCGTGGTCTTGACCACTTTGCTGTTGTCAGCCTTGCCGCCGTTCTCGCCGCGCATGGTGAAGGCCCGGAAGGCCTTTTCACGCAGGTCGCGGCGCTCGGAAAACGTCGTGAAGGGCTCGTAGATCGAGCGCGACAGCGTGACCGCGTACCGGCCCTTCTGGCCGCGCATCTCGGCGGCTTGCGCCATGGCGCTCTTCAAAAAGTCCGGCAGGCCGGCAAGGTCGCCTTCGTCGAGGAACATTGCCCAGTCGCTTTCGTCGGCGAGCACGTTCTGGCCGAATTGGGCGCCGAGCGAGGCAAGCTCCTCGTTGATTGCGGCCAGCCGCTTCTTGCCCTCCGCATCCAGCTTGGCACCGGCGCGGACGAAACCTTTCCAGCTGCGCTCCAGCACGCGAAGCGTCTCGGCATCCAGCCCAAGCGTGTCGCGGCGCTGGTAGAGGTCGTCGATGCGGGCGAACAGCTTCTCGTTCATCGAGATCGCCGAATAGTGCCTCGCCATCTTCGGCGAGATGTCGCGTTCCAGCGCCTGGATGGTCGGGTTGGTGTGTGCACCGGCCCGGCACCAGAAGATCGCCGAGACGCGGTCCAGCGCATCGCCCGAAAGCTCTAGCGCCGCAAGCGTATTCTCGATCGTCGGGGTCTCCGCATTGCCGGCGATCTCCGAGATCTCGGCCTCATGCGCCTTCAGCGCTGCATCGAATACCGAGGCGAAATCGCCGTCGCCGATGCGCGAAAAATCCGGCAGCCCGAGCGGACCGTTCCACAGCGTGAGCGGATGGCTTTTCAGATCGACAGCGGTCTCGGACGGCATTGGCGGCTTTTTCCTTATGGTCGGACATTCTCGGCGGGAGGCACCGGCCGGAACCGGCAACCAGGCTTCGATGTAAGGTGGCAACCTGCCGGGTGCAACTCTTGACGGCCGACAACGGACTTCCTAAGGAAGGGTGATAATAAGGGGGATTTAGTATTTCCATGCCATACAAGGTAAACCCGGACAGCTTCGGCTTCCTCATCACCGACGTGGCCCGGCTGATTCGTGCCGAGATGGACAGGCGGATCGGCGAGGCCGGTCTCGGCCTGACACCGAGCGAAGGCCGCACGCTCTCGCACGCCGCTCGCGCCGGCACCGTTCGCCAGAACGTGTTGGCTGAGCAGATCGGCGTTGAAGCAATGACGCTGAGCAGTTCGCTCGACCGCCTGGAAGCCCAGGGGCTTGTCGAGCGGCAGCCCGACCCGGCCGACCGCCGCGCCAAGCTCGTCCATGTCACTGACGCCGGGAGCGAGATGCTGGAGCGCATGGCGCCGATCAGCCTCGCATTGCGCGGCGATGCCTCGCAAGGCATTGACGCCGAGGATTGGGACCGCCTGCTCGAAATGCTGAAGACCATTCGCGCCAGCCTCACGGCGGCAAAGTCCGCATTGGGCTCCAAGGAAGACGCCAACACATGAACATGCAGGCATTCCCGACACCGGCCGCCATCATGAGCGAGCGGCGCGTAGCCCTGATCGGCGGCATGCTGGCCGCGATCGGGCCGATTTCGATGTCACTCTTCACGCCGGCCATGCCTGAGATCGTTCGCGCGTTCGGCACCACCGAAGCGGCGGTGAAGATGACCCTGTCGCTCTATTTCGGCGGCTTTGCCTTCGCCCAGCTCGTCTGCGGCCCGCTGTCGGATGCCTACGGCAGACGCCCGATCACGGTGGCCTTCATGGTCATCTACCTTGCCGGCAGCGTTTTCGCCCTGCTCTCGCCGACCATCGAGCTGCTGATCCTGGCGCGTTTCCTGCAGGGCGTTGGCGCCGCTGTCGGTGTTGCGATTTCGCGTGCCCTGGTTCGCGACATCTTCACCCATGAACGTTCCGCCCGGATCATGAACCTGATCGGCATCATCCTGGCGATAGGGCCGGCCTTTTCGCCTACGATTGGCGGCTTCACCATGCAGCTTTTCGGTTGGCACGCCATTTTCCTGCTGATGGTGGGGATGGGAGGGCTCATCGTGCTCGTCACTTTCGTCACAATGCGGGAGACGGTGGTGCGCGACGCCTCGCGGCTTCGCCCCAGGCAGTTGGCCGCGACCTACGGCACGATCATCACCACGCCCTATTTCATGCTGGCGAGCCTGGCCATGGCAGGAAGCGCGGGAGCGATCTACGCCCAGGCATCGGTGCTGCCCTTCATCCTCATGGAGCGCATCGGCCTCACGCCGACCAAGTTCGGCGCGGCCATGCTGATCCAGTCGCTCAGCTACATATTTGGTTCGGTGGTGCTGCGCACCCTCATTGGCCGCTTCGGCGCGTTCCGCCTGGTACCTGTCGGCCTTGCCTGCATCGGCACGGCCAGCCTGGTGCTTGCACTGGGGTTGAAGCTGTACGAGCCGACATTCCTTGGCGTGATGGGCCCCGTGGGCGTCTACGCCTTCGGCATCGCCTTCGTCACGCCGGCCATGAGCACTGCGGCGATGGCTCCCTTCCCCAGAAGCGCCGGTGCGGCTTCCGCCGTCCTGGGCTTTCTGCAGATGGGCACCGGCCTGCTCGGCGGGGCATGTGCCGCGCTGATCGGCGATCCGGTTACCGCCATGGCGACGATCATCCCGACGATGGGGCTGGTGGCCATTGTCTCCTGGAGCATCTGGCGCAGGCTGGCCGAGCCATCAAGCCACTTCAGAACCGGCAACTAGGCGCGAACAGTGCCGCGCCCGACTCAATCCACTTCGGGCCGCTCGAAATCGCCGGTTTCCTTGTTCATGACCCAGAGTTCGCCGGTGGAGATGTCGAACCAGGCTCCATAGAGGGTGAGCCGGCCCTTCTCCTCCAGGATGCGCACGCAAGGGAACGTCCTGAGATTTGCTATGGAATAGCGGATCGAGATGCGTTCCAGCGAGGTCTGGCGCTCGGTCGCGGTCATCAGAATATTGCCGGAAACGGCCTCCGCGGCCGGGGCCAGAAGGCCCATCCACTGGCCGATGAAATCGCCCGGCGAGAGCGGTGCTGCATCGGTGTTCAGCGCGGCCTTGATGCCGCCGCAGCGGCCGTGGCCCATGACGACGATGTTCTTGACCTTGAGCGCCTGCACGGCAAATTCCAGCGCGGCCGAAGTCGAGTGATATTGCCCGTCCGGCGCATAGGGCGGCACCAGATTGGCCACGTTGCGCAGCACAAACAGTTCGCCCGGCCCCGCCCCGAAGATGATTTCCGGCGCCGCGCGCGAATCGCAGCAGGCGATCACAAGCGTTTCGGGCGATTGGCCCTGTCGGGCAAGCTCGCGATAACGGCTGGTTTCCGTCTGGAAAGGGCCGTTCATGAAGTTGCGATAACCGGCGAGCAGCTTTTTGGGCAGATGGGTCATGAAAAACCGCATTAAAGCCAAAGCCGCCGCTGATCAACGCAAATACGGGCCGCGCGCGCCTGCTTTTTTACGCCCAGATGGCGACCGGCAGCCCGTGCTCGTCCGAGCCGGGCGGGTCAGGAAAGCAGATGGCCTCGCCGCGGGAGAAGCGCGCAGCCACCAGCATCACCGCCGCGGCGTCGAGGAAATCGTCTTCCGCCGCGCCACGCGGCGGTGCCTGGTCGAGAAGGCCGCGCGCCAGTTCCTGACGGGCAAGCAGCGCCTTGCGCACTTCAATGCCGGGAGCGTTGACACGACCCTTGACCTTCTTGGGCAGGGACATGGCGCGCCGCCCGTTCAGCTGCCAGAACGCCACCTCCGGATGCGATTCGATGACCCGGCCGCGCAGTTCGGGCCGCGCGATCAACAGCGCGTCAAGTTCCCGTATCTTCGAGAAAATGCCAAAGGCCTGGATGGAAACGCCGCGAGGCGGGCTCGACGTGGCGCGCGCCACGACACTCGCCTCGCGATGAGCTTCATACCAGGCGTCCAGCGTGGTGAAGCCGTCCGTTTGGGCATAGAGCGCGGCGCGTGAGGGAATTGAGAAGACGCTCGATTGCCGTTGTCCCAGCAGCGGCCGCACCAGGGCTTCCGGCCCGCGGCCGCCGCGGGATGAAAACGCCGGCAGGCCGATTGGCATGTCCACGGCGATCGCGGCATCGGCAGGAAGGGCCGCGACCAGATCGGCAAAGGTCGCGAACACCGTTGCTGCAACCTGCTCGCCCGGAATTCGGGACACCGCGATCCAGCCTGCCTTGCAGCCGTCGACCCCGGCGACGGCCCTTTGGGTCGCAACCCCGCTCACGCCCGCTTGTCGCGGCCCGGATGCAGTAGATGGCGCAGGTGCACCATCGCCATCGGATGCGACAGGCTCTGTGCATCCGTTTCGAGCTGCAATTCGTCGCCGCCGCGCTTGGCGGTGCGTGCAAGGATCTCGAACACCGAAGCGGTGGTCGAGCGCAGCGCCGCCTCCATCGTCTGCCCGCCCAGCAGGCGCGCCATGAAGACAGCGCCGGTCAGATCGCCGAGCCCGTTGGGCGGGCGCTCGATGATGCGGTGTTCTGCAAGCAGCGCCGAAGTGGGGGTGACAAGAAGATTGCCGGTGCTGCCGGCCATCATGGCAGGAGCCGAGGTCACCAGCATGTTGGCCGGCCCGACATGCATGGCGGCTTCCACCACGGCGCGGACGCTATCGAGCTTGGCACCGACGATCCATTCGAGCTCGTAGCGATTGGGCGTGGCGATGTCGGCAAGCGGCAGCAGCGTGTCGCGCAAGGCGGCTGCGTGCGCCTCGGACACGTAGAGGCCGCCGAGGTCGCCCATCACCGGGTCGCAGACATAGAGTGCGTTCGGGTTCCTCGCACGCACCGCCGCGACCAGCGAGGCCACTGCCGCCGCCTGCTCGGCGTTGCCGAGATAGCCGGACAGCACGCCGGCCACCTCGCCCAGCCAGGGCGCGTTTTCGAGGTCCTTCATCAGTGCGGCGAATTCGCCCGGCTGCGGCACGATGCGCGTTGCCCGGCCGTGTCCGGGGTGCCAGGGCAGGATGACAGTGGGCACCGCCCAGACGGGATAGCCCAGCGTCTCCAGCGCGAAAACCGCGGCGCGATTGCCCACCGAGCCACGCGCGACATGGCTGGAGATGACGATGACAGCGCGCGGCGTGTCGGCGGTTTCGGATGTCATGGGTTCAGGCGCCCCGCAGCAGGAAAATTACCAGCCAGACCAGAAGTCCGGCGCATATCAGCAGTCCGAGCAGGCGGCCGATGCGCGTGCCCCAGTATTCGACGCGGTCGTCGCGGTCGACATCCGCGCCGGAGAAATGGTCCTTGGCCCGTTGGGCTGTGCGCGAGACAGCCGACGCACCGCCACTGCCGCCCTCCCGAGCGACGCGGTCGAGTATGCGTCGCGATTCGTCGGCATCGTTGCTGCCTCGCTGTGTCACGGTCCGGACCTCTTTCCGGGGCGAATTCTACCGGCACGACCCAACCCGTGACAATGCGCAATCGGCGTGATTCGCCGAGCTCGGATGCGATGCGCAGACCAGGCCATTTCCTTGCGTGGCAACTGTGCTACTTTTTGACTGCCCGGTCATGAACCAGAGGATGTTCCATGTTCGCCCAGCGCCTGCCGCTCCCGTCCATCCGCTCTCTTTCGGCTTTTGTTGTGATGGCGGTCATGCTGCCGCTTCTGGCGGGGTGCGGCTACAACACGATCCCCACCCAGGAGGAACACGCCAAGGCGGCCTGGAGCGAGGTGCTGAACCAGTACCAGCGCCGCGCCGACCTGATTCCCAACCTGGTCGAGACGGTCAAAGGCTATGCCTCGCATGAAAAGGCCACGCTGGACGCGGTGGTCTCGGCGCGCGCCAAGGCAACGCAGACCGTGTTGCCGCCGGAGGCGCTAAACGATCCGGAAAAGTTCAAGGCCTTCCAGGAAAGCCAGTCCGGCCTGACCAGCGCGCTTTCGCGCCTGCTTGCGGTCACCGAGAACTATCCCGACCTGAAGGCCAACCAGAATTTCCTCGCCCTTCAGGCGCAGCTGGAAGGCACCGAAAACCGCATCGCCGTTGCGCGGCGCGACTACATCGAGGCGGTGCGGGTCTACAACACCACGCTGAAGACCTTCCCGTCGATCCTGTGGGCAAAGCTCTGGTTCACCGACGCCCAGCCGTTCCAGAACTTCACGGTTCTCGAGGACAAGATCGAGGCGCCGAAGGTCAATTTCAACTAGCATGAAGGCAGACGCCGCAATCGATCGGCCCAGGGTTTTGAAGGCGCGGACTTCGGCCGGCGCCGGGGCATGGCCATGGCGCCGGCTCGCTCCCGTCCTGTTCATGCTACTGGCCTTGTTCTTCTGCGCCTTCGTGCAGGCCGCCGAATTGCCTGCTCTCACCGGCCGCGTGGTCGACAATGCCGGCATGATGACGCCGGCCGCTCGCGCCGCGCTCGACCAGAAGCTTGCAGGCTTCGAGAAGAAGTCCTCCGACCAGATCGTCGTAGCCACCATTGACAGCCTCGGCGGCGAGGCCATCGAACCCTATGCCAACCGCCTGTTCCGTGCCTGGAAGCTGGGCCAGGCCAGCGAAAACAACGGCGTATTGCTCCTGGTCGCCAAGGCCGACCGCAAGATGCGCATCGAGGTTGGATACGGCCTTGAAGGCACGCTGACCGACCTGCACACCCGGCTCATCATCGAGAACACCATGGTGCCGGCCTTCCGCGCCGGCGACTTTTCCGGCGGCATCACCAAGGCCGTGGACGACATCATCATGGTGCTGGAGGGCAACGCCGCGGAGCTTGAGGCGCGCGCCAAGCGCAACCAGGCCGAACAATCGGAGCCGGTCGATATATTCGCCCTGCTGTTCATAATCATCTGGGCCACGCTGTTCTTCGGCGGCTTCGCCATGGCGGTGCTGCCGCGCATGTTCGGCCGCCGAATCGCGCCCGGCCGCTATCGCTGGCTCGGCATGGATTTCAACTACAACTCTCGCGGCTCCTCCGGCGGCTGGTCCGGCGGCGGTTGGTCCGGCGGCGGCGGGGGCTGGTCGGGTGGTGGCGGCTTTTCCGGCGGCGGCGGTTCGTCTGGCGGCGGCGGCTCTTCGGGGAGCTGGTGAATGAAAAGGACGCACCAAGCCATGAAGCCGGAGGAGCATGCGCGCATCGCCGCCGCAATCCGCGAGGCCGAAAGGAAGACCGCGGGCGAAATCTACTGCGTGGTCGCCCGCTCCAGCGGCAGCTATTTCTTTCCCGCGGCCTGTTTCGTGCTCGGCGCCATCCTGCTGCTCAGCCTGCCGCTGGCCCTGGCGCTTGAATATTGGTGGATCAGCCTTCGCCTGCCGGTCTTCGTTGCCGCGCAGCTGCTGGCAGCCGCCGCGGCGCTGGCCCTGCTCTGGGTGGCGCCGGCTTCCCGCCTGTGGTTCGTGCCGCGCAGGGTTCGCTATCGCCGTGCCCACGAAAACGCGCTGAGGCAGTTCATCGCCCGCAACGTCCACATCACCGCAAGCCGCACCGGCGTGCTGATCTTCGTCTCTCTGGCCGAGCGCTACGCCTCGGTCGTCGCCGACGGCGGCATCAACCAGCACGTGCCCCAGCACGCATGGGACGCAGTGATTCGCGACCTGGTCGGCCACGCCAGCCGCGACCGGCTGGCCGACGGCTTCGTTTCGGCGATCGGCGCGGTGGGAGGCCTGCTCGCCGTTCACTTCCCCGCCCGCGCGGACGATGTGAACGAACTCGACGACCATCTGATCGAGATCTGAGGCCCGGTCGCGAGGCGATCGGGCTGCTGGCGGGCATAGCTCTTGCTTGCCTGTCCACCGGCGGAGGTTTATGGTTAATCAATCATGAACACGCTGATCATCGACATACGCAAGGCCGAACCACGCGACGCTGAGCAGATCGCGGAGGTCCACCATTTGGCCTGGCAGGGCGCCTATGCCGGCATCATTCCGCACCGGGCGCTGACGGCGATGATCAACCGTCGCGGAAGCGCCTGGTGGGCGAATGCGATTCGCCGCGCGGCGACGGTTCTGGTGGTGGAGATCGGCGGCACGATCGCCGGCTACGCAACCGTGGGGCGCAACCGCGCCCGCGAGTTGCCGCAGCAGGGCGAGATCTACGAAATCTATCTTCGGCCGGAATATCAGGGCATCGGGCTGGGCAGCCGCCTGTTTGCGGCCGCGCGCGAGAAGCTCGCCGGGCATGGGCTGAAGGGGCTGGTGGTCTGGGCCCTGGAAGACAACGACAATGCGCTGGCCTTCTACGCAGGCGCCGGCGGCCGCGATGTCGCCGAAGGCGTCGAGGTCTTCGACCAGAAAGCGCTGCGCAAGGTCGCCTTCGTCTGGGACTGACCCCGGAGCACTTCCCCAAACATGGCCATCGAGACGAGGGGACAGCTTGCCGCTGTTGCGCATGGCGCTCTTGGCAGCTATTTCCTGCGCCGAAAAGGAGACCACGCAGCCATGCGCATCGAAGCAATCCCCACCGGCAAGAATCCGCCGGAAGACGTCAACGTCATCATCGAGGTCCCGGTCGGCGGCGAGCCGATCAAGTACGAAATGGACAAGGAAGCCGGCACGCTGTTTGTCGACCGCTTCCTCTACACGCCGATGCGCTACCCGGGCAATTACGGCTTCGTGCCGCATACCCTGTCGGGCGACGGCGATCCGATCGACGTTCTGGTCTGCAACACGCGCGCCCTGATTCCGGGCTGCGTCATCAGCGTGCGCCCCATCGGCGTGCTGGTAATGGAAGACAATGCCGGCGAGGACGAGAAGATTATTGCCGTACCGTCGCCGCACATCACCCGCCGCTACGAGAATGTGTTCGAATACAACCAGCTGCCGGAGATCACACTGCAGCAGGTGCAGCACTTCTTCGAGCACTACAAGGATCTGGAACCCGGCAAGTGGGTCAAGATCGGCGGCTGGAAGGACGCGGCCCACGCCAAGAAGATGATCGTGGAAGCGATCGAGCGCTACAACGCGCAGAAGGGCTGATCTCCCTTTCGTGCACTCACTCCAAGAAAAAGGCCGCTTCGCCCGAAGCGGCCTTTTTCTTGGGCCGGTCAGGGTGCGCCGCGCCCGGCCAGTTCTTCCAGCTTCGCCGTCAGGGCGCCGGCATCGCCGGTCAGGCGCACCGTCTTCAGCCGCGACGTGCCGCCCGCGACGACCGAGACATCGCTGCGCGCGATCCCCAGGGATGAAGCAAGAAGCTTTTCGAGCGCCGCATTGGCCGCGCCCTTCTCCGGCACCGCCCGCACGCGGGCGGCGAGATGCGCACGGCCGTCGGCCGCCGTATCGATACCCTCGAGGGCATCTTTCGACGAGCGCGGCGTCAGGCGCACATGAACATCCACGCCCTTGTCGTGGACCCGAAAGAAGCCGGCCAAACCAGCGCCCGTCAGACGACCAGCTGCAGCACCGTGGTCAGCAGAAACTGGCGCAGGAAGAAGATGATGAGAAGGACGATGATCGGCGAGATGTCGATGCCGCCGAGATCGGGCAGCAGACGTCGGATCGGCGCCAGCACCGGCTCGGTGGCCCGGAACAGGAAGTTGCCGATCGCGCCGACGAACTGGTTGCGCGAGTTGACGACGTTGAAGGCGTAGAGCCAAGAGAAGATGGCCGCGCCGATGAGAATCCACCAATAGATGTCCAGCGCCAGAACCAGGGTCTGAATGAGGGCGATCATGCCGTTCTCCGTTGAATTGGCGAGATGTAGCGGCTGCGCGCCCGGGCGACAAGACCCGGCGGCAGGGCAGGCTTGCGCGCCAACTACCTGCTTGACAGAAACCCGCGGCCAACCGTAAATGCGCGCCATCTGCTGAATGGGGCTGTAGCTCAGCTGGGAGAGCGCGTCGTTCGCAATGACGAGGTCAGGGGTTCGATCCCCCTCAGCTCCACCAGCGGATCGATTTTCCTCGACAAGTTCAAGTTTTCGGTCCGTTACCTTGCCCGCGTGCGTTCATGTGTCGCGAGCCTCCGCGCGCCTCGGCTATGACGAAAAGAAGGCAAAGCGCACGACGAACAGCACCGCGACCAGCCACGTGGCGGCGTGCACCTGGCCGGGCCGGCCGGTGAGGGTTTTCAGTGCGGCGTAGCTGATGAAGCCGAAGGCGAGCCCGTTGGCGATCGAATAGGTAAATGGCATCATCATGGCCGTGAGGGCCGCAGGCGTGGCCTCGGTTATGTCGTCCCATTCCACGTCGACCAGCTCGCGCGCCATGAGGCAGGCCACATAGAGCAGTGCCGGTGCGGTCGCATAGACCGACACATCCGCCGCCAGGGGCGAGAAGAACAGCGACGCCAGGAACAGCACCGCAATCACCAGCGCCGTCAGGCCGGTGCGCCCGCCGGCCTGGACGCCGGCAGCGCTTTCCACATAGGCGGTGGTGCTGCTGGTGCCCAGAAGCGAGCCGGCCACGATGGCCGTGCTGTCGGCCAGAAGGGCCTTGCCCAGGCGGTTCGGCTTGCCCTCCTCGATCAGGCCGGCGCGCTTGGCCACGCCGATCAGCGTGCCGGTGGCGTCGAACACTTCCACCAGTACGAAGACCAGGATGACGTGCACAAGCCCGGCGTGCAGCGCTCCCGCGATGTCCAGCTTCAGGAAGGTGGGCGCGATGCTGGGCGGTGCGGAAACCACGCCATGAAACTGGCTGATGCCGAGCGCCATCGACAAAGCGGTGATCACGAGGATGCCGATGAGAATTGCGCCGCGCACCCTGAGCCCGTCTAGGGCGGCGATGATGAAGAAGCCCAGAATGGCGAGCAGCGGGCCGGTCTCGGTCACGTCGCCCATCGCAACGAAGGTGGCTTCGTTGGCCACGACGATGCCCGAGCTTTTCAGCGCCACGATGCCCAGGAACAGCCCGATACCGGCGGCCACCGCGCTTCGCATGGAATGCGGGATGCCCGCAATCAGCCAGCTGCGGATGCCGGTCAGCGTCAGTATGAGGAAGATGACGCCCGAGATGAAGACGGCACCGAGCGCCTGCTGCCAGGAAAAGCCGAGCGCGCCGACAACGGTGAAGGCAAAAAATGCGTTGAGCCCCATGCCCGGCGCCATGCCGATCGGCCATTTCGCGACCAGCGCCATGATGAGCGAGCCGAGCGCTGCCGCAAGGCATGTGGCCACGAAAACCGCGTCGCGGTCCATGCCGGTGGTAGACAGGATCGCCGGATTGACGAACATGATGTAGGCCATGGTGAGGAAGGTGGTGAGGCCGGCTATGACCTCGGTTCGGACCGACGTGCCTTGTGCGCTCAGGTCGAAGTATTTTTCCAGCACGGATCTTCCCTCCGTCGGAGCCTGCCGGTTTCGTGACTGCGGCATTGACGCCGCATCCTCGCCAGAGCCGTCACATTAACCGAAATCACGATGGTTGCGTAGCGCTGCATAGGTCGAAGCTTCGGCCGCCACGCGGTTGGTTTTCCGGGATCGGCGGGAAACGAGATCACAAAAGCGGGAACCATCTGGCGATTGAAACCTTAACCAGCATCGGGCGCGCCAGTTATTGCGGCACGCCACAGTTCCAAAATTCTTCGCCGCGAGCCGCCCCGGCGGCCGACATTGGTCTTGGGCAGCAAAGAGGAGGTGCCTGGCGATGCGGATACTGTTGCTAGCGCTGGCGGCCTATGTGACCATGCGCGTTATCGAAGAAAATTCCCCTCGCAAACCTGCCGCCGGAACGCCCCGCACACCTGGCCCGGACAAAGGCGTGAGGTAAGGACATGAATACGCTGCAGTTCGCCATATGCCTGGTAGGCTGCGCACTGGTCGGAACCGCGATCGGCGTGGTGTTGAGCAGTCCCAATCTTGGCTTCACCATCGGCCTAGCCGCCGGCGCGGCGATTGCGGGGGTGCTGATCGCGCTGGGCGACGAGTCCACCTGAAGGTGCACTATCCAGCCGTCGGATCCTGTGCCGGGGTGCCGAAGATCATGTGCAGGAACTCCACCAGCCAGCGCTTCAGGTGCATGTCCCAGATCAGCCGGCCGCCGAGATGGTCGCGCCCGGGCTGCGCGCCCGGCAGCTCGAATCGGTGGGCGCCGCGCACCACCCAGCGATGCATCATGATGCGGGTGAGTTCGGCGTGAAACTGAATGCCCCAGGCGTTGTCGCCATAGCGGAAGGCCTGATTCGGATAGGTTTCCGAAGTGGCCAGCAGGGTGGCGCCCGAGGGCAGCGAAAAGCCTTCGCGGTGGAACTGATAGACCATTTCCGGCCAGTGCATCAGCTTCTTGCCCTCGTCGGTCGCCTTCAGCGGATACCAGCCGATCTCGACAAGCCCTTCGTCGTGCCCCTCGACCCTGCCGCCAAGATGATTGACCAGCATCTGCGCACCAAGGCAGATGCCGAGAAGAGGGCGGTTCTCCCTCAACGGCACCGAGAGCCAGTCGGTCTCGCGACGGATGAAGTCGTCCGTGTCGTTGGCGCTCATCGGCCCGCCGAATACCACCGCGCCGGCATGGCCTTCCAGCGTCTCGGGCAGATCGTCGCCAAGCGGCGGGCGCCGGATGTCGAGATCGAAACCGTTTTCCAGGAGAAGATGGCCGACCCGCCCGGCACTGGAGCTTTCCTGATGCAGAACGACGAGGATTTTCGGTCTGCTGCTTGGCTGCATCACAGGCATGGAGGTCATTCTTCCGAGGAACCGCCGGGACGATCATGCTCCGCGGCCTTGGCAACCTGCTGCCGCATGGCGATGCGGTCGCGCCGATCGACGGCGAGCAGCTCGGCCACGCGCCATATGGTGTTGTCTTCCAGCTCGTGCAGCTGGCCGTCGGAATAGACGACTTCCCACATCAACCGGATGAATTCGACGCGGCCGCCCTCGTCCAGATGTCGGGCCAGAACGCTGGTGAACGCGTAGAGATCGACCGCTTCGGCGTCGGCCTTCTTGCCGGCGGCGATCAGCGCCGAAAGCTCGTGGCCCGTGACGCCATAGGCTTCGGACAGGACCTGCTTCAGCCGTTCCCGTTCGGCATCCTGGCGCACGCCATCCGCGCCGACGACATGGTAGAGAAGCGCGGCTGCGGCAACGCGAGGGTCATCGGCACCAGGAGCGGGGGCGCCGGTCCTGCCAGCAGGCAGTTCCTTCAGAAAGGACAGAATGCGTTCGAACATCCGTGTTTCCTTCAAGTCGAGCCGAAGCTAGCGTGCTCGCGACGCATGTGTCCATCGCGCGGCAGCCACAGGATTTGCGAAATTGCACCGGCGGCAAGAGGCCTCAGAACAGCCGGAAACGTCGCTGCGCTTTCTCGGCTTCCTCCGGCGCCACGCCGGGGTCGTCCGGCAGTCGCGTCGGCTGAGGCATTTCCTCCACCACGGCATCGGTCAATGGGGCGGTGGCGGCTTCCCGAGCCGCTTCGGCGTGGTGCTCGCGGGCGGCTTCCGCCGGCTCGGGCGAGACTTCGACCACGGCCGCGTCGGGCTTCGCCGGAGGCTCGATTGCGCGCGGGGCGACTGGCAGGTCCTCCTCGTACTGATCGATGAGCTGGCCCAGTCGCTCGACCGGCGCCTGCCATTCGAAGGCGTCGAGCTTGCCGGTCACCGGCGATGTCGGTGCCCAGCGTTCGGAGGCAACGCCGTCGGCGACCCACGCCGGATCGCGCGGCGCCCACCGTGCCTTGGCGAGGAAATGGCGCACCATGCCCTGATCCCCCGTCTCGGCTTCCTCGATATCGGCCAGCAGCAGGTAGGCGCTTTCGCGCGGCTGCATGCGGATAGCGGCCTCCGCCTCCTCGCGCGCCGTCCCGTATTCGCCGGCATCGAGCGCGGCGCGCGCCACGGCGAGCGACGATTCGGGATGGTTCTGCTTCAGTGACTGCAGCCGGCGCGCCCGCGACAGGCGGTCGAGCACGGCATCGCCAGCACGTGCGTGGACGTAGAGGTCGGCAAGTTCGGGATGCGGCTCCGCCTTCCATGCCATTTCGATGATTTTGGAGCCCTTGCGGATGTCGTCCTGGCGGAACAGGGCGCGTGCCGCCACAGCAGCGGCCGGCGCGAATTCCGGCGCGAGACGGTTGGCTTCGAGGGCCGCCTGCCTCGCCGCCGGCAGGTCGGCGTCGAGCAAAGACATGGCCTTTGCCGTCAGCAGGACGGCGCGACGGCGATTGGCGACCGCGGGCTCGATGTGGCGTGTGGATTTCTGCGCATCGACGAGCTTCAGCGCGCCGTCCCAGTCGCCGCGCTCGACCTTCTCTTCCATGGTCGATTCCGATGCCCAGCCAAGCTGGGGGGCGACATCGGCCGCGCGACTGGCATAGTGCCTTGCGGCCTCGCGATGCCCAAGCCGTTCGGCCTCTAGATAGAGGCCGCGCAATCCAAGAAGCCGCATTTCGGGATCGTCCAGCATAGCCTCGAACTTGCTGCGCGCCGCCTCGTGGTCGCCTTCCAGAAGCGAGGCTTGCGCGTCCAGCAACTGGATCAACGGCTCCTGGTCGGAGCGGATCAGCTTGGCCGCCTGCCTGTTCATCTTGCGCGCCAGTTCGGCGTCGCCGGACCCGGCAGCGATCATGCCCGTCGACAGCGCCTGGTAGCCGCGGTCGCGGCGGCGCACGCGAAAATAGCGGGCGATGGTGTAGGGGCTGTTCCAGATCGACTTGGCGAGCCACCACAGCAACATCACGGCCGCGACGGTTGCCGTGACCGCGACGGCCGCGACGATGAGCTTCACTTCATACTGATAGCCGTTGAAGGTGACGACCATGTCGCCCGGCCGGTCGGCGAGCCAGGCAAAGCCCAGCCCGAGCACGAACACGACCAGGAGGAAGAAGAGGATACGGATCATCGGCTTCCCCCTATGCCTTCATCGCGCCGGCAACCGCCTCGTCGACCAGCTTCTGCGCCTCGGCGCGGGCGCGGATCTTGTCGGCGAAGGCGCTGCCCGCCTCCTTGGCCGGCTCGGGCAGGGAGTTGTACTCGGCCAGTGCCTTGTCGAGTTCGCCGGCCTTCAGCTCGAATTCCATGCGCGCCACTATCTCCGGCACGCCGGCGCCTTCGACGGGGCCGACCGGCCGCACCGTCACCAGCGAAGCGGCGCTGTTCAGAAGCCTGTCGACAAGGCCGGCCTTCTCGTCGACCGGCCTGCCGGCGGCAATCATCGCCCTGACCGCCGCGTCGGCCTCGCCAAGGATTTCGGCCATCGGCGGCACGCCCGACGTTGCATAGGCGCGCAAGCCGCCGAGGCCAGGCGCATCGGGCGAAAGTGCTGCGAAGGTTTCCAGCTCCGCCTCGAACGGCGCGCCGCGCTCGACGGCCGACTTGAGCGCCGATGCGGCGATGGCCAGCGCCACCTTGGGCTGCCCAGAAAGCGCTTCGACCTTGCCGGACAGGTCATTGACCTTCTGTTCCAGCGCCGAAAGCTTGCCGCTGCTTGCGGTGATAGCCTCGCCGTTGGCCTTCTCCTGCGTCTCCAGGCCCGTGATTCGCTCGCCGATCGCCGTGACGTCGCTCGAAGCCGCCTGGTGCGCGGCCTGCTCGCGCAAGGCGGCAAGTTGCGACTCGACCTCCTTGATGCGACCGTCCAGCGCCTCGGCGGCGTTCTCGCCGGCCGACGAAGCCTCGACGGTCTGGCGCAGGTTGGCGATGTCCGACTTCACCTGGTCGAGCGACTGGGTCACCGCCTCGATCTCGCCGGTCACCCGCGAATCCGGCCGGCCGCTGGCACCCTTCAACGTGTCGATGTCCTGACGCATCCCTGCAAGCTCGGAATGCAGCGCATCCAGCGCCGGAGCTGTCGCATTGCTCGTGCCGGGAGCCGGCAGCACGCCGGCATATTGCAACCCGCCGGCACCCGCGAGGGCGATCAGCCCTCCGACGAGGCCTGCGACGAGGGGCGGAAAGCCTCCGCGCCTGTTTTCCGGCTGCTGGGCTGAAGCCCCTGCTTCGTGCCTTTCCGCTTCGGCTTCGGCGGTTTGCTGGGCGGCAGTTGCGGCAGGCTCTCCCGCGGGCGCGTCGGATTCGGGCTGCAAATCGGGTTTGCTCGCGGCGTCCGACGCCGCGGCGGTCTTTTCAGCCATTGTGGAATCCTGTGTCGTGGGGGTCTCGGACTGGGGCTCGGAGGACTCTTCCTGCGGTTCGGAAATGCGGGAGACCTCGCCCGGTTCCAGTTCGATCGTCACCGGTCCCCGCTGTGTCTTCGAGTGCCGCGTCTTCGGCGTCTTGACCATGTGAGAACTCCGCAATGCTTGTTGTTTTCAAATATTCCCGGCCACGAGAACCGCGCAAGGATCAGTACCACACCAGCGGGGCGTGAAAATAGGCGCGGTCATGAAGCGGGCGGGAAGACGGCTTCGAGAAGGGCCATAAGCGCCTTCTCGGACGGCTCGCCTGCCACGAAAGTCCTTTCCCTCTGCGCCCCTTGGAGAGCCTCAGCGACCCGACCGGACAGGCAAAGGCAACACGCCGACGCAAGCCGGGAATCTTCTTTCGCAAGTGCAGAAAAGGCCTCGGCAGCCTTGGCCGAATAGAGCAGCACCGCATCGACCGGCGCATCCTTCGGCAGCCCGGACAGGGCTTCCGCCGAATGCTCAACAGGGCATGTGTCGTAGGTTTCGATAACGTCCAGCCGATATCCGGCACCCGCCAGCGTTCGCTCGAACTCGGGCATCCGCACGCGCCCGGTAAGATAGGCGATGCGCGAGCCCGTCGGCAGCTCGGCGGCAATCATGGCGGCAAGTCCGCTCGCATCTCCTGGGCCTTCCGTGACCAGCCCGAAGCCGGCATCGCGCGCCGCCTTGGCCGTCTTCCGCCCCACCGCAAAGCACCGCCTCGCCAGCAGGGCGGCGATCAGCTCATCCGGCGCATGGCGGACCGCATTGGCGCTGGTGACGGCAACGGCATCTATAGGAAGGCTGGCCGCGCCGATAGGAAGCGGCCGGGTCTGTGAAAGCGGCAGGACGATTGGCGAAAATCCCGCCTCTGCGAGCAGCCGCGCCGTTGCCGACGCGGCCGGCTCAGGCCGTGTCACAAGGACCCGGCCGCCCATTCAGCCCCAGCCCTCGAAGAAGCGCGTTCCGGCCCTGTCGCGGACGTCCTCGCCCGCAGCCCGGCCGATCTCCGCCGCGTCCGACGCCTTGCCTTCGCGCCGCACCTCGTGCGCCTCCCTGCCGTCGACCGACAGGATGACGCCGCTGAACGACAGACGATCACCGTCGATCACCGCATGACCGGCGATGGGCGTGCGGCAAGACCCGTCGAGCACGCGCAGATAGGCGCGCTCGCAGGCAAGCGCCTGTCCGGTGGGTTCGTGATTGATGGGCGCGAGCATCTGCTTTACCCACGCATCCGCAGAGCGGATCTCGATGCCGATGGCGCCCTGCCCCGGCGCCGGCGGGAACATTTCCAACGGCATCAGGTCGGTGATGATATGCTCCATGCCCAGACGGCGCAGGCCGGCATTGGCGAGCAGCGTGCCGGCGGCGATGCCTTCTTCCAGCTTGCGCAGACGCGTCTGCACGTTGCCGCGGAAAATCACGACATCAAGGTCGGGGCGCATGCGCCGGATCAGTGCCTGGCGCCGCAGCGAGGCGGAGCCGACGACGGCCCCATGCGGCAGTTCGGCAATGGAAGGCGCGAGCTTGCCGATGAAGGCGTCGCGCGTGTCCTCGCGCGGCAGGAAGGTCGAAACCTCGAGCCCCTCGGGAAGAACTGTCGCCATGTCCTTCGAGGAATGCACGGCGATGTCGATTCGCCCATCGAACAGGGCTTCCTCGAGTTCCTTGGTGAAGAGGCCCTTGCCTCCCACTTCCGAAAGCGGACGGTCCAGGATGCGGTCGCCCGTGGTGGTCAGCGGCACGATCTCGAAGGCTTCCTCGCCAAGGCCATGCGCGGCCATCAGTCTGGCGCGGGTTTCCGTGGCCTGCGCCATCGCCAGCGGGCTGGCGCGTGTTCCGATTTTCAAGGCTTTTGTTTGCATGGCGCTCGGTCCGTGATACCCACCCGGCGAACGGGGATGTTTCTTCCCCCAATCCTCCTATCGGGGAAATCATAGTCGGGCAATGCAACGAAATGACGCCATGATCCGCGTGCTCGGTATCGAGACAAGCTGCGACGAGACGGCTGCGAGCGTGGTCGCGCTCGGCGAAGGCTCGGCGCCGCAGATCTTGTCCAACGTCGTGCTCAGCCAGATCGAGGAGCACGCGGCCTTCGGCGGCGTGGTGCCCGAGATCGCGGCACGCGCCCATGTCGAGGCGCTGGACGGCATCGTGGAGGCTGCGCTGGCCAATGCGGGCACCAGCCTGGCCGAGATCGACGCCGTCGCCGCCACCGCCGGGCCCGGGCTCGTCGGCGGGCTGATCGTCGGCCTGATGACAGCCAAGGCAATCGCCGCCGCCGCCGGCAAGCCGCTGATCGCCGTCAACCATCTCGAGGGCCATGCGCTGACGGCGCGGCTTACCGACCAGCTCTCGTTTCCCTATCTGCTGCTGCTCGTCTCCGGCGGCCACACGCAAATCCTGCTGGTGCGCGGCGTGGGCGACTATCAGCGCTGGGCCACGACCATCGACGACGCACTGGGCGAGGCCTTCGACAAGACCGCCAAGATGCTCGGTCTGGCCTATCCGGGTGGCCCGAACGTGGAAAAGGCGGCGGCAAGCGGCGATGCTGCCCGCTTTGCCTTCCCCCGGCCCATGAAGGGCGAGGCGAGGCCAGACTTCTCGTTTTCCGGCCTGAAGACCGCCGTGCGGCAGGCGGCGACGGCGATCGCGCCGCTGACCGAGCAGGACGTGGCCGACATCTGCGCCTCCTTCCAGGCGGCGGTTTCGGATGCGCTGGGCGACCGGGTCGGCCGGGCGCTGGCACGATTCCGCGAGGAATATCCCGACGCGAAGACGCCCGCGCTGGTCGTCGCCGGCGGGGTCGCGGCCAACCGGACGATCCGGGCGACGCTGGAAACGCTTTGCCGGAACCACGGCTTTTCCTTCGTGGCGCCGCCGCATGCATTGTGCACGGACAATGCGGCGATGATCGCCTGGGCCGGAATTGAGCGGATGCGCGCCGGGCTGGTAGAGCCCGGCGCGATGGATTTCGTGCCGCGTTCGCGCTGGCCGCTCGACAGCGTGTCGGCGCCGGTGGTCGGCTCGGGACGACGGGGAGCAAAGGCATGAACGACTATCGCATCACCGTGCTGGGCGGCGGCGCCTGGGGCACCGCACTTGCCCTGACCATGGCCCGCGGCGGCAATGCCGTGCGTCTCTGGGCGCGTGACGCCGCAATGGTAGCGGCAATCAGGCAAGGCGAAAACCCGCGCTACCTGCCTGGAATTCGCCTCGACCCGCCGCTCGATGCCACCACCGATCTCGACGAGGCACTGCGCGGAGCCGACTGCGTGCTCGTGGTCACGCCGGCGCAGGTCCTGCGCCAGGTTCTGACGCAGGCCAAGCCGCATATGCCGGCCGGCGTGCCGCTGGTGCTGTGCGCCAAGGGCATCGAGCGCGACACCGGCACGCTGCTGTCTCAGATCGCGGAAGAGATTCTTCCGGGCAATCCGGTCGCGGCCCTCTCCGGACCAAGCTTTGCTACCGACGTGGCGCGCGGCCTGCCGACAGCCGTGGTGATCGCCGCGCGCGAGGAAAGCCAGGCCGCGGCGCTGGCGCAGCGTTTTTCGACCGGCAGCTTCCGCTGCTATTCGACCGACGACCTCGTCGGCGTCGAGCTTGGCGGCGCGCTGAAGAACGTTTTTGCCATCGCCGCGGGCGCCGTCACCGGGGCCGGCCTGGGCGCCAGCGCCCAGGCCGCCATGGTCACGCGCGCCTTCGCCGAATTGCGCCGCATCGGCGCCGCCTTCGACGTGCGTCCGGAAACGCTGATGGGGCTTTCGGGCTTCGGCGACCTGATGCTGACCTGCTCGTCGGCGCAGTCGCGCAATTTTTCGTACGGGCTGGCGCTGGGGCGCGGCGAGTCGCTCGCCGGCCGGCCGCTGGCCGAAGGCGTGGCCACCGCCGCGATTGCCGCACGCATCGCCCGCGAGCGGGGCATCGACGCACCGATCACCACCGCGGTGGCGCAGATTCTCGCCGGCGCCCTCACCATTCACGAAGCGGTCGAGGCGCTGATGTCGCGCCCGCTGCGCCCCGAAGCTGAATAAGGAAACAGGAGCGGAAAACATGCTGTTTGCGTTCATCTGCAAGGACAAGCCGGATCATTTGCAGCTGCGGCTCGATGTGCGCCCCGACCACGTCGAGTTCCTGAACGGCCTCAATGCCGATGGCACGCTGAAGTTTGCCGGCCCATTCCTGGATGACGACGGCAAGCCCTGCGGCAGCCTGGTGGTGGTCGAGGCCGCCGACAAGAAATCCGCCGCCGAACTCGCGGCGAGGGACCCCTACGCGAAGGCCGGCCTGTTCGACAGCGTCGAGATCCGGCCGTGGAACTGGGTGTTCAACAATCCGGCAAGCGCTTGAGGAAGCTGAAATGAACTACTGGCTGTTCAAGTCCGAGCCGTTCAAGTTTTCCTTCGACATGCTCAAGGCGCTTGGAGACAAGGGCACGCAATGGGATGGCGTGCGCAACTACCAGGCCCGCAACAACATGCGTGCCATGCAGATCGGCGATCTCGGCTTCTTCTACCATTCCAATGAGGGGCTCAACGTCGTCGGCATCTGCGAGGTCTGCGCGTTGGCCCATCCCGACACCACCACGGAAGATCCGCGCTGGGAATGCGTTGACGTGCGCGCCGTGCGCGACATGCCTCGCCCGGTGACGCTGGCCGAGGTCAAGGCCAATCCGAAGCTTGAGAAGATGTCGCTGGTCACTTCGATGCGCCTTTCGGTGCAGCCGGTGACCGCCGAGGAATGGCAGGAGGTCTGCCGCATGGGCGGCCTCATTCCCGCGCCGTGACGCCTGAGGACGCAAAGCGCTTCATCCGCGCCAACACAGCCCTTATGGCGCCACCGCATGTGCCCGAAATCCGGCTGCATCTGGCCGACGAAGCGCATGAACTGTGGGAGAAGACCGAGGAAGAGCTGGCCGAGATCGGCCTGCCGCCACCCTTCTGGGCCTTTGCCTGGGCGGGCGGACAGGGGCTGGCACGCTACATCCTCGATCATCCCGATTCGGTTCGAGGAAAGCGCGTGCTGGACTTTGCCTCCGGTTCAGGCTTGGTGGCCATAGCCGCGGCGATGGCGGGCGCGCGCGAGGTCGTGGCCACCGATATCGATCCGTTCTGCGCGGCCGCCATCGCCCTCAATGGCGAGGCCAACGGCGTATCCCCGCTCTTCGTCGGCAGCGACACCATCGGCACCGACGACGGCTGGGAGATCGTGCTGGCCGGCGACGTGTTTTATCAGAAGGACTTCGCCGAACGTCTGGTGGAGTGGTTTTCCCAGCTTCGCCGGCGCGGGGCCTATATTGTCGTCGGCGATCCCGGCCGCTCCTATCTTCCCAAGGAAAGGCTGGACCCGCTTGCCGTCTACCAGGTGCCCGTCACCCGCGCGCTGGAGGATGCCGAGGTCAAGCGCACCACGGTCTGGCGATTCGGCTGAAGGCCGGGGGTTGCCCCTCAGCGCACCACCTTCAGCATGGTGCGGCTGGAAAGACGAGGCAACAGCCGCGCCATTACCCTTGGGGTCACAGCCACGCAGCCCTGCGTGGGGGGGAAGCCCGGCCGGGCGAGATGAAAGAAGATGGCGCTGCCACGCCCGCGCCGCCGCGGCGCGATATTCCAGTCCAGCACCAGACACGCGTCGTAGAGCCTGTCGTCGCGCAGCATCCGTTCGTGACTTGCGACATAGGGCAGCCGGACCGGCCGGTTGTAGTTGCGGTCGCCGGGAAGGTCGCACCAGCCGAGAGCGGCATGGATCTCGCGCATCGCAAGCCTTGTGGGGGCGCCATTGAAATTACCGCGGCGGAAATAGCCCGACAGGATGCGCATCGCCGCCAGCGGCGTGCCGCCGTCGCCCTCTCGCTTGTTGGCGGTGATGCCGCCGCTTCCCAGCGCACAGGCAAACACACTGCCGGCGGCATTCAGCAACCCCTGCGAGCGGTGCCCGGGACGAGCCCGCACGGTGATCAGGCCGAGCCGGCCCCTGTTTTTCTTACACGCCTCATTGCGTTCACTTTTTTTGGAGTATGATCGCATGCGGAACAAATCACTGTGATGGCTGTTCTGGTGACTAGGTTCCGCACAAACGATTTCGGGTCAACAGACTAATCATTGAAAAAACGGATTGATCCATGAGCTCTCGCACCATCCTGATCGTCGATGACGATGAAGACCTGCGCTCAACGCTGGTCGAGCAACTTTCTCTCTATGAGGAATTCGACGTCTTGCAGGAATCGACTGCTTCCAAGGGCATAGCAGTCGCCCGCGGCGGTCTTATCGACCTTTTGATCATGGATGTCGGCCTGCCCGACATGGATGGCCGCGAGGCGGTGAAGATCCTGCGCAAGGGCGGCTACAAGGCACCCATCATCATGCTGACCGGGCATGATACTGATTCGGACACGATCCTCGGCCTGGAGGCCGGCGCCAACGACTATGTGACCAAGCCGTTCCGCTTCGCGGTGCTGCTTGCCCGCATCCGCGCGCAGCTGCGCCAGCACGAGCAGAGCGAGGACGCCACCTTCTCCGTCGGCCCCTATACTTTCAAGCCCAGCCAGAAGCTTCTGCTGGACCAGCGCGGAGCCAAGGTGCGGCTGACCGAAAAGGAAGCCTCCATCATCAAATACCTCTATCGCGCCGACCAGAAGGTCGTCACACGCGATGTTCTCCTGGAAGAGGTCTGGGGCTACAATTCCGGCGTTACGACCCACACTCTGGAGACACATGTCTACAGGCTGCGACAGAAGATCGAGCGCGATCCTTCCAATGCGGAAATTCTTGTGACAGAAAGCGGCGGATACAAGCTGGTTCCGTGACCGGTTCGCGGTTCGGGCAGCCGCACGCAGCACAGGAACGCCAGGCCTGGGACTTGGGGGCGCAATGGCGCTGGACGACGACATCCGCATTCTGTCCGGCGTGGAGCTGTTCAAGGGCTTCACGCAGGAACAGTTGCGCCTGCTCGCCTTTGGCACCGACTCGATGCACCTGCCGGCCGGCCGCAAGCTCTATCTCGAGGACGACGAGGCCGATTGCGCCTATGTCGTTGCCAGCGGGAGCATTGTTATATTTCGCGAAAATGACAAAAATCGGACGCCGATCGCGACCGTGAAGGCGGGCGCGATCCTGGGCGAGCTGGCGCTCATTGCCGACACAAGGCGTTTGACCAGCGCAGCCGCGGCAACCGATTCGGAGGTGCTCCGGCTCAACCGCAAGATGTTCCACCGCATGCTCGCGGAATATCCCGAGCTGGCGGTGCGCCTGCACCGGCACATCACCGATGAACTTCAAGCGCTGATCCGGCGCATCGAGGAAATGGCTTCGCGCTTCACGCCCTGATTCGCAGGCTCCGGCTTCGCATCATGCGGACGCGTTGGGAAAACCCGCCTCCGGCTCAGTCGAGGTCGAACCGGGCAATCACCGGCACGTGGTCCGAAGGGCGCTCCCAGCCGCGCGCCTCGCGCAGGATCTCGATGCCGGCCAGGCTCGGCGCCAGATTTTGCGACGACCATATGTGGTCCAGGCGCCGGCCGCGGTCGGAAGCTTCCCAGTCCTGCGCGCGATAGCTCCACCAGGTGTAGATCTTCTGCTCGTAGGGAGCGTTCAGCCGCATCAGGTCGACCCAGTTGCCGGCCTTGCGCATCGCTTCGAAATTCTCGGTCTCGATCGGCGTGTGGCTGACGACCTTCAGAAGCTGCTTGTGCGACCAGACATCGTGCTCCAGCGGCGCGATGTTGAGGTCGCCCACCAGGATCGAGGCAGATGTTTCGTCGTGGTCGGCGCGGATCGCGTTCATCTCTTCGACGAAATCGAGCTTGTGGCGGAACTTGGGATTGATCTCGGGGTCCGGTTCGTCACCACCGGCCGGTACGTAGAAATTGTGCAGCAGCACCTGCTTGCCGCCGGCCGCGAAGCGCACCGACAGATGGCGGCAGTCGCCCATCTCGCAGAAATCGCGTTTCTCGACCAGCTCAATCGGCCGCCGGGCGACGGTTGCGACGCCGTGATAGCCCTTCTGGCCGCTTATGGCGACGTGCTCATAGCCGAGCTTGCGAAAGGCCGCCGACGGGAACTGGTCGTCGGGGCATTTGGTTTCCTGCAGGCACAGCACGTCCGGGGCCTTCTCGAGCAGGAACCGCTCGACCAGAGGCATGCGCAAACGGACGGAGTTGATGTTCCAGGTAGCAATCGAAAGAGGCATGGAGAATCCGGTTCCGGGAATTTTCGCCCGGAAACTGGCAGGCAAGGCCGGCAATTACAAGCTCATGCGAGACGCGAGCGCGCGCAGCCGCTGCTGTCCACAGGTTCCGGCCCTGCAGTCCGCGCCAGTTTACTGCCTGGACTTGCGGTTGACCTCAAGATTGCGCCGGTAATCGATCTTGAACAGGTTCTGATCCAGCCGCACGCCTTCCTGGACGTTGAAGATCATCACCGTGGTGTCTTTGCCCTGGGCGTCGGTGATAGTCCACTGGCGCAGCTCATAGGTCTTCGGATCGAACATCATGGTGATCCTCGAATTGCCGAAGACGGACTTGTCGGCGAGCTGGATCGTGGTCAGGTCGTCCTCTTCCTTCACGCTCTTGACCTTGTCGCCGGACAGGTCGATGCGCTGGTCGAGCAGCAGCTTCAGCGGCGTCTTCGACAGCGGATAGAGGTCCATCGTGTTCATTTTCTTGTTGTCGAGAGCTACCGATTCGCCATCGGAGATGACCTTGAAGCCGGAGGCTCCGTCATAATTGAAGCGGATCTTGCCCGGCCGCTCGATATAGAACTTGCCGCCGGTCTGTTCGCCGCGGGGACCGAACTGCACGAACTCGCCGGCCATGGTGCGAACACCGGCGAAATGATCCGCGATCTTCTGGGCGGTTTCGGTAGGCGTGGCCTGTGCGCGTGCGTCGAAGCCGGGGAGCGACGGCAGCGCGGCCAGACAGGCAGCGGCGCCGGCAATGCCCATGAAACGGCGGCGCGTCCTTTGCTTCCAGTTCGGGGTCAAAGCATCTCTGGTCATGCCGGTTTCACTCTCGGTTGCGTTCCGTTCGAAGCTGATAGCGCGGTAGTTGGGCTGAAGTTTGGCCTTGGCAAGGTCACGACGTCATCAATCTCTTGTCAGGCGCGCCCGCCTCAAAGCTGGTCGTCTTCGGTCGGAACGAGGATCTCGCGCTTGCCGGCATGGTTGGCAGGGCCGACTATGCCCTCCTGCTCCATCCGCTCGATGATGGAGGCGGCGCGATTGTAGCCGATGCCGAGGCGGCGCTGGATGTAGCTGGTGGATGCCTTGCCGTCGCGCAACACCACGGCCACGGCCTGGTCGTAGGGATCGTCCGAATCCTCCAGATTGCCGCCGCCACCGCCCTTCGATGGCGATTCGCCCTCGTCCTCGCCGTCGTCTTCGGTGATGGCGTCGAGATATTCAGGCACGCCCTGCAGCTTGAGATGCGCCACGACGTTCTCGACCTCGTCGTCGGAGACGAAGGGGCCGTGGACGCGCTGGATGCGGCCGCCGCCGGCCATGTAGAGCATGTCGCCCATGCCCAGCAGCTGCTCGGCGCCCTGCTCGCCCAGAATGGTGCGGCTATCGATCTTCGACGTCACCTGGAAGGAGATGCGGGTCGGGAAGTTGGCCTTGATGGTGCCGGTGATGACGTCCACCGACGGGCGCTGCGTGGCCATGATGACATGGATGCCCGCCGCGCGCGCCATCTGGGCCAGGCGCTGGACGGCGCCCTCGATGTCCTTGCCGGCGACCATCATCAGGTCGGCCATCTCGTCGATGATGACGACGATGTAGGGCAGCGGCTCGAGATCCAGCTCCTCGGTCTCGTAGATCGCCTCGCCGGTCTGGCGGTCGAAGCCAGTCTGCACGGTGCGCTGGATCTGCTCGCCCTTCTTCTGTGCCTGCGCGACGCGGGCGTTGAAGCCGTCGATGTTGCGCACGCCCACCTTGGACATCTTGCGGTAGCGGTCCTCCATCTCCCGCACGGTCCATTTCAGCGCCACCACCGCCTTCTTCGGATCGGTGACCACCGGCGTCAACAGATGCGGGATGCCGTCATAGACCGACAGTTCCAGCATCTTCGGATCGATCATGATCAGCCGGCATTCCTGCGGCGTCATGCGATAGAGCAGCGACAGGATCATGGTGTTGATGGCCACCGACTTGCCGGAGCCGGTGGTGCCTGCAACCAGCACGTGCGGCATTTTGGCGATATCGACGATGACCGCCTCGCCATTGATCGTCTTGCCGAGCGCCAGCGCGAGCTTCGCCTTGGTGGTTTCGAAGTCGCGGCTGGCCAGGATTTCGCGCAGGTAGACCGTTTCGCGCCTGGCGTTGGGCAGCTCGATGCCGATCGCATTGCGCCCGGGCACAACGGCGACGCGCGCGGCGATCGCGCTCATCGAGCGGGCAATGTCGTCGGCCAGGCCGATAACGCGCGAGGACTTGATGCCCGGTGCAGGCTCCAGCTCGTAGAGCGTGACGACAGGCCCCGGCCGGACGTGGATGATCTCGCCCTTGACGCCGAAATCCTCCAGCACGCCTTCCAGGAGCCGCGCATTCTGCTCGAGCGCGTCCTGTGATAGGCTGGGGTCGCGCGATACGTTCTTCGGTTCCGCCAGGAAGTGAAGCGAGGGCATCTCGAAGCTGTCCGAGCCGATAAGCGAAGCCTGGGCCTCGCGCTGGGCGCGCGCGCCCTGCGCCGGTCGGGGCGCCGGCCCCTCAACGCGCCCACTTGCTGCGAGAGGCCCGGCCGCGGGCGTGCGGAAATTCTGCACCCGGGTCGGGCGAGCGGCAGGTGCTGCAATCACGCCATCCGGCGCGAAATCGACATCTTCCGCGTCTTCGTCGTCCTCGTTGGCAGCGGCGCGGCTTGCCACCATCGAGGCGAAGAATTCGGGCTCCACCCGCGCCCTGCCCGGCGACGCGACCCGCGCCTCCGCCTGTTCGGCGAACTCGACACGCTCGGCCGCACGGCGCCAGGCGCTTTCGGGCCGCACGCCGCCGGATCCGAACTCATCATGGCCCCTGCGGCGCGCGCTGCGGCGGTGCAGGAATGCCCTGAACGACAGCCACCAGTGGGCAATCACGCCGAATGCAAGGATGCCCTCGCCTTCATCGTCTTCATCGACAAGGGACGCGAGGTCGCGCTCGCGCTGTTCCTTCTCGGCCAGTTCCTCGAGCTCGCGGTCGGTCCGGCGCAACAGCAGGCCGGAGCCGTAGCCATAGAGCCACAATGCCGGCACCGCCAGCGCGGCGGCGACTGCAGTGCCGACCCATCCGGCCGGGTAGTCTCCGGTCAGCATGCCCGGGATCTTCAGCACCATGTCGCCAAGCACGCCGCCGAGCCCGCTGGGCAGCGGCCAGGTGGGCGGCGGCGTCACGCAGCCGGCAATCGCAGCGGAGAGAAGCGACGCGCCAAACCACGCGAACGCACGGCGCGGCATGCGATCCACCCCGCGCGCGGTGATCAGCAGCACGCCCCAGATCACCGCCGGGACCAGCGCCGCCACCGACGACAGGCCGTAGAACTGCATGGCGAGGTCGGAAAGGACCGCGCCCGGGTAGTCCATCGCATTGGTGACGGGGTTGTCCGTGGCGTGGCTGAAGCTCGGATCGGCGACGTTCCACGTGCCCAGGCTTGCAAGCGCAAACGCCACGAAGGCGAACAGCGCCAGCCCTGCCACCCGCGCGGCCTGACGCCACGCGAAGTCCTTCAGGCCGTGCCCGGTGTCGGTCAGCGCGAATTGAGTGGCCGAACGCATGCTGCTTTCCCCGTCCGCAAAGAAGACGCCACGGCGCGAGCGCACCCTGGCCAGAGTCGGCCGTCAGATTACCGGCGGGAAGGTTAAGGTCGCATTAACCATGCAGGCGTCGCAAAACCGGGCAAGAATGGCCCGGGCGAACCGGGCCTTCCCATGCGCCGGGACAGCCCGGCGGGTCGCGCAGTTTGCTCCGGCGGCCGCAGCCGCCGGGGAGCTCTCACGAGTGGTAGGCCACCTCGCCGTGAGACGACAGGTCGAGCCCCTGCGCTTCGGCCTCGGCGCTCGGGCGCAGACCGATCGCCATGTCGACGACCTTGTAGAGTATGACCGAACCGATGCCGCACCAGGCGTAGGTGACCAGCACCGCCATTATCTGGGTCGAAACCTGGCCGCCCATCGTCACGCCATTGGCATAGCCGACGCCGCCGAGCGTCGTGGAAGCGAAGATGCCGGTGCCGACCGCACCCACTGTTCCGCCGATGCCGTGTACGCCGAACACGTCGAGAGAATCGTCGTAGCCCATCCTGATCTTCACGACGGTGACGAAGAAGTAGCAGCAGACGCTGGCGATGGCGCCGAGCACGATTGCCCCGACCGGGCCGACGAAGCCGGCGGCGGGCGTCACCGCCACGAGGCCAGCGACCATGCCCGAGGCAGCGCCGAGCATCGACGCCTTCCCGCGGACCAGCGCCTCGACCACCGACCAGGCGATGATCGCGCCGGCCGTGGCGGTGAAGCTGTTGATCATGGCAAGCGCCGCGCCACCATTGGCTTCCAGGTTCGAACCGGCGTTGAAGCCGAACCAGCCCACCCACAGGATCGAGGCGCCGACCATGGTCAGCGTCATCGAGTGCGGCGCCATGTTGTCACGGCCGTAGCCGTTGCGCCTGCCAACCAGCAGGGCCCCCACCAGCGCGGCGATGCCCGCATTGATGTGCACCACGGTGCCGCCGGCGAAATCGAGCGCGCCCCAGCCGAACAGCAGGCCGTGCGGGTCCCAGACCATGTGAGCGACAGGGAAGTAGACGAAGGTCACCCACAGGGCCACGAACAGCACCACGGCCGGGAAGCGGATGCGTTCGGCAAATGCGCCGATGATCAGCGCCGGCGTGATGCAGGCGAAGGTCATCTGGAAACAGACATAGACGAGTTCGGGGATGACCACGCCGGTGGTGAGGGTGGGCACCGTGCTGCGCGGGGTGACGCCGGCGAGAAAGGCCTTCCCCAGCCCGCCCCAGAACGGGCTGGTGCCGCCGCCGAAGGCGACCGAATAGCCGTAGAGCACCCAGATGACGATGACGACCGCAACGATCATCGTGCACTGCATGAGCACGGAAAGCATGTTCTTGGCGCGCACCAGCCCGCCATAGAACAGCGCGACCCCCGGCAGCGTCATGAACAGCACCAGCACGGTCGAGGCCAGCATCCAGGCTGTGTCGCCCTTGTCTGGCACCGGCAGCGCAGGCGCGGCGGCAGGCGCAACCTCCTGCGCGAAGGCCGAGAGCGTGCCCAGGGCGCCGAGCGCGAGCAGCCCCAGAAGGGCCACGCGCGCAGGTAGCGCAATGGAAGGCGGAATTTTCATCGAAATCTCCATCGTTTATGGTTTGGCTGGCGGAAATGTGTTGCGGCGGGCAGGCGAGGGCCGGCACCGGAAAAGGCAGGCTTCGAAAGCTCAGAGCGCATCGGCATCGGTCTCGCCGGTGCGGATACGCACGGCCTGATCTATGCCGAAGACGAAGATCTTGCCGTCGCCGATCTGGCCGGTCTTGGCCGCGGCGATGATGGCGTCGACGGTCTTGTCGACCATCTCGCTGGCCACGGCGACCTCGATCTTGACCTTTGGCAGGAAGCTGAAAGCGTATTCGGCGCCGCGGTAGATTTCCGTGTGCCCCTTCTGGCGCCCGTAACCTTTGACCTCGGTCACGGTCATGCCTTCGACGCCGATCGCGGTCAGCGCTTCGCGCACCACCTCGAGCTTGAACGGCTTGATGATAGCCATCACGATTTTCATCGGCTTCACCCTTTGCTGACGCGCACGACACGCGCCGCGCGCATTCAGGTGAATCAAGCTCCGTGCCAAACTGGCGGGTGCGCCATAACCGTCTGGAAATAATACGTATTCAGCGCTGCCGTTTTCCGGGCATCGAAACCGGCGGCTGCAAAATGCCTAGAAATTAGGCGATGCTGCGAAAATGCCTATTCTGCAGGCGAATGTCGCAGCCGAATCAGGCCCTCCTGGGCCACGGAAGCGATCAAGGTGCCGTCCTGCGCATAGAGCGCGCCGCGCGTGAAGCCGCGCGCGCCGGAGGTGGACGGGCTGTCCTGCGTATAGAGCAGCCAGCCGTCCAGCGGGTGAGAGCGATGGAACCACATCGCATGGTCAAGGCTCGCCGCCTGGATGTCGCGGTCGAAGATCGCCCGGCCATGCGCGAAGGTGGAGGTATCCAGAAGCGTCATGTCCGACAGATAGGCCAGCACCGCCGCCTGCATGGCGCGATCGTCCGGCACCGGCCCCGTGGTGCGGATCCAGATCTTCTGCTGCGGCGCCAGTTTCTCGCGGCTAGTGTAGTGCTTCAACATCACCGGCTTCATCTCGATCGGCCGGTCGCGTTCCCAATAACGTCGGATGCCTTCCGGCACGGCATCGCCAAACTTGGCGATCAATTCCTGCTGGGTTCCGAGCTTCTCCGGCGCAGGCACGTCGAGCGGCATCGGCATCTGATGGTTCAGCCCGTCCTCGTCCACCTGGAAGGACGCCTCAAGCGAGAAGATGGCGTGGCCGTGCTGGATGGCCACCACACGGCGCGTGGTGAAGCTGGCGCCGTCGCGGATGCGGTCGACCTCGTAGACGATCGGCACCTTGGTGTCGCCCGGCCGCATGAAGTAACCATGCAGCGAGTGGACGTGGCGATCCGGCGAGACGGTGCGCTGGACCGCGACCAGGGCCTGCGCGATGGTCTGGCCGCCGAACACACGCTGCCAGTCCGACTCGGGGCTGCGACCACGATAGAGGTTGTGTTCCAGCTTCTCGAGGTCAAGAATGGCGAGAAGCTCTTGCATGGCCGCCGTCATGTTTCGCACCTTTCCGAACACTCGAACCGGAAGGGTTTCAACGGAACGTCCGGCCAAGTCAAGGCAGCACAGACGAAGGCGCAAGACCCGGAGGACAGGGCAATGGTCGAGAACGAATCAGCTGCCGATAGGCATCCCATGCTCGATGTGCTGATTGCCGGCGCCGGCTATGTCGGGCTTGCGGCCGCGGTGTCGCTGAAGCAGGCGCGACCCAACCTGGCCGTTGCCGTGGTCGACGCCGCTCCCAAGGGCGTCTGGCAGCGCGACACCCGCTCGTCGGCGGTTGCTGCGGCGGCCTGCCGAATGCTGGGCCAACTCGGCTGCTGGGACGAGATCCGGCCCGAGGCGCAGCCGATCGTCGACATGCTGATCACCGATTCGCGCACCGCCGACCCGGTGCGCCCGGTCTATCTGACCTTCGAGGGCGAGGTCGCGCCCGGCGAACCCTTCGCGTATATGGTTGCCAACAAGGTGATCAACGCCGCGCTTCGCCGCCGTGCCGGCGAACTCGGCATCGACATCATCGAGGGTGTGGCGGTCCAGGCCTTCGAGACCGGCATCGCCAGCGTTGCGATCCACCTTGCCGACGGCACTTCGCTCGACGCCCGGCTGCTGGTTGCAGCCGATGGCGTGAATTCTCGCCTGCGCGACATGGCCGGCATCAAGACGGTGAAGTGGGAGTACGGGCAGTCGGGCATCGTCTGCACGGTGGCGCATGAGCGGCCGCACAACGGCCGCGCCGAGGAGCACTTCCTGCCGGCCGGTCCGTTCGCCATCCTGCCGCTCACCGGCAATCGCTCCTGCATCGTGTGGACCGAGCGCACCGAGGATGCCGACCGGCTGCTCGCCAGCGACGAACTGGTTTTCGAAACGGAACTGGAGCACCGCTTCGGGCTGAAGCTGGGCGAGCTTCGCGTCGAGGGCAAGCCGCGCGCGTGGCCGCTCGGCCTTATGCTCGCCCGCGATTTCGTGGCGCCGCGCTTTGCGCTGGCGGGAGACGCAGCGCACGGCATCCACCCCATTGCCGGCCAGGGCCTGAACCTCGGCTTCAAGGACGTCGCAGCCCTCGCCGAAACCATCGTGGAGGCCGACCGCCTCGGCCAGGACATCGGCGCGCTGGACGTGCTGCAACGCTACGAGCAGTGGCGCCGGTTCGACACGGTGCAGATGGGCGTCACCACCGACGTGCTCAACCGGCTGTTCTCCAACGACTTCGGCCCGCTGCGCGCCTTGCGCGATTTCGGGCTCGGCCTCGTCGACCGCATGCCGCAGCTGAAATCCTATTTCATCCGCCAGGCGTCGGGGCTCTCCGGCGACATGCCCCGGCTGCTCAAGGGCGAAGCGATCTAGCCGGAACCGGCTTGCGCCAAAGTGCTCATGGCCCGAGCCGGCGCGGGCCCTATATTCGCGGGGTCGCCGCACGCGCGGCCCGTCACCAAGAGGGAGGAGGATAATCATGCATCGTCAAGCAACCGCCGTCTGGAAAGGATCGCTGACCGAAGGCAGCGGCACGCTCGAAACGCAAAGCGGCGCGTTCAGCGGCACGCCCTATTCGTTCAAGGGCCGCTTCCAGGACGAGAGCGGCAAGTCCGGCACCAATCCGGAGGAACTGATCGCCGCTGCCCATGCCGGCTGCTTCGCCATGCAGCTTTCGCACTTCCTGGCCGAGAACGGCACGCCGGCCGAGGAACTCGACGCCAAGGCGGTCGTCACTTACGGCCCGGCCGCGGATGGCGGCTTCGAGATCACCGAAAGCACGCTCACCCTGACGGGCAAGGTGCCGGGGATCGACGCAGCGAAATTCAAGGAGCTTGCGGAGCAGGCAAAGGCCGGCTGCCCCGTCTCCAAGGCGCTCGGCGCAATCAAGATTACATTGGACGCGCGGCTGGCCTAGCTCGCGCGCCCGACGTCCCATCTGCAACCAAGCGGCCCGCCCCACCGGACGGGCCGCTTGGCTTTTCCACTGAATGTCGACCCTTACTGCGCCGGAGCCGCGGGCTGCCCAGGTGCGGGCGCAGGCGCTGGCTGCGTGGGCGGTGCAGGGGTGGTGGTTTCAGGCGCGGGCGGCGTGGCCGGCGCGGTTTGCTCGGGCGGCGGTGTTGTTGTCGGAGCTGCGGGTGCCGTGGGAGCCGTCGTGCTCGGAGCCGGGGTCGCCGGGGCGGTGGTCTGAGGCGCAGGCGCCGGTGTCGTCGTCTCACTGGTCGTCGGCTGGGCCGGTTCGCCGGGCGTATGCGACTTGCTGGGGAAGAAAATGAAATAGGCAATCACGGCAAGCACGACCACGATCGCGGCAATCAGCACCCCGCTGCCGCCAGAACCGGAGGGCGCCGGGCGATCATTGAGCGGAGGCTCGGGTGAATTCGCTGGATCTCGAGAGCCAGCGGGCGACGCAGGGTTCAAAGGATCGTTCATCCTCGGATCCGGAATACGGTCGGACTTGGCCATGATCGGGTCTCCGTCTGTTTTACGGAGATACAACGAACGAGGTGCGGTTTGGTTTCAGATCGGCCCGAGAGAGGCCGATTCGCAAGCCGCGAGGAGGCTCAGTCGACCGGGGTCACCTTGTAGCCGTCGTCGCGCAGCAGAGCGACCAGCCCGTCCTCGCCCGGCAGATGCATTGCCCCGACCGCGATGAAGGCGTCGCCCTGCGCGAGAATGGTTTCGGCCCTTTCGGCCATGGCGCGGTTGCGGGACTTGATCATCGCCTCGTCGAAAGCGGCATAGCCGTCCTCGCCACCGGCCTCGTCGGGCAGTACTGCGCGGAACAGGGGCCAGAACATGCCGGTTTCACCCCGCTGATAGAGCACGATCATCGTTTCGATGACATCGTCCATCCGGTCGCCGAGCTTCAGCGTGTCGACAAGGCCTTTCATGTGAAAGTCCATCGGCAGGGACGCCATGGCGCGAAGTTGGTCGGCCACCGTCTCCAGCCCTTCGACCTTCTTGCCCATGGCAAGCGCGTCCTGGGCAAGCTTGATATCGAGAACGGGCGCGCCTGCGGCCTTTCGCGAAAGCTCGCACGCCGGAAGCGCCACCATTGCCGACAGCATCCACGGCTTCATCTTGGAGACGCTCGCCGGCGGAATGCCGCGTGCGTCGAGCGCCCTCTCCACCACCGCCGCGTCTTCCGGCGACAGCAGCGACGTCAGCGTCGTGCTGTCGGTGAACATGGTCAGGTCCGGCTCCTTCATGATGGCGGCCATCATGCTGGACTGGTCCAGTATTTCCGTCGTCTCGATGACAACGGTGCTTGATGCATCGAAAGCCTTCTGCGCGGCCGGCGTCAGGGCCACCACGCGCGGATCGGTCATGTGCATCGTGCCGAAAAGGAACGAGGGCTCTGCGCCCGCCTTCTCGACCTTCCACAACAACCCCTTGCCGTTCGGCGTCTGGGCCGCCTCGGCCGCAATCTTCTCCACCAGCGCCGGGTTGCTCTTTTGCAGCGGAGCCAGCATGTCGGCGCCCTTGCAGGCCGACACCTCGGCGTGGGCCTTGCCCATGGCGATGATCGTGACGGCGACGAAGGAGATGAGGAACAGCACATTGAGCGCCACGATCAACAGCAAGGCTGTGAGCGCGGTACGGTCGGCAATGGCGATAGCGCGTTTCATGTTTCCAGCATTAACGCCAAAAGACGGCGAAACCGTTAATTGCCGCGGCCAAATTGTCGCGTTGCGCCATCAGGCGCGCGGGTGCGCCGCCTCGTAGATGTCGAGCAGGCGCGCAGTGTCCACGCCGGTATAGACCTGCGTGGTCGACAGGCTGGCATGGCCGAGCAGTTCCTGGATCGTGCGCAGGTCGCCGCCGCGCCCGAGCAGATGGGTGGCGAATGAATGGCGCAGCGCATGCGGCGTTGCGGTGTCCGGCAGGTTCAGCGCCGAGCGCAGCTTCTGCATCTCGCGCTGGATGATCGCCGGATTGAGCGGCCCGCCGCGCGCACCGCGAAACAGCGGCGCGTCCGGCCCAAGGTGATAGGGGCAGAGCTTGCGGTACTCCGCGACCGCCGCCAGCGCCACCGACAGAACCGGCACCAGCCGCGTCTTGCCGCCCTTGCCGGTAATCCGCAACACCGTGTCGCCGGAAGCGGCAAGATCACCACCATTGAGGCCGAGCGCCTCCGAAATGCGCAGGCCACAACCATAGAGCAGCGTCAGCAGCGCCGCATTGCGGGCGGCGATCCACGGCTCCTCCGCAAGCTGCTCGCCTGCGGATACGACACGCTTGGCGTCCGATGCCGTCAGCGGCTTGGGCAATGACTTCGGCTGCCTGGGCGCGCGCAAAGCGGCCGCCCCCGCCGCATTGGCAAGGCCGCGCCGCTCCAGGAAACGCAGGAAAGAACGCACCCCGGCTAGCCCCCGCCCCAGCGTGCGTGCACCGGCCCCATCGCCACGGCGCGACGCCAGAAACGCGCGCAGGTCCGCAGGGCGAAGCTCCCTTATATCGGCCAGCCCCGGCGCGCCGCCGCAATGGCCGGTGAGAAACTGAAGGAACTGGCGCGTATCGCGCTCATAGGCTTCCACGGTCAGCGCCGAAAGCCGGCGCTCATGCGCCAGCGACTTCAGCCAGCTTTCGCGGGCCGACTGGAGTTCGGGCTTGGCGACGACGAGGAATTCTTGCTGCATGGGCTTTCGAAAAATCATCCACTGCCATGCTGAGGCCTTCAGGTTAGCAACGGATGAAAGCGCGCGATTGAAAACGCGCCGAGCGAGGGATAGAGACGGGCAAAGGATCGAAATGCCCATGCCCAAGCCAGAAAATCCCATCCAGATGGCCGTTATCGGTGCCGCCCACGGCATCAAGGGGGAACTGCGCGTGAAAACCTTCACCGCCGACCCGCTGGCGCTCGGCGACTACGGGCCGCTTTATTCCCGCGACGGACGCGCCTTCGAAGTGCTCGACATCCGGCCGGCGAACACTGTGGTGATCGTCCGCTTCAAGAACGTGAAGGACCGCAACGCGGCCGAGGCACTGGCCGGCACGGAGCTTTTCATCGACCGCTCGGCCCTGCCCGATGAAGGCGAGGAAGACGAGTTCTACCATGCCGACCTGATCGGCCTTGCGGTGAAGGACGAGACCGGCGCGACGATCGGCAAGGTCTCGGCCGTGCAGAATTTCGGCGGCGGGGACATTCTCGAAATCGTCCATGCGGGCAAGAAAGGCGTGCTGATCCCGTTCACCCAGGCGGCGGTGCCGGACATAGACGTGAAAGCAGGTTTCCTGCGCGTCGATACGGCAGCGGCAGGGCTGGTCGAGGACGCCAGCGGAGAAGACGAGGAAGGCGGCGAGGCTCCTGAAAAGCCGAGGCCGAGCGGCCCCGAAGGCGAAGGGGGCGACCGTTGAGCGGCTTCCGCGCCTCGGTGCTGACGCTTTACCCGGAAATGTTTCCAGGGGCGCTGGGCCTTTCGCTGGCGGGGCGCGCGCTTGAGCGTGGCGACTGGTCGCTGGAAGCCGTGCAGATCCGCGATTTTGCCACCGACAAGCACCGGACCGTGGACGACACGCCCGCAGGCGGCGGCGCAGGCATGGTGATGCGCGCCGACATATTGGCCAAGGCCATCGACGCGACCGCCCCGGCGGGCGACCCGCGCCCAAAGCTGCTGATGAGCCCGCGCGGGAACCCGCTGACGCAGGCACGAGTGCGCGAACTGGCGGCCGGCCCCGGCGCGGTTATACTTTGCGGCCGCTTCGAGGGCGTCGACCAGCGCATCATCGAGGCGCGCGCGCTGGAGGAAGTGTCGATCGGCGACTTCATCCTCTCCGGCGGCGAACCGGCAGCACTTGTGCTGCTGGATGCGGTGGTGCGGCTGCTGCCCGGCGTGATGGGCAACGACACCTCGGGCGACGAGGAGAGCTTTGAGAACGGGCTGCTCGAACACCCGCACTACACCCGCCCGCAGGAATTCGAGGGGCGGCCGATCCCCGAAGTGCTGACCTCCGGCAATCATGGCAAGATCGCCACCTGGCGCCGCGCCCAGGCCGAGCTTCTGACCAGAGAACGGCGCCCGGACCTGTTTTCGGCCCATGAAACGGCCGCTTCCGCCAAAAAACCGTCACCCAAGAGGTGACAATGCACGCGGAAGCGTGTATGTGCGCGACCGCAACCGGAAGTATGATGCTTCCGGGCCCGTCAACAATGACGGTGAAATCGCCCCTGCCTCGGCTTCTCGGCGAGAAGTAAAGGCATAGCCAAACGGTCGTCGAACTGGGTGGCAAGTGCCGGGCGCTCTGGCTGTTGAGAACGAAGAAGAGGTTATTGCGATGGATATCATCCGTCAGATCGAGGCCGAACAGGCCGCCAAGATCGAAGCGAAGCGCAAGCTTCCCGAATTCCAGCCGGGCGACACCGTCCGCGTCCTGGTCCGCGTCACCGAAGGTACGCGCACCCGCGTGCAGGCCTATGAAGGCGTCGTGATCGCGCGTTCGGGCTCGGGCTTCCAGGAAAACTTTACGGTCCGCAAGATCTCCTATGGCGAAGGCGTGGAGCGCGTGTTCCCGGTCTACTCGCCGATGGTCGAAGGCGTCGAGATCGTCCGCCGCGGCAAGGTTCGCCGCGCCAAGCTCTATTACCTGCGTGATCGTCGCGGCAAGTCGGCGCGTATCGTCGAGAACACCAGCGTGCGCGCCCGCAAGCTGAACGACGCCGAGCGCGAAGCAGCCAACGCCGAGAAGGCGCGCATCGAGGCCGAGAAGATCGCCGCCGCCGAGGCACTGGCTGCCGAGAAGGCCGCCCAGGAAGCCGCCGAGAAGAAGGCTGCCGCCGAAGCAGCAGCCGCTGCCGAGGCCGAGAAGGCCGCCGAATAATCTTCTTCGGGAGATTCTATTTGGAAAAAGGCGGCTTCGGCCGCCTTTTTTCGTCTCGTGCTCGCGTCCAAAGGGGGGAGAACGATGAGCGAGTTTGCCAAGGCCAATCTGCGCAACTGGGACAATCGCGCCGAGCTCCATTCGTCCGACACCACCGGCAGCTACCGGATCGCCCAGGTCCTCGCCGGCGGCTCCTCGCTGCATCCGCTGGAAGTCGGCGAGATCGGCGACGTGACGGGCAAGGATATCGTCCATCTGCAGTGCCACATCGGCCTCGACACGCTGAGCCTCAAGCACCTCGGGGCCAGAAGCGTCACCGGCCTTGATTTTTCACCGAAGGCCATCGCGGCAGCGAGGGCTTTCGCCGAGAGGGCCGGAACGGCGGCTCGCTTCGTCGAAGCGTCGGTATATGACGCGCCGCAGGCGCTGGGCGAAACCTACGACATGGTCTTCGTCACCTGGGGCGCCATCAACTGGCTGGACGACATCTTCCGCTGGGCCGAGGTGGTGTCGGCGCTGCTGCGCCCCGGAGGCCGGCTCTACCTGCTTGAGGGCCATCCGCAGCTCGGCCAGGTCGAGGCGCGCAACGGCACGCTGGAGCTTGCCTATCACTGGCGCACACCGAGCGCCGAGCCGCTTACCTGGGATGACGCCCAGACCTATACCGGCGACGACCGGCAATTGACGCATACGCGCTGCTACGAGTGGATTCATCCGCTGAGCGACATCGTCAACGCGCTGATCAGGGCTGGAATGAGCATCGACCACCTCAACGAACACGAGATCGTTGTCTGGCGGGCCTTTGCGGATGTGGTCGAACTTGCCGACGACCAGTTCGCACTGCCGGAAAGCTATCCGAAAATCCCGATGTCCTTCTCCATCGCAGCAACGAAGCGCGCGGGATAGCGAAACCTTTTCATTCTACTGCGGCAGGGAAGCAAGCCCGTCTCTTGCAAGCCGTGGGCAGTTGGCTAATCATGCGCAAAATCCTGCCTTTTCGACCCAAAGACATTTCCGAACTGGAGCGCGCCCCATGAACAGGTTCAAATTCGCACTGGCTGGGCTGCTGGCCTGCGTTCTCGCACCCGTGGCGGCAAGCGCCGACACGCTGCCCGACCTGGGCGGAAAGACGGTGACGGTGGTGACCGAGAATGCCTATCCGCCTCTGCAATTCGTGGACCCGAAGACGGGCGAGCAGATCGGCTGGGAATACGACGCCATGAACGAGATGGCCAAGCGCCTGAACTTCAAGGTCGATTACCAGAACACCTCCTGGGACGCGATGATCCAGGCCGTCTCCGACGGGCAGTACAACATCGGCATGACCGGCATTACCATCAAGGACGACCGCAAGGAGAAGGTCGACTTCTCCGACCCTTACATGCGTTCGCAGCAGTTCATGCTCGTGCGCGGCGACGAGAGCCGCTTCAACGACGCCAAGAGCTTCGCGGCACTCGAGGACGGCCTGGTCGGCGCGCAGGCGGGCACCTCCCCCTTCTACACCGCCGTCTACGAAATACTGGACGGCAACGAACAGAACCCGCGCATCAAGCTGCTCGAGACCTTCGGCGCGACCGTGCAGGCCCTGAAGTCGGGCGACGTCGATCTGGTGCTGACCGACAGCGTCGCCGCCAAGGGCTATGTCGACTCGTCGAACGGCGCCCTGAAGGTGGTGGGCGAGCCGCTCGGCACCGAGGATTTCGGCTTCATCTTCCAGAAGGGCTCCGACCTCGTCGCGCCGATCAACGCGGCCATTGAATCGATGAAGGCCGACGGCACCATCGATGCCCTGAACAAGAAGTGGTTCCTCGACTACAAGATGGGCGAGTGACGGACCAAGCGGGGCCGGGAGTTTCGGCTGAGGCCGGCTCCCGGCCCTGGCATTTCCAGATGCACCTGCTCTCCAAGACTTCGCCCGAGACGAAGGACTTCCCCTGGTGGCTGGCGGTCGCTGCGGCGATTGCCATTGCGGTCGCCATCTTCGTTGCCACCAACGAAATCTACACCCAGGTGTTTTCGACGGTCGCCAAGGGCATCGGCATCACCGTCTTCGTCACGCTGGTCGGCTTCAGCCTTGCCTCGATACTCGGGCTCGGCATCGCGCTGATGGGCCTTTCGGGCTCCGTCTGGCTACGCCAGATCTCACGCTTCTATGTCGAGATCATCCGCGGCGTGCCGATCCTGGTGCTGCTGTTCTGGATCGCGTTCGTCGGCGCGCCAGCCTTCGTTGCCGGCTGGAACGCCGCGACGGCGCCGCTGCAGGAAGCGGGCCTCTTGCCGCCGCTCCAGGTGCGCGACGTCTCGCTGCTCTGGCGCGCCATCATGGCGCTGACCATCGGCTACTCGGCCTTCATTTCCGAAGTGTTCCGCGCCGGCATCCAGTCGGTTGATGCCGGCCAGATCGAGGCCGCCAAGGCGCTCGGGCTGACGCGTTTCCAGCGCTTCCGCCTGATCATCCTGCCGCAGGCGATCCGCACCATCCTGCCCCCGCTCGGCAACGACTTCGTCGCCATGGTCAAGGATTCCTCGCTGGTCTCGGTACTGGGCGTGGCCGACATCACCCAGATGGGCAAGGTCTACGCCTCCGGCTCCTTCCGCTTCTTCGAGACCTATTCCATCGTTGCCTATATCTATCTCGTGCTCACGGTGGGCCTGTCGCTGGCGTTGAGGGCGCTTGAACGGCGGATGCGCAAGGGGCACCGGGCATGAGCCAACACCGCCACAGCGAAGGGCTGGAGCAGGTTTACGCCGCCCGCAACGAGGCCGAGCTGACGCAGGCCTATGCGGCATGGTCGAGCGACTATGACCGCGAGACGGCCGCCTCCGGCTATTGCCTGCCATTCATGATCACGGCCTGGGTCACTCGGCATGTGCGGCTGGCCGCCGGCCCAATTCTCGATGCCGGCTGCGGCACCGGCCTCTCCGGCGCCTATCTGCAGGCGCTCGGCTATTCTAACATCGAGGGCCTCGACTTTTCGCGTGACATGCTGGCGATCGCCCGGGCACGCGGCGCCTATGGCGCGCTGACCGAGGCTGTACTTGGCCGCCCGCTGCCCTGGCGCGACGGGCACTTCGCCGCCTTCTTCTCGACCGGCGTCTTCACCGAAGGGCATGTCCCCGCATCCAGCCTCGACGAGCTGGCGCGGATCACCCGCGCCGGTGGCCATGCCATCTTCACGGTGCGCGACGTGGTTCTGGACAAGGGCGGCTTCCGCGCCAAGTTCGCCGAGTTGGAACAAGCCGGACGCTGGCGCCCTGTCGAGGAAAGCCCTTTGTTTCGCGCCTTCGCGGTCGATGAAGCGGATGTCCTCGTCAAGGCTTTCGTGTTCGAGATCTTGTGAGGCGGTCGCGCTGGCGTGACAAGGCTGCCAATTGCCGACCGGCCAAAATGCTGGTATGTGCCCGGCCATGGAACAGCTCTTTGGAGATCCCGCCTACAAGGGTTTCGTGCTGCAGGACCACAAGCGCCTGCCGGGCCGATTCTTTGCGCGGATTTCCGGCGCGCAGACCAGCCGCCTATCCTGAGCGGACCAGGCTGCCGGCGCCTTTGCTGCCGGGTCATTCCAGTTTTCCGCTCTATCCAGGGATTTAGACAATGAGCGCACCACGCACACTCTACGACAAGATTTTCGACGACCACGTTGTCGACCGTCAGGATGACGGCACCTGCCTGCTCTATATCGACCGCCACCTGGTGCATGAAGTGACCAGCCCGCAGGCCTTCGAGGGGCTGCGCATGTCGGGCCGGAAGGTGCGCCACCCGGAGCGCACGCTGGCCGTCGTCGACCACAACGTGCCGACCTCGCCCGATCGCAAGAACGGCATCAAGAACGAGGAAAGCCGCATCCAGGTCGAGGCGCTGGCCAAGAACGCTGCTGACTTCGGCGTGGAATACTATTCCGAGAACGACGTCCGCCAGGGCATCGTCCACATCGTTGGTCCCGAACAGGGTTTTACCCTGCCGGGCATGACCATCGTTTGCGGTGACAGCCACACCTCGACCCACGGCGCTTTCGGCGCGCTGGCGCACGGCATCGGCACGTCGGAAGTGGAACACGTTCTGGCCACCCAGACGCTGATCCAGAAGAAGGCCAAGAACATGCTGGTGCGTGTCGACGGCCAACTGCCGGCTGGCGTTACCGCCAAGGACATCGTGCTGGCCATCATCGGCGAGATCGGCACTGCCGGCGGCACCGGCTACGTCATCGAATATGCCGGCGAAGCGATCCGCTCGCTGTCGATGGAAGGCCGCATGACCATCTGCAACATGTCGATCGAAGGCGGTGCCCGCGCCGGTCTGATCGCTCCGGACGAGACGACTTTCGCCTACGTCAAGGACAAGCCGCGCGCGCCGAAGGGCAAGGCCTGGGACATGGCGCTGGATTACTGGAAGACGCTGCACACCGACGAAGGCGCGCATTTCGACAAGGTGGTGGTGCTCGACGCAGCCAAGCTGCCGCCCATCGTGACCTGGGGCTCGTCGCCCGAGGACGTCGCTTCCGTCACCGGCGTCGTGCCGAACCCGGACGACATCGCCGACGAGAACAAGCGCAACTCCAAGAAGCGCGCGCTCGAATATATGGGTCTCACCGCCGGCACCAAGATCACCGACATCGCCATCGACCGCGTCTTCATCGGCTCCTGCACCAATGGCCGCATCGAGGACCTGCGTGCTGTGGCGAAAGTGGTCGAGGGCAGACAAGTCGCTTCGACCGTTTCGGCCATGATCGTTCCGGGCTCCGGCCTGGTGAAGGAACAGGCCGAGGCCGAGGGCCTTGACAAGATCTTCATCGAGGCAGGCTTCGACTGGCGCGAACCGGGCTGCTCGATGTGCCTCGCCATGAACGACGACCGGCTGAAGCCGGGCGAGCGCTGCGCCTCGACCTCGAACCGCAACTTCGAGGGCCGTCAGGGTTTCAAGGGCCGCACCCATCTCGTGTCGCCCGCAATGGCGGCGGCGGCTGCGATCGCTGGCCATTTCGTCGACATTCGCGACTGGAACTAAGCAGAAAATACAGACACCGGGCGACGCTCAGTCGCCCGGCTCGAACCTTCTGACGAGTTCGTGGAACTCGTCGCGAATGCCCGGCCTGTCCTCGGGCACGACCAGCGCAAGACGGCGCCTGTCGAAAAGCTGAAACCACTCGTCCCAATCGATCAACTCGATCGCGCCCGTGGCGTCGGAACGCTCCGGCCGGTCATCGTCTTCATAGGCGCTTTGCCCGAACATGATGCGCAGGACCGGCTCGCCTCCCGAGGCCGTGGCCTCCTGAAGCGCAGGACTGCCCGCCCTCGCCGCAACCCAGTCGCGTATTGCTTCGTGATCGACGAGCATCACGGTCTTCATCGCAGGCCTCCTTATCGCCTTAGCATCGCAACGCGGATACCGCGGTGCGGTTCCCTCTCCGACGCCTGGCCGGCTGGAGTACCGTCCGCTCTCAAGAATTTCTCGGCGCGCGCAAAACTGCCCCAGCGTTAACGGCTTTTTCGTGCAAACGTGATTGATTGCTTCGGCTTCGCAGTTTCCCCAGCCGTGTGGTTCGCCGTGGGAACGGCGTGGCTTTTTTCTTGCAGCCTTTCCATCTGAATGAAGCCGTGCGCTTGGGGGGCGCGTCCGATGAGCGGAGCAGCGGTTGTCCTGATAATCAATCTGATTGTCACGGGGTTGTTGTCGGCATCCTTCGCCATGGTCGCCGTCTATGATCGCAAGCAGGAAGCGGCACGCTGGATGGCCGTGGTCTACGGGATGGGCGTCGTCTATTGCTTGACCGAGTTCCTGCTCGCCAGGTTCGGTGCCCCGCGCGTCGCCGTGGTCTTCTCGTTTTCGCTGTTCCTGGCGGCACTGCTGCTGTTCAATGTCGGCGTCGCGCGCAAATACCAGGTGCCTGTGCCCTGGCGGCTGTTGTGTGCGGTATTCCTGTTTTCCGTCGTGGCCTGTGACGCCATACAGGACATCCCGCGGCAGTCCTTCGTAAGGATGATGGCTTATCAGGCGCCCTATTTCGCGATGCAGCTTATCGGCGCCTGGATGGTGTGGTCGGCGCGTTCACGCAGGTGGCTCGACAACGCATTGATGCTGCTGCTGGCCGCGAGCTCGCTGCAGTTCCTCAGCAAGCCGTTTCTTTCGGACCTGCTGGGCGGAACGGGCGCCAGCGCGCAGTCCTATCTTGCAACCACCTATGCGCTCATCTCGCAGTCCATGGGGACGGTTACCGCCGTCGCCACTGCTTTGCTGTTCCTGGTCATCCTGGCGCGCGACGTCATCGCCGACGTCACGACGCTTTCCCAAACGGATTCCTTGTCCGGCTTGCTCAACCGGGGCGGATTCGAGCGCTACGCAAACACAGTGCTGCGCCAGGAGGCACGGAGGGGTCAGCCGGTTTCGCTGGTCATCTGCGATCTCGATTACTTCAAGACGATCAACGACACTTTCGGTCATGCTTCCGGAGACAAGGTGATCAAGGCCTTTGCGAGCTTCCTCAGCAGGACAGCGGCGGACCACCACATTGCCGGGCGCATCGGCGGCGAGGAGTTTGCCATCATCCTGCCAGGTGCCAACCTGGCGGCCGCGCGCCTGTTTGCCGAATGCACGCGTACTGCGTTCTCCACCTTGCCGATAGAGGGACTACCGGATGGCCTGCGGTTCACCGCGAGCTTCGGGGTCAGCGAATGCGCGCCGGGAGACGATCTGTCGGAACTGCTTTCGCGCGCCGACAAGGCGCTCTACGCGGCCAAGAAGGACGGCCGCGACTGCGTGCGCACAGCCGCCTCGCCCGTCGAGACCAGACGCGGGCACAAGTCGGCCTGATCGAGCGCGAAGAAAGGTCCCGCGAGCGTCGCCTTATTGGCAGGAGGCACCCAGCGTTGGCAATATGCCCTCGGAAAAGCCGTACATATAGCTGCGCCCCTTCACGAGAACCGGCGGCGCATAGCAATAGGGCTCGCCCGGCATAGGGGCGCCCGGTTCGGATTGCGCGATTTTCGGCTCGCTCTTTCGCGGGCCTTCGGCAAGCCGGCGGGCAATACGGCCCTGTCCCACGACGATCCGCTTGTAGCCCGATGCGCTGTCGATGATGATGTTGCCGAAAGTATCGGCATAGGTAAGGTCGCGGATGCGGTTGTCGGCGAAGGCCGCCGTCGCGAAGGCCGCAAGTCCGATCGACAGGACCGGCAGAACGAGCATTCTCGGACCTCTTGCACCCATGGGGCTGCCTCCCTCACCGCAGTGGATTTCCGCGCCGAGAATTAACTTTTTCGAAGCCTTTGTTAAGGGCCAGGAGCGAAAAAGCGGCCGGAACACCGCTGACGCGTCCTGCTGTCGGAGTGCAATGAGGCCGCGGCGACCTGCCCGTGACGCGGGGACCGCCGAACCGCAGCCGCTGATTCGCCCCAAGCGTGCGGTGCAGCAAAGAAACATGGCAACCACATGGTAGTTTCCTGCAGCATTCTACCGGCCAGCAGCCGGTCCTGGACATGACTTCAATCGGTTGAAGCAAGATCAGTGACTTGAACGCCCATGCCTTTGGATCAAATAGGCGAGCGGAAATGCCTTCCGGCTTTGACGCGGTGCAAAAAGCGCATTAGAACGCCGCTATCCTAAGTCGCATTCCGGGAAGAGCATGCCGTTTTTGCGCGTCGAAATGTCCGTGCGCCGGAAAGGGGAGCCATGAGCAAGATACCAGCCACCCAAGCAAGGCCGCTTTCGCCGCACCTGACCATTTACAAGCCGCCGATCACGATGACGATGTCGATCATGCACCGCATCACCGGCGGCGCACTTTATTTCGGCACGCTGCTGGTCGCCTGGTGGCTGGTTGCGGCGGCGACATCTGAAAGCTACTTCAATTTTGTCGACTGGATTTTCGGCTCCTGGATCGGCCGGCTCGTGCTGTTCGGCTACACCTGGGTCCTGATGCACCACATGATGGGCGGCATTCGCCACTTCATCTGGGACGCCGGCTTCGGCCTTGAAAAACACACCGCCTCGAAGATCGCCTGGGCCACCATCGTCGCGTCGGTGCTGCTGACGCTGGCCATCTGGATCATCGGCTACATGGCGCGGGGAGCCTGATCATGTCGGACATGCGTACACCCCTCAAGAAGGTTCGCGGACTTGGCTCCGCCCATGAAGGCACCGACCATTTCTGGCGCCAGCGACTGACGGCGGTGGCCAACGTGCCGCTCACCCTGTTCTTCGTCGGCCTGCTCGTGGCGCTAAATGGCGCGGGCTTCGCCGAGGTCCGCGCCACGCTCTCCAATCCGTTTGTGGCGCTGGTGCTCATTCTGATGCTGCTTTCGGCCCTCTATCACATGCGGCTCGGCATGCAGGTCATCATCGAGGACTATGTGCACAATGAGGGAACGAAGGTCGTCCTCATCATGCTCAACACCTTTTTCACGATCGCGGTAGGCGTCGCATCCATCTTCGCCCTGCTCAAACTAGCATTCGGGGGCTGACCAGTGGCCAAGGACATCACAGGCAACGGCAAGGCATCGGCCGGCAAGAGCTACACCTATGTCGACCACAAGTTTGACGTGGTGGTTGTTGGCGCCGGCGGTTCGGGCCTGCGCGCGACCCTCGGCATGGCCGAGCAGGGGCTGAAGACGGCCTGCATCACCAAGGTCTTCCCGACCCGCTCGCACACGGTGGCGGCGCAGGGCGGCATTGCCGCCTCGCTCTCCAACATGGGCCCCGACAACTGGCAGTGGCATATGTATGACACGGTCAAGGGCTCCGACTGGCTCGGCGACGTCGATGCCATGGAATATATGGTGCGCCAGGCGCCGGCCGCGGTTTACGAGCTCGAGCACTACGGCGTGCCGTTCTCTCGCACCGAGGAAGGCAAGATCTACCAGCGCCCCTTCGGCGGCCACATGCAGAATTTCGGCGATGGCCCGCCGGTGCAGCGCACCTGCGCGGCCGCCGACCGCACCGGCCACGCCATCCTACACACCCTCTATGGCCAGTCGCTCAAGCACAATGCGCAGTTCTTCATCGAGTATTTCGCGCTCGACCTGATCATGACCGACGGTGTCTGCACCGGCGTCGTGGCCTGGAACCTCGATGACGGCACCATCCACCGCTTCTCGGCCAAGATGGTGGTGCTGGCTACCGGCGGCTACGGCCGCGCCTATTTCTCGGCCACCTCCGCGCACACCTGCACCGGCGACGGCGGCGGCATGGCGGCCCGCGCGGGTCTTCCGCTCCAGGACATGGAGTTCGTGCAGTTCCACCCGACCGGCATCTACGGCTCCGGCTGCCTGATCACCGAAGGCGCCCGCGGCGAGGGCGGCTATCTGGTGAACTCCGAGGGCGAGCGCTTCATGGAGCGTTACGCGCCCTCGGCCAAGGACCTTGCCTCGCGCGACGTGGTTTCGCGCTGCATGACGCTGGAAATCCGCGAGGGCCGCGGCGTCGGCAAGAACAAGGACCACATCTACCTGCACCTCGATCATCTCGATCCGGCGGTCCTTCACGAGCGCCTGCCGGGCATTTCGGAATCGGCCAAGATCTTCGCCGGCGTCGACGTGACGCGCGAACCGATCCCGGTTCTGCCGACCGTGCACTACAATATGGGCGGCGTGCCCACGAACTATTGGGGCGAGGTGCTGAACCCGACCCCGGACAATCCCGACCGCGTGCAGCCCGGCCTGATGGCCGTGGGCGAAGCCGGTTGCGCCTCCGTCCACGGCGCCAACCGCCTCGGCTCCAACTCGCTGATCGACCTGGTGGTGTTCGGCCGTGCCGCCGCCATCCGCGCCGGTGAGGTGATCGACCGCGCAGCACCCATTCCGGCGATCAACGAAAAGGCCGTCGAAAAGATCATGGATCGCTTCGACCGCCTGCGGAACGCCAATGGTGGCACGCCGACGGCCGTGCTGCGGGAGAAGATGCAGCGCACCATGCAGGAAGACGCCGCCGTGTTCCGCACCCAGGAATCGCTGGAGCAAGGCTGCAAGCGCATGTCGGCGCTGTGGGGCGAACTGAAGGACCTCAAGGTCACCGATCGCTCGATGATCTGGAACTCCGATCTGGTGGAGACGCTGGAACTGGAGAACCTGATGGCCAATGCGCTGCCCACCGTCTATGGCGCCGAAGCCCGCAAGGAAAGCCGCGGCGCGCATGCCCGCGAGGACTTCTCCGCGCGCGACGACGCCAACTGGCGCCAACACACGCTGGCCCACGTCGCCGAGGACGGCAAGGTGACGCTGAGCTATCGCCCAGTGCACACCGAAACGCTGCTGCCGGAAGCCGAAGGCGGCATCAGCCTGGCCAAGATCGCGCCCAAGGCGCGCGTGTACTGATTACGGGAGATCGAGATGGTTGAACTGGCTCTTCCCAAGAACTCCCAGATCAAGCAGGGCAAGACCTGGCCGAAGCCGCAAGGCGCGACCAACCTGCGCGAGTTCCGCATCTATCGCTGGTCGCCGGACGACGGCGAGAACCCGAGTATCGACACCTATTTCGTCGACATGGACGATTGCGGGCCGATGGTTCTCGATGCGCTGCTGTGGATCAAGAACAAGATCGACCCGACGCTGACGCTGCGCCGCTCCTGCCGCGAAGGCATCTGCGGTTCCTGCGCCATGAACATCGATGGCTCCAACACGCTCGCCTGCACCAAGGGCTGCGACGACATTTCGGGTGCGGTGAAGATCTATCCGCTGCCGCATATGCCGGTGGTGAAGGACCTGGTGCCCGATCTCACCAACTTCTACGCCCAGCACCGCTCGATCGAGCCCTGGCTCAAGACGGTGTCGCCGGAGCCGGCAAAGGAATGGCTGCAGAGCCACGAGGACCGCGCGAAGCTCGACGGCCTCTACGAGTGCATCCTGTGCGCCTGCTGCTCCACCTCCTGCCCGAGCTACTGGTGGAACGGCGACCGCTATCTCGGCCCGGCCGTGCTGCTGCAGGCCTATCGCTGGCTGATCGATTCCCGCGACGAAGCGACCGGCGAGCGCCTCGACAACCTCGAGGACCCGTTCCGGCTCTATCGCTGCCACACGATCATGAACTGCACGCAGACCTGCCCCAAGGGACTCAATCCCGCCAAGGCGATCGCCGAGATCAAGAAGATGATGGTGGAGCGCCGGGTTTAAGCCTTCCGGGGCACTCCCCTTCCGGATCGATGTTCCGGAAATCCAATCAATAGAGCGCAATGACCTCCGTCGTTGCGCTCTATTTTGTTTGAGGGTTTCCAAAGGTCGATCTCGGCTGGGCTTCGCCTTAAGCCGAATTGCGGCAACGTTGTTGCCCGCGCCATTTTGTGCCAATAGCTGCGGCATGGATACGACAGACCTCCCCATCCTCACCTCCGTCGAAGCCCGCGTGCTTGGCTGCCTGATCGAGAAGAAGGAACTGACGCCGGACGTCTACCCGCTGACCCTCAATGCTGCCCATTCCGCCGCCAACCAGAAGACGGCGCGAGAGCCGGTCATGGCTCTGGAGCAGATGGAGGTGCATCGTGGGCTGAAGTCACTCGAGCAGAAGGGACTGGTGCGCCAGGTGTTTGGTTCGCGGGTGGAGCGGTACGAGCATCTTGCCGCGCAACGCTTTTCGCTTACTTCGCCGCAGATCGCCATTCTCGGCCTCCTGCTTCTGCGCGGGGCCCAGACGGCCGGGGAGTTGATGGCCCGCAGCGAGCGCATGGCCCGCTTCCAGTCGCTGGAAGACCTGCGCACGGAACTCGACATGCTGATCGGCAAGCGCCCGGCGCTGGTACAGGAAATCGGCCGTGGCCCCGGCCAGCGCGAGGACCGCTATGCGCATCTCCTGAGCGGACCGATCGATGTCGCCGCACTTGCGGCGCAGCGCGGCCCGACGGCCATGCCGGCGGCGGACCTCGAAGCGCGACTGCAGGCGCTGGAGGAAGAGGTCGCGGCCTTGCGCGCCCGCCTTGACGCGCTGGGCGGCTGAGCGAGCATTTTTGACGGTACGTGCGAGACGGCAGGTTCCCGACCACCGGAAGACAAAAGCCGCATGGGTCCAGCCCGCGCGGCTTTTTTTCGTGGCCGCTTCATCACATCAGCGTGTTCCGGCTTGATTTCAGAAGCTTGCGCTGTTCCGATGCTTTCGCTGCCGGAGGAGTTTTTCATGTCGCGTCATGTCCTTTGCCTCAGCGCTGCCTTGCTCGCCCTGACGCCCCTTGCTGGCGCGCAGGCGAAGACCCAGACGGCCATCTTTGCCGGCGGCTGTTTCTGGTGCGTGGAAAGCGACTTCGACCACGTGCCCGGCGTGATCGCCACCACATCCGGCTATATCGGCGGCAAGAACGACCACCCGACTTATGAAAACCACACCGCAGCCGGGCATCGTGAGGCGGTGAAGATCGAGTTCGACGATTCGAAGACCAGCTACGCCAAGCTGCTCGACGCGTTCTGGCATTCGGTCGACCCGACCGACGGCGGCGGCCAGTTCTGCGACCGCGGGCACAGCTACACGACCGCGATCTACGCGGTGAACCAGGAACAGCTTGCAGAGGCCGAAAAATCCAAGGCCGCGATAGCGGCGGCGCTGAAGAAGCCGATCGCCACCGAAATCGTCATGGCGCCGACCTTCTGGCCGGCCGAGGACTACCACCAGGACTATTACAAGAAGAACCCGATCCGCTACAAATACTACCGGTATGCCTGCGGGCGCGATGCGCGTGTGGAAGAGGTATGGGGCAAGGCCGCGCACGAGGGAATTGCGGCACACTGACCCGCCAAACGAAAACGGGCGCCTTACGGCGCCCGTCTCGTTTCCGCAGAGAGATTTCCGATCAGATGTGGATAGGCTTGAAGAAGGTCGCCAGCGCGGCTTCCTTGACCGCCTCCGACATGGTCGGGTGCGCGTGGCAGGTGCGGGCAAGGTCTTCCGCCGAGCCGCCGAATTCCATCAGCACCGCCGCCTCGTGGATCATCTCGCCAGCGCCGAAGCCGACGATGTGGGCACCCAGCACCTTGTCTGTCGCCTTGTCGGCCAGGATCTTCACGAAGCCGTCGGTGTGCAGCATGGCGCGCGCGCGGCCATTGGCGGTGAAGGGGAACTTGCCGACCTTGTATTCGACGCCGGCCTTCTTCAGCTCTTCCTCTGTCTTGCCGACGGAAGCCACCTCCGGGCTCGTGTAGACCACGCTCGGGATGACGTCGTAGTTCACATGGCCTGCCTGGCCGGCGAGGATCTCGGCCACGGCCACGCCTTCGTCCTCGGCCTTGTGGGCGAGCATCGGCCCGGCAATCACGTCGCCGATGGCGTAGATGCCCGGCACGTTGGTCTGCAGATGTGCGTCGATCTTCACGCGGCCGCGCTCGTCCATCTCGACGCCGGCTTCCTTGAGGCCCAAACCATTGGTGTAAGGCGCGCGGCCGGTGGCCACGAGCACCACGTCGGCCTCGATGGTCTCGGCGTCGCCGCCCTTGACCGGCTCGAAGGTCACGCTCGCGCCCTTGTCCGTCCTGGCAACGCCGGTCACCTTGGAGCCGAGCCTGAAGGCAAGCCCCTGCTTGCCCAGCATGCGCTGGAACTGTTTTGCCACCTCGCCGTCCATGCCGCCGAGGATGGTGTCGAGATATTCGACCACGGTGACCTTGGCGCCCAGACGCGCCCAGACCGAGCCGAGCTCCAGGCCGATGACGCCGCCGCCGACCACGACCATGTTCTCCGGCACCTTGTCGAGTTCGAGCGCGCCGGTGGAGGAGACGATCACCTTCTCGTCGATGTCGACCTTCACGCCGGGGATGCCCGCAACATCGGAGCCCGTGGCGATGACGATGTTCTTCGTCTCGATCTCCTGCACGCTGCCGTCTTCCGCCGTGACGGAAACCTTGCCGGCCGAAACGACCTTGCCGGTGCCGCGGAAACTGTCGATCTTGTTCTTCTTGAACAGGAAGGCCACGCCGCTGACATTGGCCGCCACCGTCGTATCCTTGTGCGCCAGCATCTTCTTCAGGTTGAGCTTCGGCTCGACCTCGACGCCAAGCGTGTCGAAGGAATGGCTGGCCTCGGCAAACGCCTCCGACGCATGCAGCAGTGCCTTGGAAGGGATGCAGCCGATGTTGAGGCAGGTGCCGCCGAAGGTTTCGCGCTTCTCCACCACGGCCGTCTTCAGGCCGAGCTGTGCTGCCTTGATGGCGCACACATAGCCGCCCGGGCCCGAACCGATCACCACCACATCATATGCCATTTCTCTGTCCTTCTGCCTGGCGATCAGCGACCGCCGCTTACGTTCAAAATTCCGCCCGTCGTATAGGATGCCTCGTCCGACAAGAGCCAGAGCACGGCACGGGCAACTTCCTCAGCCTTGCCTTCGCGCTTCATCGGCACGAAGCCGCGTATCGCCGCGATGCGATCCGGCTGACCACCGGAGGCATGGATTTCGGTGTCAATGATGCCCGGCCGCACGGCGTTGACGCGCACGCCCTCCTCCGCCACCTCGCGGGCAAGGCCTATGGTGAAGGTGTCTATCGCGCCTTTGGAGGCGGCGTAGTCGACATATTCGCCCGGCGAGCCGAGCTGCGAGGCAGCCGAGGAGATGTTGACGATGGCGCCGCCCTTGCCGCCATGAAGCGTCGACATGCGCTTCACCGCCTCGCGGGCGCACAGCATCGAGCCGATGACGTTGACGCGCATCATCCGCTCCAGCCGCGTCACGCTCATCTCGTCGACGCGCGCTTTCATGTCGACGATGCCGGCATTGTTGACGAGCGCGTCGAGCCGGCCGAATGCGCGGTCGACCGCCTCGAACATGGCAACGACATCGGCTTCATTGCCGACATCGCCCTTGACCGCAATCGCCTTGCCGCCATCCGCCTCTATCTCGCGCACAAGCGCTGCGGCCGCCGCATCATTGGAAGCGTAGTTGACCGCGAGCCGATAGCCGGCCTTGGCGGCGAGCCGACAGATAGCCGCGCCGATGCCGCGCCCGCCGCCCGTCACCAGCAGAACCCGTTCGCCAGCACTCATTCCTGACAACCCTGCAAGGCGAATACATCCCACGGCAGCCTGGAGAAGCCACCTTGCTCATAGGCCGAGGAAAAGCGCAGCGAATAGGCGAGGTCGGGGAAGATCAGCGTTTCGGGCGCGTCCGTGCCTTCGGCAGGCAGCAGATCGATCTTGCCGGACTTGTCGCTGGAGTAGATCACGCCCTGCCAGACCGTGCAGGCCGCCAGTTCTTCGCCGGTCACGTCGCCCTCCGGGCACTTGTACATCAGCATGCCGTTCGGTCGCGCGACGGCGTCGCTCCACATCACGATGCCATCCAGCACCACGTCATTGTCGAGCGCCATGCGGAAGCGATTGCTCACCGCCCCCTCGCCTCGCGGCACGAAATCGATCGTGGCCGCCTTGTCGCGATCGCCATAGACGGCAAGCTCCATCGGGCAGGCTGCTGATGCAGCGCCTGCAGGCAGCGCGCCGGCACTGCCCGCCAGCGCCAGCGCAACATTCCGAAGCATGACCAGCCCCCGTGCCCCCATCACCACCCCGTTTCGAGCGGTGCGTTGAAGGCCCAGACATGGCGACCGCCCTTGGCGCACAGATGCACCTGGATCGGTGGGATGTCGGGTTCGAAGGCCATTGGTCCGCTCCTATCGGCAGCAAGCCTAGCGCATGACCCTGCAAACCGGAATCGGTTTTCGGAAAAGGCTCATGCGTCGTTCCAAGCCGAAGCGGCCGCGGCGCATCCGAACGAGCGAACGCGCCGGCGCTTCGCGTGGCCGGACCTCAGAGGTCCAGCACCAGGCGTTCCGGATCCTCCAGGCTTTCCTTGACGCGCACCAGGAAGGTCACGGCTTCCTTGCCGTCGACGATGCGATGATCGTAGGACAGCGCCAGATACATCATCGGGCGGATGACGATCTGCCCGCCGACGACCATCGGCCGCTCCTGGATCTTGTGCATGCCGAGGATGCCGGACTGCGGTGCATTGAGGATCGGCGTCGACATCAGCGAGCCGTAGACGCCACCGTTGGAGATGGTGAAGGTACCGCCCTGCATGTCGGCGACCGAGAGCTTGCCGTCGCGCGCGGCGATGCCGAGGCGGCCAATTTCCTTCTCGATCTGGGCAATCGACATCTGGTCGGCGTCACGCACCACAGGCACCACGAGCCCCTTTTCGGTGCCAACAGCCACGCCGATATGGGCGTAGTTCTTGTAGATGATGTCGGTGCCGTCGATCTCGGCGTTGACCGCCGGGATTTCCTTCAGCGCATGCGTCACGGCCTTGGTGAAGAAGCCCATGAAGCCGAGCTTCACGCCGTGCTTCTTCTCGAACACGTCCTTGTATTTGGCGCGCAAGTCCATCACAGCCTTCATGTCCACCTCGTTGAAGGTGGTGAGCATGGCGGCGGTCGACTGGGCGTCCTTCAGGCGGCGCGCGATGGTCTGGCGCAGCTTGGTCATGCGCACGCGCTCCTCGCGCACCTCGTCGGCCGCCGGTGCCGGCGCACGCGCGACGGCGGGAGCCGGTGCGGCCGCAGGAGCAACCGGCGCGGCCGCGATACCCTTGGCGATCGCACCGAGCACGTCGCCCTTGAGGACCTGCCCGCGCTTGCCGGAACCGGCAATCTGGTCGACGGCAAGGTGGCTTTCGGCGATCAGCTTCGCGGCAGCCGGCGCTGGCGGCATCTTGCGCTCCTCGATCGCGCTGGCACCGGCGAGCCTGGCGGTCATTTCGACCGCTTCGCCCACGGTCGCCGAGGCGGCGGCGGCAGCCGGCTTTGCTTCAGCCGCCGCACCTTCCGAGATGGTGCCGAGCAGGGCGCTGACACCGACGGTGTCGCCTTCCTGCACGGCGATTTCCACCAGCCGGCCGGCGGCGGGCGCCGGCACTTCGATCGTCACCTTGTCGGTCTCGAGCTCCACCAGCGGCTCGTCCGCGGCGATCGCGTCGCCGACCTTCTTGAACCACTTGCCGATGGTTGCCTCGCTGACGGATTCGCCAAGGGTCGGGACGCGGATTTCGGTAGCCATTTTTTTTTGCCTATCCGTTTTCTGAACTGAGTAATTATTCGCCGAGAGCGTCGTCCAGGAAAGCCTGGAGCTGCTCGAGATGCTTCGACATCAGGCCGGTGGCGGGGGATGCCGCCGCCGGGCGGCCGGTGTAGCGCACCCGCTGATGCTTGGCGTCGATATGCGCCAGCACCCATTCCAGGTACGGGTCGATGAAGGACCAAGCGCCCATGTTCTTGGGCTCTTCCTGGCACCACACCATTTCCGCGCCGCGGAAGCGCGACAGCTCGGTGATGAGCGCCTTGGCCGGGAACGGGTAGAGCTGTTCGACACGCAGCAGGTAGATGTCGTTGATGCCGCGCTTCTCGCGCTCCTCATAGAGGTCATAATAGACCTTGCCGGAACAGAGCACGACACGACGGATCTTCGAATCCTTGACCAGCTTGATCGGCTGATCGGGCAGGAACTGCGCATCGTCCCACAGCAGGCGGTGGAACGAGCTCTCGGCCGACAGTTCGGCCAGCGTCGAGACCGCGCGCTTGTGGCGCAGCAGCGACTTCGGCGTCATCAGGATCAGCGGCTTGCGGAAGTCGCGCTTCAGCTGACGCCGCAGGATGTGGAAGTAGTTGGCCGGCGTGGTGCAGTTTGCGACCTGCATGTTGTCTTCCGCGCAAAGCTGCAGGAAGCGCTCCAGCCTTGCGGAGGAGTGCTCCGGCCCCTGCCCTTCGAAGCCGTGCGGCAGCAGGCAGACCAGGCCCGACATGCGCAGCCACTTGCGCTCGCCCGACGAGATGAACTGGTCGAACACCACCTGCGCGCCGTTGGCGAAGTCGCCGAACTGGGCTTCCCACAAGGTCAGCGCCTTCGGATCGGCCAGCGAATAGCCGTATTCGAAGCCGAGCACGGCCTCTTCCGAAAGCATGGAGTTGATGACTTCGTAGTTGGCCTGGGCGGGCGACAGGTTGTTGAGCGGAATGTAGCGGCTCTCGTCGCGCTGGTCGTAGAGCACCGAATGGCGCTGCGAGAATGTGCCGCGCTCGGAATCCTGGCCCGACAGACGCACCGGATGCCCCTCGAGCACGATCGAGCCGAAGGCCAGGGCCTCGGCCGTCGACCAGTCTAGCCCCTCGCCCGACTCGATCATCTTGCGGCGAGCATCGAGGAAGCGGACGATGGTCCTGTGCGCCTCGAAGCCAGCGGGCACCTCGGTCAGCTTCTTGCCGATCTCCTTCAGCGTCTTCACCGGCACGGCGGTCTTGCCGCGGCGCAGCTCGTCCTGATTGTCGGCCGCGCGCAGGCCCGACCAGGCGCCGTCCAGCCAGTCGGCCTTGTTGGGCTTGTAGCTCTGCCCGGCCTCGAACTCGGCCTCCAGATGCGCGCGCCACTCGGCCTTCATCTTCTCGATCTCGGCCTGCGTCACCAGCCCTTCGGCGATCAGCTTCTCTGCGTAGAGCTGGAACGTCGTCTTGTGGTTGCGGATACTGCGATACATGATCGGCTGGGTGAACGCCGGCTCGTCGCCCTCGTTGTGGCCGAACCGGCGATAGCAGAGCATGTCCACAACCACCGGCTTGTGGAACTTCATGCGGAATTCGGTCGCCACCTTGGCGGCGAAGACCACCGCTTCCGGGTCGTCGCCGTTGACGTGGAAGATCGGCGCCTCGATCATCTTGGCCACGTCCGACGGATAGGGCGAAGAGCGCGAGAAGCGCGGGTTGGTGGTGAAACCGATCTGGTTGTTGATGATGAAATGCAGCGTGCCGGCAACGCGGTGGCCGCGCAGGCCGGAAAGCCCGAGGATTTCAGCCACCACGCCCTGCCCGGCAAAGGCAGCATCGCCATGCAGCAGCAGCGGCAGCACCTTGGCGCGCTCTTCTAGCGGCACGATCTCGTGGCGCGGGTTGCGGCCGTAGAGCTGGTCCTGCTTGGCGCGGGCCTTGCCCATCACCACCGGGTCGACGATTTCCAGGTGAGAGGGGTTGGCGGTCAGCGACAGATGAACCTTGTTGCCGTCGAACTCGCGGTCGGAGGAAGCACCGAGATGGTACTTCACGTCGCCCGAGCCTTCGACGTCGTCAGGGGCGAAGGAGCCGCCCTTGAATTCGTGGAAGATGGCGCGGTGCGGCTTGGCCATCACCTGCGACAGCACGTTGAGACGGCCGCGATGGGCCATGCCGAGCACGATTTCCTTCATGCCCAGCTGGCCGCCGCGCTTGACGATCTGCTCCAGGGCCGGGATCAGCGACTCACCGCCGTCGAGGCCGAAGCGCTTGGTGCCCTTGTACTTGACGTCGATGAACTGCTCGAAGCCTTCCGCCTCGAGCAGCTTGTGCAGGATCGCCTTCTTGCCCTCGGCGGTGAAGGCGATGCCCTTGTCCGGCCCCTCGATGCGGGCCTGGATCCAGGCCTTTTCCTCGGGGTGGGAGATGTGCATGAACTCGACGCCGAGCGTCGAGCAGTAGGTGCGCTGCAGGATGTCGAGCATCTCGCGGATGGTCGCGTATTCCAGCCCCAGCACGTGGTCGATGAAGATCTTGCGGTCGTAGTCGGCCTCGGTGAAGCCGTAGGAGGCCGGCGAAAGCTCGTCGTAGTCCTCGATCGGATTGGCGATGCCGAGCGGGTCGAGCTTGGCGTGCAGGTGGCCGCGCATGCGGTAGGCGCGGATCATCATGATGGCGCGAACCGAATCGCGGGTGGCCTGCAGCACGTCCTTGTCGGACAGCGGCTCGCCCTTGGCGACGGCCTTGTCCTTCACCTTCTTTTCGATGTGCTTCTCGATGAGGCCCCAGTTTCCGTCCAGGGCGGACACCAACTCGCCATTGACCTGGAGCGGCCAGCCATCCTTTGCCCAGGAAGCGCCGCGCGCGTTCTTGCGGATGTCGCCGGCATCATCCTTCAGCGAACCGAAGAAAGCCTGCCACTCAGGGTCGACCGACTGCGGATCGTCCTGGTAGGCGGCATAGAGGGCGTCGATGTAATCGGCGTTGCCGCCATAGAGGAACGAGGTGAGGGAAAATTGGTCGTTGACCTGATCTTGTCGCGACATACTAACTCCGGAGCCTGCCGCTCCGTCTCCTTGCCTAGCATGCGGCCACCGCCGCGAATGAACGGTTTCCCGTCCTTTCTCGAACTTGAATGCGCCGGCCTGATGACCGTCCGGCGCATTGCAGAGGCTCAGCCCTTGAGCGCCTCGACGAGCGTGGTGCCGAGACGGGCCGGCGACGGAGAGACGCGGATGCCCGCGGCTTCCATTGCCGCGATCTTGTCCTCGGCGCCGCCCTTGCCGCCGGAGATCACCGCGCCGGCATGGCCCATGGTGCGGCCGGGAGGGGCGGTGCGGCCCGCGATGAAGCCGGCCATCGGCTTCTTGCGCCCGCGCTTGGCCTCGTCGATCAGGAACTGGGCAGCGTCTTCCTCGGCCGAACCGCCGATCTCGCCGATCATGATGATCGACTTGGTTTCCTCGTCGGACAGGAACATCTCGAGCACGTCGATGAATTCCGTGCCCTTGACCGGGTCGCCGCCGATGCCCACCGCCGTGGACTGGCCGAGCCCGGCATTCGTCGTCTGGAACACCGCTTCATAGGTCAACGTGCCCGAGCGCGAAACCACGCCGACCGAGCCCTTGCGGAAGATGTTGCCGGGCATGATGCCGATCTTGCACTGGTCGGGCGTGACGATGCCGGGGCAGTTCGGGCCGATCAGACGCGACTTCGACTTTTCCAGCCGGGCCTTGACCTTGACCATGTCGGCCACCGGGATGCCCTCGGTGATGCAGACGATCAGCGGGATCTCGGCCTCGATCGCCTCAATGATGGCGGCGGCGGCGCCTGCCGGCGGCACATAGACCACCGACGCGTTGGCGCCCGTGCGCTCCCTGCCCTCGGCAACGCTGGAAAAGATCGGCAGCGCTTCGCCGTTGGAACCGGTCCAGGTCTCGCCGCCCTTCTTCGGGTTGATGCCGCCCACCATCTGCGTGCCGTGATAGGCCAGCGCCTGCTCAGTGTGGAAGGTGCCGGTCTTGCCGGTCAGGCCCTGAACCAGAACCTTGGTGTTCTTGTCGATGAGAATGGACATAAGCTCAGTTTCCCTTCACCGCCGCGACGATCTTCTTGGCGGCGTCGTCGAGGTCGTCGGCGGAAATCACGTTCAGCCCGCTCTCGTCGATGATCTTCTTGCCAAGCTCGACATTGGTGCCTTCGAGGCGCACCACCAGCGGAACCTTGAGGCCCACTTCCTTGACCGCCGCGATCACGCCCTCGGCGATGACATCGCACTTCATGATGCCGCCGAAGATGTTGACCAGGATGCCTTCGACCGCCGGGTCGGCGGTGATGATCTTGAACGCCGCGGTGACCTTCTCCTTGGAGGCGCCGCCGCCGACGTCGAGGAAGTTGGCAGGCTCGGCGCCGTAGAGCTTGATGATGTCCATGGTGGCCATCGCCAGGCCGGCGCCGTTGACCATGCAGCCGATGTTGCCGTCGAGGGCGACATAGGCGAGGTCGTATTTCGAGGCCTCGATTTCCTTCTCGTCCTCTTCGGTGGTGTCGCGCAGCTCGAGAATTTCCGGATGGCGGAACAGCGCGTTGTTGTCGAACGAGACCTTGGCGTCGAGCACGCGCAGCCGGCCGCTGGTCATGACGATCAGCGGGTTGACCTCGAGCAGGCTCATGTCCGTCTCGACGAAGGCCTTGTAGAGGACCGGGAACAGCTTTTCGCCGTCGGCGGCCGCTTCGCCCGAAAGCTGCAGCGCTTCGTTGAGCTTGGCCACATCGGCGGCGGTCACGCCCGTATCGGGGTCGATCGCCACGGTGATGATCTTCTCCGGCGTGTCGTGCGCCACCTGCTCGATGTCCATGCCGCCCTCGGTGGAAACCACGAAAGCGACACGGCCGACCGAACGGTCGACCAGGATCGAGAGATAGAGCTCGCGCGCGATGTCGGCGCCGTCCTCGATATAGAGGCGGTTGACCTGCTTGCCGGCCGGGCCGGTCTGCTGGGTCACCAGCGTGTTGCCAAGCATTTCCTTGGCGTTGGCCACCACCTCGTCAATCGACTTGGACAGCCGCACGCCGCCCTTGGCGTCGGGGGACAGTTCCTTGAACTTGCCCTTGCCGCGGCCCCCGGCATGGATCTGGCTCTTCACCACATAAAGCGGCCCCGGCAGCTTCCTGGCTGCGGCTTCCGCCTCGTCGGCGCTGAAGATGGCGACGCCATCGGCCACCGGCGCACCAAATTCCTTCAGCAGCGCCTTGGCTTGATATTCATGAATGTTCATCGGCCAGCCCTTACTTGTTGCCGAGGTTCGGAGCGATCGTCACGCAGGCTTCGCAGAGCCCCTTCACCGCGTCGACGGACTTCTCGAACATCTTCTGCTCGTCCTTGTTGAAGTCGAGCTCGATGATGCGCTCCACGCCGTTGGCGCCGATCACCACCGGCACGCCGACATACATGTCCTTGATGCCATACTGGCCGCTGAGATAGGTCGCGCAGGGCAGGACGCGCTTCTTGTCCTTAAGATAGCTTTCGGCCATAGCAATGGCAGATGCGGCCGGGGCGTAGAAGGCCGAGCCGGTCTTGAGCAGGCCGACGATCTCGCCGCCGCCCTTGCGGGTGCGCTCGACGATGGCGTCCAGCTTTTCCTGGCTGGTCCAGCCCATCTTGACGAGGTCCGGCAGCGGGATGCCGGCGACCGTGGAATAGCGCACCATCGGCACCATGTCGTCGCCGTGGCCGCCAAGCGTCATGGCCGAAACGTCCTCAACCGAGACCTTGAACTCGTCGGCCAGGAAGTAGCGGAAGCGGGCGCTGTCGAGCACGCCGGCCATGCCGACGACGTGGCTCTTCGGCAGGCCAGAGAACTTCTGCAGCGCCCAGACCATGGCGTCCAGCGGGTTGGTGATGCAGATGACGAAAGCGTTGGGAGCGTATTTCTTGATGCCGGCGCCGACCTGCTCCATGACCTTCAGGTTGATGCCGAGCAGGTCATCGCGGCTCATGCCGGGCTTGCGCGGCACGCCAGCGGTGACGATGCACACGTCGGCGCCCTCGATGCCGGCATAGTCGTTGACGCCGACATAGCTCGCGTCGAAGCCGTCGACAGGCGAAGATTCAGCAATGTCCAATCCTTTGCCCTGCGGGATGCCTTCCGCAATGTCGAACAGAACGACGTCGCCAAGTTCCTTGAGACCGATCATGTGGGCGAGCGTGCCGCCGATCATGCCGGAACCGATGAGGGCTATCTTGTTGCGTGCCATGTGAGGATATTTTCCCTTTGCTGTGTCCGGGCGCATGGTGGCGCCGGAGATGAGCGCTTAGGCCAGATTGAACAGGGGTATGTAGCCAGAAGTCCGCAGGGTGAAATAGCCTCATGGGCGCGGAAATTCAACCGATTATTTTGGCCCCAATTATTTCAATCGGTTAGATAGGTCGGGATTTACGTAAACGTCAAAATTTATCGTAAAAAATGTCTTACACCGACGCAGCTTTGCCCGCTTCTTCTGCATGCGCCGGCTTTGCCCCGTGGCGCGCCGCCCAGCCGTCCAGCCAATCGCTGCTCTGCATCTCCATCAGACGCGAAACGGTGCGGTCGAATTCGAACGCTTCGGTGCCCCGCTTGCCCGCGTAAAGGTGCTGGGGCGGCGCTTCGGCGCTGAGCACAAGGCGCACCTGCTGGTCGTAGAGCGTGTCGATGAGCAGGATGAAGCGCTTGGCCTCGTTGCGCTTGCCTTCGGCCAGTACCGGGACGTGGTCGAGAAAGATGGTCGAGTAGCGGGCCGCGATGGCGAGAAAGTCGCGCGCGCCATGCGGGTGTTCGCAAAGGTCGGCAAAGGTGAAGCGCGCCGCATCCCCGGTTGCCAGCGGCACGGCGACATGCCGCCCCTTGACCGTCAGCGTGGCTGGCGCGACCGCCTGCCCCTTCGTCACCGAGTGCCAGGCCTCGTCCATCTGCCTGTCGGCTGCGAGGCCGGCGGGGGTGAGATAAACCGGCATGCGGTTCAGCTTTTCCAGGCGATAGTCCTTGTCGGCATCGAGGTCCAGCACCTGCACGTGCCGCTTCAGCACATCGATGAACGGCAGGAACAGCCCCCGGTTGAGCCCGTCGCGATAAAGATTGTCGGGAGCGACGTTGGAAGTCGCCACGAGCACCACGCCGTTGGCGAACAGCGCCGAGAACAGCCGCGACAGGATCATCGCGTCGGCAATATCCGTGACGGTGAACTCGTCGAAGCACAGGACCCAGGCTTCTTCGGCGAGCGCAGCAGCCACGGGCGGTATCGGGTCGTCCTGCTTGGTCTCGCCATTCTTGCGCGCCAGCCGCTGTTTCTGGATGCGATCCTGCACATCGGCCATGAAGTCGTTGAAGTGCATGCGGCGCTTGCGACGGACCGGAACCAGCTCGAAGAACATGTCCATCAGCATGGTCTTGCCGCGACCGACATGACCATGGATGTAGAGCCCTTCGACATGCGCGTGGCGGTCGCGCTTCTTGCCGAACAGCCAGCCGAGCGCGCTGGACTTCTTCGCCAGCCGTTTCGCGCAGAGCTCGTCGATCAGCTGGTCCAGCGCCGCAACGATCTCTTCCTGAGCGGGGTCGCGCGCAAGCGCACGGGTCTCCACCAGGTGGTCGTAACGCTGCCTGACGGTGGCACGCGTCTGTATGCCGTCACGCAGATGCATGGGTCTTGTCTCGGAATGCCAGGCGCTTCGACGGTCCTATCGAAGCGCAAAGACAGAGGTTCGTCACGCTTTATCTGCTCAGCGAGATCGGAATCCCGGTTTCGGTCTGGCCGTCGAACCTTTCGGCACCGGACGAATAGAGCCTGGCCAGCGTGCTGCCGTTCTCGTCGTAGAGCGTGAGTTGCTTGCCGGAGACGCTCCACGACTTGACGCTGTCGATGGGCGCGGGGCAGCGCAGCGGCCCGGCGCGATAGCCTTGGCCGAATTTGGTCTGCGGGGTGGCCACGCGGCAGCTCTGGCCCGCAACGGTGGCGTTCCAGACGCCAGCAACGCTGCCGGCGGTCAGCTCCGGCGCATTGGCGGAAGCCTCGGCTGCCGGCGGCAGGCCGGCCATCTGGGTGTCAGCCCCGGGCGCCGGGGGGAATTGCGAGGGGTCGACAGCTCCGGGGGCAACCGGCGGCGGAAGCGCGCCGCTCGTCACCTGGCCCGACGGCGCAGCGGCAAGCGGAGCCGGCTGCTGCCCTTCCCAGGGAGCCATGCGCGAACTCTGACACCCGCTCACCGCCAATGCCGCCAGCGAAACTGCCAAAAGGCCCGTCCTCGAAAAAATCATGCCTAACCTCCGGGGGAAACGGCCGCGCCGTGCATTATCAGTCGCCCCACACACAGTATGATGTTGGCGATATTTCAACCGCATATGGTTAAAATACGGTTTGCGGGAGAGATTGTTGCAAAATTGCCGCAGCACCGGGGTCCCGGACGTTATCGGCCAATCCGCACACTTGGCACGAAAACATAACCGCATGGCCCGACCAAGTGGCACTCGCGCAGCCCGTGGGGTTTGTCCACGGCTCCCGAGAGTACGATGTGGTCGTGCTGGCGCGCCAAGGCTTCCGCGCGATCAGGGTCAGCCCCGTACAGCCGGATTTCCAGGCCCGCGCCCCGAGTTTCGACGCCTGCGATCACGCCGGCCATCGGGTTGTCGCGATAGCTGTGATCGGCATGAAGCATGAACACCGACCCAAGCAACTGCACGGCCGCGAAATCCTCGTCCGAATAGATGAGGGTTGCGCCCAGCACGTCGCGACAGAACATCGCCATCGGCTCGATCTCGTCGACCAGCAGATTGATGCCCACTCCCATCGGCAGGGAGCGGCCGAATTCATCCGCCGCCATCCACGGTTCCTTCGTGCGCTTCTTCACCTTCCCTCTCCTTCGTTCGGGCACAACCTAGCAAATTGGCGCTCCAGTCATTGGCCTTTCCGCCGGCAAATGCTTGCGCCAGCGCCCGCCATCCTTATCTTTGGCAGCGAACCGAAAACGGGCGCAGTGCCCGCGCGAATGGCGATCGATCCAGACGATGGCGAAGAAGCAGAAAGCCGCCAATCCTTACTACCAGGGCCCCGCGAGCGACCATTTCGACGGCCGTTGCTTCTTCAATCCCGGCGGCAAGGCGCCGGCCAGCTATTCGGCCCTGCTGAAATGGCAGCTTGGCACACCCCGCCCCAAATGGCCGGCCAGGTGGCCGAGCCCCTTCCCGCCGGCAAGGCCCGCGCCACGAATTGACGGCGGCGGCCTGCGCATCACCATGGTTGGCCACGCCTCGCTGCTGATCCAGACGGCAGGCCTCAACATCCTCACCGACCCGGTGTGGTCGGCGCGGGTGTCGCCACTGCGCTTTGCCGGGCCGAAGCGCGTCAGCCAGCCGGGCATAGCGTTCAGCGACCTGCCGCCGATCGACATCGTACTGGTCAGCCACAATCATTATGACCATCTGGACCTGGCCACCCTGAGGCGCCTGCATTCCGCGCACGATCCGCTGGTCATCACCCCGCTCGGCAATGACACGATCATCCGCCGCCGCGTGCCGGACGTCCGGATCGTGACCGGCGACTGGGGCGACAGGTTCGAGTTAGACGGCGCGGCCATCCACGTGGAACCCGCCCATCACTGGTCGGCGCGTGGAACGAAGGACCGGCGCATGGCACTGTGGTCCGGCTTCGTCGTCGAGACCACGGCTGGCAAGATCTATTTCGCCGGCGACACCGGCTTTCACGATGGCGCGCACTACCGGAGAATAGCCGAAGAGCACGGCAGGCTGCGCCTGGCCATCCTGCCGATCGGCGCCTATGAGCCGCGCTGGTTCATGGCGCCGCACCACCAGAACCCCGACGAGGCGGTGCGTGCGATGCTGCTGTGCAACGCCGCCTTCGCCGCCGGCTGCCACTGGGGCACGTTCCACCTGACCAACGAGCCGATCGAGGAGCCCCGCACGAGACTGCAGGAAGCGCTGGAGACCCATGACGTCTCGGGCGAGACCTTTCGCGCCATGCTGGCTGGCGAGGTTTGGGACATTCCTCCGGCTGCTTGAAGGGAGCGTCCCACAGGGAACGGAGTTGCCGGGTCTGCATTTCTGGATGGCAACGCACTTTTCAAAGGGAGCTTCCACCATGCCGGACACCGCCACTGCCAAAAGCCGCCGCAAAGCCCCGCTCACCACGCCCACCAGCCTGGGCGACAATGCCCGCCGCGACATTACCGGCGCGCTCAACGCGCTCCTGGCTGACGTCTTTGCCCTTTACCTGAAGACCAAGAATTTCCACTGGCATGTCAGCGGGCCTCATTTCCGCGACTATCACCTGCTGCTGGACGAGCATTCGGAACAGATCTTCGAAATGACCGACGAACTGGCCGAACGCGCCCGCAAGCTGGGCGGCACCACGCTGCGCTCGATCGGCCATATTGCTCGCCTGCAGCGCATCGAGGACAACGACGCCGACTTCGTGTCGCCGCAGGACATGCTTGGCGAACTGCGCGAGGACAACGAGGCATTGATCGCCAGCATGCGCAGCACCCACGATCTTTGCAGCGAGGAAAACGACGTCGCCACCACGAGCCTGCTGGAAACCTTCATCGATGAGGCCGAGCGCCGCGCCTGGTTCCTGTTCGAGGCGAGCCGCAAGGCATAGGCCAGCCAGCCAGGCCGCGGCCTCGCAAAGCCCTTCTGCACTGGTAATCCGCCGTGGTTTCCGCCATATAGGCCGCAATGGAAAGCGCAGCACCCTTCGCCAAGATGAACGGACTCGGCAACGAAATCATCGTTGCCGACATGCGCGGCCGTGCCGACCATGTGACCCCGGCGGCGGCCGTCGCCCTCAATGCTGACCCGGCGACCAGGTTTGACCAGATCATGGCCATTCATGACCCGCGCACGCGGGGCACCATGAATTACATCGAGATCGTCAATTCCGACGGCAGCCGGGCGCAGGCCTGCGGCAATGGTACAAGGTGCGTGGTGCAGGCGCTGGCAGCCGAGACCGGGCAGAAGGTCTTCACCTTCGAGACGGTCGCCGGCATCCTGAATGCCGAGGAGCATGAAGACGGGCTGATCTCGGTCGACATGGGCAAGCCGCGCTTCGGCTGGCAGGACATTCCGCTTGCCGAGGAATTCCGCGACACCCGCATGATCGAGCTGCAGATCGGGCCGATCGATGCGCCGGTGTTGCATTCGCCCTCCGTCGCCTCGATGGGCAACCCGCACGCCATCTTCTGGGTCGACGGCGACGTCTGGTCCTACGAACTGGAACGCTTCGGCCCCCTGCTCGAAAACCACCCGATCTTCCCCGAGCGCGCCAACATCTCCATTGCCCAGGTCACCGCGCGCGACGCGATTTCGCTGCGCACCTGGGAGCGCGGCGCCGGCCTGACGCGCGCCTGCGGTTCGGCCGCCTGCGCGGCAGCCGTCTGCGGTGTGCGCACGCGGCGCACCGACCGCAAGGTCACCGTCACCGTTCCCGGCGGCCCGCTGGTGATCGAATGGCGCGACGACGACCACGTCGTCATGACCGGCCCGGCCGAGTGGGAATTCTCTGGCACCTTCGACCCCGCCACGGGTGCGTGGCGGCGCGACCAGCAGGACGTCGCCTGATGGCTATCGACATCGTCACCTTTGGCTGCCGGCTCAACACCTATGAGTCGGAAGTGATGCGCCGCGAGGCGGAAGCCGCCGGGCTGGGCGCGCTGAAGAATGGCGCCGTCATCTTCAACACCTGCGCCGTCACGGCCGAGGCCGTGCGCCAGGCCAAGCAGTCGATCCGCAAGGCGCGGCGCGAAAATCCCGATGCGCGCATCATCGTCACCGGCTGCGCCGCCCAGACCGATCCCGACGCCTTCGCCGCCATGGGCGAGGTCGACCTCGTGCTCGGCAACGAAGAGAAGCTGAAGGCGCACAATTACCGCGCGCTGCCCGATTTCGGCGTCAACGACACCGAGAAGGCGCGCGTCAACGACATCTTTTCCGTGCGCGAGACGGCATCCCACATGGTCGACGCCATCGAGGGCCGGGCGCGCGCTTTCGTTCAGGTGCAGAACGGTTGCGACCATCGCTGCACCTTCTGCATCATCCCTTACGGGCGCGGCAACTCGCGCTCGGTGCCGATGGGCGCGGTGGTGGATCAGATCAAGCGGCTCACCGGCAACGGCTATGCCGAGGTGGTGCTGACCGGCGTCGACATGACCAGTTTCGGCGCCGACCTGCCGGGCGCGCCCAAGCTCGGCAAGCTGGTGAAGACGATCCTGCGCCAAGTGCCCGAGGTGCAGCGGCTGCGGCTCTCTTCCATCGATTCCATCGAGGCCGATGACGACCTCATGGAGGCGATCGCCACCGAGAAGCGGCTGATGCCGCATCTGCACCTGTCGCTGCAAGCGGGCGACGACATGATCCTGAAGCGCATGAAGCGGCGCCATCTACGCGACGACTCCATCCGTTTCTGCGAGGAGGTGCGGCGGCTGCGCCCCGACATCGTCTTCGGCGCCGACATGATCGCCGGCTTCCCGACCGAGACCGAGGCGATGTTCGAGAACTCGCTGAGGATCGTGGAGGAATGCGGACTGACCCATCTGCACGTATTTCCGTTCAGCCCGCGCGAGGGCACGCCCGCCGCGCGCATGCCGCAGGTTGACGGCCGCGCCATCAAGGAGCGCGCCGCAAGGCTGCGCGCCGCCGGCGAGGCGGCCTATCAGCGGCATCTGGAAAGGCTTGTCGGCACCAGCCAGTCTATCTTGGTCGAGCGCGACGGGCTTGGCCGCACCGAAGGGTTCACGCTGGCGGCGATCGATGGCGGAGCGCCTGGCAGCATCGTCGCCGCCACAATCACCGGCCATGACGGCGCCCGGCTGATTGCCGCGCCCGCCGCAATGGCCGCGGCCTAAAGAAGACACGACATGGCATTCGGCTTCATCAAGAAAGTCTTTTCCTTCGGCAAGAAGCCGGGTGAGGGAGCTGCGCCGGAGGCGGAAGCTCCGATAACAGAAGCTTTGGAGCAGCTGACGCACGAAACCGAGGCGCCGGTTGAAAAGGCCCCCTCAGAAGAGGCGGTGCCTGGACCGCAGGAGCCCGCGCCGACCCCGCAGCCGGACGAGCCGGCTCCCGCCCCCACGCCTGCCGAACCCGAGCCGGCGCCGGTCGTGCCGGAGCCCGCCCCGGCCGAAATTCCCGAACCGCCCCTGGAGGTGCCGACGCAACCGGCGGAACAGCCCGGGACATCGCCCGTCGAGATTCCCGGATGGGTGTTGCGGCAGCCCGAGCCGGTTTCCAAATTCATCGAGGTTTCCGCCGAGCCTCGCATACCGCTGCAGGAACCAGCTGGCGAACTGCCGTCTGCCGAGATCTTGCCACCGCTGCGCCAGCCGTCGCCGGTGGAGATCGATCCGCTGCGCGACGAGGTCGCCCCTGAGATCGCGGCGATCGAGCCTCCCGTGTCCCAGGTGGAAGCCGTGCAGCTGCATGCGGCCGCAGCTCTTGCCGAAGCGCCGAAATCCCCGGCTTCCGGCGCGGCCGCTCTCCCCGCCGGCAAGGTCACTGTTGCCAGGAAGGTCGAAGAAAAGGCACAGCCGGCCGCGCCCGCAGCGCCCGAGCCCAGGTCCAGCTGGTTCCAGCGGCTCAGGCAGGGGCTTTCGCGCTCCTCGAAGGAACTTTCCAGCAGCATCGCCGGCGTCTTCACCAAGCGCAAGCTGGACGAGGACACGCTTGAGGAGCTGGAGGAGGTGCTGATCCGCGCCGACCTCGGCATGGAAACAGCCATCCGCATCACCGACGCGCTCTCGTCCAGCCGCTACGGCAAGGACGTCTCCGACACCGAAGTGCGCACCATCATGGCCGAGCAGGTCGAGAAGGTGCTGAAGCCGGTCGCAATGCCGCTCGAACTCGACCTGTCGCACAAGCCGCATGTCATCCTGGTGGTGGGCGTCAACGGCACCGGCAAGACCACCACCATCGGCAAGTTGGCCGCCAAGCTGACCGAAGGCGGCCTCTCGGTGATGCTGGCCGCCGGCGACACTTTTCGCGCAGCGGCCATCGAACAGCTGAAGATCTGGGGCGAGCGTACCGGCTCGCCGGTCGTTTCCTCCAAGCTCGGCGCCGATGCCGCCGGCCTCGCCTACGACGCCTTCGAGAAGGCCAAGGCGGCCGGCTCAGACGTGCTGATCATCGACACCGCCGGCCGGCTCCAGAACAAGGCCGAGCTGATGGCGGAACTGGAGAAGATCGTGCGCGTGCTTGGCAAGCTCGATCCGGAAGCCCCGCACACGGTGCTGCAGACGGTCGACGCCACCACCGGCCAGAACGCGCTGAACCAGGTCGAGATCTTCCGCAATATCGCTGGCGTCAACGGGCTGGTGATGACCAAGCTCGACGGCACGGCGCGCGGCGGCATTCTGGTCGCCATCGCCGCCAAGCACCGCCTGCCGGTCTATTTCATCGGCGTCGGCGAGCAGGTGGACGACCTCGAACCATTTTCCGCAGGCGATTTCGCAAAAGCGATCGCTGGAGTAGCCTAGACCGGACCCCCGCCGGGGATCTGAAAGGAAACCATGACCGAACCCGTCTTCGAACGCGACCCGTCCGACCCGAAGAAGAAGGAAGTCAACCCGCTGCTGAAGCTCGCACTCGAGCTCGGGCCGCTGCTGGTGTTCTTCTTCGCCAATGCGCGCGGCGCCTGGCTGGTGGAAAAATTCCCGGTGCTCGGCGATTTCGGCGGCCCGATCTTCGTCGCCACCGGCCTGTTCATGATCGCCACCGCCCTGGCGCTCGCCGTGTCCTGGGCGCTGATGCGCACTCTGCCGATCATGCCGCTGGTGTCGGGCATCGTCGTCTTCGTCTTCGGCGCGCTGACGCTTTGGCTGCAGGATGACATCTTCATCAAGATGAAGCCCACAATCGTCAACACGCTGTTCGGCGTCACGCTTCTGGGCGGGCTGCTGTTCGGCAAGTCGCTGCTGGGCTATATTTTCGACAGCGCCTTCCGCCTCGATGAGGAAGGCTGGAGGCTGCTTACCCTGCGCTGGGGCTTCTTCTTCCTGTTCCTGGCGGTTGCCAACGAGGTGGTGTGGCGGAATTTTTCGACCGACGCCTGGGTGGCCTTCAAGGTCTGGGGCATCATGCCCATCACACTCCTGTTCACCTTCAGCCAGATGCCGCTGATCATGCGGCACTCGCTGGACGAGCAGTTCAAGAAGTAGACCGACACTTCCAGCACTTTTGCCAAAGCGCGCCCGCGATAAGCCTCGTGGGCGCGTTGTTGTTTGGACTTCGTTAACCGGAGTTGCAGGCCGTGCAATGCTGCATTGCAGCAACGCATGTTGCATTGCAGCATGATCGCGGCGATCATCGGCCCCGTGAGAGAGGAGCCGAACCGCCGCCGGAAAGCGGCGGCCCAGAAGGAGAACCCGCCATGATCTTTTCGAATGTCATCGCCCAGGCCAAGAACCGCATCGCCAAGCGCCGCCGCTACAACGCACTTGTTGCCGAGATCCAGAGCCTGACCCCGCGCGATCTCTCCGACATGAACGGCAACCGCAGCGAGATGCTCTATCAGGCCTATCGCGAAATCTACGGCTAAGGCGAGGGGCCTGGCCGCCCCTTGTGCGGATCGGTCAGGATGTCGGCGCGGCCAACGCCTTTTCGATTTCGGGCATCAGCAGCCTCTGGACGGATTGCGGCGTGACCGGCCCGACATGCTTGAACAGAACCTTGCCGTCACGGCCGATGACGAAGGTTTCGGGCACACCGTAGACGCCCCAGTCGATTGCCGCACGGCCGGCCGCATCGACGCCGACAGCCTTGTAGGGATTGCCGAGATCGCCGAGGAAACGGCGCGCATTGTCGGGCTTGTCCTTGTAGTTCAGCCCAACGAGGTCGAAGCGGTTGTCCTGCGAGAGCGCCATCAGCACAGGGTGCTCCTCGCGGCAGGGCGCGCACCAGGAAGCGAACACGTTCACCAGCGTGACCTTGCCGACGAAGGCCGAGGTATCGAGGCCCGGCAGCGAAATGCCTTCCAGCGGCGGCAGTTTGGTTTCAGGGGCCATATGGCCGATCAGCGCCGAGGGCACCGCGGAGATATCGCGGCCGGAAAGAAGCTGGCTCAGGAACACGCCGGCCAATCCGAGAAACACCAGCAGCGGCAGCAGCACCAGCAGCCGCCGGCGCGGCCTTGCCGGTTCGCCCTGGGCGCTCATTTCGACGCTCCCTTGCGGTCGGAGCGGCGGCGGGCGCCGCTTGCTTCCAGCTCGGCCATCTCGCGTCGCCGGGCGCGCTGGTCGGCAAGAATCCACGCCACCAGCCCGACGATCGCCAGCACCGAAATGCCATAGGCAGCCGTGACATAAAGCGCATGGGCGCTCATCGGGGCCTCCTGCCGCGCACCAATGCGCGGCTTCCACCGCGCTGCGCGCTATGAGAACATGCTTTGCTCATGGCCGTTACATAGCCGCGACGATGCGGCTCCGCAATCGAATCACCTGCGACGAATTCGGGTTGACCGGTTCGTGATCCCCCTCAGTCTGCGCTCGATCGCAGGGCAAGCGCCGCAGCCGCCGGGCCGATGACGGCCAGAAAGAGGGTCAGCGCGCAAAGGATGAGGAAAGGCTGTAGGAAAGGGTTCGGGTGGTTCACCGCGCCATAGCTGGCCGAGACGCCAAAGATCAGCACCGGGATCACCAGGGGCAGCACCAGCACTGAAACCAGCAGGCCGCCGCGCGGCAGCGCCACTGCGACGGCCGCGCCCGCCGCCCCGATGAAGGTGATGGCCGGCGTGCCGACCAGCAGCGTCAGCGCGGCCGCCCCGATGCCCAGCGGCTCCATGTTCATGAACAGTCCGAGCAGCGGGGCAGCCACCACCAGCGGCAGCACGCTTGCGGTCCAATGGGCCAGGCATTTGACGAAGACGGTAAAGGCCAGCAGATGCCGGTCGTGGTTGAGGAGGAGAAGGTCGAGCGAGCCGTCCTCCCGGTCGGCCTGGAACAGCCGGTCGAGCCCAAGCAGCGAGGCCAGCAACGCGCCGACCCACAGAATCGCCGGGCCGATGCGCGCCAGCAGGTTGAGGTCGGGGCCGACGCCGAAGGGGATGGTGGCGATGACGGCAAGGAAGAACAGCACGCCGGTCAGCGCACCGCCGCCGGCACGGACGCCGAGCCTGACATCGCGGAGGTAGAGTGCGAACATCAGCGTCCCCCCATCCTGAGTTCCTGCACGCCTTCCAGCCCTAGCGGCAGGTGTGTCGCGGCCACGATGATCCCGCCTCCAAGAAGATGCGTGCGCATCAATCCGGAAAACTGCGCCTCCGAACGCTTGTCCAGCCCCGAAGTCGGCTCGTCGAGCAGCCACACCGGGCGATGGCTGACCAGAAGCTTGGCGATGGAAACGCGCCGTCTCTGCCCGGTGGAGAGATAGCCGAAGGGCAGGTGGCCGATCGTTTCCAGCTCCACCATCTCCAGCGCCTCGATGACGGAAAGGTGCGGCCGCCCGAAAAAGGCCTGCCAGAAGGCGAGGTTTTCGGACACCGAAAGTGCTGTCTTCATCGCGTTCTCGGGCCCGAGATAGTGGCACGCAGACGAAACGGACGGGAAATCCTCGCCACCGTCCTCGAGCGCCAAATGCCCGGCGGCGAGCGGCAGAAGCCCGGCCACGATACGCAGCAGCGTCGACTTGCCGGCGCCGTTCGGGCCGGTGACGACGAGGCCGCCACCCTCGCCCAGCGTGAAGCCGAGGCCGGAAAAGACCGCTTCGCCGCCGCGCCGCCCCTCGATATTTTCGGCGATCAGCCGCATCGGTTCCTCATGCTTCCTGATGGCCCCCGCGGCCGATGTGCATTGCAGCAAATTTGCCTTTATCGCTCTAGAACTATTCTAGAAAATTCTCTATATGCCAGCCAACCATGCCAGCGGTCGGCGTGGTATTAGAATTAGCGCCGAGCCAGCTGCCCTGCCGCCTTCAAACGGCCGGAACGCTCGGGAGCGGACAGCGGAAATGGCCGTACCCGCACCTTTGCGCGTGATTTGCATGCCACAGGAGTCCGTTCCCGCTCAGGCAGAACGACCAGGATGGGATCGCAAATGTCCAAATCTCTCGACAGCTTCAATTGCCGCAGGACGCTTCAGGCGGGCGGGGCGGAATATGTCTATTACAGCCTGCCCGAGGCCGAAAAGAACGGCCTGGCTGGCATTTCCAAGCTTCCCTATTCGATGAAGGTGCTTCTCGAGAATCTTCTTCGCAACGAGGACGGACGATCCGTCACCAAGGAAAGCATCCAGGCGGTTGCCAGCTGGCTGACCGATAAGGGCACCGCCGGCGTCGAGATCGCCTATCGCCCGGCCCGCGTGCTGATGCAGGACTTCACCGGCGTTCCGGCCGTGGTCGACCTCGCCGCGATGCGCGACGGCATCAAGAACCTCGGCGGCGACCCCGAGAAGATCAACCCGCTCGTGCCCGTCGATCTGGTCATCGACCACTCCGTCATCGTCGACGAGTTCGGCACGCCGCGCGCCTTCGCCCGCAACGTCGAGCTCGAATATGAGCGCAACGAAGAGCGCTACAAGTTCCTGAAGTGGGGCCAGCAGGCGTTCCGCAACTTCCGCGTGGTGCCGCCCGGCACCGGCATCTGCCACCAGGTGAACCTCGAATATCTCGCCCAGACGGTATGGACCAACACCGAGGACGGCGTGACCACGGCCTATCCGGACACCTGCGTGGGCACTGATTCGCACACCACCATGGTCAACGGCCTCGGCGTCCTCGGCTGGGGCGTGGGCGGCATCGAGGCTGAAGCCGCCATGCTCGGCCAGCCGGTTTCCATGCTGCTGCCGGAGGTGATCGGCTTCCGCCTCACGGGCAAACTCAAGGAAGGCGTCACCGCCACCGACCTGGTGCTGACCGTCACCCAGATGCTGCGCAAGAAGGGCGTGGTGGGGAAGTTCGTCGAGTTCTTCGGTCCCGGCCTCTCCAACATGACGCTGGCCGACCGCGCAACCATCGGCAACATGGCCCCCGAATATGGCGCGACCTGCGGCTTCTTCCCGGTCGATACGGAAACCGTGCGCTATCTCACCATGTCCGGCCGCGCCGAAGACCGCATCGCGCTGGTCGAGGCCTATTCCCAGGCCCAGGGCATGTGGCGCGACACCTCTTCGGCTGACCCGGTCTTCACCGACACGCTCGAGCTCGACCTTGGCGAGGTGGTGCCCTCCATGGCCGGCCCGAAGCGCCCCGAGGGCCGCGCCGCGCTGGAGACCATCCCGGCCGGCTTCACCATGGCGATGGAGACTGAGTACAAGAAGACGTCCGAGATCGCCAAGCGCTATGCAGTGGAAGGCACGGACCACGATCTCGGCCACGGCGACGTGGTGATTGCAGCGATCACCTCCTGCACCAACACCTCGAACCCCAGCGTGCTGATCGGCGCGGGTCTTCTCGCCCGCAACGCCAACCGCCTCGGCCTCAAGCAGAAGCCGTGGGTCAAGACTTCGCTCGCTCCCGGATCGCAGGTCGTTGCCGAATACCTGGAAAAGTCGGGCCTGCAGAAGGAGCTCGATCAGATTGGCTTCAACCTCGTCGGCTTCGGCTGCACCACCTGCATCGGCAACTCCGGCCCGCTGCCGGCGCCGATCTCCAAGACCATCAACGACAAGGGCCTGATCGCGGCGGCCGTGCTTTCCGGCAACCGCAACTTCGAAGGCCGTGTGTCGCCCGACGTGCAGGCCAACTATCTCGCCTCGCCGCCGCTGGTGGTCGCCTATGCGCTCGCCGGCACCGTGACCAGGGACCTCACCACCGAGCCGATCGGCGAGGACAAGGACGGAAACCCGGTGTTCCTGAAGGACATCTGGCCTTCGACCCAGGAGATCGAGGAGTTCATCGCCAGGAACGTCACGCGTGAGCTGTTTGCCCGCAAATATGCCGACGTGTTCAAGGGCGACGAGAACTGGCAGAAGGTGCAGGCGCCCTCCGGCCAGACCTACACCTGGGACGATGCCTCGACCTATGTGCAGAACCCGCCCTATTTCGCGGGCATGGGGCTGAAGCCCGGCGCGATCAGCGACATCAAGGGTGCCCGCGTGCTCGGCCTGTTCGGCGACAAGATCACCACCGACCACATCTCGCCGGCCGGTTCGATCAAGGCGGCCTCGCCGGCCGGCAAGTACCTCACCGACAACGGCGTGGCCGTTGCCGACTTCAACCAGTACGGCACGCGCCGCGGCAACCATGAAGTGATGATGCGCGGCACCTTCGCCAACATCCGTATCCGCAACCACATGCTGGGCGAGAACGGCCGCGAAGGCGGCTACACCATCCACTATCCGTCCAAGGAAGAGATGCCGATCTACGACGCGGCCATGCAGTATCGCCAGGAAGGCGTGCCGCTGGTCATCTTCGCCGGCATCGAATACGGCAACGGCTCCTCGCGCGACTGGGCGGCCAAGGGCACCAACCTGCTCGGCGTGCGGGCGGTGATCGCCCAGTCCTTCGAGCGCATCCACCGCTCGAACCTGGTCGGCATGGGTGTCATTCCCTTCGTGTTCGAGGAAGGCACCTCCTGGGCCACCCTCGGCCTCAAGGGCGACGAGACAGTGACGATCGATGGCCTGGAGAACATCCGCCCGCGCCAGAAGATGATCGCCAAGGTCACCTTCGCGGATGGCGCCGTGAAGGAAGTGCCGATCCTGTGCCGCATCGATACGGTCGACGAGCTCGACTACTTCAAGAACGGCGGCATCCTGCAATACGTTCTGCGCGACCTGGCGGCCTGACGCCGGAACGCAACCACAACATCGAAACCGCCGGTGCCAGCACCGGCGGTTTTTCTTTGGGCTGCCGAAAGTGACCGCGGTAATCCCTGACACATGTCACCGCAACGTGACTTCACGTTTGCGCCGCCATCTGGCTATTCTTCCGGCGGAGGAAGGGCAGGCAACCTGCCACACGCTGTCTTTTGGAACGGTCATGACAATTGGTTACGTATTTCGGGTGGCACTTGTGCTGCTGGCGCTGCCCCTGTTGGGCGAGGAGGCCACGGCGGGCGAAAGCGCGCGGCCGCGAGGCGTCATCGAACTGTTCACCAGCCAGGGCTGCGCAACCTGCCCCCCGGCCGACAAGATCTTCGAAAAATTCGCCAACGCCAGCGATCTTGTCGCGATAGCCTATCATGTCGACTATTGGGATTATCTCGGCTGGCGCGACACGCTGAGCAATTCGGAAAGCACCGATCGCCAATATTCCTATATGCGCGCCTTCGGCGCCCGCTCGGTCTACACGCCGCAGGCCGTTATCAATGGGCGCGTGCATGTGAATGGGGGCAAGCGCAGCGAAATCGACGCGGCATTTCGGCAACTGAACAGCTCGGGCGAGGGGCTTAGCGTGGACGTCAGCGTTCGCCACCACGGCGACAGCCTGATAATCAACGCCGGCCCGGCGCAGGGAATCGCCCCCAAGGCCTATGTGATGCTGGTCTTTTTCGCGCCGCCACAGGCGGTGCGCATGAAGGAAGGCGAGAACGAAGGCAGGGTCATCACCTACTGGAACTCCGTGACCAATGTGCAGGCCGCCGGGGTCTGGCGCGGCGAGGCGACCACCTACGAGGTGCCAGCCAGGAACATTCCCGAAAGTGGCGGTTGCGCGGTACTGCTGCAGGCCGTCGGCAAGGACGGAGTGCCTGGCCCTGTTCTCGGCGCCGCATCCTATCGCAAGCTCGAGGCCCAGCCCCGGGGATAGGCCGCTGCAAAAAACCGGCACCCATAAAACGCAGGCGCCGGCTGGAGTTTAGGGGATCGTCGTACCCGGGGTTCAAGGAAGAGAACCGAGGTTGGTTCGATCCGACGCTGGCCCGTGGGCGGGGGGCTTGGGGTTTACAGGCCGGTGCCGGACCGAACCGTCTCAGGCAACGTTGATAAGTTTGTCCGACAATGGGGCGCGAACGCGGGTAAAAAACGGCGGAATTATGGCGCTGAATCACCATTGAAAACACGCTGTACCCGTTCGTGAGCGCCGGCTTCGGCGGGGCAGCATGCCGAAGGCTGCGGCGCCAGGCTTTATCTACCGAAATGCCTGCCGAAGCGGCGCACTTTAGCCGGCTGCGGGCTTGCAATTGCTGCGCGAAAGCGCAACCTTGGTCGTTGCCAAACTGTCATGGGAAGCGCGCCGGATGTCGAAACGCGGAACCGCAGGGGAGGGTGGGGAAGAAATAGGAATATTGATTCCCTTTCCCGAGGCACGGCGCGAAACGCGCGCCCAGAGCGTTTCATTCGAAAGACGCGAGCTCGACCAGATCCTCAGGGTTTACGGCCGCATGGTCGCCGCCAACGAATGGCGCGACTATGCGATCGACCATCTGGACGATCGCGCCGTGTTCTCGGTGTTCCGCCGGACCAGCGAGACGCCCCTGTACCAGATCGTGAAGGACCCGCAGCTTGCGCGCAAGCAAGGGGCGTTCAGCGTGGTCGCCGCCGGCGGTCTCGTCGTCAAGCGCGGGCACGAACTGGCCCGCGTCCTCGGCGTGTTCGACAAGAAGCTCCGGGTAATCCAACAGGCCTGAGCAGGCCGAGCTGCGGGCGGCTGGCTCAGCCCTGCGGCGGCCCCATGCGGGCGGGCAGCGAAGCCGGATCGGGCGAAACGGAAGAACCGCCGTTCAGCGCAAGCTGCATGAACACCGTGTCCAGCCAGCGGCCGTGCTTGTAGCCCGACCCTTCCAGCAGGCCCGAGTGGCGGAAGCCAAGCCTCTCGTGCAGCCGCACCGAGGCACTCTCCGGCGAGCCATCGCCGATGACCGCGACGACTTGGCGGAAGCCCAGTGCTTCCGTCTCGGCCACGAGACGCTCCAGCAGCAGGCTTCCTATCCCCTGTCCCTTCGCCTCGGGGGCGACATAGATCGAATCCTCGACGATGAAACGATAGGCCGGGCGCTGCCGGAACGGTCCGGCATAGGCAAAGCCAAGGATCGCCCCGTCGCGCACCGCCACCAGATAGGGATAGCCGGGATCGCGAAGTGCTGCGAAGCGCAGTTCCATCTCCTCGCGCGACGGCGGCTCCAGCTCGTAGCTGGCCGTGCCGTGCAAGACCGCGTCGGCATAGATTGCGGTGATGGCATCGAGATCGTCTTCCTCTGCCGACCGGATTTCAATACTGCTCATTTTTTAGGCACCATGACATTGATGCCCGATTTTAAGCGGCAAGCCGGCCAAAAGAAAAGGGCGGCCTTTTGGGCCGCCCCGATCTTGTTTTTGAACCAGCCGCCTCTTATTCGCGGTTGCCGAGGAACTGCAGCAGGAAGGTGAACAGGTTGATGAAGTCGAGGTAGAGCCTCAGCGCGCCCATGATGGCCTTGCGGCCGGCGACCAGCACATCGTCGCCCTCGAAATACATCTCCTTGATGCTCTGCGTGTCGTAGGCGGTCAGGCCGGCAAACACCAGCACGCCGATGCCCGAGATGGCGAACTGCAGCGCCGAGGACTGCAGGAACAGGTTGACCAGCATGGCGATGATGAGGCCGAACAGGCCCATCACCATGAAGGTGCCCATGGCGCTCAGGTCGCGGCGTGTCGTGTAGCCCCACAGCGACAGCGCGCCGAATGCGGCGGCGGTGATGAAGAAGGTCTGGACGATGCTCTGCGCCGTGAAGACCAGGAAGATCGACGACAGCGACAGGCCCATCAGGGCCGAAAACACCCAGAACGCCGTCTGCGCGCCCGAAACCGTCATGGTCTGGATGCGCGCGCTCAGGAAGAACACCATGCCGAGCGGCGCCAGCATGACCAGCCACTTCAGCGGCGAGCCATAGAGCGCCACGCCGGCGCTGGTCAGCATCTTGCCGTTGGCCAACGTCGCCACGGCCGTTGCCGGGTCATTCGTCGTTGTCATCATCATCGTAGCCAGGGCGGCTACGCCGGTGATTGCGAGGCCAAGCGCCATAAGGTTGTAGACCTTGAGCATATAGGCGCGCAGGCCCTCGTCGATGACACCGGCGGTGCGGACGCCCGCTGGCGCTGCCCGTGTCTGATAGTTGCGAAGGTCAGCCATTGATTTCCTCTGTTGCTTCTGCCCCGTCCGGTGTCGGGTTCTCACGAGCCCAGGCGCCGCTGGCGGGACTCCAGCATGCCTGCTGGCAAATATGATGATTCTTTTGGGCGAGAACAAGACCCGTTACAGCACGCAATGCAACGTGATTGTCCTGAAAAGCTTTGGAAAATGGTTTCATGAACCATGATTTAATGTGCGCCGGGCCGCAGCACCGCCACTCGTTTCTCGGTTAGAGATTGCGCAGCACCGGGGCGGCCTTGTGGCCAAGCACGTGCCAGGTTCCCAGCAATCCCATCCCGACGGTGACCGCAAGCGCGATCAAAAGCGTGGCCACCGCGACCTCGGGCTGGAAGGAAGAAGGCAGCTTCATGATCCGTGCGACAACAAACCACGCCGCAACGCCGCCCGCCGCGAGCGCGAAAACAGCAGTCGCAAGCCCGATCAGCATATATTCGAGCGAGAAGGCGGCAATCAGCGTACGGCGTGTGGCGCCGAGCGTCTTCAGCACCACCGCGTCGTGGATACGGGCGCGGTTGCCGGCGGCAAGCGCCCCCGCCAGCACCAGCACCGAAGCGATCAGCGCCACGCTGGCGGCGACCCGTATCGCGGTGCCGAGCTGGCCGACGAGATGATTGACCACCTCCAGCGCGTCCTTGACGCGAACGCTGGTGACGGCCGGAAAAGCGCGGGTGACGGCGTTGAGGATGCGTGCCTCCTCGCCGACATCCGTATCCTTGGTGGTCAGCGTCGCCAGCCAGGAATGCGGCGCGCCTGCGAATGTATTGGGCGAGAACACCATCACGAAGTTGATGCCCATCGATTCCCACTTCACCTCGCGGAAGTTGGCGATTTTGGCCGTGACGTTGCGGCCGAGCACATTCACCGTCACCGTATCGCCCAGCTTGAGGCCGAGTTCGCCTGCCTCCTGCGCGGCGAAGGAGACCAGCGGTTCGCCCTGATAGTCCTGCGGCCACCAGGTGCCGGCCGAGAGCGTCGAGTTTTCGGGAAGGTTCTTCGTGTAGCTGAGGCCGCGGTCGCCGCGCAGCACCCAGGCGCCGGCCGGGGGCACCTGCAGCTTCTGCACGTCGACGCCGTTCAACGCCATGACGCGGCCGCGCAGCATGGGCACCCGCACGAGCTTTCCGTCGGGCGCCTCCTTGCCAAGCAGCGCGGCGAAGGCGTCGACCTCGCTTGGCTGGATGTCGACAAAGAAGAAATTGGGTGCCTCCTTCGGCAGGCTGCCCGCGATCTGGCGGCGCAGGTCGCCGTCGATTAGCGCCAGCGTCACCAGCAGCGTCAGGCCGAGCCCGAGCGACAGCACCACTGACGGGGTCAAAGCGCCTGGGCGGTGGATGTTGCCGATTGCCAGGCGAAGTGCTGTCGAGCGCACGCGCGGGCTTCTGCGGGCGATCCACTGCACAGCCATGCCGACGCCGTGCAGCACCACGAAGGCGAACACCATCGCGCCGAGGAAGATCGCGGCGATGCGCCGATCGCCGGAAAACCAGATCGCGAGAGCGGCCAGCAACGCAGCCAGCGACAAGGCCGCCGCAACATAGGGCAGGCGGGGCAGGCCGCCGCTGCCAAAGCCCATCTCGCGAAAAAGCGCCGTTGCCGGCACACCGCGCGCATGCCCAAGCGGGAGCAGCGCAAAGGCCAGCGTCACCAGGAAGCCGAACAAGGCGGCAATCGCCAGCGCGCCGGGATAGAGGCCCCCTTCGGCCGGCACCGGAATGACCGAGGACAGCGCTGCGTTCGCCGCCAGCGGCATCAACGCGCCGATCACCAGGCCGACGACGATGCCGATCGACGCGATCATCAGGATCTGCACCAGATAGACCGCGAAGACGAAGCCGCCGGAGGCTCCGAGGCTCTTGAATGTGGCAATCACGCCGCGCTTGCCATCCAGATAGGCCCGAACGGCATTGGCAACGCCGACGCCCCCGACCACCAGCGCGGTGAGCCCGACCAGCGTGAGGAACTGCGAGAAGCGCTCGATGTTGGTCGAAAGCGCCGGTGCGGCGTTGGTGCGCGTGCGGATGCTCCAGCCGGCCTGCGGAAATTCATCGCCAGCCTGCTGGCGGATGTCGGCAATCCGTGCCTCGCTGCTGCCAGCGGGCAGGCGCAGCTTGTAGGCATATTCGACCAGGCTGCCGGGCTGTACCAGGCCGGATGCCCGCATGCCCTCGATTGAAACCATCAGCCGCGGCGCAAAGCCAAAACCTTCCGAGATCGCGTCCGGCTCGCTGGCGATCTTGGCACGAAGCTGGAAGGTGGCGGTTCCAAGCCTGATGCGGTCGCCGGGTTTCAGGCCCAGGCGCTCGAACAGCAGGTCGGATGCAATGGCGCCGAACGCCCCATCCCTTTCAGCGAAAAGCTCGTCGCGCGGTAGCGCCGGATCGGTCTTCAGCGCACCGAACAGCGGGTAGGCGCCATCCACTGCCTTCACCTCGGCCAGGGACTGGTCCGAGCCGTTCTCAAGCCGCGCCATGGAGCGCATGTTGATGCTTTCCGAAACTGTGCCCAGCCCGCGCAGAAAGCCGGCCTCCTCGGCACTCGCCTCGCGCTGGTTGAGTTGAAAGCGCATGTCGCCGCCCAGAAGCACCTGGCCCTGGTTGGCGACGCCCGCAGTGATCGAGCGCGCCACAGAATTGACGCCGCCTATGGCCGCAACGCCGAGCGTGATGCAGGTGAGGAAGATCAGGAAGCCGGAGAGCCCGCCGCGCATCTCGCGCAGCGAAAACCGGATCGCCAGCCGAAGGGTTTGCGAAAGCGGCATCGGGCGCCTCAAGCCGAAACGACGGCAAGCGACGGCTCGGCGGCCTCGATGCGGCCCGAGCGCATGGCCACCTGCCGGGTGCAGCGCGCTGCGAGCGCGGGATCATGCGTGACAAGCACCAGCGTCATGCCGCGCTCCCTGGCCTTGGCGAACAAGAGGTCGGCAATCTGCCGGCCGGTCGCCTGGTCGAGGTTTCCGGTGGGTTCGTCGGCGATCAGGATGCGCGGCTCGGGCGCCAGTGCGCGCGCAATGGCGACGCGCTGCTGCTCGCCACCCGACAATTCGCCGGGGTAGTGGGTGACACGATCGGACAGCCCAACGGCGGCAAGCTCGCGTTCGGCCACCGCAAAGGCGTCGCGCCGGCCCGCCAGTTCCAGCGGCACGGCGACGTTCTCCAGCGCCGTCATATTGGGGATCAGGTGAAAGGACTGGAAGACGATGCCGACATTGCGGCCGCGAAACGCCGCGACCTGGTCCTCGCTCTTGCCGTTCAGAACCTCGCCGGCAATTCGTACCGTCCCCGAATCGACCCGCTCAAGGCCGGCCAAAACCATCAGCAGCGTCGACTTGCCCGAGCCGGACGGCCCGACGATGCCCGTTGCCTCGCCGGCCGCCACGCTCAGGCTGACACCCTTCAGTACGTGTACCGAGGAGGCGCCGCTGCCCAGCGTCAGCGAAACATCCTTCAAGTCGATGACGGCTTCTGTCACGGCTATCCGATCCTATATGGAGTAGGGCAATGCAGGATTTTTCATCATATGGGTTTTGCGGCATGGCATTCAAACATTTGATTTTCGCGCTCTTTGCCGCATGCCTGGCTCTCTTCCCGGCGCAAGCACCGGCCCGCGCCGAGCCGTTCCAGATCGTCGGCTTCGGCGACAGCCTGATGGTTGGCTACGGCCTCGACCCCGGCGACAGCTTTCCCGAAAAGCTCCAGGCAGCGCTACGCAAGAATGGTCACGATGTGGTGATCGCCAATGCCGGCGTTTCGGGCGACACCTCCAGCGGCGGCCTGTCGCGCCTCGACTGGTCGGTTCCGGACGGCACGCACCTCGTCATCCTCGAGCTCGGCGCCAACGACATGCTGCGCGGCATCTCTCCCGACATCACCGAAAAGAACCTCGACGCCATGCTGCAGCGCCTGAAGGCGCGGAACATTCCGGTGCTGCTTGCCGGCATGCGCGCCGCACCCAATCTCGGCAGCGACTACGCCGCGGCCTTCGATGCGATCTATCCGCGGCTTGCGGAAAAGTACGATGTTCCGCTCTATCCGTTTTTCCTCGACGGCGTGGCGGCCGACCAGACCGCCCTGCTGGAGGACGGAATGCACCCAAATGCCGCCGGCATCGACCGCATGGTGGAGCGCATTCTGCCGGTGGTGGAAAGCGCGATCGCTGCCCATGCGAAGGAGTCGTGACGCGGCGCTCGCCGTCACTTGAACGGAAATGAGCAACAAACGGCTTGCCCCCGGCGGTGATCGATGATTCGCTAGGGGCAAGAACTCGATTCGGGGAGGCTGAGATGCCGCGATTGTTCACCGCCCTCGAAATCCCGCGTGACGCAGCGCTTTCCCTCTCCCTGCTGCGCGGAGGCCTTCCGGGAGCCCGCTGGATCGACGTCGAGAATTACCATCTGACGCTCCGCTTCTTCGGCGACATCGAGGGCCATGTGGCCGACGAGATCGCCAATGCGCTGGACCGGGTGCGGCGCCCCACCTTCCATCTCGAACTTTCCGGCGTCGGCGCCTTCGGCTCCAGAAAGCCGCATGCCGTGTGGGCCGGCGTTTCGCCCTCGCCCGAGCTTCACGCGCTCCAAGGCGAGATCGAGCGCATCTGCCAGCGCCTCGGCCTTTCGGCCGATGCTCGCAAGTTCATGCCGCATGTCACCCTGGCCCGGTTGAAAAATCCCAATACCCAGGACGTGGCGAAGTATCTGTCGGAACGCGGCAATTTCTCCGCGGCGCCCTTCAAGGTCGGCCGCTTCGTTCTGATGTCCTCGCGCGACTCGGTCGGCGGCGGACCCTATGTCGTGGAAGAAGCCTGGCCTTTGACCGGCAGGGAGTCTCGCTCCAGCCTGTCGGCGAGCGCTTCCGAAGCCGCGCGGATCATGCGGTAGAGGTCAAAGAAGCCGTCAGGGCCGCCGTAATAGGGGTCTGGAACATCGTGCGGCCGGCCTGAGGCAAAGTCGAGGAAGAGGTGGATCTTCCGACGGTACTCGACAGGCGCGACGCGGCGCATGTCCTCGACATTCGAACGGTCCATGCCGAGGATCAGATCGAAGCTTGCGAAATCTTCCGACGTCACCTTGCGGGCGCGCTGGCCCGAAATGTCGAGACCATGATGGGCGGCAACCGCGATGGAGCGCGGGTCCGGGCTTGACCCTGCATGCCAGCCCCCGGTGCCGGCCGAATCGAGCAGGAACGGTTCTTCCGAGCCGCGCTCGGCCAGGACGTCACGAAAAACCCCTTCTGCCAGCGGCGACCGGCAAATATTGCCGAGGCAGACAAAGAGGATCGAAAGCGGAAGTCTCGCGGTCATGGTGGCCTGCGGGGTCGATGGAACCAGCCCTCCCATAACACGGAAGTGGAAAAGGCCGATAGCATCGGGACCTTGCCCCGCTGCGGCTGCCGCGTGCAAAACTTGCATGCGAAGGCAATACTTACCACATAGCGCGAACCGGAGGGTTCAGATGGCCAAAGCAAGATTCGACACCGGCGATCCTGCCAGCAACGAAAAGAGCGTTCGCGACGGGTTCTGGCGAACCGCCAGGAAGGCGGTGCGACACGTGCCGTTCATGGAAGAGGTGGTCGCGGCGTATTATTGCGCGATGGATGCGCAGACGCCGCTGCGAGCCAAGGCAATCCTGCTGGCCGCCCTGGCCTATTTCGTGCTGCCGGTCGACGCCATTCCCGACGTGATGGTGGGAATTGGTTTCACTGACGACATCGCGGTGCTGGCGGCGGCAATCGCGGCCGTTCGCTCCAACATCACCCCCGCCCACCGCCTTGCCGCCCAGGAATCGCTAGCGGCGCTCGACTGACAGTCGCTTCATCGCCGCGCTCGACCGGAAGCCTTTTTTCGCCAGATAGCGGCACTTCATCGCGGGGCAGGGGCAGTCAAATTCTTGCCGTTTTCGTCATCTTCAAACGTCCGCAGGGACGGCGCTTCCCCTCGCGGGGCCGCGCGAAAAGGCGGCGATACCATGGCGAAAACCAACCCTTGTCAGATATATTCACGCTTTGGTAACCCAGATTAAACCAAATTGAACTCTACCACGGGCGGCGCGACTCCTGCCTGCCCCCGCACATTACGCAAAGAACAGGGATCCAAAAAACAATGCGCCCATTCGTTGCTCTCGCTTCGAGCCTGTTTCTGATTGCCAGCGCCGCCCCCTCGCTGGCCCAGTCAGCCACCAAGATCGGCCAGCACAATGCATGGGGCACCTACAGCTATCAGGCCAACACCGGGAAGGTTTGCTATGTGCTGACGGTTCCGACCGACAAGCAGCCGGCCAATCTCGACCATGGCGACATTTTCTTCTTCGTCAGCCAGCGCCCCGGACAATCGGTTTCCTACGAGCCGCAGTTCATCGCCTCCTATGACCTGCAGGCCAATTCGAAGGTGACGGTCAGCGTCGGCGACAAGAACTTCACAATGTTCACGCGCGGCAAGTCGGCCTGGGTGGAAAACGCCGCCGAGGAGCCGCTGCTGATCGCCGCCATGAAGGGCGGCGCCGACATGAAGATTGCGGCCAAGTCCGGACGCGGCAACCCCACCACCTACACCTTCTCGCTGAAGGGCATTTCGGCGGCGCTGCAGTCGATCTCGGCCTGCAAGTAAGCCAGCTTGCACTTTTTCTTCGAAAGGCCGGGTCGTTGATCCGGCCTTTTTCTCAAGAGGGTTGAGGAGCATCGCTTGCCCACGCACTCGGAGACCTCTTGGAATTGGCGGCGGCCCGCCCCATCTCACAGGCCGTGACGCGGGCGCCAAGTCGTGCTATGTGCGCGCATTCGGAGCTTTGGAAGCATCCGCCTCAACCCCTGAAAAATTCCGGTACCATGGCTTTTTCGCTCGATCTCACCGCCGACAGCACCCGCAACGCATTGCGCCCCAGCGCCGCGCCGGAAAAGGCCTCGCTGATCGGCCTGACGCGCGCCGAGATGGCCGAGGCGCTGGTCGCCGCCGGCATCGTGCCGGAGCGCCAGGCCAAGATGCGCGTGCAGCAGCTGTGGCACTGGCTCTATGTGCGCGGCGTTTCCGACTTCGCGCATATGTTCAACATATCGAAGGATTTGCGCGCGGCATTGGCCGAGCACTTTTCCATCGCACGGCCGGAGATCGTGGAAGAGCAGATTTCCAATGACGGCACGCGCAAGTGGCTGTTCCGTTTCCCGCCGCGCGGTGCGGGCCGCCCGGTCGAGATCGAAACCGTTTACATCCCCGAGGAAGGCCGCGGAACGCTATGCATCTCGAGCCAGGTCGGCTGCACGCTTACCTGCTCGTTCTGCCACACCGGCACGCAGAAGCTGGTGCGCAACCTCACCTCAGAGGAAATTCTCGCGCAGCTTCTCTCCGCCCGCGACCGGCTGGGCGATTTCCCCGACCGCGATACACCCGCCGGCGCCATCGTGCCGAGCGAGGGCCGCAAGGTGTCCAACATCGTCATGATGGGCATGGGCGAGCCGCTCTACAATTTCGACGCGGTGAAGAAGGCGCTGCTGATCGCGTCCGACGGCGACGGCCTGGCGCTTTCGAAGCGCCGCATCACGCTGTCCACCTCCGGCGTCGTGCCGGAAATCTACCGCACCGGCGAGGAGATCGGCGTCATGCTGGCGATCTCGCTGCATGCCACCAACGACGACCTGCGCGACCTGCTGGTGCCGATCAACAAGAAGTTCCCGCTCAAGGAACTGATGGAAGCCTGCCGCAAATATCCCGGCCTCTCCAATGCGCGGCGCATCACCTTCGAATATGTGATGCTGAAGGACGTCAACGACAGCCTCGAAGACGCCAAGGCGCTGGTGAAGCTGCTCCGGGGCATTCCGGCCAAGATCAACCTGATCCCCTTCAACCCCTGGCCCGGCAGCAACTATCAGTGCTCGGACTGGGAGCAGATCGAGAAGTTCGCCGACTTCATCAACGCGGCCGGCTACGCCTCGCCGATCCGCACGCCGCGCGGCCGCGACATCCTCGCCGCCTGCGGCCAGTTGAAGTCGGAGTCGGAGCGTCTGAAGAAGTCCGAGCGCCTGGCGCTGGAAGCCATGATGATCGCGGGGCACGGCGAGGCGTGAACGGCGTCCTCGCCATCATCTTCCGGCTAGCGGTCGTCCTTCTCGGCTATATCGGCGCGGCGCTCGCTGCCAGCGCGTTCATCAACATCCTGGCGCTCGGTGCGCTTGGAGCGGAGCCGGGCGATCCCGTCGCCACCGCCTCGCTGGTGTTCATGATACCCTTGATGGCGCTGGTCATCGCCTATTTCGCCTTCTTCCCGTCGCTGCTGGTCGTCCTGCTCACCGAATTTCTCGGCAAGCGCGACTGGCTCGTCCATGCGCTCGGCGGCGGGGCGGTGGCGCTCAGCGTCGTCGGCTTCGCATTTGGTACCGGCACAGTCTGGCAGTCGGTGTCCGGCGATGGCCTCGAGCCCTACTGGCTGCCCCCGGACGACCCGCGCATGGCATTGCTGCTCATCGGCGCGGGCATGATTGGAGGCTTGGCCTACTGGCTGATCGCCGGCCGCACGGCCGGAGGCTGGCGGCAGGGTATGCGCTTGCCTTAGCGCGCCTGCGCCGTGAGCATCTTCAGCGCGAGAGCGGAAAACACGCCTGCGAACAGATAGTCGACGATGCGCGTCACCCGCGGGCTCTTCCTGAGCAGGCCGGCGAATTTGTCTGCGGCGACCACCATCGGCACGGCGAGCGGCAGCGACAGCACGATGAACAGCATGCCGAGGAAGAACAGCTTGCCCGGCGCATGCGGATCGTGGGCCGAGACGAACTGCGGCAGGAACGTCATGAAGAACAGCACGATCTTCGGATTGAGCAGGTTGATGCCGACGCCTGTCGCCCAGTTCTGGAACAGCGAGCGCGGCGCGCGCTTCACCGTCTCCGGTGAAAAGGCCGAGCCGTTCCGGAGAGCCTGCCAGGCGAGCCACACCAGATAGCCGGCGCCGACGATCTTGAGAGTCATGAAGGCCTGCGGCGCGGCCACGATGAGCGCCGAGAGGCCGACCGACACCAGCATGGTGTGAACGACGATGCCGGTGAAGGTGCCCAGCATGCAGGCAAAGCCCGCGCGGCGGCCCTCGGAAAGCGCCCGCCCGACAAACAGGGTCATGTCCGGGCCCGGCGTGATGGCGATGAGATAGGTGGCGACGGCGAATTGCAGGATGACGGCGACTTCGGGGATGAACGACATTTTGCGCGGGCCCGGCTGAGAAGGCGGCAAGTTAATCGAATCCACCCTGCTCGGCCAGCGGAAACCGGATCGCACAAAGCTTGCCCGCCTCGCCGTTCCTGCTAAAAGTGCCGCCAGAAAGCGCGGTGCCGCAAGGGCGGCTGCGCGGCAACGGAAGCGGATCGACAATGTCCAAGTGGAAAGACGTCAAAAAGGTCGTGCTCGCCTATTCGGGCGGCCTCGACACCTCCATCATCCTGAAATGGCTGCAGACCGAGCTCGGCGCCGAAGTGGTGACCTTCACCGCCGATCTCGGCCAGGGCGAGGAACTCGAGCCGGCCCGCAAGAAGGCCGAGATGCTCGGCATCAAGGAGATCTTCATCGAGGACGTGCGCGAGGAATTCGTGCGCGATTTCGTCTTCCCGATGTTCCGCGCCAATGCCGTCTATGAGGGCGTCTACCTGCTCGGCACCTCGATCGCCCGCCCGCTGATCTCCAAGCACCTCGTCGAGATCGCCGAGAAGACGGGCGCCGACGCCATCGCCCACGGCGCCACCGGCAAGGGAAACGACCAGGTCCGCTTCGAGCTTTCGGCCTATGCGCTGAACCCCGACATCAAGATCATCGCGCCGTGGCGCGACTGGGCGTTCAAGAGCCGCACCGACCTGCTCGACTTCGCCGAAAAGCACCAGATCCCGGTCGCCAAGGACAAGAAGGGCGAGGCGCCCTTCTCCGTCGACGCCAACCTGCTGCACTCGTCGTCCGAGGGCAAGGTGCTGGAAGACCCGGCGGTTGAGGCTCCCGAATACGTGCATATGCGCACGATTTCGCCCGAATCCGCGCCTGACCAGGCGACCGTCATCAAGATCGGCTTCGAGAAGGGCGACGCCGTCTCGATCAACGGCGTGCGCATGAGCCCGGCGACGCTTCTGGCCAAGCTCAACGACTATGGCCGCGACAACGGCATTGGCCGCATCGACCTGGTGGAAAACCGTTTCGTCGGCATGAAGAGCCGCGGCGTCTATGAGACCCCGGGCGGCACGATCCTGCTCGCCGCGCACCGCGCCATCGAGTCGATCACGCTCGACCGGGGTGCGGCGCACCTCAAGGACGAGCTGATGCCGCGCTATGCCGAGCTCATCTATTACGGCTTCTGGTTCTCGCCGGAGCGCGAGATGCTGCAGGCGGCGATCGACCTCAGCCAGAAGAATGTCGAAGGCGAAGTGACGCTGAAGCTCTACAAGGGCAACGTCATGGTCACCGGCCGCGAGAGCGAAAAGTCGCTCTACTCCGACAAGCTCGTCACCTTCGAGGACGACCAGGGCGCCTATGACCAGAAGGACGCCGCCGGCTTCATCAAGCTGAACGCGCTGCGCCTGCGCACTCTGGCCGCTCGCAACCGCAGGGGCTGAGGCGACCAGACCCGCACAAAGAAAAACCCGGCGGAAACGCCGGGTTTTTTTTGTCCTTCGCCAAAAAGGATCAGTTGGCGATCAGGGTGGCGAATCTGGACAGCGCCTGCTGGTAGATCGTGGCGCGGTTCCATTCGTTCCAGATGGCGTAGTTGACCTCGCCCGGGCCGTAGCCGCCGCCAGCCTGCCAGCCGTGGCCCTTGAGGAAGTTGGCCGTCGAGGCCAGCACGTCGCCGGTGGAATGGATCAGGTCGCGGCGGCCGTTGCCGTCGAAATCGACGGCATATTGCAGGTACTTGGAGGGCAGGAACTGGGTCTGGCCAAGTTCGCCGAAGCCCGCGCCGCGCATCTGGTCGGCAGTGATGTAACCCTTCTGGGCGATCTCCAGCGCGGCGTCGAGCTCGTGCGTGAAGAAGGCCGAGCGGCGACAGTCATAGGCCAGCGTGGCCAGCGGCTGGAACACGCTCCTGTTGCCGGAATTGGCGCCGAAGCCGGTTTCCATGCCCCAGATGGCCAGCAGAACCTCGGGCTGGACACCATAGTGCTGCTCAATCTTGGCGAAGGTGGCGGCGTGGGTCTTCATCAGCCCCTTGGCCTTCTTGACGTAGGATGCCGGCGCGCGGCGCGCCATGAACTGGTCGAGCGTGCCCTTGAAGGCGCCCTTCTGGTTGCGGTCGATCTTGATGACGCCGGTGTCGTATTTCACGCCGGCAAGCGGCGAGGTATCGATGCCGCGGGCCCTGGCCTCTGCCTTATAGCTTTCCAGCCAGGCGGCGAAGCCGCTGCTGTCGTTGCCGCATTGCGCCGCATGGGCGCTGCCGGTCGCCAGACCGAGCACGGCAAAGGCGGCAGCCGCAAAAATCTTTCCCTTGGCTATGAAGGCCATGCTGTTCTCCTGAATGCCTGAATCACGTCGCTGTTGCGTCTTCCGCCAGCCGCGCGCCGCACGCTTGTCGCGTCATGGTTAAAATGACGTGTACAGCCCGTCCCGCTGGCACTGGGGAGCAAATTCCCCATGATCAAGGGCATAATGTGGCAAGCTGGCTCATATGTCTTGCGGGGCCCTTTCCATCCCCGCTTGAGGGGAATATCCGCTGCAGGGCGCGGGTGGGCGCGTGAGGCTGTCAGCAATTCACCCGGCCCGGAGCCTCGGTCCGACCCTCCCGCTGGGGCGAAATCCCGGCCGCGCTTGCTGGGCCGCCGTACGGCGTATATTGTTTCTGCCTGTCGCCTGTCAGGATCCCATGAGCCAGCCTACACCAACACCCGCCAGCCCCCGCGAACGCAAGAAGGCGCTTTTGCGCGCGGAACTGCTGGAGGCCGCGCATGAGCTGGTGAAGGAGGAGGGCTATGAAGGCCTGACGATCCGCAAGCTCGCCCAGCGCGTCGGGTATGCGCCGATGTCGGTCTATTCTTATTTCGCCGACAAGCACGCGATCTTGCTGGCACTGGCAGAGGACGCCTTCGAGACCCTTGCCCAGCGCATGGAACGCGACGCGCCGGCCGAGCCACTGGCGGCCTTGCGCAAGATCATGGAGGAATATGCGGTCTTCGCGCTGGAGAATCCCAACGAGTACCGCACCATCTTCATGACCCGCGACCCGGCGGGGCTCCGCGGGCAAGAGGTGACCGAGATAGGCAAGCTTGAAAGCGGGAACCCGGCGCTGCGCATCCTGCTGAAGCGCGTGCAGGCCTGCATCGACGCCGGCATATTCAAGGGCGATGTGCATGCCATCTCCACCCTCTTGTGGAGCTGCGGCCACGGCGCCATTTCCCTCCAGCTTGCCTTTCCCTTCTATCCTTTCGGCGAGCCCGGTAAATTTCTGGCGGCCTCCATGGAAGTGGCGCTGGCCGGGCTGATGGCGCAGAAGGTCGAAGCCCTCGTGCCGCCGGAAGAGCGCTGCTAGCCTAGCCCGCCCATAGACCCGACATCCTGCGGCCGCGCAACGACGCGCGGCAGATCCTGGCCAGCGCGCAGATGCCGCCACGGGCCGTCCATGCACGCCCGGCGCCCTTTCCCGTTTTTTTCTGAAGCCGCACCGCGACCGGACAATTTTTCGTACGCGTACGATTTTGGCTTGCAAACGCGAATTCATCTCCGTATATGTACGTCATATTATACACGTACAGAATTTTTGGAGAAATGATGATGCAAAAGACCCTTGTCGGCTTCGCCGCCCTTCTGACCCTGTCGGGTACCGCTTTCGCCGCCGATTTTGCCGACACGCTGCGCTATCCCGATTCCCCCCGCTTCGAGGCCGCGGCACCCAGGCTCGACTACTCCACGACCGCCTCGATCAAGACCGCAGGCACGGAAAAGACCACCGAACCGGTGTCGTCGCGCCAGACCTCCGGCGACAGCGCCGGGTCGGTGGCGCTGCCGGCGGGCAAGGCTCGCTAAGTCACCTCCCAAGACGAGCGAACGCAACGGGCGGCGGAGTTTTCAGCTCCGCCGCCCGTTTCATTTGTGCCGCCCGTCAAATCGGAGAGGGACGCATTCCGCCCCGCGCTCGTCAGGCCGCTGACGTTTCGTAATAGGTGCCGATGACCTCGGCCACGCGATCCCTGGCCACGGGCGGGCTGAACAGGAAACCCTGCAGCTCGCCGCACTGCTCCTTTTGCAGGGCGTGCAATTGCTCCACCGTCTCGACCCCTTCGGCAGTGGTGTCGATGCCGAGGCTGGCGCCAAGGCCAATGATGGCGCGCACGATGGCGAGCGCTTCGGGGCTGGCGCCGATCTCGCGGATGAAGGACCGGTCGATCTTCAGGCGGCTGAACTGGAATTGCCGCAGATAGCTGAGGCTGGAATAGCCGGTGCCGAAATCGTCCAGCGCGATGCGGGCGCCAAGGTCGCGGATGCGGCGCAGCGTGGCCAGGTTGGACTCGGTGTCGGCCAGCAGCACGGATTCGGTGACCTCGATTTCCAGCCGCGTCGGCTGCAACCCCGACAGCGCCAGCGCTTCGCCGATGGTGGCGACCAGTGCCGTGCCGCGGAATTGCACCGGCGAGACGTTGACGGCGACGACGAGCTGTCCCGGCCAGCCGGCCGCCTGGCGGCAGGCATCGCGCAGCACCCAGCGGCCGAGCGCGTCGATCATCCCGGTTTCCTCGGCAAGCGGGATGAAGACGCCGGGCGAGACCATGCCGCGCCTGGGGTTGTTCCAGCGCAACAGCGCCTCAAAGCCGCGCAGCTGCCCGGTCTTGACCGCGAAGATGGGCTGGAAATGCAGCTCGAACTCCCTGCCTATGTCCGCGCCGCGCAGCTCCATCTCCAGCGCGCGCCGGTCGCGCACCTGGCTGTCCATCTCGGGCTCGAAGAAGCGTAGCGAGCCCTTGGCAACGTTCTTGGCGCGATAGAGGGCAAGGTCCGCGCATTTGAGCAGGCTTTCAGTATCTGTCGCATCCTGCGGCGACAGCGCGGCGCCGACGCTGGCGGTGACCGAAACCTGCGAGCCCTGGACGGTACGGATGGCGGCAATCTCGTCGAGCAGCCGCCCGGCCAGGCCGCAGACCGCCTCGCGCGAGGCTGCGCCCGGAAGCAGCACTGCGAATTCGTCGCCGCCGAGCCGCGCGATAAGGTCGGAGCCGCGCAGGAGCTTGCGCAGGCGGCCGGTGATCTCAACCAGAAGCGCGTCGCCGGCAGCATGGCCAAGCGTGTCGTTGACCACCTTGAAGTCGTCGAGATCGAGCAGCAGCACCGCGAAGGCCGCCTCGTTCTGGGCAGCGCGCGCAAGCTCGCGGGTGAACAACGTGCGGTTGGCCACGCCGGTCAGCGGATCGTGCAGCGCCAGGAAGGTAACGTGCTCTTCGGCGCGCTTGCGCTCGGTGACGTCGACTATGGTCGACAGCGTGGCCGGCGCATGGTCCACCACGATGCCGCGCGCGTATTCCACCACGTCGAGCAGGCGGCCGTCGGCAGTTACATGGCGGGAGCTTGCTTCCCCGGGCGGGTGCTGCCCGGCGTCGGCGTCAGCGCGAAGTCCGGCCAGGCCGAGGGTGAAGAAGGCCTCGCGCTCATAGCCGTAGAGGCGCAGTGCGGCCTCGTTGACGTTCAGGAAATGCTCGCCGCTTTCGTCGCGCACATACATCGGCACCGGGTTTTCGTCGAACAGCGAGCGGAACAGGGTTTCGCGCGCCTTGAGCTCGCCGACATCGGTGAAGGTGACGGCCAGGAGATCGTCGGCGATCGCCACCCCGACCTTGAGCGAGACCTGGCGGCCTTCGAGCCTGTATTCCAGCTCGAAACTGGTGGCGCGGCGATGCTGTGCCGCCTCGCGAAAGCGGGCGAAGGCATCGGACAGGCCGGGCCGCACGAGCGCCTCTGACAGGAGGGCGAACTGCAGCCGGTCGGCCTGCGAGCCGAGATGATGGGCGGCCGCCTCGTTGATGCTGAGGATGGAGAAGTCGCGAATGACGCCGCCGCGCTCGACGGCGCTGAGGGCCATGATGCCTTCGCCGGTGGCGTTGATGAGCAGGCGCGCCAGGTTGAGCTGGCTGCGGCGTGGGCGCAGGAACAGCATGAAATAGTCGCCGCGCCAGCGGCAGGCGAGCGGCAGCGCCAGCGTCTCGACGGTGGAGACCATGCCGTCGACCAGCGCCCGGCACAGCGTCAGGCGCGGGCTTGCCGCCTCCCGCGCTGCCGCCAGCGCCTCGCCGATGGCCAGCGCGTGGGGCCCAAGCAGCCGCGTGGCCATGCGACCGACGCAAGCCTCGCCCACGATCGCCTCGAAGCGCGGGCCGGCACGCAGTATGACGGGCTCGTCGCCCTCCAGCTGGCGCACCACGGCCATCTCGTCGGCGAACCGGCCGACGCTGCCCAGCGCCATCTCTTCATATTGCGGCAGACCGCCCGAGGCTGGACGCACCGACTGCCAGCGGCGCAGGATCAACCTGACGTCGTCGAACTCGGTGTCGATGCGCAAAGAATCCCGCTCGGCGGCCTCGGCTTCCGGGGCCGGAAGCTGGCGGTTCGGCAGGAGCTGTGTCGTCGGCATGGGACTCCGGGTGTCGTTCGTAGCCGAAAGACCGGACACGCGCACGGGCCGCCGCGATAAACGTCGGGAAAGGGCGCCTGGGGCGGCAAATCGGTGGCTGGTTTTTCATACCGGGCGGGCCGGTGCGGCGGCTCGGCATCATGCCTCCGCGCCGGGATCCGCGCGGGCTGCCTGGGCCGAAACCTATGCGAGGCGACTTACCATTCGATTAAGCGGGTTGTCACACTCCCGTCATAATGCCACGTCGACAAGACCGACGAAGCGCGCGACAAAAAGCGTCGCGGATCATGCCGTGCCGCACCCTCCCCGCCGGCCATGATGGCCGCAAATTCCCGCTCTTGGAGAGCCCGCCGCCGATGATCGTTCGTCCCCGTCCAGGGCTGCTGAAACTGTTTTTCATCATGCGCGGCTCCATCGTGCCCCGCATCACGCCGCATATCATCGGCTTCGGCCTGTATGCGCTGGCGGTGGTGGCAGCGATCAAGGCGCTGGGGCTCGACTTCGGCAATTATGGCCTGGCGCCCTTCGGCCTGCTCGGCGTGACGCTGTCGCTCTATCTCGGCTTCCGCAACAACGCCGCCTATGACCGCTGGTGGGAGGCCCGCAAGCTCTGGGGGCAGCTGGTGTTCGAGATCCGGAATTTTTCGCGCGCGGCGCTGGCCCTGGTGCCGCCCGAAAGCGGCCAGGTGCGACCCCTGCTGATGGACGCGCTGGCCTTCTGCCACTTCCTGCGCGGCGAGCTGCGCAAGGTCGACGCGGTGGAAGAGGCGCGCGCCTTCATCGGCGCCGAAGCCGATACCGTGCTAGCCTTTACGAACAGGCCCGACGAGATGGTGCGGCGCATGGGACGCCGGATCGGCGCGCTCAAGCGGGAGGCCCTGATCGAGGCGATGGACTTCCGCATACTCGATGAGCGCCTGGCGTCGATCACCGCGCTGCAAGCCGGCTGCGAACGCATCGCCGGCACGCCGCTGCCCTTCGCCTACACCCTGCTCTTGCAGCGCTCGGCATATATCTTCTGCATGCTGCTGCCCTTCGGCCTGGCCTTCTCGGCAGGATGGGCCACGCCGTTCTTCACCGCGCTGATCGCCTATTCCTTCTTCGGTCTCGATGCGCTGTCCGAAGAGTTGGAAGACCCGTTCGGCACCCAGGCCAACGACCTCGCGCTGGACGGGCTGTGCCGCGTCTGCGAGATCTCGGTGTTCGAGGCGCTGGGCGAGGCTCCGCCCAAGATGACCGCGCCCGAGCGGTTTTATTATTCCTAGATGCCGTTTCAGGCAGGCCGAACGACTTCCAGCGCCAATTGAACGTCGACGTTCCGCCCGCTCAGCCCCGCAGGCCTGGGGCTTCCTGGCCGGTGCGCTCGACATATTCGACATAGCCGCCGCCATACTGGTGGACGCCGTCGGGCGTGAGCTCGAGCACGCGATTGGACAGTGCGGCCAGGAAGTGGCGATCGTGCGAGACGAAAAGCATGGTGCCCTCGTAGCGTGACAGCGCCTCGATCAGCATCTCCTTGGTGGCGATGTCGAGATGGTTGGTCGGCTCGTCCAGCACCAGAAGGTTCGGCGGGTCGAACAGCATGATCGCCGTGACCAGACGCGCCTTCTCGCCGCCCGAAAGCACCCGGCATTTCTTCTCGATCTCGTCGCCTGAAAAGCCGAAGCAGCCGGCGAGCGCACGCAGCGGCGCCTGCCCGGCTTGAGGGAAGGAGTCCTCCAGCTGCTGGAACACCGTCCTGTCTCCGTCGAGCAGATCCATGGCATGCTGGGCGAAATAGCCCATCTTGACGCTGGGGCCGCGGGCAACCGTGCCGTCGTCGGGCTCGGAGGCGCCGGCAACCAGTTTCAACAGCGTCGACTTGCCGGCGCCATTTATGCCCATGATGCACCAGCGCTCCTTGCGGCGAACCTGGAAATCCAGGCCCTCATAGATGATCCGGCTGCCGTAGCGCTTGTGCACATTCCTGAGCGTGACCACGTCCTCGCCCGAGCGCGGCGCCGGCTGGAACTCGAATGAAACCGTCTGGCGGCGCTTGGGCGGCTCGACGCGGTCGATCTTCTCCAGCTTCTTCACCCGGCTCTGCACCTGGGAGGCATGCGAGGCGCGCGCCTTGAAACGCTCGATGAACTTGATCTCCTTGGCGAGCATCGCCTGCTGGCGCTCGAACTGGGCCTGCTGCTGCTTGTCGGCCAGCTGGCGCTGCTGCTCGTAGAATTCATAGTCGCCGGAATAGGTCGTCAGCGAGCCGCCGTCGATCTCGATGATCTTGTTGACGATGCGGTTCATGAACGCGCGGTCGTGCGAGGTCATCAGCAGCGCGCCGTCATAGCCCTTCAGGAATTCCTCCAGCCAGATCAGGCTTTCGAGGTCGAGATGGTTCGACGGCTCGTCGAGCAGCATGACGTCGGGCCGCATCAGGAGGATGCGGGCGAGCGCCACGCGCATCTTCCAGCCGCCGGACAGGCCACCGACATCGCCATCCATCATCTCCTGGCTGAAACCGAGGCCGGCCAGCACCTCGCGTGCGCGGCCGTCGAGCGAATAGCCGTCCAGCTCCTCGTAGCGCGCCTGCACCTCGCCATAGCGCTCGATGACAGCCTCGAGTTCGTCGGCGCGGTCCGGGTCCACCATCGCGGCTTCCAGCTCGCGCAGCTCGGCGGCCACCGCGCTCACCGGGCCGGCGCCTTCCATGACCTCGGCCACCGCGCTGCAGCCGGCCATCTCGCCCACATCCTGGTTGAAATAGCCGATGGTGACGCCGCGCTCGACCGAGACCTGGCCCTCGTCGGGCAGATCCGCGCCGGTGATCATGCGAAACAGCGTCGTCTTGCCCGCGCCGTTGGGGCCGACCAGGCCGATCTTCTCCTGCTTCTGCAAGGTCGCGGAGGCCTCGATGAAGAGAAGCCGGTGGCTGTTCTGCTTGCTGACGTTTTCTATGCGGATCATGGTTTCGGACGCTGTGAAGTTGCGACGGCAGGCTGGCCACCGCGACTGACGCGGGTGCGGACGGATTTTGGGGCGGACGACGCGCGAAAAGAAAACGGCGGGCCAGAACCCGCCGTCTGCAATTTCAGCCGAAGCTTGAAAATTACTCGGCCGAAGCTTCTTCGGCGGGAGCAGCATTGGCGGCAGCCAAGGCCGCGGCAGCAGCTTCCTGGGCAGCCTTGATCGCGGCGGCGCGTTCCTGCGCCTTCTTGCCCGGCTCGCCCTTGGTCGGGTTGTTGCGGGCTTCGCGCTTGGTCAGGCCGGCTTCGGCGAGGAAGCGGGCGACGCGATCGGTCGGCAGGGCGCCGTGGCCAAGCCAGTGCTTGACGCGCTCTTCGTCGATCTTGACGCGCTCGGCGTCCTTGGCCAGCATCGGGTTCCAGGCGCCCACGGTCTCGATGAAGCGGCCATCGCGCGGCGAACGCACGTCGGCGATGACGATGTGGTAGTAGGGACGCTTCTTGGAGCCCGCGCGGGCCAGACGGATCTTCAACGACATTTTTTTCTCCTAGGGTTCGTTCTAATCAGGTGGTCTATTGTCCGCCGCGTGATGCGGAGGAATTTTCGGAGCCGTTCGACGAAGCGGCGATGGCCTCGTGATGGCGGATCACTTCGCGGATGATGAAATTGAGGAACTTTTCCGCGAAATCGGGGTCAAGCTGCGCGTCGTCGGCAAGGCGGCGCAGGCGGGCGATTTGCGCCTGCTCGCGCGCCGGGTCGGCCGGCGGCAGGCCGTAGGTGGCCTTGAGAAGGCCCACCGCCTGGGTGCAGCGGAAGCGCTCGGCCAGCATATGTACCAGCGCGGCGTCGATATTGTCGATCGAGGCGCGATATTGGGTGAGCAGGTTCTTGACGTCCAAATCGTTCATCGCAGCGCTCATTTCTTCTTACCCAACCCCGGAAGCCCGCCACCGAGGCCGGGCAGCTTCATGCCGCCGGGAAGGCCCGGCAGACCGCCATTGCCGCCGAGACCGGGCAGGCCACCCGGCAGGCCCTTGCCGAGGCCGGCGGCTTCCGCCTGCTTCTTCAGCGCCTCGAGCTGCTTGGGGTCCATCTTGGAGAGGTCGGGCATGCCGCCCATTCCAGGCATCATGCCGCCAAGGCCCATCTTCTGCGCCATACCGCCCATCAGGCCGCGCATCATGCCGCCGCCTTTGCCCTTGCCGCCCATGGCCTTCATCATGTCGGCCATCTGTCGGTGCATCTTGAGCAGCTTGTTGATCTCGGCAGCGTCGGTGCCCGAGCCGCTCGCGATACGCTTCTTGCGGCTGTGCTTGAGAATGTCCGGGTTGGCGCGCTCGGCCTTGGTCATCGAGGAGATGATGGCGAGCTGGCGCGCGAACATCTTGTCGTCGAAGCCGGCGGCGGCGATCTGGTCCTTCATCTTGCCCATGCCGGGCATCATTCCCATGATGCCGCCCATGCCGCCCATCTTCTGCATCTGCTGCAACTGGCCGGCGAGGTCGTTCAGGTCGAACTTGCCCGACTGCATCTTTTTGGCCATCGCCGCGGCCTTTTCCGCGTCGATGGTTTCGGCAGCCTTCTCAACCAGCGAAACGATGTCGCCCATGCCGAGGATGCGGTCGGCGATGCGCTTGGGATAAAACTCCTCCAGCGCATCCATCTTTTCGCCGACGCCGATCAGCTTGATCGGCTTGCCGGTGACCGCGCGCATGGAGAGCGCCGCGCCGCCGCGGCCGTCGCCGTCCATGCGGGTGAGCACCAGGCCGCTGATGCCGACGCGCTCGTCGAAATTCTTGGCGAGGTTGACGGCGTCCTGACCGGTGAGGCTGTCGGCCACCAGCAGGATTTCGTGCGGGTTCGAGGCGCGCTTGATGTCGGCCATCTCGACCATCAGCGGCTCGTCGATATGGGTGCGGCCGGCGGTGTCGAGGATGACGACGTCATGGCCGCCGAGCTTGGCCGCCTGCACGGCGCGCCTGGCGATGTCGACCGGGCTCTGGCCGGCGATGATCGGCAGCGTGGCGACATTGGTCTGCTCGCCGAGCTGGCGCAACTGCTCCTGCGCGGCCGGACGGCGCGTGTCGAGCGAGGCCATGAGCACTTTCTTGCCCTGGCGCTCGGTCAGCCGCTTGGCGATCTTGGCCGAAGTGGTGGTCTTGCCCGAGCCCTGCAGGCCGACCATCATGATGACGACGGGGGCAGGGGCGTTGAGGTCGATGGCGACGCCCTCGGCGCCCAGCATCTCGATCAGCTCGTCATGGACGATCTTGACGACCATCTGGCCGGGTTTGATCGACTTGAGCACGGCAGAGCCGACGGCCTTCTCGCGGACGCGATCGACGAAGGAACGCACGACATCCAGCGCCACGTCGGCCTCGATCAGGGCGCGGCGCACCTCGCGCAGGGCAGCCGAGACATCGGCCTCCGACAGCGCGCCACGGCCGGTGAGGCCGTTGAGAATGGAGCCAAGTCGCTCTTGCAGCGAATCGAACATCGTTCTTCCTTCTGTCTCTGACTGGTTTCCCCGCCAGAGGTAATGGTTCCGCGCGCAAGAGCCAAGCATCGAGGCCAGACAAAAGCCCAAAGCCGAAAAGCACCCGGGGGCGCATCGCGCTGCCGGGTGTTGGCCTCCGGGATCTCTTTATACCGCTATGGGTCCCGGTCGGCTGCTCGGAGTGGACTACTCGTCGCGGAATTGTGGGCGTGTAGACAGGAAAACGGGGGCGGAGTCAAGGCAAACCGCGCGTTTTGCGGGCCTGAAAGCCAAGAAAACCGGCGTTTGGCGCCGGTTTTCGAAGCGCGGTACGCCGGAAAGGTCCGGCGCGCCGGGGAACAGGAAATGCGGTCAGGCCGCCTTCTTCTTCGGCGTGATCAGGCCGCGCGCAACCAGAAGCTCGGCGATCTGTACCGTGTTCAGTGCAGCCCCCTTGCGCAGATTGTCGGACACGATCCACATGGCAAGGCCGTTCTCGACGGTAGCGTCCTCGCGAATGCGCGAGATATAGGTGGCGTCCTCGCCCGCAGCATCGATCGGCGTGACGTAGCCGCCGTCCTCGTGCTTGTCGATGACCAGGCAGCCCGGCGCCTCGCGCAGGATGTCGCGCGCTTCCTCCGGCGTGATCGGGTTCTCGAACTCGATGTTGACGGCTTCGGAATGGCCGATGAACACCGGCACGCGCACGGCGGTCGCCGTCAGCTTGATCTTGGGGTCGAGCATCTTCTTGGTCTCGGCCACCATCTTCCACTCTTCCTTGGTGTAGCCGTCCTCCATGAACACGTCGATGTGCGGGATGACGTTGAAGGCGATGCGCTTGGTGAACTTCTTGGCCTCGACCGGGTCGGCCACGAAGACGGCGCGGGTCTGGGTGAAGAGCTCGTCCATGCCTTCCTTGCCGGCGCCCGAGACCGACTGGTAGGTGGAGACGACAACGCGCTTGATTTTCGCCTTGTCGTGCAGCGGCTTCAGCGCCACAACGAGCTGGGCGGTCGAGCAGTTCGGATTGGCGATGATGTTCTTCCTGGAGAAGCCGACGATGGCATCCGGATTCACTTCCGGCACGATCAGCGGCACGTCCTGGTCGTAGCGCCAGGCAGACGAGTTGTCGATGACGACGCAGCCCTGCTTGCCGATCTTGGGCGACCACTCCTTGGAGATGTTGCCGCCGGCCGACATCAGGCAGATGTCGGTGTCGGAGAAGTCGTAGGTGTCGAGCGCCTTCACCTTCAGCGTCTTGTCGCCATAGGACACTTCGGTGCCCTGGCTGCGCCGGGAGGCAAGCGGCACCACCTCATCGGCGGGAAAGCCGCGTTCCTCGAGGATATTGAGCATTTCCCGGCCCACATTGCCCGTGGCGCCAGCGATCGCAACCTTGAAACCCATCTTCAGATTACTCCTGTCCCTCTCCGCTCGCTTCTTGGAGAAAGCCCGCCGGCCGTTGCGGGCTCTTCACCCCCGGGCCAGACCCGGGAGAGGGTGAGCAGGCCAAGGGAAATCAGACCGTAGTGGTCGTTTTTTTGGCCATGGTTTTGGTCGAAAGCAGGGACGCGGCTCCGCGCCCGACTCGATGGCTGTCATCGAGGCCGGGGAAGTCGAATGCGAGATGAGCCGAAAAATGGCCGCGCATCGGAGGGTTCCCTGTTCGCCGCCGCTTTTACGCGGTTTGCGCGAATAGTCAATGAGCGGGCCGACATGAAGACGGCCCGGACATTCCCCGGCCAGGCCGCAGCCTTGCCGGGAAATGCAGAGAGCGCCGGGGCGTTATGCCGAGAGCGACAGGAACTTCGCCACGATGGCGTCGCCCATCTGGACGGTGCCGACCTCGGTCTTGCCTTCCGACATGATGTCCTTGGTGCGCAGGCCATCGTCCAGCACGGCGGCGATCGCCGCCTCGAGACGGTCGGCCTCGGCCACCATGTTGAAGGAATAGCGCAGGCACATGGCAAAGGACGCGATCATGGCGATCGGGTTGGCGATGCCCTTGCCGGCGATGTCGGGCGCCGAGCCGTGCACCGGCTCGTAGAGCGCCTTGCGCTTGCCGGTGGCGGCATCCGGCGCACCGAGCGAAGCCGAAGGCAGCATGCCGAGCGAGCCGGTGAGCATGGCGGCCACGTCCGACAGCATGTCGCCGAACAGGTTGTCGGTGAGGATGACGTCGAACTGCTTGGGCCAGCGCACCAGCTGCATGCCGCCGGCGTCGGCAAGCATGTGCTCGAGCTGCACGTCGGCATATTTCGCCTTGTGGGTCTGGGTGACCACTTCCTTCCACAGCACGCCCGACTTCATCACATTGTGCTTTTCCATCGAGGTGACCTTGTTGCCGCGCGTGCGCGCCAGCTCGAAGGCCACGCCGGCGATGCGCTCGATCTCGTAGGTGTCGTAGACCTGCGTGTCGATGCCGCGCTTCTGGCCGTTGCCGAGATCGATAATCTCCTTGGGCTCGCCGAAATAGACGCCGCCGGTCAGCTCGCGCAGGATGAGGATGTCGAGGCCCTCGACCACTTCGGGCTTGAGCGACGAGGACGAAGCCAGCGCCGGGTAGCAGATCGCCGGACGCAGATTGGCGAAGAGCTGCATGTCCTTGCGCAGGCGCAGCAGGCCGGCCTCGGGGCGCACCTCATAGGGCACGTCGGCCCACTTCGGGCCACCGACGGCGCCGAACAGAACCGCATCGGCGGCCATCGCCTTTTCCATGTCGGCATCGGAGATCGACTGGCCGTGCGCGTCGTAGGCGCAGCCGCCGGCCAGGCCTTCCTCGGTCTCGAAGCCGGCGCCGAACTTGTCGTTCATCACCGAGATCAGCTTGCGAACCTCGTTCATTGCCTCGGGGCCAATGCCGTCGCCCGGCAGGAGAAGAAGCTTGCGCGTTGCCATCGGAGAAAACCTTTCAGAAAGCGGGTGAACCGGGGTCTTGCTAAACGCCAAGCGCCCGGCGCGCAAGACGGAAAGGCTTGGTGCAGGGATGGAAGTGTTTTCGGGTGCGCTGCTGGGCGCTTTCGGGATAGCGCCAAGTTCAGATGTGGCGCGCCGGCGCAAGGGGGTTCCCGGATCGTGTAACCTTGGACTCTGAAGCGCTTGCAGCGGTATCCTCGAATGCGAGGGGGCCAAGAGGCCCTGCGCGTGTACCGAAAACGGGAGGAAGATTGAGATGGAAGACAGCGAGATTCGAGCTGCTCTCGATCGCCACTGGGTCGCCTCCGACGCGAACGACTTCGAAGAGGAGCACCGGATTTACCGAGAGGACGCGGTGCTCGAGTATCCGCAGTCGGGGGAATGCATCCGCGGTCGGCACAACATCCAGTCATCTCGTTGCGCACAGCCGAACAAGAAGCGCTTCACGGTGCGGCGGATACTCGGCGCTGCTGACCTCTGGATCACGGAATTGATCCTGACCTATGACGGGCGACCGTCTTACACGGTAAGCATCATGGAATTCAGGGACGGGCAGGTGGCCCGCGAAACCCAATACTTCGCTGATCCGTTCGAGCCGGGCCCTTCGCGGGTTCAATGGGTCGAGCGGATGGCTTGAAACGCGATCGGCTTTCGGGTGTTGCTCAGTCTGCCGCAGCAAAATGCGCTGTGGTCCGCGTGTACCTTCACGAGGGGCGCGGGCTGTGGCGCGCGCGACGTAATCACGACAGGCGGGGTGTACCGAGAGCCTGTCGAGCCGATCGAGATCAACCCCGCCGCAGCGCCGTCACCTCGATCTCGATCTTCATTTCCGGCTTGTTGAGCTGGCAGACGATCATGGTCGCGGCCGGCCGGATCTCGCCGAACGCCTCGCCGAGGATGGGGAAGACGACGTCGACGAAACTCTGGTCGGTGATGTAGTAGTGCGCGCGCACCACGTCGGCGAGCGCGAAGCCGCCCTCCTCCAGCGCCCTGGCGATGGTGGCGAGGCAGTTGCGGGTCTGGTCTTCCACGCGGTCGGGCATGGTCATGGTGGCGTAGTCGTAGCCGGTGGTGCCGGAGACAAAACACCAGTCGCCCTGCACCACCGCGCGCGAATAGCCGGCGGTCTTCTCGAAGGGCGATCCGGTGGAGATGAGCTTGCGCATGAAACCTCCGTCTATTCTTCGCTGAAGGATTTTGTCATCGCCGCGCGGACCTCCGCCGGCCAGTTATCGAGCGGCGGCCAGGCGCGGGGGGTGGCGCCGCCGCTTTCCTGCGCGAAATAGACCGCCCTTTCCTTGGGGTCGACGGCGACGAAGCCGTTGCCCTCGCCGCAGGCATGCGGGATGCAGCCGCTGCCGTAGAAGACGCCGGAAGCGGTTGCTTCCAGCCCGCCGGAAACCGAGAGCGCCAGGACGACATCGGAGAACTTGTCGCCCAGCAGTTTGCGGGCGGCGGCGTAGAAGTCGCCATTGGCGAAGAGATCGTAGGGGTGGGCGACTTTCGCCGGGTCGAGATCGCCCCAGCGCGTGCCGGGTTGGGGCACATAGCTCATCTGCCCGGCCACGCGCAGCCCGTCCTCGGGCGACCAGTTCTGCACGTCGGCGGTGGCGCCGGGGCGCAGGTAGGGCACGAAATAGATGTTGTCGTCGGTGACGGCGGCCGGCGGCGCGCCGCAGTCCTCGCCCACTGTCGTGGTCTTGAGACCCCCGCCCTCCGGCTTCCAGACGATGACCGTGGCCGGGCCGCAGGCATTGCCGCCGTCGCCAACCGCAAACAGTGCCACCTTCGTACCCTGCAGCTCGACCGTGCGGTCGTAGAGCACGACATAGTTGCGCGCGAGCTGCTTGCCGTTGAAGGCAAGGATCCTGTCCAGGTTCGGGGTTTCGGTGATGGTCAGCGTTCCGCCCGCAAAGGGGATCGAGGTCGGCGGGTCTTCCTGCGCGAAGGCGGGCGCACTTGCGGCAAGGGCAAGCCCGGCGGCGAGGGAGAAAACGGTCCGGTTCATGGCAACCCCGAATCAGGAGTTTCGACATGGCCGGCAATATCGGCCCGAGGCGACGAATCTGCCCCGACCATGCCACAGGCCCGCGGGAGCTACCAGTTTTCATCTCGACCGGTATTTTTGTCCTGTGCCCATTGCCGGCCGGGTGCCTGCCTGAATGAAAAAAGGCCGCACGAGGCGGCCCTTTGCATATGTTTCAATCCGAAGCGGCGCGCCACGGATGCCGCAGCTTACGCCCAGGGGCGGGTTTCGGCGTATTTCTTCTCAAAACTGTCGATCGACGGGGCCTTTTCCATGGTCAGGCCGATGTCGTCGAGGCCGTTGAGCAGGCAGTGGCGCTTGAAATCGTCGAGGTCGAACTTGACCACGCCGCCATCGGGCCCGTGGATTTCCTTGGCCTCGAGATCGATGGAGATGGTCGCGTTGGCGCCGCGCGAGGCGTCGTCCATCAGCTTGTCGAGGTCTTCCTGGCTGACCGTGATCGGCAAAATGCCGTTCTTGAAGCAGTTGTTGTAGAAGATGTCGGCGAACGAGGTCGAGATCACGCAGCGGATGCCGAAGTCGAGCAGCGCCCACGGCGCATGCTCGCGGCTGGAGCCGCAGCCGAAATTGTCGCCGGCGACGAGAATCTGCGCCTTGCGGTAGGCCGGCTTGTTGAGCACGAAATCGGGGTTTTCCGAGCCGTCCTCATTGTAGCGCATCTCGGCGAAAAGCCCCGTACCGAGCCCGGTGCGCTTGATCGTCTTGAGGTAGTCCTTGGGGATGATCATGTCGGTGTCGACATTGACGATCGGCAAGGGAGCGGCGACGCCGGTGAGCTTGGTGAACTTTTCCATCGTATCTGACCCGTTCTGTTTCCGGGGAATGTTTCGCCCTTGCTTTACACAAAGCATGCGGTGAATCAAAGAGGCACCGCATGCGACATGTCCGGCAACAGCCTGCCCTTAGATGACGTTGAGTTCGCGGAACGGCCGGCCCTCTGCGATGCGGGCGTAGCCGAAGGCCGAGCAGTCGATGCTGCGATAGTCGCCATGGACCAGAAACTCGGCCAGCGCCTTGCCCACCGCCGGCGCCTGCTGCAGGCCGTGGCCGGAAAAGCCGTTGGCGAAGATGAAGTTTTCGACCTCCGGATGCGGCCCGATCACCGCGTTCTGGTCGAGCGTGTTGTAGTCGTAGTGCCCGGCCCAGGCGCGGGTGGCCTTGATCGCCTCGAAGGCGGGCACGCGCGTGGCCAGCACCGGCCAGATATTTTCCTCGAACAGCGACCAGTCGGGATCGAAATCGTTTGCGGCGGCCGGGCCTTCGCCCTCCTCGTTCTCCGCCCCGCCGGTGATGTAGACGCTGCCTTCCGGGCGCACATAGATGCCGCTGGGGTCGACCATCAGCGGCATGTCGGCGAGCTTGTCATGCGCCTCGAAGACGAAGACGCTGCGCTTGCGCGGCTCGACCGGCAGCCTGAGCCCGGCCATGGCCGCGACCTTGCCGGCCGACGGGCCAGCCGCGTTGAAGACGGTGCCGGCTTCCAGCCGCTCGCCGTTTTCCAGGGTGACGGCGGTGACGCGGTTGCCCTCGCGCTCAATGCCCGCGACGGCGTCGGTGATGAAGTCGACTCGTCTCTCGCGCAGGGCCTTGCGGAACAGCATCAGCATGGCGTGGGCGTCGAACCAGCCCTCGCCCGAGCGGCCATAGGCGCCGGCCGTGATGCCTTCGGTGGAGATCCAGGAAAAACGCTTCTGCAGGGCGGCCGCGTCCTCCAGCACGATGTCGGCGCCCTCGGCCATCTGCGCGGCGTGGTTCTGCTCGAGGATCGGCAGGCCGTTCTCGCCGGCAAGGATGAGATAGCCGCCCTCGCGGAAGCCGATGTCGGCGCCGGCGCCGAATTCCTGCTCCAGCCGGCGGAACAGGCCCAGCGTGAACTGCGACAGACGGATGTTTTCGGGGATCGAGAACTGCTGGCGAATGGAGGCGCAGGACAGCGTGGTGGACGAGTAGGTGAATTGCGGGTCGCGCTCGATCAGCGCGATGGAGCCCGTGAAGCCTTCGTCGCGCAGATAATAGGCGATGGAGCTGCCGACGATCGCCCCGCCGATGATGATGACGTCGTAACGCGCCATATGCATGTTCCCCAATGCTTGCGTTGTCTGGTCGTGCCTTATCAGGGTTTTGCGCGCCAGTCTTGCAAGAGCCAGCATTGCCGGGCAAGAAAGGCCAATGATGCAAGCCCCCCGTCTGCGCCGCTCGGTGCTCTATATCCCTGCCTCCAACGACAGGGCACTGGCCAAGCTTGCCTCGCTTTCCTGCGATGCGGTGGTGATCGACCTGGAGGACGCGGTAGCCCCTGGCGAAAAGGCTGCAGCCCGCGAAAAACTGGCAAAAATCTTCGGCAACCGCCCGGCGGGGGTTCGCGAGATGGTGGTGCGCGTTAACGCGCTCTCCAGCGAATGGGGTGCTAATGACATTGCAGCCGCAATCGCCTGCCGGCCCGACGGCATATTGCTGCCCAAGGTGGAGACGCCGCGCGACGTGCAGGAGGCCGGCGACCTGCTGGACGAGGCCGGCGCGCCCGAAACCCTGCAGCTGTGGGCCATGGTCGAGACACCGCGCGGGCTCATGAACCTCGGCGCAATCGCCGAGCTTGGCCGCGACGCCGGCTCGCGACTTTCGTGCCTGGTGGCCGGCACCAACGACCTGGCGGCCATGACCGGCGTGCTGGCCACGCCCGAGCGACGCTACCTGATGCCCTGGCTGATGCAGATGGTGCTGGCCGCGCGCGCCGGCGGGCTCGACATGCTCGACGGCGTCAGCAACGATTTCCGCGACCTCGACGCCTTTGCGGCGGAATGCGGGGAGGGCGCCGCCATGGGCTTCGACGGCAAGACGCTGATCCACCCCGCCCAGATCGCGCCGGCGGAAGCCGCGTTCTCGCCTTCGCCAGCCGCGCTGGCCGAAGCCGAGCGGATCGTGGCCGCCTTCGCGCTGCCGGAAAACGCCGGCAAGGGCGCGATCGGCCTCGACGGCCGCATGGTCGAGCTGCTGCATTGCGCGCAGGCCGAAAGGCTTCTGGCCAAGGCGGCGATGATTGCCAAGTGAGCCGAAAAGGCGTGGAATGGAACTTCGTTCGGGAAACGCTTTCAGAGAACGACGCCAAACAGGACATCATGGCTTCGGGCCAAACTGCATGCCCGCGGCCGAAACGATGCTCAAGGCAACAGCCATGACGGGGAATGACAGATGAAACTCTACCGCTTTCTCACCGGCCCGGACGATGCCACCTTCTGCCACAAGGTGACGGCCGCCCTGAACAAGGGCTGGCACCTGTTCGGCTCGACGACCTATGCCTATGACGCCGAAACCAAGACCATGAAATGCGGCCAGGCGGTGGTGAAGGATGTCGAGGGCCAGGAATACGACCCCAACATGAAGCTTGGGGAACAATAACAAGTATGAGGGTGTGGACAGTAAGCGAAGAGAAGGCCGGGACGCTGACCCAGTGCCTCGGTGTCGCGCAAAACCTGGACGCGAACCCGACTGCCAGGATTTTCAGGAAACAAACCCGAGTGGAGCGGATATTTTCTGCATTTCGGCAAAGCGTTGCAGAAAAACCTCCGGACATCCTCATCTCATGCGGAAGCATCTCCGAGCGTTATGTTGCGGAGATCAAAAGGGCCTATGGTGGCCGGCCGTTTGCCGTGCACCTTCAACCGCCCCGACGCGACCTGGACTTGTTCGACATGGTGTTCGTCTCCCGTCATGACTGGACGAAGGCGATGGAGCACAATCCGAAATATTTCAGGATGTCCGGTGTCCCTCATCGGATCAGCCCAGCTCTCCTTGCGACGCGAAGGGAGAGTGCGCGAGCGCGCTTTGCTCCTGGCGGGGAGCCTGTCGTTACCCTGCTCATCGGCGGATCGACCTGGGCCTACTCTTTCGACCGGCAGACCATAGATGGGATTGTCGCCACAGCAACTGATCTGGTTGGACGAGGTTACGTCGTTCTCGCATCGACTTCTCGCCGCTCGGAGCCGGAAATTCTTGCTCGGCTGACGGAAATAAATGATCCGCGTATGATCATCTGGGACCGTACCGGCGACAATCCGTACATCGACTATCTCGCAGCCGCCGACGCTTTCGTCATTACGGCAGACACTGTAACGATGGTGTGCGAGGCCTCGATGTCAGGAAAGCCGATACATATCTTTTCGCCGGCTCGACAGGGAGGGTCGCAGTTTGAACAGGAAAAGTTTGAAAAATTCGAACGGTTCCACGCTGACATGCATGAAAACCTTGGATTTACGAGACCGTTCCAAGGTGTGATGGAAGAGTTTTCGTACACGGTTGAGGATGAGACCTTGCGCATCTCGGCACTCATCAAGACGGCTTACGAAAAGAGGCAGTCCAGTCCTATCGGCAACTGAGCCGCTATGTTGCTTCTTCGATGCGCTCCATGTCGTCGTCACTGAGGCCGAAATGGTGGCCGATCTCGTGGATCAGCACATGGGTGACGATGTCGCCCAGCGTCTCCTCATTCTCGGCCCAGTAGTCCAGAATGGCGCGGCGATAGAGCGTGACGCGGTTCGGCCCCTCGCCGGTCTGCGGGTTCCAGCGCTCGGCGATGCCGCGGCCCTCGAACAGGCCGAGCAGATCGAAAGGCGTCTCCAGGGCCAGATCGTCCATGATCTCGTCGGTGGGAAATTCGGCGACCTGGATGACGACCTCGCCGGTCAGCGTGCGGAACTCCTCCGGCAGATGCGCATAGGCTTCCAGCGCCAGAAATTCCAGTTCCTCCAATGACGGAGAAAGCTGGTCGTGCCATGCGCGGTTCTTGTAGATACGGGCCATTCTGTTTCCTTTTGACCGCATATAGCCTTTTGGCTGGTGCCTTTCGAGTTTTTTACGCGAGGCTGGGGAAATAGGCGCGAAGGCCACGCGAGAAAGCTTCGATCAACATTCCGAGAAAGGAATAAATTCCTCTTCGAGCGCTTGACTCTGCCGGGGCGCTCTGGAATCAATAAGAACATAACAGGAACAAATATCGGAAAGCACACCGTCATGGCGACGTCCGCCGTGGCGCAGGCAACTGTTTTTGCCTTGCGCCAGAAAATAGCACGCATCGAGGGCACCCTGCCGGAACGGCTGGTGCCTTCCGCCGAGGCGCGGGCCGGCGAAGGCGCGGTGCTGATGCGGCGCCATGGCATCGCGGCGGAACCGCGCCTGGCAACCGGCGCGCAGGCTTTCGATGCCGCCCTCGGCGGCGGCCTGCCGATGGCGGCGCTGACCGAAATCCATGGCGCCGAAACGCGCGATGCCGGGGCTGCGAGCGGGCTTGCCCTGGCGCTGACCGGGCTTTTGCTGGCGCAGGCGCGGCAAAGGACACCCATGCTCTGGATCGGCACGGCAGAAATTTTCCGCGAGGCCGGTGTGCCCTATGCGCCGGGCCTGTGCGCCCGCTTCGGCATCGGAGCGGACGAGGTTCTGATCGCAGAGGCGCCGAGACTCGCCGACGCCTTGTGGATCGCCGAGGAGGCCGCCGGCCTGAAGGCCTTCTCGGCCGTGCTGCTGGAGATCCGCGGCAACCCGCAAAAGCTCGACCTCACCGCCACGCGCCGCCTGCACCGGCGCGCGCTGGGCGCGGGGCGGCCGGTCTTCCTGCTGCGGCAGGCGGCCAGGCCAGAACCGACCGCTGCCCCGCTGCGGCTCGTCGTCTCGCCGGCAACGGCAGCACCTCGCCACACCATCGCCGGGCCGCTGGCCGGCTCCATCGGCCCGCCCGGCTTTGTCGTCAGGATCGACAAAAGCCGCCTTGCCCTGCCCGGACAGTTCACCCTGGAGTGGAACGCCGATGAACGCTCATTTTCCGAAAGACAGCAGCCGGCCTTCGGGCCAGCGGATTCTGGCGCTGTGGTTTCCGCATCTTTGCACGGAGCGCATCCTGCGCCAGCGGCTGGGGCGGTCGTGGCGTTCGCAGCCGCAGGCGGCGCGCCCGCCGCTGGTCGTCAGCCATCGCGAAAAGAACACGCAGCGCATCGCAGCCCTCGACGAGCAGGCTGAGCGGCTGGGGCTGAAGCCCGGCATGGGCATTGCCGACGCCCGCGCCATGCACCCCGGCATCGAGATCGTCGAGGCGGACCCGGCCGCCGACCGCCGGCTTCTGGAAAGCCTGGCCGACTGGTGCGACCGCTACACGCCGCTGGTGGCGCTGGACGGGACAGACGGCCTGTTCCTCGACATCACCGGCTGCGCCCATCTGTTCGGCGGCGAAAAGGCGCTGCTCGACGACCTGCTGGCACGCTTCTTCCACCAGGGGTTCGATGAGCGCGCGGGGCTTGCCTCCACGCCGGGGGCGGCCTGGGCGACGGCGCGCTTCCGCAGCCCCGAGATCGTCGAGCCGGGGGGCGAGGAGAGAATGCTGGAGCCCCTGCCGCTGGCAGCACTTCGGCTGGAGCCGGCGACCATCTCCGGCCTCGAAAGCGTGGGGCTGCGCAATGCGGGCTCGGTTCTGCGCAGCCCCCGCGCGCCGCTGGCGCGCCGCTTCGGCGCCGGCCTGATGGCCCGCATCGACCAAGCGCTGGGGCGCATCGAGGAGGCTATTTCGCCGCGCCTGCCCGTCGCGCCGCTTTCGGTGGAGCGGCACCTGGCCGAGCCGATCGGGCTGATGGAAGACATCGAGCGGCTGGTGCTTCTGCTGGCCACGAGCCTGAGGGCGGATCTGGAGCGGCGCGGCGAGGGCGCGCGCGCCCTGCAACTACTGCTGTTCCGGGTCGACGGCATGATCAGCCGCATCGGTGTCGGCACCTCGCGGCCGCTGCGCGCGCCGGACCTCATCGCAAGGCTGTTCCACGAACGGCTGGCGGCGCTGGAGGATGCGCTGGACGCCGGCTACGGCTTCGACCTCGTCCGGCTCTCGGTGCTGGCGGCAGCCTCCTTCGACATGGCCCAGACCGATCTTGCCGGCGAGGTGTGCGGCAATGACGAGGACCTCGCCCTCTTCGCCGACCGCGTCGGCGCCCGGCTTGGCGCAGATGTGGTGCAGAAGCCGGTTCTCGTCGCCAGCCATGTGCCTGAACGCGCGGTCGCCGCCATGCCCTTCGCCGCCGCCGTCGGCGCGGCGATGCCGGCAAGGGCCAAGCACTCGCCCCCCGCGACCCAGGAGCGGCCGATCCGCCTGCTGACCCATCCCGAGCCGGTGGAAGTGGTGGCCGCCGAGATGCCGGAAGGCCCGCCCGCGCGCTTCCGCTGGCGCCGCGTGCTCTACGACGTGGTGCGCGCCGAAGGCCCCGAGCGCATCGCGCCGGAATGGTGGCGCGAAGAGGCGGATGCACCGACCCGCGACTATTTCCGCGTCGAGGACGGCGCCGGCCGCCGCTTCTGGCTGTTCCGCCGGGGGTTTTACGGCACCGGCGACACCGGCCCGCGCTGGTTCATGCAGGGGCTGTTCGCATGAAGGAGAAAAAGGTTCCGCGCGCGCCCGTTGTTTCGCCGGCCTATGTCGAATTCGGCGTACAGTCGAACTTCTCCTTCCTGCGCGGCGCCTCGCGGCCGGAGGAGCTGGTGGTGGCCGCCTGCCTGCTCGGCCATGCCGGCCTGGGCCTTGCCGACCGCAACACGGTGGCCGGCGTGGTGCGCGCCTGGAGCCAATCGAAATGCATCAGGTTTTCGGAAAATGCCTTGCCGGTGAGGCTTGATTACCACCCCGGCTGCCGGCTGGTCTTTGCCGACGGCACGCCCGACATATTGGCCTATCCGCAGGACCGGAAGGGCTGGGGGAACCTGTGCCGCCTGCTGACCCAGGCCAATATGCGCGAGGAAAGCCCGAAGGGCGCGCCGCTGGTCTATGCGGAGGATCTTTTCGAGTGGGGCGAGCATATGTCGCTTGCCGTGCTGCCCGAGCTTTCGGCGGCGGCGGCCGCCGGCCAGCTTGCCCTCATGCGCCAGATGAAGGAGCGCTTCGGCAAAAATGTCTGGCTTGCCGTCGCGCCCGACTACAGCGGTAACGACCGCTTCCGCGTCGCCCAGGCTGCCGCGATTGCCAAGGCCGCCGGCGTTCCGCTGATGGCGACCAACGACGTTCTCTACCATTCGGCCGACCGACGCCCGCTGCAGGGCGTGGTGACCGCGATCCGGCTGAACAAGCCCGTCGCCGAAGCGGGCTTCGAGCTTGCCGCCAATGCCGAGCGCCACCTGAAGCCGCCGGCCGAAATGGCGCGACTGTTCAAGGCCTGGCCGCAGGCCATTGCCGAGACGCTGCGCTTTGCCGAAACGCTTTCCTTTTCGCTCAGCGAACTCAGCCACAATTACCCCGACGAAACCACGAAGGAGGGCGTGGACCCGCAGGAAGAACTGGAACGGCTGACCTGGGAAGGTGCGCGCGCCCGCTACCCCGAAGGCATTTCCGCGAAGGTGCAGGGCCTGATCCGGCACGAGCTCGCAATCGTCGCCGAGAAAAAATACGCCCGCTATTTCCTGACCGTTCAGGACATCGTTCGTTATGCGCGCTCGGAAGCAGTAGGCATCCTGTGCCAGGGGCGCGGCTCGGCCGCCAATTCGGTCATCTGCTATTGCCTGGGCATCACCGAGGTCGATCCCAACCTGACCGAGGTGCTTTTCGAGCGCTTCGTCTCGACCGAGCGCGACGAGCCGCCCGACATCGACGTCGATTTCGAGCATGAGCGGCGCGACCAGATCATCGCCTATATCTACGAGAAATACAGCGAGGAGCGCACCGCGCTCGCCGCCGCGGTGGTCAGCTATCGCGGCCGCTCGGCGTTGCGCGAGGTGGCCAAGGCGATGGGCCTGTCGGACGATGTCCGCGACGCGCTTTCCGGCTCCGTCTGGGGCTGGTCTTCCTCTGAAGTCGGAGAAAGGGAGGCGAGGGCAGGCGGCCTCGACCGCGCCGACCCGCTGGCGCGACACGTGATCGACCGCGCCAACGACATCATGGGCTTTCCCCGTCATCTGTCGCAGCATGTCGGCGGCTTCGTCATCACCAAGGACCGGCTGGACGAGATCGTCCCCATCGTCAAGACGGCGATGGACGAGCGCAAGATGGTCGAATGGGACAAGGACGACCTCGACACCATCGGCATCTTGAAGGTGGACATCCTCGCGCTCGGCATGCTGTCGTGCCTCAGGCGCGCCTTCGACCTGCTGGAGACCCATTACAGGGTGCGCGACCGCTATGGCAGGCGGCTGACGCTGGCGACGATCCCCAAGGAGGACAGGCGGGTCTACGACATGATCTGCCGCGCCGACACGATTGGCGTCTTCCAGATCGAAAGCCGCGCGCAGATGTCGATGCTGCCGCGCCTGAAGCCGAGAAAATTCTACGATCTCGTCATCGAGGTGGCGATCGTGCGGCCCGGCCCGATCCAGGGCGACATGGTGCACCCCTATCTGCGCCGGCGCGAGGAAAAGGAGAAAGTGGAGTATTACCGCCCTGAGCTGAAGAAGATCCTCAAGCGGACCCTGGGCGTGCCGCTGTTCCAGGAACAGGCCATGAGCATCGCCATCGAAGCCGGCGGCTTCTCGCCGGGCGAGGCCGACCAGCTGCGCCGGGCCATGGCCACGTTCCGGCGCACCGGCACCATCGGCAACTATCGCGACCGCATGGTCAAGGGCATGGTCGCGAAGGGCTATCCGAAAGATTTCGCCGAGCGCTGCTTCAAGCAGATCGAGGGTTTTGGCGAATACGGTTTCCCCGAAAGCCACGCCGCCTCATTCGCCCTGCTGGTCTATGCCTCCTGCTGGTTCAAGACCTTCTATCCGGACGTCTTCTGCGCGGCGATCGTCAACTCGCAGCCCATGGGTTTTTACCGCCCGGCGCAGCTCGTGCGCGACGCCCAGGAACACGGCGTCGAGGTCCGGCCGGTCGACATCAATGCGTCGGACTGGGACTGCACGCTGGAGGCCACGCCCTTCGACCCGATGCGTATCGCCCCCCGGCACGCCGAGATGCGCGGCGTGATCAGGTCCGCGCATGCGGTGCGGCTCGGCTTCTGCCAGATCAAGGGGCTCAGCCAGGCCGACATGGAAATTTTCGTGAAGCGGCGCGGCACCGGCTACGATTCGGTGCGCGACGTGTGGCTGCGCTCGGGCCTGCGCGTCCACGCCATCGAACGCCTGGCCGAGGCCGACGCCTTCCGCTCGCTGGGGCTCGACCGGCGCGACGCCCTGTGGGCCGTGCGCGCGCTGCGCGGAAGTGGGGCCGAGCGACTGCCGCTGTTCGACCGGACCGAGCTTCGCCTGCGCGACAACGAGCCGGAAATGAAGCTGCCCTCCATGCCGCTCGGCGAGCATGTCGTGCATGACTATCGCTCGCTCGGGCTTTCGCTGAAGGCGCACCCCGTCTCCTTCCTGCGCGCGAAACTCGACCGGGCCGGCATCACCCCCAGTGCGCGGTTGGGCCAGATGGCCAATGGTCAGCGCCTTTCCGTGGCCGGGCTGGTGCTGGTGCGCCAGCGGCCGGGCTCGGCCAACGGCGTCATCTTCATGACGCTGGAAGACGAGGGCGCGACCGCCAACATCGTCGTCTGGCAGAAGGTGTTCGAGCGCTTCCGGGCCGCGGTGCTGGGCGGGCGCTTCGTGCGGGTGAACGGCCGGCTGCAGTCGGTTTCAGGCGTCATCCATGTCGTGGCCGACACGGTCGAGGACCTGTCGCTCTGGCTGGGCGCGCTTTCGGAAGCGGCCCAGCCGGAAGGGCAAGCAGAACAGCGCCAAGGCAAGGAAAACCGCGGACGGCCGAAGACACGGGCCGCCGGAAATTCCGCCGAGCGCGACCGAAAGATCCTGGCCGAGGGCGTCCACAATGTCATGCCCAAGGGGCGCAATTTCCAGTGAGCGCCAGCGACCTTTCAAGGACCGACGACCTAGGTGGCGATTTTCGCATCTCTTCGAGCGTTTCCGGCGCGACCGTATATGCGACCCTAAAGTGCCTGGCGGATCTAGCCCCCCTTGCCGGACCGGGGCTTCTCGTCAATGTCAAGCGAGCGCGCTTCCGACGGCAGCATGATCGGGATGCCGTCGCGCACCGGGTAGGCAAGCCGCGCCTGCCGCGACACCAGTTCCTGGTGCTCTTCGTCCCAGACCAGAGGCCCCTTGGTGAGCGGGCAGGCGAGCAACTCGAGAAGCTTTACGTCCACGGGAGTGTTTTCCTCTCGCATGATGCTTGCTCCGCGTCGCCGCCCTATTGCAGCCCCGAACCGAACTCGTCGTTCTCGCGCGCCAGCACCATTTCGGTGATGGCGATCAGCGTGTCGGCCCGCGTCTTCAGGTCCGGCGCCTCCAGCAGGGCCTGCTTCTCGGCCGCGCCATAGGGCGCCATCATCGAAAGCGCATTGACCAGCATGGCGTTGTCCGCGCGGCTGACGCCTTCCCAATCCGCTTCGAGGTCGTTGGCCTCCAGATAGGCGCGAAACACCCGCAGCAACGACACACGGTTGACCTCGCCGCCGCTCGGGTCGTCGGACAGGTCAGTCACGAAGGGCATTATCCGGCATTGGCGGAACGGCGTCTTGACAGCCAGTTCCTGCGCGACCCGGAAACGGCACACCCCCTGCAGCGAAATGAGATAGCGTCCGTCGCCGGTCTCGGCGAAGGAAGTGATGCGGCCGAGACAGCCGACGGCACAGATTTCCGGCTCGCCGTCATCGCGCAGCGCCTCATCCAGCGAGGGCTGGATCATGCCGATGAGCCGCGCCCCGCCGATCGTCTCATCGATCATCTGCAGGTAGCGCGGCTCAAAGATGTTGAGCGGCATACGCCCGCCGGGAAGCAGCAGGGCGCCCGCGAGCGGAAAAACCGGCACGGTGGCCGGAATGTCCTTTCCAAACCGGTAATGCGCATTTCCCGCTTGCAAATTTCTCTCCTCCGCACCGTCCCGCTAATGATCTGGTGCGCAGCGCTGCCGGCGCAAGCCCTGCCGTATCCCCGCTCAGGAAAACAGAAGCGACGACAGTTTGCGCCGGGTGGCGAGCGTCACCTCGTCGGCCATGCCCCAGGCTTCGAAAAACTGCAGAAGCTGGGCCCGCGCGCCGTCATCTTTCCACGTACGGTCTGCCTTCACAATCGCCAGCAGATTGTCGGCCGCCTCCATGCGCATGCCCAGCGCGTTCTGGATCATGGCGAGGTCGAAGCGCGCCTCGTAATCGTTCGGATTTGCGGCCAGCCGGGCCTCGAGTTCCGCAGGGTTGCCGAGCGTGGCAGCCTGTTCGGCCAGCGCCAGCTTGGCGCGGACGGCCGAAAGCGCCGGCGCATCGGCCTTGTCCGCCGGCGCGCGCTCCAGCATCTGCCTGGCGGCCTCGACGTCGCCCATCTCGAACAGGAGGTCGGCGAGGCCGGCCAATGCGTCGACATTGTCCGGCGCCTGCTGCAGAACCGCGCCGAAAAGGTCGGCCGCCGTCTGCATGTCGCCGGCGCCGCGCGCCTCCGCGGCAGCGGCCAGCGCGTCCGCAATCTGCGGCCCCGGACCCTTGCCGGCCACCTTGTCGATGAAGGTGCGGATCTGGCTCTCCGGCACGGCGCCCATGAACCCGTCCACCGGCTGGCCATCCTTGAAGGCGATGACGGCGGGAATCGACTGGATGCCGAGCTGGCCGGCGACGGCCGGGTGGTCGTCGATGTTCATCTTGACCAGCTTGACCCGGCCGCCCGCTTCCTGAACCGCCTTTTCCAGCGCGGGGGCAAGTTGCTTGCACGGCCCGCACCAGGGCGCCCAGAAGTCGACGAGAACGGGCTGGCGCCTCGATTCCTGAAGCACATCCGCGGCAAAGCTCGCGGTCGTGATGTCCTTCACCTCGAAGGGCTTGGCTGCTCCCGCCGCAGGGCTGCCGGACCCGGACCCGCCATAGGTGATGTTCGTCGCATAGTGGCCGGCGCCGCCGCCGAATGAATTGTCCTGGTTGCTCATCGCTGCCCTTTCAAACGCGTGCGCGCCTTTTCATCATGCCGCCGCCGGACCACCGGCGAAACACACCTTCGCCCACCATGTGGCGATCATGCCGCAACTTTCAAGACAAGCGGTTCGTGGCCTGTCTCCTTCACGAATCTGACCAGATCGGCATTGGCGATCGACGTCGTCGCCTCGTTGGTCAGCGGATGGGCATTGATGATGTCATTCTCCATCAATGCGCTGTCCAGGACGAGCTTCACCTTGCCGACAGTGTCGTTGATAAGGCCGAAAACGGTAACTGCGCCGGGCACCACGCCCAGGAGTTCCATCAGCGCCTCCGGCTTGCCGAACGAAACCTTTCCGGAAGCGCCGATGACATGATGGATCTGCTTGAGGTCGACCTCGGCGTCCTCATCCACCGTCACCAGGAAGAAATTGTCCTTCCGGTCCTTCAGGAACAGGTTCTTGGTGTGGCCGCCGGCGATCTCGCCGCGCAAGGCCTGCGAATCGGCCACCGTGTAAAGCGGGGGGTGTCTTGTGGTGCTGACCGAAATCCCGAGCGAATCGAGAAATGCGAAAAGCTCATCGGGACTTTTGGGCATGTGAACTTCCTGGCTGCTGGATCCGATTCGCAATGGTTTACGGCCAAAGAAGCCACCGAAACAACCCCTCGGGCCCTGCCCACCGGGATTTCGCACCGGCGAAACGCCTGAGCCAAAAGGCTTTTTGGCCGGCGGCGGACGGAAGTTTCGAAGACCGCAATTTTCCCTGTTGCAATCGATCAGCTCTTCGGCCATATAGGCGCGGCTTCCGGCACACAACGGGTCGGGCGAGCGGGTGTAGCTCAGGGGTAGAGCACAACCTTGCCAAGGTTGGGGTCGAGCGTTCGAATCGCTTCACCCGCTCCAATTTCCTTCGGGAAAACAAGCATTTAAAGCGGCCACCTTCGGGTGGCCGTTTTGCTTTGTAAAGACGGGGAGCGGGCCGGGGAGTGCGCTCCATGGTTCTTGGTTCCGCATCTGCCCATGATCGCATTGGCCAAGTTTCGCCTATGGGCCGGTACTCATGACCCGAACGCCTTTCAACAATCGCCTCGAAACCGGAAGTTCGCTAACAGGGCTTGCTCCCGACATAGCTTCTGAAAACCGAGCTTCGGGCGACCACTTCGACACTGGCCGAGCGGCCCGGCGGCCGCAGCAAACTCGACGGTGAAGTCCCGGCCTGTCCGGTCGCGGGTGTCGCTGTTGCAGTCCAGACCGCCTCGCGCGCAAAGGTTCGCGAACAACATCTCGCCGGTCGTTCGGGATCGTAGACCGATCGTCGTTCCTCGCCACCGCCATCTCTACTGATCAGAGAGAGCTACACCGCGTCGCCTTCGCAGTGCTGCGCCAACGCGCCGCGACTAAAGAAGCGTGATACCTCGAGGTCATCCGTGTTCCATTGGGTCTGGAGCGGGAGATGTCGATACAAGCTACCAGTCTAGCGAAGATGTGGCCGGATCCTGAAGAGACTGAGTTGTTGCTGTAGGTGGATCACTAGATTAATGGCGAATGATCAAAAACGCAGCCGAATTGACGTATACATAAATTCGAAGCATACTTCTAACTGTCTGCGCTGAATTGAGCGGAATGCTTGCCCCAGAAGAGAACATCTAGAGAACATGCTTGCCGAATTCGGGGGAAACGTCCTGCGTGTCTGATGCAGTGCTCGCCCCATCCCCATCGCCCAACAAGGAACTCGAGGACGCGCTAGCGGCACTGAAGCGTGACCTCTCGAAGCTGTCAGTCAACCTCCGATCAATCGACCACACATTGACGACCGAGTGCGACGGGCTAACGCTGCGCTTGCATTATCCCGCGTTCCGCCAGCGCAAGCCGATGGTCTCGGAACTCATCGACGCGGTTTCGATGCACATCGTCAATTTCTGCCTGCCTCGACAGCAGGTGAAAAACCTGCACGACCAGTTCGACAAAGTCGGCTCTGAGGAGTTTGTGCAGATGTTTGAGGTTCTCCGCCAGGAGGCTTACGACCTCTTCAAGCGGGCGCATCTCGCGACCAACCGAAACGGGGAGGCCGGCGAGCTTATCCTTTACCTGCTGACCGAATGGTTGCTCGGCGCGCCACAGATCATCGCTAAGATGTCGCTGAAGACTAACACCGAGATGCCGGTGCACGGCGCAGACGGCGTCCATGTCCGCTTCTGCACTGACACCGGTCGGCTCTACGTCTACTGGGGCGAAGCCAAGCTCTATCAGGACCTCAGCGACGCCATCGCCGAGGCCACGAAGTCGATCGCGGAGTCTCTCAAGGACGAGAAAGTTAAGCACGAGATATCGCTGGTGAAGCGCTACCTTGATCTCTCCGGCCTGACCGCTCCGGCCAAGGCGGCGATGCTGGGCATGCTGGACCCGTTCGGATCCGGCTATGCGAACCGCTACGACGTCATCTCCTGCCTAATCGCATTCGACTTCGACGCATTTGCCTCATCGCTGGCGTCGGAGGCCGATGCCGAGGAATCCTTCCGCAAGCTGGCGCTTGCCAAGTTGGGCGAGGTCGCTCCCAAAATCGCAAAGTCCCTCAAGGATAAGGGCATGACGCATCAGCCAGTGGAGATGTTCATCATGCCGGTGCCGTCGGTTGCGCGTTTCAGGGAGCTCTTCCAAGACAAGATCGGCTGGAAGCAGCCGGTTGCTGCCAAATCGAAGAAAATTCCGGCCGCCAAGAAGTAGAACGCGCGGGGTAAACGGGGGATCACTAGTGCAGGAGTTGGCCGACCACATCTGGAACAACAGCCGATTCCACGACGCGGCCGCGCTCGTCCACAGGACCTGGCTTGCCCGCGAGCTCGGCAAATCGCTTACTAGGGAGGTCACTGCGGACGACGCCGTTAGGCTCATACAGGCCGCAGCGGTGCTGGCATGTTCGACCAACCCGGAACACCGCCGGCAGGCTTACCGGTCGGCAACGGCGGCCTATGAAGTGATAGGCGCCAAGACGCTGCCGATGCAGCAGGCGCTACGCGTCGTACTTGCCCGCCTTGGCAACTTTCCGGCGCTAAAGACCCGGGAAGATGTCGATCGTGCGGGCGCCGACTTGCCAATCGAGCTCGCACTCGAGGAGCTGGCTCTGTCCGACGAGCGGCGCGTCCTCCTGCGTGAGAAGCCGGTGCTGCTGACCGACTTCCAGCACGAGCTCTGGAGCAAGCTAGGCGAGGGCCGCAACCTGGCGGTGGGCGCGCCCACGTCGGCGGGCAAGTCGTTCGTCCTGCAAGGTCATCTCGCCCGCGTGTTCGAGGAGGGCGACGACTACACCGTTGTCTACCTTGTGCCGACCCGCGCGCTGATCGCCCAGGTCTCGCGCGATCTCTCCGACCTCTTTTCCGGGGCAGCTGGCGCGCCCGAGATCGTCACTGTCCCGCTTGACTCCGACCAGGCCCTGCCGCGGCAAGCCATTCTTGTCATGACACAGGAGCGCGTGCAGCTGATGCTGGCTTCGCATTCCGACATGAGTGCCGATGTCGTCATTGTCGATGAGGCGCACAGCATAGCCGACCGCGGCCGCGGCATTCTGTTGCAGTGGGTCGTTGACGACCTTCTCCGCCGCCGGCCCGACGCCCAGCTATTGTTCGCCAGCCCCGGTATCCGGAACCTAGAGGTGTTCGGCCGTACCTTCGGACTCGATGACGTGGAGAGCATCCCGTCGAAAGAGCCGACGGTGGCGCAGAACTTCCTAATCGTGCGCGTCACGTCACCCCGACAGGGCGAATTCTCCGTCTCGAGCATTGAGCCCGGCGGCGAAGAGGCGCTGGTCTGCGAGTTCGCAATCGGTCAGACGCTCGCGTCCAAGAAAGACCGGCTGGTCCAGATCTCGGCGGCGCTCGCCAAGGGCGCGCCGAGCATCATTTATGCCAACGGAGCCGCCGAAGCAGAGGACTTTGCGCTTCAGCTCGCCGAACTCATGTCTGACCGCGAGACGACGCTGCGCCGTGAGGCGGTCGCGCAACTCGCCGGCCAGTCCGTCCACCCCTCCTACGTCCTCGCCCAGACTGTGCGCCGGGGCGTCGGCTTCCACTACTCGAACATGCCAACTCAGGTGCGCCAAGCGGTCGAGGACGCCTTCGCGGACGGGACCATCGACTTCTTGGTGTGCACGAGTACGCTGCTTCAGGGCGTCAATCTGCCCGCCAGGAACGTCTTTATGTGCAAGCCGGAGAAAGGCCGAACCTATCCGCTGGAGGGGACGGACTTCTGGAACCTTGCTGGCCGCGCCGGACGGCTCCGCCGTGAGTTCCAAGGCAATATCTTCCTCATCGACTACGACGAGTGGAAGACCAAACCTCTTGACCAGCCGCGGGACAGCGAGATCGTCCCTGCTCTTCAGGCGGGAGTTACGGGAAGGCTCGAGGACCTGGTCGCCACCATGGCCGACGATGACGCGGACGGACGGCCGGGCGATGCGGACCTCGAGACGCTTTTCGTGCGGCTGCTCGATGATCACGCCCGTGGCGAGCTGCCGACAACACTCGCGAGGCTCGCGACTGCCGGGGTTCCCGAGAAGACGACAGAGCGCGTCAGCGCCGCGCTCGACGAGGCGGTGATGGCTATTACGCTTCCGGTCGAGGTTGTTCGACAAAGTCCGAACCTGTCGCCGTACCGGCAGCAGTCGTTGCATGCCAACTTGCTGTCGGCGGCGGGAGGCGACAAGGCGAAGGCCCGAGCGCTAATTCCAGCGCATCCGCGCGAGAGCGGCGCTTACAATTCCTACTCGATGGTCCTGAAGTGCTGCAACACGTACCTGCTCGGTCTTCCGGCGACCGACCGGCGGCACAAATACCACGCGCTTATGGCCGTTTTCTGGATGAAGGGCGATCCGCTTCCACGGATGATCGATAACGCCATAAGCTACAAGGATGGCCAGAACACTAGGCGCGTCATTCGAGATACGCTCGACACCATAGAGAAGGTTATCCGGTTCGAGGTTGTGCGGCTGATGTCCTGCTACTGCGCCGTCCTTGTGCGTGTGTTCGAGGAAATCGGATTCCCCGAGCTTGCTAAGTCGGTACCGCCCCTTCCGCTCTATCTCGAGGTCGGCGCCTCCGACCGGTCAATGATTAGTTTCGTGGGGCTCGGCCTGTCGCGGGTCGCAGCAGCGATCCTCAACGACGCCACCGTCAATAAGGGCATGACCGTCAACGAAGCCAGGACGTGGCTGAGGGGCGCGCCCCTGGAGGCGTACGAGCTTTCGCCGCTGCTCATTGAGGAGATCAGGCGTGCGGTACGCTGACAAGACGCCGCGCTGCACGCCGAGTGGCAGCGCGGCGCGGAACGGTCTGCGCTCGGATCGACATGAGAGGAGAAACTTGTGACCAGACGCCCGACGGCAGTACGAAAGATCAAGATCATGATCTCCAGCCAGTGCAACCGTACCTTTCCGACGGACGGTCGAAAGCTTACTGAAATTCGCCGAGATATTCGCGACCGGCTCGAAGCACAGAAGCTCGCCGGTGTCAGCATATTCGAAGTCTGGATTAACGAGGATGCGACCAGTCGCGGCACTGACACGAACAGCCTAGACGCATGTATCAAGGAGGTTCGCAAGGCAGACATATTAATCTCGCTCGACGCCGGCCATGCCGGCTGGGCAGCATCCGACGGAGATGTCGGCATCTGCCACAGCGAGTTGATGACAGCTCATGATGCGTCGCCGGCGAAGATCCGGGTAATCAGGCTCGAAGGGACACAGCCACTCGCCGACGAGTTCGCGGCTTCGAACGACCGCTTTCGGCAATATGTCGGCCGGATCAATCCTTTTCGTCAGACAGTACAGACCGAACAGGAATTAATCGATGCAGTCGACAAGGCGGTAGCCGACGCCGTGACGTCCCTAGTCGGGCTCGGCGTTCGCGAAGCGAGCAAGGGCGGGTTCGCATCGGGCGACGCGCTTGAATGGAGCCGACTGGGCTTTGCCGACCGTGCCACGCGCTTGCGTGAAACAATGACCGCGGCACTTGTTGAGAGCGGTGCAACCGAACTTGCGCCCGATCTGGTCATCGCCGACATAGATCGCCACAAAGTCGCTCTACATCTCCACGCGGCACCTGCTAGCCTTAGCATACCCGCTAGCCGGGAAATGGTTGGGCGACCGTTTCTCGGCGACCATCGCAACATTGAAGGCTATCCGGCCGATGTGATCGGCCCCGTCCATCTCATCGGTTGTGCTGGCGGCACGACCGAAGCGCAGGCGCGAACAATGCTAGGCTTTCCCGATGCGACCTTTGTCACCCCGGGATTCGGCATCTTCGCAGCCGACAAAGTCCAGCAAATTCAGTTCGCGCTGCTCAAGGACTGCCGTGACGACACTACCACACGCAACGCGGTACATCGCTTCCTACAGTGGCTGAGCGAAACTGGCGAGGATGCGCAAGTCGTCGACCGTGCTACACGGCGCCGCGCGGTCGCGACGGCGATCGCGACACAAGTTTCTGCTTAGCTTGGCACCAGCCGAGGCCATCACGTTCGCGGGTCAGGCTGCTGAACCCTGATTGGCCACACCAAGATTGATAACACCGTTCGATACCTCGGCGTGGACCATCGAATTGCGCTGCTCTTCGCAGAGGGAACTGGCTCGGCTAGCACCTGCCTCGGGCGGTACGAGAACGATGAATGCAGGCGGCTGGCTGTTTTCAATGCATTGTTGCGGTTGGCCGTCCGCGCGGTACTATGCACAACAGGTTTCGCACGACGGAAACTGGCTCTCCTGATGCGAATTTCGGGATTGATAGAGATGCCGGAACCGTCCACCGCCACCTATGCCCGCCCGGCTTTCGCAGAAGCGGCGACATTGGTGACTTGCGAAGTCCGCATATTTGCAATCAGGAGTTCGAACGTAGCGCGAGCGCCTTCTGCTCGAGGTAACTCTGGGCCGCAGCATCCGCGATCACTCCGCGGATCAACGCGGTCCTCCAGCCATTGAGGCCGAAGCTGCGCGCCGACCATTTCAGTTCGTCCGACCAGACTTGTCCGAGATCGGTGAGGAAGTCTCGATGGTCCGCGACGGCCTCTGGTAACTCTTGCCAATAGGTCGCCATTTGGACATGAAACTGCGGCCCGAACACATGTCCCAGATGAAACGTGATGGTGGTCTTCGCTGTTCCCGTCAACGTCGGGTTCGGCACCGCCTTGAATGTCGCTGCGGCATAATTCGGCGTGATCTCCACTTGCCAGACGGCCTCCTCCGCCCACCGATCAAAATACGGGTGAATGAAGCGCTCCGGACTCGACGATCCTTTGACCGTGCGACCCTTGGCACCGCTGTTGCAGAGACCGCATGCCGGAACGAGATTGGAAGCCAGAACTGAGAATTCGGGATAGTCCTCTTTGGGTAGATAGTGGTCGAGCGTTCCGATCGACGGCGAGCCGCACACGGGACAGCATCGAATCCCCTTGGTTTCCCTGATCCGCTTGATGGGGCCGCCGTTCTTGCGATTAGTGTAAAGCTCCAGCTGTTCGGCTTTGATCGACGGTTGGAAGGTCGAGGCGGAGACCAGCCAAGGATCGCCTTTGGCCGCCCTGTAGTTCGCATAGGCCTTTTTCCAGACCGTCTCGTGAGGCCGGAAATGGGCGGCGCTCTTCAGGATAGATGCAAGCTTCTTGTCTTCCTCGGCCTGGGTGATCGGCAGTTCCAACGCCCACATGGTCAGTCGCTCGCCCCGTCTCGGATCGTCTTAGCGATCAGTGACAACGTGACAGGGCTCAACTGATCCCCGAACTGCTCGACCACCGCATCGATCCCGATCTCCTTGCCGGTTTCCTGTGCCCATTCCTCCAGACGTCGCTTGTGGCGCGGGGATACGTCTCCATCCTGAAAGACGAACCGGGAAAGTTCGTCCAAGGTGGCACCGAAAGTCTGCATGCGCGGTGAGCCGGGAACGACAGAAGTTCCCTCCCTGTAGAGCACGTTCACGCGCTGGCGGGGGACTTCCCGCAAGACGTATGCCGAATGGGTGGCGATAATGGCCACGGACTTGGTGCGGGCAAGCAGATCCTGCAGGATGTCCATGAACTCGGTTACGTAATTGGGGTGGAGATGCGTTTCGGGTTCATCGAACAAGAGCAGACTGCCTGTCTCGACCGACGCTACGGCCTGAGCGCAGAACTGCGCCATGGCGAGCTCGCCGCTACTGAGTCGTCGCGGGATAAAGGACGATGACAGTATGAGCGCCGGCTGATCCCGATCGACGGCCGCGATCAGGATGTTTTGTTGTTTTTCGTTGAAGTTGCTGCGGATAGAGACGTATCGTCGGTCGGCGACCTCCACCACACTGTGGAAGTCACTGAGATCGGCTTCCGCCTTGAGCGGCAAGTGAAGGCCGGCGAAGAGACCGAGTTTCTCCAACAGGCTCTCCAGCAGAGCCATCCTATTGCGGGTCCAACTGGCCTTGAATTTGGAGCCGTCATCGCGCATGCAGTCAAGAACCGCAGCGATGAAGCCGGCACCGAGGGGCACGGAATCCGCCGTTACAGCAAAATACTCGTAATCGATGCCGAACCAGGGCTCGATCGTGTTGCGATAGGGGTCGCTAGCAACCGAGGAGAAGAGCAGGGTCCGGCTCACTTTCGGACCGGGCGTGACCGTCACTTTGAAACCTTTGGCGTCCTCACGTCCCTCGGGGGCCGTCATTGCATCGACCAAGGATTTGATCAGTTGGGTCTTGCCCACCCCGTTACGGCCGATGAGAACGCATATACGGTCATTGAAAATCGGATCCGGCTCGAAGTTGAATTCTGCGACTACTGCCTCGCCCAAACGGGGCAGCTCGGCCTCGATCTCGAATGTGACGGCCGAATCGTCGACGTCGGGTACCGGGTGCTGACGCAGGTATCGGCCGCCACGGCGCAGTGCAGTGTACCTGCTTGAATTGCGGATGACACCGATATGGAATTCGGTGGAGTCGGATAGCTTTATGGTTTCTTGGTCCTCGCCCTCGATGCGGGCAAGCACGACATCCTTCAAGATCCGCAGTCCGGTTACTGCCGCGTCGAAGCCGAGAGCTTTGACTAGGTTGGCGTAGCCAATCGCCTCGTTCTGGAGAGAACAGAAAGGGATCTTGACTGCGCTCAGCGGAACTGGCGTCCCGGGTCCTAGCAGCCGTTGCAAGACGGTAGCGGTTGACCAATTCTCGTGGAACATCAGCCGGAACGGAACCGTAAAGTCATGTTCGGGGTCCGCGTCCGGCAGGACTACCAATGTTGCGAAGTACCGTCGCCCATAGTCGTTCCAGTCGTCGAAATCGGGAATGATGCCGATCGCCGGACGGGCGAGGCTCGCGATGGATTCGTAATCCTTCGTGATGACGACCGACATGTCGATTGCCACAGCTGGTGCTTTAGCCAAAGGTTTCCCCAGTCCTTTCAAATCCGGTGCCTCTTGCTTTGGAATGATTTCCGTAAAGCATTGGTTTCCGGAAAATATTATTTGGTTTACCAACTTGTCGATGAACCCAGGTCTAACGACCTGTCGGCCCTGTGGACATTGTGCTCGTGGGACGCCTGAGCGCTCGCATTGGGGCCATCGCGGACAGTTGACTACGTCCGAGATGGGTTGTTTGCCGAATGTCCGCTTCAGCCAAATGTGTTTCGAAAGCGGACCGGCAGATTTCGGCCAGCGACGCGGCCCGATTCCTGCCGCCGGGGGGAGTGACTGGAGTGACTAGAGTGGGTCTTTAATGAGGAACGCGACGTGAGCCAGTTTTTGATTCCGATAAGCGAGTACAACCGCATCCATCAGGTTGCGCATGGCGTCCTGAAGGACATCGGTCGTGTCGAAAAAGCCTGCCAATTCTTCGCCTTTTTCGGGGCGATGGTGCTGAACAAGCACTACAAGATTACCGCCCGTGCGGTGGCTGGCGGCTTTGCGATCTGCATCAATGCCAAACCCGAAGTGGCGTTGTTCGGCCAAGCCGAGAACGGGCGTGTCTCAAGCTCGCCAGGCGGCTTCCATATGTGGGTGCAAACCGAGGCCCACGTTATCGACTTCATGGCTCCGATCTATCCAGAAGCATTCGCCGACGCGGGGCCGGCAACGACCATCCCGCGCCAGATGTTGCAACGTCCGCTGACAACGGAAGCCGGATCACTGGACGAGTTGAATACGCCTGGCGCGTTCTACACGTTGCCCGATCCAGACATGACGGCAGCAATGATCGACGAATTCCTGGGACGCCCCCAGAATACCGATCTCCTGGCGATCGCGGACAGTTGGTATGGGGGCCGCCGCCGTAAGCAAAAGCGCGCTTTCACCATGCAAGATAATTTTGGTGAGAGGATCGAACTGCGTCTGCCCGCAACGACGGTGACAAAGGCTTGGTAATGTCGGAAAACAACTCCTCATGCCGCGCCTTTGGCTGAGTACGCCGACGGCTTAGCGTAGACAGGCATCCGAGAGCGACGGGAGCGCAGCCGACCGGTGACTGACCTGATTTTCGAGCGGAAACACGCCTTGGAGGCGATCCGCTTGACCCAAGCCAATGGGCTGGAATGGCTGTATGAGAGCTATCCCAAACCGAACGGGCAGATGCGTAGATCCAGCACGGGGTTCCTGATGCACGAGGGCGTGCCTTACCCCGTGAAACCGCTGGGGCGTCTAGCGAACGAGATCGCTGGGAGTCCCATGACAAGCAACCCGATTACCAACGTATTCCAGAGATATTTCGAGAACTTGCAGTTCCAACTGATAGACAGCCCGGAGGACGAGGCGGAGAGCGCGGCCGAGCGCCAGCGCCGTCTGGCGGAAGTTTGGGAGCGCCGGGGCCAAGCCAAGTTTCGCCGCGCGGTCTTCGAGCTGTTCGGCGCGCGCTGTCTGGTGACCGGATGCGAGACGCTGATGGCCTTGGAGGCCGCGCACGTTCTGCCCGTGTCCAGCGGGGGCCGCGACGAAGGATGGAACGGCATCCCGCTGCGCGCCGACCTGCACCGGCTGTTCGACGCCGGCGTCATCATGCTGGAGCCCAGCACTTGGAAGCTGTTCGTCATGGAACCCGTGCGCAAGGAATACGGCCAGTATCACGGTCTGGACCTGGGGCCGGTCATCGCCAAGATCAGCGACGGGCCGAAGCTGGCGGCGGCGCTCCGGAAACGGCTAGGTCTAACAACCCAGATGCGAGCCGATCAGACATCCACGTAGCTGGTCAACGGCATCAGGAAGAGCCGCGGACGTTTTCTCGTTGGCGAATGCGGGAAAAAACGTGGTCATTTTCTGTGCGGATATCTTCCGCGATGCGGCCCATCCCTACATAGTCGCGGCTTCGGCTCCCGTCCGGTTTGTCTGCATTGTGTGGCCCCTCCAGGCACCCCATAGGGAACGTGCGCTGCAGGTTTCGATGGCGAGCCCATGGCCGTTGTCGGTAATACCCAATGGACCAGCGACCTGAAGAGGGGCTGACGAAGCGGGGGGTGAGTAAGCGTTAGGCGGTAGCCTAAGTAACGCGGCTTGCCGGCGGGCATCATCGCAGAATATCGCCGCCCAGCCGACCTTTGGCATGCAATCCACGATTGCCTGAAAACCTGGGTTCATTGCCCCCGGCATTCGATGCAGCGATCGGGATAGTCTTCTGGTCGTCTCGACCGCCGAAGCTGCGGCGGGCGGAGCTTACATATCGCTGGTTTACCGAGAAGGTCGGCGTGAAAGGATTACTGGTCCACCATACTCCAACCAAGGTTAGGATGCCGTGCCTCAATGCCGTCTCCTGCAGTCAGTCGCTAGCCGGTGGGGGCAAAGCCTTATAGCTAGTTTTGAAGTCTCCTCAAAAAAAACTCCCCGAGGGCTCAGGCCATTCCCCCGTTCGCGGCAATCGCGACGATGTAGAGGGCGGTCTCCCCCACCCATAGCGGGCTAACAAATCACCACTGCTTGCTGTCGAAATGTCCAGCGGTAGTTCACATTGCGGTGTCTTATCAGTCACCGGTAGATCATTCTTCCTGCTTAATCTTCCTGGAAGGCGTGAGCGAAGCTGTCGGCAAAAGGCTGAAAGAGATATTCGAGCATCGTGCGCTCACCCGTCACAATGGACACATCAACCGGCATTCCCGGATAAAGCTTCACGTAGGGAAGGTGCCTGAACTGGGCGGCATCCACCTCGACCGTCGCTGTGAAATATGTCGTTCCGGTTCGCTCCTCGACCACCGCATCGGCCGAGACGCGGGTGAGCATTCCTTCCAGCGTCGGCGTGACCCGCTGCTTGAAAGCCACGAGGCGCACTGCTGCCGGCAGGCCAGGGCGCACGACATCAATATCCAGCGGCTGGATCTTCACGTCCAGCACCATCTTGTCCTGTACCGGTACGAGGTCGAGAAGGGCGCCACCCGGCGCGACCACCCCGCCCGACGTGAAATAGCGGAGGTTCATAACCACCCCGTCCTCGGGAGCGGAGATCTCCCGGCGCTCTACACGCGCGCCGGACTTCGCGAGCGTCTTTTCGAGCTCGGAGCGCTTGATCTGAACTGCGCGAAGGTCCTCGGAGGCGGTCTTGACCTGTGAGGCCCGTAAGTTCTCGATCTGCGCCTCGGCCTCCGCGATCTGCTGCCTGAGGCCTTCGATCCGCGCCCGATTCCCCTCCGCGTCGCCTTCATTGGCGGTGATCTGTCGCTCCAAGCCTAACACGCGTGACTTCACCCCGTAGCCTTTCTTAAGCAGCGTCCGGGCATCCTCCAGCTCCTCTCGAAGCGAAGGGAGCTGCTGCTCGATCGCGTAGATCTGAGAGACCAGCGCCGAGATCACGGCCTGGTGCTGAGCGATCCGCTGTCGCCAGACCTCGACCTGGGCCTTCAGCACCTCGGCCTGGTCCGAGAAGATGCGCGCCTGCCCGGTGATCGCCTCGGCGACGGCCGGCTCGTTCCGCCGGGCTACCAGCTCCGCCGAAAACGTAATCTCGGTGAGACCGTTGCGCTGCGCCGAGAGACGGGCTTCGCTGGCTAGCAGTGCATCTAGCTCATCGCGTGCGGAATTGCGGTCGTACTCGGCATCGAGTCCGTCGAGCCGGACCAGCACCTGCCCCTTTTTGACCGCATCCCCCTCGCGGACCAGGATTTCCTGTATGATCCCGCCCTCCAGATGCTGGACGGTCTTGCGGTTGCTGTCGGCCTTGACGACGCCTGGCGCAACCGCCGCGCTCGTCAGCGGCGCAGTCGCCGCCCAGAAGCCGAAGCAGCCGAACATCAGTCCGATCACGGCAAGGCCGCCGACGACATGGCTGCGAACCGGTGGGTGGGTGGGCGGCGGCGCCAGCTGGGTTCCCAGGGGCGGGGCCGTTCTCATTATGCGCTCCTTTCGGAGCTAACGACCCTCATCTGAGGGTCTGGACGACGCAGCTGCGCGAGCACTGCGTCGCGCGGTCCGAACATCTGCGCGTGGCCTTCATTGAGCACCAGCACGGAGTCGACATGCGTCATCATCGATGGCCGGTGGGCAACTATGACGATAGTGGAGCCGGCAGCTTTCACTTTGGCAATCGCCTCGTTCAGCGCCTCCTCTCCGGCAGCATCGAGGCTGGAATTTGGCTCGTCTAGCACCACCAGCACGGGGTGGCCGTAGAGTGCTCGGGCGAGGCCGATACGCTGGCGCTGGCCGCCGGAAAGCGTCGAGCCCTGCTCGCCGATCTCGGTGTCGTACCCCTTGGGAAGTCTCAGGATCATCTCATGCACGCCGGCCATCTTCGCTGCGGCCACGACCTCGGCCGGGACGCCTTCCTCCATGCGGGCAATGTTCTCGCGGATCGTGCCGGGAAAGAGCTCGACATCCTGCGGCAAGTAGCCGACGTGGCGGCCGAAATCAGCTCGATTCCAAGCAAACACGTCAGCGCCGTCGAGCCGCACCTGCCCGTGCTGCGGCGAAGCCATGCCTACGAGCAGCCGGGCGAGCGTCGATTTGCCCGCTGCCGAGGGGCCGATCATCGCCAGCACCTCGCCGGGCGAGAGCGCGAAAGCGACGTTCTTCAGCACGGCCGCTCTCGCACCGGGCGGCACATAGGTCACAGCTTCGACTGAAAGGCGTCCCTGCGGGCGCGGCAGCTCCATCCCGGTCGGACGTAGCGGCGGGGCCTCAAACAGTCGGTTCAGCCGGCCCCATGCCTCACGTGCGCCGGTTGTCTGTTTCCATGTGGCAATCGCCTGTTCGACCGGGGCGAGCGCGCGTGACATAATGATGGAGGCTGCGATCATTGCACCGGGTGAAACTTCGTGGCGCAGCGAAAGCCAGGCGCCGAGCCCAAGCACCGCGACCTGCAGAAACATGCGGAACGGCTTAGTGAACGCATTGATCAGGCCGGCGCGTTCGCTGGCGAGCGACTGGAGCGCGAGCACTTCGACGTTCGCCGCGTCCCATCGCCGCAATAGCGTGCCACCCATCCCCATGCCGTCAATTACCTCGGCGTTGCGGAAACCCATATCAGCCGCCTGGTAAGCACGGGCGGAGCCCGCAGTGGCTTGCTTGAGTGCGCCCGCCGTCAATGCGTTGTTGGCGAGCGCCAACGCAAACAGGATTATAGCGCCGCCGAGCGCCAGCAGCCCAAGCAGCGGGTGCAACAGAGAGATGAAGATGAGATAGAGCGGCATCCACGGGGCATCGAACAGCGCCATGATGCCGCCGCCGCTTAGGTAACCACGCAAGGTGGCGAGGTCACGTAGCGCCTCTGTCCGATAGACTGCGCCGCGCAGCGCGTTTTCAAGCCCGCGCCCCAGCACCTGCGGCGACAGCACACGGTCGATCCAAGTGCCGAGTTGCACCAAGAGACGCGAGCGGAAGAATTCGAGCGCTCCCATCGCTGCTAGCGCGACGGTCGCGATCAGCGTCAGATAGACAAGCGTCTCCACGCTGCGGCCGGTCAGCACGCGGTCATAGACCTGCAGCATGTAGACCGAGGCCGACAGCACGAGCAGGTTGATGAAGAAGCTGAAACCCGCCACCGCGACGAAACCGCCGCGGCAACGGGAGAGGGCATGCTTGAGCGGAGACTGACCTTGCATCGTGCTGATCTCTGCCTGCCCCCCCTTTATGAATGCCGTCAGGCGTTCAGATTGAAGTCGCTAAAGGTGAGTGTGGAGACTCCCATCAGATGGATTTCGATTATATCGGCTCCGCTTGATACGCTCTGCGCCGAGCTTCCGGTATTGGCATAAACAACCATATTGCCGTCACCATCACTCTGCCAGGCCACGGTTTGGGCGGCGAGAAGTCCATCAGAGACGGTGCCAAAACCCTTTAGGCCCAAGCTTTTTGCAAAATCGATGAAGTCGTGACCCGAATCCCCCGTCCCGTGTTGAAAGTCGAGAATTGTGTCGAAGGCAGAGCGGTTCGAATCTCCCACCGCAGTGTAGACAAAATGATCATCGCCGGCTCCGCCACTTAGCCAGTCGGCGCCACCCAGGCCCTTGATCGTATCGTTGCCGCTCCCGCCGAAGATGTAGTCGACGCCGCTGGAGCCTGTCAGCCCGTCGTTGCCGGCTCGGCCGTCAGCGATCGTCGGGTCCGTGTTTCCAAATTTGCTGCTGACCACGAATCCATCGTGGCCATTGCCACCATTGCTGCCGTTGCCGATCCAAACATTGAAGGACTGCGAAGCAGAAGCAGAGTGACCGTCCTTCGCAGTAACGATGAGCGTACCCCAAGCTTCTTGTCCATTGGGGACACTCGCTGTCAGCTTGCCGGAATTTACGTCAATTGTGATTGAACTGTTGGTGTGGGAGCCGGAAGCATGCGTGAAGGAATACAAATATTGTACGCTGTCACCCGCATCGGGATCCACCGAGAAGAAGCGGCCCAAATCGATGTTGGTCCCGTCGACGATCGGCGCCGAACTCGGGATGAACACCGGGGAACTGGGCGCCTGGTTGACCGTCGGCGCGTCGTTGGCGCCGGTGATGGTGATCTGCGCCGTCTGCGCCACCGAGGCGCCGTGCTCGTCCACCACATCGTAGCTCAGCTCGAGCACCGCGTTCTCGCCCTGCTTGAGCGAGTTG
>NZ_JBDGLC010000006.1:137521-364268 GCF_057656055.1 Pseudaminobacter sp. Soil_N_29
GGTCAGGTTGGCAATGTGCAGCACCGCGTCGTGATCGACGTCCGAGGCGTTGGTGAGCAGGTCGATCGAGTGGGCGGGATCATCCTCCGAGGCCGTCGAGGTGACCGCCCCCGACACCGTCGGCGCGTCGTTGGCGCCGGTGATTACCACCGTCAGCGTGCCGACGGAGAGCGTGCCGTTCGACATTTTGATCGTGTATTGGATCGTGTCCGTGAACTTCTCTCCGGCACCGAGCGCGTTGATTTGCGCACTCAGCTTGGCCGCGTCGTAGTGAATCTTGTTGTCGGCGCCGATCCAGAACTTTGCACCTTTGGCGCTGGTTTCCGCGGATTCAATACCAACCCCATCCTGGATCAGCAGATCTTTGTTGTAATCGGCGAACGCCTTGTTGGTGACGTTGATCGCAGCTCCGCCATCATCATTCTTGATCCCATCGTCGATCGAGTAGATCGTGGTGTTCTTGCCGCCGCCGCTCGCCGCCAGAACATCGAACGTGAATGCGAGGGGTTCATCCTCGCTGCGTGATTGTGTTATATTGGCTGCCGCGCTCGAATTCGAAAACGTGACGGTCGAGCCTGAGACTGTCGTGGTCGCCATTTCCAGTTCCTCTCGGTGATGCCTTTGCGAACGACGGAAGTGTTCGCTTCAACGGGTACTGTTGATCCGAGCGCGCGCCCTATCGTTGTCACAAGCGGTTACTTTCGCCTGCGACCGTTCGTCAGGACCGAGCTGTTCTGACCGATCGTGAAGACTTTTGCCCTCTCCCCAAGCGCTTGCGCGCTCACACTCCCACATGTTGCCCTGCCGCCGCATCACTGGGCAGGTACTCCCCACGTGAGTGCTATACTAATGTTCACTGATTGGAAACCATAATCTCAGCTTATTTCACTTAACCTTAATGGCCTAGGTGCTGAACCTGCTAAAGGTAACCGAGTTTTGACTAATGATGTCATGCCACTTGCCTCTACTTGTACTTGGTGGGGGCGCGGGCGCGCTCGCATAAGGTCACGCCGCAAACCATACTCCAGCCAAGGTTAGGGGCGCGGGCTTGCAACTGCTCTCTCTGCAGGCTTCGTCGCGGCCGCGGATCGGTCGCGGGGAGCGACGGGGGAGCGGAAGCATTTTTTCATCGCCCGGCTCCCTCTTTAGCGCGCGGCCGAGCGCCAACGCCGTCTGGCTGAGGTCTGGGAGCGCCCAGGCCAAGCCAAGTTTTCGCCGTGCGGTTTTCGAGTTGTTCGGCGCACGCTGTCTGGTGAGCGGATTCGAGACGCTGATGGCCTTGAAGCCGCGCACGTTCTGCTCGTGGCCTGTGGCGGTGGCGACGAGGGATGGAACGGGATCCCGACGCGCGCCGACCTGCACCGGCTGTTCGATGCGGGCGTTATCATGCTCGAGCCCCGCACTCGGAAGGTGTTGGTCATTGAATCGGCGCGCAAGGAATACGGCCAGTATCACAGTCTGGACCTGAAGGCGGTCATGGCCAAAATCAGCGATGGGCCGAAGCGGCGGCGGCGCTGCGGAAACGGCTGGACCTAACACTGCAAGCCGACCGAACGTTCACCTAGTTGATCACCGGCGCGAAGAAGTTCTCGGCCGCTTTCTCATGGCGAACCGGGCAAATAATGCCCATCCCACAGATCCCTCATGGCCACGCGAGCGCGAGCGAGTCGCAAGCGTGACGCCGATGGGCCCCCCCCCGGTCAAAAAAGTCGCTCGTACTTGCTTTGTCCGGGTCCCTTCCTCGGCAACCGCGACGGACTAGAGGCTAGTCCGCGCCTGAACAGGCCGGCTCGCCAGGCATGAGCCTGGCGCATCCGGGTAGATCGGTCCTTGTCGGTCAGGCCAGGAAACAACGGCGGGCGGCTCCTTCTTCCAGCGCGAAGAAGTTCCTGGCGCAACGGATACCGCGTTCGGTGACGGGCTCCCGTCCGCCCAGAAGCCGTCATTTGCGCACCAGATGACGAAGCCGCGTGCCCTCATAGTATCAATCGCGTTTCGTACCTGTTTTCTCGTAAGACCGCTTCGCCCAGAAAGCTGACCCGCCGTGTTGGGTATTTGGCTCAGTAGCTCGGAAACGATGGTGGCATGTGCCATTCTTTTGCTGACAGAGGGCGGAAGTTGATGCTTCATCAGACGTTCTCCATTATGACCGCTATCCGCGGCCTCGGTGCCGCGGTCTCGCCTACCAACACGAAAGCCGCTGCCGTTGGAAACGCGGTAGCGCGCAAGCTGGGGCCCGGCGATAGCGCGAATAAGGGCGGATTCCACCTTCACATATGCCACTCAGACGTTTCCTGCGGTGGCGGCGGGTCCGCAGAAACTGCTCCTTCGGCGGGCGCCGCCTACCCACGTCGGCTCTAGCTCAGCCAGCGATCCTTATGCGCTTAATGCGGATGCCCTGTTTTGCGATTAGGAGAAGATGGGGCGTCCTCTCCTCTTCCTGCAGGGCAGAACAGAGCACGCGCATGATCCGCATGGGGGCCGCCGCGTTTCAGAATGGGAAAACGTCAATCTTGGATCGAGCGGACTGCACCGCATTGCGGGCGTCAGCGGTCAGCTTGAGGCCGAGGAACCCTCGTTTCCCACCGGTGTCGTCGTACGGCTCGCCCCGGTCCTTCAGGCTCATGCTGAACTTCTTCTTGGACATGGCGCGTTCGTTGGCGCTCCGACACCAGATCATGTAACTATCGAACAGGTCGGCGACGGGTTCCTTGTGGACCGGATCACGCTCGCAGCACTCGGCAATCCATCGTCCGAGCAGGTCCTCATCCTGCAGGTAATCTTGCGTGGCAGCCCTCACTCGGGCGGGTTGGTCCAGACCTTGCATCTTCCATTTCGCATAGCCCTCGATCATCCAGCGCAGGATGGCCGGTGCCTCCTCGCGCAGCTTCTCCTCCAAGTGCCTGTCGACCCGCTGCTCGGGTATGGTGACTGTGAACGGCAGCAGGTGGATACGTCGTCGGATCGCCTCGTCCACGGTTGTGAAGCCGGGGCGGTGGTTTCCAGCGATGAGGAGCTTGAACTGGGGGACATACTCGAAGAAGTCCTGCCGCATGAAGCGGGCCTTGATCGGATCGCCGCCGGTCATCTGCTTGATCCTGGCCTCCGCCCAGCGCCGACCGTCCTCGGTCTCCTGTACCGTGACCAGCCTCGCTCCGCGAAGATCGGCCAGTTCGGTCGGGTGCTGCGGCTGGCTGTTCGCCGTGAGTGTGTCCGTCGCGGTAGACGTACCGTATTCGTCCAGAATGAACCGGACCGTGTTTACGAACACTGACTTGCCGTTGCGGCCGGTGCCCCATGCAAAGAACAATGCATGCTCCGACGTGTCGCCAGAGAGGAAGTAGCCGCACATACGCTGAAGATAGTCGGTGTACTCCGGATCGCCGTCGGTCACCTCCGAAATAAAGCGAAGAAAGCGTTCGGGCGAACTTCCCTCGTCAGCAGGGCCGACGCGGGTCATCTTCGTGCAGTGCGCGCTCGGGTCGTGCGGGATCACCTCGCCCGTGTCGAGGCGGACCATCCCGTCCGGTGTGTTCAAGAGCCGCGGGTCCGCATCCCAGATCTCGGCCGGCACTGCGAGGCGCCGGTCGGAGCGGGCGAGGCGCTCCACCGCGGCGCTGGTGCTCGCCAAACAGAGCCTGTTGGCGTCGGAGGCCTTATCGACCCGGCGGGCAGCGTCGCGCGACAGGTGGCGCACCCTGTCGGAAACCTCAAGCGTCTTGTCTTTCGCCCAGCGCTTGCCATCCCAGATTAGCCACAGGTCCCATTCCGGAACGTAACGAATGGAGCTGTGGTGCGCCTCGGCAAAAGTTAGAGCCAGGTGCTCTTGGCTGAATGCCGGCGCCCCATCGATGCCGAAAACGCGCGGCGCCGGCTCATTGTTCAGAATAGCCTCGGCCAGCGTCCGTTGCGCCGCTCGGAACGCGTCCGTTTGGCGGCTCGCGTGGCCACCGATCGCCCAGTGGGCATTGATCAGAAAGGACAGCGCGAGCTCCAGCGGGGCGCCCCTCCGGACACACTCGCCAGCGAAGGCAAGACAGGCCTCGCTCTCGCTGTATCCCGCCTCGTCAAGCGGAATCCTTATCGCCTGGCCATCCCCGCTTAATCTGATGTCTTTCTTTCCCCTGACCCCCAGCCTGGCCTGCATCCGAGCCAAATCCGTCGGCAAATTCTCCAAGTCAGGCGAAGGGTCAATATCGGCGGGCGTGAGATTGGATAGGGCTTGCAGGAGATCAAGCTGTATTGGGGTCGGGTTGGCGCCGCGCACCTTGTCTGCGAAGTTCGGATGGAAGGATTTTGCGGTTGCGGTAGATGGTGAGGACCGTTCGACCGGTACGGCCCATGCTGCAAACTGCTGAAGCGAGTAGCTGCGGCCTGGATCGTGTAAAAGGATTGTCGCAGTCCGGCCGGTCTTGTGGTTGATGCAGCCGGGAAGGCGCATCATGCGATTGGCATTCGCGACTCCGTCCACCTTCACCAGCGTGGGCGACGTCTCCTTCCGGAGCCAGGCAATGAGCGCCTCATTGGCCGACTTCGCCTTCTCGACGTCCTTGACGGGCCCGGCCAGGTCCCAGTGCGCCTGAATGCCACGCCCACTGTCCACGATCGTGGTGGGCGGCAACGGCATGCTGCCTATCACCTCCAGTGCATGGTTGCGGCTGGCCTCGTGATCCTCGCCCGCGGGGTCGAGGTCGACTTGAAGACGGGCACGCCATGCGATCTCCGCTTCCTTGGGCGGATTACCGTTCCGCGGCGTCCATCCCGCAGGCGGCGCGTTGTTGATGACGTAGAGATGATCGCCATCCCGGTTCCCCGCTTGGGCCCAGGCCATGGCCTCGTCTATGTCGTCGAAGACGCGGCAGGAGGTCGATCGCTGGCCAGAGGTGGCGCGCTTATCGATCCTTACGAGGGCCAGTGGAAGCCGAGCTCTCAGGAACGCGCGCACACTGCCGACGTCCGCGAAGTTGCTGCTTTTCGGCTTCGGTTCGCTCGTCTCCCCACCGACTAGGGCTTGTCCGCTGTCGACGCCTTCGGCGGCTCCGGAGACCAGTTCTAGGTGCGCCATCTTCGAACCGACGTTCATCGGGTGCCCTTGGCGGCGCGGGCGGCGCGCTGCTGGCGCTGATGCACGCCCTCGAACGACTCGCGGGCGTCCAGCCGCGAGGCCATCCACTGCTCGATTTCCCGTTCAAGGAAGGCGACCTTGTGGGGTCCCAAAGGGACTGGCCGCGGGAAGGTGCCGGCGGCGATTTTCCGATAGATATGCGTCTTGGAGAACGAGATCCGATCTACGACCTCGTCCATGCTGATGAAGCGGTCTGCCACTCTTCACCTCCAGTTACCGGGGACTGGAGGGGCAGATGCCTCGTTCGAAGCGTCAGCGCAAAAGCGCTATCCGCGTGGGCGACGGAACTCTTAGCGCGGCCGCATCGCGCTTGAGCATTGCTCAAGCGTGTACTGCGGATCCATGAGCCGCGCGACCTCATAAACAAGCATGAGCGAGAGTGAGGAAGGCCTCTTCTTTCTTCTCTGTTTTGCCAACTTTTCGCCTTTCTTCTCCAGCTTCTTCCAAAATTCCTCCGAAAAATTGATGCCGTTGTCCTTGTTTGACGCGTCCTCCTCCATGGAGTCGGTGAATGCCAAATCGGTTTCCTGGCGGACGTAGTCGTAGAGGACGCCGACCAATGCCTTCAGACCGCTGGTCTTGACGCGAACATCCCTGCCCTCGTCGTCCTTCGACGCTGCCCGAAGCGACCGGTCCGTGCTCGGGGAGATGACGTGCTCGTTGGCTTGGAGCCCAGCGATGGCTCTCCTGAGCAGCCCCTGCAGGTCACCTTCGCTGTCCGGTTCTTCATATGACCTGTCAAGCTCGGGGTCGATCACGGCCAGGTTGATCGGGGAATTCTTTAGGGCGCTCAGAGCTTTTTCGAGCGCTTTTCGCAACTCTCGGTTTGCCTTGCGCTGGCGGGGCGCGGCAGCCTCCATCCACATGGCATCTCGGTGTGCCTGCTCGGCGCGCTTCATGACGTCGAACAGGCCGTCCTCTTTGCCGACGAAGGGAGTGTCCTTCCTCGGGTCGCCTGTTGGATCGATGCGCCGAACGCGGCGTGCGACCTCCAACGCGTCTTGAAATGTGATGGTCGTGGTCTCTTCTTCAGAGCTCCCAAGAACCTGATCCTCGACGAGCTCGAGGGTGGTTTCTTCTGTCAAGGCTACTCCTCCCGCCCGTGGGATGGCTGTTCTTGCCGGCCGTCTGCCAAGCGGTCGATACGGGCTGCAGAATCGACATCTCGTCGGCTCATCTAGCCGGCCTTTTCGGATGTTCAAGACGCAACGTGAACCGACCTGATTTCCTGGCGCGGCTCCGGGCATCAAGACGGCGCCGCCGCGGTCCTTTCTGCCTCTTCCGCAAGGCGCACGGCCGGATCATGACCGAGCGCTTTCGATTTGCTGCTCGTGCTGCTAGGACTACGTCCTGCCATGGCCAGCTAACGTTCCAGCGTCTCTGATAACCCTGCGACAATTGACAGGTACGCGCGATGGTTTTTGCCCATGACTCTCTGTTCCTGCCTGGCGTCCCCGCAGACCACGTCCTGGACCGGCTCGAGAGGGCTGGCGGCAACGAGGTGAAGAGCGGGAAGCTCTCCAGCCCCGAGAGTTCGGCTGCGCTCGCGGTGAACACCTTCGGCTGGTTCGTAGAGCGGCCCCACCTCCTGCCTCCGCTTCCCGGACTTGACGGTGGCTGGCCGCCCACAGTGGTCGAGGTGGAGTACTGCGCGCGCTTCCCCTGGGCCGGTGGGCGGCATCCATGGCTGGACGCCTTCATAGAGACGCCGACGCACATCGTCGGAGTGGAGTCTAAGCGCTTCGAACCCTACCGTGACAAGAAGAAGGTGACCCTTTCGGAGGCCTACAATCGCCCGGTATGGGGCGATGCCATGGGGGAATGGGAGGCGATGCGGGACCGGCTCAGGGGAGGGGAGACCTTCATCCACCTCGACGCGGTGCAGCTCGTGAAGCACGCCTTTGGCCTTGTCACCGAGGCAGGGCGGAAGCGCAAGCCAGCTGTCCTCCTTTACCTATACGCTGAACCGCAGCAATGGAAGAAACCGATCGATCCTGGCACATTCAGTCGTCATCGCTCTGAGATTGCGCAGTTCGATGCGATGGTGGCCGGCGCGGCGGTAAGCTTTGCCGCATGCAGCTATCGGGAATGGCTGGCCGGCTGGGGCGCAGGATCTGACCTTCAGGAGCACAAGAGAGAGATCACAGAAAAATTCGCGCCCTGACGTGCCGCGGCGTTCCTGGCATTCTTTCGCGAATTGGGAATGGAGGGTACATGCAATGAACGCGTGGCTGTGGGCAGCAAATTTTGAAAAATGGAGAGGCTCTAAATCCGCAAACCCGTATGAAGCGCTTCGTCATTACGTCGAGGACACATCACGATACGTGTATTGGTCGACGCCCCGATTTCAGAATGCAATTAAAAATGGCGACCGGGCCTACCTATGGCTTAGCCGCGCGGGCCTGATCGCGGAAGGCTATGTTCACGAGGCTCCCAAGAAAGACAGTTTCGATTATCGGGACCGGCTACAGGCAACTGGATGGGACGAGGCAAGCGCGACGTCCGAGTTCAAGACAGGAATAAAATTATCAAGGACGTTCTGGAACACGCCATTGGTCGTCGCGGGTCTTTTCGACCGGCCGAACACAGTTTTCGACGTCAAAGGTGACAAGCTTGCGCAAATCAGAAGCGTTCTGGAACGGCGCAATTGCTGACCGTGGATCGAAAAAGCCGACGCGTTCGAAAGGGAAGCTGTTCATGCCTTCCGGGAAGATGTCGTTTTGGGGTCCGACCGCCCCTCTGTGACCTAGGCCGCCGCGCGCTAGCCGACATCGCGTGATCCAGCCACTATCGCCAGCAGGTGCTGCGAGTATGCCTGCAGTGCGCGCCGCTTCTCGTCCAGGTAGTCGTGCTTGTTGTAGGTCTTCTGCAGACCTGGCTTGGCGTGGCCGAGGACCGCGTCCCGGATTTCCTGGTTGAAGCCGAGGTGGGCAAGCCGAGTTTCGCAGGTCACCCGGAAATCGTGAACGCGATAATGCTGGAGCAGCGCATCCGGCTTGCCCAGTTCCTTCCGCAGGTGCTCCTGCGCCAGCTCGTCGAGCGCCCGCTTGCCCTGCGAGAACCCCGCTACGGGCACCCGGCCGTGCCGGGACGAGAACACGAAGTAGTCATCGGCGTCCGTCCAGACCGGAAGTCGCTCGAACAGCGCCCAGAGCGCGTCCGACATCGGCACGATATGCTCGCGGCGACTCTTGAACCGTTCCTTGCCAAGGTCGAGCCAGCGGTTCTCGGTGTCGATCTCCGAGCGCTTGCAGAAGCCCCACTCCGCCCGGCGCTGGCCGGTGAGCATGAGGAACTGGTAGAGGCAGCCGAAGGGATAGCGCATCTCCTCGGCCGCTGCCCAGATCGCCCGCAGTTCGACGTCAGAGAGTGAACGACCCGCCTCGGTGTTGCGGGCGAGGTCTCCCCGCTTCATCCCCAAGAGGGGGTTGCTGTCGATCATCTCGCGGTCGGCAGCCCAGTTCATGATCCGCGACATCTGCTTCCGGACCTCGCGGGCCGTGCCTATCCTGCCGCTCGCGACCAGGTCGTCTATGATCTCGTGGACGTCGGCGCGGCGGATGTCTGCGATCGGCGTGTCGCCTAAGTGCGGGACCACATGGAGTCGCAGCACGCGTTCGACGTTCTGCCAGCTGGAGATGGTCCGAGCCGCGTCCTGTTTGATGTGCCTCTCCAGGACCGCGGAGAACGTGTTGGAGCGCCTCTCGCGGATAGTGGAGGCGATCCCCGCCCGCGGGTCGATGCCCTGTCCCGCCTGTGCCAGGATGCCTCTCGCCCGCACTCTCGCCTCGGCGAGGCTCACGAGTGGCCATCGGCCGAGCGTTATCCTGTGCTGCCGTCCGGCCAGGGGTCGCCCGGCATCCGTCTCGCCGCCCTCGCCGAGCACCCGGTAGATGGCCGAGAAGGACTTTGACCCCTGCTCCGTCACCCGGAGCACCAGCCCCGGGCAGAGGTCATCTCCGATCTCCAGGCGCCCGCTCTTAGGGGGCGCCATCTTCTCCAACATCTGGTTCGTGAGACGCTTCTTTGCCGCTGCTGCCATCTGCTCCCCCTACCTGCCGGGTTGACTTGTTTCGGTCGTCGGAGGGTATCGAAGGGGAGCCTAGCGGCCCGGTTTCCCGCGGGACCCTACGGAACTGATCGTGTCGGCTCCCCCGAGGTAGGACAATCACTTTTTGGCATGAGGGGGTTACTCCTCGTGACTAGAAGCAAAGCTGAATCAATGGCTTGCCAAGGTTGGGGTCGAGCGTTCGAATCGCTTCACCCGCTCCAGTTTCCTTCGGGAAGTTAAGTATCGAAAGGCCGCGGTTTTCCGCGGCTTTTTCGTTTGTGGGCGGTTGAAATCACGACTGTCAGCGCGACATCGCGCAGAAAATCTCCCCTCGATGTGCTCCAAACGACGACGAGCAAGTTGCCGAACGCCTGGCACGGCCCGCGTCCACCACCTAGATTCGCAATTCGCTTAAAACAATTTTCGCTCTCGGTTCCCTGTTTGCAATTTCACAGCCGGCCCTGGCTGCGGATTCATTAGACCAGATCCAGTACGCAACCCCAGGCAACGAGGTCGTTTTCATCGGCAGCGTCGGCTACACTTGGCTGGAGGGCAACGAGCTTGTCTACGACAGGTCCGGCAACCGGATCAGCCATCTCATCTGGGAATCACAGGCCCCGGTCGTGACGAGCGCCCTGAAGGCCGAGGTGATGAAGGACTGGGTGGTTTCGGCCAATGGGGCGGTCAGCTTTTCCGGCAACAGCCACATGGAAGACTATGACTGGCTCGAGGATGCTCCGAGCTACAAATTTGGCGACTGGTCGCATCAGTCGATCCATCCCGACACCCGTCTCGACCGCTACGTCAACCTCGACATCGCGCTGGGCCGCGATTTCACCGTCGACGACAGCACCGTCGTGAACCTGCATGGCGGCTTCAAATACACCAATGTGAAATGGACCTCCTATGGCGGCTCCTTCATTTACAGCAAAAATGGCTTCCGCAACCGGACCGGCGATTTCCCCGACAGGCCCGGCATCACCTTCGAACAGCGCCTGCCGGGGATGTTCGTCGGCGCCGAGGCAACGGCGAAGAGCGGCGCGTGGACCTTTACCGGCCTCGTGCGCGGCGGCCTGACCATCGATGCGTCCGACACCGATTACCACTGGCTGCGCAACATCCGCTTTGAAGAGAAATACGGTGCAATCCCCTTCGTGTCGCTCGCTGCCAAGGCCGACTATGCGCTGAACGATCGGGCGGGCATCTTCGTCGCCGGCAATTTCGACAATTACTTCCGCAAGACCGGCGACACCTCGATGTACAGGATCGTTGATGGCGAACGGGGGCCGACCATGACGGGCGGAGCAGGCATGAGCTTCCGCGCGACGACCGTTTCGGCGGGCCTCAAGATGTCGTTCTGACACGCCTGCAGCGTAAGCAGCTTCCGACGGCCCAGCACTTATTGCCGGGCCGTAACTGTTTGCCATCGGCAAAAAGCCGGCCGCCGGCAATCCTACTTCGGATGGATTTTCCCCGCCACGGCGTGGCCACGGCAATTCCGTCGCTGGCTTAATGCGTTGCCGTATCGATAATCACGACATTCGACTAGTCTCGCCAACCGAGCGTGGTCATCAGGATTTTTCGAGCCCGGGCCTTGCGACGGAAGGGGCCGGCGGCAAACGCAAGGAGCACGTCATGTCAGATTTCAAGATTTCCCGGCGCGGCGTTCTGGCCGGTACGGCATTGCTGTTCGCTTCCACCGCACTGCCGGGCACGCTATGGGCGCAGGCGCCGAAACGGGGAGGGCGGTTGATCGTGGCGGCCGATTCCGAGCCGCGCAACCTCAACCCGGCGATCGTCGCCTCCAACGGCGTATTCTTCGTCGCCAGCAAGGTCATCGAGCCGCTGGCCGAGGCCTCCTTTGACGGCAAGGACGGGCTGGAGCCGCGCCTGGCGCTGAGCTGGGAAGGCTCGGATGACGGACGCAGCATCACTTTCAAGCTGCGCGAGAAAGTGACCTGGCATGACGGCAAGCCGTTCACCTCGGCCGACGTCGCCTTCTCGGCGCTGCAGGTGTGGAAGCCGCTGCAGAATCTCGGCCGCGTGGTGTTCAAGGATCTCGAGGCGGTCGACACGCCCGACGAGCACACCGCCGTGTTCCGCTTCTCCAAGCCCACGCCCTTCCAGCTCATCCGCAATGCGCTGCCGGCGCTGACCAGCGTTGTGGCGAAGCACATCTATGAGGGCACCGACATTGCCGAAAACCCGGCCAACACCGCGCTGGTCGGCACCGGGCCGTTCAAGCTCGCCGAGCACAAGGCCGGCGAATATTACCGGCTGGAGCGCAACGAGAAATATTGGGGCGAGGGCCAGCCGCATCTGGACGAGATCGTCTATCGCGTGCTGCCCGACCGCGCGGCGGCTGCGGGCGCGCTGGAGGCCGAGGAAATCCACCTTGCCGCTTTCTCTGCCGTGCCGCTGGCCGACTTGGCTCGCATCTCCAAGGTGCCGGGCATCGAGGTGGTGACCAAGGGCTATGAGGGCCTCACCTACCAGCTCGTGGTCGAGATCAACCACCGCCGCAAGGAACTTGCCGATCTCAAGGTGCGCCAGGCCATCGCGCATGCCATCGACAAGGACTTCGTCGTCAAGACGATCTTCCTCGGCTATGCCGCGCCAGCGACGGGGCCGGTGCCGCAGAACGACAAGCAGTTTTATACAAGGGACGTGCCGGCCTACGCCTTCGATCCGGCCAAGGCCAATGCGTTGCTCGACGAAGCCGGCTACAAGCGCGACGCCGACGGCACCCGCTTCAAGCTGAAGCTGCTGCCCGCCCCCTATTTCAACGAGACAAAACAGTTCGGCGACTATCTGCGCCAGGCGCTGGCCGCCATCGGCATCGACGCCCAGATCGTCAACAACGATGCGGCCGCGCACCAGAAGGCGGTCTACACCGACCACGACTTCGACCTCGCGGTGGCGCCGCCGGTGTTCCGCGGCGACCCGGCCATTTCCACCACCATACTGGTGCAGAGCGGCATTCCCGATGGCGTGCCCTTCTCCAACCAGGGCGGCTACAAGAACGCCGAGATCGACGCGCTGATCGAAAAGGCCTCAGAGACCATCGAAGCGGACGCCCGCACCGAGCTCTACCGCGAATTCCAGAAGAAGGTGCTGGAAGACCTGCCGCTGATCAATGTGGCCGAATGGAGCTTTATCACCGTCGCCCGCGACACGGTGAAGAACGTCTCCAACAATCCGCGCTGGGCGGTGTCGAACTGGGCGGACACCTGGCTGGAGAGCTGAGACGCTTGCAACGCCTTGCCGCGGGTGCTGAAGTCGCGTCGTGAAAAGCTCCTATCGCCTCATCCTGTCCCGGCGGCTGAAGCGGCCGACATCGCCTGCAATTTTGCGGGTCGTTGAGTTATTTCCGGCACGACCTGGCACCCCCACTCCGTCTCGCCCTTCGGGCTCGCCACCTCTCCCCCTGCCCGGGGGAGAGGAAACGCCAAGCGCGAAGGCCGCGACCGGGCAGGATCTAGCGTTCCTCTCCCCCGCGCAGGGAGATAGGTGGTTTGCGCAGCAAACCGGAGTGGGGGTGATTGCTCGGGCGGAGCCTGCCCGCCCATGACCCGCGCGCTTCGCCTCCTGCGCCGGCGGCTGGTGGGTGCCATTCCGGTGCTGCTGATCGTCGTCATCGGCACCTTCCTGCTGCTTGAGGCGGCGCCCGGCGACGCGGTGGACGCCTATGTCGGCATGACCGGCGGCGACGCCGGCATGATCGCCGAGTTGCGTCAGACATGGGGCCTCGACCAGCCTGCGCTGGCGCGGCTCGCGGCCTATCTCTGGTCGCTGGCGCATCTCGATCTCGGCTATTCGGTCACCTTCTCGCGGCCGATCCGCGACGTGATCCTGGAGCGTCTGCCCAACACGCTGCTGCTGATGGGCAGCGCCACCGCGCTCTCCTTCGGCATCGGCTCGTTGCTCGGCATAGCCGCCGGAGCGCGGCCGGGCAGTTTTCGTGACCGCTTCCTGTCCATCGGCTCGCTGGCGCTTTATGCCGTGCCGGGCTTTTGGCTCGGGCTGGTGCTGACGGTTCTGTTTTCGGTGCAGCTGCGCTGGTTTCCTTCGAGCGGCATCGAGACCATCGCCTCCGGCAAGACCGGCTTTTCGCGCGCGCTCGACATTGCCCAGCATCTCGTGCTGCCGGTGACGGCGCTCGGCATCATCTATCTGGCGCTCTATCTGCGCGTCATGCGCGCCGGCATGGCCGAAATCTGGCGCATGGATTTTGTGCTGGCCGCCCGCGCCAAGGGCATTTCCCGCCAGCGCATCGTCTGGCGGCATGTGGCGCGCAACGCTCTTTTGCCGCTCGCCACCATGCTCGGCCTGCAATCGGCTGCCATGCTGGGCGGCAGCGTGGTCATCGAAAGCGTGTTTTCCATTCCCGGCCTCGGCCGGCTGGCGCAGGAGGCGGTCGGCTCGCGCGACACGCCGCTGCTGCTCGGCATCATCCTGGTCAGCGCCGTGCTGGTCATCCTCATCAATCTCGTGGTCGACATGCTCTATGCCGTGCTCGATCCGCGCGTCGGCGCGAGCGAGGAAAGCGCATGAGTTTTGGGCACCGCTTCCTGCGCACGCCCGAGGCGGTGGCTGGCGCGCTGATCCTTGCAGCACTTGTCGCCATGGCGCTGGCCGCACCATTGCTGTTTCCGCGCGATCCGCTGTCGATCGCCGGGCCGGCGCTTTTGCCGCCCTTCCAGGACTGGTCGCTGCCGCTCGGCACCGACCGGCTCGGCCGCGACGTGCTAGCCGAACTCTTTCACGGCGCGCGCACCTCGATTGCCGTCGGGCTTGCGGCAGCCGCAACCTCCATCGCCATCGGCGCGACCGTCGGGACGCTGGCCGGCTTCGCCGGCGGCCTGACCGACGAGGTGCTGATGCGCATCACCGACGCCTTCCAGACGGTGCCCGGCTTTCTGCTGGCGCTGGCCTTCGTCAGCGTCGTTGGGCCGTCACTTACCGTGGTGGTGATCGCCATCGCGCTCGGTGCCTGGACCGGCCCCGCGCGCGTTGCCCGCGCAGAGGTGCTCTCCATCCGCGAGCGCGACTATGTCGCCAGCGCCCGCGTGATCGGCATGCACCCGCTGGAAATCGCCTTCCGCGAGGTGCTGCCCAATGCGCTGCCGCCGGTGCTGGCGCTATCGTCCATCATCGTCGCGGGCGCCATCCTCGTCGAAGCAGCACTCTCCTTCCTCGGCCTCGGCGACCCCAACCGCGTGACCTGGGGCGGCATGATCGCCGAGGGCCGCGCCGTGCTTCGCTCGGCACCCTTCCTGTCGATCATCCCCGGCATCGCGCTGGTGCTGACAGTGCTCGGCGTCTATCTCGCCGGCGAGGGTTTTGTCGAAGCCTCCGCCGCAAGGAAGCGCCAGTCATGAGCGTTCGCCTCGCAGTCGAAAAACTCGGCGTCAGCTATCGCGGCGACAGTGGCGAAACGGAAGTGCTGAAGGACGTCTCCTTCGAGCTACACGCCGGCGAGCGGCTGGCCATCATCGGCGAAAGCGGCTCGGGCAAGAGCACGCTGGCGCTGGCCATCGCCGGCCTGCTGCCGGCGGGATCGCGCGTCGGTGGCGACATCCGTTGGCCCGAACTCGGACGTCAGCCGGCCAATGGCCGCGACCTCGGTTTTGTATTCCAGGACCCGTCCTCCAGCCTCAACCCGGTGCTGACGATCGGCGAGCAGATCGCCGAGGTCGCGCAGGCTCATCTCGGCATGGGCTGGCGGGAGGCCTATGCCCATGCCGAAACGCTGCTGGACCGCGTGCGCCTGCCCGATCGGCCTTCGGCGCTGAGAGCATTCCCGCACCAGCTTTCCGGTGGCCAGCGCCAGCGTGTGGCGATTGCCGAGGCGATCGCGGCCCGGCCGAGCCTGCTCATCGCCGACGAGGCGACCAGTGCGCTCGACACCATCGTGCAGGCCGAGATCGTGCGGCTGATCGAGGAGCTGGTGGCCGAGGACGGCATGTCGCTGATGTTCATCAGCCACGACATTGCGCTGGCCAGCCAGATCGCCGACCGCATCGCGGTGTTCCGCCATGGCCGGCTGGTCGAGATCGGGGAGGCGGGGCAGATCGTCGAAGCGCCGCGCGAGGCCTACACGAAAAGCCTGCTCGCCGCGCATATGGGACTCGACACGCCGTCGTTGCTGGCGCCGGAGGCTGTTGCATGAGCGCGCCGCTGCTCGTCGCTTCCAACCTCCAAAAACGTTTCGACAGCCGCGGCCGCACCGTTGCCGCGCTGGACGATGTCAGTTTCGAGGTCGCGCCGGGCGAAACGCTGGCGCTTGTCGGCCCCTCGGGCAGCGGCAAGACCACCGCCGCGCGCGCCTTGATGCGGCTGACCGAGCTCGACGGCGGCGAGATCCGCTTCGACGGCGAGGATCTGCTGGCACTCGGGGGAGGGCGGCTGCGGGCCACCCGCGCCCGGCTGCAGATGGTGTTCCAGGACCCGCGCGCCGCCTTCAACCCGCGCGCCACCGTGGCGCGGGTGCTAGACGACCCGCTGCGCATCCACGGCATTGCGCCGCGCAGGGAGAGGCCGGAGGCAATTGCACAGCTTCTCCAGCACGTCGGCCTGTCACCCGATCTTGCCAACCGCGCGATTCATGAGATTTCCGGCGGGCAGCGCCAGCGCGTCGCGATTGCCCGCGCCATTGCCACGCGCCCGCAGCTGATCGTGCTGGACGAAGCGGTGTCAGCGCTCGACGTTTCCGTGCGCGGTCAAATTCTTCAACTGCTGCTCGACTTGCAGCGCTCACAAAACATCGCCTATCTGTTCATCTCGCACGATCTCGGCGTGGTGCGGGCCATCGCCCATCGCGTCGCCATCATGGACAAGGGCCGGATCGTGGAGACGGGGAGGGCCGCCGAAGTGATCGCCAATCCGCAATCCGCTACCGGACAGGCGCTGGTGGCGGCTGCGCCGAAGCTTAGGCATAGCGCCTGACAAAGCTTTGCGTTTTGTCCGCGCGCGTGGCCGTGCTAACCGAAGCCCATGGCACAGAAGAAAGCGCATGAAGTCGATTCCTGGCTGTCGCGGCCCGATCCGAAGGCCGTCATCGTCCTGATCTACGGCCCGGACCGCGGGCTGGTGGCCGAGCGCGGCCGCGCTTTCGCCGAAAAGACCGGGCTGCCGCTAGACGATCCCTTCACGGTGGTGCGCCTGGAAGGCTCGGAAGTCGAAAAGGAAAGCGGCCGTCTGCTCGATGAAGCGCACACCGTACCGATGTTTTCCTCGCGCCGCCTGCTGTGGGTGCGCAACGCCGCCGGCCAGAAGGGGCTGGCCGACGATGTGAAGGTGCTTTCCAAGGAGCCGCCGCGCGACGCCATCGTTCTCATCGAGGCCGGCGACCTGAAGAAGGGCGCGGCGCTGCGCACGGTGGTCGAAGGCTGCGACTGGGGCATGGCGCTGCCCTGTTATGCCGACGAGGCACGCAGCATCGACCAGGTAATCGACGACGAGATGCAGAAGGCGGGCATGTCGCTGACGATGGAAGCACGGCAGGCCCTGAGAAAAAACCTCGGCGGCGACCGGCTCGCCTCGCGCGGCGAGATCCAGAAGCTGGTGCTTTATGCCATGGGCAAAAGCCAGATCGACCTCGACGACGTGAAGGCGATGATCGGCGACGTGTCCGGCATCTCCTTCGACGACGCCATCGACGCCGTGCTTGAGGGCAAGATCGAGGCATTCGACACCGTCTTCACCCGCCATACGCAGACCGGCGCCCAGCCATTCCTGATGCTGGCAGCGGCGATGCGGCAGTTCCAAGCGATCCAGCTCATGCGCGCTGCGATGGATAACAGCGGCGCCCGCAACGCCGCCGCGATCGTGGCGGCGGCACGGCCGCCCGTCTTCTTCTCCCGACGCAAGATCGTGGAGGGCGCGGTCGAGCGCTGGACCGGCCCTGCTTTGGCCAGAGCGCTGGCTCGGCTGCAGGATGCGGTTTTGCAAACCCGCCGCCGGCCCGATCTTGCCGCGGCAATCGCCCGGCAGGCCTTGCTCGGCATTGCGGTAGAAAGCGCCAGGCTGCGTCAGCGACGCTGACCAAACCGAGGGCTTCTGACAACACGTTTAGCGTCGGAAACGCGCCCACTCCCAATCCATACCGCAAGACTGGCCCCCACAACGACTTCAGGCGGACGATTGCTCGCCCGCCTGAATGAAATTCATATGAATCAATAACTTAGATGGATAACAAAGCCTGAATATCAGGCTTTGAGCCGCCGGCACAGCTCATCGAGCTGCTCTAGCGTCTTGTAGCCGATGCGGAGCTCGCCGCCCTTGGCCTTATGGGCGATGGCAACGCGCATGCCCGTAACGTCGGACAGCAGCTTTTCCAGCGCCAGCGTGTCGGCATCCTTTTCGACCGGGGCCGAAACCGTGGCTTCCTGCACAACTTCCGGAGGCAGCTGCGCCAGCATCTCGGCCTGCCGCACGGAAAGACCTTCCTCCACGATGCGTTTTGCCAACCCGGCCGGATCCGCAGCGGTTACAAGAGCGCGGGCATGACCCGCGGAAAGCTGGCCATCGACCAGCATGTCGCGGATGACGTCCGGTAGCTTCAGCAGGCGCAGCGTGTTGGCCACATGGCTGCGGCTCTTGCCGATCACCTGACCAAGATCGGCCTGCGTGTAGTTATGCTCGTCGATGAGTTGCTGGTAGCCAAGCGCTTCTTCGATCGGGTTGAGATCGGTGCGCTGGACGTTCTCGATGATCGCCAGTTCAAGCGCCGTGCGGTCGTTGACGTCGCGGACGATGACCGGAATCTCGGCCAACCCCGCGCGCTGCGCCGCGCGCCAGCGCCGCTCACCAGCGATGATCTCATAGCGGCCAGCCTCTGCGGGGGCGGGGCGTACGACGACCGGCTGGACCACGCCATGCTCGCGGATGGACTGCGCGAGATCGGTAAGCTCCGCATCGCCGAAATGGCGGCGCGGATTGCGCGGGTTCGGCGCCACGAATTCGATCGGCACATGTCCGTCCGAGGACACGACGGGCTGCGCGGGCGCTGCCGGCTTGTCGATTTCGCCAATCAGTGCGGCGAGACCACGCCCGAGCCGCTTCTTCGAGATGTCTTCGTTCATGACCTATCCAGACTGTTTCGCAACCGAATCTATGCCGCCTTGAGCTTGCGTTCCTGCCGAATGACTTCGGAGGCAAGCTGCAAATAGGCCTGGCTGCCAGAGCATTTGAGATCGTAGAGGATGGCGGGCTTGCCATGCGACGGCGCTTCCGAAACGCGGACATTGCGCGGGATGATGGTTTCGTAGACCTTCTCTCCCATGTGAGCGCGCACATCCTCCACCACCTGGTTGGCCAGGTTGTTGCGGCCGTCATACATGGTCATCACGATGCCCTGGATGACCAGGTCGGGATTGATTGAGCTCCGAACCTGATTGACCGTCTCCAGAAGCTGGCTGAGGCCTTCCAGCGCGAAGAATTCACACTGCAGCGGCACAAGCACCGAGTGGGCCGCGGCCATCGAGTTCAGGGTCAGAAGATTGAGGGAAGGAGGACAGTCGATCAGCACATAGGAGTAATGTGCCGCCCGCTGCGAAGACGCGCGCACCGCATTGCGCAGGCGCAGCACCCGATCGGGCGCCCCGGCAATCTCCATCTCAACGCCCAGCAGATCGAGCGTCGATGGCACGATCGACAGGCCGGGCACAGCCGTGGCCACTGCGGCGTCCTCGAGCGTCATTCCGCCGGTGAGCACGTCATAAGACGAAACCGAACGATCGCGGCGGTCGATGCCGAGCCCGGTGCTGGCATTGCCCTGCGGGTCGAGGTCGACGATGAGCACCTGCTCGCCGATTGCCGCAAGCGCGGTGGCAAGATTGATGGCGGTGGTGGTCTTGCCCACGCCGCCCTTCTGGTTTGCCACGGTAATGATACGGGGACCGGTCATCATGATCATGCTTCTTTTGTGATCCTTGTTCGATGAACGCAATTCACACTCGACGCAGACTGGAAATCTCTAGGACGATACTCTGCGGATCGATCACGCTCTTGTGTTCTATCAGGTCGAAAGACCACAGTTGAGCGCTTTCTTCGAGCTCAGCCCGGTAATCCCGGCCTTTATGGAACAATGCCTTCGCGCCAGCCATCAGCCAGGGTGCGGAAAGCTGCAAAAGTAGTGGCAGCGGTGCCAGAGCACGCGCCGTGACCACTTCAGGCTGGCGAATCACCGCATAGGTGTCCTCGATTCGCTTGGCGTGCACGCGTGCCGGCAGGCCCAATTCGCCGCAAACCATCTGCAGGAAGGAGGCCTTCTTGCGGTTGCTTTCGACCAGATCGATACTGGCGCCCTCCCGCTCCATCAACAAAAAGCCGAGCACCAGACCCGGAAAGCCGCCGCCCGATCCGATATCGACCCAGCGTTTGGCATCGGGGGCAAGGCGGGCAAGCTGCGCGCTGTCGAGGATATGGCGCTGCCACGTGTCGTCCAGAGTGGAGGGCGCGGACAGATTTATGCGCGCTGCCCATTTCCGGAACAGGGTTTCGAAAGCCTGCAACCGCTCGAACGTTTCACGTGAAACAGGCCCGGCCACCTGGCAAAGCTCATCAAAGGCAGCCAAAGTCACGCCGCACCCTTCCGCTGCTGCACACTTTCCGCGTGACGCACATGCGCCACGATGATCGCCAGCGCCGCCGGCGTCATGCCATCTATACGCTGGGCGTCCGCCACCGAGCGCGGCCGGCGCTCGCGCAGCTTTTGCTTCAGTTCGTTGGACAGGCCCGGAACCGAATCGAACTCCAAGCCGGCGGGAATAAGGCGCTCTTCTTCCCTGCGGATCTGCACGGCGTCCGCACTCTGCCGGTCGAGATAAACGGCGTAGCGAGCCTCGATCTCCAGCGCCTCCGCGGAACGCGCGTCAAGCCCGCCGAACTGGGGCCAGGCCTGCGCCAGCCTCTCCAGGGTGACATCAGGATAGGACAGGAGGTCGTAAGCCGAGCGCCGTACCCCATCCATATTGACCTCGAACCCGTGCCGGCGTGCCTCATTGGGCGTCACGCTGATCGACTTGGCAATTTCCCTCGCGTGGTCCAGCTGCTGGGCAACCTCGCGGAAGCGTTCCGAACGGGCTTCCCCGGCAATCCCCAGTTCCATCGCCTTCGGCGTCAAACGCTCGTCGGCATTGTCGGCGCGCAACGAGAGGCGGAACTCCGCGCGCGAGGTGAACATGCGATAGGGTTCGGTGATGCCGCGGCTGGTCAGGTCGTCGATCATCACGCCGATATAGGCTTCGGTGCGGCTGAACACGACACCCTCACCGCCGGAAGCTTTCCGCGCCGCGTTCAACCCGGCCAGAAGCCCTTGTGCGCCAGCCTCCTCATAGCCCGTCGTGCCGTTGATCTGGCCGGCGAGGAACAGGCCGCTGACGCGACGGGTTTCTAGCGTGAGCTCGAGCTCGCGCGGATCGACGTGGTCGTATTCAATCGCATAACCCGGCTGCAGCATCTTCGCCTGCTCGAGACCGGGTATGGTCTTCAGGAGATCAAGCTGCACGTATTCGGGCAGCGAGGTTGATATACCATTGGGATAGACCGTGTCGTCGTCCAGCCCTTCCGGCTCCAGAAATATCTGATGCCCCTCACGGTCTCCGAACTTGACGATCTTGTCCTCGATAGACGGGCAATAGCGCGGGCCGATGCCTTCGATATTGCCAGAATACATTGCCGAGCGGCCGAGGTTCTGGCGTATCAGATCATGGCTCGCCGACGTGGTGCGGGTGATGCCGCAGTCGATCTGCGGGTTGGCGATCTTGTCGGTCATCAGCGAGAAGGGGACCGGCACTTCGTCTGCCGCCTGACAGTCCAGGGACGCCCAGTCGATGGTTCGGCCATCCAGCCGCGGCGGCGTGCCGGTCTTGAGGCGGCCGAGGCTGAAGCCGGCGCGAGTCATAGTGGCCGACAGGCCAATGGAGGCCTGCTCGTTCATGCGGCCGGCGGGGAAATTGCGCTCACCTATATGGATCAGGCCGCGCAGGAAAGTTCCCGTGGTGAGCACCACGGCACCGCAGCCGAGGCGGCGACCATTGGCCAGGATGACGGCTGTAACCCGGCCGTCGTCGATCTCCAGGTCGAAGACCTCGCCCTCGACGACCTCCAGATTTTCTTGTTCGGCAATCGCCGCCTGCATGGCGAGGCGGTAGAGCTTGCGGTCGGCCTGGGTACGCGGACCGCGCACGGCCGGGCCCTTCTTGCGGTTGAGGAGGCGGAACTGGATGCCGGCGGCATCGGCCACGCGGCCCATCAAGCCATCCAGCGCGTCGATCTCGCGCACGAGGTGCCCCTTGCCCAAGCCACCAATGGCCGGGTTGCAGGACATCACGCCGATGGTGTCCGCGCTCAGCGTGACCAGCGCCGTGCGGGCGCCCGCGCGGGCGGCCGCGCTGGCTGCTTCGCAGCCCGCATGGCCACCGCCGACAACAATCACATCGTAGCTGCCGTTCATATATCTCTCCGGAACACGACCCCTCAATGTTGGTGTTCGCCTCAGGAGTCAAGGCGACAAGGCGCAATTTTGTTTCACGTGAAACACAGAGTGAAGCAAAGCCCGTTGTTTCACGTGAGTCATTTTATGCGGAGAAATGTTTCACGTGAGTCAGCCCGGCCGATCGTGTTTCACGTGAGTCACTTGCCGATGCAGAATTGCGAAAAGATGACCTCCAGAAGGTCTTCGGTGTCGACCGCACCGGAGATCCGGCCGAGGCGATCGGAGGCAAGGCGCATGTTTTCCGAACGGAGCTCGAGTTGGTCCACGGGCAGGGCGAGGGCTGCTTCGAGGTAGTCAGTTGTCCTGGTGAGCAGGTCGATATGGCGCTGGCGCGACGGCAGCACATCTCCCACGTCGCCCACTGCCGTCACGGCGCGCGCGGTGATCATGTCCAGCAGCGAATCGACGCCGGCACCGGAAGTACTGGAAACCAGGCAGTCGAAACCATCCGGCTTGGCTGCCGCTGGCAGAAGATCGGTCTTGGTGCCAATCCGCAGGGTTGGGGCGGTGCTTTCCGTATCGGGTATCCGGTCGGGAGTGGTGACATCTTCCAGGTGGAGGATGAGGTCGGCGGTTCGCGCCCGCTCCAGCGCCCTGCCGATGCCGATCGCTTCCACCTTGCCTGGGGCCTCGCGGATGCCGGCAGTGTCGGTGAGCCGCACTTTCACGCCGTCGAGATCGAGGACCACTTCCACCAGGTCGCGCGTGGTGCCCGGCTCGTCGGTGACGATCGCCACGTCACGGCGCGCAAGCATGTTCAAAAGACTCGACTTGCCGGCGTTGGGCGCGCCGATGATGACGACATCAAAGCCGTCGCGGATGATCTCGGCGCGATGAAAGCCCTGCACGTGGCGGCGGATCTCGTCGATCATGGCCCGCACATCTGCCCACACCGACGAGGAGACCGAACCGGGAATGTCGGCCTCGTCGGCAAAATCCATTTCGGCCTCGATCATAGCCCGAGCATGAATCAGCCGACGGCGCCAATCGAGATAGAGCCCGCTTTGCCGGCCTTCGGCGTTCAGCACCGCAAAGCGCCGCTGGGCTTCGGTTTCAGCGGAAACCAGATCGGCAAGGGATTCGGCCTCCAATAGATCTACCTTGCCATTGAGAAAGGCCCGGCGCGTGAACTCGCCGGGCTCGGCCAAGCGAAGCCCCTCCAGCGATGTGAGGGCTTCGGTCACGGCCTGGACCACGGCGCGTCCGCCGTGGGCATGAAATTCTGCAGAATCCTCTCCGGTAAAACTGGCCGGGCCGGGGAAGAACAGCGCAATACCTTGATCCAGAAGTCTGCCATCGGGGGCGTAGAAAGCGGTGAAGCGGGCGCTGCGCGGGGAGGGCACTTTCCCAAGCATCGTTTCGAGAGCGAATCGAGTTTGCGGACCAGAAATACGGATGACCGCGATGCCGGAAGGCAGTCGACCGCTGGACAGGGCTACGATGGTATCCTGGAATATCATTTGCTCGCGTTTCCCTTGCGCCCTAATCTTCCAATTGCAACTGTTTGCGTGAGGTGCACATCTTGCCGCTGCCGGCCGAAAATCTTCTGTCCGAAGAAACCAGCCCCTATCTGCGCCAGCACAGCCACAATCCCGTGCACTGGCGAGCCTGGTCGCCAGAGTCGCTGGCTGAGGCCATTGAGACCCAGAAGCCAATCCTGCTGTCGGTCGGCTATGCAGCCTGCCACTGGTGCCACGTAATGGCGCATGAGAGCTTCGAGAGCGAAGACGTCGCCGCCGTCATGAACCGTCTCTTCGTCAATATCAAGGTCGATCGCGAGGAACGGCCCGACATCGACCAGATCTACATGGCCGCCCTGACCGCGATGGGTGAGCAGGGCGGCTGGCCGCTGACCATGTTCCTGACCCCCGATGCCAAGCCGTTCTGGGGCGGCACCTATTTTCCGAAGGAGACGCGCTACGGCCGCCCTGGTTTCATTCAGGTGCTCAAGGCAGTGAACAAGGCGTGGCAGGAGAAGAAGGAAAGCCTGGCCGCGAGCGGCGAGCAGTTGAAATCGCACATCGCGGGGCGTCTGGCAGCCAGCCATGCGCCGGCGCAGCTCTCCGATACCCAACTTGCCGCGCTTGCAGACGGCATCAACGGGATGGCCGACCGCGAGGCCGGCGGCTTGCGCGGCGCACCGAAATTCCCCAACGCGCCATTTATGCAAACGCTGTGGCTGAGCTGGCTGAAGAACGGCGCGACCGAGCATCGCGATGCCGTTACCGGAAGTTTCGAGCACATGTTGCGCGGCGGCATCTACGACCATGTCGGCGGCGGGCTCGCGCGCTACTCCACGGACGCCGAATGGCTGGTGCCGCATTTCGAAAAGATGCTCTACGACAATGCGCAGCTGCTGCGGCAGGCCAACTGGCTTCTGGCCGCGACCGGAAATGAATTGTTCCGGGTGCGAATCGAAGAAACCGCGACTTGGCTTTTGCGCGAAATGCGCGTGCAGGGTGGCGGCTTCGCGTCCAGCCTCGATGCGGACAGCGAGGGCGAGGAGGGTTTATTTTACACCTGGAACAAGGCCGAGATCGAAGCCACTCTCGGCAGTGACGCGCCCGCCTTCTTCGAAAGCTTCAGCCTCGCCCAGCCACCAAATTGGGAAGGCAAGCCGATCATCCACCAGACGCCGGACCAGAACCGGCATGAGCTGCAGCATCGGCAGGAAGTCGCCCACCTGAAACAGCAGCTGCTTGCCGCTCGCGAGAAACGCGTGAGACCCGGCCGCGACGACAAGGTTCTGGCCGACTGGAACGGGCTGCTCATCACTGCACTTGCCGAATGCGGTCGCGCGCTGTCGCGCCAGGAATGGATCGCGGCGGGGGAGGCTGCCTTCGATCTCGTGATCTCTCATGCGGATGCAGACGGGCGCCTGCCGCATTCCATCCTTGGCAGCCGCGCACTCTATCCGGCACTCTCCAGCGATTATGCCGCGATGGCCAATGCCGCGATCGCCCTTTACGAGGCGACGGGCAAGCTGGCCTATGTCGCGCAGGCAAAACGCTTCGTGGCGGAACTCGACCGCTGGTATCTGGATGGCGAGGGCAACGGCCATTTTCTCACCGCCTCCGATGCCACCGACGTGCCGATCCGCATTCGCGGCGACGTGGACGAAGCCATCCCTTCCGCAACCAGCCAGATCATCGAGGCAATGACGAGGCTGGCAAGCGTAACCGGTTCGGTCGAACTTCAGGACAAGCTTTGGCGTGTCGCCGAGCATGCCGCCGGCAGGGCGAGCCGCCAGCAATTCGGACAGGCTGGGATCGTCAATGCCTGCGCGCTGGTGCTGGCACCAATGAAGCTGGTCATGGTGGACGATCCAGCCGCGCCGAGATTCGTTCCGGAAGCGAATCGATACCCGGACCCAAGGCGAGTGGATATCTCAATCCCGGTGGGCGAGGCCGACGACCTGCCCAACCTGCCCGGCGGCACCTATCCGTCAACGAAACAGGCCGGCGCATATATTTGCACCGGCCCGCTCTGTCTACCTGTCATTTCCGATCCTGCGGAACTCGAACGCCGTCTGCGCGGGCAAGTATAAACCCGAAGGCTTCCGCCGATGCCCATCCCAGTGGGGCCGAAGCGTCGCTGCCTCGGCCATGCTGGAACCGCCGCCTGGCGAGCGTCCGGTCAGGTGTTCATCGAATCGAAGAAATCGCCGTTGGTCTTGGTCTGCTTGAGCTTGTCGATGAGGAACTCGATCGCGTCGGTGGTTCCCATCGGCGCCAGGATGCGGCGCAGAACGAAGATCTTCTGCAGATCCTGACGCGGTACCAGCAGGTCTTCCTTGCGCGTGCCAGACTTGAGGATGTCGATGGCCGGGAAGATGCGCTTGTCGGCCACCTTGCGGTCAAGAACGATTTCCGAGTTGCCGGTACCCTTGAACTCTTCGAAGATCACTTCGTCCATGCGGCTGCCGGTGTCGATCAGCGCGGTGGCGATGATGGTCAGCGAACCGCCTTCCTCGATGTTGCGCGCCGCGCCGAAGAAGCGCTTGGGGCGCTGCAGGGCGTTGGCGTCGACACCGCCGGTCAGCACCTTGCCGGAGGACGGCACGACCGTGTTGTAGGCGCGGCCGAGGCGCGTGATGGAATCGAGCAGGATGACCACGTCGCGGCCGTGCTCGACCAGACGCTTGGCCTTCTCGATGACCATTTCGGCCACCTGCACGTGGCGGGCGGCCGGCTCGTCGAAGGTGGAGGACACGACCTCGCCCTTCACCGAGCGCTGCATGTCGGTCACTTCTTCCGGGCGCTCGTCGATCAGGAGAACGATCAGGTAGCATTCCGGATGGTTGGTGGTGATCGAATGCGCGATGTTCTGCAGCAGGACGGTCTTACCGGTGCGCGGCGGCGCCACGATCAGGCCGCGCTGGCCCTTGCCGAGCGGCGCCACCAGATCGATGACGCGCGGCGAGATGTCCTTGGTGGTCGGGTTGTCGACTTCCATCTTGATCCGCTCATTCGGATAGAGCGGCGTCAGGTTGTCGAAGTGGATCTTGTGCCGGATCTTCTCCGGATCGTCGAAGTTGATGGTGTTGACCTTGAGAAGGGCGAAATAGCGCTCGCCCTCCTTCGGGCTGCGGATCGGGCCTTCGACGGTGTCGCCGGTCTTCAGCGAAAAGCGACGGATCTGCGAGGGCGAGATGTAGATGTCGTCCGGGCCCGGCAGATAGTTGGCATTGGCCGAGCGCAGGAAGCCGAAACCGTCCTGCAGCACTTCGACCACGCCGTCACCGATGATCTCGACATCCTGGGCCGCCAGCTTCTTGAGGATGGCGAACATCAGCTCCTGCTTGCGCATGACGCTGGCGTTCTCGACCTCCAGCGACTCGGCGAAGGCAACGAGATCGGTCGGTTTCTTGTTCTTGAACTCCTGGAGTTTCATTTCCTGCATGGACGGACTCTGAAAGGGGGATCGGGGAGAAAGATATCGACGAATGCGATGGAGTGCCGGGCGCGACCGTTATGTCAGCAAGGAAGGCGCAGGCGGGAAGGAAGAATCGTCTTTTATCTGCCCCCGTGACAAAGGGCAAGGCACCTTTTGATAAGGATTTAAGGCGTCAGAACGGTTTTACAACCACCAGAATGACGATGAGGATCATCAGCACGGTGGGAATCTCGTTGATCATCCGCCAGTGCCGGGCAGCCCTGGTGTTCCTGTCCTGGGCAAAACGGCGCACCGAGGCGGAGAGGTAGCCGTGCACGCCCGACATCAGCACAACCAGCGCGATCTTGGCGTGCAGCCAGCCGCCGTGGAAAGCAAAACCCTTCCAGGCAAGCCAGAGGCCGAAAACCCAGGTGACGATCATGGCCGGATTGATGATGGCCCGCAGCAGGCGGCGCTCCATCACCTTGAAGGTTTCCGACTGCACCGAGCCCGGCTCGGCGTCGGCGTGATAGACGAACAGCCGCGGCAGATAGAGCATGCCCGCCATCCAGGAGATCACCGCGATCACGTGAATGGCCTTGGCCCAGAGATAGAGATTATCGGGCGCAAAGTAGAACAGCAGCGCGGTCAGAACCATGAAGATGGCAATTGCCGCGGCCGCCCGCTGCATCGCCTTGGCTCCGCTGGTCTCGGGCGTGTTCGTCGCGCTCATCGCCCGGAAAAGCTCCTCACCTGGCGGACCATCGCCTCGACATGCTCGATCGGCGTATCCGGCGTGATGCCGTGGCCGAGGTTGAAGATAAGCGGGCCCTTGCCCAGCGCGTCGAGAATGGCGCTGACACCCTCAGACAATGCCCGGCCGCCGGCAACCAGGCGCAGCGGATCGAGATTGCCCTGCACGGCGCCGCCCGCCTGCAGCTGGCGCGCCTGCGACAGCGGCACGGTCCAGTCGAGGCCAAGCCCCGCAACCTGCGTCTTCTGCCTGTAGCTGTCATAGCGGGTGCCAGCGCCCCGCGGGAAAGCGATTACGGGCACGTTGGGGTGAACCGCATGAACCCTGCGCACGATCTCGGCCACCGGCTTCACGCACAACGCCTCGAAGGTGGCCTCGTCGAGAATGCCCGCCCAGGAGTCAAAGATCTGCACCACGTCGGCGCCCGCATCGATCTGGCGGATCAGATATTGCGCGGAATAGTCCACCAGCACCGCCAGCAGGCGTTCCATCGCTTCCGGATGGCGGAAGGCGAACAGACGCGCGGGCGCCTGGTCGGGCGTGCCGTGGCCGGCGATCATATAGGTCGCCAGCGTCCAGGGGGCGCCGCAGAAGCCGATCAGCGTGGTTTCCTGGGGTAGCTCCGCGCGCAGCCGCCTTACCGTCTCGTAGACCGGCGCCAGCCGCTGGTGGAAGCTCGAGCCGTCGAGCCTGTCGACGTCGGCAGCGCTCATCGGCGTCATCAGCGGACCGCGGCCCTCTTCAAAGCGCAGGTCCCGGCCGAGCGCATGCGGAACAACCAGAATATCGGAGAACAGGATCGACGCGTCGAAACCGAAGCGCCGGATCGGCTGCAAGGTCACTTCGACCGCGAAGTCGGGGTTGTAGCACAGGTCGAGGAAGCCGCCGGCCTTCTTCCTGGACTCGCGGTATTCCGGCAGATAGCGGCCCGCCTGGCGCATCATCCAGAGCGGCGGCGGGAAAACCGGTTCGCCTTTCAGGACATCCAGCATGGCGCGTCTTGTCGTCATGAAGCTTCGTTCTCCCGGTTCTTCTAAAAAATATAATTTCTAAGAGAGAAGAGTCTTCTGATTATTAGACTCTGTTGGAATCGAGAATTGCCACTTATCCACCCGAGCGGCCCGAGCGCCAGAAAGCATAATGTCGCGCTTTCGGCGGTGTGGATTGGACAAGTCTGGGGATTATCCGAATTGAGTCCGAGATTACAAGGGCTTGCGGAGTCGACGATTTGGGGCCGATTGGTGATCGGACGATCGTGGTTAGACTTATCCCCATTCTCATCCCCGGCGCGGATTCCGAACTGACAGCGGGGCGAATTGTGGACAAGTGGCTATCTGATACAGTCTCAACCCACAGGGGGGCCCAAAGGTCCCCCTTTATCCACATTTGACCACAGACCCGGGCGACCCTTGTGAACAAACCCCAGAGCTTCTTCCATCTCCACCTGATCTCGGACGCCACCGGCGAGACGCTGCTGGCCGCGGGGCGCGCGGCTTCCGCGCAATACAAGGATGCCAGGGCCATCGAGCACATCTATCCGCTGATCCGCACCGAGAAGCAGTTGATGAAGGTGTTCGACGATATCGAGGAAGAGCCGGGCATCGTGCTCTACACGGTGGTGGACCAGAAGCTTGCCCGCATGATCGACAGCCGCTGCGCGGCCATGGGCCTGCCCTATGTTTCGGTGCTGGAGCCGGTGCTGTCGGTGTTCCAGTCCTATCTCGGTACGCCGGCCGGGCGGCGCGTGGGCGCGCAGCATGTGCTGGATGCCGAATATTTCCGGCGCATCGACGCGCTGAACTTCACCATGGAGCATGATGACGGCCAGCTTCCGAGTGACATCGAGGAAGCCGACATCGTGCTGATCGGCATATCGCGCACCTCCAAGACCCCGACCAGCATCTATCTGGCAAATCGCGGCATCAAGACCGCCAATGTGCCGATCGTTCTGGGCGTGCCGCTGCCGCCAAGCCTCATCCATGCCAGGAAGCCGCTCATCGTCGGCCTGATCGCCACCGCGGAGCGCATATCGCAGGTGCGGCAGAACCGGCTTCTGGGCACCAGCGCGGGCTTCGACTCGCAGACCTATATCGATCGGGCCACGATTACCGAAGAACTCGCCTATGCCAGGCAGATCTGCACCCGCCACAACTGGCCGATGATCGATGTCAGCCGCCGCTCCATCGAGGAAACGGCCGCCGCGATCGTTGCCCTGCGCAGCAGGACGCGTTAGAGCGGGGCGCCTCTCGCTTGAACCGGCCTCGTGCCCTAAACTTTTGTTTTGCTGCATGATCTTTTCGGCGGGCGAAACGCTGCCAAGGATCGTGCTTCGGGCGGGGCGATCGGTCGGCCAACAGGAGAAGCCGCATGGCGGAAAAGATCATCTTGGCGTCGGGCAGCCCTTTCAGAAAGGCGCTCCTGGCAAATGCTGGCGTGGAATTTTCGGCCGTGCCGGCCGATTTGGACGAGCGGGCGCTGGAGGCGCCGCTGGAAAACAGCGGTGTCACGCCGGAAGAGGTGGCGCTGATATTGGCCGAGGCCAAGGCGCTGCATGTCAGCGAAAAGCATCCCGGCGCGCTGGTCATCGGCTGCGACCAGACGCTGTCGCTTGAAGACCGCATCTTCCACAAGCCCGCCGACATGGAAGCTGCGCGGCGGCATCTTTTGGACCTTTCCGGCCAGACGCATCAGCTCAACAGCGCTGTTGTTCTGGTGCGCGACGGCAAGCTGTTGTGGAGCGCGGTGCCGGTGGCGCGGCTGACCATGCGCAAGCTGGAACCCGCCTTCATCGGCCGGCACCTCGCCAAGGTGGGCGCCAAGGCGCTGTCGAGCGTCGGCGCCTATCAGATCGAGGGCCAGGGCATCCAGCTTTTCGAGAAGATCGAGGGCGATTATTTCACCATTGTCGGGCTGCCGCTGCTGCCGCTGCTCGAGGAACTGCGCAAGCTTGGAGCGATAGATGGCTGAGACTGAAACGAAGGCTTTCGTCTGCGGCCACCCCATCGCTCATTCGCGTTCGCCCAAGATCCACGGCTTCTGGCTGAAAGCCAACGGCCTTGCCGGCACCTACACCGCCATTGACGTCGCGCCCGAGAAGTTCGGCGACTTCCTGACGGGGCTGGCGGCGCAAGGCTTTGCCGGCGGCAATGTTACCATTCCGCACAAGGAGGCCGCCTTCCGCCTGGTCGACCGCCGTGATGAGGCCGCCGAAGCCATCGGCGCGGTGAACACGGTCTGGTTCGAAGATGGTCAGCTTTGGGGCGGCAACACCGATGCCTATGGCTTTGCCGCCAATCTCGACGAATATGCGCCTGGCTGGGACAAGACCGACGCGGCACTGGTGCTGGGCGCGGGCGGCGCCGCGCGCGCCATCGTTCATGCGTTGAAGCTGCGCGGCATCCGCAACATCCGCATCGTCAACCGCACGGTCGCGCGGGCCCAGGAACTGGCCGACAGCTTCGGCGCCGGCGTTTCGGCGCATCCGCTGGCGGCGGCAAGCGAGTTCCTCCCCGAGACTGGGCTTCTCATCAACACCACCTCGCTCGGCATGCATGGCAACGAAGAGCTGCCGGTCGATCCGTCGGCCTTGCCCGACGGCGCGGTGGTCACCGACATCGTCTATGTGCCGCTGGAAACGCCGCTTCTGGCCGCGGCCAAAGCGCGGGGGCTGAAGACGGTCGACGGCCTCGGCATGCTGCTTCACCAGGCGGCTCCCGGCTTCGAGCACTGGTTCGGCATCCGCCCGGCGGTGACGGCCGAACTGCGCGATCTGATCGTGGCCGACCTGGGTGTCGCCAGATGATCGTGCTCGGCCTGACCGGATCGATCGGCATGGGCAAATCGACCGCGGCGAAGATGTTCGCCGAAGCCGGCATTCCCGTGCACGATTCCGACGAAGCGGTGCATCGCCTCTATGCCGGGGCGGCCGCCCCCCTGGTGGAGGCTGCGTTCCCCGGCACGGTGCGCGATGGCGTGGTCGACCGCACGGCGCTTGCCGGCAAGGTGCTCGGCAATTCCGAGGCGATGAAGAAACTGGAATCCATCATCCATCCGCTGGTGCGCGCCGATGCCGACGCCTTCCTGGCGCGGCATCGCGCTGCCGGGGCGCCGCTGGCGGTGCTCGACATTCCGCTGCTGTTCGAAACCGGCGGCCGCGACCGCGTTGACAAGGTGGTGGTGGTGAGCGCACCGGCCGACGTGCAGCGCATACGGGTTCTGCGCCGGCCCGGCATGACCGAGGAGAAATTCGCCAGCATCCTCGCGCGGCAGGTTCCCGACGCCGAGAAACGCGCCCGCGCGGATTTCGTGATCGACACCGGACACGAGCTGGATCACACGAGAGATGTCGTGCGGCAGGTCGTCGCCGCTGCGCTCGCGGACGAAAAATCGTAATACCCGCGTTATCCCCGCCGTACGGCTCGATGAGGGCGGGCAAGTCGGCTGTGCTTTTTTCGACGGTAGCGGCTGCGAAATGAGAAAAACGCGGCGGCGATGTAGATATGATCCGCCACACTGCCGCTGCATGGAGTGATTCGTTGCGCGAAATCATTTTCGATACGGAAACGACAGGCCTGGATTCCCGCGAGGACCGCATCATCGAGATCGGCGCGATCGAACTGGTCAACCGCTTCCCGACCGGCCAGACTTTTCATGTCTACATCAATCCGCAGGGAAAGCAGGTGCATCCCGATGCGCTGGCCGTGCACGGCATCAGCAACGAGCGCCTGGCCAACGAGCCAACCTTTCCGGAGATCGTCGAACAATTCCTGGCCTTCTTCGAAGGCGCCAAGCTGATCGCTCACAATGCCAGCTTCGACATGGGCTTCATCAATGCCGAGCTGGCGCGGCTCGGCCACCCGGCGATCGACGACGAAAGGGTGATCGACTCGCTGGTGCTCGCCCGGCGCAAGCACCCGATGGGGCCGAACTCGCTCGACGCGCTGTGCCGGCGCTATGGCATCAACAACAGCCACCGCACCTTCCACGGCGCGCTGCTGGACTCCCAGCTTCTGGCCGAGGTCTATATCGAGCTGATCGGCGGCAAGCAGGCCGCGCTGGTACTCGAGGCGAGTACCGAGCTGGGTCAGGTCGAGAGCGGCGGCGCGCAGATGGACTTCGTGATCGCGCCTCGCCCGGAGCCGCTGCCCTCGCGCCTGAGCGAGGCCGAACTTGCCGCCCACGCGCGACTGGTGGAAGGGCTTGGCGAAAAGGCGATCTGGCGCAAGCTCGACAATCCGGCCGAAGGCCAGGAAGCAGCGCTGGCATAGGTTTCGAGCCGAAGGCCGGCTGAAAAAGACCCGCCAAAAGAAAACCCGGCGCAAGGCCGGGTTTTTTTGCGAAAGCGATGCGACCGTGTCTTAGACCGGTTTTGAAGCATGATCTTGTCCGAAAAGTCTGCAACTTTTCGGGATCATGCTTTAGCTGACCTGCACCTTGGCGGCAGCCTGGTCTTCGGCGATCTTCTGCTGGAACATCTGCGCGAAGTCGATCGGGTCGAGCATCAGCGGCGGGAAGCCGCCATTGCGGGTGGCGTCGGCGATGATGTGGCGCGCAAACGGGAACAGCAGGCGCGGGCACTCGATGAAGAGCAGCGGCAGCATGTGCTCCTGCGGGAAGCCCTCGATCTTGAACACGCCGCCATAGACCAGCTCGACGTTGAACAGCACGTCACTGTCGAAGGCAGCCTTGGCCGAGAGCGTCAGGTTGACGTCGAATTCCGTTTCCGACAGCGGATTGGCGTTGACGTTCACATTGATGTTGATGCCTGGGGCCTTGTCGCGGCCGCGAAGCGAGTTGGGCGCGCCCGGGCTCTCGAAGGACAGGTCTTTCACATACTGCGCGAGTACGTTGAGTGTGGGCTGCACGCTGGTGCCGTTTCCGTTGCCCACCGGCTGGTTCTCATTGTTGGCCATCAGCCATTTCCTCTTCCATTCAGCCGCCCGGCGGCCCGGATTGAAATCGAGCGTTGGCTAGCATGGCCTTTATGTCAAGACAAGGTTTTGCGCAGAAGCGCGCAAACAGCCTCACTCGTCGCGGATCCGCCGCCAGGGCGAGCGCGGATCGGCCTCGCGGGAATAATCGTCCTCGTCGAGATCGATGGTCTTGCCGTCTCCGGGCCGGCGCGAAAAACCGCCCATGAAGCCATAGTCCACGGTGAAATCGATGCGCCGGCGCAGGAAATTCCAGCCCAGGTCGCGCACCGGCGGCAGGAAAAGCAGGATGCCGATGATGTCGGTGAAAAAACCCGGAATGAGCAGCAGAAGGCCGGCCAGCATGATCATCACGCCATGCGCCAGCTCGCGGCTGGGGTCCCGGCCCGCCGCCACCTCGTTGCGGATGCGCGCCATGACGCCAAAGCCCTGATGGCGGAGCAGCATTCCGCCGGCCACGCTGGTGGCCACGGTGAGTGCGAGGGTGGGAAACACGCCGATCTGGCGGCCGACGATGACGAAACCAGCGATCTCGATCAACGGAAGCAAAAGCAGGAAGAAGGGGAGGGAGGAGACGCGCACTGACCAGCCTGTGTTAGATTGCCCGCAAAATGCCTGCACCCATGCTGGCACATTATACGATAGATAGGTATGCATGCCTTTAATTTGAATGCGGGCTGCCCGCGTTCTATATGCATGGCTAAGGCGCGGAATTACGGCGGGCGGGCACGATGTCGGCTCCCGGCGGCTCAAAAGTCGGGCGCAAGACACGGGATTGTATGGCGGAAGATATGGAATTTTTCGACTTCGGCACACTGTTCTTTCTGATCGCGGCCGTCGTGATCTTCTTCCAGCTGCGCAACGTGCTCGGGCGCCGCACTGGAAACGAACGCCCGCCCTTCGATCCCTACACGGCCGGCCGCACCGGCGACAAGGATGCCGCGGCGAAGTCGGAGAACGTCGTTTCGCTGCCGCGCAAGCGCGTGTCGGCCGACAATGACGAGGCCTATGCGGCAATCGATGCCGTGGCCCAGCCCGACACCGATCTGAACAAGGGCCTGCGCGCCATCAAGGACGCCGACCCTTCCTTCGACCCCAGGGGCTTCGTCGAAGGCGCCAAAATGGCCTACGAGATGATCGTGATGGCCTATGCCGACGGCGACCGCAAGACGCTCAAGAACCTGCTTTCGCGCGAGGTCTACGATGGCTTCGTCGCGGCGATCTCGGATCGCGAGGCCCGTTCCGAACGGATCCAGTCCTCCTTCGTCGGCATTGACAAGGCCGACATCGTCAGCGCGGAAATGAAGGGCAGCGAGGCGCACCTGACGCTGCGGATCGTCAGCGAACTGATCTCGGCCACGCGCGACAAGGCCGGCGAGGTGATCGATGGCGATCCCGAGACCGTGGCCGAGGTGAAGGATGTGTGGACTTTCGCCCGCGACACCCGCTCGCGCGATCCCAATTGGAAGCTCGTGGCGACCGAAGAAGAAGAATGATCGCCGGGCGGGGGCCGGGCCGGTGGCGCTATCGCCTGTTTTCCAAATCGTTTCGTTTGATGAGGTGCCCGGCTGGAGCCGGGACCACCATGAAGGTGCCTATGCCGCCTTCCGGCGCTCGGCCTTTCATGTCCTGAGCAAGCCTTATCGCACCGGCGCGCTTGGCGTTGAATTTTCAGCCTTTGCCGATGCCTATGCCGATGCGCGCGCCTGCGAAGGCGGGGATGCCAAGGCGTTCTTCCAACGGCATTTTGTCCCGGCGCGCATAATTCCCGACGACAGGCCCTCCGGTTTCGTCACCGGCTTCTATGAGCCGGAGGTTGAGGCTTCCCCCGCAAGAACGGACCGCTTTTCCGTGCCGCTGCTGGCGCGGCCCGCCGACCTGGTAGACGTGGAGGATGCCAACCGCCCGGCCGGCATGGACCCCTATCTCGCCTTCGCGCGGCAGGCGCCGCAAGGCCTGGTCGAATATTTCGACAGGCCGGCAATAGAGCAGGGGGCGCTGGCGGGGCAAGGGCTGGAGATCGCCTGGCTGGCAGATCCGGTCGACGCGTTTTTCGTCCATGTGCAGGGGGCCGCCCGTCTCCTCATGACCGACGGATCGATGCGGCGCGTCACCTATGCCGCGAAAACCGGCCAGCGTTTCACTGGCCCGGGCGGGGTTCTGGCCGAACTCGGCGAAATCCCGCCGGAAAAGGTCACGATGCAGTCGATCCGCGCCTGGTTCAAGGCCAACGCGCACCGGGTGAACGAGATCCTGTGGCGCAACAGGTCCTATATCTTCTTCCGCGAGGCGGCCGTCGAGGAAGCGGAACTCGGGCCGATTGCCGCCGCCAAGGTGCCGCTGACGCCCGGCCGCTCCATTGCCGTCGACCGGCTGCTGCACACTTTCGGCACGCCCTTCTTCATCGATGCGCCGACCCTTACGGCCTTCGACGGCGCGCCGTTCCGGCGCCTGATGATCGCGCAGGACACCGGCTCGGCCATCACCGGGCCGGCGCGCGGCGACCTGTTTGCAGGCTCCGGCTTTGCCGCGGGCGAGATTGCCGGGGTGGTTCGCAATGCGGCCGACTTCTTCGCGCTGCTCCCGCGCGGGCTGGCCAGTGGAGTCGTGTCGTGAGCGGCGGGCGCGGCAAGCCGCTGAGCGACGAGGACCGCGTGCTGTGGAGCCTGGTTGCGCGGTCGACCACGCCGCTGAAGGGCCGCATGGCGGTGGAACTGCCGCCAGAGCCTGCAATGACCATGGAACAGGCCATGGCAGCCGAAAAACCCACCGCGAAACCGGCGCCCGCTGCCCCCGCCAAGCCGCGCCTGACGGTCACCCATTCCTTCGACAGCCAGACGCATGACAAGCTCGCCAAGGGCCGGCTGCCCATCGAGGGCCGCGTCGACCTGCACGGCATGACGCAGGAAGAGGCCTATTCGCTGCTCTTGTCCTTCCTCGGCCGCGCCTATGCCGGCGGCGTTCGCTATGTGCTGGTCATTACCGGCAAGGGCTCGTCCTCGGGCGGCGAGGGGGTGCTGCGGCGCGCTGTGCCGGGCTGGCTGGCCACGCCGCCATTCCGCGTGCTGGTCAGCAGCCACGACCATGCCGCCCGCAAGCACGGCGGCGCCGGCGCGCTCTATATCAGGCTGCGCCGCCATCCGGTGGCCAGGCCATGACCCCGTTCGGCCAGAAGCTGCAGCAGTTGCGGCGCGAAAGGCGCGTCAGCCAGAAGGACATGGCCGCCGCGATCGGCGTCAGCGCCGCCTATCTCTCGGCGCTGGAGCACGGCAAGCGCGGAGCGCCGACCTGGGCATTGCTGCAGAAGATCATCGGCTATTTCAACGTGATCTGGGACGATGCGGAGGAACTGCAGCGGCTGGCCGAAAGCTCGCATCCGCGCGTGGTGATCGACACTTCCGAGCTGTCGCCGGCGGCGACCGAGCTTGCCAACCTGCTGGCCGAGAACATCGGCCGGCTCGACGAGGACGATCTCGGCAGCCTGATCTCGCAGGTGGAAAAGGCGCGCCGGCGCTGAGCTGGGCGGTTTTGTCCTGCCGAACTATACCACCGGCGGAGTGTGGCGAGGTTAGTTTGCATTCTGACAAGTCGCGCCGTACGCTTTGTTGGGCGTCGTAGTCCAGGCTTAGGTAGGACCGTAGCAATGACCCGCTTCACCGTTGAGATTGACGAAATTCGCTCGCTCGAAGAGGCGCTGCACCGCCCAGAGGTGCGTCGCTCAAGACAGGCGGTCCAGGATCTTCTTGCCGAAGGGTTTGTGGAGTTCGGAAGTTCAGGTGCGGTGTATGAACGAGATGAAGTCATCGATCTGCTGGCGCAAGAGCAGGACAGCAATGATGATAGCGAACTGAACGCGTTCGACTATTCCTTGACCTTTATCTCAGACGGCGCGGTTCTTCTCACCTACCGCACCAGGCGGACAGAACGTCAGGGGCGAGAGTGGCATGCTTTGCGGAGTTCCATTTGGAAGCACACAGGAGCTCGATGGCAGATGGTGTTTCATCAAGGCACCATAACCAAGCCACCCGTTTGACTTAATCAAGCGACTTCCCTTGGTCTCCTGGGTATCCTGAGGCCGAACTCTCCATCAGAGGCAGGGCAAGAGTGCACTAAAACAGCGCCTGCAGTTCGGACAGTCTGTCGTTGACCAGCCAGCCGTAATAATTTTCCTGCGGCAGCTTTTCCTCCAGGCCCTCGCTTTGCCGCTGTTGGTTCTCGGCCTTCAGCGCATGGGCGCGGGCCTCGGGGTTGCCGACATTGTAGAGCGTCGCCGTCAGGCCGGGATTTTTGGAAATGTCGAAGCCGGCGATGTCGCGATAGGCGTCGATCGACATCCTGATGGTCGCCGCGACATAGGGGACGGTCAGGTCCGGATCCATGATTGTCTCGTAGACCTGGTTGGGCCGGCTGGCATCGAGCTTGGGCAGGCCGGACACGCGATGCACGAGGTCGCTCGCCTTGAGCGCGGTCAGCGGGTTGAGCTGGCCGATGCCGAAGGTCTGGCCGGCATAGAGCGGCTGGAAGAAGGTGGCGCTGAAGCGATTGTCGGGAAAGCTGGTGCCGCCGACGGTCTTGCCGCGGAACTGCCGGTCCCACACGGTTTCACGGCAGGTCCACAGGTCGTTGCTGTCGGACTTGTCGGCGCAGGTCGAAAACTCGGGCCGCTGCACGAAATCGGTAATGTCCTCGCCATTGTGGCGGAAGCTAAGGCCGCTCAGCAGATAGGACGCCGCCTTCACATAATAAGTCTGCAGCCGGTCATAGGCATCGACATTGTAGGTATGCTCGCCCACCAGGGCGCCGACGATGTGAATGGGATCAAGCCGGTACTCCGCCGCGACCTCACGGATCTTGCCCCGCAAGCCGGCGTCGTTCTTCAGAAGCGCGTAGATCTTGCGATATTTGGCGTCGAAGCTGGTCTTGCCGGCCTGGGTGCGCTTTGACGAGGCCCCCGGCACCGGCGGCTGTTCGACATTGCGGTTTCCAGTCGGCACGACGATCTGGGCGGATGCGGGCGGGACACCGCATACCAGAGCAAGCACCAAGGCCACGAGGGGAGATTTATTCATCAGTCGCCGGGACGTTTCTGAAAGGCACGAGGCGCGCAAATTAGGAAAAGCGCCCGAGGGTGTCGAGCGCTTTTCTTGGCGATTGACCGCGCCGCCCGTGACAGGCGGCGGGGCGAGCCTCAGAGGATGAAGCGCGACAGGTCGGTGTTGCGCGAAAGGTCGCCGACCTGCTTTTCGACATAGGCCGCATCGATCTTGATCGTGGTGCCGAAGCGGTCCGGCGCGTCATAGGAGATCTCGTCGAGCACCCGCTCCATTACGGTCTGCAACCGGCGCGCGCCGATGTTTTCCACGCTGGCGTTCAGCTCCACTGCAATGCCGGCCAGCGCGTCGATGGCATCGTCGGTGAATTCGAGCGTCACGCCCTCGGTCTGCATCAGCGCGATATACTGCTTGATCAGGCTCGCCTCGGTCTCGGTCAGGATGCGCTTGAAGTCGTCCTTGTCCAGCGCCCGCAACTCCACGCGGATCGGCAGGCGGCCCTGCAACTCGGGCAGCAGGTCGGAGGGCTTGGCCACGTGGAACGCGCCCGAAGCGATGAACAATATGTGGTCCGTCTTCACCGGCCCATATTTGGTCGCTACAGTCGTGCCTTCGACCAGCGGCAGCAGGTCGCGCTGAACGCCCTCGCGCGAGACGCCGGCGCCCACGCCGCCCTCGCGCGCCGCGATCTTGTCGATCTCGTCGAGGAAGACGATGCCGTCATCCTGGGTCGCAGTCAGCGCCCGCTGCACCACCTCTTCCTGATCGAGCAGCTTGTCGGATTCGTCGTTTATCAGCAGGGCGTAGGAGTCCTTCACCGTGGTCTTGCGCGTCTTGGTGCGCGCGCCGCCCATCGCCTTCGACAGCATGTCGCCTATGTTCATCACGCTGGCGCCGGGCATGCCGGGGATCTCGAAGCCGCCGATCGGGGTGCTCGTGTCGGCCACCTCGATCTCGATCTCCTTGTCGTCCAACTCACCATCACGCAGCTTCTTGCGGAAGGAATCGCGCGTGGCCGGGCTGGCGGTCTTGCCCACCAGCGCTTCCAGCACCCGCTCCTCGGCGTTCAGATGGGCGCGCGCCTTGACGTCCTCGCGCATCTTCTCGCGCACCAGGCCGATAGCCGCCTCGACCAGATCGCGCACGATCTGCTCCACGTCGCGGCCGACATAGCCGACCTCGGTAAATTTGGTGGCCTCGACCTTGATGAAGGGCGCGCCGGCAAGCCTGGCCAGCCGCCGCGAGATTTCGGTCTTGCCGACGCCGGTGGGCCCGATCATGAGAATGTTCTTGGGCATCACCTCTTCGCGCATCTGCCCGTCGAGCTGCTGGCGGCGCCAACGGTTGCGCAGCGCAATCGCAACGGCGCGCTTCGCCTCCTTCTGGCCGATGATGTAGCGGTCGAGTTCCGAAACGATTTCGCGCGGGGAAAAAGTGCTCATGATCTTACTACAACCCGTTTTGCCACTGCTTGATGAACTCGAACGGATGCAGCAGCATGATCACGTTGAGTGTCAGATTGTCCCGGATAAGGTAGCCGACGCCAATTTCGAAGACGAGGGCGAGGGTCACGACGATCCATATAGGTAGCCGTGCGGCCATCACAAAGCCCAGCACCATGGCCAGCGTGTCGGACACCGAATTGACGATGCTGTCGCCGAAATAGTCGAGCGAGATCGTCTCTTCGCGATAGCGGTTGATGATGAAGTCGCTGTTCTCGATGATCTCCCAGGCACCTTCCACGAAAAGCGCCAGCCCCAGCCTGAGCAAGATCGACCGGCCGGGCAGCACCAGCCAGGCAAGCATGTAAAACAGGAAGCCGTGGATGATGTGCGAGAAGGTGTACCAGTCGGCGATGTGCTGCGAGTTCTCCGAGCTCTGGACGACGCCGTGCCAGAGCTTCACATAGCCGCATTCGCAGACCGGCAGGCGGCCCATCAGGTAGAGGATCAGCGCCTGCGCGGCGATCAGCACGGCCACGATAGCCATGCCTGCTGGCAAGGAAATCCGCCGATGCGCGGCCTTGCCGGCCGCCATCATGCTCATTGGGCGCTTCCTTCCTCGTCCAGCACCATCAGCATGGCTTCGCCATAGACGGATGTGCGGCGGCCAAGCTGGCGGAAGCCTGCCTTCTCATAGGCGCGGATGGCGCGAAGATTGTCCGGGTGCGGATCGATGATGACGCGCGGCGCGCCCTCCTCGAAAAGCATCTCCGCAAACTGCCTGACGATCGCCGCGCCGTGCCCCTTGCCCAAAAATTCGGGCACGCCGATGGAAACATCGATGCCCAGCATGCCGAAAGGCTGGTCTGCATAGGGGTGGTCGTCCTCCAGATGCGGGTCGCAGCTCTGGATGTAGCCGATCGGCTTTCCGTCGAGCTCGACGATGAACGGCTCCACCGAAATGCTGTCGATGTGTTCGCGGATCTCTTCCAGGGCGGCGGCTGCGTCGCCCCACCACGCCGCCATGTGCGGCTCGGCGAGCCAGCGGGCGAGGAGGGGCATGTCCTTGCCCGTCAGCGGCCGGAAGCTGTATTCGGCCGGCACCTCAGGCCGCGTCCAGCGTTTCGACGACGAAGCTATGGTTGGTGTAGACGCAGATGTCGGCGGCGATCTCCATCGCCTTGCGAGCGATTTCCTCCGCATACTTGTCTGTGTCCATCAGCGCGCGCGCGGCGGCCAGCGCATAGTTGCCGCCCGAGCCGATGGCCATGACGCCGTGTTCGGGCTCCAGCACGTCGCCGGTGCCGGTCAGCGCCAGAGACACGTTCTTGTCGGCCACCAGCATCATCGCTTCCAGCCGGCGCAGGTAGCGGTCGGTGCGCCAGTCCTTGGCGAGCTCGACGCAGGCGCGCGTCAACTGGTCGGGATATTGCTCGAGCTTGGTTTCGAGGCGCTCCAGCAGGGTGAAGGCGTCGGCCGTGGCGCCGGCAAAGCCTGCGATCACGTTGCCCTTGCCCAGGCGGCGCACTTTCTTGGCATTGCCCTTCATGATGGTCTGGCCAAGGCTCACCTGGCCGTCGCCGGCGATCACCACCTTGCCGCCCTTGCGCACGGTCACGATTGTGGTGGCGTGCATGGTCAATTCATTGGACATAAATGGCTCCGATTTCGCACTATCCCTGAAAGGCGATTGGCGCGGTACGAGGAATATTGGCAACATATGTATGCGCCGGTCGGGCGATTGCAAAGGGTCTGCAAAAGCGGCCGACCGAAGGCGCCGATGCAACTGGCAATCGCACCGCCATGCTGTTAGAAGGATCGCGATTTACGTAAGGAACCGCAAGGGAACAGCTCCATGAGCGCTCGTGCCGCCGAAGTCAGCCGCAAGACCAAGGAAACCGAGATCGCCGTGTCCATCGACGTCGATGGCACCGGCCGGTCCGACATTTCGACCGGTGTGGGCTTCTTCGACCATATGCTCGACCAGCTGTCGCGCCATTCGCTGATCGACATGACCGTGCGCACCAAAGGCGACCTGCACATCGACGACCATCACACGGTGGAAGACACCGGCATTGTGCTGGGCCAGGCGCTGGCCAAGGCGCTGGGCGAGCGGCGCGGCATCGTGCGCTATGCCTCGATCGACCTGGCCATGGACGAGACGCTGACCCGCGCGGCGATCGACGTGTCCGGCCGGCCGTTCCTGGTCTGGAACGTGGCCTTCTCCGCGCCCAAGATCGGCACGTTCGACACCGAGCTGGTGCGCGAGTTCTTCCAGGCTTTCGCGCAGAATGCCGGCATAACGCTGCATGTGACCAACCATTACGGCGCCAACAACCACCACATTGCCGAGACCTGCTTCAAGGCGGTGGCGCGGGCGCTGCGCATGGCGCTGGAAACCGACCCGCGCCAGCCAAACGCCGTGCCTTCCACCAAGGGTTCGCTGAAAGGCTGACGCTATGGCCGCCTTTGTCGTGCTTGAACCGCCGACGCGAAGCGCCTCCGCCGCTTCGGAGCGCGCCGTGCTGGTGCGCGACGGCTTTTCGCTGCTCGCGTTCCTCGTGACGCCGTTTTGGCTGCTATGGCACCGCCTCTGGGTGGAGACGCTGCTCTACTTCGCCGTTGCGCTCGCGCTGGCGGCACTGGGCAAGCTCGCCGGCTACGAGGTGGCCGGCTCGCTTCTGTCGCTGCTCGTCTCCATATATTTCGGCCTCGAAGGCGCGGCACTGCGCATCGCCGCGCTGCGCCGGCGCGGCTGGCGCGAGTGGGGTGTCGTGGAAGCCAACAGTGCCCAGGACGCGGAAATGCGTTATCTGGACGAGGTCGGAAACGGCAATGGCGAAGCGGCCGCCCCCTTGGCCGACACGCCGCCGCGGGCTCCGGCGCGGCCCGGGCCGACGGGCCCTGCGCTCGGTCTGCTGAACTATCCGGGAAGGGCCTGATATGCGGGTTGCCATCATCGACTACGGCTCGGGCAATCTGCGCTCGGCCACCAAGGCGTTCGAACGCGCCTCGCGCGAAAGCGGCGCGGGCGCCGAGATCGAGCTGACCGCCGATGCCGAGCGAGTGCGCAGCGCCGATCGCATCGTGCTGCCGGGCGTGGGCGCCTATGCCGATTGCCGCGCCGGGCTCGACGCGGTGCCGGGCATGGTCGAGGCGATCGAGGAGGTTGCAATCGGGCGCGGCCGTCCGTTCCTCGGCATCTGCGTCGGCATGCAGCTGATGTCCGAGCGCGGGCTGGAAAAGACGGTCACGCGAGGCCTCGGCTGGATCGCCGGCGACGTGAAGGAAATGACGCCGGCCGACCCTTCGCTAAAAATCCCGCAGATCGGCTGGAACACGATTCACGTGAAACATTCGCACCCGCTGTTCGAAGGAATCCGCACGGGTGAGGGCGGTCTGCACGCCTATTTTGTGCACTCTTATCATCTTGCTGCGACTAATCCGCAGGACGTGCTGGCCGAGGCCGACTATGGCGGCCCGATCACCGCGGCCGTGGCCAAGGGCAATCTCGCCGGCACGCAGTTCCACCCCGAAAAAAGCCAGGCGCTTGGCCTTGCTCTCATCGCCAACTTCCTGAGGTGGAAGCCATGAGCAAGAAGGGCTATTGGATCGCGATGGTCGACATCACCGACCCGGAGGTCTATTCGCGCTATGTCGCGGCCAATGCGGTGGCCTTCGAGAAATACGGCGCGCGTTTTCTCGTTCGCGGCGGCCGGCATGACGATCCTGAAGGGCCGACCGGCCAGCGCCACGTCATCATCGAGTTCGAAAGCTACGAGCAGGCGCTGGCCTGCTACAACTCGCCCGAATACCAGGAAGCGCTGAAGCACCGGCTTGCCGCCTCGACCGCGCATTTTTCCATCGTCGAAGGGGTTTAGCCCAATGATTCTTTTCCCGGCCATCGACCTCAAGGACGGCCAGTGCGTGCGCCTGAAGCTCGGCGACATGCAGCAGGCCACCGTCTACAACACCGATCCCGCCGCACAGGCGCTCGCCTTCGAGGAACAAAGTTTTGAGTGGCTGCATGTGGTCGACCTCAACGGCGCCTTCGCCGGCGAGAGCGTCAACGGCGCGGCCGTCGAGGCGATCCTGAAGGCGACCAGGAACCCGGTGCAGCTTGGCGGCGGCATCCGCACGCTCGCCCATATCGAAAGCTGGCTGGACAAGGGGCTCGCCCGCGTCATCCTCGGCACGGTCGCGGTGCGCGATCCCGAACTGGTGAAGGAAGCCTGCCGGCTCTTCCCCGGCAAGGTCGCCGTCGGCATCGATGCCAAGGGCGGCAAGGTCGCGGTCGAGGGCTGGGCGGAAGCCTCGAGCCTCGGCGTCATCGAGCTGGCGAAGAAATTCGAGGGCGCCGGCGTCGCCGCCATCATCTACACCGACATCGACCGCGACGGCGTGCTGGCCGGCATCAACTGGAACTCCACCATCGACCTTGCCGAGGCGGTGTCCATCCCCGTCATCGCCTCGGGCGGCCTGGCCTCCATAGCCGACATCGTGCGCATGACCATGCCCGATGCGCAAAAGCTCGAAGGCGCGATCTCCGGCCGTGCACTATATGACGGGCGTATCGACCCCGCCGAGGCGCTGGCCATTTTGCGCGGCGAACTGAAGCCCGAACCCGCATTGTTCGAGGAACGTCCATGACCCTCAAAGCCCGCGTAATTCCCTGTCTGGACGTCAAGGGCGGCCCGCGTCGCCCGCAGCCGCGCAGCGGCGAGGACGCGCAAATAGAAAAGGAGGCCGTCCTTTGACCCTCAAAGCCCGCGTAATCCCCTGCCTGGATGTGAAGGACGGCCGCGTCGTCAAGGGCGTCAACTTCGTCGACCTGATCGATGCCGGCGACCCGGTCGAGGCGGCCAAGGCCTATGACGCCGCCGGCGCGGACGAGTTGTGCTTCCTCGACATCACCGCCTCGTCCGACAATCGCGAGACCATTTTCGACGTCGTCGCGCGCACGGCCGAGCAGTGCTTCATGCCGCTGACTGTGGGCGGCGGCGTGCGCCAGGTGTCTGACATCCGCAAGCTTCTGCTGGCCGGGGCCGACAAGGTGTCGATCAACACGGCGGCGGTGAAGAACCCCGATTTCATTGCTGAAGCCGCCGACAAGTTCGGCAACCAGTGCATCGTGGTTGCCATCGACGCGAAAAAAGTGTCCGCGCCGGGCGAGGGCGACCGCTGGGAGATCTTCACCCATGGCGGCCGCGAGAAGACCGGCATCGATGCGATCGAGTTCGCCCGCAAGGTGGTCGATCTGGGCGCCGGCGAAATCCTGCTCACCTCCATGGACCGCGACGGCACCAAGGCCGGCTACGACATAGCTCTCACCCGCGCGGTGGCCGATGCGGTGCGCGCGCCGGTCATCGCCTCGGGCGGTGTCGGCACGCTTGACCATCTGGTCGAAGGCATTCGCGACGGGCACGCAACAGCCGTGCTGGCCGCCTCGATCTTCCATTTCGGCACCTACACCATTGCGCAGGCCAAGGCGCACATGGCAAAAGCAGGGCTGCCCGTGCGGCTCGACAATGCCGCCTGATCCTTCCAACCGAGACGCGGATGCGCGAATGACCGGTTTTTCCCTCGACGATCTCGAACGCATCGTTGCCGAGCGGGCCCGCTCCGGCGATGCCAATTCCTGGACCGCGAAGCTTTTTGCGCGCGGCATGGAGAAAGCCGCCCAGAAGCTTGGCGAGGAAGCTGTCGAAACCGTCATCGCCGCGGTCAAGGGCGATACCGGCGAGCTCGTTTCTGAAAGCGCCGATCTCCTCTATCATTGGCTCGTCGTGCTGACGATCGCGGGCGTGCCGCTGTCGGACGTGCTGGAGGAATTGCAGCGGCGGACGACCCAATCCGGCGTCGCCGAGAAGGCATCCCGCAGCCAGGATTAGGGCCAAGCGATGGATCAGCTCGCTCCGACCGTAAAATACTCGCCCTATCGGTTCTTCACGGCGGAGCGCTGGGCGGAGTTCCGCGCCGACACGCCGCTGACGCTGACGGAAGACGAAGTCCAGCGGCTGAGTTCGCTTTACGACCCGATCGACCTCGACGAGGTGCGCCGCATCTATCTGTCGCTGTCGCGACTGCTGTCGGCCCATGTCGAGGCGAGCCAGCTTCTCTATCGCCAGCGCAAGGCCTTCTTCGGCTCCGACGAGGTCGCCAAGACACCCTATATCATCGGCATGGCAGGCTCGGTTGCGGTGGGCAAGTCGACCACGGCGCGCGTGCTGAAGGAACTGCTGGCGCGCTGGCCCTCCACCCCCAAGGTCGATCTGGTCACCACCGACGGCTTTTTGCTCCCCAACGAGGTGCTGCGGCGCGAGAACCTGATGGAGCGCAAGGGCTTTCCCGACAGCTACGACGTCGGCGCGCTGCTGCGCTTCCTGTCGGCGATCAAGTCGGGCGAGCCCAATGTGCGCGCGCCGCTCTATTCGCACCTGACCTATGACGTGATGCCGGGCGAATACGTCACCGTCGACCGCCCCGACATCCTCATCTTCGAGGGCCTCAACGTGCTTCAGCCGCGCGACCTGCCGAAGGACGGCAAGTTCGTGCCCTTCCTGTCGGATTTCTTCGACTTCTCGATCTATATCGACGCCGAGGAAGAGCTGATCCACGCCTGGTACATCAAGCGCTTCATGAAGCTGCGGCAGACCGCCTTCCGCAATCCGGAGTCCTTCTTCCACCGCTACTCGCAGCTTTCGGAAGACGCCGCCCGCGCCATCGCCGAGGGGCTGTGGGGCAACATCAACCTGAAGAACCTGCGCGAGAACATCCTGCCCACGCGCCCGCGCGCCGACCTGATCCTGCGCAAGGGAGCGGACCACCGGGTGGTGGAAGTGGCGCTGAGAAAGCTGTGACCGGGCCGAAGCCACTTCTGTTTGCGCTTCCTTAAAGAATTTCGGCAAGCGTGCTCATGCCTTGGAGACGCTATGCCAATGCATGACCTACGAAAACTCGACCCGGTCTATCGACTCGTTGCAATTTCTGCAGCCGTATTGGTTTCCATACACGCGGCGTTCGTCATCAAAGCTTTTCTTTCGCCGGAAACTCTTTCGGGATTTGCGGACAAGGATTTCGCCAATTACTGGACGGCGGGCAAACTGATCCTGAACGGTCAGGTGATGGACTTGTTTGGCCCCCAGCCCGACTATTTCCAGCACCTCCAGGCCGCTTTCGGGACAGGCTATCCCTGGCACAACTGGAGCTATCCGCCGCACTACCTGCTGCTTGTGTGGCCGCTCGGCTTCTTTGGCTACGAAGCCGCCATGATGCTGTTTCTTGGCTCGACCGCAGCCTTCTTTGTGTGGGCGCTGCGCGCCTTTGTCGGGCGCGGCAACGTCATGGCCTGGGTGGCCGTCGGCCCCTTCGTTGCCCACAATTTCTGGGTCGCCCAGAACGGCTATCTGTGCGCCGGCCTCGGGCTGGGAGCACTGGCGCTGCGCGAGAGGAAGCCTGTGGTTGCGGGGATCCTGCTCGGCTTCCTCACGATCAAGCCGCAGCTTGGATTGTTGTTCCCGTTCCTGCTCCTGGCGGAGCGCCGGTGGTCGATGATCGCAAGCGCCGGCATGACCGCCGTGGCGCTGGTCGGACTGTCAGCCGGCCTTTTCGGGATCGATACGTGGAAGGGCTATCTGGGCGAGGTCATGCCCTACCAGACGTTCGTGATGCGGGAGCTGGAGGGCACGTTCACGGCCATGCTGCCGTCGGTCTATGGAATGTTCAGGAACTGGGCGGTCGGAGCAGACATGGCGCTCTTGCTCCATCTGGCGGTCGCAGTTCCCGTCGCTGTCGTCACGATATGGGCTTTCTTCAAGGCCAGGGAGGCGCAGGACCGGGCCATTCTCCTGCTTGTCGCCACGTTCCTGATCACACCTTATGCGCTCAGCTACGATCTGGGTCTGTTTGCAGCCGCGCTTGCCCTTCTGGCAGGAGGCAAGAGACAGGATGAGGCAAGCTCCAGGGGAGAGACAGTGCTCCTGGCGGCTGCGATGCTCCTGCCTGCGGTCATGATACCGCTAGGCCACCTCGGTCTGTCGATCGCTCCGATCGTCATTCTGGGGATGTTTGTCCTCGCACTGCGTCGCGCAGGTCTGCAGGCCTGGACTTCCGGGGCGTCGGTCGAGCGAGACTTGATCGTCAACACGGCTTCGTCACCCGCCGCAGCGTCAGATTGATCCGGCCGCCGTTCTTCAACAGCGTCGAAGTGGCGGGATAGATGCGGTCGACGCCGTGGAAGCACAGCCGGCCTTCGCCGCCGAGCATGACGACGTCGCCGCTGTCCAGCCGGATCGAGACGGTGGGGCCGTTGCGCCGCGTCTGGCCGACGCGGAACAGGCAGCTGTCGCCGAGCGAGACCGAGACCACGGGCGCCTCGAACTCGGCCTCGTCGCGGTCCTGGTGCAGGCCCATCTTCGCGGTCTCGGCATAGAAATTGACCAGGCAGGCTTCCGGCGGATGCGGATAGCCTGACACCTCGCGCCAGATTTTCAGCAGCGCCTCGGGGATCGGCGGCCAAGGGAGACCGGTCTGCGGGTGTGTCGGCTGGTAGCGGTAGCCGCGCTCGCGATCCGTCACCCAGCCGAGCGAACCGCAATTCGTCATCCGCACGCTCATTTCCTTGCCGGTGCCGGGCATGGTCGGCACATAGAGCGGGGCGGCCTGCACCACGGCGCGAATGTCTTCCACCAGCGCGCCTTGCGCGGCGCGGTCGAGATAGCCCGGAATGTGCCTGACGCCTTTCGGCAGAACCTGCATGGTCTTTCCGATCCGGTTTCTGAACGATGATAGGCCGCGATCCTGCGCAGCGGAACGAAATCGTCTGCGTTCGCGCCGCCTTTCGGTCGTCGAATGGCCGCCGTGACAGGAAACGGCCGTTGCCGCCACCCGAAACCGGCGGCATCGAGCCGACGCGACGGCGATTAGTCGTTTTCCACCTTGCCGCGCAGCTTCTTCACCACCGAGCGGCCCGCCTTGCTCTTCAGTCGGCGCTCGACCGAGCCTTTGGTCGGCTTTGTCTTCTTGCGCGGCGGGGGCGGCGGCTCGGCGGCCTTGGCCACCAGCGCCATCAGCCGGGCGCGGGCGTCGGCGCGGTTCTGCTCCTGGGTGCGGAAGCGGCCGGCCTCGATGACGATCACGCCGTCCTTGGTGGCACGCTGGCCGGCAAGCGCTATGGTGCGTTCGCGCACGCGCTCGGGCAGGCCGGGCGCGTTGCGCGCGTCGAAGCGCAACTGCACCGCCGTCGCAACCTTGTTGACGTTCTGGCCGCCAGGGCCGGAGGAGCGGATGAAGCTCTCCTCGATGTCGTCGGGCCGGATGACGACGCCTTGCGCGATGATGATGTTTTCGTCGGCGTTCATGGATCAGTGATGGCGCGGCGCGCGCAAAAAGAAAAGGCCCGGCGCTGGCCGGGCCCGTTCGAAGGCGGTGCGAAACGCTATTCGGCCGCTTCCTGCACGCGCGGGGCAGCGCCCAGCACGGTGGAGTCGACATGGGATTCGAACTTGCCGAAATTGTCGACGAACATGCCGACCAGCTTTTCCGCCTGGCGGTCATAGGCTTCGCGGTCGGCCCAGGTCGAGCGCGGGTCGAGGATCGCGCTGTCGACGCCCGGCACCGTGACCGGAACGGCAAAGCCGAAATTGGCGTCGGTGCGGAACTCGGCATTGTTCAGCGATCCGTCGAGCGCGGCCGACAGCAGGGCGCGGGTGGCCTTGATGGGCATGCGCTTGCCGGTGCCGTAGGCGCCGCCGGTCCAGCCGGTGTTGACCAGCCAGCAGTCGACGCCATGCTCTGCGATCAGCTCGCGCAGCAGGTTGCCGTATTCCGAAGGATGCCGCGGCATGAAGGGCGCGCCGAAGCAGGTCGAGAAGGTGGCCTCCGGCTCGGTCACGCCCTTTTCGGTGCCGGCCACCTTGGCGGTGTAGCCCGAAAGGAAGTGGTACATGGCCTGCGCCGGGGTCAGCTTGGCGATGGGCGGCAGCACGCCGAAGGCATCGGCCGTCAGCATGATGATGTTCTTGGGGTGGCTGGCGCGGCCGCTGGCGCTGGCATTTGGGATGTAGTGCAGCGGATAGGCGCAGCGCGTGTTCTCGGTCAGCCTTCCGTCATCGAAATCCGGCACGCGGTGTTCGTCGAGGATCACGTTCTCCAGCACGGTGCCGAAGCGCTGCGTGGTGGCAAAGATTTCCGGCTCGGCTTCGGCCGAAAGACGGATGGTCTTGGCGTAGCAGCCGCCCTCGAAGTTGAAGATGCCCTCAGGGCCCCAGCCGTGTTCGTCGTCGCCGATCAGCGTGCGTGACGGGTCGGCCGAGAGAGTGGTCTTGCCGGTGCCCGAAAGGCCGAAGAAGACGGCGGCGTCGCCGTTGGGCCCTTCATTGGCCGAGCAGTGCATCGGCATCACGCCCCTTGCCGGGAGCAGGTAGTTGAGCGCGGTGAACACCGACTTCTTCATCTCGCCGGCATAGGAGGTGCCGCCGATCAGCACGATCATGCGCGTCAGGTCGACGGCGATGACGGTTTCGGTGCGGCAGCCGTGGCGGGCCGGGTCGGCGCGGAAGGACGGCAGGTCGATGATGGTCATCTTCGGCACGAAGTCGGCCAGTTCGTTCGCTTCCGGGCGGATCAGCAGGTTGCGGATGAACAGCGAGTGCCAGGCGTATTCGGTGATGACGCGCGCCGGCAGTTGCTGCGCCGCGTCGGCGCCTCCGACCAGATCCTGCACGAACAGGTCCTTGTCGGCCGCGTGGGCGACGAAATCAGCCAGCAGCACGTCGAAATTCTCGACCGATAGCGGCCTGTTGTTGTCCCACCAGACATGCGGCTCGGTGGCCGCATCGCGCACCACGAACTTGTCCTTGGCGGAGCGGCCGGTGTGCTGGCCGGTCTCGGCCACCAGCGCGCCATGCGCGGTCAGCTTGGCCTCGCCGCGGCGCAATGCCTCTTCGTAAAGCGCGGCGGCGCCGAAATTGTAGTGCACCTTGCCCGAGGTTTTCAGGCCGTGCTTGTCGATGCCGTGCGACGGGTTACGTTTGCCGATTTCGGTCATTCGGCGATCCTCTAAATACGCGTTGCTGCCAATGGCCGGACAGTTCGCCGAACCTCAATCGCCCGCATTATGCAGGACGAACCCCGCCTGAACCAGAAAAGATTATTGATATCAAACAATTAATCGATTTAAAGATTTTGAAAATATTTTAAATCGTTTAAAACTCTTTTGACTGGAAGGGTTGCACAGCGGGGTTGCGGCTTCCTATGTTGGCAGAGGGATGCCCATCGCATCGACAGATGCGGCCGCCAAACCGTTGTTAGATATGGAAAAGCGCAGGCTTTCTGTGACAAGCGCCGGTTTCTGTGCCACATTTTGTACCTAATTTGTCCTGCAAAAGCGCTCTCCGCTACAGGACTAGGGACACAAGCCCATGAGGGAGCCGCTTGAAATGGCAACAATCGCGCTTGTCGACGACGACCGCAACATTCTGACTTCGGTCTCGATCGCGCTGGAATCGGAAGGCTATCGTGTCGAAACCTATACCGACGGCGCCTCCGCCCTGGAGGGGCTGACGGCGCGTCCGCCGAACCTCGCCATCCTCGACATCAAGATGCCGCGCATGGACGGCATGGAGCTGCTGCGCCGCCTGCGCCAGAAGACCGACCTTCCGGTGATCTTCCTGACCTCCAAGGACGACGAGATCGACGAGCTGTTTGGGCTCAAGATGGGCGCAGACGACTTCATCCGCAAACCTTTTTCGCAGCGCCTGCTGGTCGAGCGCGTCAAGGCGGTGCTGCGAAGGGCGAGCGCGCGGGATGCCGCGGCCAAGGCGCCCAACCAACAGGCCCGCTCGCTTGAACGCGGCCAGCTGGTGATGGACCAGGAGCGGCACACCTGCACCTGGAAGGGCGAGCCGGTGACGTTGACGGTCACCGAGTTTCTCATCCTGCATGCGCTTGCCCAGCGCCCCGGCGTCGTGAAAAGCCGTGATGCGCTGATGGATTCGGCCTATGATGAGCAGGTCTATGTTGACGACCGCACCATCGATAGCCACATCAAGCGCTTGCGCAAGAAGTTCAAGGCCGTTGACGAGGATTTCGAGATGATCGAAACCCTGTACGGCGTCGGCTACCGCTTCCGCGAGGTGTAGGGAGGCGGCAAGTGAACGGGCCCGGGTTGGCGGAGCCGCGCGCCTGAGGTAATGCCTGAATGGCTATGGAAATCGAGCTGCAGAAACCGGTGACGGCCCCGCGAAGGTCGCGCGGCCCCTTGCCGCGCCTGCTGTCGCGGATCACCGTGCCGATGCGGCGCTTCCTCGGCCACCACATCTTCTCCAGCCTCACCCGCCGCATCCTGTTCCTCAACCTGGTGGCGCTCGGGGTGCTGGTGGTAGGCATCCTGTATCTGAACACCTTCCGCGACGGCCTCATCGATGCGCGCGTGGAAAGCCTGATGACGCAGGGTGAGATCATCGCCGGCGCCATCGCCTCTTCCGCCACGGTGGAGACGGACTCCATCAGCATCGATCCGGAGAAGCTTCTGGAGCTCCAGGCCGGCGAGGCCCTCGGCCCCAGCTCCGACCAACTCGACAGCCTCGACTTTCCCATCAATCCCGAGCGCGTCGCGCCGGTCCTGCGCCGCCTGATCTCGCCCACGCGCACGCGCGCCCGCATCTATGACCGCGACGCCAACCTGCTTCTGGATTCGCGCCATCTTTACTCGCGCGGCCAGATCCTGCGCTACGATCTGCCCTCGGTGCAGGAAGAGGCCCCCGGCCTGACCGAGCGGATCGAGAAGTTTGTATTCGACCTGTTCCGCAATGCCGACCTGCCCGTCTACAAGGAACAGCCCGGCGGCAACGGCGCGGCCTTTCCCGAGGTCATGAGCGCGCTGACCGGCAGCCCGTCCACGGTGGTGCGGGTCAGCGAGCAGGGCGAGCAGATCGTTTCCGTCGCCGTTCCGATCCAGCGCTTCCGCGCCGTGCTCGGCGTGCTGATGCTGTCGACGGAGGGCGGCGACATCGACAAGATCGTCGCTGCCGAGCGCAAGGCCATCCTGCGCGTCTTCGGCGTGGCGGCGCTGGTCAATGCCATCCTGTCGATCCTGATGGCGTCCACCATCGCCAATCCGCTGCGCCGGCTGTCGGCGGCGGCGGTGCGCGTGCGGCGCGGGGTCAAAAGCCGCGAGGAGATCCCGGACTTCTCCGACCGCCAGGACGAGATCGGCAATCTTTCCATTGCGGTGCGCGACATGACCAATGCGCTCTATGCCCGCATCGAGGCCATAGAGAGCTTCGCGGCCGACGTGTCGCACGAGCTGAAGAACCCGCTCACCTCGCTGCGCAGCGCCGTGGAAACCCTGCCGCTCGCCCGCAACGAGGCCTCGCGCAACCGCCTCATGGAAATCATCCAGCACGACGTGAGGCGGCTGGACCGGCTGATCACCGACATTTCCGACGCCTCGCGGCTCGATGCCGAGCTGGTGCGCGAGGATTCCGGCAAGGTCGACCTGAAGAAGCTGATCGGCGACCTGGTGGCCGTGTCCCAGGACGCCGGCCGCCACAAGCGCAAGGTCGACATCGAGTTCAAGGCCGAGAAGCTGCCCCAGGGCGCGAAGGGCTATTTCACCCTCGGCCACGATCTGCGCATCGGCCAGGTCATCACCAATCTGATCGAGAACGCCCGCTCCTTCGTGCCGGAGGGCACAGGACGCATCACCATCACGCTCGAGCGCGCCGGCAAGTTCAACATCGTCACCGTCGACGACAACGGGCCCGGCATCCGCGCCGACAACATCGACCGCATCTTCGAGCGTTTCTACACCGACCGCCCCTCCGGCGAGGCCTTCGGCCAGAATTCGGGGCTGGGCCTGTCCATCAGCCGCCAGATCGTGGAGGCACATGGCGGAACCCTGACGGCGGAAAACATCCCCGGCGCCAAGCCGGGCGACATCAGGGGCGCGCGCTTCACCCTGACCCTGCCGGCCGAGGCCTGAGCCTGTGGCGGCCCCAACGAACCTGCACGGCACTGCGCTGGTGCTGGGCGAGCGCGGCATACTGATCCTCGGGCCCTCCGGCTCCGGCAAGAGCACGCTGGCGCTGGCGCTCATCTCGCGTTTTCGCGAAAGCGGCCGGCTGGCGCGGCTGGTCGCCGACGATCAGGTCCTTGCGTCGGCGCATGGCGGTCGGCTGCTGTGCCGGGCGCCCGCCACCATCTGCGGGCTGGTCGAGGTCTACGGCGTCGGCCCGACACCGTTGGAGGTCGAACCGGCCGCCGTGATCGACCTTGCGGTGCGGCTGGTGCCGGCGGATCGCCTGGAGCGGCTTCCTGATGATGCATTCGAAGAGATATCCGGCTGTCGGCTGCCGCTTGTGGCGGTTCGCGAGCGCGACGCCGGACCCGCGCTGCTGGCAATCGCCGCTCGACTTTCGCTGTCGCCCTTCGCATGAAAAGTGTCGAAAACACGTGACACTGTGCGGCAAAATGGTCCTCGCCAAAGTGTTTTAGGGCTTGTAAACGCCACCCGCCTCGACAAGATAGCGCTTCGCTGCCCGGCCAAGGCGATTGATGTGGCCAAAATTCATTGCGCTCGTGAACAAGTCATGACGGGAGCCAAAGCAGAATGATCGGACTCGTGCTCGTTACGCACGGTCGGCTGGCCGAGGAGTTCCGCAACGCCGTGGAGCACGTCGTCGGACCCCAGGAAAACTTCGCCACCATCGCCATCGGCGCGGACGACGACATGGAACAGCGTCGCCGCGACATCATCGCCGCCGTGGCCCGTACCGATACCGGCTCCGGCGTGGTGGTGCTGACCGACATGTTCGGCGGCACCCCGTCCAACCTGGCCATTTCGGTGATGGAAGCGGGCCGGGTGGAGGTGATCGCGGGCGTCAACCTGCCGATGCTGATCAAGCTCACCAGCGTGCGCAAGAGCGACAACATGATGCTGGCGCTTGACGAGGCGCAGGCCGCCGGTCGCAAATACATCAATGTGGCCAGCCAGCTGTTGAGCACCAAATGACCGACCTGCCTTCCGACGCCGGCGCCGTCAGCCGTGAAATGACAATCGTCAACCAGCGTGGGCTCCATGCCCGCGCCTCGGCCAAGTTCGTGCAGGTGGCGGGTGGCTACCAGGCCGCGGTCGAGGTCGAGAAGGATGGCGTGAAGGTCGGCGGCACCTCGATCATGGGCCTGATGATGCTGGCGGCCAGTCCCGGCTGCAGCATCCGCGTCACGGCAACCGGCCCCGATGCCCACGAGGCGGTGAACGCGCTGGCCGACCTGGTCGCCGACCGCTTCGGCGAGGAATGCTGAACGGCTCCCTGCCGCATATGCAGGGATAAAGATTTCTTTATGTCCCATTGTCGAGGGTCCGGCAATCTGCTAGGCAGCCAGCCATAGTTGCGTGCCTGATCGTCGGGCGGCGCACGTCGAAAAACCGTTCATCGGAGCATGTCATGTCTGGTAGCAAGGACCATATCGTTGCCGATCTTTCGCTTGCCGGCTGGGGCCGCAAGGAAATCGAGATCGCCGAAACCGAAATGCCGGGCCTGATGGCCTGCCGCGAGGAGTTCGGCGAGAAGCAGCCGCTGAAGGGCGCCCGCATCAGCGGCTCGCTGCACATGACCATTCAGACTGCGGTGCTGATCGAGACGCTGAAGGCCCTCGGCGCCGACCTTCGCTGGGCCTCGTGCAATATCTTCTCCACCCAGGACCACGCCGCCGCGGCCATCGCTGAAGCAGGCGTTCCGGTCTTCGCCGTTAAGGGCGAGACGCTTGAGGAATATTGGGAATACACCGACAGGATCTTCCAGTGGGCCGATGGCGGCACCTCCAACATGATCCTCGACGATGGCGGCGACGCCACCATGTACATCCTGCTCGGCGCGCGTGCCGAGGCCGGTGAGGACGTGCTGTCCAAGCCCGGCAGCGAGGAGGAAGAGATCCTGTTCGCGCAGATCAAGAAGCGCATGGCCGCCACGCCGGGCTTCTTCACGAAGCAGCGCGAGGCGATCCGCGGCGTGACCGAGGAGACGACCACTGGCGTCAACCGCCTCTACCAGTTGCAGAAGAAGGGCCTGCTGCCCTTCCCGGCCATCAACGTCAACGACAGCGTCACCAAGTCGAAGTTCGACAACAAGTATGGCTGCAAGGAATCGCTGGTCGACGGCATCCGCCGCGGCACCGACGTGATGATGGCCGGCAAGGTGGCCGTCGTCTGCGGCTATGGCGACGTCGGAAAGGGCTCGGCCGCTTCGCTGAAGGGCGCCGGCGCGCGCGTAAAAGTTACCGAGGTCGACCCGATCTGCGCGTTGCAGGCGGCCATGGACGGCTTCGAGGTGGTCACGCTGGAAGACGCCGCGCCGACCGCCGACATCGTCATCACCACAACCGGCAACAAGGATGTCGTGACCCTCGACCACATGCGGGCGATGAAGGACATGGTCATCGTCGGCAACATCGGCCACTTTGACAACGAGATCCAGGTCGCGGCGCTGCGCAACCTGAAGTGGACCAACGTCAAGCCGCAGGTCGACATGATCACCTTCCCGGATGGCAAGCGCATGATCCTGCTCTCGGAAGGCCGCCTGCTCAACCTCGGCAACGCCACCGGCCACCCGAGCTTCGTGATGTCGGCCTCCTTCACCAACCAGGTGCTGGGGCAGATCGAGCTGTTCACCAAGGGCGGCCAGTACAAGAACGAGGTCTATGTGCTGCCCAAGCACCTCGACGAGAAGGTCGCCCGGCTGCATCTCGACAAGCTCGGCGCCAAGCTGACCGAGCTTTCGGACGATCAGGCCGCCTATATCGGCGTGACGCCGCAGGGTCCGTTCAAGCCTGAACACTACAGATACTGATCTAAATTAACCAATACACAATATATTGATACCGGGCGATTGACTTCGTCCGGTTTTCTTTTTGCTGCCGCAGCTCCTTCACGTCGATTCCACCAGCGGCTATTGTGTTCTTGATTCGCAACGCTTTGGGCTCCGGGCGGGGAGGGCAGGCGCAAGGGCGGTCGGTCTTGCATTCACGCGGCGAGAGGAACAGGACATGCCGGGGGAAAACCCGCTTCGGGCGGGACAGGCCGTCTCCGGCGGCCACAGGGATTCAAACAGCCAAGGGCGCGTGGCGCAAGGCCGGCGAACCGGCCTGCTCGCGCGGCCGTTTGCCGGCGCTCTTATGGCCGCGACATCCCTTTACGGCCTGTTGCGGGCCGATCCGGCGCTGGCTGAAGCCGCCGCATCGGCCAGGTCGGCCAGCCTGCCGGTCGGCGTGGTCGAAGTCATGCAGATGGCCGTCTTCGTCGGGGTCATGGGAGCGGCACTGCTGTCGGCGATCGTGCTGATCCGCGAGCGGGCCAAAATCTCGGCCGACAACGTCGCGCTGCGCGCCCGTGTGGCCGATCTCAACGCCGCGCTGCAGCGGTCGGACGCCCTTCTCAACCTGCGCGACCAGCGCATCGTGGTCTGGGCCAGCGAGAAGCAGAAGCCCGAACTGGTCGGCTCGCTGCCGGTGGATGTCGGCGCGCCGGAAGACCGGGCGGCGTTCCTGGCATTCGGCCGCTGGCTGACGCCGCGCGCGGCAGCCGCGCTCGACCGCGCGGTGGCCGGCCTGCGCGAAAAGGGCGCCCAGTTCGATCTCGCGGTGGAGACGCATACCGGCGCGCCGCTGGAGGTGCAGGGCCGCAAGACGCCGTCGCACACGCTGGTCCGCTTCGTCTCGCTGTCGGTGGCCCAGCGCGAACAGGTGCGCCTGAAGCTGGAGAACCAGCGGCTTGCCGCCGACCACGACAACATGATCGGGCTGGTCGATGCGCTGAAGATGCCGTTCTGGCTGCGCAGTGCCGATGGCCGGCTGCGCTGGGTCAACCGCGCCTATGCCGACGCGGTGGAGGCCGCGACGCCCGAGGCGGTGCTGCGCGAGGGCAAGGAATTTCTCGGCACGCCGGCGCGCGAGGCGATCGCGCAGAAGCACGCCACGCATCAGCTGTTCGAGCAGACCCTGTCGACGGTGATCGGCGGCGACCGCAAGATGTTTGCCGTCACCGATTTCGCCGGCCCCGAGGGCGCCGCCGGCATCGCCGTCGACATGAGCGGCATCGAGACGATCCGCGAGGAATATGAGCGCGCCGTGCGCAGCCACGCCGACACGCTGGACCAGCTCAACACCGCGGTGGCGATCTTCGACGACCAGGAGAAGCTGCGCTTCTTCAACCAGGCGTTCCAGAAGCTGTGGGACCTCGACGTCGGCTTCCTCGACAGCGCGCCCGACAATGCGCTGCTGCTCGACCGGCTGCGCAGCGAAGGCAAGATCGCCGAACAGCCGGAATGGCGGCGCTGGAAGGAAAACCTGCTGGGCGCCTACCGCGCGGTCGAGCCGCAGGAACACTGGTGGCACCTGCCCGACGGCCGCACCCTGCGCGTCATCGCCAATCCGCAGCCCAAGGGCGGCGTCACCTGGGTGTTCGAGAACCTGACCGAGCGCATCAACCTGGAAAGCCGCTACAATGCCGCCGTGCGCGTGCAGGGCGAGACGCTCGACAACCTCACCGAGGGTGTGGCCGTGTTCGGTCCTGACGGGCGCATCCGCCTGTCCAACCCGGCCTTCGTCAGCCTGTGGGGCCTGTCGCCCGAACTGGTGGGCGCCAATACCCACATCTCGGTCATCCGGGCGCAATGCGACACCGTCGTCAAGGACAGCCCCTGGGCGAGCTTCGTCGCAGCGGTTACCGGCTTCGATGAAGAGCGCCGCAACGGCCGCGGCCAGACCGAGCTCCACAACGGCACGGTGCTGCGCTACGCCGTCATCCACCTGCCCAACGGCCAGGTGATGATCACCTTTGTCGACGTCACCGACAGCGTGAATGTCGAGCGCGCGCTGAAGGACAAGAACGAGGCGCTGCAGCGGGCCGACCAGCTCAAGAACGACTTCGTCCAGCACGTCTCCTACGAGCTGCGCTCGCCGCTCACCAACATCATCGGCTTCACCGAACTGCTGTCGCTACCTGCCACCGGGCCGCTGACCCAGCGCCAGTGCGAATATCTGGAGCATATCGGTTCGTCGTCCGCGGTGCTCCTGACCATCGTCAACGACATTCTCGACCTGGCTACCGTCGATGCCGGCATCATGGAGCTGGAGGTGGCCGAGGTGCGCATCGACCGCACCATCGCCGCCGCCGCCGAGCTGGTCGCCGACCGGCTGGACGAGCATCGCATCCGCCTGACCGTTGACATCGCCCAGGCGCCGAAGAGCTTTCACGGCGACGAGACGCGCATTCGCCAGATCCTCTACAATCTGCTCAGCAACGCGGCCAACTATGCGCCGGAGGGCAGCACCGTGGCGCTCACCTGCCGGCAGATGGCGCAGGGCGTGGAGTTTGCGGTTCATGACGACGGTCCCGGCATGCCGCCGGAAATCCTCGACACGGTGTTCCGCCGCTTCGAGCCGCGCGTCAATGGCGGGCGGCGGCGTGGTGCCGGCCTTGGCCTGTCGGTGGTGAAGAGCTTTGTCGAGCTTCATGGCGGCTCGGTGCGCATCGAAACCGGCAAGGATCGCGGCACCACCGTGATCTGCCTGTTCCCCATCACGCCCACCGGCATTCGCGTGGCTGCGGAGTAACGGTCTCGATGACCGGCTATATTGTCGAACGCTTTCTGGCCGACGAGCAGGCGACGCTGCGCCTGGGTGAGGACCTGGCCCTGGCCCTGAGCCGCGGCGACGTGCTGGCGCTGCACGGCGACCTAGGCACCGGCAAGACCACGCTGGCGCGCAGCCTGATCCGCGCCATTGCCGGCGATCCCGAGCTCGAAGTACCGAGCCCGACTTTTACCCTCGTGCAGGTCTATGAGGGTCGGCTGCCGATCCAGCATTTCGATCTCTACCGCCTGTCGTCGGAGGAGGAGCTTGACGAGCTCGGCTTCGATGACGCGCTGGAGCAAGGGGCGGCCCTTGTCGAATGGCCGGAAAAGGCCGGCCACCGCATGCCGCAAACCGCCATCCGCATCGAGCTGACCGAAAGCGGCGCCGGGCGGCTGGCGCGCATCGTCGCGCAGGATGCGGCCGCGGGCGCCCGCATCAGCCGCTCCTTCGCCGCCCGAAATTTTCTGCAGCGTTCCGGCTGGGGCGAAGCCTCGCGCCGCTATTTCACCGGCGACGCTTCGGCCCGCGCCTACGAGATCGTCACGCTCGAAGGCCACGCGCCGCGCATCCTCATGAACTCGCCCGAACTGGTGCTGGGCCCGCCCGTGCGTGACGGCAAGGCCTATGCCGAGATCGCCCACACGGCGCGCAGCGTGGCTGCTTTCGTCGCGCTCGATCGCGCGCTGCATGAAGGCGGCGTCAGCGTGCCGGAAATCTATGCGCAGGATCTCGAAAACGGTTTTCTGCTCATCGAGCATCTCGGCGGGGAAGGCTTTTTGGTGGACGGCAAGCCGGTTGAAGAGCGCTATGTGGCCGCGGCCGAGCTGCTGGCCATGATGCATGGCAAGACCTGGCCGGACCGCATCGAGGTCGCCCCCGGTGTCGTCCACGTCGTGCCGCCCTTCGACCGCGACGCCATGCTGATCGAGGTCGAGCTGCTGCTCGACTGGTATGTGCCGGCGGTGACGGGCAAGCCGGCCGGCCCGGCGTTGCGCGACGATTACCGCCGTCTCTGGAACGCGCTGATCGACAGGTTGAACAAGGCTGAAAAGAGCCTGGTGCAGCGCGATTTCCACTCGCCCAACATCATCTGGCGCCCCGAGCGCGAGGGCTTCGACCGGCTCGGCGTGATCGACTTCCAGGACGCACTGATTGGCCCCTCGGCCTATGACGTCGCCTCGCTCGCCATGGATGCGCGCGTGACCGTGCCCGAGGAGATCGAGGCGGCCACGGTGAAGGCGTATGTCGCGGCCCGGCAGGCCGCCGGCGGTTTTGACCCGGAAGGCTTTGCCGAGGCCTATGCCATCATGGCCGCGCAGCGCAATTCCAAGATCCTCGGCATCTTCGTGCGCCTCGACCGCCGCGACGGCAAGCCAGCCTACTTGAAGCACCTGCCGCGCATCCGCGACTATCTGCGCCGGGCGCTCGCCCATCCCGCCCTTGCCGAGCTGCGCGATTTCTATCAGGTTCACGGCTTCACCGAGGACGCAGAGATTTGACCGACCCGCGCATGCCGAAAACCGCCATGGTCCTCGCCGCAGGGCTCGGCAAGCGCATGCGGCCGCTCACCGACACCATGCCCAAGCCCCTGGTGCGCGTCGCCGGCAAGACGCTGCTCGACTGGGGGCTGGACAGCCTGGCCGAGGCCGGCGTGGCGAAGGCGGTGGTCAACGTCCATTATTTTCCGGAGCAGATCGTCGCCCATGTGGCGGGGCGCCCGCGCCCGGCCGTGGTGATTTCCGACGAGAGCGAAGCGCTGCTCGATTCCGCCGGCGGCATCGTCAAGGCGCTGCCTCAGCTTGGCGCGGAGCCTTTCCTGGTGCTCAACGCCGACACGTTCTGGATCGACCGGGACGAGTCCAATCTCAAGCGGCTGGCCCTTGCCTGGGACGCGTCGAGGATGGATATTCTGCTCATGTTGGCGGATTTCTCCTCGGCAACCGGCCACAGCGGCGGCACCGATTTCCTGCTCGGCCCCGACGGCGCGCTCAAGCGCGCGGCGGGCGACCCTGCCGGCCTGATCTATGCCGGCGCGGCCATCATCCATCCGCGCATCTTCGCCGGCGCCGAGGCCACGCCGCACTCGCTCAACCTCTATTTCGACCGCGCCATCGCCGCCGGCCGGCTCTGTGGCATGAAGATGGAAGGCCGCTGGATCACCGTCGGCACGCCCGACGCCATTGCGCCTGCGGAAGCGGTGGTGGCGAGCGCCATGGCTCAGGACGCATGAGCGGCCGGCCCGCGCCCCGCCTTTTCTCCATTCCGCCCGGCGCTGCCTTTTTGCCGACGCTGGCCGAAAGCCTGCTCGACGGCCGCCTGATCCCCGATTTCCGCTTCGACGGCGATCCGCTGGCGCTGGCCGATGTCACCATCTATGTGCCGACACGCCGCGCCGCGCGCGAGTTGCGCAGCGTGTTCGTGGAGAAGGCGAAAGGCGGCTCGGCTATCCTGCCTACCATCCGCCCGCTCGGCGAATTCGATGAGGACGAGGCCCTGTTCGCGCCCGAAGGCGCCGGCGAGATCGACCTCGCGCCGCCGATCGCGGCCATCGACCGCCTGCTCCTGCTCGCCCCTCTGGTGCGCAGCTGGAAGCGGCGGCTGCCGGCCCATGTCGCCATTCTTTTCGAGGAAGAAATCGTCGTTCCGGCCTCGGCGGCCGATGCGGTGTGGCTGGCGCGCGACCTTGCCGGGCTGATGGACGAGATCGAGACCGAGGGCTCGGACTGGGCGCGGCTTCACGACTTGGTTTCCGGCGACCTCGCCAACTGGTGGCAGGTAACGCTCGATTTCCTCGAAATCGTCATGACCGCCTGGCCGAACCTTCTGGCCGAACTCGACCGCTCCAATCCGGCCGCGCATCGCAATGCGCTGATCCGGCTGGAGGCCGAGCGGCTGCGCCAACGACCGCCGCAGGGACCGGTCATTGCCGCCGGCTCCACCGGCTCCATCCCCGCCACCGCCGAGCTTTTGTCGGCCATCGCGCGGCTGCCGCGCGGGGTGGTGGTGCTGCCCGGTCTCGACCGGGGCATGGACGAGCGCTCCTGGTCGGTCATCTCCGCCGAGGCCACGCCCGCAGCCGTGCTCGGCCACCCGCAATATGGCCTTGCCAAGCTGCTGAAAAAGATCGGCATTTTGCGCGCGGACGTCGAAGAGATTGGAGCAATCGGGCCGGCACTGGCCGTGCGCGACACGCTGGTCGCGCAGGCCTTGCTGCCGGCCGAAACCACCGATGCCTGGGCGGGTCAGCGGGCAGAAGTCTCCGAGTCCGATGTTGAAGCCGCCTTTGCCGGCGTGACGCTGCTGGAAGCGGCGAGCGAGCGCGACGAGGCGGTGGCGATTGCGCTCGCCCTGCGCAAGGCGATTGCCGAGCCCGGCCACAAGGCGGCTCTCGTCACCGGCGACCGCAACCTCGCCCGGCGCGTCTCAGTCGAGCTTTTGCGCTTCGGCATCCAGGCTAACGATTCCGGCGGCACGCCGCTTGCCAACACGCCGCCCGGCGCGCTGCTGCGTCTCATGCTTCAGGCGGCGTTCCGGCCCGGCGATCCGGTTTCGGTTCTGTCGCTGCTGAAGCATCCGCTGCTGTCGCTCGGCATGGAGCGTCGTCAAGTTCGCCACGCTGCCGAGACCATCGAACTCGTGGCCCTGCGCGGCGGCACCGGCAGGCCGGACGTTGCCCATCTGGGCAGCCTGTTCGAGGAGCGCCTTGCGGGGTTGGCCGGCGAGGGGCGAAAGCCGTTCTGGGAAACGCGGCTCAGCGAACGGCGGCTTACCGACGCGCGCGCCGTGCTCGCCCGCCTGGACGAGGCGCTGGCGCCGCTGGTCGCCTTCCGGGGCGAGAGCGAGGTCGAGCTTTCGGCCATCGTCCGCGCCACGGTCACGGTGCTCGAAGCGCTGGGCCGCAGCGCCGATGGCAGCCTGACTGAACTTTATGCTGGCGAGGCGGGCGAAAAGCTGGCCGACCTGCTGCGCGGGCTGGTGGCGGCCACCGCGCCCTTCTCCTTCGCGGCCGACGAATGGCCCGATGTCGCCGAGGCACTGGTCGCGCCGGAGGTGGTGAAGCCCGCCCATGGCGGTGACGGCCGCGTCTCGATCTGGGGCGCGCTGGAAGCCCGCCTGCTGAGCGTCGACACGCTCATCGTCGGCGGGCTGAACGAGGGCGTGTGGCCGCGCAAGGCGCAGGCCGACCGCTTCATGTCGCGCCTGATGAAGACCGGCATCGAGCTCGAGCCGCCGGAGCGGCGCATCGGCCAGTCGGCGCATGATTTCCAGATGGCGCTGGGCACGCCGCAGGTGATCCTGACGCGCTCGGCGCGTTCGGGCGACGCGCCGGCCGTGCCCTCGCGCTGGCTGCAGCGCATCCTCACCTTTGCCGGGCCGGGCGCGGCGGCGGCCATGCGCGCCCGCGGCGAGGAATTGCTCGGCCGTGCCCTCGCGCTGGATGCCGGCCCGCAAATCCCCTTCGCCGAACGCCCGCAGCCGAAGCCCCCGGTGGACGCCCGGCCGCGCCATTTCTCGGTGACGGAGATCGAGACGCTGCGCCGCGACCCCTATGCGATCTACGCCAAGCGCATTCTCAAGCTGTTGCCGCTGGAAGAGCTGGTGCGCGATCCGGGCGCTGCCGAACGCGGCACCCTGTTCCACGACATCATGCAACGTTTTACGACCTCCGGCGTCGACCCGAGGGCGGAAACCGCGCTTGCCGTGCTGCTCGAGGCCGGCCGCGCCGCCTTCGACGAGGCCAATTTGCCGGAGGACGTGCGCGCCGTGTGGTGGCCGCGCTTCGAAAAACTGGCCGAAAACATCATCGTGTGGGAGCGCGGGCGCGCCCTCGGGACAAAGGCCCGCCACCCGGAAGCGCGCGCCGAAAAGACGCCGGTCGGCGCTTCGGGCGTGACGCTGTCCGGCTATGCCGACCGCGTCGACCTGCTTGCAGCCGGCATGGCCGATATCATCGACTACAAGACCGGTTCCTCGCCTTCCAAGGCGCAGGCGCACACGCTGTTGGCGCCGCAGCTCGCGCTGGAAGGGGCACTGCTGAAGCGCGGTGCGTTCCACGACCTCGGATCGCTGCAGCCGGCGGACCTAGCCTTCGTGCGCTTCAAGCCCAATGGCGAGGTGCTGCCTGAATCAATCCTAAAGTACGACGGTAAAATTCGCCCTGCCGGCGATCTGGCGGAAGAAGCCTGGCGGCGGCTGGAGGAGCTGCTGCAGCACTATAACCGCGCCGATACCGGTTATCTGTCGCGCGCGCTGCCGTTCCGCGAGGGCGAGACCGATGGCGATTACGACCATCTGGCGCGCGTGCTGGAATGGTCGGCCGGCGGCGACAATGCGGGCGAATCCGGGGGCGACGAATGAGGAAGATCTTTTCCGTTCCCGCCGAAACCGTCGAGCGCCAGGCCAAGGCGGCTAACCCGCAAAATTCCGTCTGGGTGTCGGCCAATGCCGGCTCGGGCAAGACCCATGTGCTGTCGCAGCGCGTCATCCGGCTTTTGCTCGAAGGCACCGACCCGTCAAAGATCCTGTGCCTCACCTATACCCGTGCGGCAGCCGCCAACATGTCCAACCGCGTCTTCGGCAATCTGTCGAAATGGACCATGCTGGACGACGAGGCCCTGCGCGCCGAGATCGAGAAGCTGGAGGGCCGGGCGCCGAACGCCGAAAAGCTGCGCCGCGCGCGCCGGCTGTTTGCCGAGGCGCTGGAAACGCCGGGCGGCCTGAAAATCCAGACCATCCACGCCTTCTGCGAATCGGTGCTGCACCAGTTCCCGCTGGAAGCCAACATCGCCGCCCACTTCCAGATGCTCGACCCGCTGATGGAAGAGACGCTGTTTGCCACCGCCCGCCGCGAGATGGTGACGGGCGCTGTGGCCGCCGACCATCCCGAGCTTGCCGAAGCCTTCGCCATGGTGCTGGAGCGCGGCGGCGAGGCCGGGCTGGATGCGCTGCTTAGCGAAATCGTCGCCAAGCGCGACGGCCTGCGCGCCTTCATCGACGCCATCGGCCATGACCCCGCCTATCCGGCCTTGTTCGAGGAATTCGGCTTTGCGCCGGACGACACCGCCGAGGGCATTGCGGACTCGATCTGGCCGCTGCCCGGCTTCCCCGCCGATGTGTTTACGGAGTTCGCACTGGCCGCGGAGGCCGTCGATGCGCGCCGTGCGCTCGACAGCATCATTCCCGACGCGTCGCGCGCCTTCGAGGAGCGCGACCCGATCGCGCGGCTGAAGCTGCTCGCCAAGGGCTTTTTGAAGTCCGACGGCGATCCCTACGATCCGATAAAAACCTTCAAGAAGGCGCTGCACGACCGCATGCCGGACCTCGCCGAGCGCTACTCGGCGGCCGCCGCCGCGATCATCGCCACGTCCGACCGGCTGGCCATGTTCCGGATGTTGGAGGGTACGCGCGCGGCGCTGACCATCGCCGACTGGCTGATCGGCCGCTATGAGCGGCTGAAGACCGGGCGCGGCTTCCTCGATTTCAACGACCTCATCACCCGCACCGTGCGCCTGCTGGCCCGGCAGGATGCCGGCCCCTGGGTGCAATACAAGCTCGACAAGGGCATCGACCACATCCTGCTCGACGAGGCGCAGGACACCAGCCCCGACCAGTGGGAGGTGGTGAAGCGCCTCGCAGAAGAGTTTTTCGCCGGCCAAAGCGCGCGCGACAATGTCCACCGCACGGTCTTTGCCGTGGGCGACGAAAAGCAGTCGATCTATTCGTTCCAGGGCGCGGCGCCGGAATCCTTTGCCCGCACCGGCCATGAATTCTCGCAGCGCGTGCGCGCCGCCAACGGCAATTTCGAGCCGGTCAAGCTCACGCTCTCCTTCCGCTCCACCGACGATGTCTTGCAGGCCGTCGACACGGTCTTTTCGAGCGATGAGACGCGACGCGGCATCACGCTCGACCCCGGCCCGGTGCAGCACAATGCCATCCGCGCCGGCGCGCCCGGCTATGTCGAGGTCTGGCCGTCGATCGGCGCGGACGTTGCGGAAGAACCGGACGACTGGACGCAGGCCATCGACCACGCCCATGCGCCGGCCGTGCGCGTGGCCGAAAACGTCGCCGCCACCATCCAGCACTGGATCCGCTCGGGCGAGATCATCGAGGGCAGCGGCAAGCTGCTGTCGGCCGGCGACGTCATCGTGCTGGTGCGCAAGCGCGACCGCTTTGTCCATGCGCTGGCGCGCAGCCTGAAGAACCGCGGCATCGCCGTGGCCGGCGCCGACCGCCTCAGCCTGCCGGGCCATATCGCGGTGAAGGATTTGATGGCGCTCGGCCGCTTCCTCATCCAGCCCGAAGACGATCTGTCGCTCGCCGCGATCCTCAAAAGCCCGATCTTCCGGCTGAGCGAGGACACGCTTTTCGATCTCGCCCACGCACGACCCGCCGGCGTGTCGCTCTACACCTCGCTGCGCCGCAAGGCCGAAAGCGCGCCGGAACTGGCTGCGGTGGCAAAGCGGCTCGACGACTGGGCGACTGAAGCCGCCTACAAGCCTGTCTTCGAGTTCTATTCGGGTCTTCTCGGCCGCGACGGCGTGCGCAAGGCGATGATTTCGCGGTTGGGGCAGGATGCCGGCGACATCCTCGACGAATTTTTGTCCTTCTGCCTTGCCGAGGAGCGCACCGGCCTGCCGGGCCTCGAATCCTTCCTGGCGACGCTTGAAAGCGCCGGCCCCGAGATCAAGCGCGAGATGGACCAGACGCGCGACGAGGTGCGCATCATGACCGCGCATGCCTCCAAGGGGCTGGAAGCGCCGGTGGTGTTCCTTGTCGATGGCGGCGCCACGCCCTTCAGCGACCAGCACCTGCCACGCCTGATGCCCTTCGAGGCCAAAAGCGAGGAGCTACGCCGGACAAAGGGCTATCTCTGGCGCTCGGGCAGCGACGTGAAGAATTTCTATTCGCAGGCCATGTCGGACACGCTGAAGGAGCGCGCCGACGACGAATATCGCCGCCTGCTCTATGTCGGCATGACGCGGGCCGAAGACCGGCTGATCGTCTGCGGCTATCACGGCAAGCGCGCCCCGAACCCGGCCACCTGGCACGCGTTGGTCAGCAAGGCGCTGATCGCGTCGGGCAAATGCGAGGAACGCGCTCATCCCGTCGCGCCGGACATTTTTGTCCATCGTTTTCGCGTCACGCCATTGCCGGCGGTGCAACTGATGGCCGAACCGCCGGTGGCGAAGGACGCGGAACCGGTTGCGGCAATGCCGCCGGAGCTGTTGGAAAAGCTGCCCCCGGTCGAACTCCTGCCGCGTCCCTTGTCGCCCTCCGGCGCCTCAGCGCTGATCGAAGAAGCGGTTGAGCCGGTGGCCTCCACGCGCTCGCCGGTGCTCGATCCCGAGGTCGAACCGGGCTTTGCCATCGCGCGCGGCCTGGTGCTGCACAAGCTGTTGCAGATGCTGCCCGGCATAGCCGAGCAAGACCGGCGGCCGGCAGCGCTGCGCTATCTCGCCCGCGCCGGCGCGGCATGGAAGGGAGAGGAACGGCAGGCGCTGCTTTCCTCCGTTGAAGCAATCCTGGCCTCGGAAGATTTTGCGCCGCTGTTCGCGCCCGGTTCGCGCGCCGAAGTGGCGATCATGGGCAGCGTCACGGTCAAGGGCAAGCAGCGCACGGTTTCCGGCAAGATCGACCGGCTGGCGGTGACACCCGACGAGGTGCTGATCGTCGATTACAAGACCAATCGGCCCGCGCCAGCGTCCTTCGAGCAGGTGCCGCTTGCCTATGTCACGCAGCTAGCGCTCTACCGCGCGCTGCTGGGGCCGCTCTATCCCGGCAGGGGCGTGTCGGCGGCACTTCTGTTTACCGAGATTCCGGGCCTCATCCGGATTCCCGAGGCGGCGATGGACGACGCCCTTGCTCGACTCAACGCGTCGTGACACAAACTGTGCTTGAACGCCTGCTCAACCGGCACCATATGTAGCGCGACTTTTACACCCGAAAGGATTTCATCATGGCCACCGTCAAGGTCGACAAGAGCAATTTCAAGTCCGCTGTGCTGGACGCCGAGGGTCCGGTGGTGGTGGACTTCTGGGCCGAATGGTGCGGCCCCTGCAAGATGATCGGACCGTCGCTGGAAGAGATCTCCAACGAGCTCGCCGGCAAGGTGAAGATCACCAAGCTCAACATCGACGAGAATCCGGAGCTGGCCGCGCAGTATGGCGTGCGCTCCATCCCCACCCTGATGATTTTCAAGGGCGGCGAAGTGGCCGACATCAAGGTCGGCGCTGCGCCCAAGACCGCGCTGTCGAGCTGGATCGGCGGCGCCGCCTGATCCTTGCCTGAGATGCAGTGAAAGCCCGGCCCAGCGCCGGGCTTTTTCTTTGGCGCCCTGGTTTTCGGCGCGCTGGCCCTCGTCAGAGGGCTGCTCCCTCGCTCTCATGGAGCATGCATGAAAGGGAGCAGAAAATGACCGGATCGGCCAAGCCCACCGTCTTCATCGACAATGACCGCGTCGTCGTCACCGAATGGCGCTTTGCGCCGGGCGCCAGCACCGGCTGGCACCGCCACGGCCACGACTATGTCGTGGTGCCGCTGATGGACGGCAAGGTGAAGCTTCTAACCAAGGACGGCGAAGCGCTCGCGGAAATGAAGAAGGGCGTGCCCTATTTCCGCTCCGAGGGCGTCGAGCACGACGTGATCAACGCCAATGACGGCGAATATGCCTTCATCGAGATCGAGCTGAAGTAGCGATTACACCGGCGGCGTGCCGTTCTCGGCCAGCACGGCGCCTGCGAGATAGAGCGAACCGCTGATCAGGATGCGCGGCGCCGGCTCCGAGGCGTCCCAGGTGTCGCGCAGCAGCATCAGCGCATTGGCCACCGAACTGACCGGCTCCGAGGAAAGCCCGGCCTCCGCGGCGCGGATGGCAAGCTCGGAATTGGGCACGCTGGCGTCGCTGAAGGCCACCGGAACCGTGTAGACATGGCGTGCAATACCCTTGAAGGCGCGGAAATAGCCGGTCTGGTCCTTGGTGTTGATCATGCCGCAGATCAGGAACAGCGGCCGCGGGAATTTTTCTTCCTGCTCGGTCAGCGCCTCGGCCACGACCATGCCGGCGCCCGGGTTGTGGCCGCCATCGAGCCAGATCTCCGCGCCGGCCGGGGCCATGTCCACCAGCTTGCCCTGCGGCAGGCGCTGCATGCGCCCGGGCCAACTCACCGTGGTCATGGCGCGGTCGGCGGCGCCTTCGTCGAGCCGGAAACCGGCGGCTTTTACAGCCGCGATCGCGGCCGCCGCGTTGGCATATTGGTGGCGGCCTGGCAGGCGTGGCGGCGAAAGGTCCATCAGGCCCGACTGGTCCTGGTAGATCATGCGCCCATGCTCTTGCGTCGCCAGGAAATCCTGGCCGTAGACGGCCAGCGGGCAGCCGAGCCGCTCGGCGGTCGAGACCAGCACCTCGCGGGCGGTGTCGCTCTCCTGCGCGCCGACGATCACCGGGCAGCCGCGCTTGATGATGCCGGCCTTCTCGGCTGCGATCAGCTCCACCCGGTCGCCCAGATAGGCTTCGTGGTCGAGCGAAACCGGCATGATCACCGAAACCGCCGGTTTCTTGATCACGTTGGTGGCGTCGAAGCGGCCGCCCAGCCCGACCTCGATCACCGCCGCGTCGGCGGGATGTTCGGAAAACAGAAGGAAGGTGACGGCGGTGAGGATCTCGAAAACGGTGATGGTCTCGCCGCGATTGGCTTCGGCCGCCCGCTCGATCGCGTCGGCAAGCACGGCGTCGGCCACGAACTTGCCGCCACCTTCCGCGCCCAGCCGGTAGCGCTCGTGCCAGTTGACCAGATGCGGCGAGGTATGGACGTGGGTGCGGTAGCCCGCGGCCTCAAGCAAAGCGCGCGAAAAGGCCGCCGTCGAGCCCTTGCCATTGGTGCCGGCGATGTGGACCACCGGCGGCAGCCTGTCCTGCGGGTTGCCGAGCCGTTCGAGCAGGCGCGAGATGCGGTCCAGCGAAAGGTCGAATCCTTTCGGGTGCAGCGCCATCAGGCGCTCGATTTGGCGGTCGGCCAGAAGGGTGGACATGGTTTCTCCCCGGGAGCAAGGTCTCGAGCCGGCTTGAGCGTCGTGTCGTCCGCGTCAGGCCTGCGGCCGCGCCTCGGCGCGGGTGGCCGCCATGGCGGGAACCGTTTCGCCGGCTTCCGCGTGCTCGGGCACCTTCATGAGGATCTTCAGAAGCTGCGCGATGGTCTGCTTCAGCTTGAGGCGCGAAACCACCATGTCGACCATTCCGTGCTCCATCAGATATTCGGAGCGCTGGAAACCGTCGGGCAGTTTCTCGCGGATCGTCTGCTCGATGACGCGCGGGCCGGCGAAGCCGATCAGCGCGCCGGGCTCGGCAATGTGCACGTCGCCCAGCATGGCGTAGGAAGCGGTCACGCCGCCGGTGGTCGGGTTGGTCAGCACCACGATATAGGGCAGGCCGGCTTCCTTCAGCCGGTCGACGGCCACCGTCGTGCGCGGCAGCTGCATCAAGGACAAAATGCCCTCCTGCATGCGCGCGCCGCCGGATGCGGCAAACAGGATCAGCGGCCGGCGCTTCTCGACCGCCGTCTCGAAGGCCTTGACGATGGCGTCGCCCGCGGCCATGCCCAGCGAGCCGCCCATGAAGGCGAAGTCCTGAACGGTCACGACCACCGGCAGCCCCTCGATGCTGCCAAGCGCGTTGAGGATGGCATCCTCCAGGCCGGTCTTGGCCTTGGCGTCCTTCAGCCGCTCGACATAGCGCTTCTCGTCGCGGAACTTGAGCGGGTCGGTCGGGACCTTCGGATTGTCGATGACCTCGAACGCGCCGTCGTCCAAGAAGGTCTTCAGCCGCTCACGCGCGGCGATCTTCATGTGATAGCCGGAGGAGGGAATGACGTACTGGTTTTCTTCCAGATCCTTGTGGAAGACCATTTCGCCGGTCTCGGGATCCTTGATCCAGAGGTTGTCCGGCATCTCGCGCCGGCCCAGCATCGAGTTGATCTTCGGGCGGACGAAATTGGTGATCCAGTTCATGGCATCTGTTCCAGTGATGTCAAAGACATGGTGATGTTATTGGGCGACAGCAAGGCGTGCCGAACGCACGCCGCTCGCCAGGTCCTCGACCAGCGCCGACACGGCGTGAACCGCGGCCGTCGCGCTGGCGGCATTGGCCACCGTGTTCACGATCGCCGTGCCGACGACGACGCCGTCAGCCGCAGCGCCGATCAAGCGGGCCTGCTCGGCCGTCTTCACGCCGAAGCCGACGCAGATCGGCAGGTCGGTGTGGCCCTTGATGCGGGTGACGGCGGCGGCCACCTTGTCGGTATCCGCTAGCGCCGAACCGGTGATGCCGGTCATCGAGACGTAGTAGACGAAGCCGGAGGTGTTCTGCAGCACCTTGGGCAGGCGGTGGTCGTCGGTGGTCGGGGTCGCCAGACGGATGAAGTTGACGCCGGCCTTCAGCGCCGGAACGCACAGCTCCTCGTCCATTTCCGGCGGAAGGTCGACCACGATCAGCCCGTCGATGCCGGCTTCGATGGCATCGGCGAGGAAACGGTCGACGCCATAGATGTAGATCGGGTTGTAATAACCCATCAGCACGATCGGCGTGTCGTTGTCGCCGGCGGCGCGGAAGTCGCGCGCCATCTGCAGCGTCTTTTTCAGCGTCTGGCCGGCCTTCAGCGAGCGCAGGCCGGCCGCCTGGATCGCCGGGCCGTCGGCCATCGGGTCGGAAAAGGGCATGCCGAGCTCGATCACGTCGGAGCCGGCCCTGGGCAGCGCCTTCATGATCGACAGCGAGGTTTCGTAGTCGGGGTCGCCGCCCATGAAATAGGTGACGAGCGCCGGACGGCCCTCGGCCTTCAGCTTGTCGAAGCGGCGGGCGATGCGGTTGCTCATCGTCAGATCTCCATGCCCAGCATCTTGGCCACTGTGTGCACGTCCTTGTCGCCACGGCCGGAAAGATTGACGATCATGATCTGGTCCTTGCCCATGGTCGGCGCGATCTTCATCGCATGCGCGATGGCGTGGGCCGATTCCAGCGCCGGGATGATGCCTTCGACGCGTGTGGTGACCTGGAACGCCTCCAGCGCCTCGTCATCCATGATCGGCACGTAGTCGACGCGGCCGGTGTCGCGCAGCCAGCTGTGCTCGGGGCCGACGCCGGGATAGTCGAGGCCGGCCGAGATCGAGTGGCCGTCGAGGATCTGTCCGTCGTCGTTCTGCAAGAGGTAGGTGCGGTTGCCGTGCAGCACGCCGGGGCGGCCGGCATTCATCGAGGCGCAATGCTCGACGCCCTCGAGGCCGCGCCCGCCGGCTTCGACGCCGATGATCTTCACGTTGCGGTCGTCGAGGAAGGGGTGGAACAGGCCGATCGCGTTCGAGCCGCCGCCGACGGCGGCGACGATGACGTCGGGCAGGCGGCCCTCCTGCTCCAGCATCTGCGCGCGCGCTTCCGTGCCGATCACCGACTGGAAGTCGCGCACCAGCTCGGGGTAGGGGTGCGGGCCGGCGGCGGTGCCGATCAGGTAATAGGTGTCCTCGACATTGGTCACCCAGTCGCGCAGCGCCTCGTTCATGGCGTCCTTCAGCGTGCCATGTCCGGAGCTGACCGCGCGCACTTCGGCGCCGAGCAGCTTCATGCGGAACACGTTGGGCTTCTGCCGCTCCACGTCGGTGGCGCCCATATAGACGATGCAGGGATAGCCGAAGCGCGCGGCGACCGTGGCCGAGGCCACGCCGTGCTGGCCGGCGCCGGTCTCTGCGATGATGCGCTTCTTGCCCATGCGCTTGGCGAGCAGGATCTGGCCAAGGCAGTTGTTGATCTTGTGGCTGCCGGTGTGGTTCAGGTCCTCGCGCTTGAAATAGATCTTGGCGCCGCCGAGGTGCTTTGTCAGGCCTTCGGCGTAATAGAGCTTCGAGGGCCGGCCGGCATAGAAGGTGGAGAGCGCGTTGAGCTCCTCGCGGAAGGCGGGGTCGTTCTTGGCCGCGTCCCAGTGCTGCTCCAGGTCGAGGATCAGCGGCATCAGCGTCTCGGCGACGAAACGTCCGCCGAAAATGCCGAACATGCCCTGCTCGTCGGGGCCGGTGCGGAAGGAATTGGGCTCTGCCGGCTGGTTCACGGCCGATCTCCTAAGTCTTTGTTCGAGCACGCCTTGCCGGAATCTTTTCCGCCGCCGCACATGCCCTTGATGGGGTCAGGCGGCGCAGGTGTCGGTTGCCGCCCGCACGGCCCGGAAGAAATTCTCGATCAGCGCCACGTCCTTGACGCCGGGCGCGCTTTCCACGCCGGACGAGATGTCGATGGCGGGCGGATTGGCAAGCCTGATGGCGTCGCCGACATTGGCGGCGTTGAGACCACCCGAAAGCATGTAATCGAGTTCAGCGTCAAGGCCTGCCAGCAGGCGCCAGTCGAAGGACACGCCATTGCCGCCCGGAAGCTCGGAGCCCGCCGGCGGCTTGGCGTCGAACAGGAAGCGGTCGGCAAGGCCGCGATAGGGCTCGACCGCCGCCAGATCGGCGGCCTCGCGCACGGCAAAAGCCTTTATCACCGGCAGGCCGTAGCGCTGCTTCACCGCCGTCACCCGCTCCGGCGTTTCCTTGCCGTGCAGCTGCAGCATGTCGGGCGCCATCGCGGCGACAATCTCATCGAGCATCGCATCGTCGGCGTCCACCGTGACGGCCACCGCCCTGGCGTGGCCCTTGGCTGCCTGGCGCAGGGGCGCCGCCTCCTGTGGGGTGACGTGGCGCGGGCTCTTGGCGAAGAAGATGAAGCCGATATGGCTGGCGCCGCCCGCCAGCACCGCCGCCACCGCTTCCGGCGTCTTCAGGCCGCAGATTTTGATGTCGAGTGCCATGCGGGGGGAGTGCCACGAAATGGTGGCGGTGTCGAGGAAAAGCGTGCGCGGATCGGCAGACAAGCCGAAAACGGCCGCCCTATTCGAACACGATTGCCTGAAGGGCGGTGCCGTTGCGCTTCAGCCATGCCTTGCAGCGCTCGGTGTCGGGGCAAAGTTCCTCGCAGAGCTGCCAGAAGCGCGGGCCGTGGTTCATCTCGCGCAAATGCGCCACCTCGTGAGCGACGAGATAGTTTATCACCGGCGGCGGCGCCATCATGATGCGCCAGGAGAACGACAGGGCCCCGTCCGAGGTGCAGGAGCCCCAGCGGCTCGACGTGTCGCGAAAGCGGATCGCCTTGGCGCGCCGGCCGACTGTCGTGCAGTGCTTCTCCACCAGCGCCTCGATGTCGCGCTTGGCCTCGCGCTTGAGGAAATCGGCCACCCGGCGCGGCAGGTGCAGCGCCTCGCCATGAACGGTCAGGGTCGGCCCGCCGGCGTCGCCGCCTATCCGTGTGGTGCCGCGTTTTTCCGCCTCGTGCACGATGAGGTGCGGCACGCCGCGGATCGGCACCTTGATGCCGGGGCGCACCTGCGGCCGGTCCGGTACATTGGCCAGCCGCTGCTCCAGCCAGCCCTGATGACGGTTGAGGAAACGGTCGACCTCGCCGCGGGCCAGGCCCGGCGGCACGGTGATGCGCAGGCCGCGCCCGCCCGCGTCGATGCGCAGCGTCAGCCGCGTGGCGCGGTCGCTCTCGACGATGCGCAACGGCAGGGTGCGGCCCGACACGGTGTGCTCGCGCTGCTGCACCGGATTGGGCGCCGGAGGCTGCGATTTTTTCAGGAAACCGAACGGCATGTGGCAACAATAAGTGATTCGGCGCCGAACATGATGCTCGTGCGCCCAAAATCCCCGGCTTTGCAGGGGGCGCAACGGGGTCAGTGCAAAGAAAAACGGCGCCGCTGGGGCGGCGCCGCGAGTTCGGGCGGGATGATTTCAGGCTTCGTCGCTCGGGCCGGCATCGGGCCCGCCGCGAGCGCTTGCCGTCGGCTTCGATCTGTTGCGGTTGGCCATGAAGCGGTCGAACTCTTCCTGGTCCTTGGCGCGGCGCAGCTCGCGCATGTAGTCGTCGAATTCGGTCAGCGTCTCGTCGAGCTTGCGGCGCTCCTCGGCAAGGCGCTCGAGTTCCTTTTCGCGCCAGTCGTCGAAGGCCACGTTGCCGGTCCCCGAATGCGCCCTGTAGGAAGCCTTGCGGCAGCCGGCGAAGATGCCGTCCGTCGCCCGGTTGACGTCGCGCTTGAAGCCGTCAAGCCGGTCGCCCCAGATGATATAGGCAAGCATGGCGAGGCCAAGCGGCCAGAACACCATGAAGCCGATCACCATCAAGGCAATGGTCGCCGGCGTCCAGGCCGGGCGGATCAGTGCAGTCGTGCTCATGTTTTCCGGTTCCTTCGGTTCGAGGCAGCCACGCCGGCTGCTCCAGATCGAAATGGGAACGGCAAAACCCCGGTTCAAGACGGTTTTGGCGAAAACCGGACAAGCCCCTGTCAGGACGTGCGTTTTTCGAGAATCCTGATGGCGTCCAGCGCCAGCACCGTCAGTCCGGCCACCAGCCCCCAGAAGGCGGCGCCGATGCCGAATATCGTCAGCCCCGATGCGGTGACGGCGAAGGCCGTGGTGGCCGCCATGCGCTCGCGCTCGTCCTTCAGCGCGATCGTCAGCGCATTGGCCAGCGGCGCCATCAGAGCCAGGCCCGCCACCAGCACGATCAGGCTCTGCGGCAGCACGGCGAAGACCGCCACCAGCGAGGCACCGAAGAGCGCGAAGACGAGATAGGCGAGCGTATAGAACGGCCCGGTCTTCCAGCGCTCGGCCGGGTCTGGGTGGGCGTCGGGCCCGGTGCAGATGGCCGCCGAGATCGCGGCCAGGTTGGTGGTCAGCGCGCCGAACGGGGCGGAGAGCAGCGAGAAGAGGCCGGTCACCGAGATCAGCGGCCCCGGCTCGGGGTGGTAGCCGGCCGCCCGCAGCACGGCCAGCCCGGACAGGTTCTGCGAGGCCATTGTGACGAGGTAGAGCGGCACCGCAAGCCCGATGACGGCGGCGGTGGAGAAGGTCGGGGTGATCAGGGTCAGCGTCGAGAGTTCCGGCGTGGGGAGCCCGCCCACGCGCCCGGTCAGGAAGGCGAGAGCGCCGCCACCCACCAGCACCGCCAGCACCGACAGCGCCGGGTTGAACAGACGGATCACGAAGAAGGCCGCAACCAGCGGCAGGATCAGAACCGGATCGACCGGGACGGCCTTGGCCGCATTGATGGCGAAAGTGACGACGATGCCGGCCAGCATGCCCGACGCCACCGAGGCCGGGATCCTGGCGATCAGCCTGGTCAGCGGCTTGAACAAGCCGGTGACGATCAAAAGCAGCGCCGCCACGATGAAGGCGCCCACGGCCTCGTTCATGGTGAAGCCCGAGCTTGCCGCTACCAGTGCCGCCCCTGGCGTCGACCAGGCGGTGATGACCGGCATCTTGGTGCGCCAGCTCAGCCAGGCGGTTTCCAACGCCATGGCGAGACAGATCGCGGTCACCCAGCTTGCGGTTTCCGCCCGGCTCGCGCCGACCGCCTCGGCGGCCGCGATGATGACGGCCAGCGTGCCGCCGAAGCCGACGATGGCCGCAACGAAGGCCGAGACGGGAACCGAAAGACGCATCGCCTACCTCGACTGCTCGCTGACGGCTTCGACGGCGCGGATCAGCATATCGAGGTCCTGCGGCCGCGACAGGCGGTGGTCGCCATCGGGGATGAGCGAGAGCGTGACATCGTCGGCGGGCAGCAGGCCCACCAGCTTCAGCGCGTGGGTGTGGGGCACGTCCGGGTCGGCGAGGCCCTGCAGCACATGCACCGGGCAATGCGTGTCGATGGGGCGGTCCATCACCCGGTTCAGCCGACCGTCCTCGATCAGCGCGCGCGTATAGATGTAGTTTTCCGGCGAGTATTCGGAGGGCACGTCGAAGAAGCCCTTTTCGGCCAGATCGCGCTTCTGGGCATCGCTCAGCTTGGGTTCCACGAGCTCGCTGGTGAAATCGGGCGCGGGTGCCAGCAGCACCAGCCCGGCCACGCGCTCGCCTTCGCCGGCCTTGCGCAATTCCTGCGCCATGCGCAGCGCGATCCACGCGCCCATGGAGGAGCCGACCAGTATCTGTCGGCCCTTGGTGAAGTGCCGGAATACGGCAAGGCTCTCAGTGAGCCATTTCGAGATCGTGCCGTCGGCGAATTCGCCGCCCGACTCGCCATGGCCGGAATAGTCGTGCCGCAGGAAGGCGCGGCCGCTGCGCTGCGCCCAGTCGTTCAGGGTTTCGGCCTTGGTTCCCAGCATGTCGGAGCGGAAGCCGCCGAGCCACACCACGCCCGGTTCGCTACCGCCCGAATGGCGCACCGCTATGGCGGTGCCGTCGATGTCGAGGAAGTGCGGTGGCGTGTCGGTCATTTCGGTGTCCTGTCGGTGTAGCTGTTGTGGCACAGGTTGAATCCGCCGGAAAGTGTCGCGCTGCCGGCGAAAGTGATGGCGAACGAATCATGGATTCAGGTGATTTATTCTATTCCGTGTGCTATTGACTCGCTCCGCGTCGTACCAACATAGGCGCAATACAAGCAATGAACGTCAACGGTTTGAGGAGATAACGACCATTCGCAGACCTTTCAAAGCAGCGGCACCCACCAAGGACGGGCCGCGCTCCAATCGCGATATCCGTGTACCCCGCGTCCAGCTCATCGATGCAGACGGAAGCAATCGCGGCGAAGTTTCAATCAACGAAGCCCTGCAGGCCGCCGAAGAGGCAGGTCTCGACCTCGTTGAGATTTCCCCCAACGCTCAGCCGCCGGTCGCCAAGATTCTCGACCTCGGCAAGTTGAAATACGCAAACCAGAAGAAAGCGGCCGAAGCCCGCAAGCATCAGAAGACCATCGAGATCAAGGAGATCAAGATGCGTCCCAACATCGACAGCCACGATTACGAGGTGAAGATGAGGGCGGTGCGGCGCTTCTTCGAGGAAGGTGACAAGGTCAAGCTGACGCTGCGTTTCCGTGGCCGCGAAATGGCGCATATGGAACTCGGCATGCAGTTGCTGAACCGGGTCCGTGAGGAAGTCGCGACCATTGCCAAGGTCGAGGCGGAACCCAAGCTCGAAGGCCGCCAGATGATGATGGTGCTCGCGCCGCGCTGAGGCCAGCCGGCATCCAAGATGATTGCGCCGCCGCCGGCGGCGCGCCGTGCAAGAACTTTCCGCAAGGGTGCGGTCTTCGCCATCGGCAGACCGCACCCTTTTTCACATCATGTTACAGGTCCCAATGTCTCCGCACGATCTGAGCCGTTTCCAGCACCGCCGACGCCTGGCGCTTGCAGTCCTTATCGCGGTTGTCCTGCTTGGCCTTCTGTTCGTTCAGTCGAGGCTGCCCAGCAGTGGCAAGGCTCATGAGTATGTGGAAGCCCTGGGCTTCGGACTCATCCTGTTGGCAATCCTCGGGCGGACCTGGTGCACGCTCTATATCGGCGGCCGCAAGGCCGCCGAGATCGTCGATACCGGGCCCTATTCGGTGACGCGCAACCCGCTTTATGTCTTCAGCGCCATTGGCGCTGCGGGGGTCGGCGCCTTGGCAGGTTCGGTGACCGTGGCGGTGGTCTTTGCAGTGGTCACCTATCTGTGCTTCCTCTACGTCATCCTGGTCGAGGAAAAATATCTGACGAATACATTCGGCGACGTCTATCTTCGCTACATGCAAAGGGTGCCGCGCTTCCTCCCGAATTTCGGGCTCTTCAAGGATGCCGAAATGCTTTCGGTGCGGCCGAAGGTGCTTTACCGCACCTTCACCGACGGGTTGATTTTCCTGGTTGCATATCCGTTCTTCGAGATCGTCGAATATCTGCAGAACAGCGGCATCCTGCCGGTCCTTTTCCGCGTGCTCTGATCCCGTAGCCGCGCGATTCAGCGGTTGCGCTTTGGCCGGCGCGTCGCTATAAGGCCGCGTCCAGAACCGTCCGGCAGGGCATGCCGTGGCGGTTCCTGTTGCTTTTCGGGCTTTGGTCGGCCCGAAGCGAAATAAGCGCAATCCAGCGCAGCAGAAAGGAAAGCAAAATGCCCAAGATGAAGACCAAATCGGCCGCCAAGAAGCGGTTCAAGATTACCGCCACTGGCAAGGTCCTGTCGGCTGCTGCCGGCAAGCGCCACGGCATGATCAAGCGCACCAACAAGTTCATTCGCGATGCCCGCGGCACCATGGTTCTCGCCGAGCCGGATGCCAAGAAGGTCATCAAGAATTTTCTGCCGAACGGCCTCTGAGCCCGGCTAACGCGTTTTAAGGAGATCATGACATGCGCGTAAAAAGAGGCACTGTCGGCCACGCCAAGCACAAGAAGGTCATGAAAGCCGCCAAGGGCTTTTATGGTCGCCGCAAGAACACCATCCGTATCGCCAAGCAGGCGGTTGAGAAGTCGCTGCAGTACGCCTATCGCGACCGCAAGAACCGGAAGCGCAATTTCCGCGCCCTCTGGGTCCAGCGCATCAACGCCGCTGTGCGCGAGCACGGCCTGACCTACGGCCGCTTCATCGACGGCCTCAACAAGGCTGGCATCGAGATCGACCGCAAGGTCCTGTCCGACATGGCCATCCACGAGCCGCAGGCGTTCGCCGTGCTCGTCGGCAAGGCCAAGGTGGCGCTGGAGTACCTGAAGAACACCACGCCGAACGCTTTTGAAAGCGCAGTCGCTTAAAGACCAGCGCTTCCCAAGCTTCGACATCAACTGACTGGGAAACCCGCGCTGGCACGGCTGGCGCGGGTTTTTCGTATGAAAACGGCATGAAACGGCCGGCAGGACGACACCTCGGATGACGGGCCGCAAGCGGCCGAAGGGACGACGATGACAGATATTGATCAACTCGAACGATCGATCACCGAGGCAATAGCCGCGGCCTCCGACGAGCAGGCGATCGAGGCCGTGCGCGTCGCCGCGCTGGGCAAGAAGGGCTCGATCTCCGAAAAGCTGAAGACGCTCGGCGCCATGAGCCCGGAAGAGCGCCAGACCATGGGCCCGGTCATCAACGGAATGAAGAACCGCGTCACCGAGGCGCTGGCTGCCCGAAAGAGCGAACTGAAGGACGCCGCTATCGCCGCGCGCCTCGCCGCCGAGAAGGTCGACGTCACGCTGCCCGTGCGCCAGTCGCCGGCCGAGCGCGGCCGCATCCACCCGATCAGCCAGGTCATCGACGAAATCGCGGCGATCTTCGGCGATCTCGGCTTCGCCATCGCCGAAGGTCCGGATGTCGAGACCGACTATTACAACTTCACGGCGCTGAATTTTCCGGAAGGCCATCCGGCGCGCGAGATGCACGACACCTTCTTCTTCAACCCGGACGAGAAGGGCGAGCGCAAGGTGCTGCGCACGCACACCTCGCCGGTGCAGATCCGCACCATGGAGACGCAGAAGCCGCCGATCCGCATCGTCATTCCCGGCAAGACCTACCGCCAGGATAGCGACGCCACCCATTCCCCGATGTTCCACCAGGTTGAGGGGCTGGTCATCGACAAGACTGCCAACGTCGCCAACATGAAGTGGGTGCTGGAAGAGTTCTGCAAGGCCTTCTTCGAGGTGCCGTCGGTCAAGATGCGCTTCCGCCCGAGCTTCTTCCCGTTCACCGAGCCGAGCCTGGAAGTCGACATCCAGTGCGACCGCTCGCGTCCGGGCGAGGTGCGCTTCGGCGAGGGCAACGACTGGATGGAGATTTTGGGCTGCGGCATGGTTCACCCCAACGTGCTGCGCGCCGGCGGTCTCGACCCCGACGAGTATCAGGGCTTTGCCTGGGGCATGGGCATCGACCGCATCGCCATGCTGAAATATGGCATGCCGGACCTGCGCGCCTTCTTCGACGCCGACGTTCGCTGGCTGTCGCACTATGGATTCCGTCCGCTCGACATGCCGACTTTGTTCGGCGGACTGAGCAACTGATCGAGCGGCAAGGGATAGAAAAATGAAATTCACACTCTCCTGGCTCAAGGACCATCTCGAGACCGACGCCTCGCTCGAAGAGATCGTCGAGCGCCTGACCTCGATCGGCCTCGAAGTCGAATCCGTCGACGACAAGGCGGCCCTGAAGCCTTTCGTCATCGCCAAGGTTCTGACGGCCGCGCGTCACCCCGACGCCGACAAGCTGCAGGTGCTCTCGGTGGACACCGGCGAAGGCGCGCCGATCCAGGTCGTCTGCGGCGCTCCCAATGCGCGCGCCGGCCTGATCGGCGCCTTCGCCGCGCCCGGCACCTATGTGCCCGGCATCGACGTCACTCTCTCCATCGGCAAGATCCGCGGCGTCGAGAGCCACGGCATGATGTGCTCCGAGCGCGAGCTTGAGCTGTCGGACGAGCACAACGGCATCATCGAGCTGCCGGAAGATGCGCCGGTGGGCACGCCCTTCGCCACCTACGCCAAGCTCGACGATCCGGTCATCGAGATCAACCTGACGCCAAACCGGCCGGACGCCACAGGCGTCTACGGCATCGCTCGCGATCTCGCCGCTTCCGGCCTCGGCACGTTGAAGACGGCGCCGGTCGAGCCGGTTGCAGGCAAGGGCGCGACGCCGGTGAAGCTTACCATCGAGGCGCCGGAACTGTGCCCCGGCTTCGCGCTGCGCCTGGTGCGCGGGGTGAAGAACGGGCCGTCGCCGAAGTGGATGCAGCAGCGGCTTCTCGCCATCGGCCTGCGCCCCATCAACGCGCTGGTCGACATCACCAACTACATGACCTTCGACCGCGGCCGGCCGCTGCATGTGTTCGACGCGAAGAAGGTCGTCGGCAACCTCACGGTGCGCCGGGCGAAGGACGGCGAGAAGGTGCTGGCGCTCGACGGGCGCGAATATGAGCTGACGCCGGAAATGTGCGTGATCGCCGATGCTGAAGGCGTCGAGTCGATCGCAGGCGTCATGGGCGGCGAGCATTCGGGCTGCGACGAGAACACCACCGACGTGCTGATCGAGTCGGCGCTGTGGGAGCCGCTCAACATCGCCCGCACCGGTCGTCATCTCGGCATCATCACCGATGCGCGCTACCGCTTCGAGCGCGGCGTCGACCCGGAGTTCATGGTTCCGGGGCTGGAGCTGGCGACGCGCATGGTGCTCGACCTGTGCGGCGGCGAGCCCACCGAGGCGGAGGTTGTCGGCTATGCCGGCCACGAGCCGAAGGTCGTTTCGTTCCCCTTGTCCGAGGTGAAGCGCCTGACCGGCATCGAGGTTCCCAGGGCCGAAAGCCTGTCGATCCTGTCGCGCCTCGGCTTCAAGCCGCTCGGCAATGGCGATGTGGTCGATGTCGAGGTGCCGTCCTGGCGCCCGGATGTCGACGGCAAGGCCGACCTGGTGGAAGAAGTCATGCGCATCCATGGCGTCGATGAGATCGCGCCGCAGCCGCTTTCCAGCCACGATGCGGTCAACGGCAAGATCCTGACCACGCTGCAGATACGCAGCCGCGCGGCGCGGCGTGCGCTCGCCGTGCGCGGCATGATGGAAGCCGTCACCTGGTCGTTCATCCCGGCAAAGCATGCCGAGCTGTTCGGCGGCGGCCAGCCGGAACTAAAGCTTGCCAACCCGATCGCTGCCGACATGTCCGACATGCGTCCCTCGCTGCTGCCGGGCCTGCTCGCGGCAGCCCAGCGTAACGCTGACCGCGGTCTTGGCGATGTGGCGCTGTTCGAGGTTTCGGGCACCTATGAGGGCGACACGCCGGAAGCCCAGCGCCGCGTTGCCGCGGGCGTGCGCCGCGGCACGGCCAAGCTTGAAGGTGCTGGCCGCAGCTGGGCCGGCAATGCCGCCGCCGTCGGCGTGTTCGATGCCAAGGCCGACGCGCTTGCCGCGCTCGAGGCCTGCGGCGCGCCGGTGGACAGGCTGCAGATCGAGGCGGGTGCGCCCTCGTGGTACCACCCCGGCCGCTCGGGTGTGATCAAACTCGGGCCCAAGACCGTGCTCGGAACCTTCGGCGAGTTCCACCCCAGGACGCTGGAGGCGCTCGACGTGTCGGGCCCGATCTGCGGCTTCGAAGTGTTTGTCGACGCCATCCCCGAGCCGAAGGCCAAGCCCACCCGCACCAAGCCGAAGCTTGAGCTTTCGGCCTTCCAGGCGGTGAAGCGCGACTTCGCATTCGTGGTCGACAAGGCGGTCGAGGCCGGCACGCTGATGCGCGCAGCCGCCAGCGCCGACAAGAAGCTGATCACCGGCGTTTCCGTCTTCGACGTGTTCGAGGGTGCTTCGCTCGGCGAGGGCAAGAAGTCGATCGCCATCGAGGTTTCGATCCAGCCGGTCGAGCGCACGCTGACCGACGAGGATTTCGAGGCGCTTGCGGCCAAGGTCGTCGAGAACGTCAAGAAGCAGACCGGCGGCGTGCTGCGCGGCTGATCTCCTCAGGCATTCCACTTTATGAAGCCGGGCCTCGCGCCCGGCTTTTCTTTTGGCCAACCGCTGGCTACGTTCGCGCCATCAGGTACGGGCGAGGGGAGTAAGAAGAATGTTTCGGTGGGGAGTTCTGTCTACGGCCAAGATCGCGCGTGACCAGGTGCTGCCAGCGATGGCCGATGCGGAAAACGGCGTGGTGGCGGCCATTGCCAGCCGCGATGCCGGCAAGGCGCGTGCGCTGGCCGACCGTTTCGGCGCGCCGCATGCCTTCGGCTCCTATGAGGAGCTTCTGGCCTCGGATGCGGTGGACGGGGTCTATATTCCGCTGCCCACCTCGCAGCATGTCGAATGGGCGGCGAAGGCGGCCGAGGCCGGGAAGCATGTGCTGGTGGAAAAGCCGCTGGCGCTGAAGGCCGAGGACATCGCCCCGCTGATCGAAATACGCGACCGGCAAAAGGTGCTGATCAGCGAAGCCTTCATGGTGTTTTACCACCCGCAGTGGCGCAAGGTGCGCGAGCTGATCGCCGATGGCGCCATCGGCCGGCTGCGGCACGTGCAGGGCGCCTTCAGCTACTACAATGTCGACCCGGCCAACATGCGCAACCAGCTTGCTCTGGGGGGCGGCGCGCTGCCCGACATCGGCGTCTATCCCACCGTGACGACGCGGCTGGTTACGGGAAAGGAGCCGCTGCGCATCCAGGCGACCATCGAGCGCGACAAGACCTTCGGCACCGACATCTATTCCTCGGTCAAGGCCGATTTCGGCGATTTCGAGCTGAGTTTCTATTGCTCCACGCAGATGGCGCTGCGCCAGTCCATGCTCTTCCACGGCGAAAAGGGCTTTATCGAGGTGCATGCGCCGTTCAATGCCGGCGACTACGACCACCACCGCGTCGAGCTGCACGACCAGCGGCGCAATGAGGCGACGGTGTTCCGTTTCCCCGGAACGCGCCAGTACAGGCTGGAGGTCGAGGCGTTCGCGCGCGCGGCGCAAGGAAGCGGGGAGCCGGTGTTTTCGCTGGAGAATTCGGTGCTCAACCAGAAGGTCATCGACGCGATCTTCCGCGCCGGAGAGCATGACGGCTGGGAAAAGGTCTGATCACCAATAGACGCCGCCGCGCGTCGGGCGGATGCGCGGGCGGCCCCGCGGCGGGTTGAGCGGCACGTCGCTGGCAGGCGCGTCGCCGGCCTCCGGCTGCTGTTCCATGGCGAAGAGCGGATGGAACGGTCCGCTGAAATAGGGGCCATGCGAGGGCCGGATGTGCGGAACGGTCGAGATCCGCGGGCGCCGCGGCGCCTCGAACGGTACGAAGGGCGCACCGGATCTGTTGGCGGCCTTCAGCGCCATCAGCCGCGAAATACGGTCCTCCGTGCGCGGATGGCTGCGCAGCACCGAAGGATCGGGCAGGCGCCCGCCAGGCAGAAGCAGGTTTTCCCAGCGCCGGCCCTGGGCCGTTTCAAGCCTGGTAAGAGCGGAAGCCAGCCCGTCCGGGTCTCCGGTCAGCATGACGGCGCCCAGATCGGCATCGAACTCGCGCGTGCGCGACAGCGCCATCTGCAACAGGCCGCCGACGGTGGGCGCAGCCATCAGGACCAGCACGCCGAGCCACGGAACGTGGTGGCCGGAGCCGCCGACGGCGCCGCCGATGTTGAGGAAAAGCGAAAAAAGTCCCACCGTCGACATGACCGAGGTGAAGCGCGACACCATGTCGGCGAAGGCCATCACCTTCACGTCCCCATTGGCGATGTGGCTCATCTCGTGGGCCAGCACGCCGGCCAGTTCGCGCGCGGAAAGCTTGCGCGCCAGCGCGTCGGTGATTGCGATGGCCGAATCCTCGCGTTGGCCGACCGCGAAGGCGTTCATGATCTGCGAGGGAATCACATGCAGCTTCGGCGTGCTGGGCAGGTCCGCCCGGCGCGACAGTTCGGCCACTATACGCAGCCCCGCCGGAAAGGTTTCGGGCGAAACGGGGCTTGCCTTGTACATGGCAAGCACCAGTTGCGGGCTGACCCGGCGCATGGCGGCCATGGATACGGTGCCGATGAGGAGCGCAAAGACCAGCCCCGAAGAGCCGGCGAAGGCCCAGGCCGTTATGGCAAGAAGGAACAGCGCCGCCGCGCCAAGCAGCCAAGTGTGCAGCATGTTGGCCATGCGCTTGCGACGCTGCGCGACGAGGTCGAGCGTGTAATTGCGGTCCATGCAACACATATGGTGCTGTCGATCGAATTGCCCAATCCCGCGCCGGAGGTGGCTTCGAGGGCGCTTGCGCAGTGTGACGCCTGTTCTTATATACCCCCAAGATCGCCGGAGCTGCCGCAGGTACAGGCAAAGCCAGCGAACATTTTCTTGTGAACCAAGGGGCTGCCGCCGGAACGCCTGATGGGTCCTGGCAGCTTGCTAAGTGGAGAGAACGACATGGCAAAAGTAATCGGTATCGACCTCGGAACGACGAATTCCTGCGTCGCCGTCATGGACGGCAAGGACGCCAAGGTTATTGAAAATGCGGAAGGCGCGCGCACGACCCCTTCCATCGTCGCTTTCACGGACGGCGATGAACGGCTGGTGGGGCAGCCGGCCAAGCGCCAGGCGGTAACGAACCCCGAAAACACGATTTTTGCAGTGAAGCGCCTGATCGGCCGTCGCTATGACGACCCGGTGACCGAGAAGGACAAGAAGCTGGTGCCCTATCACATCGTCAAGGGCGACAATGGCGACGCCTGGGTCGAGGCCGGCGGCAAGAAGCTGTCGCCGTCGCAGATCTCGGCGATGATCCTGCAGAAGATGAAGGAAACGGCGGAATCCTATCTCGGCGAGAAGGTCGAGAAGGCGGTCATCACCGTTCCGGCCTATTTCAACGACGCCCAGCGCCAGGCCACCAAGGACGCCGGCCGCATCGCCGGCCTCGAGGTTCTGCGCATCATCAACGAGCCGACCGCTGCCGCGCTGGCCTATGGCCTCGACAAGAACGAAGGCAAGACCATCGCCGTCTATGACCTTGGCGGCGGCACCTTCGACATTTCCGTGCTGGAGATCGGCGACGGCGTGTTCGAGGTGAAGTCGACCAATGGCGACACCTTCCTCGGCGGCGAAGACTTCGACATGCGCCTGGTCGAGTACCTGGCCGACGAGTTCAAGAAGGAGCAGGGCATCGACCTGCGGGGCGACAAGCTTGCGCTGCAGCGCCTCAAGGAGGCCGCTGAAAAGGCGAAGATCGAGCTGTCGTCGGCTTCGCAGACCGAAATCAACCTGCCCTTCATCACGGCCGATCAGACCGGCCCGAAGCACCTGGCCATGAAGCTCACCCGCGCCAAGTTCGAGCAGCTGGTGGACGATCTGGTCCAGCGCACCGTCGAGCCCTGCAAGGCGGCGCTGAAGGATGCCGGCCTCAAGGCTGGCGAGATCGACGAGGTGGTCCTGGTCGGCGGCATGACCCGCATGCCCAAGATCCAGGAAGTGGTGAAGCAGTTCTTCGGCAAGGAGCCGCACAAGGGCGTCAACCCGGACGAGGTCGTTGCCATGGGCGCAGCCATCCAGGCCGGCGTGCTGCAGGGCGACGTCAAGGACGTTCTGCTGCTCGACGTGACCCCGCTTTCGCTGGGCATCGAGACGCTGGGCGGCGTGTTCACGCGCCTCATCGAGCGCAACACCACCATCCCGACCAAGAAGAGCCAGGTCTTCTCGACCGCCGAGGATTCGCAGTCGGCTGTGACGATCCGCGTCTTCCAGGGCGAGCGCGAAATGGCGGCCGACAACAAGCTGCTCGGCCAGTTCGACCTGGTCGGCATTCCGCCGGCTCCGCGCGGCGTGCCGCAGATCGAGGTCACCTTCGACATCGACGCCAACGGCATCGTCAACGTCTCGGCCAAGGACAAGGGCACCGGCAAGGAGCACCAGATCCGCATCCAGGCCTCCGGCGGCCTGTCCGACGCCGACATCGAGAAGATGGTCAAGGACGCCGAGGCCAATGCCGAGGCCGACAAGCAGCGCCGCGCGCTGGTCGAGGCCCGCAATCAGGCCGAGTCGCTCGTTCATTCGTCGGAGAAGTCGCTCAAGGATTATGGCGACAAGGTCTCCGAGGCCGACCGCACCGCGATTTCGGATGCGATCGCCGCGCTGAAGACGGCCGCCGAGGGCGATGACGTCGAGGCGATCAACGCCAAGAGCCAGGCGCTGGCCGAAGCCGCGATGAAGCTCGGCCAGGCCATGTACGAGGCGCAGCAGCAGGAAGCGGCCGGCGCCTACGCAGCGGCGGCAGCCGCGAAAGATGGCGCCGACGTCGTCGACGCCGACTTCGAGGAAATCAACGAAGACGACGACAAGAAGAAGTCCGCCTGACAGGCGTGACCCGTTTGCTACAAGGGGGCCCGGCGCGATTTTGCCGGGCCTTTTTGCAAGTCCGGCGGAAAATCCACGTTGCGAAGCATTGTAACTCTGGTATCGGCGCTGAAGGCTTACTAAATCGGATGCCAGCGCCGAAGTAACGGACGAAGAGATGCATCAAGACATTGAACATCCGGGTCGCGGAGCAAGATGAAAGCTGATTTTTACGAAACTCTGGGCGTCGACAGGAGCGCCGACGAGAAGGAGCTGAAGAGCGCCTTCCGCAAGCTGGCGATGAAGTTCCACCCCGATCGCAATCCGGGTGACGAAGCCTGCGAACACAAGTTCAAGGAAATCAACGAAGCCTACGAAACGCTGAAGGACCCGCAGAAGCGCGCGGCCTATGATCGTTTCGGCCATGCGGCATTCGAGAATGGCGGCATGGGCGGCGGCCACGGTTTCGGTGCCGGCGGCTTCTCGGACATTTTCGAGGATATTTTCGGCGAGATGATGGGCGGCGGGCGCCGCCGCTCCTCCGGCCGCGAGCGCGGCGCCGACCTGCGCTACAACATGGAAATCTCGCTCGAGGAGGCGTTTACCGGCAAGACCGCGCAGATCCGCGTGCCGACCTCCATCTCGTGCGACGAGTGCTCCGGCTCGGGCGCCAAGCCGGGCACGCAGCCGGTGACCTGCTCGATGTGCTCCGGTTCCGGCCGCGTGCGCGCCAGCCAGGGTTTCTTCTCCATCGAGCGCACCTGCCCGCAGTGCCACGGCCGCGGCACCACCATCAAGGACCCCTGCCAGAAGTGCTCGGGCCAGGGCCGCGTCACCGAAGAGCGCACGCTCTCGGTCAACATCCCGTCCGGCATCGAGGACGGCACGCGCATCAGGCTCGCCAATGAGGGCGAGGCCGGCCTGCGTGGTGGCCCTCCGGGCGACCTCTACATCTTCCTGTCGGTCAAGCCGCACGAGTTCTTCCAGCGCGACGGCGCCGATCTGTACTGCAAGGTGCCGATCTCGATGACCACCGCCACCCTCGGCGGCTCGTTCGAGGTGGCGACGCTGGACGGCACGCAGACCCGCGTGAAGGTGCCGGAAGGCACGCAGAGCGGCCGCCAGTTCCGCCTCAAGGGCAAGGGCATGCCGGTGCTGCGCCAGTCAGCAATCGGCGACCTCTACATCCAGACCGTGGTCGAGACGCCGCAGAACCTCAGCAAGCGCCAGCGCGAGCTTCTGGAAGAGTTCGAGCGCCTCTCGTCGACCGAGAACCACCCGCAATCCAGCGGGTTCTTCACCCGCATGAAGGACTTTTTCGAATCCTTCGGTGAATGAAAGCCAGGGCCTTTCCGCGGAAGGGCCCTGCGCCGCGCGCTATTGGTTTCGTGCCGATCGGCCCTATTTTGCCTTGCGTGCGCAGGGTGGCTGCCGCTACGTAAGGCGACGGTTCGGGGGCGAATCGCAGGAGACAATGCCGATGGCAACTGGTTCTGGTTTGCGCAAATCGCTCGCGACCAAGTTCGACGACGAATTGCGCTTCTTCAAGGGATGGATGGACAAGCCGAAAGCAGTCGGCGCCATCATTCCCACAAGCTCCGTCACCGCCCGCAGGATGGCTTCGGTGGTCAACCCCGCCTCGGGCCTGCCGGTGCTCGAGCTCGGGCCGGGCACCGGTGTCGTCAGTCGCGCCATTCTCGGCCGGGGCGTGGCGCCGGAGAAGCTCTTCGCGGTGGAATATTCCCGTGAGTTCGCCGAGCATATGCGCCGCGCCTTTCCGGGTGTGAACGTCATCCAGGGCGATGCCTTCGATCTTGACCGCACGCTGGGCGAGAATGCCGGCCAGCAGTTCGATTGCGCCATTTCGGCCGTGCCGCTCCTGAACATCCCTGCCGAAAAGCGGGTTCTATACATCAACGACCTGCTCGACCGCCTGCCGCTGGGCCGGCCCGTTGTGCAGATCACCTACGGTCCGCTGTCGCCGGTGCCGGCGCGGCGCGGCGAATACACGGTCGAGCATTTCGACTTCGTCATCCGCAACATTCCTCCGGCCCAGCTCTGGGTCTATCGCCGCGTGGCCCACGGCTGACGCGTACCGGGCGGGCGGTTGATTCGCGCGCCGGTTTCCCTATACCGGGAGCGAACAGGAGATGCGCATGACCGCCCGAATTCTCGTCTTTGCCGGATCGATCCGCACAGGGGCCTATAGCGGCCAGACCGCCGATGCGGCCGAACGCGAGCTGGCGCTGCAAGGCGCCGAAGTAACCCGCATTTCGCTCGCCGACTATCCGCTGCCGATCATGGACCAGGACCTGGAGAAGGAAAAAGGCATCCCCGAAAACGCCATGCGACTCGGCCGCCAGATTGCCGCGCATGACGGTTTCCTCATCGCCAGCCCCGAATACAACTCCTCCATCCCGCCGCTGCTCAAGAACGCCATCGACTGGGTCAGCCGCATCCGCAAGGATGGCGATGTGTCCTTCCACCCCTATGCCGGCAAGGTGGCGGCGCTGTGCTCCTCCTCCAATGGCAATTTCGCCGGCGCGCGCGGCCTCTACCATCTGCGCTCGGTGCTGATGAACTGCCAGGTCGAGATCATCACGCCGCAATGCTCCGTGCCGCGGGCGCAGGACGCCTTCGACGAAAACGGCGAATTCAAGGATGAGCAGCTGCGCCACAGAATGGAACTCGTCGCCCGCACCCTGATCGAACGGGCCCGCATGCTTTCGACGCGGGTGGAAGCCTGATGCCTGCTCAGATGCGCGACCGTCTCATCGTCGGCCTCGACGTGCCCACCGTTAAGGAAGCCGAAGCCGTGGTGCGCGAGCTCGACGGCGTGACCTGCTTCTACAAGATCGGTTACCAGCTCGCCTTCGCCGGCGGGCTCGATTTCGCCCGCGAGCTGGCAAGCGGCGGCACCAAGGTCTTCCTGGACATGAAGCTGCTCGACATCGACAACACGGTGGCCAAGGGCGTGGAAAACATCGTCAGGATGGGCGTGTCCATGCTCACCCTGCACGCCTATCCGAAGGCCATGCGCGCGGCGGTGGAAGCCGCCAGCGGCAGCGACCTCTGCCTGCTCGGCGTCACGGTGCTGACGTCCATGGATGCGCAGGACCTGATCGACGCCGGCTACCAGTACGACCCGCAGACGCTGGTGCTGCGCCGGGCCGAACAGGCGCGGGCCGCCGGCATGGGCGGCATCGTCTGCTCGGCGGCCGAAGCCGGCGCGGTGCGCCGCGTCGTCGGCCCGGAACTGGCGGTGGTTACGCCGGGCATCCGTCCCGCCGGCGCCGAGCGGGGCGACCAGAAGCGCGTGGTGACGCCGGCCGATGCAATGCGCAATGGCTCCAGCCATCTCGTCGTCGCGCGACCGATCGTTGGTGCGGTTGACAGGCGGGCGGCGGCGCAGGCTATTCTCGACGAGATGGCGGCCGCCTGACTTTTGTATCCGGCATGGGAAGCGGATCGGGCCCGGCGGCAGCCGGAGGACATGGCCCGAACGGAGGAGCAGGCTGATGGCGAAGGGATACTGGATCGCTCGGGTCGATGTGCGCGACCCGGAGGGCTATAAGGACTATGTGGCCACCGCCAGGCCGGCCTTCGAGCGCTTCGGGGCCAATTTCCTCGCCAGAGGCGGCGCGCATGAGGCCGTGGAAGGCCCCGGCCGCGCCCGCAACGTGGTCATCGAGTTTCCTTCGCTCGCCGCCGCGCGCGACTGCTACAACTCGCCCGAATACCAGGCCGCCAAGGCCATCCGCCAGAAATACGCCGATGGCGAGATCGTGCTGGTCGAGGGCGCGTGAGGGGCTGACCGCCGCGCATTTCACACCCGAATCCGTTCGGAAAACCGGCCTCGCGCCGGGCCGCGATCGCTTTTTTCTCCAATTATGGCGTCTGCGGACAATATTTTTTCAACATTCGGTACGAAAGTCGGGGCATGTTCCGCGCCAAGTGATATATTGCGCCGCAGCAAATCTCCGCTAATTTTGCTGCGTAGCGAAGCGGGCTTTCGGCCGGTGCAGTCTGCCGCCGCCGGGTAAGGGTTTCGATGTTCTACCAACTCTACGAAATGAATCACGCCGCGCTGCAGCCCGTCCGGGCCTATGCCGACGCGGTCAAGTTGTTCTGCTCGAACCCGCTCAATCCGCTATCCACCACGCCATGGGGGCGTTCGGTCGCGGCCGCGGCCGAACTGTTCGAGCGCACCACGCGCCGCTATGGCAAGCCGGCCTTCGCGCTGCCGCACCCCACGGTCGACGGCAGCGTCGTGGCGGTGGAGGAGAAGGTCGTGTGGTCGCGGCCCTTCTGCAACCTCTTGCATTTCGAGCGCGATCTGCCTGCCGCACGCCGCCCCGACCCCAAGCTGCTGATCGTGGCGCCGATGTCGGGGCACTACGCCACCCTGCTGCGCGGCACGGTGGAAGCGATGCTGCCGCATGCCGAGGTCTACATCACCGACTGGGCGGATGCGCGCATGGTGCCGCTCTCGCAAGGCCGGTTCGATCTCGACGACTATGTCGACTATGTCATCGACATGCTGCACGCGCTGGGACCGGACACCCACGTCATGGCGGTGTGCCAGCCTTCGGTGCCGGTGCTGGCGGCCGTGGCGCTGATGGAAGCGCGCGGCGACGCCTTCGCTCCGGCCAGCATGACGCTGATGGGCGGCCCCATCGACACGAGGCGCAACCCCACGGCCGTCAACTTGCTGGCCGGGGAAAAGGGCACCGACTGGTTCCGCGACAATGTCGTCATGCAGGTTCCCTGGCCGGCGCCCGGCTTCGCGCGCGACGTCTATCCCGGCTTCCTGCAGCTCTCCGGCTTCATGGGCATGAATCTCGACCGGCACCTCATCGCCCACAAGGACTTCTTCATGCATCTGGTGAAGAACGACGGCGACGGGGCCGACAAGCACCGCGACTTCTATGACGAATATCTGGCGGTGATGGACCTGACGGCCGAGTTCTATCTCGAGACCGTAGACACCGTCTTCGTGCGCCACCTGCTTCCCACGGGCCGGATGATGCATCGCGGAAACCCGGTCGACCCGGCCGCCATCCGCAACGTGGCGCTGCTGACCGTCGAAGGCGAGAACGACGACATTTCGGGCATCGGCCAGACCCAGGCCGCGCACGACCTGTGCGTGAACATCCCCGACAACATGCGCCAGCACTACATGCAGCCCAAGGTCGGGCACTATGGCGTGTTCAACGGCTCGCGCTTCCGGGCCGAGATCGCGCCGCGCATCCTCGACTTCATGGCCCGCAACGCGCGCCGGCAGCAACCCCGCCCCAAGCCCCGGCTGGTCCGCACAAAGGCCTAGCCGCCGCGCTTCCTGCGTGTCGCGGTCGCCATTGCATGACGCCTGCGGAAGCTGTTGCAGAATCGTCGCGCTGCCCCGGCCTCGTTAACCATCCCCACAAACAGCTGCCGCCGTTAATTGACATCGCTCGCACCCGGCCCTTAACGTTTTGTTAACAATGAAGGGCAGGCGGGGCCGGGGGTATGAACTCCTTTCCAATGGCGTGGCGCACGTTGCGGCGTGCGGCGGTTTTGAGCGGGCTGGTGGTGGGCGGCTGGTGCGGCGGCCACGCCTGGGCTGCGCCCATGGCCACCGGCGGCCTGACCTCGCAACCCATCGGGCATTACGAATTCTGCAAGGCCAATCCGGACGAATGCAGCATCCGCTCGCGTGACACCGCACCGGCCGAACTGACCGGCGCGTTGTGGAAACTGCTCGTCTCGCTGAATGTCAGCGTCAACCACGCCATCACGCCGATGAGCGACCTGGAAATCTACGGCAAGGAAGAGGTCTGGGCCTATCCCGACAATTCCGTCGGCGACTGCGAGGACTATGTGCTCGAAAAGCGCCGCATGCTGATGCAAAACGGCGTCTCGCCTTCCAATCTGCTGATCACCGTGGTGCGCAAGTCGGATGGCGAAGGCCATGCCGTGCTGACCGTCCGCACCGACCAGGGCGATTTTATCCTCGACAACCTGACGGATGCCGTGCTGCCGTGGGACGACACCGGCTATCGTTTCCTGAAGCGCCAGGCCAGCAATCACACCGGGCACTGGGTCACCATCCGCGAAGGCCAGGCTCCGCTGGTCGGCTCCGTGCGGTAGCGGGGAGGGCGCGGTCGTCCTCGACCCTCCCGCACGTCGCCAGAGACGGGTTGCCGCCACAGGCAACGGCATCATGCTCCGTCTACGCCGCCCTCCGAACGGCGGTCATGTCAAATTCGGAGGACGTCCGTGTGGTTGTCATGTCAGCCGAACCGACATTCCGCCATCTGCGATCATCGGACTCCCGGTCATGAAGCTGGATCGATCAGAAAGGAGGAACAAGGCTGCCTGCGCAATCTCCTTGGGACTCGCCATCCGCTTCATGGGATGCAAGCCGGCAATGAACTCCAAAGCGGCCGGATTCCCTTCACCTCCGCTTGGCGTGATCGTACCACCCGGCAGTAGCGCATTGACGCGTATACCCTCGCGGGCATGGTCCGATGCCAGCGACTGGGTCAAGCCGATCAATCCCGCCTTGGATGCCGCATAGGCTCCCATGCCCGGCATGCCGCCGTTGCTGAAACCTACAAATGACGAGGTAAAGACGATCGAACCTCGACCGCGCGCCTTCATCGCAGGAATTTGCGCCTTAGCGGCCAGGAAGGCACCGGTCAGATTGACCGAAATCACATCGGTCCAGTTGCCGATGCTCATATCCGGGACAGGCTGCAGCTCGCCCACGATGCCGACATTGTTGAATGCACCGTCCAGCCTGCCGAACTCCTTTATCGCAAGGTCGACAAGAGCATCGGCGTAGCCCTCATCCTTTACGTCGCCGGCCAAAAGCACAGCGCTGCCACCGGCTTGATTGACCGTTTGCGCGAGGGCCTCAAGCTCCCCGGATCGGCGCGCGCCGAGAACCACATTGGCCCCTTCGGACGCGAACAGCCGAGCCGCCGCTGCGCCGATCCCACTGCTCGCGCCGGTGACGATGATAGTCTTGCTTTCCAGTTCCACGACGTGTCTCTCCTGATCATTGCGTCATGGCTGTCTAGCGGCGCGGCAGAGGGCGCGGCCACCCGATTTATGCAACCGGCGGCATGCAGCGTTGAAAGGCCAAAGGCAGCTTTTGCCCCAAGCCCTGCGCGGCTACGGCAAATTGCGGTTCGGCCGCTTCCCACCGTCGACGGCCCTTGCAGGAGGAGAGGCGGACACGTCGTCGGATTGGCGTCGCCGGAGATCTCGCCCCCTATGCCGCCTGCACCATGCGCTCGCCGGCCACCCGGTAGGAAATCGCCTCGGCCAGGTGGATGCGACCCACCGCGTCGCTGCCGTCGAGGTCGGCCAGCGTGCGCGCCACCTTCAGCACCCGGTGGTAGGCGCGTGCCGAGAAGCCGAGTTTCTCGCTGGCGTCGCGCAGCAGCGACAGGCCGGCAGCGTCGGGCGCGGCGATCTCCTCGATGAGCGCGGTGGGGCAGTGCGCGTTGGTCTGTCCCGCAGTGGCGCCGATGCGCGCGAACCGTTCCTGTTGTATGCCGCGGGCCATCCCCACCCGCGCCGCCACGGCGGCACTTGCCTCGGCCGCGCCCTGCCGGATCAGGTCGCTGGCCGAAACCGCCGGCACCTCGATGCGCAGGTCGATGCGGTCGAGCAGCGGGCCCGAAATGCGCGCCTGGTAGTCGGCCTGGCAGCGGGCCCCGCGCGCGCAGCGATAGCCGGGCTCGCCGGCCATGCCGCAGCGGCACGGGTTCATCGCCGCCACCAGCTGGATGCGGGCCGGATAGGCGACGCGGTGGTTGGCGCGCGCAATCACGCATTCGCCGGTCTCGAGCGGCTGGCGCAGCGAATCCAGCACCTGCGGCGTAAACTCGGGCAGTTCGTCGAGAAACAGCACGCCGTTATGCGCCAGCGAGACTTCGCCCGGCTTCACCCGCAAGCCGCCGCCGACCATGGCCGCCATGGAGGCCGAATGATGCGGCGCGCGGAACGGCCGACGGTCGGTCAGCTTGCCGTCGGCCAGCTCGCCGGCCATCGAGGCAATCATCGACACTTCCAGCAGTTCCTTCGGAGAGAGCGGCGGCAGGATGGAGGGCAAGCGCTGCGCCAGCATGGATTTTCCCGAGCCGGGCGGCCCGACCATCAACAAGTAATGTTACATTAATCCGGGTTCGTCATACGGGGTGCATTATGGCAAAAGCTTATTCCTACATTCGTTTCAGCAGTCCCGAGCAGGCTAGGGGCGACTCCCTCCGACGACAGACCGCCAAGGCGGAGGAGTGGTGCGCGAAGCGTGGTATCGTCCTCGACGACACGCTTCGAGACCTTGGCGTGTCGGCGTTCCGCGGTGCAAACCGCGACATTGGAGCGCTCCGCTCGTTTCTTGACGAAGTCGAGCGCGGGAAGGTGCCGCAGGGTTCATTTCTCATCGTTGAGAGCTTGGACCGCTTGTCTCGTGAAGCCGTGCTCGATGCAGCGGCCCGCCTTTTCGACCTGATCCGTGCAGGCGTTACGGTGGTCACGTTAAGCGACGGCCAGGAGTATTCAGCCGATCGCCTCCGAAACGACTGGACACCCCTGATTGTATCCATAGCGATAATGGCGCGGGCCCACGAGGAAAGTCGAATTAAGGGTGAGCGCGTCGGGGAGGCATGGGCGAAAAAGCGCGAAGGAGTACGCGCGGGAACCCACCGCATGACCCGCCGGACTCCAGAATGGATCGCGCTGGAAAATGGCGAATTCGTGCTTCGGGAAGAGCGTGCTGACATAGTGCGGAGGGTTTTCCGCGAGACAATTGAAGGCTACGGTCGTCGCACCATCGCGAGCCGCCTTAACCTTGAGCAAGTTCCCACCTTCCGAGCTCATGAAAACAGGAAGGTGAAGCCAACAGGATGGCAGTCATCAAGCATCGCGAAGATTCTCAACAGCAAGGCGGTACTCGGCGAGTTCCAGCCAGGCACCGGAACGTCCAAATACGGCACTCATCAGCCAGAGGGCGACCCAATTAGGGACTACTACCCCGCCGTCATCGATGAGGAGATCTTCTGGCGTGCGCAAGCAGTCATTGCCTCCCGGCGACGAGTGACAGGCGAGGGAGGAACGGTCATCAAGAGCGGTGCGGCTGGCCGACGCGGCAACGGCATCGCCCATCTCCTGATCGGCCTCGGAAAATGCACGCGATGCAACGGTGCAATGCACATCATCAACAAAGGAAAAGCTCCCAAGGGCGCTGTCTATTTCGAGTGCTCCACAGCCCGCCGCAAGGCGGGGTGCGAAAACGACCGGCGATGGCGAGTCGATGTGATTGAGCGCAGGTTGCTCAAGCACTTGTCATACATTGACGTGGATGCTGCTTTGCGAGGTGAAAGCACCTTAACTGAGGTCCAGCGGGTGGAGAGTTTGCGCACAAAGCTTTCTGCCGCTGAGGGGCAGCGCGATGCGGTGCTGCGCGTTGTAGAAACTGGGGACGAGGCCGCTGTAGCCCGGTTCGGCCGCCTCGCCCACGAAATCAAACAGACCAAAGCGGAGCTTGCTGAAGCCGAAGAGGCCGTTGCCAAGGCTGTAGCTGATCCAGGCTTGAAGATCCGCCTTGCCGACACGATCGCACTTACGCAGGCGATGGATGAAGCTGAAGGCGAAGAGCGCCGGACCATCCGCGTACGTCTTGCCGAGCAAATGCGACAGCTGGTCGAGGTCGTGCGCTTCGACCCAGACCTCGGCGTTGATGCGAAGCTTAACGTTCGGCCAGACCTACCAAAAGATAAGATCCCGTTCGTCTATGGTGCAACCAGGGCCGTTCAATGGCGATTGGCGTTGGACTACGACAGCGCTCCGCATGGCCTTGAACCATGGTTAGGCGACGACGACGAGCCTAGTATTCCGCCGTCCTTTCCGGATTTGCATCGCAGAGTTGCTGCAGAGAGGCAGACGGGGAGCGGGGACTCTTCCCCCGATTGAACGCGAGGGGCGGTAGAGCGTTTCGATATGGGTCTTACCGCCACCCGGACTCCAATCCCTGTCCCCAATACCGTTCCGTCGCTGTCCTACAGCAGCCGGGATAATCCGCTCATGGACAACCGCAAGCGTGGCTGCGGCATCCAGCTGGCCAACCCTTTATCTGCTGTCCGGCTGCTCCCGGAACGGTCGCACGGGGCGGCCGAGATCAGGAGGCCAAGATGGCCACATTATACCAACTGCACGCCTGTCCACTGGTTTTGCATCCTTGCTGATCGAGGCGGATAAGCCACGGAATCAAATTCGGCCTCTAGGTCGGTCATCCGAATCGATGCACCGTTCTTTGCCTTTCTAGGTCGGGCGGTCGTCAACGCTCATGGACAAGCGCCAGCGTTCCTTTCAGTCATCCAGCTACCTCCCTAACCCTCCCTTCATGGCTCTCAGAACGGTCGCAATCCCGCGACCGACAGGAGGCCTGATATGCTTCTCACCCGCGAAATCCGCACTCACCTTCGCCGTAACGCCGACATTTCCGAGCGCGGTGAAGTCGATCACAAGCCAGTGGTAAAGCTGTTCACGCCAGACGCTGGCGCGACATGGCTTTTCACCGAATTGGCTGCTGATGAAGACACCCTTTTCGGGCTTTGCGATCTCGGCCACGGAAGCCCCGAACTCGGTTACGCGTCTCTTGCAGAAATCTCGGCCCTTCGCGGGCCTATGCGCCTGTTGGTCGAACGCGACCGCCATTTCCGAGCCGACAAGCCCCTTTCGGCTTACGCCTCAGAAGCCCGCAGCAAGGGCAGGATCGTCGCTTAGGCGATCCAATTCATGTCTTTGGCCAACGCCACACGACTAACACAGACCTTTATGCCTCACAGTTCAATTAGAAAGTTCGCGCTTACATCAGTCTTGCCGGAAGGGACGATCTCCGGTCGCGCTTCGCCTAAATGCCCCACTGCGGACGCGCCATCACCTAGGCTTTATGCGCTGCTCCGTGATGCCGCTGCCTCGCTAACGGCGGGCCATTTTCTTACGACCCGAGTGCACGGACGGGTAGCACGCGCAATCTGAGTTCTTGCGGCCATACCGCGTGTCAGCCACATTAAGAAAATTGCAATCGCCGCCGGATACGGGGAGCACATGGTATGGCTTCCCGAAAGGGGCGCTCCATGAGCGCCAACCCCGATGCGTTCGAGTTTCTGCGCAACGCCGCCTACGGATACGTTCGGAAGCACGGCAAGGATCAATGGAAGTTGCTCGACTTCTGTACCTCATCCATCTTGGAGTGGGTGAAGGACGAAGGCAGTGAACTTAGCGAATCCGAAGCCCTGCGACTAGCGGCGGATGTGACGCGCTGGACCGTCGAGAAATACAACCCGCCCCGCAAGAAGGCCGCTCGAAGCCGGGAAGAACGTGCTGCGACCGAAGTGAGTGCCCCCGCGCTGCTCGAATTCGCCGCTGAAACCTATGGAGCAGCGACGGTGCGGAACGCCGCCCGGGCAGGCGGCCAATCGAAGAGTACAGTCGCGCGCCACCTTCGCCATCATGGAATTTCTCCACGGCGGAGGGCGAAGATTGACAAGCTTCCGCCCATGGAGCGCCGCCTCGTTGCCATCCTGGACGCGACGTTTCCACGCGACGGGCTTGGTCTCGTCTTAATCGATCATTTGGCTGCTGCCCTGTGGGATGAACAGGTTGCCACGCCGACCAAACCGCTTCCGGAGATCCCACGCTCTACGAAGTCCACGCGCCGCAAGAAGCTGACCGAGTACCTGTCCGCCCTTAAGGGCTATGGACTCGGCTTTGACATCATCCCAATGAAAAATTCGATCGCCATTCGGCGCGGTCGGAAGTTCGGCGACCTGAAGGAAACAGCGGTATGGATCGAAGAAGAGAGGCACCGAGGATTTCGAGGGATAGTGTTGCCGGAGCCAGTGCAAGGAGCGCCACGCGGATTCTGGGATGATCCCTGGCTTGGTTGCGTCCTGAGCGTCCTTGAGTTGGGGCTATGGTCCTATGTCACCGATGCTCAGCGGCTCGAACCGTTTGTCAGGCTGACTCACTCCGTGATCGACACGCGCCCCCTCTATGATTGGTTCTGGCGCGCGATAAACAGCTACAGCAATGATGACTTTGACAGGAATCTTGGCCGCCTCGCGGAGAAGATCCACGATCCGCAACTTCGCCGGGCCGTGGCCGACATTGCGACCAGGATAGGCAACATCCGGGTCTGGGTCCGATACGATCATCCCATCGACTATTTCAACGACGTAGATCGCGAAATCGAGTTCATGAACCGCCTTCGCGACATCGCCCCGGACAGCTATGCCCGCTGCGCCTATCTCCGCGACGTGATCTTTGAGGATTTCATGAAAGTTGAACACGAAGCGGGTGAAGCCATCCACGGCGCGCTCATGCACTGCAAGCGTTTGCGTGAACTTGAGCAGAGCGGTGAGTGGCTTGCTCCCTCGACTGCCGACCTGGCATGGCATCATCCCGATAACGAAGCGCCGTTCTGACGCAAAGGGAAGACGGAATCCGTTCGAAAAACTCGAACGTTCTTCTAATGCTCTTAGCGTCCGCTGCCGGGAGCCTGGCGCGACGTTCGGAGATTCTCTCGATCTAAGAGGCGAAAAACCCAGCATTAACAAATAGATGGACTCTTCGATGGGCTTCTTGTCCCGTTTTCCTTATATAGTAGGAAACTGTCTGTCTAAAGGAACGGGAAAGGAGCTCCCTGCTAGATCCTTGCTGAGAGAGGGAGCGGTGGAGCGAAATGAACGAACGGGCAGTCTTAGCGTCCAGCGCGTCAATGCGATTGAAGGACCTCCAACTGACGGCTGAGCTTCTCGCCGAAGCTGTGGCAAATGAACACGGCGCTCGCGAGCGTATGGCCGAGCGGTACGGAATCCAGAAGTCCGTCATCACGGACCGGGTTAGGCGAATGGAGCAATTCTTCGGCGTTGCGCTCTTCACCGGGCCGCAGCGGAAGAGTCCCACGGCGGCGGGCAGGATGATGGCAAGGTTTGGCCCCCGCCTCATGGATGAGATCGAGCATTTCGGGGCGATGCTCCGCGAAGCTCGCGAGTGGGACGTGATTTCCCTAAGCGACTCCCCTATTGATGACGAAAAAGCTTAGTGAAGTAGAGCATCAGCATTAGGGTTCCGCCGACCCGGCTGTCCGAATCACATCGTTGATCCGACACGGGGTGACGGGCCGGGGGAAAATGGCGGATTACACACACTACCACAGCAAATATTTTGCCAATCGAATCATGCTGGAGGGACGGAACGACGAGGCGTTCGCCAAGTCGCTGTCCACCGCTCGAGTCGACATGAAGCCGCATCAGGTCGAGGCGGCCCGTTTCGCGCTGCAATCGCCCCTCTCCAAAGGCGTTATCCTTGCCGACGAGGTCGGGCTGGGCAAGACCATCGAGGCCTGCCTGGTCATCGCTCAGAAGTGGGCCGAACGCCGCCGTCACGTCCTTCTGATCGTTCCGGCATCGCTGCGGACACAATGGCAGCAGGAGTTGCAGGAAAAGTTCTCCCTGCCGAGTGTCATCCTGGATTCGAAGACGCATCGGGAAGCGGTCAAGAACGGCCAGAAACACCCGTTCGACAATCCCGGGGCGATCATCATCACCTCCTATGAATACGCCGCTCGCCAGCACGCCGAACTGCACCGCGTCGGCTGGGATCTCGTCGTCATCGACGAGGCGCACAGGCTGCGCAATGTCTACAAAAAAGGCCAGTCGGCCCGAGCAAAGAAGTTGCGTGATGTGCTCGCTTCCCGCTTCAAGGTGCTGCTGACCGCCACGCCCCTGCAAAATTCTCTAATGGAACTGTACGGGCTGGTTTCTATGGTCGACGACAGCTTCTTCGGCGACGAGCAGAGTTTTCGCGCGATGTACGGCCGCGCGGCAGACAGGCTTTCGCTGGGAAGCCTGCAGCGGCGCTTGTCACCGATTTACAAACGACATCTGCGGCGCTCGGTGCAGGAAGCCGGACACGTCAAATACACCAGACGGCTCGCCGTTACATTCGATTTCGAGCCCTACGATCTGGAGACGAAGCTCTACGAGGGCGTATCCGCCTACCTGCAACGTAAGGATTCCATCGCCTTCGGCTCCAAGCCGAACCAGCTGGTTCTGATCGGTGCACGCAAGACGCTCGGCTCGTCCATCGCAGCAATCATCATGTTTCTGGAGAACGTCGTCGCCCGGCTTCGCCGCAACCAGGTCGCCGATGAAAGCGTCGTTGCCGACATCGACGACATCGCCGAGGTCAAGGAAGAGATCGCCGACGATACCACCCTGTCTGCCGACACGAACGGCAACGGCGCAGATGATGAGGATGACAGGGATCCCGATATCATCGATCCCAAGCTACTAGCGGCCGAGATTGCCGAATTACAAGGCTACCTTGACTTGGCCCGATCCATCGGCGCGAATGCCAAGGGCGAAAAGCTGCTGGCGAAACTGCCGGAGGTGCTGGATGCGGTCGAGAATCTTGGCGGCAGGCGCAAGGCGGTGATCTTCACCGAATCCGTTCGCACCCAGCGCTACCTCGCCGAAATCTTGTCGCAGAACGGCTATGCCGGGCAGATCGTGCTGATGAACGGCTCGAACAGCGACCCGGAAAGTCAAAAGATCTACAAGGCGTGGAAAAAAGAAAAGGAAGGCACTGACGCGTTTTCCGGCTCGAAGGGAGCCGACATGAAGAGCGCCATCGTCAACGCTTTCAAGTCCAACGACAAAACCATCCTCATTGCAACGGAATCCGGTGCGGAGGGCATCAACTTGCAGTTTTGCTCTCTGCTGATCAACTTCGATTTGCCCTGGAACCCCCAGCGCATCGAGCAGCGGATCGGCCGCTGCCATCGTTACGGGCAAGCGATCGACGTGACCGTCGTCAACATGCTCAACCTCAAGAACCAAGCCGAGAAGCGGATTCACGAACTGTTGAGCCAAAAGTTCAACCTGTTCGAGGGTGTGTTCGGAGCCAGCGACAACGTCCTCGGCTCCATTGAATCTGGCATCGACTTCGAGAAGAAGGTGTTGGCTGTCGTCCAGAGCTGCCGCACCGAGGCAGAGGTCAACGACGCATTCTCAGAGCTGGAAGCAGAGCTTGGCGAGCAGATCAAGGCCGACATGGCAGAGACGCGCCAGCACCTCTTCGATCATTTCGACGCATCCATAGTCGACATGCTGAAGCAGCGCGATACCGACATCCGTCAGACGATGTCCGATTTCGAGCGTCGCCTCTGGCTCATTGCCCGGGCCGAGCTTTCCAAGGCGAACTTCCACAGCGACGGCATTCCGCGGTTCGAACATGAAGGGAAAACATGGTCAACGATGTGGCCACAGGCGGACGAAAAGGGCTGGCAGTTCTTCCGTCTCGGTGACGGCACTCTTGCCGATAGTCTGGTCGAAGTCGCCCGAACCCGTGACCTCGCGGAAGCCAGGCTGTTTTTCGACTACCAGGCTTACAGGAGCGACGGCCAGCCGCGTCTGTCAGACCTTGAGCAAATTTCCGGAAAGTCCGGATGGCTGAAGGTTTCACTGCTGCGGGCTGAAACAGCGCTAGGATCGCGCGACAGCATAGTGATCGCCGCCGCTACAGATGACGGCAAAGTTCTCGCTCAGGGCACGGCCGAGCGACTCTTCGAGGTGCCCGCCGTCGCCAGCGCTGTGGATGCCGCCTATCCGGCCGACAAGATGGCTGCCATTGATGGGGAGGCCGTAAAGGCGGCGCAGCAGGCGGCCGAGGATGAGAGTCGGAAGTGGCTGGATGAGGAATCCGCGAAGCTCGAGACATATGCCGACGACCTCGAAAAAACCTATGATCGGCGCGTCGCCGAGCTTGAGGCTGAGGCCCGCGCGGCCAAGAAGGCCCTTCGAGGCAACCTGTCGTTGCCGCTGGCGCAGAAGATCGAGGAAGAGAAGCGCATCAAGAAGCTGGAAGCGGAGCGGTACGATTTGAAATTCGCTGGCTTCGAGAAATTGCGGGCAGTCCGTAACGAGATCGACGGCAAGTTGGATGAGGTCGCTGCGAAACTGGCGATCACGCCGAAAATCACCCCCTTGATGACAATCCGCTGGGAGTTGGCGGCATGAGCAAGAAAACCCGCCTTGAACTCACCTGGATCGGCAAGGATGAGCGGCCGAGGCTTGAGCCGAGGATTCTGGTCGAGGATGCCGGGCTGTCACAGCACGCCAGCGCGCGGCATTCCGAGGCGGACATCTTCGATAACATGCTGATCCAGGGCGACAACCTGCTGGCGCTGAAGGCGCTGGAGGCGGACTATGCCGGGCGTGTAAAATGCATCTTTATTGATCCACCATACAACACCGGATCCGCGTTCTCGCATTACGATGACGGCGTGGAACACTCCCTCTGGCTCTCCTTAATGCGTGATCGTCTTGAGCAGCTTCTGAATTTGCTCGCAGATGATGGCTCCATGTGGGTGACTTTGGACGACAACGAAGCTCACTATTTCCGTGTTCTGGGAGATGAGGTATTTGGCAGAAAGAACTTCATTGCAGATATAGCTTGGCAAAAGAAGTATTCGCCAGGTAACAACGAGAAGGGAATCTCGTCTGACCATGACCACATCCTTGTGTGGGCAAAGGAAAAAGAGAAGTGGGCGTGGAATTTGTTGCCCAGAACAGAGAAGCAGGATGCCGCATACAGGAATCCCGATAACGATCCACGAGGTGTTTGGAAACCCAGTGACTTGACACGTGCTGAACATCGGGATCGCGATTTCTACCCCATCAAAACGCCGAGCGGGAAAGATGTACTTCCGGCAGCCGGAAGAAGCTGGAGCAGGCCCCCTGAGGAAATTGAACGGCTAAGGGCTGACAATCGACTTTGGTTCGGCCCCAAAGGTGATGCTAAGCCGAGCCTCAAACGATTTCTGTCAGAGGTGCAAGAGGGGATCGTTGCCCGAACGATTTGGCTTCGCGACGAAGTTGGAGATAACGAGCAGGCAAAGAAAGAAGCCAAGGCATTCAACAGTGCAGATATCTTTGCCACACCAAAGCCGGAACGCTTGCTTCAGAGAATTCTTCAGATCGCCACCAATCCGGGCGACTTGGTGCTCGACTCATTCGCTGGATCCGGCACCACAGGTGCGGTCACCCACAAGATGGGCCGCCGCTGGATTATGGTGGAGTTAGGCGATCATGCCGTCACACACATCGTTCCCCGGTTGAAAAAAGTCATCGACGGTGATGACACGGGCGGGGTGACGGAAGCAACCGGATGGAAGGGCGGCGGTGGTTTCCGCTTCTATCGACTTGCTCCATCGCTGCTTGAAAAGGATCGCTTCGGCAACTGGGTAATCGCCAAGGAATACAACGCTGCGATGTTGGCCGAGGCGCTCTGCAAGCATCTCGGCTTCACCTATGCGCCCAGCCAAGATCCGGCTGAATACTGGCGGCACGGCCATTCGACCGAAACCGATTTCATCTATGTCACGACGCAGTCACTGACCTATGACGCGCTGAAGAAGCTGTCCGAGGAAGTCGGGCCGCAGCGGACGCTGCTGGTTTGCTGTAAGGCGTTCAACGCCAAGGAAGACAGTTTTTCAAACCTCACGGTGAAGAAGATACCGCATTCCATTCTCGCGAAGTGCGAATGGGGCCGGGACGACTATTCCCTCAGGATCGCAACCCTCCCGCAGAAGTTGGTTTCCGAAGAGGGGACTGAGCCGGCGCAGCAGGACAAGGAGCCGAAGAGAGGGAGAGCCGAAGCCGCGCTGCCTCTCTTCGATATGGCGGGAGGCAAGTGATGTTGCAGCGGCAGCTCCACCAGATCAAAGCTCGGCTCTCGCTTCGGAAGCCACAGGCAGAGGCGCTCGACATCCTAGCCGACGTGCTCGACACGATCGAGTTTTCGAAGGGCGCAGACGTGTCAGCAGCTCTTGAGGCGATCAAGGCGACATACCCGAGCGTGACGGATTTCGAGCGGGATTTTCCGTCGTTGTGCTTCGCGCTGGCGACCGGGGTCGGCAAGACGCGCTTGATGGGCGCATTCATCGCCTATCTCTACCTCACCGGGCGTTCGAAGCACTTCTTCATCCTGGCCCCGAACACCACGATCTACGACAAGCTCGTCGCCGACTTCAGCCAGCAGAACTCCCCGAAATACGTTTTCAAGGGTATCGCGGAGTTCGCGCAGCTCCCGCCGATCGTCGAGACGGGCGACAATTGGGAGCGCGGTTACGCCGTGCGCGGTGACCTGCTTGGCGAGACGGCCATCGTTTTCATCTTCAACGTCGACAAGATCAACAAGGAGCAGGGCCGCATCCGGAAGCTCCACGAATATATCGGGGAGTCCTATTTCGAGTACCTGTCCGGCCTGCCAGATCTCGTCCTTCTCATGGACGAGGCGCACCGTTACCGCGCAAAGGCAGGCATGACCGCCATTGCCGAGCTGCGGCCCGTCATCGGTCTGGAACTGACGGCAACCCCACGTTCGGTCGGAGCGCGGTCGGTTCCGTTCCAGAACGTGATCTATGACTACCCACTCGGCCAGGCGATGGTCGATGGCTTCGTCAAGGATCCTGCGGTCGCGACCCGGGAGGGATTCCGTGCCGACAGCGTCACGCCCGAGCAGCTTGAGCGGATGAAGTTGGAAGACGGCATTCACTGCCACGAGCATACCAAGGCGGAGCTGGCGATCTACGCGCAGCAGACCGGGCGCAAGCTTGTCCATCCGTTCATGCTCGTGGTCGCGCAGGACACGACGCATGCCAGCGACATCCGGAAGCACGTCGAGTCCGAGGAGTTCTTCCAGGGCCGATACAAGGGTCGGGTGATCGAGGTCCATTCCGGCACGCGCGGCGAGGAGACCGAGGAGGCCACGGCAAAGCTGGTGGCGCTGGAGCACGATGCCCAGACAGACATTGTCATCCACGTGAACAAGCTGAAAGAGGGCTGGGATGTCACCAACCTCTACACCATCGTCCCGCTGCGCGCGTCCGCATCCGATATCCTGACGGAGCAGACACTCGGGCGCGGGCTGCGGCTGCCCTATGGCCAGCGGACTGGCGTGGAGGCAGTCGACCGACTGACGATTATCGCCCACGACCGCTTTGACGACGTGATCAAGGCAGCGCGCGACGCGGACTCCCTCATTTCAATCCGGAAGACCATCATCGTCGGCGGCAGTGGCGACGTGTCGGACGCAGGAGCGCACGTCATCGAAGCTCCTTCGAAAGTCGAAACGTTGCTGACCGGGACGGCGGGAGAGTTGGGGGAATCCGAACAGGAGCCCTACGTCTTTCCTACTCAGGAGGAGCGCGAGGTTGCGCGCGTCACCCTGGAAGTCATCCAGCGCGAGTTCGAGCGCAAGATCAAGACCGGGATCGACAAGCTCGAAACGCCGGAGGTTCAGGCCGAAATCACCCGGATCGTGCAGCAGGTCATGGCTCCGGAGCAGGGTTCGTTCGAACTTTCCGAACGAAAAACGGACGTCGCCGCGACCGTCGCGAAAGTGACCAGGCAGCTCGTCATGCACACCGTCTCGATCCCCGAGATCGTGGTGCTCCCGACGAGTGACGTGAATTTCGGTTTCCAAGACTTCGATCTTTCGAATCTCGATACCATCGCCAAGCAGCCGCTGTCGGACCAGATCATGGTGCAGCGGCTACGCGACGAGTCCCGCGCCTTCCTTGCACGCACGGTTGAGCAGGCGAAGGAGGAGCGGCTGGAGAATTACCTCGTCCGCCACCTGATGGACCTGCCGCAGGTCGACTACGAGACCCAGAGCGAACTCCTCTTCAAGCTGGCCGGGCAGATGGTGAAGCGCCTGGAGTCCTACCTCACCACGCCGGAGGACGTGGAGAACGTCCTCATCGTGCACGGGAAGGATCTCGCCCGTTTCATCTTTGGACAAATGCAGAATCACTACTGGGAGACGGCTACAGATTATCGGGCGAACGTATCCAGAGGCTTCGTCATGCTGAAGCCGCAGGCATACAACGTGCCGAGCGAGGAATTCATTCGAGATTTCCGAACGCCCGCCAACCCCTTGAACCACACCCCGAAATACGTCTTCGCGGGGTTCTCGAAATGCTGCTACCCGTTCCAGAAATTTGACTCGGATACCGAACGCCAGTTCGCCGTGATCCTGGAGGCGGCGAGCGAGACGGCAGTGCAGCGGTGGATGAAGCCGGGAGTCGGTCAGTTCCGGATCGAGTATGCGGCCGGGCAATCATACGAGCCGGATTTCGTCGTGGAGACAGAGAAGAACAAGCTGATCGTCGAGATAAAGGCGAAAAATGAGATCGCCGATCCCGTAGTCCAGTCCAAGGCCAAAGCGGCCCGGAAATGGGTTCACCACGCCAACGAACACGCCCGGGACACGGGCGGGAAGCCGTGGACCTACGTCCTGATCCCGCATGATGCGGTGCAGCCCAGCGCGACGATGGCATCGCTGGTCTCTTCCTATGCGCAAGCGGCGGAGCTTGTTTGAGGCGTGGCCAAGGTCTTGAAGAGGCACGGAGGAGCATCGGTGTGACCAGACTGAATCATGAAAGGCCGATCTTCAAACTCCTGGCCGACCTAAAGAGTGACAAGAACCGACCACTGCCTGAAAGCCTAACGAAGCTGGAGAAGAAGTTTGCGTCGGTCAGCGGGTCTAGCCGCTCTCCGGCGAGGACGACCAGGCCACATGAGAAGAAGATAATCCATGAGGTGGCGATCGGGATTTTTGATCACGTCGCAAAGCATAACGACGTTCGGATCGTTCATTCGCTCTTAGAGGCAGTCGAAAAGGAGGCCGACAGGAATGCGGTCCTGGAGTGGTTCTGCCGATACGGTAGAGTCACAAGCGTTGCAGGGAAATTGAAATTCTCGAAAGACAAGCACGCGGATCGCACGGCGGCGGTTGAGAACCCATATTGGACGCTCATGTCGAAGTCGCCATCAAGCCGCGCAGCGTTCAATCTGGCGCGCGAGCTTGAGAAGCTTGTCGGCAAGGCGACAGAAAGAATGGTGCGGCCTTCGGCGGGTGACGAGATCGACCCATTACTGTTAGCCAAGGTCCGGCGCTTGCTCGTGAGCGGCGCGTGACGATGCTGATCCAACGAGTTGGGATGCAGAACGATCGTTCATTGGCCAATTCTTAACTCGCGTGGGCGCACAAGCGCGCCAAAGGCGGGAGAGGCAAGTGAATGGCCAACAACAGAACCGATGAACATCAGTGGAAGCGGTGGATGGATGCTCCGTTGGAACCATCGCGCGATTTCATGTCTGCGCAGCAACTTGCCGCCGCTCTCAAGCATGCAGTCCAAAACGGATATTGCGAAGGTCCTATCGATGAACCGATCCTCATCAGTGATGATAGGATGTATGATCTGGCCCGGTTCAAGGCTTGGCTCCTCTATTCACGCGTGAAGAGCTACCGATCGAAGGTCCCTGAGGACGTTGCCGTGATCGCTGCCGCACTGGTTGAGGTTCCAGAGATGTGGCGGTCTGCTCGACCTCCTAGATACAAGGCTATGCGCGATCATGTGGAAGCGCTTGAAAATGCGAAATTGCGAGAGTCCGCCCACGGAGCAACTCACGAGGCGCTGGAGGCGCTCGGGGATTTGGCTCGCTCTCTCTTTGTAGGAGACTATCAAGGGAAGAACGACACGCCTATGGGAGACGTTCTTCTCGCCTGTTACGAAGCCGCCCGCCTGATCCGGTCATCCAAAGTTCCTGCCATTGCAGCCGATGAGATCATCGCTGCCATTCACCTGTTTAGGGCGACTTGCGGGACGGATTCCAAGCGCTTTCTGACTACATTGTCGACTTCGACGAACTGATCTAAACGCGCGACGATCGTCAAAGCTGGATGCGATCTGAAGAGAGCATCTAAGATCACGAAGCTGGGTGGCTACGTGTTCCGGCAGGAATACCCGGATGAGTGGTCCGCCAAGCGCGGCACGCTCCAGTGGGCTTCCCTGCTCATCGAGCGTCACGCGTAGACATGAGCCAGTCAAAAAGGCGGGCGGCTACCAAGCCGCGCCCGCCCTCTTGTTGAAGACCCATCTCATATTGCCCGAAGAGATGTTGATAATCCCTCGTGTCCGACTGATGCTTTTCATGTGACCGCCAATTCTCTGTCAGCGCAGAGGTCAACTCGATGAGGCGGCCTATCCGTTGAACAAGGGGATGGATTCTGGATGGCCAGCCCAGCTGCTCAGGACGAGCACCTTTCAACCGCTAGGTACGGCGGCGGCTCTGGGGCAGACATAAAACAGCACTCAGCGCGATCGCGTCCGCCACGCTTTGCCCGGTACAATGCGGCATCGGCCCGCTCCAACGCACTGTCCAGATTCTCTCCACCTCGTGCCTCGGCCAAGCCAATGCTTACCGTGGGTTGATGTGACGAGGGGAGTCCCTCATGGCGATCATGAGAGAAGGCAGTCCGGACGGCCTCGGCGAAAAGCAGCGCAGCGCGAGTTTCAGTTGCGGGCAATATGACAGCGAATTCTTCGCCACCGAGCCGACCAACTATTCCGGATTGACCTGTAGCATCGCCAAGTACCCTACCGAGGCCTTTGATGACAGCATCCCCCACGCTATGGCCGTAGATGTCGTTGATTTTCTTGAACCGATCAATGTCACAGATCAGGACCGTTGCCGGAAGTACTGCACTAGCCCGCTCCAGCATTGGAGCCGCACGCTCGAAGAAGCCTCGACGATTGAGAACTCCAGAAAGCGCATCTGTCACCGACACCTCGGCGAGATCCTCCATCAGGTCTGAGGCGATACGTATAAGGAACAGTATCGCAAACGTGACCCAGGAGAACAGAGCAGTCAGCTTAATCGACACGATCCAGAATGACGCTGGCATCGCTCCACCCCCGGCCGGAGGACCTTCGACTAGAATCGACAGGATGGGGCGCGAGGCCACCATGATAGCTACCAAGCCGAGGACGAATGCTATCCCAAAATCAACACGATCGCGTGGTCTCTTTCGGAGCACGGCCATGAGACCGATAGTGAGCATCACCGCCATACCGCCGCTAATCGAGGTTCCACGCCAGAATACATCGACATGGACGAGGGAGAAATACGACGAGACGGCCACTGACAGGCCGTAGATCGATGAGAGAAGGCGATCAGGTGAGGAGCCCGCATATCTCAGGCATACGCCTCTCGCCGTGAAAAACGTCACAGCAGGAAAGATGGCGTTGGCCGCCCACGAAACCCATATGTCGCCGAAAAAGACGCGCAGGAATTCGACCCCCCAGCTGACACTTGCGGCCATATAGACCAATGACCAGGCGAGGATATAGGTGCGCTCCCGCTGCCTAAGCCAGATCGAATAGAATGTCAGAAAGAACAGGCCTGCGATTATCGGATTGGCCAATGAAAGGAGATATGTCGGATCCAAATGTCGTGCCTCCCCGCACGCAGTACTGGAAGAACACTAGAACGCTACCGTTGCGTATCGGTTAAGTAGGGGAGTGCATCAAATCCGTGACTTCTCCTTGGCTGATTGCACCCTGGCGCAGAACCTATGGGATTTGAAAGTATGCGAGGAATTACCGACGTGTCGGCTTCCGCGGCGCGTCGTAATCGTACGGATGATGATCCGAAGACGCAACCGGAGCGAGTTCTCCAGCATCGAGCAATGCGAGCAGCTCTTCGCCACGCCGCGCCCACTCTGGGATCAGCTCCAGAATCTTCCTGTGCCTTATTGAGGAGGGAATATCGGGGCGAAAAGGCTTCGGGTTCACCAGACGCGGCGATGCAGCAATCTCGGTTTTGAGTTCAAACCAATCACCCCTTGCATCAATGTCGCGCAGGTAGAGCGCAAGAGGCAGCGAAAACCCGTCGAGATGTTTCCACTTCGCACGCACGACATCAGTGTCCAGCCTCCCCCGGTTCCTGATCAGAAACGCCACTATCTCGGCAGCGCGCTTGGCCTGGAAATCGACCGGAGGGCGGTATTCTAGGATAGCCTCGCCGTTGAGTGCCGCACCCGTTTCAGAGGGCAACGTTTGGGCTTCCTCGTCCGGTCCATGCAGCGGCGATCGAGTTTTCGTTTCGGCTCGGCTGTTCCGTGCGCGAGCTCTCGTCTGCGTGTACCCATTCGACCGCTCAAAGGCGATGGCGATGAAGAAGAGCGCTGCTAGGATCGGCCAGAGCACGTTCGGCAGGCGGCGCTTGGCTATGTGGCGACGGGCATGTCTTCTGGCAGTTGCGCCGCAGCCCCTTCGTCGTTTCCTTCTCTTCCCGGTGTCCGGAATGGGTCCCACAGCCCGGGAGGATGTTCGTCCCGATCGCGAGGGAGGGGCGAAGTGTTCATGCGTCGCCATGGGCATCCTCCTTCTCCACCAGCGCGAAAGGCGTATCCTTCAGGACGTGCCTGTCGTGTGGCCTCGTGAGATGATGATCCAGCCACCTGCGGAAGCTGGCGACAAGCTGCTCCCCCCGGCCTGCGTCCGCCAGGGCGATGATTGCCGCCCCAAGGACGAACCTGACCTGGCTTTGCGTCTTCCGGTTCGAGCGATCGAGCGAACGGCGCAGGCGTGCCGTCCTTGCCCGCGCAGCGCGCTCCTTTTGCCGTGCCGCTTCGAGCCTCTGTTCCATGGATTCGGCCATGTCGTCCCTCCGGTTGATGATGCCTCCGGGACTATTGTTTGTCGGCGTTTGCGCCGGCGCAAACGCGAGCTCACCATCATGCGATGACTGGAAGGAAAAAGAAGATGAGGCTCGCCTATACATTGCTGCGCAACGTCAGCTCGAAAGAAGATCCTGGCGGCAGCGATTTCGGCCACGGAGTGAAGGCCGATGGCTGATTTCTTTCGTGTACAGTTCGGCGTGGTCAGCCGCGGCGACGGGCACTCCGCCGCGAAACGCTCGGCCTATCAGGCATGCGGCCGGGCCGTGGATCACGAAGGCCGCGCGTTTGATTTCAGCAGAAGGCGCAAGGAGCACGTCCGCACGATCATGCTTCTGCCGGAGCGCGCGCCGGATTGGACACACGAGCCGGAGTCCCTATGGCAGCGTGCGGCGGGGGCTGAGAAACGGATCGACGCGCAGGAGGCGCGTATAGTCGATTTCTCGATGCCGAGGCAGATTCCTGAGGTGTTGTGGGAGTCTTGCATCCGTCATGTTTATGCGCCCTTCCTTGAGCGCGGCATGATCTTCCAGGTCGACATCCATGACACGCCCGCGAGCGACGGCGGCAGGAACGCGAATGTCCATGGCCTCGCAACCCTGCGGCCACTCGACAGGGACGGATTTTCGAAGCGAAAGGACCGCACTTGGAACGACCTGTTCCGAGAGCGCTCGGGCCGGGCAGTCAGAGAGATGTTTGCCACACGGCTCACCACATTTTGCCAGGAACACAGTATTCCCTATGAGGGTGACGCGCGGCCCAATTCTGAGCGTGGTCTACCGGACCCTGAGCCTCAGTTGGCAAAATGGAATTTCGAAGCTTACGAGCGGACCCAGGTAATGCCGGAAGCGCTTGCGGCACTCCATCAACATCGAAAAGGAAGGCGGCAATGGGAGGCCGCAATAGCCGAGGAGATCGAAGCCGCGCTTGAACTCGGCCGACTTGAAGGACGGCTGCGGGCGCAGCGCCAGCGGCGGGTCGTTCCGGCCCTCCCTGGGCAGCGGCCGTCTTCGCGACGGGACCGCCGCGCCGCGATCCTTCGGGCATGGCACCATGGCGGCTGGATTGATGCAGCCACTCTCCCGGCGATTGCCGCTGTCAGGTTCGATCAGACGCGGAACCTGCTCTGGATCGACCTTTCTGACGGCACGACTCTGATAGATCGTGGCGACGCAATCACCATGAGGGGCCCCGTAACCTGGACTGCCGCTCTGGAGACGGCCGCCGCCGCCGAGCGCTACGGGTGGAAATCCGTTCGCGTTCATGGCGATCGGGCGTACAGGGATGCCGTGACGACGGCATGCCTGCTGCGCGGGATCGAGGTGGAGAACCACACCCTATCACGGACGGTTCAGGCTGCCTTTGACAGGCTGCTTGCCAGCCAGCAAAATCATTCGAACAATCCGAATGAACCGGGTCCGGGAGCAACTGGAGTCGCGACCGAGGGCGTTGTTCAAGCCCCGCCCGACGCTTCATCGGCACCGTCGAGCCGTCACATCCATTTGGCGCTTGCGAAGCGGATCTCGGTTCCAAACCTGCCGCCCATAGAGCCCTCGGACACGGAGGGTTCTGCCCCCGTCTTCAAGCCTGCCTTCACCCGAAGGCCGTCGCCCAAGAAACTGCACTTGGATCGTGGCCAGCTTGATTTCGCCAAGCCCGACTAAGGCAGATCCATGTGCCGACCGGGAATATGGTCCGAACTCCTATTCATGGCGGCGACGAGGACATCCACCGCGTGATGCCGCGCGCAGAGAAGACCTACTTCTCGATCGGTCTGCCGTCCGACGTTACCCACATTCCGTCACTCAAATAGGCATCCTCCCCGCGCTCGTCTGTCGCAAAATCGTCGTACAGCGCTTTCATGTCTCTAAGCGCCAGGACCTCAACATCTTCGAAGCCCATACGGTCAAGCGCGGTGGTCGCGATGTGAACCAAGTACTGCGCATCCAAGAACACCGGAGTTTCAACGTAAAGCCGCCCTGTGTGGTCCTCTTTCGTCACGATCTCCATATCGAAGTCACCGAACACCTGCACCGTAGTAGAAGTCAGAGACTTCTGGTCCTCGAACGCGCGGTACTCCCCGGCATCTTCAGAAGCCGTTGCCGTTAAGAGTCGAGCCCCATGCCGACCGACGATGACCCGATAGAAAACATATGGTTTGGAGCAAATGCGATACTCTTCTTGTGTCGAGGAAAGCTTGTCTGGGAACTCGATGATCGGCATCCCTGTTTCCTCAGTTGCTCCTCGTCTAAAGATATTACGGTTCTTGTCTATATTTTTCATTGGGGGCCTGCATCATGATCTCGATGACATCCGCATCGCAGAGTGCAGGCATAGTCAGAGTGGTGTTGCCCGCTAGGCTTGACCACATCCAGCGATTTTCATAACGCTCGATAAGTTCGAGGGATGATGGCAAGCCCTCGTTGCCAGAAAGCCACCCCCAGCCCCATTGCTCCTCAAAGCGTTCTATCAGTTCGGGGGACCAAGGCAATTCTTTGTTCGAAGAGAGACCACAACCAACACCACCGTTTCCCCAATTCCAGCGCTCCTCATAGCGCTCGATGAGTTGCAGGGACCAGGGCAAATTCTCGTTGTCAGAGAGGCCCTGCCAATCCCAACGATCTTCAAAGTGCGCGATCAGTTCGAGAGACCAAGGCAAGCTCTCGTTTAGAGAAAGCCACAGCCAGTTCCAGCGCCCGTCATGGCGCTCGATCAGCTCGAGAGACCACGGCAAATTCTTGTTGCGAGAGAGACCGTTCCAATCCAAACGATCCCCATAACGCTCGTGTAGTTCACTGGACCAAAGCAAGTTCGCGTTGCAAGAGAGGCCGTCCCAATTCCAGCGCTCCTCAAAGCGCCCGATCAGTTCGAGAGACCACGGCAACACGGAAAAACGAGAGAGGCCGTACCAATTCCAACGCCCCTCAAAGCGCTCAACCAATTCAAGAGAGCAGGTCAGACCCGCGTTGAAAGAGAGGTCGTCCCAATCCCAGCGCTCCTCAAAGCGCTCGATCAGTTCGAGAGACCAAGGTAAACCCTCATTCCCAGACAGCGAATGAGGGTGATCATCCCAATTCCAGCGCTCTTCAAAGCGCTCGATCAGTTCAAGAGACCACGGCAGGCCCGCGTTGCAAGAGAGGCCGTCCCAATTCCAGCGCTCCTCAAAGCGCTCGATCAGTTCGAGAGACCAAGGCAGGCCCTCGTTACGAGAAAGGCACCACCAATCCCAGCGCTCCTCAAAGCACGCGATCAGTTCGAGAGACCAGGGCAGGCCCTCGTTACGAGAAAGGCACCCCCAATCCCAACGATCTTCAAAGTGCGCGATCAGTTCGGCATCCAGCGGCTGCCTGCGCGATAGGTAACAAACCACATCCTTGGGATCGATTCGCTTCAACAGCTGGACCCATCGCGCTCGGGCGATACCCTCGTTGAGTCTGGCGGCGATTCCCAATTGCCTACCAGCCACCTGCAACAGCGCCGGATAGCCCGATATTTTCGGTGTGAGGGAACGCCCTGTCATCTCTCTTTCTCCCGTTGCAACGGGTTCAGCTCAAATTCCTGCGCGAAGTGGAGTTGCAATTCGACCTCTATCAGTTCTTGCTCCAGCATCGAACCCTGCCGTTCAAAGAAGTCTTGCCAGTCAGCCTCAGTGGCTCCGGCGGCTTCCAGCAGGCGGCAAGCGTCGGACTGATGCAAGGCTTTCATTTCTGTGGCTATCCGGGCGATGGCCCCCTCCATCTCTGCGATAGCGGCCCTCAGCTTATCGGCCTCTCGCATTGTGCTAGAGCGCGCACCAGGCAAGCCGCCCGCCTCAAGCATGGCGAGAATTTCACGTACCTCAGCCAGATCATTGCTTTTATAGGCCGCCTGCAACTCGGCAAATGCGCGGCGCGCGGCCTCCTGGTGCTCGTTGGGAAACTTGTCAGGATGGCAAAGATGGCATGCCTTGCGGTAGAGCGACTTCAACTCGTGTTCGTCGCGTGCATCGAGGGAAGGCAAGGGAGCTTCATTTTGAAGTTCCTCATGCTGACTGGAATAGTCCGTATAAGCTTCTTCTGCGGCGCGGGCGGCCGCATCCGCCGTAGCGCGCACCCTGCTGTCTGTCTGTTCCCGCGCGGCCAGCCGCGCAAGTTCTGCGCGCGCGCGCAGCAGACGTTGAATCACTTCGCCCAGCGCTTCGTCGTGGCGGCGACTGAAAGTGATTAGGCGGCGCTCCAGTTCGGCCTTCTCGTCGCTCATGGACAAAAGACGCAGTTCCAGAACGGAAAGCTCGAAACGAAGGCGTGCGATATCCTCTTGGTCTATGACCAGCAGAGCGGTGGCCGCGCGCAGATATTGGTCAATCAGTTCCAGCGCGACTTTGTATTTCCCCTCATCCAATGCCGCGATGAGCCGATCCAGGCCAAGCGCCCTCGTGGCCGGACGTAGCTTGCGGATGTGGGGCGCAATTTCGTCCTGCTCGCCCAGCAAAATCAGACTGCGGATGAGCTCAATGCGCCGACGTACAGCTTCGGCATCAGCCACAGGGTCCACGCCGCCTCCTTGTCCGGCGCGGGTGAGCAAGCCCTCGAAGGCATTGAGATAGTCACGAGCGAAGTCATCTGCATCCGTAACGACGGTAACGTTCTCGTCGTTGGACCTGGCCTTCCGGCTCCAATTATATGAGCCTGTGATGACGGCGTTACCGTCGATCACACAAAACTTGTGGTGCATGATCCGATCGTCACCGACACCGGGCGGCAGGAAAATGACTTGCCCACCGAGGCTACGGAGCCTGCCGAAGTTAAGCCCGCTGCCCCCCTGGTTGATCTCGTCGCCGATCAGCACGACCGAGACCTTCACGCCGAGGCTAGCCTTTTTGCAAAGTACCTCGAATATGTCCCTATCCGTGAACCAGGCGACCGCGACCGCGATTTCGGACTGGGCCGCGCTCAGATGACTGATAATAGCCTTGTTTATGTTCGAAAAATAAGCTTTTAGTTCCATATCACAGCGCTAATTAGCTTGGTTGCAACGTCAATCCGGCGGTCTTTCTAGTAGTATCTCTGCGCGCGAGTGTGCCACATTCTCCGGCTCTGTCACACCGCACGGTTGGGAAGCGTGATCCGGTGATAGCGCGGCTGCTCCGACTGGCTCCATCTGCTTCTCTCTGGTTCTAGCCGTGGCCGCTATGCGATCGGGTGCAACGGCACTAGCCGTCTGGCACTTCGTTTCGCCTCGCAGGTGCGCCGGCTCTTCATTGCGGCCGTTTCGGCAACCATCGAAAGCGATGGAGACTGAATGCGACGTATATCGCGTCGAGAGAGAGAAAATTCTCCATCTAACCCCACCCTATGGTCCTAGCTCCGATTTGAAATCCTAGCTGCTAGTGCAGCGAGAGGAGTTAGAAACCGTATTTGTCACGGCGGGTAGTAAATGCCTTTTGACCGCCCTCTAGGACATCCTTGACGAGTTCTTTAATCGTACCAACGTCGATCGAGCCGCAAAGCGCTTCTTCCAACACCGTGCGTTCCAGGCCACCTTCAACTATCGGTGTCAGGCCGACAATCTGCTCAGCATCCCCGAGCACCGGAATGTTGGCATTGTGGCTGGAGAAAATGAACTGCCGCCGACGCTTCTCAACGCGCATGGCAGGTACGATGCTGTCAGCGATGAACCGATTGTCGAGATCATCTTCAGGCTGGTCTACGATCAGGGGCGCGTCTGACTCCAGCAGCAGCAACAGAAGAACCGCTGTTGCCTTTTGACCTGTAGACAGATCGTCCAAAGCCTTCCAGTTTGGCGCCGTCCCGGAGGCGACATTTAGCTCGACTATGGCCTCTGCCGGGAGCTCGCATTCCTCGACTTCGAGCGCGAGCGCAGTGCCACCCTCGGCAACCTTTTCGGCTCCGAGTTGGGAAAACCCATACTCCTTCGCGAGGGTCTGGGCGCCCTGCCGGATGTGTTCAGCGAAATCGGAAAGCCCAAGCGAATCCTGAGCTCTCAATCGCTCAAGAGGTTGGTTGATGTTCCCGGTGATTCTGGATCGAAGGACCTTTTCTAGATCGCCGAGGTCGCTATTTTGCTGCACTCGGACCCGTACCCTGTCCGCAAGCCGCTTCGATACCTTGCGGGCCGCCTGCTCAAGTTCACGGAAATCCTTCGCTTTGAACTGTTCCCATTCGACTAGAAGCCCCTTCCGCTGCTCCTGCAGCTTCGTGAGCGTTTCCGCTCGTTTTTCGCGCTCGGCTTCCTTCGGCTTCAGGGTCTCGACCTGAGTTTTGATCGCCACGAACTTCCGGGGATCGTGGCCGTCGGCTTCCAATTCCTTGACCGTCGCCAGATAGCGTTCGTTGGCGGCACTTTCGAGCGGTTGCCAGTCGGTCTTCACTGTGTCGATCTTGACCTTGACTCGCTCCGCCATGGCCTGGAGGTAGGCAGCCGCGCGCGCCTTGGCTCGGTCGAGTTCCGCGACAAGGTCGTCAAGGGGCTCCAGCAACGCCCGATTAGGGAGATCAGTATCGCCAGCCGGCAGGAGCGACGGACGATCATCGGTGGGCTCCAAATGGGTGCTTGTGTCCTCGAGCTCATTCGCCGCATGCCGAGCGGCGTCGAAGACGCGAGCCTCTGCATCGATGCTGGTCTTCTCGGCCAATTTGGCTTCAAGCCCCGCAGACGCGAACCGCTTCAGGTTCTCCCGTAGCGCGGGCAACGCGGCGAGCGCATCATCGATCCGGCCGATTTCGGTCAACTCGGCGAGAATCGCGGAGCGCGAGCGTTGTAGTCGGTCGCGAAATTCTGCTCGCCTATCCGATGTGTCGGCCGCTGGTCCGGTGAAGCGGCGCAAGATTTCTGCCAGCTTGTCGGGATGACGGGTCAGTTCCGAGATCTCGTGCTGGCCGAATATTTCGACGCTACCGATCAGATCGATCGGTGCAACATCGGCAAGGACGTTGCCCGACTGGTCGCGCACGGTCGGACGCTGTCCGTAGATGCGTTCGACTAGATAGTACTGGGGTGACGGCCGAGGAGACCTCAGCAGTACGGACACCGTGGAACCTGTACCCAGCACGCCCTTGGTAATCGATTGATGTGAGCGGATTGCCTCTTGCCCCTTGGGCATCAGATCGAAGGCGTATCGCAGACTTTCGATCATGGTCGACTTGCCTGCGCCGCGTCCGCCGACCAACACGTTGAGGCCACTGTTCAAACGGAGAGATTGCCCATCCAGCAGCCCGCCTTCCCATGCAACCGCAACAACTTCGGTGTGTTCGCCGTCCTCGTCATCCGAGTTGAGACGGACGCGGGATTCCCAATCGAGGAAGCCCTGACGCAACCCCTCAAGGGACACTGCCGTCATCTTGATGAGGGTAGTGCTCCGAGCGTCTGCGAAGTCCTCCGGGCGGCAAACATCATTGGCGTTGATAATGCAGAGCGGCCGCGTCCTTTTCGCGGCCTCATCCTTATTCCGGATGATATCTCGATGGTTCTGCGGGGCGTCGTCCGGAGCGCCGGGAAGAGCAGCGGCAGCGAGGTGTTCTGACTTCCAAGCCCGCGCCCGAGATTGGCCTGACAGCGTCGAAAGAAGTCCGGCAGCACTGGATACGTGCGCCGCGATTGACAGCCCGCCCAGTTCCGCCACCTTTTCCATCAATTGCTCGACGCTCTTGCTCGATTGAGGTGAGGCAGCGCCAGAATCCGTTAGGCCACAGGCACCAATGTGGCGTTCGAGATCGACAATCGGCGTGCCTGGAGGAAATAGGCACAGGAGGTGGATGCCTTCGCTCGAATTGGCCTCAAACCCTGGAAAGACGACGATCCCGGCCTGCTCGAACGCGGCCATGAGTGATGCCGAACCTGAGACGCGGAAATGGTCTGTGACCGCAACGACTTCGACGCCTGACGCGGCAGCCTTGGCTACCATTGCAGCATTATATTCGCCTTCACTCGCGAACCCCGAAGCCTTGGAGTGTCGAACACAGTAATCGAACGGATTCACTTGCAGTGCGCACCGATAGAATCGCGCCCCGGCGGGTCGGCCCATGGCTGCCTTTATTCCTTCGCCAACTGCGGAGTGGCCAAGGAGTGTCAGGAGTTCTGTAGGAGGTTCTTCGTAAGGCATGAGGAGCCGCTTGTGTGAGGAAGCGGGCTGGACCTCAGCATTACGTCAAGCTCCCGCCCCCGGGGGTTGATTCGCTACATCTTAGCCGGGAGCCCTGTGCTCAGATAGGCAGCGCAATTTATGTAGCATAACGTCAAGAGGTTGTGGCCGCCGGCTGCCGCCACCTCCAGCGCGCGCCGGGCGCTCTCCTGGCCCTTGATGTCGGCGAGGTCGGGCAGGCCGGTGGCGGCCGCGCGGATGCTTGCCTCCGGCCGCGCCAGCACCTGGGTACCGCGAAAATGGTTGGCGATGGCGATCAGGCTGCGAGGCGCAAGAATGTCGATGTCCGCGCCCGCCCAGGCGGCCTCTGGGCCGGAAGCGGCCGGGCAGATGAGGCCCTTGCCCTCGGCATTGGCCCCCATCGCGGCCGGTAGCGCGCCGGAAACGGCTGCGATGGTTCCGTCGAGCGACAATTCGCCGAGCACGACATAGCCGCCGAGCGCGTCGCCGGGAACCGCGCCAAGTGCTGCCATCAGCCCCAGCGCGATCGGCAGGTCGTAGTGGCTGCCTTCCTTGGGCAGGTCCGCCGGGGCGAGATTGACGGTGACCTTCTTGGGCGGCATCGACAGGCCCGAGGCATGCAGCGCCGCCTGCACTCGCTCGCGGCTTTCGGCCACGGCCTTGTCGGGCAGGCCGACAATGTGCATGCCCATCTTGCCGGGAGCGATCATCACCTGCACGTCCACCGGCACCGCCTCGATGCCCTGGAATGCAACCGTGCGCACGCGCGAAACCATGCCGCCCCCCAACGCTGCCGGACTTGCCCCTCCGCATGGTCCCCGGAAGTGGCGGAAGCCGCTTCCCGGGGCGTTCCAGTCATGGCAGCGTCGCGAGCGCATCCGGCCTGCGCCGGCGCTGCAATGCCCGGCTGATCTGTGACGTTGCGTCAGACAATCACAGTTTCAAGGGCAAAGCAAGAACAAGACGGGAACATGCCCTTCGCGCGGATTGCAAGCCGGTTGTGGCCGGTTGCGCGGGCGGAACATCCGCCCGCCAGCGTCAGCGGCGCTTGTCTTCCACCGCGTCCCAGAACAGCGAGGCGATGTCGGCGCCGCCGAAGCGCTTCACCTCGCGCACGCCGGTGGGCGAGGTCACGTTGATCTCGGTGAGATAGTCGCCGATCACGTCGATGCCGACGAGGATGAAGCCGCGTTCCCTCAGCGAAGGGCCGATGCGGGCGCAGATCTCGCGCTCGCGCTCGGTAAGTTCGGTTTTCTCGGCGCGTCCGCCGACATGCATGTTGGAGCGGGAATCATGCTCGGCCGGCACGCGGTTGATGGCGCCCACCGGCTCGCCGTCGATCAGGATGATGCGCTTGTCGCCCTTGCGCACTTCCTTCAGGTAGCGCTGCACGATGAAGGGCTCGCGGAACATCTGCTGGAACATCTCCAGCAGCGCGGCTAGGTTGCGGTCGGCCTCGTGCAGGTGGAAGATGCCGGCGCCGCCATTGCCGTAGAGCGGCTTGACGATGATGTCGCCATGCTCCTTGCGGAAGGCGTCGACCTCCTGCGGGTCCTTGGTGATCAGCGTTTCCGGCATCAGGTCCGGAAACTCGGTGACGAAGATCTTTTCCGGGCTGTTGCGCACCCAGGCCGGGTCGTTGACCACCAGCGTCCTGGGGTGGATGCGCTCGAGCATGTGTGTGGTGGTGATGTAGTTCATGTCGAAGGGCGGGTCCTGCCGCAGCAGCACCACGTCCATCTCGCCGAGGTCGGTGCGCACCGGCTCGCCCAGCCTGAAGTGGTTGCCCTTCTCGTCGCGCACCTGCAGTTCCTCGATGCGCGCGAACACCTTGCCGCCGATCATCGACAGCTTGTCGGGCGTGTAGTGATAGAGCCGGTGGCCGCGCCGCTGCGCCTCCAGCGCGAGCGCAAAGGAAGTGTCGCCGGCGATCGAGATCGTGGCGATGTGGTCCATCTGGATGGCGACGTTAAGCGGCATGAGGGTCTCCGGCGGCAAGGCATGAGGGCGCTTTCACCAGCGCATGTATAGGCTGCGGGGCCTTCTGCCAATCCCGCCGCGCGCCGTGCGCGCCGAAGAATATGTCCCTCACGCCACCTTGCGGGGCCTCGCCGGCCGCGGCGCATTCCGCGGCACGTCCAGGCGCACGGGCTGCCGGGCGGCGGGCCGCGCCGAGCCCATGCCAAGATAGAACAGCCGCTTCTGCTCGGCGCGCCCGCGCGACACGGAGTCGAGGACCAGCCCCGCCACCGCCATCAGCAGCGATTGCAGCACCAGCGCCACCGAGAGCACCCAGGTGGGCAGTCGCGGCACCAGGCCGGTCTCGAAGAACTCGACCAGCACCGGTGCCATCATCACCAGGCCCGCAGCCATGAACAGCGCTGCAAATGCGCCGAAGAAGCGCAGAGGCTGCGTCTCCTTCATCAGCATGGCGAACATCCAGAGGATTTTCGCGCCGTCCCTGTAGGTCGAGAGCTTTGACGTCGAGCCTTCCGGCCGGCGGCCGTAGTCCAGCGCGATCTCGCTCACCGGCAGCTTCAGCTGCGAGGCATGCACCGACATTTCCGTCTCGATCTCAAAGCCGCCGGATACCGCCGGGAAGCTCTTCACGTAACGCCGCGTGAAGGCGCGGTAGCCGGAGAAGATGTCGGTGAAGTCCCGGCCGAACAGCCACTTGTAGAGGCTGTTGAAGATGCGGTTTCCGAAGGCATGGCCCGCGCGCCCGGCATCGTCGGTCACGCCGCGTCTGGTGCCGACCACCATGTCCGAGCCTTCGGTCAGCAGCGTGTTGATGAGCTGCGGCGCGTCTTCGGGCGCATAGGTGCCGTCCCCATCGGCCATCAGGTAGATGTCGGCATCGATGTCGGCGAACATGCGCCGCACCACATTGCCCTTGCCCTGCCGCGGCTCGCGCACCACGATCGCGCCGGCCGCGCGCGCCAGCAGGGCCGTCAGGTCGCGCGAATTGTTGTCGTAGACATAGATCGCAGCGGCCGGCAGCGTCTCGCGAAAGCGGGTCACCACGTCGCCGATCGTCTTTTCCTCGTTGTAGCAGGGCAGCAGCACTGCGATGGTCAGGTCATCCGGCAGGCTATTTGGCATCGCTGTCTCCGAAGTCCGGTACTCAGCACAGTGACCGATCTCCCTCGGTCTCGCTTTACTATTTATTGAAGCCGTTAAGGCTAGGTTTAAGCACCCGTTTCACTTGTGGGCGAAGCAATGGATGTTGAAAGGCGCTTGAGTATTTCGGGCCGCGCGCGCGACGTGCTGCTTGTCTTGGCGGCCACCTTCATCGTGCTTGCGGTCCATGCCGTCACCGGCTTCAAGACGCTGTCCGATCTGGGCGGCGACAATGACAGCCTGCTGCGCCTCGTCCAGATCCGCGACCTGCTCGCCGGGCAGGGCTGGTTCGACCCCTATCAGTACAGGATGGGGCCGGAGGGCGGCTTCGCCATGCACTGGTCGCGGCTCGTCGACGCCCCCGTCGCGGCAATCATGCTTGCCATGTCGGCGCCGGGCCTGGCGCCGGCCGGCGCCGAGACAGTGGCGCAGGTCGTCTGGCCGACCCTTCTCCTGGGGCTCACGCTGTTCCTCATCCTGCGCATGGCGCGGCTGTTCGGCGGCGAGAAGGCGGTGCTGCCCGCGGCAGTGCTGGGCGGCTCGGCGCTGTACTTCCTCGGTATTTTCGCGCCGGCAGCGCTCGACCATCACAATGTCCAGCTGCTGCTGGCCTGCGCCTGCCTGTATCTTCTCCTGCGGGCGAGACACGACCGCGCGGCCGCGCTGCCGGCGGGCGTTTGCGCGGCGCTCATGCTGGCGGTCGGCATGGAAACCGCACCTGTCGTCGCGGCCCTCGGCGCCTGCGTGGCGGCGCTGTTTCTTTTCGCCCCCGCGCACGAAAGGCTGGTTGCGAGGAATTTCGGCCTCGCCTTTGCGGCAGCCTCGACGGCGGTGTTCTTCGCCACCATCGCGCCCTCTGCCTGGGCGCAGGCGCAGTGCGATGCGTTCTCCGTGGTTCAGTTTGTGCTTGCAGCGCTCTCCGGCCTGGGGTTGGCGCTGGTGAGCATGATCCCCGCCGCGGGCGATACCTTCGGCCGCCGTTTGCTTGCATTCGGCCTGCTCGGGCTTTCTGTGGTGCTGGTGGCGGTTCTGGCCTTTCCGCAATGCCTGGCTTCGCCCTATGCCGGGCTCGACCCGCGGCTGACGAGCCTCTGGCTCGACCATGTCTCCGAGGCGCGGTCCCTGTTTGCGCTGGCTTCGGAAGACCCCGCCGTTCTGGCCGCGCGCTATGCCACGCCGCTCCTGGCGCTTGCGCTCATGGCGCTGCGCCTGCGGGCAGGGGGCTGGCGCCGGGAAGACAGCCTCGTCGGCGCGGTGCTGGCCGTCTCCTTCCTGGTCAGCATCTGGCAGGTGCGCGGCTCCACCTTTTCAATTTCCCTGGCCGTGGTTCCGCTGTCAGCGTGGATCGCGGGATGGCGCGCGCGCGCCGAGGCGAGTTCCTCGCCGGGCGTATCGCTGCGGATGGTTGCGGTGTGGCTTTTGTCGATCAATGCGAGCTGGACCGGCGCGGCCGCTGCCGCATCCGTGGCGGTGGAAGGCAACCGCACTGCAGACGCGGATGCCGCGTCGGCGTCCCGCTGCACGCGCGCCAGCGACTACGCCCTGCTGGCCACGCAGCCGGCCACGATGGTGCTCGCCATTTCCAACCTTGGCTCGCCGATCCTGGCCTATACCGGGCACCGCGTGTTCTCGGGGCCCTATCATCGCAACGTTGCCGGCAACCTGCTTGCGCTCGATGCGCTGATGGGAACGCCCGCCGAGGCCGAACGGATCGTCGAAAGCCGCCATGTCGGCCTTCTCGCCCTGTGCCGGGGCAATTCCGAAAGCCGGCTGCTTTCCGAACGCGCGCCCGCGGGCCTGCTGGCCGGCATGATGGAGGGCGCAGTGCCGGCCTGGCTCGAATTGCTGCCCGAAAGCGCCGGCCAGCCGCTTGAAATCTACCGGTTCCGGCCCGGTCATTGAGGGCCCCGAACCGTGCTCCCGTTCCGGCTGGCGCTCGGGGTTCTTTGCCGGCGAATGGAGATACCTTTCCTAAACGGTTTTCTGCAACTGTCGGCGCAATAGGCAGGGGACTCTGAAATAATAATGCAGCCGCCATTCAATATCAGCCGGTCTACCAGGGGAGGCAGCGAGCTTGCCTTCACCGATCCGCTCACCGGCCTGGGCAATCACAGGCGCTTCATCGACAAGGTCGATCGCCTGATCAGCGACCGCGCCGACGATCCGGCGCCGTTCGCGGTCGGCATTCTTGATCTCGACGGCTTCAAGCCGATCAACGACCTGTTCGGCCACAGCGCCGGCGACGACATTCTGGTCCAGGTGGGCATGCGGCTGCGCGCTGCCATGGAGGGGCAGGCCACCGTCGCCCGCATCGGCGCCGACGAATTCGCCTTCCTCTACCCGATGGTGTTTTCGGAAGAAGCGGCGACCGAAAAGGCCAAGATGCTGATCGAAATCCTGTCGGCGCCCTACGATGTCGGCGAAAGAACCGCCCGGCTTTCGGCCTCGGTCGGCTGCTCGCTGTTCTATTCCGGCGACGAGACCACAGAGATCCTGCTCAACAAGGCCGAAACCGCGCTCTACCAGGCCAAGCGGTCGGGCCGCGGCCGCGTCGTGGTCTACACGCGCGAGATGGAGGAAGCGGCCAAGCGCGTCACCCGCATCGAGCAGGCGCTGCGGCGCGCGGTTTCGGCCGGCGAGGTGGAGCCGCATTTCCAGCCCATCGTCGACCTGAAGACGCGGCGCACCGTCGGCTTCGAGACGCTGGCGCGCTGGACCGACCCCGACCTCGGCTTCGTGCCGCCGGCGGTCTTCATCCCTATTGCAGAGGAGCGCGGCATCATCGGGCCGCTGTCGCAGCTTCTGCTGCGCAAGGCCACCGAGGCCGCCCGCAGCTGGCCAAAGGACCTGTTCCTGTCCTTCAACCTGTCGCCATCGCAGCTCGTCGACCAGAACACCGGCCTGCACATACTGGCCATTCTCGAGCGCACCGGCTTCGACCCGCGTCGGCTGGAGATCGAGATCACCGAAACCGGTCTGATGACCGATCCGGTCTCGGCCGAAAAGATCGTCAGCGACCTGCGCCGCTGCGGCATCCGGGTGGCGCTCGACGATTTCGGCACCGGCCAGTCTTCGCTCGGGCGGCTGCGCGAATTCCAGTTCGACAAGCTCAAGATCGATCGCGCCTTCGTCTCGTCCATCCTGGAGGACCGGCCGTCGGAGCACATCATCCGGGCAATTCTCGCCATGTGCGAGGGGCTGGGCATGGATGTGGTTGCCGAAGGCATCGAGGAGGAAGCGCAGGCCGACCGCCTGGTCGAGTTCGGCTGCCTGGGCGGCCAGGGCTATCTGTTCGGCAAGCCGGCCGACGCCGATGCCACGCTCGGCTATCTGCGCGACGCGTTTCGCGGCGCAAGGCGGGTCGGCGCGGTCTAGGCCAAGGAGCCGTCGGCGGGCCTGCCGGCCCGCCCGCCGCGCTTTCCGTGCGCGGGAACATTGAGGGAAGGGAACGCATGATGCCGTCAGCCAGATTTCCTGACCTTGAGGGCGCGTCGGTGCTCATCACCGGGGGCGGCTCCGGCATCGGTGCCGCCCTGGTCGAAGGCTTTGCGCTGCAGGGCGCGAAGGTCGCCTTCATCGACATTGCCGAGGCGGCAAGCGCGGCTTTGTGCGACCGTGTCGAGGACAGCGCCGGGTCGCGGCCGCTTTTCCTGAAGACGGACCTGCGCGATGTCGAGGCGCTGCGCGGAGCCGTGCGGCATGCGGCAGCCGCGCATGGCCCGGTCACCGTGCTGGTCAATAACGCCGCGCTGGACGACCGCCACGCGCTGGAGGACGTCACGCCCGAATATTGGGACAAAAACCAGTCCATCAACCTGCGCCCGCACTTCTTCACCGCCCAGGCGGTTGCGGAGGGCATGAAGCAGGCAGGGCGCGGGTCGATCATCAATTTCACCTCCACCTCCTTCCTGATCAACCACCCGGACATGCCGTCCTACACCGCCGCCAAAGCCGGCATCATCGGGCTTACCAAGGGGCTCGCCGGCCATCTCGGCCCACACGGCATCCGCGTCAATGCAATCGCGCCGGGCTGGGTCATCACCGAGCGGCAGCGCGAGCTGTGGGTTTCCGAAACCGCGCTTGCCGCGCATGTCTCGCGCCAGTGCATCCGCGAAGTCATGCAGCCGCAGGACATGGTGGGCCCCTGCCTGTTCCTGGCGTCCGATGCCGCGCACATGCTGACGGCGCAGACGCTCATCGTCGATGGCGGCTTCCTGTGATGCCGCGCCGTCTCAAGCGCGCAGCGTGCGCAAGCAAGCATTCGCGCCTATGATGTGCCTTTAGGGGAGAAACCGATGATCGAAGAAAGCGGCGTCTCGGTCCTTTCGGATCACGTCTGCCACCTCGGCGAGGGGCCGACCTACGACCCCGCCACCGATACGCTGTTCTGGTTCGACATCCTCGGCCGCAAGCTGCTCGAAAAGCAACTCGGAGGCGGCGCCACCATCGTGCGCGAACTGCCCGAGATCATGAGCGCGCTGGCCGTGATCAACGAGGGGCATCAGCTGCTGGTCGGCGAAAGCGGCCTCAGCATCCGCGACGTGCGCACCGGCGCGATCACCTCCTATCTGCCCATCGAGGCCGACAATCCGGTGACGCGCTCCAACGACGCCCGCGTGCATCCCTGCGGCGCGTTCTGGATCGGCACCATGGGCAAGAAGGCCGAGCCCGGCGCCGGCGCGATCTACTGGTTCTTCAAGGGCGAAGTGCGCAGGCTGGTGGGGAACGTCTCCATCCCCAATTCGATCTGCTTTTCGCCGGACGGCACCGCCGCCTACTACACCGACACCAAGGAAAACGTGCTGTTCCGCATCGCCTGCGACCCGGAAACCGGCCTGCCGACGGGCGAAAAGCAGGTGTTCTTCGATCATCGCGGCGACACGGGCGGCCTCGACGGCTCGGTGGTCGATGCCGACGGCGTGCTGTGGAATGCCCGCTGGGGCGCGGGCTGCATCGACGCCTATTCGCCCGAGGGCCGCCGCATCCGCAGCGTTGCGGTGCCCGCGCGCCAGCCCTCATGCCCGGCATTCATCGGCGGGGGCGCCGGCCGCCTGGCCGTCACCAGCGCATGGGAAGGCATGGACGAGGCCGCCCGAAGCGCTGATCCGCTGGCCGGCCAGACTTTCCTGCTCGACCAGCAGGTCAAGGGCAGGTTCGAGCCGCGCGTGCTGATCTGATCGAGACGAGCCCAAATACGGACAGTCCGCAACGGCAGGGGTGTGCGCCATTCTGCATGGTGTCTGACCGGAGGGAGAGTAGCACCGTCAGCTTTCGCGGCTGAGGCAGATCGCGGTGTGGCCCGAGCCGACGAAGCCCAGGCTCTGGGCGGCCGCCTTGGACACGTCCAGCACGCGGCCGCGGATGAAGGGGCCGCGATCGTTGATGCGCACCACGACGCTGCGGCCGTTGTCCTTGTTGGTGACGCGCACCTTGGTGCCGAAGGGCAGGCTGCGGTGGGCGGCGGTCATCGCCGAAGGGTTCATCCGTTCGCCGGAAGCGGTCTTTGAGTTGAGAGCGTACCAGGAGGCGCGTCCGCACTGGGCAGAGGCGGTTGCGGTGGAGGCGGCCATAAAAAGGCCAGCCAGCAGCGTTACCGCGGGGATCGCGGTCTGGATCTTCTTCATCGTTTCGATAAGGCTCCGTTAATCGGTTGCCCATGCGGTTAAGAGCCAAATGGGGCGCCAATTGCGGCGAACAACTGGCGGTTCCGTGGCGAACGGACAACTTTGGAGTCTCTTGGAAACAGTTTGTCAGGCGCCTGCGCGGATTTGCGCCAAAGCGTAAGACTACCGGTTAACTTACGATTAACCTTTCGATTTATGCGGATATGCTTGGGAGGTAGCGGCCAGGCATTTGGCGGAGCCGAGCTGTCGCTGCGCAGTGATGTGCGGGAGAAAGACGGTTCCGGCCGCGCGGATTGTGGCGGACCGCTCAATTCCGGCCGCGCCCGAAGGCACGGCCGGAAAGGGAAGCTTTCTTATGAAAGCGCTTGTGCTTCCCGCCTCGTGGCCTGCCGTGCCACGGCCCAGCCGAGCAGCGCGGCGCACAGCAGCACGAAGGAGGCGATCAGGAACGCCGCACCCGGATAGGGCAGCCACGAACCCTCCTTCACCGTGAGGGCATAGACCGCGCCGAAGAACAGTGGCGAGACCACGCCGGCCACGCTCGCCACGCTCATATTGGCGCCCTGCAGCTGGCCCTGCTCGGATTCGGAGACCCGCTGCGTCATCAGCGATTGCAGCGTGGGCATGGCAAGCCCCCACAGCGCGTTGGGGAACATGGCGAGCGTGAACAGCAGGCTCGTCGGCGCCAGCCCCATCCAGGCGATGCCGACGGCGCCGCCGAACAGGCCGAACACCATGGTGGCGCGGTCGCCGAAGCGTTTTGCCAACGGCCCGACCAGCAGGCCCTGCACCAGCATGTCCAGCACGCCCACCATCGCCAGCAGCACGCCCACTTCCCAGGCATGCCAGTTGAAGCGATAGGCGGCATAGAGCACGAACACGGCCGAGAAGACGTGGTGTGCGAAGTGCAGCAGGAAGTTCACGACTGCCAGGCCCGCGAGTTCCGTATGCGAGCGCAGCAGCATCATTGCGCCGAACGGGTTGGCGCGCTTCCACGAGAACGTCATGCGCTTTTCCGGCGCCAGCGATTCCGGCAGGACAAACAGCCCGTAGAGGAAGGCCAGCCCGCTCATCGCCGCCGCCACCCAGAACGGCGCGCGCGGCGAGATCTCGCCCAGCACGCCGCCCAGCAGCGGCCCGGCCACGAAGCCGGCGCTGAAGGCAGCACCGATCAACCCGTAGCCGCGCGCGCGGTGCTCGGGCGCGGTGATGTCGGCCATATAGGCAAAGACGGTGGTGAAGCTCGAAGAGGTGATGCCGGCGACGATGCGGCCCAGCGCCAGCCACCACAGGTTCGGCGCCACGGCCATCAGCACATAGTCGGCCGCAAGCCCGGCGGTGGAAAGCAGGATCACCGGGCGGCGGCCATGCTGGTCGGAGAGCGAGCCGATCACCGGCGAGGCCACAAACTGCATGCCCGCCCACAGCGCCACGAACACACCGTTGATCCAGCCGGCCTCGGCATTCGAGCCGGTGAATTCCACGATCAGCGAAGGCAGCACCGGAATGATGATGCCCATCGCAACAATGTCGAGAACCGCGGTCACGAGAATGAAGGCGATGGCCGCCTTGCGGCGGGAGCCGGATATGATGGACATGGCGGTTGCTCTTTGCGAAGGGAGCGGACTTATACCGGCAGTTCTGCCCAACGCAATCCCAAGGTGAAAAGTATCCTGACAATCGCCCGGCAGGATTGCTTGCCTCTGGCCCAGTCATTTTCCGGCCGCGCCCGGTTTGAACGGCCATGGCTTCATTGCTAACTAGAGCCCAGGTCGCAATCATTGCGGAAAGACTGGCGGCAGGCCGCCGTCTTCACGAACGCCGTTGCAAAGGAGAGCTTCATGCTGCGCAAGACCGATTTCTTCATCGACGGACGCTGGACCGCGCCGGTCACGCCCAGGGAGCTCGAGGTCATCAACCCGGCCGACGAGCAGCCCTTCGCCGTCATCTCGCTGGGCTCGGCCGCCGATGTCGACAAGGCCGTTGCCGCAGCCCGCAAGGCTTTCGAAAGCTGGAGCCTTACCAGCCGCGAGGAGCGCCTCGAATATCTCGAAAAGCTGCTCGCCGCCTACAAGAAGCGCCTGCCTGACATGTCGAAGGCCATCTCCACCGAGATGGGCGCGCCGATCAAGCTCGCCACGGAATCGCAGGCTTCCGTGGGTGCCTATCACATCAAGAACTTCATCCGCGCGCTGAAGGAATTCGAATTCGAGCACCAGCTAAGCGAGATCGCGCCCAACGACCGCATCGTGCACGAGCCGATCGGCGTCTGCGGCCTGATCACGCCGTGGAACTGGCCGATGAACCAGGTGACGCTGAAGGTCGTGCCGGCGCTCGCGGCCGGCTGCACCGTGGTGCTGAAGCCGTCGGAAATCGCGCCGATGTCGTCCATCGTCTTCGCCGAGATCATGGAGGAGGCGGGCTTCCCGGCCGGCGTGTTCAACATGGTCAATGGCGACGGCCCCACCGTCGGCGAGGCGATGTCGCGCCACCCCGGCATCGACATGATGTCGTTCACCGGCTCGACCCGCGCCGGCATCGCCGTCACCAGGGCCGCGGCCGAGACGGTCAAGCGCGTGACGCTGGAGCTGGGCGGCAAGTCGCCCAACATCGTCTTTGCCGACACCGACGTGGCGGCTGCGGTCAAGCGCGGCGTGGCGCATTGCTTCGAAAACACCGGCCAGTCCTGCAATGCGCCCACCCGCATGCTGGTCGAACGTTCGATCTACGACCAGGCCGTCGAGGTGGCCCGCGAGGCTGCCGAGCAGACCACTGTCGGCAACCCCTCCGAGGATGGCGACCATATTGGCCCGGTGATCTCCGCCCTCCAGTTCGACAAGATCCAGGGCCTGATCGAGGCCGGCATCAAGGAAGGCGCCCGCCTCGTCGCCGGCGGCACCGGCCGTCCCGAGGGCTTCAACCGCGGCTATTTCGTGCGCCCGACTGTGTTCGCCGACGTCTCCAACGACATGCGCATCGCGCAGGAGGAAGTGTTCGGCCCCGTTCTGGCGATGATCCCCTTCGACACCGAGGAAGAGGCGATCGCGATTGCCAACGACACGCCCTACGGCCTGTCGGGCTACATCCAGACCGGCAGCCAGGAGCGCGCCCACCGCGTGGCGCGCCGCCTGCGGTCGGGCATGGTGCAGCTCAACGGCTCGTCGCGCGGCCCGGGAAGCCCGTTCGGCGGCTACAAGCAGTCGGGCCTTGGCCGCGAGGGCGGCAAATGGGGCCTGGAAGACTTCTTGGAGGTCAAGGCGATCTCGGGGTGGAATACCGGCGCCTGAGCTAGATCGTCGGGACGAGCCAAATCCTGCAGATTTGCGGGCCAAACCCTGCAGATTATCGGGGACGATACCCAACCACCGTCGTCCTCGGGCCGTAGCACGAGCGCAGCGGAGTGCGGAGGTTCCGGGGACCCATGCCTCGGACTCTCACCCGGCAGTCCGGTGCAGGGTGAAGCCCTGAACCCACGCATGGGAGATTCGCGGGGGCGACACCGAACTTCCGTCGCCCTCGGGTCGAATCCCGTCGACGGCTCTGGTTGCTCGACCGTCGAGGCCTGGATCCCCGCAACCCCTCGCCGCTCGCTTCGCTCACGCTCGGGGCGTGAGGATGACGGGAAGGGTGGCGCCGGCGGCGCAAATCTTTGACGCCGCGTGCAACCCCCGTAGATTGGCGGGACGGCGCTCAACCCCGCAGATTGGCGGGCGCCAAACCCTGCAGATTATCTGGGGCGCCCCCAAATTCCGTCGTCCTCGGGCCGGAGCACGAGCGCAGCGAAGTGCGGAGGTTCCGGGGACCAATGCCTCGGATTCTCAACCGGCAGGCCAGTGCAGGGGACAGGCCAAGCTGGATGCAAGCATCAGCGCTTTGCCTGTCCTTGCCAACGCCGCCCAGCTCACGCCCCCGCGCCGGCCAGATAGTCATCGATGATCTCGCGCATGCGCCGCGCATCAAAACTCGGCCCATGTCCGCCATGGCCGATGCGGATCGGCAGCGTCTTCAGCCGCTCCATCGTCTGCCGGTAGACGGCCTTGTCCGACCCTGGAATGTCGTCCAGCAGCCTGTCGTCATAGATCGCGTCGCCGCCGAAGAAGACGCCGTTCTTCTCATCGAACAGGCCGATGCCGTCGGGCGAATGGCCGGGCAGTTCCAGCACGACGAATTTGCGGTCGCCGAGATCGATCACGTCGCCCTCGTCCAGAATGCGCGTCAACGGCGCGGGCGTCAGCCGGTAGTCGGCGGCCGTCCAGCCGGGTGAGGGCAGCTTGCTCACCGGGTGCTCGATCTCGCGATATTCGTGCGCGAAGGTCAGTGCGTCGGGCATGGTGGCGAAGGCTTCGGCCGACTGGCGCGGCCCCAGCCGGTGCTCGAACTCATGGAGCCCGCCGACATGGTCGAGATGAATATGGGTGGCCAGCGCCAGCACCGGCTTGCCCGGCGTTAGGTCGAGCACGGGCCGCAGCGGCCTCAGCCCCATGCCGGTGTCGACCACGAGATCCGCATCCGCCCCGCGCACCAGCCAGATATTGGCGCTGAAGAAGGGATCGACATAGGGCTCGGTCACCAGCGTGATCTGCCGGTCGATGGGTGTCTTCACGAACCAGTCGTCTATCATCGGCTGTCCTTCCAGCCGCGTTGCTTTTTGGAGCATGATCTTGTCCGAAAAGTCTGCAACTTTTCGGGATCATGCTCTAAGCGGCAGCTTCCTTCTGCGCTTCGGCAAACGCCGCCTTCAGCGCGTCGGCGCCAGCCGCCACCGTCTCGGCCCGCGGCGAGAAGCCGGCACCCAGCATCTTGCGGCCGAGCATGTGATCGGCCGGGCGGTTGACGGATTCGATCGCGATCAGCCGGGTGCCGAAATAGTGGTAGACGGAGAACTTGTTGTCGGCCACGTCGCCCACCACCACGGTGCTGTCGCTTGCGGCGGCCAGGCCGACCATCTGGAGCTTCATGTCGCCGATGTCGGACCAGAACCACGGCACGCTGTCATAGTGGCCGTCATGGCCCATGATGGTGCGCGCGGCGAGCCTCGCCTGGTCGGTGGCGTTCTGCACCGATTCCAGCCGAACGTCGGTGCCAGAAAACAGGTGGCGGTAGTTGGCGACGTCGCCGATGGCGAGGATCTCGGGCTGCGAGCTGCGCAGCTGCCCGTCCACCCGTACGCCGTTCGCGAGCGTCAGGCCGGCGGCCTCAGCCAGCTCGACATTCGGCACCACGCCGATGCCGACGATGACCATCTGCGCCGGCAGCCGCTCGCCGTGGGAATTGAGCGCGGCCGAGACATGGCCTTTGTCGCCTTCCAGCCGCTCGATCGTGGTCTGGGTCAGGATCCGGATGCCCATCGCATCGAGCCGCTGACGCACATGCGCGGAGATGGCGGGCGCCACCGCGCGGCCGAGCAGCCGCTCCTGCGCTTCCACCACGGTCACGTTGCGGCCGCCGAGCCGCAGCGTGGCGGCGATTTCCAGCCCGATGAAGCCGCCGCCGAGGATCACGACGTCCTCGATCGCCGCGCTGAGTTCGCGGATGGCGCGCGCATCGGCCACCGAGCGCAGCGACAGCACGCCGGCCAGTTCCGCGCCTGCCAGCTTCAGTCCGCGCGGGCGCGAGCCGGTGGCCAGGATCGCGGCGTCGAAGGGCAGCGTTGCCCCGCCGGCCAGCTCCAGCCGCCGCGCCGAAAGGTCGATGCGCTCCACCGAGGCGCCGAGCCGCAAGTCTATGTGGTTGTTGGTATAGAAGATTTCGGCGCGCAGCATCTGCGGCTGCGCGGCCGAATCCTTGATGAAGGTCTTCGACAGCGGCGGCTTGTGATAGGGCAGCTCGTTCTCGTCGCCGACCAGCGTCACCGGCCCGTCATAGCCTTCTTCACGCAGGCTGGCCGCAGCCTGCACCCCGGCATGACCCGCACCGATAATGACAACGCCGTTCTTCATCAAATTTGGCCTTGGTTCTTCGAAGCCACAATAGGTTTCCGCGCGGCGGGCAAGTCGTCTCGTTCCGACAGCGCTTGTCCCATTTGGGTCGCACCTGGAGCGGCCCGGTGTCAAGCGGGCGCGCGCGGGTTCGCGCCTTGCGCTCGATGCGTCCCGCCGCCGCCGGCAAAAAGCCATTAACTTGACATCTTTAGTTTAGAATAATTCTAAACTATTGATTTATATGGCTTTTAATGGGAAATATTGTTGACTCCACGAGCCAGCGTGCGTTTTATGACAGCGCGCCTGAAGGGCGCACACCTTTGATGTCTGGGCCTTGAACCCGTTCGATTGGAGGAATTTGGTGTCTGGTTTTTTCGAGCCGCGCTCGCGTGCGGCCCATGTGCAGCAGACTGAAGGCCGTGCGGAGCGCCCGCCTGTTTCGCTGCGAATTCAAGATTTTAACGGTCGGGTTTGCCGCGGTTTCGGCGCTGCTCCCGCGGCCCGCGTGGCGCGTGGCAGCGTTCATTGAGGAGAGGGCGGATGAAGGTTTCAAGGATGGCCGCGCGCGGCAGGCGCCTGGCAGAAATCACGGCAACCGCCGCGCTGACGGCGGCGATTTTCGTGCTGCCGGCGCGGGCCGAAACCGACGCCAAGGCGGTGATCGCCACCTATTCCGACATCGCGCTGGCCAAATACGAGGATTCGCTGGTCACGGCGAAGAAGCTTGACGAGGCCGTTTCGGCGCTGATCGCCAGGCCCTCGGCCGAGACGCTGGAAGCCGCCCGCGCCGCTTGGAAGGCCGCGCGCATCCCCTACCAGCAGACCGAGGTCTACCGCTTCGGCAACCCGATCGTCGACGACTGGGAAGGCCGCGTGAACGCCTGGCCGCTGGACGAGGGGCTGATCGATTATGTCGATGCCGGCTACGGCACCGAGTCCGACGAGAACACGCTCTATACGGCCAATGTGATCGCCAACAAGACCATCGAGATCAACGGCCAGAAGGTCGACGCCTCCGAACTGACGCCGGAGTTTCTGGCGGGCACGCTGCAGGAGGCCGGTGGCATCGAGGCCAATGTCGCGACCGGCTACCACGCCATCGAGTTCCTGCTCTGGGGCCAGGACCTGAACGGCACCGGCCCCGGCGCCGGCAACCGGCCCCATACCGACTACGACCTCGCCAACTGCACCGGCGGCAATTGCGACCGCCGCGCGCAGTATCTGTCCTCGGCCTCGAAGCTGCTGGTCAGCGACCTGGAAGAGATGGTGAGCGACTGGGGGCCTGAGGGCGCGGCCCGCAAGGCACTGGCCGATGGCGACGAGAAGGCGGGTCTGTCGGCGATCCTCACCGGCATGGGCTCGCTATCCTATGGCGAGATGGCCGGCCAGCGCATGAAGCTGGGCCTGCTGCTGCACGATCCGGAAGAGGAGCATGACTGCTTCTCCGACAATACCCATATCTCGCATCTCCATGATGCGATCGGCATCCGCAACGCCTATCTCGGCAGCTACACCCGCATCGACGGCTCGGTCGTCGCCGGCGCGGCGCTGTCGGAGCTGGTCAAGGCGGCCGACCCGGCCGTCGACGCGGAACTGAAGGGCAAGCTCGACGCCACCGTCGCCGCCATGGAGGCTATCGCCCAGCGTGCCGAGAACGGCGAGGCCTACGACCAGCAGATCGGCGAGGGCAATGTCGAGGGCAACGCCGCAGTGCAGGCCGGCATCGACGCCCTGGTCGACCAGACCAAGTCCATCGAGCGCGCGGTCGCGGCGCTCAAGCTCGACAACATCGCCTTCGAGGGCTCCGACAGCCTCGATGCGCCGGACACGGTGTTCAAATAGGCCGGCGTCGGCCGGACAGTTACCAGCCAAACGGCGCTTCCGGGCGCCGCCAGTCACCAAGGCAAGACATGCTTGTATGCCACTGTAACCTGATATCGGAGAAGGAGATCGAGGAGGCGATCATCGACCTCCTCGAGGCCGACCCCTGGCAGCTCATCGTGCCGGCGAAGGTCTATCACTCGCTGCAGAAGCGTGGACGTTGTTGCGGCTGCTTTCCAAATGTGGTGGAAACGATCATCCGGGTCACCGAGCACTATCACCTGCGCTCGGACGCGAGCGAGGTGGACATCGTTTCACACATGGATCGCGTAAGGGAACTGCGCGTCCAGTATGGGAGCAGAAACCATGAAAGGCGAAACGCAGGTCATCGAGCGGCTTAACGAAGCACTGTTTCTGGAACTCGGCGCGGTCAACCAATATTGGCTCCATTACCGGCTGCTGGAAGACTGGGGCTACGACAAGCTGGCCAAGAGGGAGCGTGAGGAATCCATCGACGAGATGAACCACGCCGACAAGATCATCCAGCGCATCATCTTTCTCGAAGGGCACCCCAACCTGCAGACGGTGGCGCCGCTGCGCATCGGAGAGAACGTCAAGGAAGTGCTTGAGGCCGACCTCGCCGGTGAATATGACGCGAGGACATCCTACAAGAAGTCGCGCGAGATCTGCCAGCAGCTTGGCGACTACGTGACCATGGAACTGTTCGAAGAGCTGCTGAAGGACGAGGAGGAGCATATCGACTTCCTCGAAACCCAGATCGATCTGTTCGCGCAGATCGGCAAGGAAAAATATGGATTGCTCAACGCCGCCTCGGGAGACGAAGCGAACTAGCCATTCCAACAGGCGGCGCGCCGACACCCAGGCGCGCCGCGTCCTCTCCCTCCGCGTCCTCTCCCTCAAGCATATCAGGGGCGGCCTAGTTGCGGGCCTGGTCGCCTCGCTCGTCGCGGCAACGGCCAGCGCCGGCGAGGGCGAGCCGGCAGGCCTTGCCACCTCGCGCAGCGATCTCAGCCAAAAGGACCTCGCCCGGGTCACCGCCATCACCAGGCCGACCAGCGATTTTTCCAGGCCGGAGCAATTCGAGCTGATGCAGGGCGGGGCGGGCACCTCGCGCAAGCAGGTCAACCGCGATTCCTTCTCGCAGTCCTCGGCCAACATCACCTTCGAGGAAGAAGGCACCTTCAAGGTGGGCAACGGCTTCTTCACCAAGCTGTGGGTCTCGGCGCCGTCCTCCACGCAGGCTTCCGACGGGCTCGGGCCGCTGTTCAACGCGCGCGCCTGCCAGAGCTGCCACCTCAAGGACGGCCGCGGCCACCCGCCGGAAGGCAATCCCGACGCCACCTCCATGTTCCTGCGCCTTGCCCGCCAGGCGGAGACGGCGGAAGAAAAGGCGGCGCTTGCCGACCGGCAGGTGCTGAACTTCCCCGATCCGGTCTATGGCGGCCAGCTTCAGGACCTTGCGGTTCCCGGCCTGCGCGCCGAAGGCAAGATGGTCATCTCCTACCAGCAGGTCCCGGTTCAGCTGGCCGACGGCACCAGCATGGTGTTGCGCTGGCCGAGCTATTCGGTGTCCGACCTTGGCTATGGCCCGCTGCATCCCTCGACCACGCTGTCACCGCGGGTCACGCCGCCGATGATCGGCCTCGGCCTGATCGAGCAGATCCACCCCGCCGACATCTTGACCCACGCCGATCCCGATGACGCCGATGGCGACGACATCTCGGGCAAGGCCTCCATCGTCCGCGATCCGAAGACGGGCGAGCTGACGCTTGGCCGCTTCGGCTGGAAGGCATCGGTGCCGACCATTCGCCAGCAGTCGGCCGACGCCTTCGTGGGCGATCTCGGCATCTCCACGCCGGACAATCCAAAACATTGGGGCGATTGTACCGAGGCGCAGAAGGAGTGCCTTGCCATGCCCACCGGCGTCCAGCCCAAGCTCGGCGACACCGAGGCTCCGGACCCGATCCTCGACCTCGTCACCTTCTATTCCCAAAACCTCGCCGTGCCGGCGCGCCGCGACATCGACAAGCCGGAAGTGCTCGCCGGCAAGAAGGTGTTTTACGAGATCGGATGCGCCTCCTGCCACACGCCGAAATTCGTCACCCGGCGCGACACGCCCAACAAGGCGCAGTCCTTCCAGCTCATCTGGCCCTATTCCGACTTCCTGCTGCACGACATGGGTGAGGAACTGGCCGACGGGCAGCAGGTGGGCGACGCCACCGGCCGCGAATGGCGCACGCCGCCGCTGTGGGGCATCGGCCTGACACAGGTGGTCAACGGCCACACCTTCTTCCTGCACGACGGCCGCGCCCGCAATCTCACCGAGGCGATCCTGTGGCATGGCGGCGAGGGCCAGGCCGCGCGCGACCGCTTCGCCGGGTTGGCCAAACCCGAACGTGACGCGCTGGTGAAATTCCTGGAGTCGCTGTGATGCTTGGTTCGCTTCTTGCCGCCGCCGCGCTGGTACTCGCCCCGCCCGCCGCCCACGCCGCCGAGCTCGACGCGCCGGCCATCATCGGCAAGGCAATCGACGGTTTCGTGCGGCCCGCCTATCGCGATTTCCACGTCGCCACGACGCAAATGGCGTCCGACGCCAGGGCGCTGTGCGCTTCGCCGTCCGAAGCCAGTCTTGAGGCTGCGCGAAACGCCTTCGGCGCCACGGTGGATGCCTGGTCACGGGCAGAAATCATCCGCGTCGGCCCAGTCACCGAGCAGAGCCGGCTGGAGCGCATCCTGTTCTGGCCCGACCGCAAGAGCACCGGCCTGAAACAGGTGCAAGCGGCAATCGAAGCGGGCGATGAAAGCGCGTCGGACCCGGCCCAGCTCGCCAGCAAGAGTGTCGCCATGCAGGGGCTCGGCGCACTCGAATATTTGCTGTTCGGCACCGGTGCCGAGACGCTTGCCGGGCCTGAAGGCGTGCATCGCTGCGGTTTCGGCGCGGCCGTTGCGGCCAATCTCGACACGATGGCCGGTGAGGTCGAGGCCGCCTGGAACGCCCCGGGCGGCTTTGCCAAGACCTGGGCGACGCCGGGCGAGGGCAACGCCCTCTATCGCAACGGCAACGAGGCGCTGAGCGCGCTGTTCAAGGTCTTCGTCAACGGGCTGGAGCTCGACCGCGACGTGCGGCTGGGCGGCTTCCTCGGCAAGACGCAAGCCCAGGACAAGCCGAAACAGGCGCTGTTCTGGCGCTCGGGCAAGACCGCCGACACGCTCGCCGGCAACATGGCCGGCATGAAGGCGCTGTTCGAAGCCTCCGGCCTTGGCGAACGGCTGGGCCCTGACGAGCGCTGGATCGCCAGCTCCATCGGCTTCGAGTTCGGCAATGCCATCGGTGCCGCGGAAGCGGCGAGGGGGCCGCTGGCCGAAGTGCTGGCCGACCCGGCGCGGCGCGGCAAGCTTGCCTATTTCGGCATCGTCAGCTCCAGCCTCGGCGAACTCTTCGGCATCCGCCTTGCCGACGCGCTCGGCCTCAGCGCCGGCTTCTCCTCGCTCGACGGGGATTGACCGTGGGCGCGCTGGTCGACCGCCGCGATTTCCTCAAGGCCGCAGGTGCTGTCTTCTTTGCCGCGCTGACGCCGCAGGCGCGGGCGGCGACACTCGCCACGGATGCCGTCTTCGCCACCGCCTATCAGAAGCGCGACGGCACCTTCGGCGCGGCCGTGCTGTCGGAAGCCGGCAAGGTACTGCATCTGGTCTCGCTGCCCGATCGCGGCCACGATGTGACCTTCGATCCGGTCTCGGGCCAGTCGGTGGTCTTTGCCCGCCAGCCCGGCACCTTCTTCGTGGTCTTCGACCACACCGCCCGCCGCGAGCCGCAGACGGTGAACAGCATCGCCGGCCGCCATTTCTTCGGCCATGGCGTGTTCTCGCAGGACGGCGCGCTGCTCTATGTCACCGAGAACGACTATGACAACGCCGCCGGCGTGGTCGGCATCTACGACGCGCGCGACGGCTTCCGCCGGCTGGGCGAGTTCCCCACCTATGGCGTCGGCCCGCACGAGCTCCTGCTGCTTGCCGACGGCCGCACCCTGGCGATCGCCAATGGCGGCATCGAGACCCACCCCGATTTCGGCCGCACCGAACTCAATCTGCCGACCATGAAGCCGTCGCTGGTCTTCGTCGACCGCGTCTCGGGCGACCTGCTGGAAAGCCATGAGCTGCCGCCGGCGCTGCACCAGCTCTCCATCCGCCACATGGACGCCGACGCTTCCGGCACGGTCTGGTTCGGCTGCCAGCACAGGGGCCCGGCCACGGAAAAGCCGCTGCTGGTCGGCAGCGCCCGGCGTGGCAAGGAGTTGCAACTGCTCGACATGCCGGAAGACGTGCTCTCCGGTTTCCGCAACTATATCGGCTCGGTCGCGGCCAACCGCGACGCCGGCGCGGTCGCGGTGTCGTCCCCGGAGGGCAATGTCTTCGCCGTCATCGAGGCGGCCAGCGGCAAGGTCGTCGCCAGGCGTGACGTGCAGGAAGTCTGTGGCCTTGCGCCCGACCATGCCGGCTTCCGCGCCACCACCGGCACCGGCGAGATTCTCGGCCCCGACGGCGGCGACGTGCGTGAGCCCGACTATGTCTGGGACAACCACATGCTCAGGATAGGCTGAAAGCCGCTTAGCGGCTAGAACCGCCCCACATCGGCAAAAGCTATCGCCTTGCGGATGATCGCCACAAACCGCTCGCCGGCGATTTCCTTCTCGCCGCTGTTGTCGATGGTCGACACGCCGGGACCAGACAGCTCCACCGCGCTGGCGCGCGCCAGCCGGGCCAGCACCTCCTCGCGCGTTTCGCGCCCGCGCGCCGAAAGCCGCTCGGCGAGGATTTCCCGCCGCGCGGTGATCTCCACCACGGCGACATTCTCGTAACGCGCCCGCAGCGCGGGGATCGCGCCGCGCGAGGCGTTGGCGATCGCCACGCGGCCGTCCGCGATGCTTTCATCCACGCTAGCGGGGATGCCATATCGCAGCCCATGCGCTTCCCAGGACAGCGCGAAGGCACCTTCCGCCTCGGCCTCGATGAAGGCCGCCTCGGTCAGCGTGTCATGGTCTTCGGTCGCGCCGTCGGACGGACGGGTGATCACACGGCGCACGAACTCGACGCTGTCCTCGCCCGCGAAGCGCTCGCGCGCATAGGCCATGATCGTGTCCTTGCCGGCGCCGCTCGGGCCGACAACGGCGATGAACACGCCGCTGCGGACGGGAAAGGCCGAACTTGCCTGCTCGCGTTCGATGAGGCCCGAGACCGTCATGCCACGCGGCGCCCCTCGCGCCACACGGCGCGCACCACCGGCACATGCTCGTCCACCCGCACCCGCACCATGTCGGCGCGGCGGCCGGCCTCGATCGCGCCGCGGTCGGTCAGGCCAACGGCCTCGGCCGGGGTCTTCGACACCATGGCCACGGCCTGCGGCAGCGAGATGGCGTCCACCGCTTCGCCGAGGAAGAAGGCCGACTGGATCAGGCTGAACGGGATGTAGTCGGACGACAGGATGTCGAGCAGGCCGTTCTCGGCCAGTTCGCGCGCCGAGATATTGCCCGAATGCGAGCCGCCGCGCACCACGTTGGGCGCGCCCATCAGCACGCCCAAGCCCGCCTGCTTGGAAGCGCGCGCTGCCTCCATCGTGGTCGGGAACTCGGCCACGCGGATGCCCTGGGCAATGGCCTCTTCGACATGCGCAGAGGTGGCGTCGTCGTGGCTGGCCAGAACGATGCCGCGCTCGTGGCAGGCGGCGGCGATCGCGGCGCGGTTGGGCGCGGCGTTCTCGGCCGACTGCGCCATGCGCTTTTCGCAATAGGCCTGGAACTGCTCTTGCGACATCTTCATCTTGCCCATGTAGTAGACGGCATAGGCTTCGAGGCTGGCGAACTGGCGCTGGCCCGGCGCATGGTCCATCAGCGAGGCGAGCTTCACCCGCTCATCGCCCGCGAGAAGCTCGAAGCTCTCGCGGCAGTCTGGCGCCGAAACCTCGCAGCGCAGGTGGATGAAGTGGTCGGCGCGCAGGCGGTCGTTGCGCAAGCTGTCCTCGATGGCGTCGGCCAGCTTTCGCATGTCGGCGACGGTCATTCCCGCGTCGATGTCCCCGACCCGCAGCGCGTCGAACACGGTGGTGATGCCGGAGGTGGCCACCTGCGCGTCATGCGCCAGCACCGCGGCGATCGGGTTCCAGCGCACCTTGGGCCGCGGCGAATAGTGCCCTTCGAGGTGGTCGGTGTGCAGTTCCACCAGGCCGGGGATCAGGAAGTCGCCCTCCAGGTCCTCGCCCGCGCGGGTCGCGCCGCTGGAAACATCGGCAATCTTGCCATCGCGGATCAGCACCGAGCCGTCGACGATCTCGTCGGCAAGCACGATGCGGGCATTGGTGAGTGTCGTTTCGGTCGTCATGTCAGGCGGTCTTTCTTTTGGTGTGGCGGCCGAGCGCGTAGTGGGAATGCACGATGAAGGGGGCGCCGGGCTCGCGCTCCACGAACAGGGCCAGCCTGTCCACGGCGAAGGGGCGCTCGAGCTCCGCGGCGAACATCTCGTCGATGGTGGCGCGCAGTCGGGGGGCTTCATCGGCGCCGACGCGGCCGGTCAGCGTCATGTGGAAGCGGAAGCTGTCGAAGACGTAGGGGTAGCCCCACTGGCACAGGTTGCGGAATTCCGCCTGGCTCAGGGCGTCCGGGTTGCGGCGCTCGATTTCAGCGTCGGTCAGCGGCGCACGGAACGGCTCGAAGGCCGAGACGATGTCGCCGGCGAATCGGTTGAGCGCGGGCGAAGCCTCGCCCGGCACCAGCGCGAAGAAGCCGTCCAGCTGCCCCACCACCAGGCGCGGCAGCACCACCGGCTCCAGCGTGGCGGCATAGTCGGCCAGCGCCTCGTCCAGCGTGGCTTCGCTCTCGCCGTCGGCCAGCCGAAACGGCGCCTTCAGCGTGGCATGGAAGCCGTAGCGGCGCGGCGCCGCGGTGTGAAACGCCACCTCCGTCGCCGACAGACGGCCGTTGGCCGGGGCCTCATGGGCGGCGCCGGTAAAGGGGTCGCGGCCAAGCCAGTTCGCTGCGATGCGGGTCAGCGCATCGTCGGGGCCCGGTGTGAAATAGATTGCATAACGCATCGGTGTTATCCTCGCCTGCGGCGATGCCTTAGGCGATTTGCATGACGGATTGACGAAAGCACGGTTGATATTTGTCGGAGATACCAGACAACTCGCCGCAAGTCATCCGCCGGACAGCCCGGCCGCATTGACCGCTATTTGGTCAGGATGCTCAATCGCCTGCGGAAATGCCGCGTGGACAGGGGAATCTCGATGAAACGACTGCTTGCCGCTGCCGCAGCGCTTTTCGCACTGACGCTTCAGGCATTGGCCGGCAATCCCGATCCGGCGAAGTGGGACGAGGTTTTGGCGCAGGCCAAGGGCGAGACGGTCTATTTCAACGCCTGGGGCGGCGCCGAAAACATCAACGCCTATCTCGAATGGGCGGGCGCCGAGCTGCAGAAGCGCTATGGCGTCAAGTTCGTCCAGGTGAAGCTCGACGACACCGCCAATGCGGTTGCCAAGGTGGTGGCCGAGAAGGCGGCCGGCCGCAACGAGAGCGGCACCGTCGACCTCATCTGGATCAACGGCGAGAATTTTGCCTCGATGAAGCGGCAGGGCCTTTTGATGTCGCCCGGCTGGGCAGAAAAGCTGCCCAACTGGAACTATGTCGACGTCGAGAACAAGCCCACCATCCGCACCGACTTCACGGTCCCCGTGGAGGGGCTGGAAAGCCCGTGGGGCATGGCCAAGCTGGTGTTCTTCTACGACACCGCGCGCACCGACCCCGCCCGCCTGCCGAAATCGGCCAAGGAACTGCTCGCCTGGGCGAAGGCGCATCCCGGCCGCTTCTCCTATCCGCAGCCGCCGGATTTCATGGGCCTGAGCTTCCTCAAGCAGGTGTTGTCCGAGCTGGTGGCCGATCGCTCGGTGCTGCAGAAGCCGGTCGACGAGGCCTCGTTCGCTGAGGTCACGGCGCCGCTGTTCGCCTATCTCGACGAGCTCAAGCCGGTTCTGTGGCGCTCTGGGCGCGCCTATCCGCAAAACTATCCGGCGATGAAGCAGCTTCTGGCCGATGGCGAGCTCGACATCATCTTCGCCTTCAACCCGTCGGAAGCTTCGAGCGCCATCGCCAATGGCGAACTGCCCGACACGGTGCGCTCCTTCACCTTCCCGGCCGGCACGCTGGCCAATACCCATTTCGTCGCCATTCCCTACAATGCCTCTGCCAAGGCCGGCGCGCTGGTGGTGGCCGACTTTTTGCTCTCGCCCGAAGCGCAGGCGCGCAAGCAGGACCCGACAGTGTGGGGCGACCCGACGGTGCTTTCGATGGCCAAGCTCGACGCCGCCGACCGCGCCCGCTTCGAAGCGCTCGATCTCGGCATTGCCACGTTGAAGCCGGACCAGCTCGGCCCTGCCATCGACGAGCCGCACCCGAGCTGGATGGTAAGGCTGGAGGCGGAATGGAAACGGCGATACGGGGCGGGGGATTAGAGGGGGCGGCGAGGTGGTTTCTTCATCGTCACAGCGCTTGCTGGAGGGACGGCGTCCCATGGCTGCCGATCTTCTCCTTTGTGGCGAGGCAAGCGCATTGGAATTGACCCCCACCCCTAACCCCTCCCCACAAGGGGGAGGGGGATCTTGGCTGCTCCGTCGACTCACATCAACCGTCCCGGTCTTAGCGCCAATGGCGACGAAATCGTCCCCCTTCCCCTTGTGGGGAGGGGTTAGGGGTGGGGGTAAAGCACCGGCCAGGTGCATATTTGCATCCATATTCGACGGCCCTAACCGGCAGCCCAAAGGGGGGCAACGTAGAGCGCTTGCGCTTCTCCGTCCCGGCACATCATGCTAGCCCGGCTCGGCCCGCCGCTGGCGATCCTGCTCCTGGCCGGCCCGATCCTTGCCGGGCTTGCCGGCACGCTGCTGCCGGCTTTCGGCTACCTGCCCGCATTGGGCGGCGAGGCCTTCACGCTGGCGCATGTGACACAACTCCTCTCGCAGCCCGGCCTTGCCACCTCGGTGCTGCTCAGCCTCGCGGCGGGGCTGGCCACCGCCACGATATCTCTCATCACGGTCGCGTTGTTCATCGCAGCTTTCGCGGGCACAAGAATCTTTTCGCGCATCCAGCATCTCGTCTCGCCGCTGCTGTCCGTACCCCACGCAGCGGCAGCCTTCGGGCTGGCCTTCCTCATCGCGCCGTCGGGCATGATTGCGCGGCTGGTCTCGCCTGGCCTCACCGGCTGGCAACAGCCGCCCGACCTGCTGATCGTCAACGATCCGTTCGGCCTGTCGATGATGGCGGGGCTGGTGGTGAAGGAAATCCCCTTCCTGCTGCTGATCGCGCTGGCCGCGCTGCCGCAGGTCGATCTTTTGCGCACACGCCGGCTTTCGGCATCGCTTGGCTATGGCCGCATCGCCGGCTTCGTCTATGGCGTCTGGCCGCAGCTTTATCGTCAGATCAGACTGGCGGTCTTTGCTGTCATTGCCTTCTCCAGCTCCGTGGTCGACGTCGCCATCATCCTCGGCCCCAACACGCCCGCGCCGCTCGCCGTGCGGCTGCTCCGCTGGATGAACGATCCCGAACTGTCGATGCGCTTTTTTGCCTCCGCCGGCGCGCTGCTGCAGCTTGTCGTGACGGCCGTCGCCATTCTCACCTGGATCGGGCTGGAGCGGCTGGGCGCCTGGCTGCGCGACCACGCCTGCGCGCGTGGTCTGCGCTTTCGCCATGATGTCGGGCTGGGCCGCGCCGCCCTTGCCGGCATGTTCCTTCCCGCACTCGCCGTTTTCGCCGGCCTGGCCACGCTGGCGCTCTGGTCCGTCGCCGGGCTGTGGCAGTTCCCCAATGCGCTGCCCGACAGTTTCACGCTGAAAAGCTGGCTCGCCGCCGCGCCGAGCATTGCCGGTCCGCTTGGCGTCACCCTTCTGGTGGCCACGCTGTCGACGCTGATTGCCGTGGCGCTCACCCTGCTTTGCCTCGTCAACGAGAACCGCACCGGCCGCATCGCCGGCCGCCGCGCCATGTGGCTCATCTACCTGCCACTCATCGTCCCGCAGGTCGCGTTCCTGTTCGGCCTGCAGTTCTTGTTCGTCGTCACCGGCACGGTCGCCAGCCTGCCGGCGCTGGTGCTGGTGCATCTCGTCTTCGTCATGCCCTATGTGTTCCTGTCGCTGGCCGACCCGTGGCGCGCCTTCGATCCGCGCTATGAGGCGGTCGCCGCCGGGCTCGGCAAATCGCGCCTCAGCACGCTCCTCGCAATCCGCCTGCCGATGCTGTTGCGCGCCATTCTGGTCGCGGCGGCTGTCGGCTTCGCCGTCTCCATCGGCCTCTACTTGCCCACGGTTCTGATCGGCGCCGGCCGGCTTGAAACCATCACCACCGAGGCGGTGGCGCTGGCCTCGGGCGGCAACCGGCGCATCATCGGCGTCTATGCCTTCGTGCAGATGATCCTGCCGGCGATCGGCTTTGCGGTTGCCACGATCGTGCCGCCGCTGATATTCCGGCACCGTCGCGCCATGCGGGTGTGACACCCTCCGCCATGCGGCGCGAGGACAAAAAACCGGTTGGGGTGATGGTCGAAAACGGGCTCTTCCTGGACGACGTGACGATCGCGCTGAACGGGCAAACGCTCGTTGCGGTCGCGCATCGCGTCGCGCCCGGCGAAGTGCTCACCGTAATGGGGCCGTCCGGCTCCGGAAAATCGACGCTGCTTGCCTATATCGGCGGTTTTTTGTCCTCGGCCTTCGAGGCATCCGGCCGCGTCTTTTCCGGCGATGTCGAGCTCACCGCCCTGCCGGCCGAAGACCGCCACGCCGGCATCCTCTTCCAGGACCCGCTGCTGTTTCCGCATATGTCGGTTGGCGGCAACCTTATCTTCGCCATCCCGCAGGCGGTGAAGGGCAGGGCCACCCGCGAAGCGCTGGCCGAAGCCGCGCTCGAAGGCGTCGGCCTCGGCGGCATGGCCGCGCGCGATCCCGACACGCTGTCGGGTGGGCAGAAGGCGCGGGTGGCGCTGGCGCGGGCGCTTTTGTCCTCGCCACGTATGCTCTTGCTGGACGAACCCTTTTCCAAGCTCGACGCAAACCTGCGCGGCCAGATCCGCGAGCTGGTCTTCGCCAAGGCACGCGACGGCGGTCTGCCGGTTTTGTTGGTGACGCATGACGAGGCTGACGCCCAAGCCGCCGGCGGCGCCGTCATCCGGATCGGGGCCGAGTAATGCCGAGTCTGCCCGAGCTTCCAGTCACCGCCGTTCTGCCGGCGCTTGCCGATGCGCTTGCAGCCAAGTCGAGCGCCGTGCTGGTCGCGCCGCCCGGTGCTGGCAAGACCACGCTGGTGCCGCTGGCGCTGCTCGATGCGCCATGGCTGGGCGATGGCAAGATCCTGCTGCTCGAACCCCGCCGCCTCGCCGCCCGCGCCGCCGCGCGCCGCATGGCGCAGTTCTTGGGCGAGGAGCCCGGCGGCACCGTCGGCTATGCCATGCGCATGGAGAGCAAGCAGTCGGCCCGGACAAGAATCCTCGTCGTTACCGAAGGCCTCTTGGCGCGCATGATCCTCGACGATCCCGAGCTGGCGGGCATCTCGGCGGTGATCTTCGACGAGTTCCACGAGCGCTCGCTGGACGGCGATTTCGGCCTCGCGCTGGCGCTCGACGTGCAGGGCGCGCTGAGGCCCGAACTGCGCCTGCTGGTGATGTCGGCGACGCTGGACGGCGCGCGCGTGGCAAACCTGCTCGGCGACGTGCCGGTCATCGAAAGCGAAGGCCGCAGTTTTCCCATCGACATCCGCTATCAGGAGCGGCCGGCCGGTACGCCTATCGAGGATGCCATGGCCAAGGCCGTGCGCGAGGCGCTGGCCGACGAGCCCGGCAGCGTGCTCGCCTTCCTGCCCGGCCAGCGCGAGATCGAGCGCACCCGCGAACGCCTCGAAGGCCGCGTCGGTGCCGACACCGACATCGTGCCGCTCTACGGCATGCTGGATGCGAAGACGCAGGACGCCGCGATCAAGCCTGCGCCTGCGGGCCGCCGCAAGGTGGTGCTGGCGACGGCGATTGCCGAAACCTCCATCACCATCGACGGCGTGCGGGTGGTGATCGATTCCGGCCTGTCGCGCCTGCCGCGCTACGAGCCCGCCAGCGGCCTCACCCGGCTGGAAACGGTGCGCGTCTCCCGCGCCTCGGCCGACCAGCGCGCGGGCCGCGCCGGCCGCACCGAGCCGGGGGTCGCCATCCGCCTCTGGCGCGCCGAGCAGACGGCAGCGCTTCCCGCCTTCACGCCGCCGGAAATCCTCGAGGCCGACCTGTCCGGCCTGATGCTCGATTGTGCCGCCTTCGGCGTCGCCGATCCGGCGAGCCTCGCCTTCCTCGACCCCCCGCCCGCGCCTGCGCTTTCCGAGGCGCGCACGCTGCTCACCGAACTCGATGCCATCGACGCGAACGGGCGCCTCACCGAAGCCGGCGCGGCCATGCGCAAGCTGGCGCTGCCGGTGCGGCTTGCGCATATGGTGGCCGAGGCGGCGCGCGAGGGGCAGGGGCTCGACGCCGCACAGCTCGCCGTGCTGCTCACCGAGCGCGGCCTTGGCGGCGACAGCGTCGACCTGGAACGGCGGCTGTCGCGCTTCATGGGCGAAAGATCGCCGCGCGCGGTGGCGGCAAAGCAATTGGCGGAGAGGTTGGCGCGGGCTTTACCCTCCCCCTTGAGGGGAGAAGAACGGGATATGGCACGGCTTACCCCCACTCCGCCTCGCTCCGCTCGGCACCTCTCCCCCCCAAAAGGGGAGAGGAAAGGCGCCAAGCTTGCGGACGGCGTTTCCTCTCCCCCGTCGACCGGGGGAGAGGTGCCGAGCGAAGCGAGGCGGAGTGGGGGTCGACTTCTAGACGCGGCCCTGCCCATGAGGCATGAGGAAAGCGTTGGCGCGCTTCTTCTCCGCGCCTGGCCCGACCGCGTCGCCAAGGCGCGCGGCGAGCGCGGGCGTTTTGTGCTGGCCAATGGCAGCGGCGCGATGCTCGACGCCGCCGATCCGCTGGCCGGCGAAACCTATCTCGTCGTGGCCGACATGCAGGGCAAGGCGCAGAATGCGCGCATTGCCGCGGCTGCACCCGTCTCGGAAGCCGAAATCCGCACAGTGCTCGGCCACCACGTGGAAAAAAGGCTGGAAAGCGCCTTCGACCCCGAAAAGCGCGCGGTGCGCGTGCGCGAGACCGTGCGGCTCGGCGCCATCACTTTGTCCGAGCGCATGCTGCCGGCTCCCTCCGGCCCGGAAGCCGACCGCGCCATCATCGAAGCACTGAAGACACACGGCCTGTCGCTGCTCAACTGGGGCAAGGAAGCGCAGATCCTGCGCCATCGCCTGCAATGGCTGCACACCGGCCTCGGCGCACCATGGCCCGACGTTTCGGACGAGGCGCTGGTCGCCTCGCTCGACGACTGGCTGCTGCCCTTCCTCACCGGCGAGGCCAACTTCGCCCGCATCGGCGCAGGCGTGCTGCACGATGCGCTCATGTCGCTGGTGCCGCACGATCTGCAGCGCAAGCTGGGCGCGCTGGCGCCGACTCATTTCGACGCACCCTCCGGCAGTCGCGTGCCGATCGACTATGAGGGCGAGCGGCCGGTGCTGGCCATCCGCGTGCAGGAACTTTTTGGCCTCGACAAGCATCCGTCGATCGCCGGGGGCACCGTACCGCTGACGCTGGAGCTGCTTTCCCCCGCCCACCGGCCGATCCAGACCACGCGCGACCTGCCGGGTTTCTGGCGCGGCTCCTGGGGCGATGTGCGCTCCGACATGCGCGGGCGCTATCCCAAGCACGTCTGGCCCGACGATCCTCTGTCGGCGCAGGCCACGGCGCGGGCAAAACCCCGCGTCAAATAGCGCTTGGCGACGGACACCGGTCCGGCGCATAAACCCTTCATGGTCAAGAAGCAGAACATGCCCGAGTTCCAGCAGAGTGCCCGCCTGCGTCTCAACACGCTGATCCGGCTGCGCTGGCTGGCCATCATCGGCCAGAGCGTCACCGTCATGGTCGTCGCCTACGGGTTCCAGTTTCCCCTGCCGGTCAGCCTGTGCTTCACGCTGATCGCCTGTTCGGCCTGGCTCAACCTGCTGCTCACCTTCCGCTTCCCGGCCGCGCACCGGCTGCAGCCGCTGCCGGCGCTCGGCATCCTCACCTTCGACGCGCTGCAGCTTGCCGGCCTGCTCTACATGACCGGCGGCCTGACCAACCCGTTCTCGCTTCTGATGGCGGTGCCGGTGGTCATCTCGGCCACCTCGCTGCCGCTCAGCCTCACGGCGTTGCTGGGCGTTTGCGTCATGGCGCTCACCACGCTGCTCGCCTTCTTTCACCTGCCGCTGCCCTGGATCGCCGGCACGGAACTCGTCATGCCTTTCCTCTATGTCGCCGGCATGTGGACGGCGGTTCTGTCCAGCATCGCGTTCACCGCCATCTATGCGTGGCGCGTGGCCGAGGAGGCGCGGCTTCTGGCCAATGCGTTGTCAGCCACCGAGCTGGTGCTGCAGCGGGAGCAGCATCTGTCGGCGCTGGACGGGCTGGCCGCCGCCGCCGCCCACGAGCTCGGCACGCCGCTTGCCACCATCACGCTGGTGGCCAAGGAAATGGAGCGGGCACTGGGCAAGGACCCGAAGTTCCACGAAGACGTGACGCTGCTGCGTTCGCAGAGCGAACGCTGCCGCCAGATACTCAAGCGCCTCACCAGCCTGTCCTCGGAAAGCGAGGTGCATCTGGCCCGCATGCCGCTCACCTCGCTGGTGGAGGAGGTGATCGCGCCTCACCGCGACTTCGGCATTTCCATCAAGCTCGAGCCGGGCGAGCAGCTCGGCCCGGAGCCGGTCGGCCACCGCAATCCCGGCGTGATCTATGGCTTGGGCAATCTGGTGGAAAACGCCGTCGACTTCGCCGCCAGCACAGTCACCATCCGCTGGAGCTGGAACGACCGCAGGGTCGTGTTCGAGATCATCGACGACGGGCCCGGCTTCCCGCCCGAGATCATCGACCGCATCGGCGAACCCTACATGACCACGCGGCAGGGCGGCGGCGAGCAGGGCGGCGGGCTTGGCCTTGGCCTGTTCATCGCCAAGACGCTGCTGGAACGCTCCGGCGCCACGCTCACCTTTTCCAACGCCAACGAGCGGGGCAAGGGCGCCGTCGTGAAGATCGAATGGCCGCACGACGTCTTCCTCAATCCGGGGTCGGCGGCGTCTTCCATGTTCGATACCGCCTGAGCCCGTCCGGCGGGTGGAAAAACCGGCCTCCGGCACCTATATTGGTCGGAAAACAGGCAAGAAAAACAGATAGAACGGACCAGACGATCATGAACGGCGACGAAGTAGTTGATGGCAGCATTACCGGCGGCGACACCTCGCTGCTGATCGTGGATGACGACAAGCCGTTCCTGACCCGCCTGGCACGCGCCATGGAGCTGCGCGGTTTCCAGGTCGAAACCGCCGAAAGCGTCGAGGAGGCGGTGGCCAAGGCGCGCGTGCATGCGCCCGCCTATGCCGTGGTCGACATGCGGCTGGGCGACGGCAACGGCCTCGACGTGGTGGCCGCGATCCGCGAGAAGCGGGCCGACGCGCGCACCATCATCCTCACCGGCTACGGCAACATCGCCACGGCAGTCACGGCAGTGAAGCTCGGTGCCGTCGACTATCTGTCCAAGCCCGCCGACGCCGACGACGTGTTCGCGGCGCTGACGCGCACCACCGGCGAGCGCGCCGCTCCGCCGGAAAACCCGATGTCGGCCGACCGCGTGCGCTGGGAGCACATCCAGCGCGTCTACGAGATGTGCGAGCGCAACGTCTCCGAAACCGCCCGCCGGCTCAACATGCACCGCCGCACCCTGCAGCGCATACTGGCCAAGCGCGCGCCGCGGTAAGTTTTCCGTTCGCGCGGGTCGCCATCGACCGAGTTCGATCCCCACTCCGGTTTGCTTCGGAAACCACCATTCCAGGGCGAGCCCGTCCTTCGGATCCCCGATCGACGGGGGAGAGAAACGCCGTCCGCGAGCTTGGCGCCCTTCCTCTCCCCTTTTTAGGGGGAGAGGTGCCGAGCGAAGCGAGGCGGAGTGGGGGTAATCCGCGCCATAGGCAATTGCCTTGTCCTCGTGAGAGCCGCCCTACTCGCTCTCCCCATCCAGCGCCGGCACCGAAACGCCGGCCAGTTCCGCCGCCAGCAGGCGGGCGGCACCCGCGCGCGCAATCCGAAGCATCAGCGCCTTGCGCGTGGCTGCAGCCATGCGGTGCTCCGGCGCTTCTCGCAAAATCTCGGCGCCATAGCCGTCGGAAAGGATGAAGCCGCATTCCTCGGGAAAAATCTCCGCCGGCACTTCCGGGTGCGTGGCGAAGAAGAATCGATCCGAATGCAGCCGGTAGTCGGGCCATTTGCGGTCGACGCGAAAATCCTCGACCGACGATTTGATCTCGATGATCCAGATGTCACCCTGGCGCGTCAGCGCCACCAGGTCGGCGCGCCGACCGGTCGCCAGCGAAAGTTCGGGCAGCACATGCGCGCCCATCTGCATCAAGAGGCGCTGCACGCCGCGGCGCACCACCATGGCGCGCTCGGACTGTCGCCCGTCGACGAGCGGATTGGCGGAAAGGGGTGAAACGATCGGCATGGCCGCACCATGCCACGTTATGTTCTCGTTTTGAACCTGTTTTCGGCGGGCGATTGCCGCTGTCTCGGGCAGCCTCCGCTACGCCGCGGCAGCCAGCCATCACCCATGTCGACCTGTTGCCGAAAAGCCATAGCACCGCGGCCGCGCTCGGGTCCCGCATACTTTGGCCCGGCCAAGCACTTGGCAAGCAACTGCATGCTCCCATACAAACAACGCTGAGGTCCGGCCCGAATCGGGCCGGTCGTGGTCGGGACCGGAGCTGCGGATTTTCTTATGCGCATGAAACCACTTGCCGTCGCCGCCAGCCTTGCACTTGCGCTGGCCGCCGCCGGATGCGCCAGCGATGGTACGTTCAAGGTGTTCTCGTCGGACTACGGCGCGCGGGTGGATGCCGGTTACCAGTTGCCGTCGGTGCCGATCTACAAGGTCGACAAGAAATACCATCGCCAGATCGTGCGTTACGACACGTCCGAGCGGCCCGGCACCATCATCGTCGATACGGCCAACAAGTTCCTCTATTTTGTTCTGCCGGAAGGCAAGGCCGTGCGCTACGGCATCGGCGTCGGACGCCAGGGCTTCGAGTGGCGCGGCACCGCGCGGGTGGCGCTGAAGCGCGAATGGCCGAGATGGACGCCGCCCGCGGAAATGATCGGCCGCCAGCCGGAGCTCGCCAAGTGGCGCGGCGGCATGCCGCCCGGCCTGACCAATCCGCTCGGCGCGCGCGCGCTTTACCTGTTCAACAATGGCGGCGATTCCGGCTACCGCCTGCATGGCACGCCCGAATGGTCTTCCATCGGCAAGGCCATGTCTTCGGGCTGCATCCGCCTGATGAACCAGGACATAATCGATCTCTACGAGCGCGCCGAGACCGGCGCCAAGGTGATCGTGATCTGAGGGCCCGAACGGGCCGGCCCCGTCAGCGGGGCGCAAAGGTTTTATGCGAGCCGTCTCGGCAACAGGACGTCGCAACAAAAACCGGGCTCCTGGAGCCCGGTTTTTTGTTTTTCATCGAGGCTATCGAGGCAGCGATCAGGAAACCTGCTCCACGTGCTCCACCTCGGGCACGAAGTGGCGCAGCAGGTTCTGGATGCCGTGCTTCAGCGTTGCCGTGGAAGAGGGGCAGCCGGCGCAGGCGCCCTTCATGTGCAGGAACACGGTGCCGTTCTCGTAGCCGCGGAAGGTGATGTCGCCGCCGTCCTGCGCCACGGCCGGGCGCACGCGCGTGTCCAGCAGTTCCTTGATGGTGGCGACGATCTCAGTGTCGGCCTCGTCGAAGAACTCGCCGGTGACGTCGGCATGGGCAGCGGCGGCATGGCCGCCGGCGGCCATCACCGGCGCGCCCGACATGAAATGCTCCATGATGGCGCCCAGGATCGCCGGCTTCAGATGCTGCCAGTCGGGGCCGTCCTTGGAAACGGTGATGAAGTCGTAGCCGAAGAACACGCCGGTCACGCCGGGAATCTCGAACAGCCGGCCGGCCAGCGGCGAAGCCTGGCCTGCCGCCTCGGCATCGCGGAAATCGGCAGTGCCCTGCGTCAGCACTTCCTTGCCGGGCAGGAATTTCAGCGTGGCGGGGTTGGGGGTCGCCTCGGTCTGGATGAACATGGCCGTTTCTCCGCGCATTTCAGTAGTTTGGAACTATTCTAAATAAGCCTTGTGGCCGCGACATTCAAGCCGCGCCTGCATCCGGCGGGACGCTTTCGCTCGATTGGTCGCTCAGGCCAGGCTTTCCAGTTCCTCGTCGGAGAGGTTCTGCGGCACAACCGTGACCGGAATGGGGAAGGCTGCGCCCTTGCCGGCGATGGAAGCTACCAGCGGGCCCGGCCCTTCCTTGGAGGCGCCGGCGGCAAGCACCAGGATGGCAATGTCCTGGTCTTCCTCGATCAACTGGTGGATCTGTTCCGAGGTCTTGCCCTCGCGCACCACCAGCTCCGGCTCGATGCCCAGCTTCTCGCGCACCTTGGCGGCATAGCCGTCCAGCGCCGTGTTGGCGTTGGCCACGGCTTCCTCGCGCATGATCTTTTCCACGCCCAGCCAGTGCTGGAAGTCGCTCGGCTCGATCGCGTAGAGCAGCACCACCACGCCGCCGGTGTTCTTGGCGCGGTAGGAGGCATAGCTCACTGCGCGTTCGCATTCCGGCGTATCGTCGATGATCGCCAGGAACTTGCGTCGGTGTCCGGCTTCGCGACTGAGACGCTTAGAGACCATGTGCCAACCTTGTTGCGGGACCGCCCGTTCCGGCGCAATTTGCCACTCGCGCAGGACCTCCGCAAGCGGTCTGCTCTGAAACGCTCAATTGTTGAGCAGACCGATGATCTCATGCACGTTCTTCATCGTGCCTTCGGCGATCACGCGCGCACGGTCGCCGCCATCGCGCAGCACGCTGTCGATATAGCCGGGATCGGCCATCAGGCGGCGCATGTCGTCGGCGACCGGTGCGAGCTTCTCGACCGCGAGGTCGGCCAGTGCCGGCTTGAACACCGAGAACTGCTGGCCGGCGAACTCCTTGAGCACGCCCTCTTTCGTCATGTCCGCGAGGCCGGCATAGATGCCGACCAGGTTCTCGGCCTCGGGTCGGCCGGCAAGTCCGTCTACCTCGCTCGGCAGCGCCTCCGGATCGGTCTTGGCCTTCTTGATCTTCTTCGAGATCGTGTCGGCATCGTCGGTCAGGTTGATGCGCGAAAGGTCGGACGGGTCCGACTTCGACATCTTCTTGGAGCCGTCGCGCAGCGACATGATGCGCGCCGCCGGGCCGCCTATGATCGGCTCGGTAATCGGGAAGAAGCCGTTCACCTTCTCCTCGCCCATCATCATCTCGACGCCGAGGCCGAGCTCGGCGATGCGGGCGGAGAAGTCGTTGTTGAATTTCTGGGCGATGTCGCGGGTCAGCTCGAGGTGCTGCTTCTGGTCTTCGCCGACCGGCACATGGGTGGCGCGGTAGAGCAAGATGTCGGCCGCCATCAGGCTCGGATAGGCGAGCAGGCCGAGCGAGGCGTTCTCGCGGTCCTTGCCGGCCTTGTCCTTGAACTGCGTCATGCGGTTCATCCAGCCGATGCGCGCCACGCAGTTGAATATCCAGGCGAGCTCGGCGTGCTGCAACACGCGGGCCTGGTTGAACACGATGTGCTTCTTCGGGTCGATGCCGGATGCCAGGAAAGCCGCGGTGATCGAGCGCGTCTGGCCAGCAAGGTCGTCATGGACAAGCTGGGCGGTCAGCGAATGCAGGTCGACGACGCAATAGATGCATTCGTTGCTTTCCTGCAGGGCGACGAACTTGCGGATCGCGCCGAGATAGTTGCCGAGGTGAAGATTGCCCGTGGGCTGGACGCCGGAAAAGACGAGCGGCTTGAATTCGTTCATGATGTCCTCGTGGCTTGTGGAGGGCCCGTTTGAGCATGATCCCGAAAAGTTGCAGACTTTTCGGTCTGAATCATGCGGCTAGGAGAATGCGCGCGGCGAAAATCGATGCGCGCTTATGAACGATGGCGCGGGCGAGAGCAAGATGGGCCCGCCACAAAGGGCAACAAGAAACCCTCGATTTGGGCGAGATCGGTGACTATATGTGTAGCTCATGCTATGTAGAGGCAGAGGTGTAGCATGACGATCAACATCACCAACAAGGAGGCCGACAAGCTCACGCGCACTTTCGCGCAGATGGAGGGCGTCGGGCTCACCGAAGCGATTGTCATTGCCATGAACGAGGCGCTGGCGCGCCGGCGCAATAGCGAAAGTCCTGTCGAAACGGCAGCGCGGCTTCGAAGCGAATTTGGAATTCAATTGACCGAGCAGGCACGCCAGCCATTGTCCCGTTCGGTCTATGACGAATTGTCCGGTGATGACCAATGTTCATCGACGCCGCTGCCATAGTCGCAATTCTGAGCGATGAGCCGGAAGCAGCTCGTTGTGCGGCAGCGATAGTCGAAGCCGAAAATCCATTCACTTCAGCCATTGCAGTATGGGAAGCGGCGATGGCGCTTGCGCGCCCCGAGAAGCTTGCGGCGCCGGTCGATCTGACATCTCGCATTGTCACGCGGTTTCTCGACGAGCGCGGAATCGCTCTTCGTGAACTCCCACCTGGAGAAGAGTCTGTATCGCTCTCCATCGAGGCGGCCTCGCGCTTTCGCAGCAATGCGATCCGCCTGAACATGGCGGACTGTTTCCATTATGCATGTGCCCGATACTACGGCGCGCCAATGCTCTCCACCGCCGACGAATTCCGGCTGACCGATCTGGAGACGGTTCCGTAGGCTCGGGACTGATCGTCCGCATTGGCGCGCGGCGATAGGGGCCGAGGAAATCCGTCCGCACGCCGCCTGACCTGGGCGCCTATTCCACTGCCTGCGAGCTTGCCGCGCCGCGCCTGATGTTGCGGCGGATCATGCCGAGATCGGCGCCGCCGATGCCGAAGGCGACGCCGAAATAGATCACAGTCCCGGCGCTGACGAGGACGGCCAGCGTCAGTGCCTGGGTGTGGAGGGGCGCGGAGGAGGCGAGGTAGGGCTCCAGCCGTCCCGCCGCCAAGTGCAGCGCGCCGGCCATCACGGCCGCCGCCAGCACCAGCCGCGGAATGCGAGTCAGAAGCGGAATGTCGGAGCCCCAATGCCCGCGCCGGATCAGCACGGCAAGCAGCATGGCCGCGTTCACCCAGCCGGCCACGGCCGAGGCGGTGGCGATGCCGGGTGCGCCCATGCTCGGAAACAGGGCCAGCGCCAGCGAGATGTTCACCGCCACCGAGACGGCGGCGAAGATCATCGGCGTGCGGGTGTCCTCGCGCGCGAAATAGCCGGGCGTGAACGCCTTGATCAGCACGAAGGCCGGCAGGCCGAGGCCGAAGATCGCCAGTATGGCCGAGACGGTCGGCGTGCTGTTGCTGGCGGCAAAGGCGCCTCGCTCATAGAGCACGCGGATGATCGGCTCCGATATCACCAGCAGCGCCGCCGCCGCCGGCAGGGTCAAAAACAGCGTGAACTCGACCGAGCGGTTCTGCAGGTTGGCCGCCTCGCGGTGATTGCCCGCCTTCAGCGCCCGCGCCAATTCCGGCAACAGCACGATGGCGACCGCGATACCGACCACGCCAAGCGGCAGCTGGTAGACGCGGTCGGCATAGGCGAGCGACGAGACCGCGCTCGCCTTGCCCGAGGCGATCGCCGTGCCGATGAGCTGGTTGATCTGGGTGATGCCCCCTGTCACCGCGGCCGGGAAGGCCAGCACAAGCAGGCGCTTGACGTTGGGGGTCAGATGCGGCCGGCGAAAGCCGATCGAAATGCCGGCATGGCGCACCGCGATCCAGACGATTGCGAGCTGCACCAGGCCGGCGGCCAGCACGCCCCAGGCCAGCGCATAGCCCACCGTCAGCCCGTCATGGCCCCTGTACCAGGCATAGCCCAGCACGGCGATGAGGATGACGTTCAGGAACACCGGCGCGATTGCTGCGGCGAAATAGCGGCGCAGCGAATTCAGCATGCCGCTCATCATCGCCGCCAGCGACATGCACATCAGGTAGGGGAACATGATGGTGGCGAGCGCGACGGTGAGGTCGAATTTTTGCGGGTTCTGCGTGAAGCCGGGGGCGACGATTGTCGACACCAGCAGCGGCATCGAAATTTCCATCAGGATGGTGAGCGCGATCAGCACCGTGAAGAGCACGCCGAACACCTCTTCCGAGAAGCGCTTGGCGCCTTCATTGCCGTTGGCCTCGATCTCCTTGGCAAACAGCGGCACGAAGGCGGCGTTGAAGGCGCCCTCGGCAAACAGCCGCCGAAACGTGTTGGGAAACTGGAAGGCTGCGTTGAAGGCGTCGGCAATAGGCCCGGTGCCAAGGGCCGCCGCCATCAGCATCTCACGGGTGAAGCCGAAAATGCGGCTCATCAGCGTGCCGGACGCAACGGTGGCGAATTTTTTCACAAGGCTCATGCGTGCGGCGATCCGTCTTGATGAAGCATTATTTCTCGTTCGCGCTGCCGCTGCGTTTTCGTTTTTTCGGACATGGCGCCCCCTACACCGCAGCCCTGGCCTTCGCGTCGCGCTGGGCGGTCTGGCCCTGTAGCGTCGCCAGCAGCCTGTCGCGTATAGCCTGCTGGCGCGTGGGGTTGTCGATCTTCTGGCCGGTCAGGTCGGTCACATAAAATGTGTCGATCACCTTCTCGCCGAAGGTGGTGATGTGGGCCGAGGCGATGTCGAGCGACAGGTCCGAAAGCGCGCCGGTGATCTCCGACAGCAGGCCCGGCCGGTCGAGACAGTGCACGTCGATGACCGTGAAGCGGTTGGACAGCGTGTTGCGGATATCCACGCGCGGCTCGCGGCGGAAGGCCTTGGCGCCGCGCTTCGGCCGGCCGCGTCTCTCGATCATCTCCGGCAGCCAGGCCCTTCCCGCCAGCACGTCCTCGATCAGGCGGCCGACACGCTCGGCGCGCCGCCGCTCGTCCTCGTCCATGTCGAATTCGCGGTTGATCAGGATCGTGTCCAGCGCCCTTCCGTCCGAGGTGGTGAAGATCTGCGCGTCGACGATATTGGCGCCGGCCGCGGCACAGGCCCCCGCGATCACCGACAACAGGCGCGGGTGGTCGGGCGCCAGCACGGTGATCTCGGTCACCGCCTCGAATTCGTGCGTCCTGACAATGGTGGCCAGCTTGCGGCCCTGCGCATCCGCCATGCGGATGAACTCGGCATGCCGCACCTGGTCGTTGGGGTCGACTGCCAGCAGGTAGTTTTCGTAATGCAGGTCCACCAGCCGCTTGCGCGCATCCTCCGGCCACTCGGAGAGCGCGGCGTCCAGCGCCGCGCGGGCCTCGGCCGCCCGCTGCGCGCGCGACACTTCCGAAAAGCCGCCGGTCAAAAGCAGCTCGGTCTCGTAATAGAGCGTGCGCAGCAGCTGGCCCTTCCAGCCGTTCCACACGCCCGGCCCCACGCCGCGAATGTCGCAGACGGTCAGCACCAAGAGCAGCTTCATGCGCTCCACCGACTGCACCACGTCGGCAAAATCCTCGATGGTCTTGCGGTCGTTGAGGTCGCGCGTCTGCGCCGTCATCGACATGATCAGGTGTTTTTCCACCAGCCAGGCCACCGTCTCGGTGTCGGCGGGCGACAGGCCCATATGCGGGCAGATGCGCCGGGCGATCTTCGCGCCGGCTTCGGAATGGTCCTCGGGCCGACCCTTGGCGATGTCGTGCAGAAGCACCGCCACGTAGAGCGCCTCGCGCTTCTTCTTCAGCCCTTCCATCAGCGAGTGCGACAGCGGGTGGATCTTCTCGCCGCCGCCGCGCTCCAGTTCCGACAGCACGCCGATGCAGCGCAGCAGGTGCTCGTCCACCGTGTAGTGGTGGTACATGTTGAACTGCATCATCGCGACGATGCGGCCGAAGTCCGGGATCAGCTTGCCGAGCAGCCCGGCTTCGTTCATGCGCCGCATGTTGAGCTCGGGGTTGCGGTCCGAGGTCAGCACGTCGAGGAACAGCCGGTTGGCTTCCTTGTTGCGGCGCAGGTTCTTGTCGACCAGCGACAGCGAGCGAGTGAGCAGCTTCAGCGCGTCGGGGTGGTATTCCAGCCCGTGCTTGTCGGCGAACCAGAACAGCCTCAGCAGGTTGACCGGGTCGCGCACGAAGACCTGGTCGTCGGCCACGTTGATGCGGTGGTTGTCGACGATGAAGTCGCTGGTGCCGGCAAGCTTGCGCTGGCGTCGCGTGAAGGTCGGGAAGAGGTGGTTGAGGCCCGGCACGTGCTTGGCCTGCTCCTCTTCCAGCCCGGCGCAGAAGATGCGCGTCAGGTCGCCCACCGTCTTGGCGATCAGGAAATAGTGCTTCATGAAGCGCTCGACCGCCGACAGGCCGGGGTGGCTGGTGTAGCCGAGCCGCTCGGCGATGTCGCGCTGGATGTCGAAATGCAGCCGCTCCTCGGCCTTGCCGGTCAGGAAATGCATGTGGCAGCGCACCGCCCACAGGAAATCCTCGGCTTTCAGGAACTGGTTGTATTCGGCGCGGGTAAGCACGCCCTTGCCCACCAGTTCCTCGCCGCTGCGCACGCGGTAGAAATACTTGCCGATCCAGAACAGCGTCTGCAGGTCGCGCAAGCCCCCCTTGCCGTCCTTGACGTTGGGCTCGACCAGGTAGCGGCTTTCGCCGCCCTTGGTGTGGCGCTCGTCGCGCTCGGCCAGCTTGGCATGGACGAATTCGGGCCCCGTGCCCTTCACCACCGATTTGTCGAAGCGGGTGAGCAGTTCGCCATAGAGCTTCTCCTCGCCCCACAGGAAGCGCGCGTCGAGGATCGAGGTGCGGATGGTGATGTCCTCGCGCGACAGGCGCAGGCATTCGTCGATGTTGCGGGTGGCGTGGCCGACCTTCAGCCCCATGTCCCACAGCATGTAGAGCATGTATTCCACCACCTGCTCGCCCCAGGGCGTCTGCTTGTAGGGCAGCAGGAACAAGAGGTCGATGTCGGAGCCCGGCGCCAGTGTGCCGCGGCCATAGCCGCCCACCGCCGCCACCGCCATGCGCTCGGCGGAAGAAGGGTTGCGGGCGTGGTAGACATGGGTGGCGGCGAAGTCGTAGAGCGCGCGGATCAGCTCGTCCATCAGGTGCGACAGCCGCGCCGCGCAGGCCGCTCCGCTGCCATCCTCGCGCAGCATGCGCTCGGCAATCGCCCGCCCGGCCGCATTGCGCTCCTTCAGAAGCTTCAGCACGCCCAGGCGCACCTGCGCGCCCGCACCGTCGCCGCCGGTCCCGGCCGTCAGCGCCGTCAGGTCGCGGCGCAGCTCTGCGCCGTCGATCAGGTCCTCGAGCTTCAGGGGTATCTTCGCCATGCCTGAGTAAAAGCCTCGCTTTGAGGGCGGCGTCTAGCGCTTTTTTCGCCGGCCGGGTATGGGGCGCGTCTGCGGCGCCTTTAGGGCGGCAACATTGTCGCAATTGCATCGGCGCAGGTCAAAAAAATCGGTCCCTCGTCTCGACATTGCCGCACGGCTTGTGTAACCGCCACACCTCCCCCGCGCCGGGCCTCATCTCGCACAAGGAAAGCATCCCATGAAACCGATCAGCGGTGGCATCGACTTTGGCACGTCAAACTCGACGGTCGGCTACATGCACAACGGTCGGCCGCGCCTGGTGCCGCTCGAGGGCGAGCATCTGGCCATGCCCAGCGCCGTCTTCTACAACTTCGAGGATAACGGCACCTATTTCGGCCGCCGCGCCATTGCGGACTATACCGAGAACGCCGAGGGCCGCCTGCTGCGCGCGCTGAAGAGCGTGCTCGGTTCCTCGCTGATCCACGAAAAGACCCGCATCAAGGCGCGCTACCTCGCATTCTCCGACATCATCGGCACCTTCATCGCCAATCTGAAGAACCGGCTGGATGCCGAAGTCGGCGAGGAGATCGAAAGCGTGGTGCTCGGCCGCCCGGTCTATTTCGTCGACGAGGACGAGGCCGCCGACCGCGACGCGCAGGACCAGCTCGAAGCCGCCGCCCGCGCGCAGGGCTTCAAGCACATCGCCTTCCAGTTCGAGCCGATCGCCGCGGCACTCGACTACGAGCAGAGCGTCACCCGCGAGGAGCTGGCGCTGATCATCGACATCGGCGGCGGCACCTCCGACTTCTCCATCGTGCGCGTCTCGCCCGAACGGGCGCGCGCGGCCGACCGCAAGGACGACATCCTCGCCAGCACCGGCGTCCATATCGGCGGTACCGATTTCGATCGGCTGCTCTCGGTCGCCCGGCTGATGCCCGAGCTTGGCTACAAGACGCCGACCAAGGACGGCAAGCGCAACCTGCCCGCCGGCTATTTCAACGACCTCGCCACCTGGCAGCGCATCAACATGCTCTATACGCCCAAGGCGATGACCGACCTGCGCCAGATCCGCTACGAGGCCGCAAAGCCCGAGCTGGTCGACCGCATGATCGACATCGTGTCGAACCGCCAGGGCCACGCGCTGGCCGGCACGGTGGAGCGGGCCAAGATCGACCTCACCGACCGCGACGACGCCATGATGACCGTGAAGCTGACCGAGGAGACGCTGTCGTTGCCGGTCACGCGCGCCGGGCTCGACGAGGCAATCGAGGCGGCGGTCGAGCGCGTGGCGAATACGGTCGCGAAGACGCTTGCCGATGCCGGCGTCGAGGCCCAGCGCATCACCACGCTCTTCCTCACCGGCGGCTCGACGGCCATCCCGCTGCTCAAAAGCCGCGTGCTGTCACTTTTTCCGGGTGCAACGGTCGTGCAGGGCGATATGTTCGGCTCGGTCGGGCTCGGGCTTTCGCTCGACGCCGCTCGCAAATTCGGCAGCGCCTGAGGGGGATTTTAGCCGGTATGGAACTTCCCGCAGTCCTTCGCCAGGCGGTCGACAAGGCGCTCGAAGGCGTGCCGCTGGCAGCACTCAAGCAGGCGGCGGAGGTGCTGTCGCGCCGCTACCGTGCCGAGACGCGCGACGGGCGGCTGCACCTGTCTGACGACCTGGCCGCGAAGGCCTATCTGGCGACGCGCCTGCCGGCGACCTATGCGGCTGTCCGCGCCAGCCTCGAGGCGGTGACCGAGGCGCGGGAAAATTTCGCGCCACGCAGCCTCATCGATGTCGGCGCCGGCCCCGGCACGGTGTTCTGGGCGGCGCGCGACTGCTGGGACAGTCTTGAGGATGCCATGCTGGTCGAGGCGAGCCCCTCAATCCGCGCCGTGGGCGCGGACCTCGCCCGCCACGCCGAGCCCGTCGCCGCGCGCTACCTTGCCGCCGATGTTTTGGGAAAATTCCCTGACCTGAAACCCGCCGATCTCGTCACGCTCGCCTATGTGCTGGACGAGCTGCCGCCTGAAAAGATCGAGCCGCTGGTCGACCGGCTGTGGACGCTGACGGGCGATACGCTGGTCATCGTCGAGCCCGGCACGCCGGCCGGCTGGCAACGCATTTTACGCGCCCGCACGCGCCTCATCGAGGCCGGCGCGCATCTGATTGCCCCTTGTCCGCACGCCCGCGAATGTCCGCTCGTCGCGCCCGACTGGTGCCATTTCTCCCGCCGCGTCGCCCGCTCGCGCCTGCACCGGCTGGCCAAGGGCGGCGAAGTGCCGTGGGAAGACGAAAAGTTCATCTATATCGCCGCCTCGCGGCATGCGGGCGAGGGCGCCTCGGCCCGTGTTCTGGCGCCCCCTCAAGCCTCGAGCGGCATGGTGCGGCTGAAACTGTGCGATGCCGAAGGCAGCGCCGGCGAACGCCTGCTCACCCGCCGCGAGGGTGCCGCCTTCAAGGCGGCGCGCAAGCTCGATTGGGGCGATGGGGTGTGGGGTGAGTGAGGGTCGAAAATTTGCACGACCTTCGCTCCGTCGCGCCCCCCTCTGGCCTGCCGGCCATCTCCCCCACAAGGGGGGAGATTAGCAGTTTCGTCCGCATCGCCCGTTCTGCAACGTTGAAGTTTGGCGAAAGTCGTGATGACAGCTGATTCCCTCGCCTGTTGGGGGAGATTGGGCAACTTCGTTCGCACCACTCATTCTGCAACGCTGACGTTTGGCGAAAGCCGTGATGACAGCTGATCTCCCCACCTGTGGGGGAGATGGCCGGCAGGCCAGAGGGGGGCAACATAGAGCGCCGGCTTAGCCGTTGACGACTCCACCTCACCCCTTCGCCGCCAACTCCTTCAGCCTATACAGCTCTTCCATCGCCTGGCGCGGGGTCATCTCGTCGAGATTGAGCGCGGCAAGGGCTGCGCCTAAAACGTCCACCTTCGCCGGCGCGGGCGGCGTTTCCTTCTTCGCCACGGCCGAGAACAGCGGCAGGTCGTCGACCAGCCGGTCGGCCTTGCCGGAGGTTTCGCCGGCCTCGAGCCGGTGGAGCACGTCCTTGGCGCGGCTCACCACCGCGTCGGGCAGGCCGGCCAGCCGCGCCACCTGCACGCCGTAGCTGCGGTCGGCGGCACCCTTGCCTACCTCGTGGAGGAAGACCACGTCGCCCTCCCACTCCTTCACCCGCATGGTCACGTTGTGGAGGCGCTGCAGCTTCTCGGCCAGCGCCGTCATCTCGTGGAAATGGGTGGCGAAGATCGCGCGGCAGCGGTTTTTCTCGTGCAGATACTCCACCGCCGCCCAGGCGATCGACAGGCCGTCGAAGGTCGCCGTGCCGCGCCCGATCTCGTCGAGGATGACCAGCGCGCGCTCGCCCGCCTGGTTGAGGATCGCCGCCGTCTCCACCATCTCGACCATGAAGGTCGAGCGCCCGCGCGCCAGATCGTCCGAGGCGCCGACGCGTGAAAACAGCCGGTCGACGACGCCGATATGGGCGCTGGCCGCCGGGACGAAAGACCCCATCTGCGCGAGGATCGCGATCAGCGCGTTCTGGCGCAGGAAGGTCGACTTACCGCCCATGTTCGGGCCGGTCAGCAGCCAGATGGCGCCGGCCTTGGCGCCGCCTTCGGGCGACAGGTCGCAGTCATTGGCCACGAATGCGTTCTCGCCTGCCGCGCGCAGCGCCTGCTCCACCACCGGGTGGCGGCCACCGACGATCTCGAAAGCGAGGCTGTCGTCCACGACCGGCCGGCACCAGTTCTCGCTGGTCGCCAGCACCGCAAGTGCGGCCGAAACGTCCAGCACGGCCAGGGCCGCAGCCCCGGCGCGGATCGTCTCGGCGTGGGCGACTGCTTCCGCCACCAGCGTGTCGAAGGCGGCAAGTTCGATCGCCAGCGCGCGGTCGGCGGCATTGGCGATCTTGGTCTCCATCTCGGCCAGTTCGGTGGTGGTGAAGCGCATGGCGTTGGCCATGGTCTGGCGATGGATGAAGCGCGCCTTGGCCTCGTCCGTGCCGGTCATGATCGCCTGATGGTTCGCCGTCACCTCGATGTAATAGCCCAGCACGTTGTTGTGCCGGATCTTCAGCGAGCGGATGCCGGTTTCCTCGATCAGGTCGCGCTCCATGCCGGCGATCACGCGGCGCGACTCGTCGCGCAGTGCGCGCATCTCGTCGAGCTCGGCGTGATAGCCGGCGCGGACAAAGCCGCCGTCGCGCTTGAGCAGCGGCAGGTCGTCGTCCAGCGCGCCGGTGAGATGCTCGGCGAAGGCAACCGGCAGCGCCGAAATAGCTTCCAGCGCTTCCGAAATCTCGGCCGGGACCTCAACCTCGGCAAACAGCGTGCGTATCGCCAGCGCCGCTTCGAAGCCTGAGCGCAGCGCGCCGAGGTCTCGCGGGCCGCCGCGGTTCAGCGCCAGCCTTGTTAGCGCGCGCGGCATGTCCGACACGCCCTTCAGGCAGCCGCGCAGCGCCTCCCCCAGCCGCCGCTCGGCGAGGAAGAAGGCGACCGAATCCAGCCGCTGGGCGATGGCCTTGGGGTCGGTCAGCGGCGACATCAGCCGGTCGGCGAGAAGCCGCGCGCCGGCGCCGGTCACCGTGCGGTCGATGGCCTTCAGCAGCGAGCCGTCGCGGCCGCCGCTGGTGGTGCGCAGGAGTTCCAGATTGACCCGCGTCGCCGGGTCGATGAACAGCGTCGAACCCGCATGCTCGCGTTCGGGCCGCGACAGCGGCGGCCGCTCGGCCTTCTGGGTCTTCTCCACATAGGCGACGACGCCTGAGATGGCCGACAGCTCGGCGCGCGAGAAGGTGCCAAAGCTGTCCGGCGTCGCGACCTCGAAGAAGCGCGCGATACGGCCCGGCGCCGAGGTGGAGTCGAACAGGCTTGGCGGCTGCGGGCTCGCCACCCGCCCCACCAGGTCGAACACCGGCTTCAGCTCGGCATCGTAGAACACCGGCTCGGGCAGGATCAGTTCGCGCGGGTCGATGCGGAAGATGTCGGCCAGCAGATTGTCGGCGCTCGTCTCGGCCACGCGAAAAACGCCGGTCGACAGCTCGATCCAGGCCAGCGCATAGGCGTTGTCCGAGCCGCCGCCCTTCACGCGCCCCAGCGACATCAAAAAATTCGATTCCGCCGGCGCCAGCAGCTTGTCCTCGGTGATGGTGCCCGGCGTCACCAGCCGCACCACGTCGCGCTTGACCACCGATTTCGAGCCGCGCTTCTTGGCCTCGGCCGGATCCTCGATCTGCTCGCACACGGCAACCCGGTGGCCGAGCCCGATCAGCTTCTGCAGATAGTCGTCGGCCGCATGGATCGGCACGCCGCACATGGGAATGTCCTGGCCCTGGTGCTTGCCGCGCCTGGTCAGCACGATGCCCAGCGCCCGCGCCGCGATCTCGGCGTCGTCGAAGAACAGTTCGTAGAAGTCGCCCATGCGATAGAACAGCAGCGAACCGGGGTTCGCCGCCTTGATCTCGAGGAACTGTTCCATCATCGGCGTGGCGGCGCCGCTGCCTGGGGCCGGCGTGCTTGCCTCGGTGCGGATCGGCGTTTCGTCGTTCACGTTATCGTCCAAAAATGCAGCTTTGCCCTGCTTGGCGGTTTACAGGGCCGAAGTGTAGCCTTAATCCCGAACACTCCACAAAAATCGGCTTGGGAAGGGACCGCGCGAGACCATGGCATCCGGCAACAGAACCGACAATGCAGGCCCCTCCGTGGGCACCCAGGAAGCGCTGGATTTCCACGCCATGGGCCGCCCCGGCAAGCTGGAGATCAGCCCCACCAAGCCCATGGCCACGCAGCGCGACCTGTCGCTCGCCTATTCGCCGGGCGTGGCGGCCCCCGTGCTGGCAATCGCCGACGACCCCAGCCGCGCCTTCGACTACACCGCCCGCGGCAACATGGTGGCGGTGATCTCCAACGGCACCGCCATCCTCGGCCTCGGCAATCTCGGCGCGCTCGCCTCCAAGCCGGTCATGGAAGGCAAGGCAGTGCTGTTCAAGCGCTTCGCCGACGTCGACGCCATCGACCTCGAGGTCGACACCACCGACGTCGACGAATTCATCAACTGCGTGCGCTATCTCGGGCCGTCCTTCGGCGGCATCAACCTGGAAGACATCAAGGCGCCGGATTGCTTCATCATCGAGAGCCGCCTGCGCGAGATCATGGACATCCCCGTCTTCCACGACGACCAGCACGGCACGGCCATCATCGCCGCCGCCGGCCTCATCAACGCGCTGGAAGTCACCGGCCGCGACGTCAAGACCACCAGGCTCGTCTGCAACGGCGCCGGCTCGGCTGGCATCGCCTGCATCGAGCTCATCAAGGCAATGGGTTTTGCGCCCGAAAACATCATCCTGTGCGACACCAAGGGCGTGGTCTACAAGGGCCGCACCGAAGGCATGAACCAGTGGAAGTCGGCGCATGCGGTGGAAACCGACGCCCGCACGCTGGCCGAGGCGCTGGAAGGCGCCGACGTGTTCTTCGGCCTTTCGGCCAAGGGCGCACTCACCCCGGTCATGGTCCAGTCCATGGCGAAAAACCCGATCATCTTCGCCATGGCCAACCCCGATCCGGAAATCACGCCGGAGGAAGTGGCCGAAATCCGCACCGATGCCATCATGGCCACCGGCCGTTCGGACTATCCGAACCAGGTCAACAACGTGCTCGGCTTCCCCTACATTTTTCGCGGGGCGCTCGACGTGCGCGCCACAACCATCAACGACGAGATGAAGATCGCCGCCGCCCGCGCGCTTGCCGAGCTTGCCCGCCAGGACGTGCCAGACGACGTGGCCGCCGCCTACCAGGGCAACCGGCCGAAATTCGGCCCCAACTACATCATCCCGGTGCCGTTCGACCCGCGCCTCATCTCGGCCATTCCCGTCGCGGTGGCCAAGGCCGCGATGGACACCGGCGTCGCCCGCCGGCCCATCCTCGACCTCGACAAATACGCGCAGGAGCTTTCGGCCCGGCGCGATCCCATCGCCTCCACGCTGCAGCGCATCTATGACCGCGTGCGCCGCCAGCCCAAGCGCATCGTCTTCGCCGAAGGCGAGGAAGAGCAGATGATGCGCGCGGCCGTTTCCTATGTGAACCAGCGCCTCGGCACCGCCATCCTGCTCGGCCGCGACGACGTCATCAAGGAAAACGCCCGCCAGGCCGGCGTCGACCTCGACAAGCCCGGCATCGAGATCATCAATGCGCGCCTGTCGCGCCGCAACGCCATCTATGCCGACTTCCTCTACGAGCGCCTGCAGCGCCAGGGCTTCCTGTTCCGCGACTGCCAGCGCCTGATCAACAACGACCGCAACCATTTTGCCGCCGCCATGGTGGCGCTGGGCGATGCCGACGGCATGGTCACCGGCGTCACCCGCAACTACTCCACCGCGTTGGAGGAAGTGCGCCGTGCCATCGACGCAAAGCCCGGCCACCGCGTCATCGGCGTGTCGATAGCGCTTTGTCGCGGCCGCACCGTGCTGGTGGCCGACACGGCCGTGCACGACATGCCGAATGCCGAGCAGATCGCCGACATCGCCGAGGAAGCCGCCGGCTTCGCGCGCCGCATGGGCTACGAGCCGCGCATCGCCATGCTCGCCTATTCCACCTTCGGCCACCCGGCCGGCGAGCGCTCCGAGCGCATCCAGGAAGCGGTAAAAATCCTCGACAAGCGCCGCGTCGATTTCGAATATGACGGCGAAATGGCCGCCGACGTCGCCCTCAACCCGCGCCTCATGCAGCAATATCCGTTCTGCCGCCTCAAGGGCCCGGCCAATGTGCTGGTCATGCCGGCATTCCACTCGGCCTCTATCTCGACCAAGATGCTGCAGGAACTCGGCGGCTGCACAGTCATCGGCCCGCTGCTGGTCGGCCTCAACAAGCCGGTCCAGATCGTGCCGCTGAATGCCAAGGATTCGGACATCGTCAACATGGCGGCGATTGCGGCGTTTACGGCGGGGGCTTGAGGGAGAGCCTCACGCCGAAGCTGCGGTTCCTCGCCCCCGCGACGCGGGGGAGAGGTGCCGAGCGAAGCGAGGCGGAGAGGGGGATCTATACGATTTGTCAATTGGACCGCGGCAAGGGCGAGGCGGCCGTGCCAAACGGCTTGGCTTGCGTGAAAACACTTCGTTCACCACGAAGGGAACAGAATGCATATCGATTGCATCATCCCGCATGGGTGACGCAAGCTGCTGATGCGAGTATGCCCCAGCCAAAACAGGGAGCCAGCCATGCCAGTCTTGTACACGATCGGCTACGAGGGAACAGACATCGAGCGGTTCGTTGCCACTCTCAAAGCTGTCGGCGTCGAGCGACTGGCCGACGTACGCGCCGTCCCCCATTCACGCAAGCGAGGCTTTTCCAAGAAGTCACTCTCAGCACATTTAGAAGCAGCTGGAATCGAATATCTTCCATTCCAGCCACTCGGTGACCCGAAGCCAGGGAGGGACGCGGCCCGTATGGGACACTACGACGTGTTTCGTGCTATTTATACTGCGCACCTTGATTCGGAGGACGCTCAGTCGTCCCTCAAGGAGCTGGTGGCGGTGGCGGGGGAAAAGCCAACTTGCCTGCTGTGCTTCGAGCGCGATCCGGCGACCTGTCACCGGTCAATCGTCGCGGAGGGACTGATCGACTACGGTTTCGAGGTGTTCGACCTATTCGGCGATCACCCGGAGAGATATGTCCGTAACGCCCACCGACTGCCGCGTTACAATTCTGGTCAAGGCGCTGCCGCAGCCTAGCAAAAAATACGGCGAGACCGTCTGCTGCGCGGGAGTGACCCCGGACGGCCAATTGAGACGCCTGTATCCGATCCGGTATCGTCACCTCAGTGGGGACAACGCCTTCTCGCGGTGGGACATTGTGCGGTTCCGTCACCGTCCTCCGAAACAAGACAAGCGCGCCGAAAGCTGTAACGTCGAAGAAAGTAGCATCGAGATCGTCGGCCAGATGCCTCGCAAAGAGCGCTCAAACCTGCTCGATCCATTAATCCTGCCATCCGTAGGGGAGGCTTCCCGGCGCAGCCAGTCGCTAGCCCTGATCAGGCCGCGTAACACGCGCTTCTTCTACAAACCTAAGACAGCCGAAGCACTTGGCGAGGAGCGTGAGGCATATGCACGAGCCGCGCGGCAGGGTTTGCTTCTCGACCGGGAACTAGAGAAGCTCGAGCCAACCCCATATGAGTTTAAGTTCCACTTCCGGGACGACGAGGCTCAGCACACTTACACAAACGGAGACTGGGAGGCCCATGCCATGTTCTATCATGGGCGAATGCGTGGAAAGACGGAAGCCGAAGTCCTCGACTGGATGGACCACGTATTCAACGTTGAATACCCGACAAAAGGCATGGCCTTTGCAATCGGAAATCAAGCCAAGCGTCAGCACATCTGGCAGTTGCTGGGCGTGCTTCGTCTCGATGAGCTTTCCGAGAACGAAAGGGCCCAAGGTCGCCTGTTCTGATTGTGACCTTGCCATCGGGAGGGGTATACTTGGATATCTACCGGCCGCAAAGTATCGATATCCGTTTTAACATTAGGCCATCGTGAATGGACCATATTGAATTTCCCGATATTAAAAATTGGGAGGGGCGCCGCGCTTGGTTCGAAGCGCAATTTGACATCGAGGTGCTTGGGGGTGCCCATGTCATGGGCGAACAATCTTCAGCGCTACTCATAGACTTGCAAGCCATATTCTGCGCGGGCGCATATATATCGGCCATCATAATCGCATGTACGATTATTGACGCCCATCTTCGGGAGGTGGAGGCTGACAATCGTTTCGAGGGTGGAATACAAGCGGCCCTTGCGACGCTCACTTCGGTGCCAGATCTTGACTGGCTTCGTAAGCGAAGAAACGGCTTGGTTCACTACAATCAGCGAGCAGGGGCAGCGATCACCGTTGACGAGCAATGGCTGCAACGTACCGCACATGAAGCGGATGCTCGCAAAGCTATCCAACTGGTTTCGAAAGTTCTGTTTGAAAACCCGTGGGTCTGATCAGAGCGCGACGTTTCCCCCCAAGGGAGGCCCTACGCGCTTTCCGGCAGCGGCAAAAAAGTGGATAAACTTGACACCGTCTCAATCCCAACCGCTTGAAAAGCTTGAGGCGCAGAGAAAATCGTCTCTGATTTTCTCCCCCACATTTCCGCCTCCCTTATAATCTTCCGCATCGGCCTCACGGGAACACGGGTCATGAACCGGATGCACGTGGAGGCAGGCGATGTCCGGGCTGGTGGCGCTACGGTGGCGCTGCTGGGTGATGAACCCCCAAGCCCGGGCCTTGGCGGCGGCTGGCCACGCGAATGTGGAGGCGACTGAGCGGGGGCAAGAGCATCGAACGGGCGGTCGAAGGGCCGCAAGATTTACCTAAACGAGCGCGTCCGACGACCGCCCGTCTTCCCAGTTCCTCATCCTGAGCTTGTCGAAGGATGACAATGGCCAGACGCGAAAGCGGGCGTGGCGATGAATAGGTGCGTGCTTCGAGGCTCGCCTTGCGGGCGAGCACCTCAGCATGAGGAAGCTTGGCGCGGCACCTCAGCTTGAGGGTGGTGGGCGCAGCACTTCAGAATGAAGGAGTCGGGCGCCAACGGTAGCCCTCATGGTGAGGTGCGCAGTGAAGCGAAGCGGAACGGAGCCTCGAACCACGAGGGCGGGATGAAGCGCACAGGACAATCGGATACGGCACAGCTTACCCCCACTCTGCCTCGCTACGCTCGGCACCTCTCCCCCTCAAAAGGGGAGAGGAAGGGTGCCAGGCTCGCGGACGGCGTTTCCTCTCCCCCGTCGATCGGGGGAGAGGTGGCGCGCGAAGCGCGACGGAGTGGGGGTCGACTTCTATGCGCCTGCGCTTGCCCGCCCTACAGCAGCCCGAACTGCTCGGCCTGCTCGCGCAGGTTTTGCCGCGGGCGCGGGCCGATCTGCTGGATGACCAGGCCGGCGGCCAGCGAGCCGAGCTTGCCGCAGTCTTCCAGGCTGCGCCCGGCAGTGTAGCCGAACAGGAAGCCGGCGGCGTAGAGATCGCCCGCGCCGGTGGTGTCGACCAGCTCGGCGATCTCGATGGCGTCGACCTCGACCGTCTCGTCGCCGCGCACGATGACCGAGCCGAGCTCCGAGCGGGTGACGGCGGCGAGCTTGCAGTCCTTGCGGATCAGATCCAGCGCCTGGTCAAAGGATTCGGTCTGGTACAGCGATTTCGCCTCGCTCTCATTGGCAAACACGATGTCCACCGTGCCCGAGCGCATGAGGTCCAGGAACTCGTCGCGGTAGCGGTCGACGCAGAACGGGTCGGACAGCGTCATCGACACTTCGCGGCCGGCGGCGTGGGCATGGGCGGCGGTGAGGCGGATGGCCTCCTTGGCCAGCGGCGGGTCCCACAGATAGCCCTCGAAATAGGTGACCTTGGCGCCCGCCGCCTTGTCGGCCTCGACGTCGTCGGGCCCCAGCTCCACGCAGGCGCCGAGAAAAGTGTTCATCGAGCGCTCGCCGTCGGGCGTGACGAAGATCATCGAGCGCGCGGTGGGCGGCGTGCCGGTCAGCGGGCTGGTGTCGAAGGCCACGCCCTGCGCCTTGATGTCGTGGGTGAAGATGCCGCCGAGATGGTCCTGGCTGACCTTGCCGAAATAGGCCGCGCGCCCGCCGAAGCTCGCCACGCCCGCCGCCGTGTTGCCGGCGCTGCCGCCGGAAGCCTCGATGGCCGGGCCCATGCGGCTGTAGAGCAGCTCGGCGCGTTCGGCGTCGATCAGGTTCATCGCGCCCTTGATGATGCGGTTCTCCACGAGGAAATCGTCGTCGCACTGGGCAATGATGTCGACAATGGCATTGCCGATGCAAAGCACGTCGTATTGGCTCATGAAGGTCTCCGCAAAGCCGGGCAGATAGGTTTTGGCACGCTGGCCGCCGGCGGGTCTAGAGCATCGGACCGAAAAGTGGAATCCGGTTTTCGGATATTCCGATGCTCGTTCAAAAGGCTGGATCGTCGTGCGTCCGGAAGGACGAGCGACGATCTAGCGGGTCGGGCGGATTTTGCAAAGCTTCAAAAGCCGCATTCTTGCGAGGCCACCGCCGCCCGCTTATCTGTGACGGCAACGGCCCCGACGTGAAAGGAGACGCCGCCGATGATCTTCGACGCCGCCCGTGCCGCCGCCGGCAGGCTGTTCTCGCCGGAATTCCGCACCGTGTTCCTGAAGACGCTGGGCATCACGCTGCTGGCGCTGGTGGCGTCGTGGTTCGGGCTCTACAAGCTGTTCGACGCGCTTGCGCTACCCTGGGTCGACGCGCTGCTGCCCGGCTTTCCCGCCTGGGCCGGCTGGCTGGGGCTCATCGCCGCGATCTTCGCCGGCGTCGGGCTGGCACTGGGCCTGGCGCTGCTGATCGCGCCGGTGACGGCGCTGGTGGCGGGCCTGTTCCTGGACGACATCGCCGAAGTGGTCGAGCGCACCGACTATCCGGCCGATCCGCCCGGCCGCGCCTTGCCTATTGTGCCGGCGATCGTCATGACGCTGAAGTTTCTCGGCGTCGTCATCGTCGCCAACATTTTTGCGCTGCTTCTGCTTCTGGTGCCGGGCATCAACATCGGCGCGTTCTTCGTGGTCAACGGCTATCTGCTCGGCCGCGAGTTCTTCGAGTTCGCCGCCATGCGCTTCCGCCCCGAGGCCGAGGCCAAGGCACTGCGCCGCAAATATGCCGGCACGGTGTTTTTGGCAGGGCTGGTGATCGCCGCCTTCCTTGCGGTGCCGCTGCTCAACCTGCTGACGCCGCTGTTTGCGGCCGCCATGATGGTGCATCTGCACAAGGCCGTCTCCGCGCGCGAGCTTTCGCTGGCGCGGCCGGAGCGGCTGGCAGTAGGTGCAAGATAGATTCAGACGACGAGAAAGCCCCGGCCGAGTTCGTCGTCTTCCTCGAGGAAGAACTCGGCCCTGCCTGAATAGAACGCCCGGCCGCCGACGCGCGCCACGATGGCCTCATGCGGCCCCGCCTGCGTTTCGCGCGCCACCGCCCCGATGAAGCGCGAGCCGACGATGCTTTCGAACAGCCGCGTCTCGCCGACCGCCAGTTCACCCCTGGCGTGCATGGCCGCCAGCCGCGCGGTCACGCCGGAGCCGGTGGGCGAGCGGTCCACCTCGGCCTCGGCAAAGACGCAGACGTTCTTGGTCGCAATGCCGCCCGAGCCCTCGCCGCCATCCGTCAGGATGCTGCCATAGAGAAAGGCGAGGTCGTCATGGTCGGGGTGGGAAAGCGGAAAGTCGCGCTTCACGCGCTCGGTCAGCGCAGTCGCCGCATCGACGAAGTCACGCGCGCGGCTCCTGCCGAATTCCAGTCCGAACTGCCGGCAATCGGCCAGCGCATAGAAGGCGCCGCCATAGGCGATGTCGAAGGCGATCTTGCCGTGCCCCGGAAGATCAACACCTAGGTCGCCCGCGAACAAAAACGCCGGCACGCTTTCGAACGACACCGCCCCTGCCTTGCCGTCCTTCACCTCCACCGAGGCCACCACCAGCCCGCACGGGCATTCGATGTTGACCGTCGTCACCGGCTCGCGCACCGGCACCAGCCCCTGATCGACGGCATAGCGGCCGAGCGCGATGATGGCGTGGCCGCACATGGTGGAATAGCCTTCATTGTGCATGAACAGCACGGCAAGGTCGGCGCCCGGCAAGTTGGGCTCCACCAAGAGCGCGCCATACATGTCGTAGTGGCCGCGCGGCTCGAACATCAGCATCCTGCGCAGATGGTCGAGGTGGTCGCGCACATGGGCGCGCTTTTGAAGGATCGTGCCGTCCGGGATGGGCGGATAGCCGCTGGTGACGATCCGAAGCGGCTCGCCGCCGGTGTGCATGTCTATGACGCTCAGCGTGTCCATTCGGCCGGCCTCCTGCTCAGGCGCAAATGCACTTTGGCAGGAGGCGATTGTCAAGCCGGCCCGCTTGCGCCTCATGGCTTCGGGCCGGATCGGCCACTACTCCGCCGCGGTTCGGTGCGTCGTGCCGCGGCCTTCCACGGCCTCAACGATGGCAGCGGTGAAGGCATCGAGGTCGGAGGGCTGCCGGGAGGTGATGATGTTGCCATCATGCACCACCGCGCTGTCTTCCCACTTCGCGCCGGCATTGATCACGTCGGTGCGGATCGACTTGTAGGAGGTGGCGCGCTTGCCCTTGATGAGGCCGGCTTCCACCAGCAGCCACGGCGCGTGGCACACTGCGGCAAGCGGCTTGCCGGTGGCATGGAACTCCTTGATGAAGTTGATGGCGGCGGGCTCGACCCGCAGCAGGTCCGGATTGATCACCCCGCCCGGCAGAACCAGGGCGTCATAGTCGGAGGGCTTGACCGAGCCGAGGGTCTTGTCGACTTTCACCGGCCGGCCCCAGTCCTTCATTTGCCAGCCCATGATCTCTCCCTCCTTCAGGGAGATGACGTCCACGCTGGCCCCCGCCTCCTTCAGCTTCTTCTGCGGCACTTCCAGTTCCGATTGCTCGAACCCGGTGGTGGCGAGGATCGCGATCCTTGCTTTTGCGATGTCAGGCATTTGGCTTTCTCCTTCGAGTGAGTTGCTCTCTGGAGAATGAACGCCGGCGCTGCGCTATCGTTCAGGCCGTTGCGTCAATTTCGCCCCGGGTGCGAGAACATGCCCTGCAGGGTGGAAAAGGGCATGCCGTCGCGCGAGAAGTCGAAGGTTCCGTCCTCGAGCATCTCGCGCGAGGCCTTCTGCAGCATGCCGAAGGCATAGGTGGTCAGCTTGGAGCCCAGCGAGATGCGCCTGGCGCCCGCCTCGCTCAGCGCGGCGACACTGAAGCCCGGCACCGCCAGCACGTTGACCGGCTTCGACACCGCCGAGCAGATCTTGCGCACTGTCTCGATGTCGGTGATGCCGGGTGCGTAAAGCACGTCGGCGCCCACCTTTTCGAAGGCCTGGAGCCGGGCAATCGTGTCGTCGAGGTCGGGGCGCCCGTGCAGGAAATTCTCGGCCCGCGCGGTGAAGACGAAATCGCGCCGCAGCGCCCGCGCCGCCTCCACCGCCGCGGCCACGCGCTCCACGGCGTGCGAGAACCCGTAGATCGGGTTGTCCGGATCGCCGGAAAAATCCTCGATCGAGCAGCCGGCCAGCCCGGCCGCGGCGGCCGCGAAGATGGTTTCAGCCGCGGTTTCGGGGCTGTCGCCCTTGCCCTTTTCAAGGTCCGCCGAAACAGGCAGGCTGGTGGCCGACACCAGTTCCCTGCAGTGCGTAATCATCATGTCGAAGGGCGCGCCGCCGTCGGGCAGGCCGCGCGAAAAGGCGAAGCCCGCGCTTGTGGTGGCCAGCGCCTTGAAGCCGGCAGCGGCGAGCAGCTTCGCCGTGCCAATGTCCCACGGATTGGGAATGACGAAGGCGCCTTGGCCCTCATGTAGCTTGCGAAAAACCGTGGCCTTGTCCATTGCAACGACCCCCAGCTTTGCATGCAGCCGCAACAATTCCGCTTCGGCAACCCCGGCTCCGGCCCGCGGCGAAGAAGCGCCGCCCTGCCGGCCGGCCAGAGCGGCTCCGGCGACAAGTTAAAGCGTTGTTTCGGCTCGCGGTCAAAGGCATTTTGCGCCCGCATGCCGGCTGCCACACCCGACTCGCCGCTACCGCGGGCACACGCGATCGGCAGCCCTGCTCACGCGGTGCCGCGGCCCTGAAATCCGCAGCCCGGCCGCGATCGCGTGACGGATCCGGCTCAAAGCTTCCTTCGATAAGCGCTTTGAATCAGCGTGTTAGCTTGTGTGATCGACAAACCGCCCGGAGAGGGGTTTGGCCTCCAATATCCTGTTGACACGCCAATAATCTTGTGACCTGATTGCATCAGGTGAAATAATTTTTCTTAATGTGAATGCATCGGAATCTTTATTTCACCTGCTCACTGCGGCTCTTTGATGATCGCCTGAAGGTAGTCGAAGGGGAGAAATGGATGACAGAGTGAAGCGGCATCCATAGCTTGTCCAGGCCGTATTTCATGCAGCGGCCGCCGTGCAGCCCATGAACGGAAATGTTGCGGGGAGGATTCCCCAGGCTTGATCCTGGGACTTGGCCTTGGTCGCGCGTGGTGCACGAACGCTAGGCTGACCGCGAGCAAATCGCGCAGTTCTGACAGCAGCAGGACCCCTGTTCCGGCTCAACAGCGACGTTGGCGCAGCGATATTTCGCCGCCGGCGGCGCCTTGTGTCAGGCAGGGCAAGCCAGGCTTTTGCCTTTTGCGCAGCCAATCGAGACAGAACAGCAATGCTGCAAGCCCGTCCCGGAGGGAGCCGGGGCCGGCAATAAAAGGTGACTTCGGAGGTGTCGGGCAAAGACAGCCCCAATCAATGGCCGGTCCAGCCACACAACAAGAAAGGCCGGCCCGAGCGAAAAAAGAACAAGTCAAGAGGAGGAGGAAACTCGATGACTTCAACTGCACGAAAACGGGGCGCTTGCGCGTCTCGAACTGGCTGCCTGGTTGAGGGCGGCTCCGGAATGCAGGCAGAACAGAGGGGAGGGGACAGATGAGTCACCCTGGAAGCGGGACGGTAGACGTCCTTGAATACGAGCAGGGCAATCTTCAGACCGGCACGAATTGGTGGGGCGCCTTCGTCATCGGTCTTGCCGGAACAATTCTTGTAACGGGCGCTGCGCCGGCATTTCTGACGGTGTTCGGCGCATCCTACATTCCGTTCATCACCTTCTTCACGCTCACGGGCGTGGTGCTGTGCCTGCTGCTCGCGGAGCTGTCGGCAATGATGCCGGGACGCACGGGCGGCTCGCCCTCCTATGCCTATCCGGCCTACAAGGACCGCTGGCCGCGGCTCGCGCCGCATGTCAACGGCGTCACCGCCTGGATGTACTGGGTGGGCTGGATGCCGGTGGCGCCGCTGAACATGATCCTGGCGTCGTTCTACATCACCCACCTGTTCGGGCTGGACGCCACCAGCGGCATCACCCCGGTCAGCACCTTCATCCCGTATTGGACGCTGGGCATCACGGCCGTCGGCCTGATAATCCTGTCGATCCCCGCCTATCTCGGCATCCGTTTCGGCACCTCGATGGCGACGATCCTGGCGGTGCTGTCGATGATCCCGCTCACCTTCCTGTCGATCGGCTTCATCTTCAACCTCGACGCTGCCAACTGGAGCGAACTGGCCGGCTTCCCGCATCTCGACGGATCTAGCTTCTTTGATCCTGTCGGCGGCTATCCAGCCTGGATCATGTACATCGCCTACGCATTCCCGCTTTTGTGGACGGTGATCGCCTATGAGGCGGCGGCCTGCTACATCGGCGAGTGCAAGCATCCCGGCCGCGACGCCAAGATCGCGATGACGCTCGAGGGCGGTTATGGCGTGTTCGTCTACACGATGCTGCCGATCTCCTTCGTCGTCGTGCTGGGCGCGCAGGCCATCTCCGACCCGGCCCTGGTCGATCCGAAGACCATGTTCGTCACCTTCGCCAGCAACATCTTCCCCGGCGTGGCCGGTGCGGTGATGGAATGGCTGATGGCGATCATGCTCATCATCGCCCTGGTGCTCTCGGCGCTGAACTCGCTGATGGGCTGCTCGCGGTCGCTCTACCAGATGTCGCTGGACGGGCAGTTTCCCCGCTTCTACCAGCATCTGAACAAGCACCATGTGCCCGACCGCGCCATGATGACCAATGTCGGCGCCAGCCTGCTGATTGCCTTCATGGGCGGCGCGATCGAGATCTACTCCTTCTCGAACGTCGGCTATCTCGGCTCCTTCGTGCCGGTGCTGATCGCCTACTACCTGCTGCGCAAGGACCGGCCCAACGTGCACCGTCCGTTCCGCCTGCCGGAGTATTTCAAGTATATCGCGCTCCTTCTGGCCGCGCTGTACTTCTTCGTCTGGCTGGTTGGCGGGGTCATTTACTCATACATCGGCGGACAGGCGATCTACTACTTCCTCGGCATCGGCGCTACGTTCATGTACCTGCCGCTCTACTGGTACCGGAAGTGGGAAGACCGACGGGACGGCTACGTCTCCGCGGGCATCGCGGCCTGACGGAAGCCTCGGAGAATGGGCAGGATGATCCGGAATTTGTTTGCAAGATCGCAACCCGACGGCGACCAGCAGGTCGCGCAGAGGGTTCTGATCGCCTCGGAAGGTCGGCGCTTCAACAGCGAAGTCATCGATCTGGCTGTGCGCATGGTGCGGGCCCAGGGCGGGAACGCCCGGGTGCTCACCATCGCACGGCTCTGGGGAACCGGCTTCGGCCTGCCCAATCCCGGCCTGCGACCCAGCAGGCGCGAGATGGCCGAGCAGGAGGAAAATGTCAGCTGGGCCATCGAGCAGCTGGAGAATGCGGGCGTGAATGCCGATGGTCACATCGTCACCACCCGCAATCCCCGAAAGAGCATTCTGAAAGAGGCGAAGCGCCAAGGGTGCGACGCCATCATCATGGGCGCCGATCCGCGCCGCCCATGGTTCATCCGCGGCATGATGTGGAGCCAGGAGCCGTACCGGGTGCGCGCGCACACGCGCATCCCGGTGCATCTCGTCTGTCCCACTGGGCAGCACTAGGTTTTTCGTCATTTCGGCGCGCGCGGAGCGCGTCGGGCGACGGAAGGCGAATTGGCCGGCTTCGACGCTGTCGGAGCCGGTCTTTTTGTCTTGGGGCCGGCGGTCAGGCGCTGCCGGTCGAGCCGAAGCCGCCGGCGCCTCGGCCGGTGGAGCCGGCCAGGCTCTGCTCTTCCAGCCTCACCTGCGTTACCGGCGCGAACACCATCTGCGCGATGCGCATGCCGCGCTCGACATAGAATTCCTCGTCGCCGTGGTTGATCAGCAGCACCTTCACCTCGCCGCGATAGTCGCTGTCGATGGTGCCGGGCGTGTTGAGGCAGGTGATGCCGTGCTTGAAGGCAAGGCCGGAGCGCGGCCGCACCTGGCCCTCATAGCCTTGCGGGATTTCGAAGATCAGGCCGGTCGGCACCAGGGCGCGCCGGCCGGGCAGGATGAGCAGCGGCCGGTCTTCTGGCACTGCCGCGCGCAGGTCCATGCCGGCTGCGCCGGCCGTCTCGTAGGCGGGCAGGTCGAGACCGCGGGCTTCGGGAAGTCGGACGACGCCGACGGTCGGAAGGGTCTGGGAGGTCGTGTTCATGGCGGGCTTCTATCCTCCGCTTCTCGGCGTTCGTCAATTCGCAAGCGATGCATAGGCGATGGTTTTGGCCTGGCGAATGCATTAGCTTAAAATGGTGACGTAGCTGGTTGAGATTGTGCGCGCCCAACGGATTGGTCTGGATGAGTTTGGTCAAGCTGATCACATACACGTCACATGCCGAGACCGTGCTTCGCGAGCGCCGACTCGAAAAAGCCTGGATCGAGGAGACAGTCCATTTCCCGGATTGGCGGGAGGCTGATGGGGCCAACGCTGGGATTGAACGGCGGTTTCGTGTCCTCCATGAAAGAGGTGATCGGGTGCTGCGAGTGGTCTGTGTGGAAACGGCGGACGAAATCCGTATAATTTCAGCGTTCCTCGATCGCCGGGCGAGAAGGCCGACATGACGTTGAAAGTCGAATATGACGCGGAAGCCAATGCCGCCTACATCCGCTTCTCGTCGGAGCCTGTTCAGGACAGTGAGGAAGTGTCGCAAGGCATCGTGCTTGATTATGACGCGGAAGGACGCATCGTCGGCATGGAAGTGCTGGGCGCGCGCGAGCACCTGCCGCCCGCCGTCTTGACAAAGGCGGCCTAGGCTTCGCTGCCTTTCAATCGGCATCCGCGCCCGCCCGCGAAGAGGGAGCCTCGATGTTCCATTTTCTCGACAGCCGGCAACCCTCCTGCTAGAAGCCCGCGCAACAACAGGATCATCACGACATGGCCGAAGACATAGCCAAGGCGGTCGCGCGCCGCCGCACCTTCGCGATCATCGCGCACCCGGACGCCGGCAAGACCACGCTCACCGAAAAGCTGCTGCTGTTCGGCGGCGCCATCCAGCTCGCCGGCGAGGTGAAGGCCAAGAAGGACCGCATCCAGACCCGTTCCGACTGGATGAAGATCGAGCGCGAGCGCGGCATCTCGGTCGTCACCTCGGTGATGACCTTCGAATATGGCGACAACGTCTTCAACCTGCTCGACACGCCCGGGCACGAAGACTTCGCCGACGACACCTACCGCACGCTCTCGGCCGTGGATGCGGCGGTCATGGTCATCGACGCCGCAAAAGGTATCGAGCCGCGCACGCTGAAGCTGTTCGAGGTCTGCCGCCTGCGCGACATTCCCATCATCACCTTCGTCAACAAGATGGACCGCGAGGCGCGCGACATCTACGAGATCCTTGACGAGATCGAGCAGAAGCTGGCGCTCGACACCGCGCCCATCACCTGGCCGATCGGCCAGGGCAAGACTTTTGCCGGCACCTATCACCTGACCGAAAACGCGGTGCGCCGCGGCGACGACGAGAAGGAGCGCACGCCGGTCCACGGCCCGGACTCCAACCGTGCCGCCGGCCTGCTGCCCGACAACGACCGCCCGGCCTTCATCGAGGAGCTGGAGCTGGCGCGCGAGGCCTGCCGCCCCTTCGACCTCGAAGCCTTCCGCCAGGGCCACCTGACCCCGGTCTATTTCGGCTCGGCGCTGCGCAATTACGGCGTGCGCGACCTGATCGAGGCGCTGGGCGACTACGGCCCGGCTCCGCGTGCGCAGGAGGCCGACACCCGCAAGGTCGAGGCGACGGAGGAGAAGATGACCTCCTTCGTCTTCAAGATCCAGGCCAACATGGACCCCAACCACCGCGACCGTATCGCCTTCGTGCGCGTCTGCTCCGGAACGCTCCAGCGCGGCATGAAGGCCAAGCTGGTTCGCACCGGCAAGCCGATCAGCCTGTCGGCGCCGCAGTTCTTCTTCGCCCGCTCGCGCATCACCGCCGACGAGGCCTATGCCGGCGACGTGGTCGGCATCCCCAACCACGGCACGCTGCGCATCGGCGACACGCTGACCGAGGGCGAGGAGATCCTGTTCCGGGGCGTGCCGAACTTTGCGCCGGAAATCCTGCGCCGCGTGCGCCTGGGCGACGCCATGAAGGCCAAGAAGCTCAAGGAAGCCCTGCAGCAGATGGCGGAAGAGGGTGTGGTGCAGCTGTTCCAGCCCGAAGACGGTTCGCCGGCCATCGTCGGCGTGGTCGGGGCGCTGCAGATCGACGTGCTGAAGGAACGCCTCAACATCGAATACACGCTGCCGGTCGATTTTGAGATGTCGCGTTTCTCGGTCTGCCGCTGGATCGACGCCGATGACAAGGCCGACCTGCAGCGCTTCGTCGAAAGCCACCGCGGCGACATCGCCCGCGACCTCGACAACGACCCGGTGTTTCTGGCCCAGCACGAGTTCTCGCTGAATTACGAGGCCGAGCGCTGGAAGGCGATCCGCTTCGCGGCGATCAAGGACTATCAGGTCCGCGACAAGGCGGCTTGAGCTGACAGAGCCAAAAACAAAAAAAGGCCGGGTTGATCCCGGCCTTTCATTTTTGGCCATAGGGCAAATGTCAGCGCTCGGCTGAGCGTGCCCAAAGATTGATGTCGGCTTCGCGGGCATACCGGTCGATCTCGGCCAATTCGGCGTCGGTGAAGTCGAGATTCTTCAGCGCGCCGACGCAGTCCTCCACCTGTTCCGGGCGGCTGGCGCCGATCAGGGCGGAGGTCACGCGGCCTTTGCGCAGCACCCAGGCAATCGCCATCTGCGCCAGCGTCTGGCCGCGGCGCTCCGCGATCGCGTTCAGCCCGCGGATGTTGGCCAGCGTCGCCTCGTTGAGGAAGTGTTCTTTCAGCGACTTGCCCTGCGCCGCGCGGCTGTCCTCGGGCACGCCGTGCAGATATTTGGTGGTCAGCATGCCCTGCGCCAGCGGCGAGAACACGATCGAGCCGACGCCCAGCCCGTCCAGCGTGTCGAGCAGCCCGTCGTCCTCCACCCAGCGGTTGAGCATGGAATAGCTGGGCTGGTGGATGAGGCAGGGCGTGCCGAGCTGGCGCAATATGTTCGCCGCCTCGCGCGTGCGCTGCGAATTGTAGGACGAGATGCCGGCATAGAGGGCCTTGCCCGAGCGCACGGCATGGTCCAGCGCCATCATCGTCTCTTCCAGCGGCGTTTCGGGGTCGAAACGGTGCGAGTAGAAGATGTCGACATAGTCCAGCCCCATGCGCTTCAGGCTCTGGTCGAGGCTGGAGAGCAGATATTTGCGGCTGCCCCATTCGCCATAGGGGCCGGGCCACATCTCATAGCCGGCCTTGCTGGAGATGATCAGCTCGTCGCGATGGCCGGCAAAGTCGGTGCGCAGGATCTCGCCGAAGGCCGTCTCGGCCGAGCCGGGCGGCGGGCCGTAATTGTTGGCGAGGTCGAAGTGGGTGATGCCGAGGTCGAAGGCGGTGCGACAGATGGCGCGCTTTGTCTCGTGCGGGGTGTCGCCGCCGAAATTGTGCCACAGCCCCAGCGAGATCGCCGGCAGCTTCAGGCCGGAGCGTCCGCAGCGGTTGTAGAGCATGTTTTCGTAGCGGTTTTCGGCGGGTTGCCAGCTCATGGATTGTCCCTCGTTGCGTCGGCGGGCACGCAGTGCCGCCCGCCAGATAAACCTATTTCGTGCGGGCGAGAAGCGCCTTCGCCTCGCGCGGGCCCAGCGGCGCGGGCCGCTCGCAGCTCGTCTTCATCTCGACGAATCGCTTGTCCTCGCCCGATTTCAGCATGCCGGTCATCACCTCCACCACATGCAGTGCCAGGTCGAGCCCGCAGCGATGCGGCCGCCCCTCGGCGATCGCCAGCGCCATGTCGGCCAGACCCGCCGCGCGGTAGTTGGCCACTGCCGCGTGCGGATGGATTTCGTTGTCGCGGGCGAAGGGATGTTCCCATTTCGGCAGCTTCTTCACCGGCTTGTCCCGCCTTGTGTAGCACAGCTCGCCGCCGAAAAAGTTCGGATCGGGCATGAACAGGGTGCCGGCCTCGCCATGCAGCTCCATCGGCGCGTGGCCGCTGGCCCACACGTCCCAGCTCGCGTTGAAGGTCACCACCGCGCCGGTGGCGAATTCCAGCAGCGCGTGGATGGTGGTGGGCGTTGAGACCGGGATCTTTTCGCCGCGCCTCGGCCTGGAGGTGATGGTGCGTTCCGTGGCGGGAATGGAGGTCAGCGCCGCCACGCGGGCAACGGGGCCGATCAGCTGGACCAGATTCGCCAGGTAGTAGGGGCCCATGTCGAGCACCGGCCCGCCGCCGGCCCGGAAGAAGAAGTCCGGGTTCGGGTGCCAGGCTTCCATGCCGTGGCTCAGCACATGGCAGGTGCCGCTGGTGATCCTGCCGAGCTTGCCGCCATCGACCAGGTGCCGCGCCAGCTGGTGCGCGCCGCCCAGGAAGGTGTCGGGGGCGGAGCCGATGCGCAGGCCCTTCTCGTCCGCCCGCTTCTTCAGGTCGAGGCCGTCGGCCACCGACAGCACGAAGGGCTTTTCGGAATAGACGTGCTTGCCCGCGTCGAGGATTGCCTTCGACACTTCATGGTGCGCGGTCGGCACGGTGAGGTTGACGACGATGTCGATGTCTTCGGCGCGCAGAAGCCCGTCCACGGTTTCCGCCCGCAGCGAGAATTCCTTGGCCCTTGCGCGGGCGGCTTCGGCGTTCAGGTCGGCGCAGGCGCGCATTTCCATGCCGCGAAACAGCGGCGCCAGCGAAAAATAGGTCTTCGAAATATTGCCGCAGCCGATGACGCCGACGCCCAGTGCCTTTGCCATTTCGTCCCCCCTCGGATAGGCCCCGCCTGGCCCGCGCCTCAAAAATTCTTTGCCGCCTCGATCGAGCGGCGGGCAAAGCGCTCGAAGTCGGCCGGGTTATCGTGCTCCATCACAAAATAGCGGGCGCGGGTGCGATTGCGCAGCGCCTTCAGAAGCCACGGCCAGTCGATGGTGCCATGGCCGACATCCGACCAGCCGTCCTCCTCCCGCGCTTCCCCGTCCAGCGCGATGTCCTTGACATGAACCGCGACGATGCGGTTGCCTTGCTGTTCGATCCAGTCGATGGCGCTGGCGCCGGCGCGAGTGACCCAGGCCACGTCGATTTCCCAGCCGATGTTCGGCGCGGTTTCCAGTATGAGCTCCAGCGGCACCGAGCCGTCGGCCAGCGGCATGAATTCGAAGTCGTGGTTGTGCCAGGCGAAGTCCAGCCCGACATTTTCGGCCCGGTCGCCGATCGCCGCCAGCCGCCCGCCAAGGGCCCGCCAGCCGGCGGCGTCACGCGGCCGCTCGCGCTCGTCCAGCCAGGGGCAGACCACAAGCTCGATCCCGAGCACTTCGGAAATGTGCTCCACGGCGTGAAAATCCTGCTCCAGCATCGCCATGGAAAAGTGCCCGCTCGGCATGGTCAGGCCGTTGCGGTCAAGTTCGGCGCGCAGGCCGGCTGGATCGCTGTAGACCTCGGCAAAACCCTCGACATGGGCGTAGCCGAGCCTGGCCAGCGTTTCCAGCACATGTGTCCATGGCTGGAAGTTGCGGGCACTGTAGAGTTGGAACGACCAGTTCATGAAACCTCCCTTTCGCGCGCCCGTTGCTGTTTTCCCGGCCGATCAGCCCCCGGAACCCCAGGGGCCGTGGAAAGCGCCCGTCGCGTCGACGCGCTCGAAGCCGTGCGCGCCGAAGAAGTCGCGCTGCGCCTGGATCAGGTTGGATGTGCCGCGCCCTTGCCGGTAGCTGTCGAAATAGGCGAGCGCGGAGGACAGCGCCGGCATCGGCAGTCCGGCCTCGGCCGCCCGCGCCACGATGCGGCGCAGCGACGGTTGCGCCTCCTTCATCATCTCGACGAAGGCCGGCGCCATAAGCAGGTTTGGCAGCGTGCCCGCCTGCTCGAAGGCCTCGGCCAGCGTGCCCAGGAACTGCGAGCGGATGATGCAGCCGGCGCGCCAGATCTTGGCGACGGTGGGCATGGGCAAGCGCCAGTCGAACTGTTTCGAGGCCGCGTCCATTACGGCAAAACCTTGCGCATAGGCCGCGATCTTGCCGGCAAAGAGCGCCAGTTCCAGGTCGCGGAACGCGGCTTGCCGGTCGGCGCCGGGGAATTTCGCGAGGCCCGCAATGTCATAGGCCTTCTCCGCCGCCAGCCGCTCGTCCTTCAGCGAAGACAGGATGCGCGCCGAAACCGCGGCCTCGATGGCCGTTGCCGAGACGCCCAGCGTCTGCGCCTCGATGGCTGCCCACTTGCCGGTGCCCTTCTGGCCGGCGCGATCGAGGATCATGTCGACCATGGGGTTGCCGCTCTCGGGGTCGTCGGCGGCCAGCACCTTGGCGGTGATCTCGATCAGATAGGAGTTCAGCCGACCCTCGTTCCATTCTGCGAAGACCTCGCCGATCTCCTTGGGCTGCATGCCCATCCCGTCGCGCAGCACGCCGTAGATCTCTGCGATCATCTGCATGTCGGCATATTCGATGCCGTTGTGGATGGTCTTCACGAAATGGCCGGCGCCGTCGGGGCCCACAAGGGCCGCGCAGGGCTCGCCTTCATATCTGGCCGAAATGTCGGTCAGCACCTTTTCCACGCGGGCGTAGGCATCGCGGGCGCCGCCCACCATGATCGAGGGGCCGTGGCGCGCGCCTTCCTCGCCGCCCGAAACGCCCATGCCGATGAAGGTGAGCCCTGAATCCTTCAGCTCGGAAAAGCGGCGGATGGTGTCGCGGAAATTGGCGTTGCCGGCATCGATGATGATGTCGCCGTCCGAAAGCACGCTGCGCAGGGCGGCGATCTGCTCGTCTACCGCCTGGCCGGCCGCCACCATGAGGATGATGGGCCGGGGCGGCTTTATCGACGCGGCCAGCTCCTTCAGCGTGCTGCACGGCACGATCATCTCGCGCAGGCTGCCGGCGTCCTCGAAGAAGGCGCCTGTGCGGGCGGTGGTTCGATTGAAGACCGCCACCGGGTGCCCCTTCTCGGCGATGTTCAAGGCCAGGTTGGAGCCCATGACGCCAAGGCCGATCAGGCCGATTTCGGCTTTTTCCATTGCTGTATCCCGCGTGAGAATTGACTAAAAAAGCACTCCCCCCGTCGCGGGATGATCGACCCGCGCCGCCGCCGCGTCAACCTGTCGCCGTGTCGACAGATGGAGAAGAACTGCGGCGGGACAAGAGCAAGCCCCGTGCCGGATGCGGCTCAGTCTCTCTTTCGCTTGCGGCCGTAAAGCTCGAGCCGGTGGTGCACGATGTCGTAGCCCAGCGCCTCGGCGATCTCGTTCTGCAGCTGCTCGATGCGGTCGGAGGCGAATTCGATCACGTCGCCGGTATCGATGTCGATCAGATGGTCGTGGTGTTCGCCGCCAGCCTGCTCGAACCGAGAGGGTCCGCCCTCGAAGGCGTGGCGGTGGATCGCCCCAAGACCCTCCAGCAGCTTCATCGTCCGGTAGACCGTTGACAGCGAAATGCTGGGATCGACTTCCGAGGCGCGGCGGAAAATCTCCAGCGCGTCAGGGTGGTCTTCCGTGCCCACCAGAATATCCACGATGATGCGTCGCGGCCGGGTGATACGCACGCCGGCCTTGCGCATCATTTTCTCGTAGTCGGGCTTTTGATTCTTCTGGGTCGTCATGCCCGCGAATATGCGCCAGATGACAGTCAGTTGCAAAGAATGACGCCCGCTTCTCATCCCCATGGCCCTGTGGCAAACCGGGCGCATGAGTTCAGGAGACCGATTTGATGTTCTTGCCGGCAAGGCGCTGCGCGCCGCCTTGCGGGCAGTCGCTGCCGGGGTTCTTTCTTGCCTGGCCACGAGCCACGCCCTTGCCCATGCCGGCGAGCGCGGGCACGTGCTGCTCTTGCCCACCGGCTACTACATCGCCGGCGGCGCGGCGGCGGTGGCGGCAAGTTTTTTGGTGCTGGCGTTGCTGCCGCCCAGGCTGCTCGAGCGCGTCGCCACGCAGCGGCTGGCGCTTTTTTCCCTTGGCGCGTCTTTTTGCGAAAATGCGCGCCTGCTCGTCAGCCTGCTTTCTTTCGTGGTGTTCGCCGTGCTGGTCGCGGCCGGCTTTCTCGGCAGCCGCGATCCGCTCTCCAATCCGCTGCCGCTCGTCATCTGGACCTTACTCTGGGTCGGGCTGGTGCTGGTGCAGGGCCTGTTCGGCAATCTCTGGGCCTGGATCAACCCGTGGTACGGGCCGTGGCGCATCGTCTCGGCCCTGCTGCCCTCGGCGGTGCAAGCCCGGCGGCTGCCCGTGCGCCTTGGCTATTGGCCGGCGGTGGTGCTGTTCTTCGGCTTCGCCTGGTTCGAGCTGATCGACCCCGCGCCCGACGATCCGGCCCGGCTTGCCTGGGCGGCGGCAACTTACTGGCTGTTCAGCTTCGTGCTGATGCTTGTCTACGGCTATGAAGATTGGAGTAGGCGCGGCGAGTTCCTGTCGGTTTTCTTTCGCATGGTGTCGCGCTTCGCCGTCGTTGAGGCGACCGACACGGAAGGCCGCGCGCGACTAAATCTCTGCTGGCCGGGGGCGAAGCTGTGGGGTGAGGCCGCCCTGCCGGCAAGCGGAATGTTCCTCCTGATCCTGACGCTCAGCTCCGTCTCCTTCGACGGGCTGTCGCGCACCTTCTTCTGGCTTGGGCTCAATGGCATCAACCCGCTGGAGTTTCCCGGGCGCTCTGCGGTCATCGGCGTCGGCACCGCCGGGCTGCTCGGCATGTTCGCTGCGCTGTCCGGCGCCTATCTGCTGGCGGTGTTCCTGGGCGAACGCCTTGCCGCCAGCCGCCGCCCGTTCTGGCAGGTTGCCGGGCTGCTGGTCTGGTCCATCGTGCCGATCGCGCTTGCCTATCATTTCTCGCACTACCTGACCGCGCTGCTGGTCAACGGGCAATATGCGCTGGTCGCGCTTTCCGACCCCTTTTCCCGCGGCTGGGACCTATTCGGCACGGCCGGCTTTCAGGTCGGCGCCGGCGTGGTCGCCGGCTACGAATCGGCCTGGGCGCTGTGGAACGCGCAGGCGGCGGCAATCATCGGCGGTCATGTGCTGGCGGTGCTGATCGCGCATGCGCTGGCGTTCCGCCTGCATCCGGCGTCCTGGCGCGCCATGCTCGGCCAGCTGCCGCTGACCGTTCTGATGGTCGGCTACACCGTGTTCGGGCTCTGGCTCCTGTCGACACCGACGGCCGGCTGACGATTGCATCTGGAAAACTGCGGGACTTTCCCTTACGGAAGCATTTATCGTCAGGCATGGCCTTTGAGATTCTGGTTTAAGGCAAGCAACTTCCGTTCCGGTGAGGCTCAGCATTGGCCCGCCGGGCTGTCGACAGCAATCAGGGGAAAACCGGCATGACCAGCAAGAGCAGAATTTTGGGGCCCGATGGCCGTAGCATCACCCGCCGCACGGCCCTGAAGGGGCTTGCCGCTTCGGCTGGCCTCGCCGCCGCGCCCGGCTTCGTGCGCTATTCGCAGGCGCAGAGCTCGGAGCCGATTCGCATAGGCTTCCAGTCGCACCGCACCGGCATCGGCGCGGCTTACGGCCGCTGGTACGAGAAGACCACCGCCGCGGCCGTCAAGCTCATCAACGAGGGTGGCGGCATCAACGGCCGCCCGGTCGAGATCGTCATCGAGGATGACGGCACCGACGCCAAGCGTGGCGCCGAGGTGGTGGCCAAGTTCGCCAGCCAGCACAAGACCGACATCGTCTATGGCACGCTGTTTTCCCACGTCGTCACCGGCTCGGCCCCGACCGCCGGCGAGCTGAAGATCCCCTACTACGTAGTCAGCGAGGGCTACCACGTCGCTTCCGGCAAGCTGAACCGCTACTGCGTCCAGCCCGGCATCACCGACGTGCGCTGCCAGGTCACGTCCGTGGCACCGTGGATCGCCGCCAATGCCGGCAAGAAGGTCACGATGATCTTCCCCGACTATGCCTTCGGCTACGACCACCGCGACTACCTGCCGCCGGCCCTGAAGGCGCAGGGCGCCGAAGTGATCGCCCAGATCGCCATCCCACCGACGGAAAGCTCGTTCACGCGCTATTTCCCGCAGATCCCGGCCGAGACGGATGTGATCTATCATGTCATGGTGGGCCCGGCCGTGCTCACCTTCGTCAAGGAACTCGGCGAGTTCTATGGCTCTGGCGGGCCGCAGCTCTTCGGCTTCATTGATTCGCTCGAAGCGGTCGACATCAACAGCCCCGGCCTGGAATTCCTCGACGGCAGCCATTTCTGGGAAGGCTCGCCGCGCTACGCCCAGCCCAACGATAGCGAGGCGCAAAAAGCCTATCGCGCCGCCGTCGGCATCGACGACAATGGTGCGGCAATCGGCGACCCCAAGGATGTCTCCACCGCCGCCCATATGTTCGGCTGCTGGGAAACGCTCTTCGTCATCAAGAAGGCGATGGAGGATGCCGGCTACCAGGGCCTGGCCGACCGCGCCAGGCTGATCGAGGCCACCGAGGCGCTCAAGGAGTTCAAGGAAGGCATCGAGCACCCGCAGGGCGACAAGATCTTCAACGGCAAGATCCACCAGGTCTTCGGCCACCAGAACATCTCCAAGCTGGAGAACGGCAAGCTGACGGTGGTGCACCGCACCAAGATCGAGGACGGCCTCTACGAGCCGGAGGGCGACTACACCACGCAGCCCTTGTAAGGCTTCATTGCCGGGCGGGTACTGCTGGCGTATATACGTCCTCAGTACCCGCAGGAGCGTGCCATGACGAAAGAAGCTGTCTTCACGATGAAGCTGGAGGCCGAACTGCGCGATGCCTTCATGGCCGAGGCCGCGGCGGCGGACCGCCCGGCCTCGCAGATAGTGCGCGAATTCATGCGCGACTTCATCGAGCGCCAAAAGCAGGAGCGCGAATACACCGAGTTCCTGCGTCGGAAGGTGGAGATCGCACGTGCCGAGATGAAAGCTGGACTCGGCTTCTCCAACGAAGAGGTGGAAGCCGAGTTCGCCGCACGCCGGGCGGAACTGCTTCGGCGGGCCGACGAGGCCGATGAATGAAGGTCATCTGGCTGCCCGCTGCGAAACGTGACCGTGCCGAACTCTTGAACTTTATCGCATCCGAGAATCCCGGTGCCGCGGCCCGCATGGACAAGCTGTTCTCCGACGCTGCCGCCAGGCTCGGAAATCTTCCGCAGTCCGGAAGACCCGGAAAGATAGCGGGAACCAGGGAACTGATTCCTCACAGGAGTTACCGTCTCGTATACGAGGTTCATCACGAGACCGTCTGGATTCTGGCTTTGATCCATGTCGCACGCCAATGGCCTCCAGCATCGCGAGACAAAACCTGATGTCCTTCGGCCCGCATCTTTTCCTCGCCACGCTCGAAGGCCTCGTCACCAGTGCCGTGCTGGCGTTGATGGCGCTTGGGCTGTCGCTGGTGTTCGGCGTCATGCGCGTGGTCAATGTCGCGCATGGCGAGTTCTACATGCTGGGCGCGGTGCTGGCCTGGTGGGTGGCCTCGCTGGTTTCGGGCCACCCGGCCCTCGGCTTCCTGCTCGCGCTGGTGATCAGCCCGCTGATTGTCGGCGCCATCGCTCTGGTGGCCGAGCGGCTGGTGCTCCGGCGCCTCAACTACGACCCGGAAGCCACAATCGTCGCCACCATCGGCCTGCTCTACATCATCCAGCAGTTGGCGCTCACCTTCTACGGCCCGCAGGCACGGCCGGTGGCGGCACCGTTCACCTACCGCGTGCTGTTTCCCTGGTTCGGCTATTCCGGCTACAAGCTATCGATCATCGCCGCTTCCATCCTGCTTCTCATCGCCACCTGGTTCGTGCTTTCGCGCACGCGCATCGGCCTCGTCATGCGCGCCACCCAGTATGACCGCGAAACCGCGAAGGCCTTCGGCATCCCGGTGGGCCGCGTCTACGCCGGCGTCTTCGCGCTCGGTGCCATGCTGGCGGCGGTCGCCGCCGTGCTCATCGTTCCGATCAGCCAGGCGCATTACCTGATGGGCCTCGACCCGCTGCTTCTGTCGTTCATCGTCGTCATCATCGGCGGGCTCGGCTCGCTGCGCGGCACCGTGGTGGCAGCACTTCTGATTGGCGTGTCCGACGGCATCATCTCCGCCTTCTTCTCGCCCACGCTCGCCAAGATCGTCGCCACGCTGGCGGTTGCCATGGTGCTGGTGTTCCGCCCGCAGGGGCTGTTCGGGACGCAGAGCCGATGAGCGGGGCCGCCTCGAAAACCTTGCTCCTGCATGTGGCGGTGATCGCCGCGCTCTTCGCGCTCGGCTTCGTGCTGCCGGAATATCACCACGGCGTGCTGGCGCGCATCATGGTGCTGGCGGTGTTTGCCATGGGCTACAATTTGCTGTTCGGCTACACCGGCCTGCTCAGCCTCGGCCACGCCATGTTCTTCTCGGGGGGCCTCTACGGTGCGGGGCTTGCCATCTACCATCTCGGCTGGAATGCCGCGGCCGGTTTTGCCGCCGGACTGGCCAGCGGCGCCGCGCTCGCATTGGTCATTGGCGCGTTGGCCCTGCGCACCACCGGCGTCGCCTTCATGATCGTGACCATGATGTTCGCGCAGGTGTTTTACCTCCTGACCTTCTATTTCGCCGAATGGACACATGGCGACGACGGGCTGGTGCTCGACGCCGCCTCGCGCCGGTTTGCCGGTCTCGATCTTACCGACCCGATGACGCGCTACATGGCGGCGCTCGCGCTGTTCACAATCGTCCTCTTCGCAACGCTCGCCATCGTGCGCTCGGCGCATGGCCGCGTGCTGGTCGCCATCCGCGAGAACGAGGCGCGGACAAAAATGCTCGGCTACGACACTTTTGCCAACAAGCTCGCCGCCACGGTCGCCTCCGGCGTCATCTGCGCGGCGGCGGGGGCGGCCTATGCGCTGCTGTTCGGCTATGTCGGCTCCACCTTCGCGGGCGTTCAATATTCCATCCTGCCGCTGCTCTGGGTGCTGCTCGGTGGTGCCGCCACCACGCTCGGGCCCTTCCTCGGCACGCTGTTCATGTACTACGTGGTCGACGTCACCTCGAGCTACACCTCGGCCTATATGCTGGTCGTCGGCGCCGCGCTCATCCTTCTCGTGCTCTACTTCCCCAAGGGCGTGCTGGGCAGCCTGCGCCAGCGCTGGGCGCGGTGGTTGCCATGACGCCGCTTCTCGAAACCCGCGCGCTGACCAAGGATTTCGGCGGCCTGCACGCCGTGAACCATGTCGACTTCTCGCTGCCCGCCGGCGAGATCCGCGCCATCATCGGCCCCAATGGCGCCGGCAAGACCAGCTTCGTCAGCCTCGTCTGCGGTCGCATCGAGCCGACTTCCGGCAGCATCTTCTTCGACGGGCACGACATTACCCGCCTGCCGGCGCAACGGCGCGTGCGGCTGGGCATCGCTTACACGTTCCAGATCACCTCGGTGTTCGCCAATCTCAGCGCCTATGACAATGTCGCGCTGGCCGTGCAGCGCACGCTGTCCGACGGCCGCGGGCATGGCCGGCTGCATGCGGGCGTTATGGAAGCGCTGGCGCGCACCGGCCTTGCCGACCGTGCCGACATGGCGGCCGGAAGCCTGTCCTACGGCCACCAGCGCCTGCTGGAAGTCGCCATGGGGCTGGCGCTGAAGCCACGCCTGCTCATCCTCGACGAGCCCACTCAGGGCCTCTCCGACGGCGAGATCGCCGGCTTCATGGCGCTGGTGCGCGAGATCGCGGCAGACGCCACGGTGCTTCTCATCGAGCACAACATGGACGTGGTGATGGGGCTGGCGCAGCGCATCACGGTCATGGACGCCGGAAAAATCCTTGCCGAAGGCACGCCGGCCGAAATCCGTGCCAACCGCGCCGTGCAGCAGGCCTATCTGGGGACGGAAAGCGCATGAACCACGCCCCCGCCATCGATGCCCTCACCATCTCCGGCCTCGACTGCTTCTATGGCAATGTGCAGGTCCTGCACGGGCTCGATCTCTCCCTGCGCAAGGGCGAGGTGTTGTGCGTCGTCGGCCGCAATGGCGCCGGCAAGACGACCATGCTGAAGGCGATCATGGGGCTGGTGCCGGCCCGCGCCGGTTCGATCCGCCTCGGCGCGCGCGAACTCACCGCGCTTGCGCCGCACGAGGTGCCGCGCACGGGCATCGCCTATGTGCCGCAGGGCCGCCGGCTGTTCGCCGAGATGACGGTGGCCGAAAATCTCGAGATCGGGCTGATGGCGCGCCACAAGGGGCCGGCGGTGCGCGAAGCGGTGCTGGAGCTTTTTCCGTTGCTGCGCGAGCGGCTCGGCCAGCGTTCCGGTACGCTTTCGGGCGGCGAGCAGCAGATGCTGGCCATGGCGCGCGCGCTCTGCCTGGAGCCCGAGGTGCTGCTGCTCGACGAGCCCACCGAAGGCCTGATGCCGTCGATGATCGCGAAGATCCGCGATACTGTGGCAACCCTGCGCCAGCGCGGCGTCTCCACCATATTGGTCGAGCAGCGCGTGGATGCCGTGCTGTCTCTGGCCGACCGCGTCGCCTTCATCGAAAATGGTCGCTCCCGCGAAACCCTTGCGGTGGAAGCCGTTCGCGCCGACCCCCAGCTGCTGCAGCGCTATGTCGGCGTAGGGTAGGGCGCCCGGTTTCCTCCTCCGAACGGAGGAAGCGGCGCTCGTAACCCTGTGGCAAGCTCCTGGCTTCGAGGCGGGGCCGGCAACCGAGCGTCGCGCGTTGCATAAGGTTGCCGGGTCCCCGCACATCGGCGCCAAGGCAAGCGTGCAGCGTCCTCCGTCCGGCGAGGCCGAAGCGAGGGCGGGCAAGAGAATGATCTCACAGGGGGCATGTTTGCGGTTCGGGTTCGGCCTTGTGCTGGCTGCGGCGGTCGCCTGCGGGGCCGGTCTCGCCGGTGCGGCAGACACCGAGGGCAGCCGCGACCATCCGCTTGTCGGCCGCTATGATGGTTCCGAGATCGTCGGCTATGCGGTTTCCGATTATGACGAGGCCGCCGTGCTCGAAGGCCCGTTCGCTCCTGTCGAGGCCGACACGCGAAGCGGCGGCGGCTTTGCCACGCTCGAAGGCAAGACCTTCCTCATCTACTATGCGCTGCCCGCCGGGCGCTCCACGCTGGAGGTGCTGCGCAACTACCAGGCCGCGCTCAACGCGAAAGGCTTCGAGCCCATGTTCTCTTGCGCGGCTGCCGATGGAAGCTGCTTTGCCAGCAAGTCGCCCGATGCCGCCTATTTTCTCGGCAGCAGCATCGGCGACCCGCTGACCCTTCCCCGGCTGGCCGACGATTATGTCCACAACTGGTTCGAGCAGAACGCCCGCTACATGCTTGCCCGCCTCGACCGGCCGGAAGGCGCGGTCTACGCCGCCATCTGGCTGGGCGAAAGCGGTCGCGGTTCGGTTGCCGTGGTGCGCGTGGTGGAAACCGCGCAGATGGAGGCCGACAAGATCGTGTTCATCGATGCCGGCGAGATGCAGCAGGCCATCGAGAGCGACGGCCGGATCAGCCTCTATGGCATCCTGTTCGATTTCGACAAGGATGCGCTGCGGCCGGAATCGAAGACCACGCTGGACGAAATCGCCAGGCTGATGGCCTCGAACCCGCAGCTCAACCTCCAGATCGTCGGCCACACCGACAACCAGGGCTCAACAGACTACAACATGGACCTGTCGCGCCGCCGCGCCGCCAGCGTGGTGGCCGCGCTGACCGGCGACTATGGTGTGGGGGCCGAGCGGCTCAGCGCCGAGGGCGCCGGTTCCAGCGCGCCCGTCGCCTCCAATGATGACGAGCAGGGCCGGGCGAAGAACCGCAGGGTGGAGCTCGTGTCCAGATGAAGATGACAGCAAGTGCAGCGGCTCTCGCGCTGGCGTCGGTCCTCACCCTTGCTGGCGCCCATGCCGCCGGCTTCCAGCCCTATCCGGCCGCCGTCCCCAGTCCCGAGCTCGAAGCCGCCGCCGGCCAGGAAGAGGTGCAGATCGGCATCGATCCATCCGAAGGCACGGTGTCCTATTTCACGACCACGGATTCGTTCGACGACGTGCTGGCCTTCTTTCTGCAGCACGGTCATGAATTCGCCATGCCGCCCATGCCGGGCCTGGACGACAACGGCCGCGATCGCGGCCTGGCAGCCGCGGTCACCTTCGGCGCGGACGGGTTCAAGGCGGTGCCCACCGGGGTGCGGGTCAATCAGGCCTTCGTCATCTTCGACGATGCCGACGATATCAACGAATCCAGCGATTGGCTCACGATCATCCAGCCGGTTGTGTTCGGCGCCAGGTCGGGCGACGGCATCGGATGGCGCTTCACGCCGGTCCGGACGGAGAATGCGACCGCCATCGTGCGGATGCGAAGACAATAGCCGCTTTCTCCGCTATCGTGCGGGTGATTGGTCGAACCGGCAGAAGCGATGGATGACTTTCCGCCTCCTCAGAGACTATCGGAAATCATAGGCCTCATTTACGACTGCGCGCTCGATCCGGGCCGGTGGGACGACACGCTCGACCAGATCAAGCAGTTGTTCCGGTGCCAGAACGCCCAGCTCATAATGTTCGATCTGGACCAGCGCTGCCCCACGCTGCGGAAAAGCGTGGGCATCGATCCCTACTGGCTGGAAAGGCAGCTGGAATATGCGGCGGAGGTCGCCGATTGGGAGCGCCTGCCCCTGGCGACGGCCTGGCCGCTGGACGAGCCGCAGGTGCTCTCGCGCCACCTGCCGCAGGAACTTCGGCAAAGCTCGCGCTATCTGGCCGAGTGGGGCGCGCCGCAAGGCATCGTCGACAGCATGGCGCTGGTGCTCATGCGCAGCCCCTCGCGCCATGCCCAGATCGGCCTGGGCCGGCACGCATCCGTCGGCCTCGTCTCCGAGCGCGAGGTGGAACTGGGGCGGCTTCTCGTGCCCCATGTCAGGCGGGCGGTGACGATCAGCGACATACTGGACGTCAAGTCGCTCGAGGCGGAAGCGGCCAGGGAGGTGTTCGACACGCTGCATGCCGGCGTGGTGCTGACCGACGGCAAGGCGCGCATCCTGCATGTCAACGCCGCAGCCGAAGCCATGTTGCGGGCGGGCAAGCCGATCCGCAACGCCGGCGGCACCATACAGACCAATGTCGCCTCCGCGACGGCGGAGCTTCACGCCGCGATCGATCTTGCCGCGCGAAACGAGGCCGAGATCGGCAAGACCGGGCTCGCCGTGCGGCTGACCAATGCCGGGCATGCGCCGGTGCTGGGCAGCGTCTTGCCGATGCGAGCCGGCACCCTGCGGCAGCGGCTGGAGCCGCAAGCGGTGGCCGCCGTCTTCGTCAATCCCGTCAGCAACGACGCCAACGGCGCCGAGGCCATGGCCATCGCTTTCGACCTCACCCGCATGGAGACCCGCGTGCTCACCGCTTTGCTCGCCGGCCAGACGCTGGCCGAGAGCGCGGTGGCACTCGGCGTCGCGCTCACCACGGCCAAGACCCATCTCGGCAACATCTTCGTCAAGACGGGGGTGTCGCGACAGGTGGAACTGGTGCGGCTGGCCTCGCACATCACCTCGCCGGTCCGGCGCAAGCACGCCGGGCCTGCCCATACTGGCGGGTGAGGAGGAGGCATTGTCGGCGCGCCCGCGGCGGTGCCGCGAGGCAGGGCGCAATCAGCCGACGAAGGCGCGCTCGACGACGAAGGTTGACGGCTGGCTCAGCGAGCCTTCGTCGAAGCCGAGGCTTTCGGCCAGCTCCTTGACGTCCTTCAGCATCTGCATCGAGCCGCAGATCATGATGCGGTCGGTCTCGGGGTCGAGCTTTTCGATGCCGAGGTCGGTGTAGAACTTGCCCGAGCCGATCAGCGTGGTGATGCGGCCCATATGGGGCGACTCTTCGCGCGTGGTGGTCGAATAGAGCGTCACGCGGCCATGCGTCATCTCGCCGATAAGCGGGTCTTCCGCCAGCGCCGCCACCAGCTCTTTGCCATAGGCCAGCTCGGCCACGTCACGGCAGGTATGGGTGAGGTAGACCTGCTCGAACCTCTCATAGGTGTCGGGGTCGCGCAGCAGGCTGGCAAAGGGCGCAATGCCGGTGCCGGTCGAGATCATGAACAGCCGCTTGGCGGGCGTCAGAGCGTCGAGCACCAGCGTGCCGGTGGACTTCTGGCGCATCAGGATGGTGTCGCCCGGCTGGATCTTCTGCAGATGCTGGGTCAGCGGGCCATCCGGCACCTTGATGGAAAAGAACTCCAGCTCCTCGTCCCAGGCGGGGCTGGCGATTGAATAGGCGCGGAACACCGGCTTCTCGGCATTGGGCAGGCCGATCATGACGAACTCGCCCGAGCGGAAGCGCAGCGACTGCGGCCTGGTGATGCGGAAGGAGAACAGCCGGTCGGTGTAGTGCTTCACCGAAACCACGGTCTCGGCATAGACATTGGCCGGAATGGGGAAGGCAAGCGGCTTCGCCTCGGCCGTGTGGAGGGCTGCTGCGGTGTTCATGAAAAATCCGGACCTTTCGCCAAAGCGGCGCAAACCTGGCGTTTGCGAAGCCGGACTGCATCGTCCCGCGCGCTGCCGCAAATCCCGAAAACGGTAACTCTGTGTGCCCAATTTATTAGTATGCAAACGATATTGACGTCAATATCCGGGCGTGGAACAGCTTTCCAAACTGCTTCCGATCCTTGGTCCTGCGTTTCGGGTTTCGAACATGGCTGAGAATTATCAGGCAAGTGCAGGAAATGTGGTGGCCGGCATCGATGTCGGCGGCACCTTCACCGACCTGATCATGATTGATGCAGCCGCGGGCAGGGTGCGCATCGCCAAGACCCCCACCACCGCGGAAAACCAGGCCTTCGGCGTGGTCGCCGCCCTTGCCGAGACCGGCTTTGCGGTGGCCGACATCGATCTCATCGTGCACGGCACCACCACCACCACCAACGCCGTGCTGGAACGCCGGCTGGCCAAGACCGGCATGATCACCACACGCGGTTTTCGCGACGTCATCGAGCTCGGCCGCCGCACCCGGCCGCAGGCCTATGGCATGACCGGCGTGTTCGTGCCGGTCATCCCGCGCAATCTAAGGCTGGAGGTGTCCGAGCGCGTGGAGGCCTCGGGCGCGGTGCGCGTGCCGCTCGACGAAAACGAGATGCGCGCAGCGGTGCGCCAGCTACTGGAAGCCGGCTGCGAGTCGCTGGTCATCCATTTCCTGCACTCCTACGCCAATCCCGCGCATGAATTGCGCGCGCTGGAGATCGCGCGAAAACTCTGGCCTAATGGCTACATCACCGCCGGCCACATGCTGTTGTCGGAAGCGCGCGAGTTCGAGCGCGGGGTGACGGCGGCCATCAATGCCTCGGTGCAGCCGATCCTCGAGCGCTATGTCGAGCGGCTGCGCCGCGAACTGGGCGAGCGCGGCTACGCCCGCGACTACCTCATCATGAACGGCAATGGCGGCATGATCTCGGCCCGCAACGTCACACGTGAATCGGCCAAGACGGTCATGTCCGGCCCGGCTTCCGGCGTCATCGCCGCCGCCTATACGGGCCGGCGCGCCAGCTACGAAAATCTCGTCACCTACGACATGGGCGGTACCTCCACCGATGTCGCTCTGATCCGCAACGCCGAGCCGGCGGTCTCCAACGAGATCGAGATCGAATACGCCATGCCTATCCATGTGCCGATGGTGGCCGTGCATACGGTGGGCGCGGGCGGCGGCTCCATTGCGCGCGTCGACGCTTCCGGCCTCATCCAGGTTGGCCCGGCGAGCGCGGGCGCCGACCCGGGCCCGATCTGCTACGGCCGCGGCGGCATGGAACCCACGCTCACCGACGCCAATCTGGTGCTGGGACGCCTCGACCCAAAGCGGCTGCTTTCGGTCGATCATCCGGTCACGCCCGAGCACGTACAAAAAATCTTCGCCGAAAAAATCGGCCGCGCCACCGGGCTCGACGGCGTGGCGGCGGCCGGTGCGGTACTGAAGCTAGGCAACCTCAAGATGGCCGGCGCGATCCGCATGGTTTCCATCGCGCGCGGCCACGATCCGCGCGACTTCGCGCTGTTTGCCTTCGGCGGCGCGGGGCCGCTGCATGCCTCGGCGCTGGCCCGCGAGCTCGGCCTGCCGAAGGTGCTGGTGCCGGCGCGGCCGGGCATCACCAACGCGCTGGGCTGCGTGGTGGCCGACCTGCGCCACGACTTCGTCAACACGGTCAACCAGCCGGTGGCGAGCCTCGACGAGCGGCGCATCGCGGAAATCCTTGCCGCGCAGCGCGCCGAGGGTGAGGCGCTGATCGCGAGGGAGGCGGTGAAGCCGCAATCCATCCGCGTCACCCATTCGGCCGACATGCAGTTCGTCGGCCAGACGCATATCCTCAACGTGCCGCTGCCCTCCGGCGCGGTCACGCGGGCCGAGTTGCAGGCTTTGTTCGAAAAGGCCTATTTCGCCCGCTTCAAGGTCGAGCTGCCGGAAATCCGCGCCAATCTGGTCAACCTCAACACCTCGGTCACCGGCGTGCGTGCGGCGGTCGATCTTTCCGGGCTGATCGACCCGGCCGGCCGGGCGGCGACGCTTGAAGGGGCGCTTCGCGAGGTTCGCCCCGTGTGGTTCGGCGGCCACTGGCGCGACACGCCAGTTTATGCCCGCGAAAGATTGCCGCTCGATGCTGTGCTCAAAGGCCCGGCGATCCTCGAGCAGATGGACGCGACCACGGTTCTAGAGCCGGGCGACCGCGCGCGCGGGGATGCTGACGGGAATATCGTGATCGAGGTGGGCTCGTCATGAAGAGTTGCATCGGCTGGACATTCGTCAACGGCTTTGACTTCACCGAGTCCGAGGCATGGATTCCCGACACTCTCCGCTCCCTGCGGTCGCTCACGAGGTCGGGAATGACGGATTCCATTTTGCGCCTCGGCAAATCCCTCAGGTTGGTGATTGGCGAGGCGGGACATGAAGTCCGTCATTCTCGACCTCGGAGCGAGTGCGAAGCGCGAGCGGAGAGTGTCGGGAATCCATGCCTCGGACTCGATGAAGCCAGAGCGGGCGGAAAATATTGTCTGGGGGCCAAGCCAAAATGACCTCCCTCGACGCCATCACCCTCTCCGTCATCCAGGCAGCACTCCAGCAGGCCTGCGACGAGATGGACCTGACCTTCTCCCGCGCCGCCTTCTCGCCCGTCATCGCCGAGGCCAACGACCGCTCCGACGGCATCTATTCGGCCGAGGACGGTTCGCTGATCGCGCAGGGAAGCCAGGGCCTGCCGGTGTTCGTTGGCGTCATGCAATATTCCACCCGCACCATCATCGAGATGATCCGCGACGGCCGCTGCGCGCCCCCGCAGGAAGGCGACATCTACATCGTCAACGATCCCTATCTCGGCGGCACGCACCTCATGGACGTGCGCTTCGCCATGCCGGTGTGGCGCGGCGGACAGATATTCTGCTGGCTGTCCAACACCGGCCACTGGCCAGACATCGGCGGCGCGGTGCCGGGCGGCTTTTCGGCCTCGGCCACGTCGGTCGAGCAGGAGGGCCTGCGCCTGCCGCCGGTAAAGCTCTTCAAGCGCGGCGTGATGGACCCCGAGATCTACGCCATCATCTGCTCCAACATTCGCGTGGCCGACCAGCGCATCGGCGATATCAAGGCGCAGGCCGCCGCCCTCATGGTCGGGCGCGACCGGCTCGTGGAAATCTTGGACCGTTACGGAGACGAAACCGTTGTCGCGGCAATCGCCGAGCTGCGCCGCCGCGCGGCCGAGCAGATGCGCGCGCACATCGCGCCGATCCCGGATGGCGTCTATCGCGCAAAAGCCTTCGTCGATTCCGACGGAGTGGTGGACCAGCCGCTCACCATCGCGCTCGCGGTCGAAAAGCGGGGCGACACGCTCACCTTCGACTTTGCCGGTTCCAGCCCTCCCTGCACAGGACCCATGAACAGCGTGCTCGCCACCACGCTGTCGTCGGTCTATCTCGCCATGCGCCACATCTTCCCCGACGTGCCGATCAGCGCCGGGGCCTTCGAGCCGCTGGTGGTGAGGCGGCCGGAAGGCACGTTCCTCGACGCCCGCTATCCGCGCCCCGTCTCGGGCTGCGCGGCCGAGGTGTCGCAGCGCATCGCCGAGGCCGTCTTCGCCGCCATGGTGCAGGCGCTGCCCGATCGCGTCACCGCCGCACCCGCCGGTTCCAGCGGCAATTTCGCGCTTGGCGGGCACGATCCGGCGCGCGGGCGCGACTACGTCATGTACCAGATCTCGGGCGGCGGCTATGGCGGCAATTTTTGGCACGACGGCCTGTCCAATGGCTGCTCCACCATCGGCATCTCGAAATCGCCGCCGGTGGAAATCATGGAGCAGGCCTATCCGGTGCTCTACCGCCACTATGCGTTGCGTGAAGGCTCCGGCGGCGCGGGCCAGCATCGCGGTGGTTTTGGGCTCGCCTATGAGGTGGAACTGCTGCGCGGCGAGGCGCGCGCTTCCTTCGTCATGGACCACGGCCGAACCGGCCCGCAGGGTGTGCGTGGCGGACGCGACGGCGCGGTCAACGAGGTCACCGTGTTCCGCAATGGCGCAGCCCACGTGCCGCCGCATCTGTCCAAGGAGCAGGACATTTTTCTGAAGGCCGGCGACCGCGTGCGCGTCGGAACGCCGGGCGGCGGCGGCTATGGCGACCCGCGTCTCCGCGATCCCGAACTGGTGCTGCGCGACGTGCGGCTGGGCTATTATACGCCGGCGCAGGCCGCCGAGCTGTTCGGGGTGGTGGTAGATGCGTCTGGTACGGCCATCGACCGCGAAACGACGCGGGCGTGGAGGGTGAAGCTGGCAGGTGTGGAGTAAGCAATCGAGGGTGGGATAGCCGCGCGCTTCACCCCAGCTTGCCCAGAAGCCGCATCAGCGTCGCCGCTTCCTTCCGCGTCAGCGGCGCCAGCGTTTCGGCGGTGATCTGGCGGGCCAGCGGAATAAGCTTCTCCACCGCCGCTCCCCCCTCCGCCGTCAGGCTCACCAGCAGCCGGCGCTTGTCGGCCTCGTGCGGGGCAAGCTCCACCAGCCCGCGCACCCGCAGCCGGTCGATCACGCCCTTCACGGTCGCCGCATCCATGGCGATCAGGCTGCCGAGCTGGTTCTGCGAGGTCGCGCCGATCTCGTGCAGCTTCGCCAGCGCCGCGAATTGCGGCGGCGTCAGGTCGGCGATGTGCGCGGCGAAGATCGCCACATGGCGCTGGTGCGCGCGCCGCAGCGCGAAGCCGATCTGGTCCTGCAGGCGGTATTCGGGTAGCTCCCCGGCATCGGCAAGTTTTACGAGATCATCTTCGCCGGTCATGCGCTGGCTCCGATGCTGGGCCGCCCTTCCACGGGCGCGCGGAAACGCGGAAAGGCGCCCGCCTCGGCTGGCTGGGACGCCAGTTGCCCGCGGATTCGCGACTGGCCGGCGAGGAACAGCGCAGCCGCCACGATCAGCCCCTCGCGACGAAATTCTTCGGCGAGCAGAAGCCCGGCGTTCAGCGCCTGTCCGACCTCGGCCGACGACAGCGGCCCCACCGCGCGGGTTACGGGGCGCTCGCCTAGGTCGCTGTCGGGAGCAAGATCGCGGGCCGGCACGCGCGTGATGCCCGGATGGCCGGGGAGGTCGACGGCATTGGCGATCAGCGTGGCAGCGGCGTCGGCCTGCGCGGCTGTCGCTGCCAGCACCGTCACTGCATCGGCGATGCCGAGCGAAAACGATCGCCCGCGCCAGCCGGAAGTAGCGATGCCGCCGACGCCGTCGCCTGCGCGCACCGCCAGCCGGTCGGCAAGGCCGTGGCCGGTGCCGCCCACCGCCGCGGAAATGGTCTCGCCGGGCGCGAGATGAAGCGCGATGTCGCCGCCATTGTTGACATAGGCCTTTTGCAAGCTGCGGCCGGCAAGCATGGCGGCGAGGATTTCGTCGGCCACCGCGCCCGCCACCGCTGCCATGGGCGTGATGAAAAGGGCCGACAGCGGCGCCACCGCCGCCTCCATGCGCCGCGCCACCGGCCCGGCAAAGCCGCGCGGCTCAGGCCCCGCCCGTCGTCGCAGTTCGGCAAGCTCGGACACCAGTTCCGGCAGCACGGTCTGGAACCGCGCCACCGCCTGCGCATAGGCCGCGCGCATTTCGTGCGCGTCGCCAAAAGCCTCGACGATCAGGTCGATGGGGCCATGGTTGAGGTGCAGCCGCCTTCCGTCCGGCAGCCACGTGGCCTGCGGCCCGGTCATGGCTTGCCGCCCGGCCAGCGCCGCAGTTGCTGCAGCGGCGGCCATGGATTGCCGGCCGGCGCGTCCCGCTGCTCGCGCGGATTAAAATATTCGCCGCCTTGCGCCAGCACGTCGTCCACCGTGCGAATCGCGCCCGCGTAGCCGCCGAGCCGGAGATAGTCTTCGCGGCGCAGGGTGAATTCGATCGGCGCCACGAGCGCCGGCGTCGGCACATAGCCGAAGGCGTTCTCCGGCACGCGGGTCACGTCGACCATCAGCGTGATGCCGCCGCCCGGCCAGACATAGACCGGCGCGCCGCCGACAGTCACATAGGTCTGCAGCCCCTGCACCGAGCGGGTGAGATTGACCGGATTTTCCACCACCCCGGCGCGCAAGGACCCGCCGGCCCCGCCGACGAACAGCACGGTGCACAGGGCGGGCTCGCAATTCTCCTCGATCAGCCGCACCGATTTTTGCAGCCGCTCCGGAAACGGCCTTTCGACCGGCCGCAGTTCCTCGTCGAGCTCGTAATAGGCGAACTGCTCGCCGGTGGTCGAAACCATGAGCAGCGACAGGCCGGCGCGCGCGCCCTTGGCCGGGTTCCACGGGCCGAGGATGGACAGCGGGTCGGAAATGGTGGTGCCGCCCCAGCCCAGCCCCGGCTCCGAGACCTTGAAATAGCGGCCGGGCGTCGAGCGCCGCCCGATGATCTTTATGCCCGTGTCCGCCCAGCCCAGCACCTTGCCGGCCTGGTGCTCGGAGACGACGCCGGTGATGTGGTCGTCCACCACCACCACCTCGTCCACCAGCCCGCGCCATTGGGTGGCGAACATGCCAATGGTGGCCGAGCCGCAGCCCACGCGCATGCGGTGCTCGGCCTTGCCGTCGATGATCGGCGCCTTGCCCGCTTCGACCACCACGCTGGCGCCGCCGTCAATGGTCAGTTCAACCGGTTTCTTGTTGCACAGATCGAGCAGGGTGGCGCAGGTGACGCGGCCTTCCGCCTTGGAGCCGCCGGTCAGGTGGTGCACGCCGCCCAGCGACAGCATCTGCGAGCCATATTCGCCGGTGGTTACGTGCCCCACCGCCTCGCCCTCGGCGCGCACCGTGGCTGTCTCGGGGCCGAGATGGCGGTCGGTGTCGATCTTCACCTTGACGCCGCAGTAGGAAAAGATGCCCTCGGTGACGACGGTGACCAGGTCGACGCCCTCGACCTCCTGGGAAACGATGAAGGGGGCGGGCTTGTAGTCGGGATAGGTGGTGCCGGCGCCGATAGCGGTGACGAAGCGGCGGCCGTGGTCGATCAGCTCGCCGGTCCACGGCTCCTCGGCACCCGCGAAGTGCACGACCTCGCCGCCGGTTTCGATGCGGTGCTCGAGGATGGTCAGAGGGTCGCAGCGCACGATGCGCCCGCCGAAATTGCCGTAGCGGTCGCAGGCGCCGGTGCGGCCCTCGGCGATGTAGCACATTACCGGGCAGGCATCGCAGCGCAGTTTTTCGCCTTCGCGCTGTTCGCCGGGGTCGTCGAAGCGTTCGGAAAGCCCGCTCATGGGGCTGCCCTCGCAAATCGGAGCTCTACGTTGCTCTTCTCTGTCCCGCCGGATATCGCAAAAAGGGCAGGGCAATTGCACTTGAAATCACCCCCACCCCTAACCCCTCCCCACAAGGGGGAGGGGAATTTTGCTGCACGGCCGCCCGGCACCAATCTTTGCCGTTCTTGGGAGCTATGGCGGCGAAATCGTCCCCCTCCCCCTTGTGGGGAGGGGACAGGGGTGGGGGTATCAAAGCATCTCGAAAAAGCACCTGCCATGAAAGTGCTCATGCCTGCCCGCCCTCCATTGTCGCGTTCATCGCGGCCATGATGCGGCTCGGCGTGGCCGGCAGCTTCGTCACCAGCACGCCGGTGGCATGGCGGATGGCGTTGAGGATCGCGGGCGCGGTCGGGATCAGCACATGCTCGCCCAGCCCCTTGGCGCCGAATGGTCCTTCCGGGTCCGGAATTTCCACCAGAATGGTCTCGATGGGCGGCACGTCGCCGATGGTGGGGATGAGATAGTCGTGCAGGTTTTCGGTGCGGCCGGGGATGTATTCCTCCATGAGCGCCATGCCGATGCCTTGCGCGATGCCGCCCTCGATCTGCCCTTCCGCGAGCAGCGGGTTGATGGCGCGGCCGACATCGTGCGCGGCGGTGATTTTTATCAGCTTCACAGTGCCGAGCGTCATGTCGACCTCCAGCTCGGCGATTTGCGCGCCGTAGCCATAGACGGCATAGGGCTTGCCCTGGCCGTTTTCGTCGAGCGGGGTGGTTGGCGGGTCGTAGGTTTCCTGCGCCGAAAACACTAGGCCGTCGGCATCTGCTGCGAGCGAGCCGAGATCGATGCGGCGGACGGCCTGGCCCTCGCGGATAACCAGCGTGGCGCCTTCCAGATGCAGCGTGGCGCGCTCCGAAACATTGGCAAAGCGCAGGATTTTATCGCGCAAGGCCTGCGCCGCCTTCTCGCCCGCCTTGCCGCTGACAAAGGTTTGGCGCGAGGCCGAGGTCTTGCCGGCATCGGGCGAGATCGCCGTGTCGGCGCATTTCAGCCGCACCAGTTGCAGCGGCACGCCGAGCGTGTCGGCAACGATCTGCGCGATCACCGTGTTGGAGCCCTGGCCGATGTCGACCGCGCCCTGGTGCAGCACCACATGCCCGTCGGGCGAGAGGCGGAGCCTGATGGTCGAGGGGTTGGGCAGCGAGGTGTTGCCGCAGCCATACCAGCAGGAGGCCACGCCGACGCCGCGCCGGCGCGCGTCGTTGTTGGCGTTGAAGGCTACCGCGTCGGCCAGCGCGCGCTGCCAGTGCGGCTTCAGCGCTTCGAGACAGGCGCCAATGCCGACGCCTTCCTCCAGCCGGTGGCCGGTCACCGTTTCGGATCCGTTGCGAAGGCAGTTTCGTAGGCGGAATTCCAGCCGGTCGAGCCCCGCCTTCTGCGCCAGCTCGTCGTAAAGCGTCTCCTGCATGATCGTGGCCTGCGGCACGCCGAAGCCGCGAAAGGCACCGGAGATCGGGCCATTGCTGTGAAGGGCACGTCCGAGCGCGCGGTAGTTTGGCGTCACATAGGGGCCGGAGGCATGGACCGGCACGCGGTTGGCCACCGTCGGCCCCCAGCTCGCATAGGCGCCGGTGTTGAAGTCGCCGCAAAACACCATGCCGGCGATGCGGCCGTCGGCGCCGGCGGCAATGGTGGCGCGCATGGTGGCCGGGTGGCGCTTGGTGGACGCAACCATGGATTCGCCGCGCGTGTAGACAAGTGCCGCCGGCCTGCCGGTTTTCAGCGCCACGAGGCCAATCAGCGGCTGCACCGAAAGATCGAGTTTGGAGCCGAAGCCGCCGCCGGTCGCGGTGGGCACGATGCGCACCTTCTCCGGCGGCAGGCCGAGCACCCTGGCCGTGTCGTCGCGGTCCATATAGGGCGCCTGCGTGCAGGCGGTGACCACCAGCGTGTCGCCCTCCATATGCGCAAAGCCCGCCTCCGGCTCGATATAGGCATGCTCGACATAGGCGGTCTCGATCTCGCCGGATACGACATGAGCGGCATTGGCAATCGCCGCTTCCGGGTCGCCGCGCCGGACAAAGCCTTGCGTGAGCAGGTTTTCCGGCCGGTCGGCGTGGATGAGGTCGTCGTTCTGGCGCGGCTGGAGGCTATGCGGCAGTTCGGTCCAGGTGATCGGGAATTCCGCGAGGTCGAGATCGAGTATCGCCTCGCGCTCGCCCGCCACCACCGCCACCGCCTCGCCACGGAACCGCACTTCGCACTCGGCCAGCGCCGGCTGGTCGGCGAAGGCGGGAATGACGCCGAAACGGTTTTGTCCCGGAATATCTGCGGCGGTGAAGATGCCGACGATGCCGGGGGGGTGCGCGCGGTATGCGTCGAGGTCGCCGAAGGCAAAGCTTGCCCGGTGATAAGGCGAGCGGATCACGGCGACGGCCAGTGCATCGTTCGGGAAGGAATCGGCGCCGAATTTCTCCGCGCCGGTTACCTTGGCGATGCCGTCGAGCCGCACGGGCGAGGCGCCGACCGCGTGGCCGGCGGCGGGGAGCCGGGGGTCCAGTTCGCCGGCGTGGCTGCCGGCCTCCATCACCGCCGCGATGATTTTCCGGTAGCCGGTGCAGCGACAAAGGATGCCTCCCAGCGCGTCCTTCACCTGTTCCTCGGAAGGCGCGGGCGTCTGTTCCAGCAGCGCGCTTCCGGCGACCAGCAGCGCGGGCGTGCAGATGCCGCATTGGGCCGCGCCATGGGCGAGGAACGAGGCCTGCAGCGCCGAAAGGCTGCCATTGGAAAGCCCCTCCACCGTGCGCACCGCCGCACCCTCCACCGATGCCGCCGGCACGAGGCAGGCGCAGACCGGCTCGCCGTCGACCAGCACGGTGCAGGCGCCGCAGTCGCCGGCATCGCAGCCGACCTTGGTGCCGGTGAGCCGCAGTTCGTCGCGCAGCACGGTGGACAGGCGGCGGAGCGGTGGGACGTGGATTGCGACGGTGGCGCCATTAACCTCGAGGTTCAGGGCAATCCGCGCCGCGCTCATGCCGCTGCTGCCCTCGCATCGACCGCATCGGCGGCGGCGCGCACTGCCCGCGTGACGATCTCGCGTGCCGCCCCGCGCCGGTAGGCGGCGCTGCCGCGCACGTCGTCGATGGGGGCCAACTCATCGAAAGCGGCTTCCGCCACAGCTTCGGCAAGAGCCGGGCCCACGGGCAAACCGTACAGGGCGGCCTCCAGATTGTGCAGCCGACTGGCCACGGCAGAGCAGGCGCCGACTGCCACCGCGGCCTGCGTAACGACGCCCTCCGCAACCTCCAGGCGCGCGGCCGCCATGGCGATGGAGATGACGAGATAGCGCCGGCTGCCGAGCTTTTGGAAGGCGGATGCGCCGGCAATTGCCTGTTTCGGCACGCGGATCGCCGTCACCATTTCGCCGGCCTGCAACGCGGTGCGGCGGTTGCCGAGGATGAAGTCGGAAAGCGGCAGACAACGGGTGGAGCCCAGCGCCCGCAACTCCACTTCGGCGTCGAGCACCAGCAGCGCCGGCACGCCGTCGGCGGCGGGCGAGGCGTTGCAGAGATTGCCGGCTATCGTCGCACGGTTCTGGATCTGGATGGAGCCGACCTCGCGGGCGGCCGCCTGCAGGGCGCCGAAGGCCGGCGCCAGGTCATGGCGGGCGATGTCGTTCCAGGTCGTTCGGGCGCCGATGACAAGGTGCGTGGCGGTTTCAAAAATGCCCCGGAGTTCGGCAAGGCCGTTCAGGTCGAGCACGTTGCCCCGCACGGGGCGGTCGCCGAGCGCCGGATAGAAATCGGTGCCGCCGGCCAGCAGAAGCCAGCCGTCATCCTGTCCGAGAAGGGTCAGCGCGTCTTCGAGCGCCGTTGGTTTCGCGTATCGGTGCACGCCATGCCTCCCGAGCATGACCGGTCGCAGAAATCATTTGTATGCGAATGGTATCAGGGGACTGTTGCTTTGCAAGGCGCCTTTCGGCCGGTGCCCGGTTGCTTCATGCGTGGTTTCATAGGTGGTGTGCAGCAAGGGCGGTTGACGAGCGCACGCTTCTGGCCGAGTTTCGGCGCTACGGTTTGGAGAGTGGATTTGAAATGGCCGAAGAAGCGCTGATCGTCATCGACGTGCAGAACGATTTTTGTCCGGGCGGCAGCCTTGCCGTGGCCGAGGGCGACAAGATCGTGCCCCTGATCAACGAGATGATCGGCAGCTTCGAGCATGTGATCATGACGCAGGACTGGCACCCCGCCGACCATTCCAGCTTCGCCTCGAACCATTCCGGCAAGCAGCCCTACGAGACGATCGAGATGCCCTATGGCCAGCAGACCCTGTGGCCGGATCACTGCGTGCAGGGCTCGGGCGGCGCGGCATTCCACCCAGGGCTCAAGTGGAGCAAGGCCGAGCTGGTCATCCGCAAGGGTTTTCGCAAGGGCATCGACAGCTATTCCGCCTTCTTCGAGAATGACCGCAAGACGCCTACCGGCCTTGCCGGCTACCTGAAGGAGCGCGGCATCAACAAGATCACGCTGGTCGGCCTGGCGACGGATTTCTGCGTCGCCTATTCAGCACTCGACGCCATCGACCTCGGCTTCGAAGCGACCGTGCGGCTGGATGCCTGCCGTGCCATCGACCTGGGCGGCTCGCTGGAAACGATGCTGGGCAAGATGCGGGACGCCGGCGTAAAGCTCGCCTGAGCGACGGCGGCATTGACGCCGCCGCAACAACCCGCAGTATCCATGGACTTCTTCCGCCTTGGCTCAACCGTTGGCCAAGATGGCGGCTTGTTTGACGTTGTCGTTTGGTTCAAGAAGGCGTCGAAGATTCGAAAAGTCCACTGGCTTTCCGTAACGAATGGGGCCGCCGGCGCATCATTTGCCGCAGCCATTCCTGAAAGATGAAAACGATGACTGCGATAGAAGCCGGCGCGCGGGCGCCGGCAAGTCCTTGGCGTCACGAATTTCGTGCGATGCTGGCGCTGGCCTGGCCGATGATCCTGACCAATCTCGGCCAGACCGCGATGACGGCCACCGGCGTGATGATGATGGGGCGGCTCGGCTCCGATGCCCTTGCCGCCGGCGCGCTGGGCTCGAGCCTCTACTTCGCGCCGATGATATTCGGTCTCGGCCTCATCCTGGCAACGTCGCCGATGATGGCCATCGAACTCGGCCGCAAGCGCCATTCGGTGCGTGACATCCGCCGCACGGTACGCCAGGGGCTGTGGCTGGCGGTGTGCGTCAGCATCCCGATATGGGCCTTCCTGTGGCAAGCGCAGCCGGTTCTGATGGCGATGGGCCAGGACGCCGAACTGGCCCGCCAGTCGGCCACATATGTGCATTGGCTGCAATGGGCCGTGCTGCCGTTCTACGGCTATATCGTGCTGCGCTCCTTCATTTCGGCACTGGAACGACCGCGCTGGGCGCTGGTCATCGTGTTTTTCGCGGTCGCCTTCAACGTGCTGGCCAACTGGTGCCTGATCTTCGGCAATCTCGGCTTTCCGGCCATGGGCATCGCCGGCTCGGGCCTGGCGACCAGCCTGTCCAGCACCTTGATGTTCGTGGGCATGGTGGCTGTGGTGACGCTCCAGCCCAAATTCAGGCGCTACCGGCTGTTCGGGCGGTTCTGGCGTGCCGACTGGCCGCGCTTCACCGGGCTTCTGAAGCTCGGCCTGCCCATCGCCGGCATCATGGCTTTCGAAGTCACCATCTTCAACGCCGCCGCCTTGTTCATGGGCATCATCGGCGCGGCGTCGCTTGCAGCGCATGCCATCGCCATGCAGATCGCCTCCATCAGCTTCATGGTGCCGCTGGGCCTGGGCCAGGCGGTGACCGTGCGGGTCGGCCTTGCCTTCGGCGCGCGCAACCGCGAAGGCATCAGCCGCGCCGGCTGGATGGCCTTCGCGCTTGGCGTGGGGTTCATGTCGCTTGCCGCACTGCCGATGGTGCTGGCGCCGGAGATGCTGATCGGAGCCTTCATCGACCTTGCCGACCAAGACAACGCAGCCGTCGTTGCGCTGGCCGTGTCCTTCCTCGCCTTCGCCGGCCTGTTCCAGATCGTCGATGGCGCACAGGCGGTAACGGCCGGCATGCTGCGCGGCCTGCACGACACCAGGGTGCCGATGCTCTACGCGGCGTTCGGCTACTGGGGCATCGGCCTGCCGCTCGGCGTGCTGCTGGCCTTCCCGCTCGGCCTGGAAGGTGTCGGCATCTGGACCGGGCTGTCGTCCGGGCTGGCGGTGGTGGCCGTGCTGCTGTTGTGGCGCTGGCTGCGGCGCGACAGGCTGGATCTCGTGCGGGCGGGGTGATCGGACCGCGCTTTGGCTGTCTCGCAACGTCGTTTTTTGTCGGTCCAGCACGGTATAGTTGAGGCAAAATCGCGGTTTCGATGCTAAGAGGCTGTCGGACAAGCAGAAAGCGCATGAAAAGGCTCTCCTGAATGACCAAGACCGATATTGCCCGGCGCGTCTACAACCATACCTGGAAGCTCGATCCGATCGTACGCAGCCTGCTCGACACGGATTTCTACAAGCTGCTGATGCTTCAGATGATCTGGGGCATGTATTCCGACGTCGACGTCACCTTCTCGCTGATCAACCGCACCACCTCGGTCCGGCTGGCGGAGGAAATCGACGAGCAGGAGCTGCGCGAGCAACTGGACTATGTCCGCACGCTGCGCTTCACCAAGAAGGAAATGATCTGGCTGGGCGGCAACACCTTTTACGGCCGCAAGCAGATATTCGAGCCCGAATTCCTCGCCTGGCTGGAGAATTTCCAGCTGCCCGAATACGAGCTGTCGAAGCGCGACGGCCAGTACCATCTCGAGTTCCACGGGCCGTGGATGTACACGATGATGTGGGAAATCCCGGCGCTGGCCATCATCAACGAGCTGCGTTCGCGCGCGGCGATGCGGCCGTTCGGTCCCTTCGCGCTCGATGTTCTCTATGCGCGTGCCAAGGCAAAGCTGTGGGCAAAGATCGAGCGGCTGCGCCAGCTTCCGGGCTTGAAGATTTCCGACTTCGGCACGCGCCGCCGTCATTCGTTCCTGTGGCAGCGCTGGTGCGTGGAGGCGCTGAAGGAGGGGATCGGCGAGGCCTTTACCGGCACTTCCAACGTGCTTCTGGCAATGGACACCGATCTCGAGGCGCTTGGCACCAACGCGCACGAACTGCCGATGGTGCTGGCGGCAATGGCCGACAGCGAGGAAGAGCTGCAGCGCGCGCCCTATCGCGTGCTGGAGGACTGGCAGCGCTACTATGGCGGCAACCTGCTGATCGTGCTTCCCGACACTTTCGGCACCACCGCCTTCCTGCGCAATGCGCCCGACTGGGTGGCCGACTGGACCGGCTTCCGGCCCGATAGTGCCCCGCCGATCGAAGGTGGGGAAAAGATCATCTCCTGGTGGCGCGAAAAAGGTGTCGACCCGCGCAACAAGCTGCTCATCTTTTCCGACGGGCTCGAGGCCGAGGCGATCGAGGAGGCCTATCGCCACTTCGAAGGCAGGGTGCGCATGTCGTTTGGCTGGGGCACCAACCTGACCAACGATTTCGAGGGCTGCGCGCCGCACGAGACCAAGGGGCTCAACGCCATCTCGCTGGTCTGCAAGGTCACCAAGGTCAATGGCCGCAATGCGGTGAAGCTTTCCGACAATCCGGCCAAGGCCACCGGCGACCTGCGCGAGATGGAGCGCTATCTGCGCATCTTCGGCGGAAACGACCGCGTGGAGCATCTGGTCAAGGTCTGACATTACCGACCCGCGGGCGAGCGCCGGCCAGTCCAGCCTGGCCGCCAGCCACCCCCTGCGTTCGACTGGCCGTGACCTCTCCCGGCGCTGCTGCCGTGCGGCCGAGCGCGGGTGGTCGCGCGCCATTTGGCTCTCCTGGAAAATGTCTCCGCCGCGACGACGGCCCTGCCTGAGAATACCCATTGCAGCCGCGCAAGAGGCGACTCGCGACCACTTCCCGCCGCCGCCTAGTTGCAAACGATTTGCAATTGCATTGACAGGTGCAATTGCGACCTCTATCAAAGCGGGGCAGGGTCGCACCCTTCCGCGGCCGCAGGTCCAACAAAGCGGGATTTACATGACACGCATGCGCAGTTTCCTCGTTTCGACCATGTTGCTCGGACTTGCCGTCTGGAGCATCGGCACGGCCCAGGCTGCGGACAAGATGCAGGTGGTGACGACCTTCACGGTCATTGCCGACATAGCCGGCAACGTGGCCGGCGATGCTGCCGACGTGGTGTCGATCACCAAGCCCAATGCCGAAATCCATGAATATCAACCGACGCCGGGCGATCTGATCAAGGCGCAGAAGGCCGACCTGATCCTGTGGAACGGGCTGAACCTTGAACTCTGGTTCGAAAAGTTCTTCTCCAATCTGAGCGGCGTTCCGGGCGTGGTGGTTTCGGAAGGCGTGGAGCCGATGGGCATTTCCGAGGGGCCGTATAGCGGCAAGCCCAACCCGCATGCGTGGATGTCGCCCGAGGCCGCGCTGATCTATGTCGAAAATATTCGCAAGGCATTTTCCGAGCAGGACCCGGCCAACGCCGAAACCTACGCCAAGAATGCTGCTGCCTATTCCGAAAAGATAAAGGCCGAGGTTGAGCCGATGCGGGCGGCGATTGCCGGCATTCCCGCAGAGCGGCGCTGGCTCGTCACCAGCGAGGGCGCCTTCTCCTATCTGGCGCGCGATTTCGGCCTGAAGGAGCTTTATCTCTGGCCGATCAACGCCGACAGTCAGGGCACGCCGCAGCAGGTGCGCAGGGTGATCGACGCGGTGCGCGCCAACAACATTCCGGCCGTCTTCTCCGAAAGCACGGTGTCGGATGCGCCGGCCAGGCAGGTGGCGCGCGAGACGGGAGCGGCCTATGGCGGCGTGCTCTTTGTCGACTCGCTGAGCGACGAAGGCGGCCCTGTGCCGACCTATCTCGACCTGCTGCGCGTCACCACCGAAACGATTGCCAAGGCGTTGGTGCAATGAACATGGCTGCCCCGAAAGCGATTGCGGCGGCCGAGGGCAGCGGGCTCAGGGTCGAGCACATCACCGTCACCTATCGCAACGGCCACACGGCCTTGCGCGACGCCTCCTTCGCCATCCCCACCGGCACCATCACGGCGCTGGTGGGGGTGAACGGCAGCGGCAAGTCGACCCTGTTCAAATCGATCATGGGTTTCGTCCCACTGGCGGCCGGCAAGGTCGAGATCCTCGGCATGCCCGCGGCAAAGGCGCTAAAGCAGAATGCCGTTGCCTATGTGCCGCAGAGCGAGGATGTCGACTGGAATTTTCCGGTCCTCGTCGAGGACGTGGTGATGATGGGCCGCTACGGCCACATGAATTTTCTCCGCATGACCCGCCCGGTCGATCGCGAGGCGGTGGATGCAGCACTTGAGCGCGTGGGCATGAGCGCCTATCGCAAGCACCAGATCGGCGAACTGTCGGGCGGGCAGAAGAAGCGTGTTTTCCTGGCCCGCGCGCTGGCGCAGGAAGGAAAAATCATCCTGCTCGACGAGCCCTTCACCGGTGTCGACGTGCGCACCGAGGAGGCCATCATCGAGCTGTTACAGGCGCTGCGCGCCGAGGGCCGGGTGATGCTGGTCTCGACCCACAATCTCGGCAGCGTGCCGCGCTTCTGCGACCGCACCGTGCTCATCAACCGCACCGTGCTGGTCTATGGCCCGACCTCCGAGGTTTTCACCCAGGACAATCTGCAGAAAACCTTCGGCGGCGTGCTGCGCCAGTTCATTCTCGGCGGAGCAGAGCTTCACCAGGATGCGGATCCGCGCAAGATCACGGTGCTGACCGACGACGAGCGTCCGCTGGTGTTTTATGGCGAGGAAGCCGGCAAGGCGGAGACTGCCGAATGAGCGCGGTCCTGCTCGAACCCTTTTCCTACGGCTACATGCTCAATGCTATGTGGGTGTCGGCGCTGGTCGGCGCCGTCTGCGCCTTCCTGTCGGCCTATCTGATGCTGAAGGGCTGGTCGCTGATCGGCGATGCGCTCTCGCACTCCATCGTGCCGGGCGTGGCCGGCGCCTATATGCTGGGCTTGCCCTTCGCCATGGGCGCCTTCCTGGCGGGCGGGCTGGCGGCGGGCGCCATGCTGTTCCTCAACCAGCGGACGAAGCTGAAGGAAGACGCCATCATCGGCCTGATCTTCACCTCCTTCTTCGGACTCGGTCTTTTCATGATCTCGCTGTCGCCGGCCTCGGTGAACATCCAGACCATCGTCCTGGGCAACATCCTCGCCATCACGCCGGCCGACACGCTGCAGCTCGTCATCATCGGCGGCGTGTCGCTCGCCGTCCTGCTCGCCAAATGGAAGGACCTGATGGTCGCCTTCTTCGACGAAAGCCATGCCCGCTCCATCGGGCTCAACCCCGACTGGCTCAAGGTGCTGTTCTTCACGCTTCTGTCCGCCTCGACGGTTGCCGCGCTGCAGACGGTGGGGGCTTTCCTGGTCATCGCCATGGTGGTGACGCCGGGGGCAACCGCCTATCTGCTGACCGACCGCTTTCCGCGGCTGATCGCAACCAGCGTCGGCATCGGCGCGGCGACCAGCTTCATCGGCGCCTATGCCAGCTATTTCCTCGATGGTGCAACCGGCGGCATCATCGTGGTGCTGCAGACGCTGATCTTCCTTTGCGCCTTTGTGTTTGCGCCCAAGCACGGCATGCTGGCGGCGCGGCGCAGGGCGCGCCAAGCACTGGAGGCGGGGCTGTGAGCGAGCTTTTCGAGATGCTGGCGATGCCCTTCGCCTTCCCCTTCATGCAGCAGGCCTTCATCATCGCCGTCCTGGTGGCAGTGCCGATGGCGATGCTGTCCTGCTTCCTGGTGCTGAAGGGCTGGTCGCTCATGGGCGATGCCATCAGCCATGCCGTGCTGCCGGGCGTGGTGCTGGCCTATCTCGCCGGCTTGCCGCTTGCGGTCGGCGCCTTTGCGGCGGGCATGGTCTGCGCGCTCGCCACAGGCTTCCTCAAGGAAAACAGCCGCATCAAGGAAGACACGGTGATGGGCATTGTCTTCTCCGGCATGTTCGGGCTGGGAATCGTGCTCTACACCAAGATCGAGACAGAGGTGCATCTCGACCACATCCTGTTCGGCGACATGCTCGGCATCACCTGGGGCGACGTTGCGCAAAGCGGCATCATCGCGCTGGTCGTGGTCGGGGCCATCGGCATTTTCCGGCGCGACCTGCTGCTCCATGCCTTCGACCCGCAGCATGCCCGCGCCATCGGGCTGCCGGCACGCCTTCTGCACTACGGCCTGCTGTCCATCCTGTCTCTGACGATCGTGGGCGCTCTGAAGGCCGTGGGCATCATCCTGGCGATCGCCATGCTGATTGCGCCGGGGGCCATCGCCTTCCTGCTTGCCCGCCGATTTTCGCAGATGGTGGCGATCTCGGTGCTGGTGGCGGTGGCGGCGTCGTTCCTCGGCGTCTATCTCAGCTTCTTCATCGACAGCGCACCGGCGCCGACCATCGTGCTCCTGATGAGCCTCGCCTTCGTGGCGGCGTTCCTGCATGCGCGGGCAAAGACGGCGCGTGCGGAAAGAAAGCCGGCCTCTGCAGGCTAGGCAGCCGCGACGGCGGCGCCGTTGCGGGCGAACGAGCGGCCATCCTCGCCGAAGAGGTGAAGGTTGGCGGGGTCGGCGGCAAGTTGCAGGACGGATCCGCGCTTCACCGGCGCGCCGCCCGGCAGCTTGACCACCAGCGGCTCGTTGGCCCGGCCGATCTCGACATAGACGAGCTGCACCTCGCCGAGCTGCTCGAGATAGTCGACCGTGCCTTCGAACAGGCAATCCGCGCCGGTGCCGATGCGCAGGTCTTCCGGCCGCACGCCGAAGCTGACCTTCGAGCCCACGGCCGCTCCAGGGGTGGCGACCGGCACCTCCACCTCGCGCCCATCCGCCAGCGAAACGCATGTCGGCCGCCCGGCCTGCTCGATCCGTGCCGGCAGGATGTTCATGGCCGGCGAGCCGATGAACTGCGCCACGAACAAATTGCCGGGATGGCAATAGAGGTCCATCGGCGAGCCGACCTGCTCCACGCGGCCGTCCTTCAGCACCACGATGCGGTCGGCCAGCGTCATCGCCTCCACCTGGTCGTGGGTGACATAGACCATCGTCGTGTCGGGCATGCTCTCCTTGAGCTTGGCGATCTCGATGCGGGTGGCGACGCGAAGCGCGGCGTCGAGGTTGGACAGGGGCTCGTCGAACAGGAACACTTTCGGGTTGCGCACGATGGCGCGGCCGATGGCCACGCGCTGGCGCTGGCCACCCGACAGCGCCTTGGGCAGGCGGTCGAGATATCTGGTCAGTTGCAGGATGTCGGCTGCCTGACGCACGCGCCGGTCGATCTCGGCCTTGCTCTCGCGCGCGATCTTCATGCCGAAGGCCATGTTGTCGTAGACGGTCATGTGCGGGTAGAGCGCATAGGATTGGAACACCATGGCGATGCCGCGCTTCGACGGCGGCACGTCGTTCACCGTCTCGCCGGTGATCCGCAATTCGCCCGAGGTGATGTCCTCAAGCCCGGCAATGGTGCGCAGCAGCGTCGACTTTCCGCAGCCCGACGGCCCGACGAAGACGATGAACTCGCCCGATTTGATATCCAGATCGATGCCGTGCAGGATTTCCAGGCTGCCATAGGCCTTCCTGATCTTGCTGAGCGTGAGATCGGCCATAATGTCCCCCCTTTGCTCTCCGGCGATCAGGCTCGTCGCCCGAACCAGGCATCATAGGCGCCGAGCCTGACTGTGCCCGCTTCCGCCTTGGCTGAAAAGCCGTGGCCGGACAGCGGCGTTGCCGACCCGCCAAGCTCGACCGCCGCGGGCTGCGCGCCGAGATTGAAGACGCAGACGATCTCCTCATTGCCCTCGCGGCGTGTGAAGGCGACCGTGTCGCCATCGCTCGGCAGGAAGGCGATGTCGCCCTTTGCAAGCGCGGGGTGGGCACGACGGAATGCGAGGAAGCGTCGATAGTGCTCCAGCAGCGAAGCCTCGTCACCCGCCTGGGTGTCCACCGCCAGCGCCTTTTGCTCCGGCGAGACGGGCAGCCATGGCTTGGCGGTGGAAAAGCCGGCATTTTGTGCCTTGCTCTCCCACACCATCGGCGTGCGGCAGCCGTCGCGCCCCTTGAATTCCGGCCAGAAGCGGATGCCGTAGGGGTCTTGCAGGTCATCGAAGGCAAGCTCGGCCTCCCCGAGGCCCAGTTCCTCGCCCTGGTAGATGCAGACCGAGCCGCGCAGAGACATCAGGAGCGCCGAAAGCACCTTCAGATAGGCAGTGCGGTCGCCCACGCCTTCGCCCCAGCGCGAGGCGTGGCGGATCACATCATGGTTGGAAAAGGCCCAGCATGACCAGCCGGCGCTGGCGACCCGACCAAAGGTCTCCAGCACATTGCGCACCTTGGCGGCGCTGATCTTCTCTGGTCCCAGGAAGTCGAAGGCGTAGCACATCTGCACGCGGCGGTCGCCGGCGGTGTAGGCAGCGACGATGTCGAGCCCGCGCTGCGCGTCGCCCACCTCGCCCACGGCCGCGGCGGCCGGATATTCGTCGAGCAGCGCGCGAAAACGTTCCAGGAAGCCGAGGTTTTCGGGCCGGCTCTTGTCGTAGAGGTGATCCTGATAGTTGTAGGGGTTGACCGACGGCGCGATGGAATCGTTGCGCCGTTCCGCAGGCAGCGGCGGGTTGTCCTCCAGTCCGAGCGAGTGGAAGTAGAAGTTGATCGTGTCGAGCCTGAAACCATCCACGCCGCGCTCCAGCCAGAAGCGGGTGGCCTCCAGCACCGCGTCCTGAACCGCCGGATTGTGGAAGTTGAGGTCGGGCTGTTCGGCGAGGAAATTGTGCAGGTAATATTGCTGCCGGCGCGTGTCCCACTGCCACGCCGAGCCGCCGAAGATCGACAGCCAGTTGTTGGGCGGCGTGCCGTCCGGCTTCGCGTCGGCCCAGACGAACCAGTCGGCCTTCGGATTGTCGCGCGAGGCGCGGCTTTCCTTGAACCATGGGTGCTCGTCGGAGGTGTGGGAGATGACCTGGTCGATCATCACCTTCAGGCCAAGGCGATGAGCCTCGTCAAGCAGGGCGTCGAAATCGGCAAGCGTGCCGAACATCGGATCGACGTCGCAATAATCGGAGACGTCGTAGCCGAAATCCTTCATGGGCGACTTGAAGAAGGGCGAGATCCAGATCGCGTCTACACCCAGAGAGGCGATGTAGGGCAAGCGCCGGACGATGCCCCGGAGGTCGCCGATGCCGTCGCCGTTGGAATCCTGAAAGCTGCGCGGATAGATCTGGTAGATCACCGCGCCGCGCCACCAGTCCCGGTCGACTGCGGGTTCCGGTCGTTCGATCTTGCGTGCGGCTTGCATGGGGTCAGCCTCCCTTGACGGAGCCCGCGAGCAATCCGCGGACGAAATAGCGTTGGAGTGAGAAGAACACGCCAAGCGGTACCAATATGGTGACGAAGGCCGAGGTTGTCAGGATTTCCCAATTGCCGCCGCGCGAGCCGAGCAGGTTGTTGAGCCGGGCCGTCAGCACCATCTGGTCGGCGTCGGTGCGCAGGAACACCATCGCAACCAGCAGGTCGTTCCACACCCACAGGAACTGGAAGATGGCGAAGGAGGCGAGCACGGGAAACGACAGGGGCAGCACGATCTTGACGAAGATCTCGAAATCGCTGGCGCCGTCGATGCGCGCCGATTCCATGATCTCGCGCGGCAAGCCGGCGATGTAGCTCCTCAGCAGATAGATGGCGAAGGGCAGGCCGAAGCCGGTATGGGCCAGCCAGATGCCGAGATAGGTCTTGACCGGCACGCCGAAGAAGGCGCCGACGCCGTTGTACATCTTGAGCAGCGGGATGAGCGACATCTGCAGCGGCACGACCAGCAGGCCGATGATGGTGGCAATCAGCAGCGCGCGGCCGGGAAAGCGCATCCACGCCAGAGCATAGGCGGCGAACGCGGCAATCAGGATGGGGATGACCGTGGCCGGCACCGTGACCGTCAGCGAATTGATGAAGGAACGGCCGATGCCTTCGGAAAACAGTACGGTCTTGTAGTTCTCGGCGGTGAAGTTGGGCGGGATCGACGCCGCATAGTAGATGCGCCGGGCGCGATCGCCCTCAAAGGCCACCGGCGAGGACATGACATAGGAGCCGTCGTCGTTGACCTGTAGCGTCACGCCGTCGCCGAGGTCAGCCACCGAACCGGCCTGGAATTCGGTCGGCGCCTGCGCCTTGATGCCGAAGGCGGTCAGCGCGCGGCTGTCGCCGGCGCCAAACAGGTTGCCCATGATGAGGAACCTGCCGTCTTTCTCCACCTGGTCGGCTGAGCCGGCGAGGCGGCCGGCTTCGGTGTGGGTTGCGGTGGTCAGCGCCGTCCACCAGCCCGAGGCCACAATCTGGTCCTTGTAGCGCAGCGAGGAGACCAGGATGCCGAGCGTCGGGATCGTCCAGAGCACGACAAGGGCGGCGACCGCGATATGGACGCCGAAGCGGCCGAGGAAGGATTTTCCGCGCGAACCGGCCACGTCAGCGGCCCCCGTCTTCGCGGGTTGCCTGGCGGATGTTCCAGACCATGATCGGCACCACCGCCAGCATGATGACGATGGCGATGGTGGCGCCGCGGCCGTAGTCGGTGCCGCGGAACATCCAGTCGAACATCAGGTTCGCCAGCGTGTTCGTGTTCCACTGGCCGTTGGTCATGGTCAGGATGATGTCGAACACTTTAAGCACCAGTATGGTGATGGTGGTCCAGACCACGGCGATCGTGCCCCAGATCTGCGGCACCATGATCTTCCAGAATATCTGAAAGGGGCTGGCGCCATCGATCGTCGCCGCCTCGATGGTTTCCTCCGGGATGCCACGCAGCGCCGACGACAGGATGACCATGGCAAAGCCGGTCTGGATCCAGATCAGGATGACCATGAGGAAGAAATTGTTCCAGAACGGCGTCGAGACCCAGACCTGCGGATCGCCGCCGAAGAACTGGACGATCGCGTTGAGGATGCCGATCTGGACCTGCCCGTCGCCGCGATATTCATAGACGAATTTCCAGATGACGCTGGCGCCGACGAAGGAGATGGCGAGCGGCATGAAGATCAGGCTCTTGGCGATGGTTCCCCACCAGATCCTGTCGGTCAGCACGGCGATCACCAGCCCCAGGAAGGTGCAGGCTGCGGGCACGACGAGCAGCCAGAGCAGGTTGTTGAAGATCGCCTGCCGGAATTCGCGGTCGCCCAGCGCCCAGGAATAGTTGGCGAGGCCGACGAAGCCCTGGCCGCCGCGATCATGGAGCGAATAGTAGAAGGTCGCGAAGACCGGATAGATCAGATAGACGGTGAGGATGATCAGGGCAGGCCCGACAAACAGCCAAGGCCGGATGTAGCCCTGCCGGCGCAGATTATCGATTGCGGCAGCGCCTGAGACCCCGCGCGAGGGAAAGACGAGATCGAGCAGGCGGTTGGCGGCCCAGAAATAGACCACGCAACCCCCGACGCCAATGAGCACCGTGATGACCGCAGAGAGGATCTGTGCCGTCATGGGATTTTTTCCCCTGTTGGGCAGTGTGCGCGCTGGTGAATTTCCCCCTCAGCCTTTCGCAAGCCACCCTCTCTCTACGAAGTTAGGGTAATCGCATATGCGGTGACCTACCCCCACTCCGCCTCGCTTCGCTCGGCACCTCTCCCCCTCAAAAGGGGAGAGGAAGGGTGCCAAGCTTGCGGACGGCGATTCCTCTCCCCCGTCGAGCGGGGGAGAGGTGGTTTGCGAAGCAAACCGGAGTGGGGGTCGATAACCCCGCCCCAGTGCGGAAAAGTGCCCGAGCATTGCGGAGGGCGGGCGAGGGGCATCGATCGAGGCGCCCCCCTTACTTGATCGCGTCCCAGCTCCTCTGAACCTCGGCGGCGACGTCGGCCGCCGGCTTGCCGCCGACGAGATCGATCATGCCGGTCCAGAAGGCGCCGGCGCCGATCTTGCCCGGCATCAGGTCCGAGCCGTCGAAGCGGAAGGTCGAGGCCTCCGCGAGGATTTCGCCCTGCTTCCTCAGCGCGTCGCTGGCGTAGGTGTCCTTGTTGACCGCCTTGAACGGGGTGACGAAACTGCCCTGCGCCATCCACAGCTCATGCGCCAGCGGCATCTTCAGGAATTCGATGAAGGCGCGCGCCGCCTTCGAATCCTTGGTGATCATGGCCAGCGTGCCGGCACCCAGCACCGGATTGCCGAGCTCCGGCTTGGAGGCATAGGGCGGGAAGTAGAAGAAATCCGCATCCTGGCCGAGCTTGGTGCCTTCGGGGAAGAAGGACGGGATGAAGGAGGCCTGATGGTGCAGGTAGCACTTGGGCGGCACCGCAAAGAGGCCCTTGGGGCTGTCGCGGAAGTCGGTCGCGGCCACGGCGGCAGCGCCGCCATCCACCAGTCTGTCGTCGGTGGCGATCTTGGCAAAGATGTCGAGCGCGCCGACCACCGCCGGATCGGTGAACGGGATTTCGTTCGTCACCCATTTGTCGTAGGTCTCGGGCGACTGCGTGCGCAGCATGATGTCCTCGACCCAGTCGGTGGCCGGCCAGCCGGTTGCGCCGCCGGAGCCGAGGCCGATGCACCAGGGCTTGCCGCCATCGGCCACGATCTTGTCCGACAGTGCCTGCAATTCCTCCTGCGTCTTCGGAACCTTGTAGCCGGCTTCCTCGAAATTGTCGGGCGAGTACCAGACCAGCGATTTCACGTCGGCCTTGTAGGGGAAGGCGAAGAAGCCGGGCTTGCCGTCCTTGTCGGTATAGGTGCCGAGATCGACCCAGGACTGGCCCGCGCCATAGTTCTCCTTGAGCCACGCGGCCGTGTCGTCGCCGAGCGGCGTGAGAAAACCCTTGGAGGCAAGATCCTGGATCAGGCCAGGCTGCGGCAGGATGGCGATGTTGGGCGGGCTGCCGGCCTGGGTGTCGATGACGATCTGCTGCTCGTAGTTTTCGGACGAGGAATATTTCACGTCGACGCCGGTGGCATCGATGAAATATTCGAGCACGTTGCGCACCAGCGCCTCGTCCTCGCCGCGCCACGGGCCGAAGATGGTCAGCGTCTCGCCCTTCAGGTCGACCTTCTTCAGCTCGTCCAGATCGGCCCAGTGAAAGCGGGTGTCCTCGCCCGGCTTGAACTTCAGCTCCGCATGCGCGGGCGCGCCGAGCGCGAGTGCTGCCAGTGCAACGCCCAGAAAAAGGCACTTCTTCATCGATTGTCCTCCCGTTCGGTCACTCCCCGGACGAACCTCCCTTCGTCCCGCCGACACCGCCCCGGGCGCCCCGCTTCTGGCGGGCTCGCAGGCTTTCGAACGAACTTTCTTCCGAAAGTTTCCAAAGCGCTTTGGCTGATGAGTATCATCGCTGGGGAAAAAGCAACGAGTCAAGCGCCATATGGGATGAATCGATTTAAGTGCGTATTTCTGGTGCATTGCAGCATGGTTTTGCATTGCACTGGCAATTTCCACTTCTGAAATTGTGCCGTCCGGCCTATGCTGATTTGTGTTAGCGGGAATGCAACTTTGAAATCTTTTGAAGCGCTTTGGGAAGAGAATCAGTGAACCTCAAACAGCTCTCCCGCATGCTGGACCTGTCGCAGACCACGGTCAGCCGGGCTCTCAACGGCTATCCGGAGGTGAGCGAGGAAACGCGCCGGCGCGTGGCGGACGCCGCAAGGCGGCACGGCTACAGGCCCAACCCGAGCGCGCGCCGGCTGGCCACCGGCAAGGCCGGAATGATCGGCTATGTCATGCCCACAGGCGCCAGCGTCGACATCGATCCGCATTTCGTCGAGTTCCTGTCCGGGCTCGGCGACTATGCCCGGGCGCATGAGCTGGACCTGGTGCTCTCCCCGGCCGAGGCGGATGACGAGGAGACGACCTATCGCCGGATCGTCGCCAACAAGCAGGTGGATGCCGTCTATATCTCGGCCCCGCGCCATGCCGACCGCCGCATCGCGCTGGTCCAGCAACTGGGCATTCCCTACATCGTTCACGGCCGCAGCGAGGAGCTCGACTTCGACTATCCCTTCCTCGACATCGACAACGAGGCTGCCTTTCACGACGCGGCAAGGCTGATGGTCCAGCTTGGACACAAGCGCATCGCGCTGGTGAATGGCGACGAGACGCAGACATTCGCCATCTGCCGCGAGCGCGGCGTCCGGCGCGCGCTCGACGCCAGCGGACTGGTGCTGCCGCCGACCATGCTTCGCTCGGTGGCGATGACGGAGGAAAACGGCTATCGCGCCGCCCGAAGCCTGCTGATGCAGGACGAGGCGCCGACGGCGATCGTGTGTTCCAGCCTGATCATGGCGCTGGGCGTGGTGCGCGCAGCGCGCGACCTGGGCCGCAGCATTCCGCGCGACCTGTCTCTGATCGCCCATGACGACGTTTTCCCCTGGCTGAAGCCGGAAAACTTCCCGGTGCCGCTCGCCACCACGCGTTCTTCCATACGGGCGGCCGGCCAGCGCATCGCCGAGCGGCTGGCGGCACGCATCTCCGGGCAGGAGGCGGGCGCGCTTGGAGAAGTCTGGCCGGTCGACCTCATCGTGCGAAGCTCCATTGCCGGTGCGCCGGCCTGAGTGCGCCTGCGGAGAAGCCTCGCCGGATTTGGCTATCGACATTCGCGGCGCGGCAGATTAGGGCGGGGGAAATTCCTGCAAGCCCGTTCGAAAGGCCCGGACATGACCGCAAAAACCCTGATCGCGCCCTCGGTTCTGTCGGCCGATTTCTCACGCCTCGGCGACGAGGTCGAGGCGGT
>NZ_JBDGLC010000007.1:0-307392 GCF_057656055.1 Pseudaminobacter sp. Soil_N_29
GCCGCCCGGCCGCCGCAGCCGCAAGGCGGCAGCGTCGAACTGTTCTGACCTTGCCGAAAGACCCCGCCATGCCCCATCCCAGCGCCGCCATCGCCGCCATCGTCCCGCAGCCCGCCGCCACCGCTGCCACAGCCGCCATGCCCGCCGACATGCCGGCCACCGCCGTTCCGACAGCTGCCACAGCCGCCATCCGCGCGCCCGAGCTGCTCGGCCGCCTCGGCGCCGAGCTCGCCGACCTGGCCGCAACCGTCGAGCGCCTGCATGTGCTGGCCGGCGCACCGGCCGCAACCGACCCCGCCTACGTCCGGGCGGTGCAGAGCCTCGACGCGGTCGAGCAGACGCTGCGCAATCTCGCCGGCTTCCTCGCCGCGCTTGCCCCCGCCATGCCCGCCCAGACGCTCGACCTTCGCCCCGCGCTCGCCACCGTCACCCTAGCCGACGTCGCCGCCCGCCTCGCCGGCAACGCCACACCCCCAAACCCCACACCTGGCGACTGCGAATTGTTCTGAAAGCAATGGTCGGGGGATATCGGCCCGAATACGGGTGCCCTCTCAGTCTATCCTTGCTCCGGCGCGGATTGGTGCCTTGAACGGCCAGACGTTATTAGCGGAGATATGAGGCGGCTAAGAGTTGCTGGCGCGGTCATGCAGAACTTGCATGTCCCGGCAAGACATTAATTACCGTTTAACTATTTGTTGTGTACGGTATAGTTCATTCGTTACCGTACATACAACGACTGACAGGTTCAGGCGGGAGGAGATGCTGAACCGTGACGGCGCCTGCGCAGGCGAGCTTGCGCGCGAGGCTCCGCCCGCGTCGTCTCGCACGCGCGGCTGCGAATGTGTGCTGGGGGGGGACTGCGGCCCGCGAAGGGCGGGAACAGCATGTCTAAGCATATGCGGTACGAGCAGCCTCGCCAGGCAACTACGTAACATCGCATCAATACACGCAATTGCCCGCTGGAGGGGGGACGCCTCGGCGTCAGATTGGCGGGCGCTCTGAAGGGGAAATTTGATGACGGATTCGATACGACGCCAAAGCTCTTTGAACGAGCGTCTCGACTTTATCGGGATGGATCACAAAGCGCGCGCAGCACTGACCAGGTTGCAGCCGATTCTCAAGCAGTCGCTCGGGCCAGCTCTGGCTTCTTTCTATGAAAAGGTAAAGGCCACTTCCGAAACGCGAAAATTCTTCGGCAACGACGAGCATATGGCGGGCGCCAAGAGCCGTCAGGAACAGCATTGGCAGATTATCGCCGAGGCCGATTACGACGACGACTATGTTAACGCCGTGCTCAAGATCGGGCAGACCCACGCGCGGATCGGCCTTGAACCGCGATGGTATATCGGCGGCTACGCGCTGGTGATGGAGCAACTGATCCACGCCATCGTGAAGGAGCAGTGGCCGAACCTCCTGTCGATGAGCAAGTCGCGGTCCGAAAACGTCGCGGAGGCGCTGTCGTGCCTGGTGAAAGCGGCCATGCTGGACATGGACCTGGCCATCTCCGTCTACCTGGAAACCCTGGACGAACAGCGCCGCAAGGCGGAGGAAGCCGGGCACGCGGCCATCGAACAGGAGCGGGCATTGGTCGCCAACTCGATCGGTGTCGGCCTGGCCAGGCTTGCGGCCAAAGACCTGACCTATCGGATGGAAGCGGAGATGCCCGAGGCCTATAGCCAGCTGCAGGGCGATTTCAACGCGGCCATCGAACAGCTCGAAGCCGCGATGCAGAGTGTCTCTGGCAGCACCAATGCAATCCAGTCGGGAACGCGGGAAATGCAGGCGGCGGCGGATGACCTGTCGCGCCGCACCGAACAGCAGGCTGCAAGCCTCGAAGAGACGGCCGCCGCGCTGGACGAGATCACGGCGACCGTCAAGCTATCGGCCGAAGGGGCAACGCATGCGCGCAAGGTCGTGACGGCTGCCGACGAGGATGCCAAGCAGAGCGCGCTGATCGTGCGCCAGGCGGTGGAGGCCATGGACGAGATCACGACATCGGCGCGGCAGATCAGCCAGATCATCGGCGTCATCGACGAGATCGCCTTCCAGACCAACCTGCTTGCCCTCAACGCAGGTGTCGAGGCGGCGCGGGCTGGCGATGCCGGCCGCGGCTTTGCGGTGGTTGCATCCGAAGTGCGTGCGTTGGCCCAGCGTTCGGCCGACGCGGCCAAGGAGATCAAGAGCCTGATCTCGGACTCAACCACCCGGGTCGAAAGCGGGGGCAAGCTGGTGGTGGAAACCGGCAAGTCGCTGGAGAGGATTCTGGCGCAGGTGGCCGACATCAACAACGTCGTCACCCAGATAGCCGCCGGCGCGCAGGAACAGGCGGCCGGGCTCGACCAGGTCAACACGGCGATCAATCACATGGACCAGGCGACGCAGCAGAATGCGGCAATGGTGGAGGAAACGACGGCCGCGACCCATTCCCTGTCGCAGGAGACCGAGCAACTCGCCGAACTGGTCGGGCAGTTCCAGGTCGGCCGGTCCGGCAGCGATCATCTTCGCCGCGAGCTGAAGAAGGTCGCCCCCCATGCCTTCAGGCAGGTGGGCCGGCACGTGCCTGTGGGGGCGGTTCCGGGCTGATGCACGGCTTGGCCCTGCTCGCCAGCACCTTTTCAATTCGCTCCTGAGGAGGCGGCGGCGCGTCTGCCTCGCGCCGCACGCTGCGCGAAAGCGATGTCCACCTGCATCATCAGCTTGAGGTAGCTCTCGGCGATGCTGCGCCAGGTGTAGCGCTGCGCCCGGGCCTTGCCGGCCTCGATCAGGCGCCGGCGCATGCCCGCATCCGACCGGATGAGGGCCACCGCTTCCGCCCATTCCTCGACGTCGTCGGGATCGGCATACAGCGCCGCCTCGCCGCACACTTCCGGCAGGCAAGGGGACGTCGACGCAACCACCGGGCATCCCACCACCATGGCTTCGACCGCCGGCAAGCCGAAGCCCTCGATCCGTGAAGGAAACAGGAAGCACAGCGCGCCGGTCAGCGCCTTCTTGAAATCGTCGTCGCTGATGCGCCCCAACAGGCGAAGGTTGCGTGGTGCCGGCTGGGTGACGGCGGCAATCGCCGCCGGATCGACCTCGCCGGCCATCCACAAATCGATGCCCATGGCATCGAGCAGCGGAGCCAGCCGAACGAGCAGTTCGACGTTCTTGTATTTTTGGCTGCGCCCGAGGCAGAGCACATAGGAGCGTTCCGGCGATACCTCTAGCGTCGAACGGGCAGCATCCCAGCGCGCGGCGTGGCCGCTGCCGTTGTAGGTGACGGTGATCTTGTCGCCGCGCGCGATGCCGTATTTTACGAGATGCAGCCTTGAGAGTTCCGACACCGTGGTGATGCGGGCGGCGCGGCGGCCGAGGACGGGCAATATCAGGCGGTGAGCCCACCGGAACAGCCGGCCGTAGCTCTCCGGCATCAATCTGGTGTGCATGTCATGGATGCAGACGATGTGCCGGGAAAGGGCGATGGGGGCGAGGTTGCAGAAGCTGAGCAGTCCCCCCGGCACGTGGCGCGGAAGCTGCGCCTGCACCCAGAATTGCGGTAGCCGAGGCGTCCTGAACTCCGGCACCACGCGCGTGCCTATGGCCCTGAGCGGCAAGGAGTCGTCGTTGCGCGGCGCGACCAGATCGAGCACCAGGCCGCGCGCGAGCGGATGGCCTTCGGCAATCAGGGCATCCAGCGCAAGCGTGACCTCGCGGGCGTAGCGCGCCACGCCGTTGGGGTTCAGGGTCACGAAGTCGCCGTTGATCGTCCAGCACCGCTTGCGGTGTGCCGTGGTTTCTTCCTGCGCTGCGGCCTGGCCCGGCGCGGGATGCTCCGGCCCGGCATCGCGAAGCAGCGTTTCCAATGCCGGAACGTCAATCGGTCCAATGCCCATTGCAACTCCTCGGAGCAGACCGCTTGCCGGTCCTTGTTTTCAGCGAAAATCCTAGCATTCCGGGTAATCGGGCGGAGCCTCGCCCGTTGGGCGTAAGCGTGTACTGCTTTGGCGTGGCGGACGGAGACGCGTCCGCAGATTGCCTGTCCCAATGGCCGAAATGACCCGGCGGACGCAGAGAGGCAGATTGGGCGCTTGAACTCGGCAGCAACGAACGACGAGCAAGCGATGGGACGGCACTGGGCCATCAATGGCCGCTTCCTCACACAGCCCGTGACGGGGGTCCAGCGCTATGCAAGCCAGATCGTGCGCGGGCTGGACGGGCTTCTCGCTTCGAGGCGGCACGAGGGCGATCTCGAGGTCGAGCTGCTGGTGCCGCCCGGTACGGACGTTTCCCTGCCGCTGTCGGCCATCGGCGTCCGCAGCATCGGGCGTTTTGGGGGGCATGCCTGGGAACAGACGGTCCTGCCCGCCAATGTCCGGGACGGCCTACTCAGCCTCTGCAACACGGGGCCGGTGGCGTTCCGCAAGCAGATCGTCTGCATCCACGATGCCAATACCCGCAATTTTCCGCAGAGCTATTCGCCCGCGTTTCGGGTGCTCTACAGGGGCCTGGCGCCCACGCTCGGCCGTGTTGCCGAAACGGTGTCAACCGTGTCGCACTATTCCGCTCAGGAATTGCAGCGGCACGGCATCTGCCGGCTCGACAAGATCTTGGTGGCGCCAAACGGGCATGAACATGCGCTGCAATGGAAGCCCGAGCATTCGCCGGCAACCCGGATGCTGGCTGGACGGAACACCATCGTCGTGATGGGCAGTTCGGCGCCGCACAAGAACCTGGAACTGATCGTCGGCATGGCCGACGAGCTCGGCGCCTGCGGCTTCGACGTCGCCATCGTCGGCATGGCCGATCCGCGTGTCTTCAACGGCTCGGTGGCACGCAAGGCCCCGAACCTTCACTGGCTGGGCCGGCTTTCGGACGAGGAAATCGCGGCGCTTCTGCAGGATTGTCTTTGTCTTGCATTCCCCTCCTTTGAGGAGGGCTTCGGCTTGCCCCCGCTGGAGGCGATGGCGCTGGGCTGTCCCGTCGTGGTTTCCGACCGGGCCAGCCTTCCGGAGATCTGCTCGGACGCGGCCCTCTATGCCGCGCCGGACAATGTTGATGCGTGGCTTGCGCATTTCATTCGCCTCCGCGCTTCGCCCGCCTTGCGCTCGGCCATGATCGCGACCGGCACAACGAGGGCTTCCCGCTACAGCTGGCGGACTTCGGCCGAAATCTACCTGGCGGCGATGACGCGTTCGGATGGCGTAGTGCGGGCCCCGGCCGGTAGGGCACTCGAAGCGGTTAGATAACCGCGTGGGCGGCCTGCACCCGCCGCACGGCATCCAGTATTTCGCGGTCGAAACGCTCTTCCGAGAACCTTGTGGCGTTCTCCCGGCAGGCAAGCGGGGCAATAGCCGCCTGGTGCGCCTCGAAATGATCCACGGCATCCTTGAGGGCCTCGGGCGTCTGCCGGCCGAAGAGAACCCCCGTCGGGCGGGCGGCGACGCCGAGTTGGCGCACGATGTCGGCAGCGCCTCCGCGCCCGAAGGCAATCAGCGGCGTGCCGCAGGCTTGCGCCTCAGCCAGCGCAATGCCGAAATCCTCGCAACCGGCAAAGACCATCGCTTTCGCTCGCGCCACGGTCTCCACATAGTCCTTGCGAGGAAGGAAGCCGGCGAAGGTTACATTTGGCCCCGCGAGCGCGCGCAGCCGTGACGACTGCTGGCCTTCGCCCACTACCACCAGACGCCGTGACGGCATCTGGTTGAATGCCTGGATGACCAGGTCGGTTCGCTTGTAGGGCGCGAGGAAGGAGGCGGAGACATAATAGTCGTCCTTTTCCTCGACGCAGCGCAGTTCACCAACCGGCACCGGAGGAAACACGACCTGCGCGTCGCGGCCGTAGATGCGCTTGATCCTCGCCCGGACGTAATTCGAATTCGCCAGCATCAGGTCGGGGCCGTGCGCCGTGCGCGTGTCCCACATCCTCAGCTGATGAATGAAGTAGCGGTACAGAAGCCCTATCGGCCCGAAGCCGAGGCGCCCCTGTTCCAGATAGGAGAACTGTTCATCCCAGGCGTAGCGCACGGGGCTGTGCACATAGCAGAGATGCGGCTGGTCGGGCCGGGTGATGACCCCGCGAGCGAATGCCGCCGAAGAGGATATGACCGCGTCATAACCGGTCACGTCGAACTGCTCGATCAGGAACGGGCACAGGAAGAACAGCGAACGATAGTATTTTTGCACCAACGGCAGGGCGTTGGCCGCCGACGTGTGAAACTCGACGCCGCGGAAATATTCCTGCTTCACCTCGGCAGGCAGGAAGTCGAACAGGGTGAAGATTTCCGCATTCTCGAATTGCCCACAGATCCGCGCCAGCACACGCTCACCGCCGCGGAAGGTCGGGCACCAGTCATGGACGACGGCTATCCTGCTGCTGCGGTCGGCGGGATCGGCCTGCCGCGCTTGCGGCAGGTCGCCGATCTCGTGAACTGTACCGATCACGGCGGGGTTTGCATGACGCATGATGGGTCCTGGTTGCGGCAGCGACGTGTCGACGTGTCGGACAGTCTCGGTTTGCGCTCATTGTGCTTGCAAGCTCTCCTAAGGGCGGCGGCACTGGTGCCGCGAGCGGTCGTCTAAGCTTATGGGTGACGGGGCTACCCCGATGGAACGATGGCCAAAAGCGTGCGTGCCCGGGGAAACGACCGCCCCTTGCGCTTGCTGTAGCATGTCCGCCAGCGCTCCAGAGTAAGGGGCTGTGCGACGAGGCGGGCGCGCGCATGAAACTCGCGGTCATCATTCCCACGCTCGGTCGCAGCGGACAGGTCGCCCGTCTGCTCGACTATCTGGGACACCAGCAGCGGCTTCCCGACGAGGCGATCGTGGCAGCCCCCGACGCCACGCATGTCGAACTGCCGGACAGATGCCGCTTCCCTGTTTCGCTGGCACTCGGCAAGAGGGGCCTGACCGCGCAGCGCAACCACGCGCTGGAAGCCGCCCTGGACCGGTTCGATATCGTGACCTTCTTCGATGACGATTTTGTTCCTGCCGAAGACTACCTTCGCCGCATCGAACACGCATTCGCGCGCAACGACGACTGGGCGGTGGTGATGGGGCGCGTGGTGGGCGACGGCGCCACCAATGCCGGACTTACGTGGCAGGATGCCGAAGCAGCACTCTCCCGTTCGGCCATCGAAGGGTATCCGGGTCCGGAAGTCGTCGATCATGTCGGGGCCTATGGCTGCAACATGTCGATCCGCACGCGTCTCATCGGCGATCTTCGCTTCGACGAGCGGCTGGTGCTCTATGGCTGGCAAGAGGACATAGATTTTACCAGCCAGCTGCGGGCGCGCGGCCGTGTCGTGTGCGTCTCGATTATCCGAGGCGTCCATCTGGGGCTCAAGTCGGGACGGGTGAGCGGCGAGCGGCTCGGCTATTCGCAGATAGCCAACCCGATCTACCTGATCCGCAAGGGGACCGTTCCGGCCGGCTTCGCGCTTTCGCTGATGGGACGCAACATCGCCGCCAATCTCGCGCGCAGTCTTTGGCCCGAACCCTATGTCGACCGGCGCGGCCGGCTGCGCGGCAACCTGCTGGCGATCGCCCACCTGCTGAAGGGACGGGTGGAGCCGGAATACGTTCTTAAAATCCAGAGTGGGTAGACCAGATGACGAGCAAGCCGCAGCCTTCGATCCGGCTCTCCCGGAGCTTCACGGGCCATGTCCATGCGTTTCGTTACGCCTTGGCGGCCGCATTGTTGCTGGCTTCTGCCGCAGCCGACCTGCGCAGCGCGACGGCCGGAGAATATCTTCTCGGCCCGCAAGACAAGCTGCGCCTCAAGATTTACGAATGGCGCGCGTCGCGGGATGTCATCTTCGAATGGACCGCGCTCAACGACCAGTTCGTGGTCGGGGCAAATGGCTCCCTGTTCCTTCCGTTCATCGGCGAAGTGCGGGCCGAGGGCGTAGCCCCTGGCGACCTCGCCAGGGAGATCGGCGAACGCTTGATGCGGCACATGGGGCTGGGGCGGCAGCCGGACGTGGCGGTGGAGGTGGTCCAGTTTCGCCCTTTCTATATTGTCGGCCACGTCACGCAGTCGGGCGAGTTTCCCTACCGGCCGGGAATGACAGTGCTGCAGGCTGTCGGAATTGCCGGCGGGCTGAGGACGCGAGAGGAAAGCATCGCCAGGCTCGAGCGCGAGGTTATCGCCGGCCGTGGGGAGGTCAGTGTGCTCGCCCTCACCAATATCAGTCTCCAGGTTCGCAAGGCGCGGCTCGAGGCCGAAGCCAAGGGGGAGGACAGCATCACTTTCCCGCCAGCCCTGAGCGGGCGCAGCGCCGACGGCACCGTAAAACTCATGATGGAGCAGGAGCAGGCCGTCTTCAAGGCGCGCCGTCAGGGGCGGGACACCCAACTGCGTTCCCTGGCGCAGCTGAGGGATTTCCTCGAGAAGGAGATCGTCACGCTCCAGGCGCAGCTGGCATTCAGCGACAAGCAGATAGAGCTTGTCCAGAAGGAGCTGCGGGGCGTGTCAACACTGGTCAAGGAAGGGCTGGCGGCCGCTCCGCGCGAGATGTTGCTGGAGCGCACGCTGGCCCAGATCCAGAGCGAGAGGTTGAGCACCGAGACCTCGCTTCTGCGCGCCAGACAGGAAATAAGCCGCACGGAAATATCTGCTCTCGAGCTTCGCAACCATTATGACAATGAGGTGGCCGAGGCGTTGCGCGAGACCCAGGGACTACTCAACGAGATAGCCAGCAAGGGCGACACCGCTGTGCAACTGCTGCATGAATCCGAAATCTCGGCGCCGCGGTTGCTGGCATCGCGCGCCGCCGCCGCGAGGGCCCAGCCGACCTACACCATCATTCGCAGATCGGAAGGCGGCGAGACAAGACAGATTGCCGCCACCGAAACCACAGAAGTGGAGCCGGGCGACACGATAAAGGTCGAGATGCCGTTGCCGACGTCGCTGGAGGATACGGATATCTCACGCAACGGATGGTCGGCGCTTACCTCGTCCGACGAAAACCTGCCCAAGGAACAGTCAGGAACGAACTGATCCGGGTCCTTGCCGGGAATGCCGGCGCGGTGGCGGAAAGGCCTGCGAGCCCGCGAACCGCGCGTTTGCGATTGCCCCTTCCCATGAGCACAGTCGCGGACCCGGCCGGCAGCGCCGACTATCCTTTTGCACAGCTAATCGAGAGGGAGGGGGAAGCCGCCAAAGGCCGGATGTTGTAAAGGGTGAGCGAGACCGCAAAGGGAGATTTTCATGCTCCTGGCCGTTTTCGCCCTACTGGCGGCAGGCATCCTTCTGGGACTGTACTACAAGGCGCCGGCCCTGCTGGCTGCCACGGCCCTCGTCGTCATCGGCACCCTTGCCTGGAACATGTTCAGTCGTGAGAACGCCTTGTCCGGCGGAATGATCGTGGCTCTGGCGCTGGTTCTCCAGGCAGGCTATCTGGTCGGCCTCTGGCTGGCCCTCGCCATCAGGCGTTCCGCACGCCAGCATTTGTCGGGCGGTTCCGGGCGCGGGCACGCAAGTTCAGGATGCCCGATCGAACCTCATGACCGCAAAGACGGTGCGTGCCAGAATGACCAGATCGCTCCACAATGACCAGTTGCGGACGTATTGGCTGTCGAGCGCGACGCGGAACTCGTAGTCGGCGCTGTCCCGCGCGGTCACCTGCCACAGACCGGTGAGTCCCGGCCTGGTCTGCAGGTAATCTCCCACGTGCTCCCCATAGCGCGCCAGTTCGTCGGCCACCACCGGCCGGGGACCGACGCAGCTCATCTCGCCGCGAAGGATGTTGAACAGTTGCGGCAGTTCGTCAATGCTGGATTTCCGCAGCATCTGCCCCAGCACGGTCACGCGCGGGTCGCGCCTGAGCTTTCTGCTGCGTTTCCATTCTTCGGCAGCCTCGGGATTGCGCGCGAGATGTTGGCGAAGCGCTTCGTCGGCGTCGGCCACCATGGATCTGAACTTGAAGCACTCGAATTGCTTGCCGCCGAACCCGACCCGGCTGTGGCGGAACAGCGCCGGCTGCCCCGTCGTCAGCCTGATCAGCAGGACGGCCGCCAGCATGACCGGTGATGCCAGCATCAGCGCTGCCGCGGCGACGATCACATCCAGGACGCGCTTGGACAGCCCACCGAGCGGCTCCTGCGGGCAGGTCACCGCCACGTCTTGGGCGGAGATACCATAGCTCTCGGCCACCAGGCCGCCGGCGCCGGGTCCGACCGTCAGAAGATAATCGTCGAACGGAACGGTGGCAGGCCATCCCATTTCGATGGGGGGCGGCGGGCTGAGCCAGGAAGCGGCCGTGTGACGCGAAAAAGAGCCTTTTTCGAGAGCATTCATCGTGGTTGCGCCGGAATGGGTTTTTGTTGTCATCCGCCAGTTTCCCAGCGTCCGGCGCTAGCCAGCAAGAAAGGCAAAGGAGGTAAGGGCGAAGAGCGGGATCGTACCTCTAATCCTTAGGCATTAGCCGACTTGCCCGCATTGCGAGCTCACGCCCATGGGCCGATTTCTGCCGTATGCGTTGCCCTTGCAGAATCGTAGCTGGCGGGCCCGCTGGCGGAGCGCACGCGCACGTTCGTGAGCAGAACGCCGATGATCGGTGTCTTGCTGGCGTGCATGGATCTGGCCAGTTCACGCAGCGAATCCATGTGTGTCTTGCCCCATTCCGCAACCAGGATGATCCCGTCGAGTGACGGGCTGCTTGCGCCCCGGCGGGCACCCGAGGCGAACGCCCGCGGGTTTGCGATGACGATGTCGTAGGCGTGCACTGCCGGAGGGAGTTGCCACCTCGTGCCCGCTGGCTTGCCGAATTCGGCGGCAAGGCCCGGCATGACGTCGAAGGAAATGTCCGGAGCGACAGTGACCTGCCTGATCGGCCTCTCGGCGGCAAATGCGGTCAGGCCCGTGGGGTCTTTGCCGTGGATGTCGGCATCGAGCACCAGAGTACGCATCCCTCCCAGCGAATAAAGTGCTGCAAGATTGGCCACGATGACGCTTGAAGTCCTGCTCTGCGCCGTGGAAGCAACCCCCAGAAGCCTGACCGGATGCGCGGTGTCGGCGAGGCTGACGGAATGCTTTATCCTTTTCAGCCCCTGGGTGAAGCGGGATCGCGGAGACCTGGTGACCTCCCTGAACTGGGCATCGCTTTGCTTGCCGCCAAGCGCCGGAAGCTCGACGACGCAGTCCACGCCCAGCTCTTCCCTGATCTGGCGCGGCGTCCTGACGGTCCGGTCAAGCGAATAGCGCCCGAAGGCCAGCATCACGCCCGCCGCGATGCCGGCGAGCGCTCCCAGAAACAGGGTCAGCTTCGGCCGCGGCGCACTTGGGTAGAGCGGCGGCGTCGCCGGCGTAATGACCCGCGCATCGGCGACCGGATAGGATTGCTGGCTCTCCGAATTCGTATAGGCCTGCAGAAAGCTCTCGTACATTTTCCTGTAGGTATCTGCGGTGACTTCCAACTCCTCAAGCGTGGTGCCCGGAACGTAATCCCCAACGCCCTGCCGATCATCACGCTGGAATTCGACGCTGTAGTCATGCCTGGACCGGAATTCCTGCGCGATCTTCATTGCCGAGTTCATCCGGGTCCGAAGCTCCTGCAGCCGTCGTTCCAGCCACGCGCCGCCTTCCCTCGCAGCCGCTGCCTTGGTCTCGATCTGTTCGCGGACGAACGCGCTGGCAATGGAGTTCGCAACCCTGGACGCGGTGTCGGGATCGAGCGAGGTGAAGGCGAGACTGATGACGTAGGAAACGCCGACCCTGCGAACGTCGAGGCCTTCGAGGAACCGGGTCATGGTGAGCCGGCTACGCTCGAAGTCCGTCATTTCGTTCCAGCTGTCCTTGAAGGGATCCTGCGGAGCCTCCGTATAGAAACGGCCGATGCCCGCGGCCGAGTCGACAAAGGCAGCAAGGTCGAGAAGGCGTTCCCGCAGTGAGGGGCTGCTGGAGCGGTTGAATTCGAGCTCTCCCGTCAGCTTGAGCTCATCGATGACCATTGCGGCAATCTTTTCCGATTGCATGACGGCTATCTGGCTTTCGATCCGCGCCGTGTCGAGCGAGAGGTTCACCTCCGCAGGCTGCTGCAGAATGTGGGGAACCCGGGGTTCGATGAGGATCTGCGCTGTTGCGGTGAAGCGGGAAGGCGACGTCACATTGTAGAGCCACGCAAGCAGCAGCCCCGCAGCCACAAATGCCGAGATGGACCGCCAGTACAGCTTTAGGAAATAGATGATGTCGGCGAGGCCGATGAATTCGTGTTCATCCGAGCCGTGTTTGCCGACATGCGACCAGCGATCCGTAAAGCGCTCCATTGAGCCTCCAACCCTTGTGCCCGTGTTGACGCTGGCGATCCGCGCACCAGAAACCCGGCGTTTTCACTTCATCCGCTTGCTGGATTGGGGGACGTTCGGACACTGGTGAATGCGAGGACGGCATGTGCCGAGCGCCTTCGAATGTTCTGGACGGGCTGCCAAATCGCGCCGATGATAGAAAATTGCGCAGGCGAATATGAGCCAGCCTTTTGAATGCGTCTTTGCTCGAAAGGATGACGCCGCCTCACCCGGACGAGTTCGGTGGTAGATTTCCGCGGCGGGATGCGCCAGCGGGACGGGCAACAGCTGTGTCGGGCCGGTGCACGGCCATCTTGATCCCGCCGAAATGGCGCAGGTGTCGCGGTCACGCTCCGGCGCGCCGATCATGCACGCCAATAGGCCAGAGCGGCCGCCGAAAGGGGTAGCGGTCGGCTCCCCTGAACGGATGGGTTGTCTCGCGTGTGGCAGCTGCCCGAAATGTACGCGTCGCAGCAAAGCAACGAGACTAACCGCATGTTCATTCGCCCGGCATTCGGTACGGCACTCTTCCTTCTGGCCATGACCTCGGTTGCATCCTCCGACCTGCTATGGGGCGTCAACGGCCATCCCATAAACGCCTATGACGGCGTCCGGATCGGCCTCCAGCTCGACTATCTCAAGGACCTCGGCGCGCGATCCTACCGGGTCAACATCTCCTATGAGGAGGGCGCGAGCGTGCTGGCCTCTCTCGTGGAAGAAGGAAAAAAGCGGGGTGTCGCCATCCTGCCGGTCATTACGCCGGGCGGGATAGACCTGGACAAGCAAAGCCCTGAGGAACTGTACGACAGGGCAAAGAAGCTCGCGGTTTCGCTGGGCTCCCGCTTCAAGAACGACATTCGCGTATGGGAACTCGGGAACGAGATGGAGAACTACGCCATCATCAACCCGTGCGAAACGCGCGATGACGGCACGCAGTATCCTTGCGAGTGGGGCCCCGCGGGAGGCACTTCTCCGCTCGATTATTTCGGGCCGCGCTGGCGCAAGGCAAGTGCCGTCCTCAAGGGTCTCTCGGATGGCATGACCGAAGTGGATCCGACGCTGCGCAAGGCGATGGGCACGGCCGGATGGGGGCACCTCGGCGCCTTCGAACGCATGAAGGATGACGGCATCAAATGGGATATCTCGGTCTGGCACATGTATGGCGAAGACCCTGAATGGGCATTCAAGGAGTTGTCCCGATACGGCCATCCCATCTGGGTCACCGAGTTCAACAATCCCTACGGCAGCCAGAACGGCGAACAGCAGCAATCAGAGGGATTGCGCCGCGACATGCAGCGCCTTCGGCAGCTGCAGGGCAAATATCGCGTTGAAGCGGCCTTCATCTATGAACTTCTCGACGAGACATACTGGGCTCCCAGCTTCGAGGCCGAGATGGGGCTGGTCCGGCTGCTGCCGACAGCTGAAGGTGGCTGGGCCGTCGGCGAGCCGAAGCCGGCCTACGACACGGTAAGGGAGTTGATCCTCGGACCGCGGCCGCCGCTTTCGCCACGCCGCGACTGCGACCTTGCCCAAATCGGAGCCACTGCTTCCGGTACGGCGCGGCAGGCTGCCTTCGCCTATTGCCTTCTTCTGGGCCGTAACGCCGATGCGGGCGGCATCGAAAGATGGTCGGCCGCGGCCAGCAAGGGCGAGGCCGACTTGCCCGACATGCTGGTATCGATGTTGCGATCCGAAGAGTTTACCGGTCTTTACCCGATCTATGCGCTGACGGACCGCGCCTATGTCCAATTTCTGTTCCGCCTGCTTCTCGAGCGTGAAGCCGACGGCGATGGTCTCGAAGCCTACGCCAGGCAGTTAAGGAATGGCTCCATGACACGGGAAGCCGTGGCAAATGCAATCGTGCGATCCAGCGAGTTCCGCGAAAGGCACGGCCAGATCTTCGAGGATGGCTAGGTCTTGGCTGTCGATATCAGGGAGGCTCGGCCCAGTTGAGCGAATATCTCCCTCGGTATGACGGGCGCATACAGATAAGCCGTTTGCATTAGCGGCATCGGTCTCATGTTCAAGTTGAAGGCAATTCATCCAGACGCAATCAATTGAAAGAACATGGCAGCGTGTGGGGTTGTGAGGGCTAGCTGCGGTCATCAAGGTTCTCGCACGGAAGCAACAGCTTGGCTTCCGGCGATAGCCAGGTACGCCTTGGCGCGCACCCCGGATTCCCATTAACTCCCCGGAAGGTGCGTCGTATGAATTTTCAAGATGCAATGCGCTACAGGTTGCCGGACGATGGCGAGATGAGGATTGCCGTGAGCGTAATCAGCCTTTCGTCGGCATCCGAACGCAGATCGGCCACGTCAGCCATGTTGAAGGGCCAGGGCCTGGCTTGGTCCTTTTTCGATGCGCACACTTCGGTCAGCTGCGAGGGTTTGCACTACGATGAAGGCATTGCCAGGCGATGCTTTGGCCGCGCCCTGACGATGCCGGAAAAAGCATGCTATTCCAGCCACTATGCCGTCTGGAAGGCTTTCCTCGAGCAGGGCCAGAGCGACTATCTCCTGGTCCTTGAAGACGACCTCATCATCGACCTGGACTTTCCACTGCCGCGGTTCGTAGCCTTCTGCCGCGTGTTTGGCATCGACTACGTTCGCCTTTTTGGGAAGCATTTTGCACCGGCGGCGCGCCTCGGCTTCTTTTTCGACCGCTCGTTGGTGCGCTTCACCACCAGTCCCGCCGGAACGCAGGCTTATCTGCTCTCCGTCGAGGGTGCGCGACGTCTCGTAGAAAGCTGCCGATCGCTGAACATGGCAATTGACCTGGCCATGGATCGCTTCTGGGACACAGGTCTGCCGCTCTATTCGATCTTTCCATATCCGGTGATCGAGCGATTCGTGCCGACGCAAATTCCCATACCAGATGCAGGCGTCCCCCTGTCCAAGGGCGAACAATGGGATTACAACTTTCGGCGCTCCATCAACAAAGTCCGCAAGATCCGCGCAAACAGCAAGTTGGTGCGCGCCGACGCCCGCATGAGGTCGGCAGTGCCTTGCTTCCATCAGATCGTGGGTGGCGTCGAACGCTAGTTGCAAGGCGGGCCGGCTGGATCGCGCTTTCCGGTGCCTGCCGGCTTGTCGCCTGAAACGAAGCGGGTCCATCGGGTCAAGTCGCGGGCTACAGCAGCATGCCCTTTCTGACAAAGAACGCTTCGGCGTAGGATTCCGCAGCCCTGCATTCCATCCCCCGCAGGCGGGCCAGCCCCGTGAACGTTTCCGGGTCGAACCAGTCCTTCGTGCCTTGCTGGGAAGCGAAATGCGCCTGCAGCAGTTCCACCTTTCGCTCGAGCGCGGCCTTGGGCAGGGGAACGTACATATTGGGGCGGCCAAAATCCCCGTCCCATTTGGGGATCTCGTATTCGAACACGAGATGGTCGCGAAAGACATTCCAGGTGAGCTGATTGACCTCGCGATGGTCCTGGTGCGCGTCGTGCCGGGCATGCGTGAACACGATATCGGGCGTGATGCGTGTTCGCAGGTCGAGCAGCCATTCCTTGATCCCGCGCCGCTGGTCGGGGAAATGGCTGTCCTCGAACTCCGCGACCTCGACGCAGGCCTCATGCGCGCCTTCCAGGAAGGCGGCCGCTGACGAGCGCGCTTCGTCCGCGCGCCGGGGATCGGCGCTCAGCACGCACCAATGTGCGTTCAGCCGGACGCCGGAGGCGATCAGCTTGATGATCGTGCCCCCCGCGCCGATTTCGATGTCGTCGGAATGGGCGCCGAGACAAAGGACGGAAAGCGTCTCCCCCGGGCGCGCAAGGCCAAGTCCCTTCACGACGCGGCCTTCAGAATGTCGCGCCGCGCCCTTTCGGCACTGACCGTGGCGTTCCATGGCATGTCGCCATTTTCCACCATGTCCTCCAGCGCCTGCCAGTCACGCAACGTGTCCATCGAGCGCCAGAAACCCTCGTGCTTGTAGGCCATAAGCTGGTTGTCGGCGATCAGGCGGTTGAACGGCTCGAGCACCAGTTCCTCGCCTTCGCGCATGTAATCGAACACCTGCGGCCGGAAGATGAAGTAACCGCCATTGATCCAGATTTCGGATGTTTCGGTGGTGCGGAACTGGCGCACGCGGCCGTCCTGGTCGATATCGGCGATGTGATAGGAGAGCGGCGCCCGCACCGCGAGGAAGCAGGCAGTCTTTCCGCTGGCCTCGAACCTTGCGATCATCTCGTCCAAATTCACATCGGTAAGGCCGTCGCTGTAATTGGCGAGGAACATCCGTTCGTTCTTCACGTGGTCCCGTGCGGCCCAGAGGCGCTCGCCGATGTTGCGCCAGATGCCGGTGTCGAGCAGCGTCACGCGCCAGTCCTTCCCCGGGTCGCCTAGAAGCTGGACATCCTTCCCGCCGCCGGAAACCACGCAATCGGCAAATGTCTGCGGCTTGGTGTTCAGGAAGAAGTCCTTGATGACATTGCCCTTGTAGCCAAGGCACAGCACGAAGTCGTCGTGCCCGTAGTCGCTGTACCACTGCATGACATGCCGCATTATCGGCTGTTGCCCCAGCGGGATCATCGGCTTGGGCACGCTCTCGGAATACTCGCGTATACGGGTTCCTTTCCCGCCGCAGAAAAGGACGACCTTCATCTGGCTACCTCCGCTGGATCGATGATGGTGACGAATGGAATCGGCACGATGAACCTGGCGCCCCACGCGGATGCATGGCGCATCTGCCTGATGATCTCGTCCTGGATGTTCCACGGCAGGATGAGAATGTAGTCCGGCTTCGCTTCATCGATGGCCTCGACGGGTCGGATGGGAATGTGCATTCCCGGTGTGAAGCGGCCGTGCTTGTAGGGATTTCGATCGACGGTGAAGTCGAGGAAATCGGTCCCGATCGCGCAGTAGTTCAGCAGCGTGTTGCCCTTGCCGGGCGCGCCATAGCCGCAAATCCGCTTGCCCTCGTTCTTCGCGGCGATCAGGAATGCCAGCAGGTCGCGCTTGGCGCGCTGCGCCTTGTAGCCGAAGGAGGCGTAGGTGGCGATGTCAGTCAGACCATGCCGTTTCTCTCGCTCGATAAGCTGGCTAACCCGGGGGGCCGGCGCGGTGCCGTTGCCGTCGTGAACGAGATAGACGCGCAGCGAGCCGCCATGGGTGGGCAGTTCCTCGACATCGATCAGCTTGAGCCCGTGCCGCTTCGCCATCCTGTCAATGGTCAGGAGCGAGAAGTAGGAAAAGTGCTCATGGTAGATGGTGTCGAACTGGCCTTCCGCGATGAGCTTTTCGGTGTGCGGGAATTCGAGAGTGATGACCCCTTCCGGCTTCAGCAGGATCTTCATGCCGGCGACGAAGCTGTTGAGGTCCGGCACCTGCGCCAGCACATTGTTGCCGATGATGAGATCGGCCCTGACGCCTTCCGCAACCAGCCGGTTCGCAAGCGGCACGCCGAAGAACTCCACCCGCGTCGGTATGCCCTTGTCGATCGCCACGCGTGCGACATTCGCCGCCGGCTCTATGCCAAGCACCTGCACTCCCAGCGGCAGGAAATGCTGGAGCAGATAGCCGTCATTGCTTGCAAGCTCTACCGCCAGGCTGTCAGGGCCCAGTTTCAACCGCTCGGTGATCGAGGCGCAGTAGGCTTTGGCGTGCGCGACCCAGCTTGCCGAATAGGACGAGAAATAGGCGTATTCGGAGAAGATCGCTGACGGGCTGACATACTCCTTGAGCTGCACCAGGAAGCACGTGTCGCAGACCAGCGCGTGGAGCGGGTAGTATTCCTCCATCTGGTCGATCTGGTGGGCATGAAGGAAATTCTCGCAGGGCGGCGACATGCCGAGATCGACGAAGGTGTGCTTCAGCCGCGCGCCGCATAGCCGGCAGCCGGCCTCCGGGGCAGCAGTGTCGCGGGAACGAACCTTGTCGAATGTCTGTATGTTCATCCTGAACTCCGGTCGCGAGGCTTGTTGGCCGGAACAGTCTAGGAGGGTGGAATCTCTCCTTCACTCTGCCAATCCGATGGCACCCGCCATACGAATGGGGAGGAAAAATCGGGCCGGTTCTACCCTTTAGGTTGAAGGCTACTCATGCTTAGGAGGCTCTTCCGGTCTCGGGCGCGAATGCGACAAGTTTCAGGACTGGCTCATTCCCAATCCGGCTTGATTGCGAGGCGACAGTGCGATTCACGGAGACGAAATTGAGCGGGGTCTGGCTTGTCGAGCCGACGCCGATAGTCGACGAGCGCGGCTCCTTCGCCAGAACTTTCTGCGAGAAGGAGATGGCCGATCATGGCCTTGCGACGCGGTTCGTGCAGCACAGCCGGTCCACCAACCTGCGCAAGGGCACGCTGCGGGGCTTGCATTTTCAATCGCCGCCGCATGGCGAAGTGAAGATCGTGTCATGCAATAAAGGTGCCGTCTTCGACGTGGCCGTCGATTTGCGGCCGGCATCTTCCACCCGCTACCATTGGGTGGCATTCGAACTCACGCCTGAAAACGGCCGCCAGGTCTATATCCCGGTCGGGTTCGCGCACGGTTTCCAGACGCTTACCGAAAACGCCGAAGTCTCCTACCTCATTTCCCAGTTCTATACGCCGACTGCCTCGGCCGGGGTCCGCTATGACGATCCGGCCCTCGCCATCGATTGGCCGATACGAGTGTCGGTGATTTCGGACAAGGACCGCTCATGGCCGCTGCTCGAAGAGCAAAGCCGGCGAAACCAGTAGGCGCGCAGCGGCGGCGGTCAACCGGATGCTAGGGGCGGCGCGCGGGCGCATCGGCCAGCAGGCCGTGCTCACGCAGCAGCGCGGCTGCGCCGGCCAGTTCGCCGAAAGGCAACCCCGACCGTTCCGCCATCGCAAGCAGGGAGTGGTCTCCGTCCGCCAGGTTGAGCACCCACAGCATGGCCATGGTGCTGGAGGCGGTGGATTTGTTGCCGCCCTGGGCCGAATAGAGCCCGCGCCGTCCGAGCTGCGGCTCGCCTTTGGGACAGAGATTGATTGGCGTCCAATCGCCCTCGATGATCTCAATGGCTTCCATGACCATGCCATAGGAGGCGGCGAGGTGCTCTGGCCTGATGAAGCTCAGGTCGTCGGCCGAGCTGTGGTATTCCGGAAAGGTGGCGAAGGCGCTGCGCTGGAACAGGCCGACGGGAAGGTTGAAGCCGGGCGAGCAGAACTGCCGTTCGTCATAGCCATAGGGTGAGAAGTCGAGCAGCTTCGCGCCATCGCCCCGGCGACCGACCACGAGCGCCATGGCGCGGTCGATGAAGGCATCGCCCCGGCGGCTGCGCTTGTAGGTCGGGCCGCCGCCATCGCCCACGCAGGAAAGGGCGAGCCCGTGGTCGATGCGCCCCAGCCGCTGTTCGTTCCGGGCCAGCCAGGCAAGTGCTCCGATGGTTCCGGGGGCAAAAAGGAACCGGTAGCTGTAGCGCCTCGGCCGTTTCTTGAGACCGGCCGCCAGAAAGGCCAGCATGGCTAGGCCGGAGCAATTGTCGTTGGCCATCGATGGGTGGCAGATGTGCGCTGACAGAAGGATTTCCCGATCCGTCTCGCCGGGCAGAACGCACTCGCCGTAAGTCAGGCTGCCTTGCTTGAGCTCTGAATCCATCTCCACCGAATATTCGGTGTCCGGCATCTCCTCCAGCCGTTCATGGGCCATGCAGAAGCCCCAGTCTTCTGCGTAGTAGGACGTGCGGTAGGGGATCGCCTGCGGTTGTTCCGGGAGCGTGTGAATGTGCTTCCTGAGTTCGCTGAGGGGCAGAACGCCCTTGAACGGAACACTGTAGTTCAGGACGTGGAGGTTTGAATCTGCGAGGTCGACAATCGTGCGCCCTTGCATGTCCCGGATGCTGGCAGCCCGAATGTTCCATTCCCTGGGCACCGTCCAGTCGAACACCTGGGTCCCGGACGGCACCTCATGGCGTTCAAGCTCGATATGCTCCGCCAGTATGTCCAGCGTCTTGCGCACCCCGTCGCCGGTGATGCTGCGACAGATCGGAAAGATCTTCTCCGCCAGGGCGTAGATGTCGCGGCCGATATCGTCGCCGGCCGCAGGCTGCGCCGGATATGGACCGGGACTTGCCTGTTCCATCCGCCTATCCTGCCAGCGGTGCCAGCGCGGCCGACTCTCGGGCCCGCAAGGAGCGATCGATGATGCCGTCGGACATCAGTCGCCTGATTTGGGCGATGCGCTGGAAGTGTGGGCCTTCGAATTCCTCGAGCGCCAGGTTGGAGGCCATGTAGGCAGCGTGGAGCTCCTCCGCGCCCGCGCGCGCGTCCCATTCTGCCCGGAAAGCCGGCAGGACCCTTGCGATCTTTTCGAAACTGACCCGGTAGGAACGCTTGTCTGGCCCGGCGTCGGCGGCGAACTGCAAGCGGCAGCCGGGCACGACCTCGGCCACGATCCTGGCGATGTCGCGAATTCTGTAGTTGTGCTCGGTCCGGCCGACGTTGAACGCCTCGTTGTGGACCTTTTCGCGCGGCGCCTCCAGGCCTGCGATGAAGGCGCGCGATATGTCCTCTATGTGAACGATCGGCCGCCACGGGCTGCCGTCGGACTTGAGCAGGATGACGCCCTCGGTGATGGCCCAGGCAACCAGATTGTTCAGGACGATGTCACACCGTAGCCTGGGCGACAGCCCATAGGCGGTCGCCGGACGAAAGTAGGTCGGCGAAAAGTCGCCGTCGGCCAGCCTGGAGATGTCGCGCTCGGCCAGCACCTTCGACCATCCATAGGGCGTCACCGGGCTCAGTTCGGCCGATTCATCGACCAGGCTGTCGCCGGCCGCTCCGTAGTTGCTGCATGACGATGCGTAGAGGAACCGACCGACGCCGGCATCCCTTGCCGCCTGTGCGAAACGCACGCTTGCCTTGTGGTTAATCTCGTAGGTCAGTTCCGGATCGAGGTTTGAGAGCGGATCGTTGGAGAGCGCGGCCAGGTGGATCACCGCGTCGAAGCCGTGAAGGTCTTGCGGGGTCACGTCGCGAATGTCCTTGCGGATAGCGGGAACCGCGACCAAGCTGCCGCCTGCTTCAAAAGTGCAACGCTGGTAGAGGTCGCTGTCATAGCCGACCACATCGTGGCCTGCCTTCAAGAGCATGCGCACCATAACCGAGCCGATGTAGCCGAGATGGCCTGTCACCAGAACTTTCATTGATTGCCTCTTCTGCGTGAGAGCGAAATCCCGGCTCAAGGCCGAGCTCCCCGCGACGCTAGCCCGCGGTGAACGCGGCAGGCGAGAACGACGAATGGCGGTAGGCACGCTCCGTTTTCGATACGCCGTTGGAGCGCGGCACGCCCGAAGGGGGGCGCAGGTTCGATAGTCTAATCCATAGGAGGTAGGCGGCCCGGGTACCGCATACACAGGTCGGCAAGACTTGCCTGGCCCGCGCTAGATGCGCAACGGCAGCAGCAAGGAGGGCGGCGCCTGCCGCCAATGCTCGGCGGCGTCCCTGCTGCGGCGCGCCTGAACCCTGGCTGCCGCGACCACTGCAAATGCCACGAAGAAGCCTATGCCCGGGTCGGCGCTGCCGCTGGCCAGCGAGCCGGCCACCAGCCCCGCCAAGGCGCTGTTTCTTGCACTTGCCACCACGGCATCGGTTTCCGAGGGCACCCACTTGCCCAGCCTTCCAAGCCCACGTGCAGTGGCCGCCACCAGCGCTGCCATCAGAACGCTGCCCACCAGGCCCAACTGCGAAAGCACGGCGATCAGCCAGCTCGAGGCCCGGGAACTGCCCATGCCGACGCCCAGACCGCTGGTGTCGCCGAAAGATTGCAGGCTTTGCAAATTCCAATAGGCGCGCTCCTGCCCGGAGGAGGAACTCGCCTTGTTGATCACCATCTTGTCGATGAGGTCGAGGAACGGTTCCAGAGTTCCCGGCCGATAGAGGAACACGGCCAGAATTGCCAATGCGGCCAAGACCAGCAGGGCAATGATCTGTAGCTCTGCGGCCTCGACTCGGTCGGCCAACATGGAGCGCAGGATGTGGAAAGCCACGACGAGGCCGAGCAGCATCAAACCGACGTAAGCCGTCGAAGAGGTGGAAAGCACCAGGAGCAGAAGCAGCAGCAGGGAAAGCCACTTCGCGAAGCGGTCCTTGGTGCGGCGCCAGTAGGTGTAGCAGAATGCAAGGCAGGCAAGCGACATCGCGCCGAAAGCCGACGCTTCCGAATAGGCGCCGGCGATGCGCGAGAATCCGGCTTCGCTGGTCTCCGTGAGCATGGCGTAGCTGGCGGTGCGGATCGGCTTCAGCAGGTCTCCGGCCCCCGCGAGCTTGCCCAGAAGGTCGATCAGCCCCATCGCCGTGTGCAGCGTGGACCAGACGAAGAAGCCGCGGCGCACCTGGGTAATCCTGTCGCCTTTCATCAGCAGCACGCAAAGGGCAATGGCGGTGAAACCGCCAAGGACGAAATAGCCCGTCTGCGAGATATTGGCGGAGACGGGGGCGAGCGAGGCCTCCACCACGCCGGTCCGCGTCTTCGACTGCACGAAAACGATGGTTTGGCCTGCAAAGAAGCGCGGAAGAAGCCAGGCGCCGACCACAGCATAGAGCATCAGGGCGGCCAGCACCCAGATTGGCCCGACGCTGCCGAGCACCCCGCCCAGATCGCGCCAGATATGCCGTCTCATGGCAACCGCTGCCACCAGAAGGGCCGAAAACATCGTGTAGATCAGCGGCGAGGAGCCGCCCAGCGAGGTGAGCGTCATCATGGCCGTGGAGCCGAAAGCCAGCGAAGCGAGGAGCCCGACGATAAGGAAGCCGCGGCTGAAGTAGGCAAGAACGAGCACCCCAGCGCATACGAGCAGTCCGGCCGGCGAGGGCTCCATTCGGGGTCAGTCTCCGGCTTCGCGCCAGGGCGAAGTGATCGCGATGTGTTCTGCAGCTTCTCTCATGCAGGCCGCCGAAGGTCCCTGGGGTTCGGTAGCCACCATTTGGGAAGCGGGCATGCGGCACAAGCAGGCCAATAGGCGTAGCTTATCCCCTCGGGGGAACGGCCTGTTGGCCAAATTGGCGGGAACGCCAGTCCGGGCCGCCTCATAGCAAGGAGGCAAATACCTCCCTTGGCGCGTTGACGGCCGGACGGCAGAGCGTCGAACATGGCATGGCTCGCGTGTATCCACCCACTCCACGCGGCCTGTCCGCCGATGTGCGACAGGTTGGGGAGCCGCCTCCACCCCCGCCCCAACCAGGGCGGCTCCCCGCATCCTGTTCGTGGCCCGCGCGCCTGCAGACCGGGCCGAGGCTCGACAGGTCAGACAGAAAGCCCCACAGTCCAACTCGCATTTTCAATACTGGCTTCGAGTATCGCCCATGAAGTTTGGCACAAGCGGATTGAGAGGTCTTGCGCAGGATCTGAAGGGGCCCGCAGCCCGGCGCTATGCAGCAGCCTTTGGCCGGCATCTGCTGCAGAGCGGCATGGCCTCGACGGGAGGTGTCATCCTGCTGGGCCGGGATCTGCGCGCCTCCAGCCCGGAAATCGCTGGCGATTGCGCCGACGCACTTGCGCGGATGGGGTTTGCGGTCGCCTATTGCGGGGCCGTGCCAACACCGGCGTTGGCCCTCTACGGCCTGAGCAGGAATGCCGCGTCGCTGATGGTGACCGGCTCGCACATCCCGGCAGACCGCAACGGCATCAAGTTCTATCGGCCGGACGGCGAGATCGACAAGGCCGACGAAAGCGCGATCGGCGCGCTTGCGGAAGCCATGCGAGTTTCCGGCGAGCTGGAAGGCGGCATGCGGGCCGGGGTGTCTGCGCTGATTGATGAAGCGTCTCAGTGTCGCGCGCCTTTCCTGGAGCGCAACAAGTCGCTTCTGCCGGCGCGAGCGCTGGCGGGGCTGAAGCTCGGGGTCTATCAGCACAGCACCGTCGCGCGTGATCTGCTGGTCGAGGTGCTTGCTCACTACGGCGCCGATGTGCACCCGCTGGGGCGAGTGGATAGCTTCGTGCCTGTCGACACTGAGGCGGTGTCGCCGGAAACGCTCGCCTCGCTGAGGGGGTGGGCGCAGGCCCATGCGCTCGATGCGATCGTGTCGGCCGATGGCGACGGCGACCGGCCGCTCGTAGCCGATGAGACCGGCAGCCCCTTGCGGGGAGACTTGCTGGGGCTGGTGGCGGCGGAATTCCTGAAGGCGGAGACGGTCGTGACGCCGGTGACCTCGAACTCCGGCATCGAAGCGGCGGGCGACTTCGAGGTCGTCCGCACCCGGGTGGGATCGCCATTCGTCATCGCCGGCATGGACGAGGCGGTCGCCGCCGGCAGGTCGCGGGTGATCGGGTTCGAAGCCAATGGCGGCGTGCTGACGGCTACCGATTTCGAGGTCAACGGCCGGACACTTCGTGCTCTCCCGACGCGTGACAGCTTCTTGCCCATACTGGCAGTGCTTTCGCTGGTCGCAAGGCAAAAAAGGCCGCTTTCGCACATAGCCGCCAGCTATCGCCTGCCGGCTGCGGCTGCGGATCGGATCGAGAATTTTGCCGTCGAAATCAGTGCCGCGCTGATGGCGCATCTTCGCGCGTCCGACAGCAATCTATCGGCCTTCCTCGCCCCCATCGGGCAAGTGCGTTCGAGCAGCGATATCGACGGCCTGCGCGTTACGCTGGCAGACGGCCGCATCATCCACCTGCGCCCGTCCGGCAACGCGCCGGAGATGCGGTGCTATGTGGAGGCGGAAACCGACGCGAAGGCCGAAGCCCTGCTGAAAGCGGGGCTGGAGCGAATTCGCGCCTGGGCCGACGGCCGTGGCGCTGCTCCGCCAAGCGGACCGCTGCGCGCCTGATTTCGACGCTGGCCCGGTGTTCCAGTTTCAGGAGCGGCCGTAGCGGTCCTCGAAGCGGACGATGTCGTCTTCGCCGAGATAGGAACCGGACTGAACCTCGATCAGCTCGAGCGGGATCTTGCCCGGGTTTTCCAGCGCGTGGACCTCGCCCAGTGGAATGTAGGTGGACTGGTTCTCGGTCAGGAGCAGCACCTCGTCGCCCTTGTAGACCCTGGCGGTTCCGCGAACCACGATCCAGTGTTCGGCGCGGTGGTGGTGCATCTGCACCGACAGCTTCGCCCCCGGCTTCACGGTGATGCGCTTGACCTGGTCGCGCTCGCCGAAATCGATCGAGTCGTAGTGGCCCCAGGGCCGGTAGACCTCGCGATGGTTCAGGTGCTCGTTCCGGCCGTTCTTCTTGATCAGATCGACGATCGACTTGACGTCCTGGACCTTGTCCTTGCGGGCGATGAGAACGGCGTCCTTGGTTTCGACGACCACCAGGTCCTCGATGCCCACCAGCGCCACGAGCCTTGATTCCGCCCGCACCAGATTGTTGGCGCTGTCGAGCGAGAGCACGTCACCGCCAAATGCATTGCCGCTTTCGTCACGGTCCTGCACTTCCCACAGCGCGGACCACGAGCCGATGTCGCTCCAGCGCGCCTTCAGCGGAACGACGGCGGCATGCGCCGTCTTTTCCATCACGGCATAGTCGACGGATTCCGAAGGGCAGGCCTCGAAGGCGCGTGCATCGACCCGCACGAACTGCATATCCGGCTTCAAGGCCCCGGTCGCCTTCTGGCAGGCGAGAAGGATATCCGGGCGGAATCGCTCGAGCTCTTCCAGGAAGCGGCTGGCCCTGAACAGGAAGATGCCGCTGTTCCAGTAATAGTCGCCCGACGCCAGGTAGCGCGCGGCGGTTTGCGCGTCCGGCTTCTCCGCGAAGCTGTCTACGGCAAAGCCGCCCTGGGCAAGCGCCGCGCCGCGCTTGATATAGCCATAGCCCGTCTCGGGCCGCTCCGGCACGACGCCGAAGGTGACGAGCCTGCCTTCCTGCGCCAGCGGCACGCCAGCGGCAATCGCCTCCTGGAACTGCGCCACGTCGCGTATGAAGTGGTCGGCGGCCAGAACCAGCATAAGAGGGTCGTCGCCCTCGCTCCGGGCATAGAGGGCGGCAAGCGCGATGGCGGGCGCGGTATTGCGGGCGACCGGCTCCAGCAGGATCGTCAGGTCTTCCTGCCCGATCTGGCGCAGCTGCTCGGCCACGAGAAACCTGTGCTCCTCGTTGCAGATCAGCAGCGGGGTCGCCGCCTCCATTCCTTCCAGCCGCATGACCGTTTCCTGAAGCAGGCTGCGTTCGCCGGTCAGCGCGTGGAACTGCTTGGGGTAGTGCTGTCGGGAAAGTGGCCAGAGACGAGTGCCGGAGCCGCCGGCCATGATCACGGGCAGGAACATGAAAACCCCCTCGGGAATATCGAATGTGCGGCGCTAAATGGCTCTGCTCGGACGCGGAGGCAGGCGGGTCGCGCACCGCCTCGGCAGCGTCCTTCCAACATTTACAATACTTATTCAAACTTGGCCGGGATGGCCAATCGAATTTTTTGCGCCGCGGCGCCCTGCTCGTCGAGCCGTGGAAATGCGAGCGGCCCGGCACTCAAAGAAATCGAGCGCCATTTTTCTGTCGCGGCGTTGCGGCGTGCGGAAGATGCCGCCATGCTAAAGATCAGTGCCGCCAATGGAACGAGGATTCCCCACGTGAACGAACAGACCGAAAAACGCCTCAAGGCACTTCGCAAGCGCATGGCCGAGACCGGCACCGGGCTGGTTGCCATCGCGCCAGGCTCGCATATGGACTGGGTGCTGGGCTTCCACCCGCATCCCGACGAGCGGCCCTGCCTGCTGTTGATCGCGCCGGAGAAGGAGGCATTCCTGATGCCGGCGCTGAATGCCGAAGGCACGCGCGAATTCACCGATATCGAATTCTTCAACTGGGCCGACGATGTGGGTCCGGTCGCCGCGCTCGAAGGCGCGCTGGCCGCCATCGGCGCCACAGCCCCCGGACTCGTCGCGCTTGACGAGACGATGCGCGCGGACTTTGCGCTGCTGCTGCTCGACGCGCTGCCCGCCGACACGAGGCGCGATTTCACGCCCAATACGCTCGGCGGCCTGCGCATGCGCAAGGACGGCACCGAATACCAGAAGCTCAAGATGAATGCCGGCATAGCCGACCGCGCCATGCAGACGGCCTTCGGCAGCATCAGGCCCGGCATGACCGAGAAGCAGGTCGCGGCAGAAATTCGCGCGCACTTCTCTTCGGAAGGCGCCGCGCCGCAGTTCTGGATCGTCGGCGCCGGCGGCAACGGCGCGTTCCCGCACCATTCGGCAAGCGAGAAGGTCGTGCAGGAAGGCGACGCGGTGGTCATCGATATTGGCGGGCGCAAGGACGGCTTTCCTTCCGACATCACGCGCATGGCGGTGATCGGCCAGCCGCCGGAAGGCTATGGCGAAATCCATGCGATCGTCGAGAAGGCGGTGCAGGCCGCGCTCAAGGCCGCCCGCCCCGGCGTGCTGGCCAGGGAAGTCGACGCCGCGGCGCGCAAGGTCATCGCGGATGCCGGCTATGGCGAATACTTCGTGCACCGCACCGGCCATGGCATGGGTATCGACGGCCACGAGCCGCCCTACATCACCGCGACCTCGGAAACCGTGCTCGAGGAAGGCATGGTGTTCTCGATCGAGCCGGGCATCTACCTGCCCGGCCGCTTCGGCATCCGCCTCGAAGACATCGTGATCCTGCGCGAGGACGGTCCGGAAATCCTGTCGGAACTTCCGCGCGACGCGCATTACGTTTCCGTCTGATTGAAGCGTGAAGCCCTAAGTGGGGTCATCAAGGGTGGCGGAGAGGACTCCGCTCGCTTTCGCCTGAGGTGACTTCGGCGGCGCGGCTGGTATTGTGGTCTTGAAAGCAGTCCGTTCCGCTTCGGAGGGATCATGCGTATCAAGCTGGGAGAAGTCGTGCTCGCCCTGCTGCTGCTGATCGGCGGCATGTGGCCGGCGCAGGCAAAGTCTGCCGAGAGACCGGCGCAAGCGGCGGGGGCAATTGCGCTTCTTCCGCCCGGACAGACAACGGATCATTCCATCGACATTGGCGGGCGGGCGCTCGAATACCGGGCGAAAGCCGGCACCCTGTCGCTGCTTTCGGGCGAGGGGGAAGTCACCGCCAAGATTTTCTATGTCGACTATTCCGTACTCCCGCAAGGGCGCCGGGCGCCTGATCCCGGGCGCCCGATCACGTTCGTGTTCAATGGCGGGCCGGGAGCGGCTTCGGCCTATCTTCATATCGGGGGGCTTGGCCCGCGCATCGTGACGACTGCCGCCGACGGCAATTTCCTGCCGCCGCCGCAGCGGCTCGAGGACAATCCGAGCACCTGGCTCGACATGACGGACCTGGTCTTCGTCGACCCGGTCGGCACCGGCTACAGCCGCGAGGCGCCGGGCCAGGAGACGCGCAATTTCTGGGGCGTCAAGCAGGACGCCATGTGGATGGGCGCCTTCATCCGCCTCTATCTGGCCCAGGAGGGCCGCACCGCATCGCCGGTGTTCCTTGCCGGCGAAAGCTATGGCGGGTTTCGTGCGGCATTGCTTGCCAAGACGCTGCAGGAAGATGTCGGCTTGAGCCCCAGCGGCGTCGTGCTCATTTCACCGGCGCTCGAATTCGCGCTTGTTCGCCCCGACGAATTCCAGCCGCTGCATTGGGCGCTCGAGCTGCCCTCGCTTGCGGCCGTGCGCCTGAACGGCGAGGGCGTCGCTGGCCCCGAACTGCGCGAGCGGCTGGCCGACATAGAGCGCTACGCGTTGGGCGACTATCTCGTGGCGCTTGTGAGCGGACTTGAGCAGGGCGGCCGCGCGGCGAGCCGGCGTGTGGCGGAAATTACCGGCCTGCCGCTCGACCTCGTCCAGCGCAATTTCGCGCGCATTCCAACCATGCTCTTCGCCAAGGAGTTCGCGCGCGCCAGGGGCAATGTGCTCAGCTTCTACGACGGTGCGATTGAAACCGGCGATATCGCCCCTGACAGTTTCAGGCTTGGCGGCCCGGACCCGGTGCTCGACCGCAGCGTGCCGGTGCTCACATCAGCCTTCGTCAACTATGTCCGCGACGAGCTGAAATTCCGCACGGATCTGAGCTATCGGATGCTCAATCATGAAGTCAGCGGCAATTGGGACTACGGCACAAGTCCAACCCACCAGGGCTATGTCGGCGTCATGTCCGACCTTCAGCAGGCGCGCTCGCTCAATCCCGAGCTCGACGTGCTTATCGTCAACGGATACACCGATCTGGTCACGCCCTACATGACCTCGGCCTATCTCGTCAGCCAGCTGCCTACCGTGCCCGGTGCAAGGCCCATCCGCGTCGAGGCGCTGGAAGGCGGGCACATGATGTACTTCAGGCCGGAGAGCCGCAGCGCGCTGAAGAAGCTTGTGTCCGAACTGTACGGGGTGGCGCGGTGAGGGGGGATGGAGGTGCATCGTCTCCATAAGCATGCGTAATGCCCACATCAGTTGAATAAATTTCGGAAATAAATCGCCCGAGCATAACTTGGCTGCACCAACCTACCTGGAGAGGAGCAGCCCACAATGACTGACGACATGTTGCACGTGATGAAATGGCACAACGGCGAGAAAGATTATTCGCCGTTTTCGGATGCCGAGATGACCCGCCGCCAAAACGACGTTCGCGGCTGGATGGCCAAGAACAATGTCGATGCGGCGCTGTTCACCTCTTATCACTGCATCAACTACTATTCCGGCTGGCTGTACTGCTATTTCGGTCGCAAGTACGGCATGGTCATCGACCACAACAACGCCACGACGATTTCGGCCGGCATCGACGGCGGGCAGCCCTGGCGCCGCAGCTTCGGCGACAACATCACCTACACCGACTGGCGCCGCGACAATTTCTACCGCGCCGTGCGCCAGCTGACCACGGGCGCCAAGCGCATCGGCATCGAGTTCGACCAGGTCAATCTCGACTTCCGCCGCCAGCTTGAAGAAGCCCTGCCGGGCGTCGAGTTCGTCGACATCAGCCAGCCCTCGATGTGGATGCGCACCATCAAGTCGCTCGAAGAGCAGAAGCTGATCCGCGAAGGCGCCCGCGTCTGCGACGTCGGCGGCGCGGCCTGCGCGGCGGCGGTGAAGGCCGGCGTGCCGGAGCACGAAGTGGCGATCGCCACCACCAACGCGATGATCCGCGAGATCGCCAACTCGTTCCCCTTCGTGGAACTGATGGACACCTGGACCTGGTTCCAGTCGGGCATCAACACCGATGGCGCGCACAACCCGGTCACCAACCGTATCGTGCAGTCCGGCGACATCCTCTCGCTCAACACCTTCCCGATGATCTTCGGCTACTACACCGCGCTGGAGCGGACGCTGTTCTGCGGCCATGTCGATGACGCCAGCCTCGACATCTGGGAGAAGAACGTGGCCGTGCATCGTCGCGGGCTTGAGCTGATCAAGCCGGGCGCGCGCTGCAAGGACATCGCCATCGAGCTCAACGAGATGTACCGCGAGTGGGACCTGCTGAAGTACCGCTCCTTCGGCTATGGCCACTCCTTCGGCGTGCTGTGCCACTACTATGGCCGCGAGGCCGGCGTGGAACTGCGCGAGGACATCGATACCGAGCTGAAGCCCGGCATGGTGGTTTCCATGGAGCCGATGGTGATGCTGCCGGAGGGCATGCCCGGTGCCGGCGGCTATCGCGAGCACGACATCCTGATCGTCGGTGAGGACGGTGCCGAGAACATCACCGGCTTCCCGTTCGGTCCGGAACACAACATCATCCGCAACTGACGGCATGGCGAGGCTGGCCGTGGCTTTTCATGTTCCCCACGACTGGCCGCACTGGTGGATCGACGGAAAGGACCCGTCGATCCGCTATCCAAAGCCGTCCGCGGTGTCCGGCATGGCAGAGCTTGTCCGCCTCGTTGCTCGCATCATTGCCGCGATGCGGAAGCGGGCTCCCCATTGGTCCGCCGCGCCTGCGCCGGAAGGCCAGGAAGCCGAGCGTCGACGCGGCCTTTCACTGCCACTACGCCCCTTTTGACCGGACAAGGAAAAAGCCGCGGTTTCGCACCGCGGCTTTTTTGTGCGCCGGCGAATTTGCTCAGCGCGGGAATTCGGTCTTCAGCGCATTGACGATGCCGTTGACGCAGACTTCCAGCAGGATCTCGCCCTTCTCCTCGGAGGCTTCCTTGGGCGAGGAGAGCGTGCCGCTGGCCGGCGTCCATTCGGGCTTGGGCGGATAGACGTCATAAGGCGGGAAGGAAGCCGGCTCGTGGTGAACGGCGCGGTCGAGGCTTACCAGATGCGGATAGAGCGCAAGCATCAGCGAGGTTTCCAGCACGCCGCCATGTTCGAGGTCCCAGCCGGTGAAGCCATTGGGATAGAGGCGCGCGATCGTCTCCTTGTCCACGAAGTCCCAATAGGACAGCACCACGATCTTCATGTTGTCGATGCCGTCCCAGCGCAGTTCACGCAGCGCCAGGTCGATGCCCTCGATGATGAACCAGGAGTTCTCGAAATGGCCATTGACCAGGCACATGCGCCGCACGCCGTGGCGGGCGAATTCCTTGATCACGTCGCGCAGTGCCGCCACCAGCGTGGCGCCATCCAGACTGGTGGTGCCGGGCAGGTGGTTGCCGCCGCCGGACTTCTGGTGCGATTTGTAGCCATAGGTGAAGGGCGGCGCGACGAGAGCGCCGATCTCGCCGGCAACACGGCGCGCGAACTCCACCGGCAGCAGGACGTCGACATGCATCGGCATGTGATGGCCGTGCTGCTCCATCGATCCGACCGGCAGCAGGATCGGAACCGAACCGTCCCGGACACGGCTGTGATAGTCCGGCCAGGTCAATTCAGCAGCAAAAACTGTATCGCGCATTTTTTTCATCATCTCCCATTTTGGATGTTGGAATGATGATTAGAGGCGGCTTTAATGATATGAGAAATTTATAATTGTCATTCGCTCATGAGGAATTCAAATCCATGCGGAGCGTTGTCAACTACCAGACCGATCTTTTGCGGACCTTCGTTTCGGTGGTCGATCTCGGTGCCTTTACCAAGGCAGGCGACGCGCTGGGGCGCACTCAACCCGCCATTTCGCTCCAGATGAAGCGGCTTGAAGAGCTTGTGGGAGCACCGATCATCAAGCAGGTCGGGCGCTCGCTGCTGCTGACCAGCGAGGGCGAGATGCTGCTCAGCTATGCGCGCGAAATCCTTCGCCTCAACGACGAGGCGGCTTCCTATTTCAACCGGTCGAAGATCGCCGGCGTGCTGCGCGTCGGCCTTCCCAACGACTACGCCGTCGCCTTCCTGCAGGGCGTGATCACCGAGTATACGCGCGAGCATCCCGACATCGCGCTCGAGCTCTATTGCGGCTGGAGTGGGGAGATCCTCGATCGGCTGCGCGCCGACGAACTGGACTTGGCGGTCGCCATGACCGACCATGAGCGCGCGCAATATCTGTCACGCTCCTGGATAGAGCGGCCGGTTTGGGCCGCCGCGGAAACCGCCGTCTTCGATCCGGCCGTCGGCGTCCCGCTCGCCGCGCACCCGGAAGGCTGTGCCTATCGCGCGCGCATGATCCAGGCGCTGGACACGGCCCGTATCCGCTGGCGGGTGGCCTATACGGGGCCGGGCATCTCGGGCTTGCAGAACGCGGTCATGAACGGCCTCGGCGTCAGCGCGCTGACCCGCTACACCATGCTGCCCGGCATGCGGGTGCTGGATCCCGCGGAAGGTTTTCCGCCTCTGGCCGAGATCCGCGTCGGCCTCTTCTACAAGCATCCCCGCCTTTCCGACGCCGGAATCCGGCTGGTCAACCACATCGTCGCGAGGCTCGACGAGGCAGGCATTTCCAGCGTTCCGGGGCGCGCCAATGTCGAACTGCACAGACAATAAGCGATGCAAATCCGTTTATTATCATAATTAATTTTCCAAATACATAAGTCGCTCCTACCGTCGAGAAAACAACAAGCTAAGGGGAACGAAATGACGCTCGAGAAGACTTTGACGGCGGCGCGGACGCGACGCGACATCTTGAAGGGTGCAAGCGTTCTGGGGGGCGGCGCACTTGCAATGCCTTTCCTCAGCCGACTTGCCTTCGCAGAACCGGTCGAGTTGACCATGCTCGCCTGGTACGGCCATGCAGAGCCCGACGTTGTGGCTGAGTTCGAGGCCGAGAACAACGTCAAGTTCAAGCCGAAATACTACACTGGCGGCGACAACATGCTGGGTCTCATCTCCCAGTCGCCGGCGGGAACCTTCGACGTCATCCTTTCGGATGCTGAATATGTGCAGCAGCTGAATGCGGCCGGCTATATCGAGAAGCTCGATCCTGCCGACTACGCGTTCGACGAATTCTTTCCCGAGTTCCAGCACTTCCCTGGCCACTGGGAGGGCGACGACCTCTATTCGGTGATCACCCGTTTCGGCTTCCTGGGCGTTGCCTACAACACCGAGGCGATCACCGAGAAGGAGGCTTCGACCTACAATGTTTATTGGGCCGAGAAGCTCAAGGGCAAGGTCGGGCATTTCGACTGGCATCTGCCCAATCTCGGCCAGATCAGCCTGCTGAACGGCAACGCCTCTCCCTATGACATCGACGACGCCGCCTGGGGCAAGCTGCAGGAGAAGATGAAGACGCTGCGCCCGCAGATCGGCGGCTTCTTCGATTATGGCGGCACCTTCTCGTCGCTCCAGAACGGGCAGATGCTGGCCATGGCGGGCATCGGCGACTGGATCACCGGCGCGCTGGAACGCGGTGGCGCCAAGGTGCGCAGCATCATCCCGGAGGAAGGCGGCCTGCAGTTCACCGAGTCCTTCTGCATCGGCAAGGGCTCGAAGAAGGCCGATCTGGCCAAGAAGTGGATCCAGTACATCACGTCGGCCAAGGGCCAGGTGAAGTCGGCCAACATGGCGGCCTATCCCTGCCTCATCCCCAACAAGAAGGGCTGGGAGCTGCTGGCCAAGGAAACGCCGGAAGAGGCCAAGCGCCAGGGCATGCTGCTCAACGAGAGCAATGCGATGGACCTGATCCGCAACGGCCGCATCAAGTACCGGCAGCTGCCGGTGCAGCAGAGTCTTGAAGACTGGAACGACTTCTGGTCGGAATACAAGGGATCCTAAGATCTCCGGGGCGGGCGCTTGCCCGCCCCTTCCATCCCGGAAAGCCGCTTGCGATTGCGGCATGTGACGCCCTTTGGGCCTGGGCTGCTGCAAATGCGGAAATCGATTACCCTATATGGACTGACCTTCTCGCTGCCCATGCTGGTGTGGCAGCTTGCATTCTTCCTCGCGCCGCTGGTCTTCCTGATCGCGCTCAGCTTCTGGACGGTCAAGAACTTCCGGATGACGCCGGATTTCGACACCGTCAACTGGGTGCGGATGCTGGGCCGGGGCGTTTTCTGGGACGCCTATTTCAGGACCCTGCTTCTGGCGCTATCGGCGTCGGTCATCACCAGCGCGCTGGCATTCCCCTGTGCCTATGGCATCGCCTTGAAGCTGGGGGAGACGGCACGGCGCTGGGCGGTGTTCCTGATGGTCATCCCCTTCTTCACCAGCTATCTCGTGCGCGTCTATTCGTGGCAGGTGTTCCTGTCCGACAACGGCATCATCAACGCGCTGTTTTCCATGGTTGGCCTGGGGCCGTTCGGCATGCTGAACTCGGTGTTCGGCATGATGGTGGGCTATCTCACCCTGAGCTTCCCGCTGGTCGTGCTGTTGCAGCTGTTCAGCCTGATGTTCGTCGACCGTACGCTGATCGAGGCGGCGCACAACCTGCGCTGCGGGCGCCTGCGCACCGTATTCGAGGTCGTCGTGCCCTCCGCCAGGGTCGGCCTCGTCATCGCGGCCCTGTTCTGCTTCATCCTGACCTTCGGCGATTTCGTCAGCCCGCTCTATCTCGGCGGCGGCGATCCTCCGACGCTGTCGATCCTGATCACCGACACCACCAAATCGGGCCAGCAGTGGCCGCGGGCGGCGGTCATCGCCCTTACCATGGTCGGCACACTGCTCGCAGTGGCTTTCGCAGCGGTCAGCTATGCCTATCGGGAGCGCGGACGATGAGCGACTTCAACCGGAACCCCTGGATCGACTGGGCGCTGAAGCTCTACATTGTGCTCGGCTTTGCCTTCATCTTCGCGCCGATCGCCGCCAGCTTCGTCTTTTCCTTCAACGTCGACCGTTTCCCGTCGCTGCCGCTCGGGGGCTTTTCCACCATCTGGTATGAAGCCGTCGCCGCCGATCCGCTGGTCTGGGAAGGCTTGCGCAATACGCTCATTGCCGGCGTCGTGGTTTCGGTGCTGGCGACGGCACTCGGCTTCGGTGCCGCCTACACTGACTTTCGCTACAAGTTCTTCGGCAAGCAGTTCTATCTTGCGCTGGCGCTGCTGCCGCCGACCATTCCGGTGGTCATTCTCGGCCTTGCCATGCTGGCTTTCCTGTCGAATGTCAGCCTTTCGGGCCAGATCCATTCGGTCATCATCGCCCATGTGGTGATGTGCGCGCCCTTCGCCATGGCCATCTGCCGCCTGCGGCTGTCGCAGATGGACCCTTCGCTGGAAGCGGCCGCCTGGAACCTTGGCGCTTCGGAATGGAAGGCGATGCGGTATGTCATCATACCCTTCTGCAAGCCGGCGATCTTTGCCGCGCTGTTCATTACCATGGCGGTGTCATTCGACGAATTCGCGGTGGCTTGGTTCGTGTCCGGCCTGCATGAAACGCTGCCGGTCAAGGTTCTCGGCTTCCTGCAAGGCCAGGTCAGCCCTCGCATCAACGTCATCGGAACCTTCGTCTTCATCGCCTCGATGACACTGGTGGTGCTGGCCCAAATCCTTCTCATGAAACGTAGTGCTGCGCCCAAGGTCGGCGCCAAGGCGCCGGAGTGATAGCGCAATGACAGATCAAGCCCTCGTCGTCTTCGATGGCGTCGTCAAGCAGTTCGGCAGCTTCGTCGCCGTGGAGCGAATGGACCTCGACATCCGCAAGGGCGAATTCCTTGCCATCATGGGCTCCAGCGGCTGCGGCAAGACCACGACGCTGCGCATGCTGGCGGGCCTCGAAGCCCCCAGCCAGGGCGAGATCCGCCTTGCCGGCAAGCGCATCAACGACCTGCCAACCTGGCAGCGCGACACGCCGATGGTGTGGCAGAGCCTGGCGCTGTTTCCGTTCCTGACCGTGCGCGAGAACGTCGAGTTCAGCCTCCGCATGCGCGGCGTCGACAAGACCGAGCGGCGCCGGCGCGTCGACACCTGGCTCGAGCGCATGCAGATCACCGAATTCGCCGATCGCAACGTCGCGCATCTGTCGGGGGGCCAGCGGCAGCGCGTGGCGCTCGCCCGCTCGCTGGTCACCGAGCCGGAGATCCTGCTGCTCGACGAGCCGCTTTCGGCGCTCGACGCACATCTCAAGGTGCGCATGCAAACGGTGCTGTCGAACCTCCAGAAGGAACTCGGCATCACCTTCGTCTACGTCACCCACAGCCAGTCGGAAGCCTTCTCCATGGCCGACCGCGTTGTCATCATGAGCCGGGGCAGGGTGGAGCAGATCGGCGACCCGCAGGAGATCTACCGGGCACCGCGAACCCGCTTCGTGGCCGAGTTCCTCGGCTCGTCGAACATTTTCGCGGGCCATGTTTCGGCACTGGCAGATGGCGCCGTGAGGATCGCCACGGCGGTCGGCGAGTTCGATGTGGTGCCCAACCCGGCCAAGCCCTTGGCCAAGGGAGACAAGGCGACCTTCGTCGTCTCGGACGACCGGATACATCTTTCCATTCAGCCCCCCGCCGCCGGCCTCAATGGCTTGCAGGCCGTGGTGGTGGGCGAAGAATTCGTGGGCGCAACCGCGGTCGTGCACCTCGAGGCCTCGGACGGAACCGAGATCAAGGCGCAGAAGAGCCACGACGAGCTGGAGCCGCTCAACCTTTCGCCGGGCGCGCCGGTCTGGGTTTCCTGGCGCGAAGATGCCGGCCACATTCTGCCGGGGGAATAAGGCGGGGCGCCATCAGGAAACAGACGAAGCGTAGGCGACTTCCGGTCTCCAGAAATGGATGGGCCGAGCCCGTGTCCCCGGCGACTGCGGGCTCGGGAGCCGAGCGCTTTAATCGGGCATCTTGAGTTCGCCGGCCTCGATGCGGATCGGCAGCACGTTTTCGGCTGGCGGCAGCGGGCACACGGCATGGTGCGTGAAGGCGCAGGGCGGGTTGATCGCCTTGTTGAAGTCCAGCAGGATGGTCTTGTCGGTGATGTCCTCGCCATAGAGGAAGCGCGAGGCGGGATAGGTCTTGTCGCGCGCGGTCTGGTCGCGCAGCACGAATTGCGGCATCTGCGGCGTGCCGTGGGTCGGCAGCAGCTCATAGCGCACGCCGTCGCGCGTGAAGGCGGCCTTGTGCGTGATCGTCACCTCGGTCGGAATGCCGATGACGGTGTCGACCGTCGTCTGGATCGGGGTCTCCAGCGGGATCCAGTCTGCGACGATGCGCCAGCTCGGATCGATCGCGAACGACTCGATGCCCGGAAAATTATCGCGTTCGGTCGCCTGTGTATCGCGCACGCGTAGCGCGTTCTGGCCGTTGAGCGTTGTCACTTCGAGCAGCAACTGGCCAACCGAAAAACGCGGCGGGTTCTTCTTGTCGAGCTTCAGCCGGATAGGCTCGGAACCATCCGCAGGGGCAAAGGTGACGCCGCCGTCAGGGTCTTGCGTCAGCGTGCCGACACGGGCGGGGCCGGCCGAAAGCACGACATCGTTGTCCTCGGCCGAGCCGACCGTCACCGACCCTTGTTCCAGCGACCAGCGGCCGATGATGTTGAGCCAGCCGTCATCGGCCTTGAGATTGGCCAGGCGCTTGGCGCGCCAGTCTTCGATGCTGCGGATATAGTCCTGATCGGTCGTCATGCTGCTTGCCTTTGGTCTGAAGTTGCTGCGCCTGTCCTATCGCGGCATGCGCGGAACGCTCTGCAGGAGCTTTTGCGTGTAGGGATGCTGCGGGGCGTCCAGGATTTCGCGGGTCTTGCCGCTCTCCACGATATGGCCGCGCTCGAGAATGATGATTTCCTCGCACAGCGAAGCCACTACGCCCAGGTCGTGCGAGACGAACACCAGCGTCATGGTTTCCGACAGGCGCTTGAACAGGTCGACAATGCGGATGCGCGTCGACAGGTCGAGCGCGCTGACCGCCTCGTCGGCGAGCACAAGCTGCGGGCGTGCGACGATGGCGCGGGCTATTGCGATGCGCTGGCGCTGGCCGCCCGAGAATTCGTGCGGATAGCGGTTGATGGCGTCGGCCGGCAGGCCGACCGCATCGAGCGCGGCGACCACCGCGTCACCATGCGAGCCCGGAATGCGAAGCGACTGCAGCGGCTCGGAAATGATGTCGCGCACCTTCTGGCGCGGGTCGAGCGACGAGTAGGGGTCCTGGAATACCGCCTGCACGGAGCGGCGGTAATCCCGCATGAAGCCCCGGCTGGACGGATCGAGCGTAGTGCCGCCGAAGCTGATCGCGCCGCCGGTCGGTCGGGCCAGCCCCAGAAGCAGGCGCAGGATCGTCGTCTTGCCCGAGCCGGATTCGCCGACGAGGCCGACGCTCACGCCTTTCTTCACCGCAAAGGAAACGCCGTGCAGCACCTGTCGCTGCCGCCCATAGCCGAAGGTCACGTCGCGCACATCGAGCAGGGTCATGCCGTTCCCTCAAGCGCATTGTCGAAGGAGCGGGCGGCCTCGACGAGGGTCTTGGTGTAGTCGTGGCGCGGATGGTCGAAGACGGTTCTTACCGGCCCTTCCTCCACCGCGCGGCCGTTGCGCAGCACCGTCACCCGGTCCACCACCGTGGCAACGACCGGCAGGTCGTGGCTGATGAACAGCAGCGCCATGCCAAGCTCGCGCACCAGGCTGTCGAGCAGCTTCAGGATTTCCGCCTGCGTGGTCACATCGAGCGCGGTGGTCGGCTCGTCGGCGATCAGCAGCTTCGGCTTGCAGGCGAGCGCCATGGCAATGGCGACGCGCTGGCGCTGGCCGCCCGAAATCTCATGCGGATAGGAGTTGGCGATGCGCTCCGGCTGCGGCAGCGCTACATGGTCGAGGAACTGCAGCACCTCGCGCTCGACCTCGCGGCGTGAGGACGACTTGCCTTCGCGCGCCAGACGCCGCGCCAAAGGCCCCGCCACCTGCTTGCCGATCTTCATCAGCGGGTCGAGTGCGGTGAGCGGTTCCTGGAACACCACGGCAACCGACGAGCCGCGCAGGCCATTCAGAACGCGAGCGTGCGTGCCGACGACCTGCTGGCCATCGAGCAGTATTGAGCCGGCGGGCATGAACGATTTGGGCAAAAGGCCCGTCACTGCCATGGCGGTGAGCGACTTGCCCGAGCCCGATTCGCCTATCAGCCCCATGCGCTCGCCGGCGCCAACCGAAAACGACAGGTCGGAAACCAGCGTCTTGTCGCCGGTCTTCAGCGTGAGCCCGTCGACGGAAAGAAGCGGCGTCATCGCGAAATCCTCCGCGTCGGATCGCTGATGTCGCGCAGGCCGTCGGCCAGCAGGTTGATGCCGATCACCAGCATCACCAGCGCGATGCCGGGCGCGATAGCGCCAATAGGGGCCGTGTAGACCGTGCCCTGCGCTTCCTGCAGCAGGCGGCCCCACGAGGCATTGGGCGGCGGCGCGCCAAGCCCGAGATAGGACAGCGAGGATTCGGCAATGACCGCGATGCCGAACTGCAGCGCGAAATTGACGCTGAGCGTCGGCCAGATGTTGGGCAGTACATGCCGGACCACTACGCCCGGCCACGAGGTGCCGGAGGTGCGAGAAGCGGTGATGTAGTCGTTCTGCAGCACGCGCTTGGCGAGGATGCGCGTCAGCCGCGCCACGATGGCCGACATGGCGATGCCGAGCGCCAGAATGGCAGACCACAGGCTCGCGCTTTCGCTTGCCGCCACCACCAGCATTGCCAGAAGGAGCGTCGGAAAGGCGATGAGGATATCCAGCGTGGCGGCCAGCGCATCGTCCAGAAAGCGTGTCGCAAAGGCCGCCAGCAGTCCGATGGTCACGCCAATGGCCGCACCGATGGCCACGGCGCCGGCCCCGACGATGAGCGCGATGCGCGAGCCCATCATGATCTGGGTGAAGAAATCCCGGCCCAGCCGGTCGGTGCCTGCCCAATGCGCGAAGGATGGCGGCTCAAGCCGGCCGCCGGTCGTGCTGGTGGGGTCGTAGGGCGTCCAGAACAGCGTCAGCAAGGCGACGGCAACATGGATGCCGACCAGGATCAGGCCGACGGTCAGGGTAGGCGACCAGCGCTGGCGGCGCGCATTGGTTGCCGCGGCGGGCGTGAATTCGTCTGCGGCGCTCATGACGCGGCTCCTGCCTTGTCGCGCAAGCGCGGGTCGATCAACCGCTGCACCAGGTCGGCGGTGAAGCCGACCAGAAGCACCAGAAGCGTGGAAACGAAGAGCACGCCCTGGACATTGGGATAGTCGCGCTGCTCGATGCCGAGCAGCAGCATGGAGCCGAGGCCCGGTAGGGTGAAGACGCGCTCGACCACGACGGCGCCCAGCAGCGTGGACGCCAGCTCTATGCCGAGAATGGAGATGACGGGCACCGAGCCGTTGCGGATGCCGTGCCGCACCAGCGCTTCGGTAAAGCTGGCGCCGAGCGCACGCGCCGTGCGCAGATAGTCGCTGCCCAGCACGTCCTGCGTGGCCGAGCGGACATAGCGCAGCAGCGAGGCAGACATGACGATCGCGATCGTCAGCACCGGCAGGGCAAGCGCCCGCAGCGCCTCGGCCGGCGCATGCCAGCCGCGCGACGGAAAGCCGCCGGACGGGAAGAGGCGCAGATTGATGGCGAACGCCGTGACCAGCAATATGCCCACCCAGAACACCGGAATGGCGATGCCGAGCTGCGAGATGGTCGAAATCAGGGCGCCGTACCAGCGGTCCGCCTTCACCGCCGAGACGATGCCGAGCGGCACCGCGATGAGGATGGCCAAAACGAAGGCCAGCAGCGTCAGCGGCAGCGTGACGGTCAGGCGCGCGGCGATTTCGCCGGTGACGGAAGCGCCGCTGATGAAGGAATTGCCGAGGTCGAAGCGCGCGAGGCTGCCGAGAAAGCGCAGGAATTGTTGACCAAGCGGCAGGTTGGAGCCGACCTGCTCGCGCGCGGCCTCGATCTGCCGCGGGTCGGCGCCCACCGACAGCAGCGCGTTGGCCGGGTCGCCGGGGAGCAGCCTCAGCAGCACGAAAAGAACCAGAGATGCGATGAAGAGCGACAGGACCAGAATGGCGAGCCGCCGGAGGATGTAGGCGAGAATGAGCGGGTTCCTTTCGTCCCCAACGGAAACATCGTGCGGAATTGCTTCCGCACGATGTTCAGTCAAACCATTGGCCGCCGCTTTCCGATAGGGGCGACGGCCTTACCGTGCCGGGCTCAGTCCGCGCTCTTCTTGATGCCGTAGGCGAAGAACTGCGAATTCAACCCGTTGACCGGATAGCCGCTGACGTTGGCCTTCGATATCACGATCTGCGGGTAGAGATAAAGCCAGCTGCTGGCCGCATCCGCGGCGATGATGCGGTTGGCTTCGGTCAGCTTGGCGGTCTGCTCGTCCGTCGTGGTGCTGGTCTCGGCCGACTTGATCAGGTCCACGACCTCGGGGTTGTTGTAGCCCCAGTAGAAGTCCGGATTGCCGTAGAACACGATGTCGCGGTGGTTCACGTGCTCCTGCAGCGTAGCCTGGAAGTCGTGCGCCTTGTAGATCTTCGTGTACCACTCATTGGCGGTGATCAGGTTGATGTTGACCGTGATGCCGACCTTGGCCAGCTCGCTCTTGACGAACTGGGCGACGATCGGATGCGGGTCGTAGTTGGGCGTGTCGAGCGAGAAGGTGAAGCCGTCGGCGTGGCCAGCCTCGGCCAGCAGCGCCTTGGCGCTGTCCACATCATACGGATCGACGCCGGTGAGATCGACATACCACGGGTCCGTCGGCGGCACGAAGGAGCCGATCAGCGTGCCATATTCGCCCCAGATCGAGTTGAGCAGCTTCTTCTTGTCGATGGCGCGGGCAATCGCCTTGCGCACCTTGACGTTGCTGAAGGGCTCGACACGATCGTTGAAGGCGAGCAGTTCCTTGGTGGTGGACTGGCCCTCGCTTACCTTGAACTCCGGATTGTCCTTGAACTGGGCAAGCGAATCCGGGCTTTGGACGCTGGTGATGATGTCCACCGCGCCCGTGAGCAGCGCATTGTTCAGCGCGGTCGCGTCGGTGAAGTAGTTGAATACGACTTCCCCATTGGTCGGCTTCTCGCCCCAATAGCCGTCGAAGCGCTTCAGGGAAATCGTCGAGCCGCGGCGCCAGTCTTCCAGCGTGTAGGGGCCGGTTCCATCCTCTTTGGCGGTGATGTCGGCGGCGGCGTCGTTGACGATCCAGACATAGCTCAGATTGTAGGGCAGCGAGATCGAGCGCGATGAAAGCTTGATGACGACCGTGCTGTCGTCCGGCGTTTCGATCGAGCTGATGGGCTCGAGGCTCTTCTTGCGCGAGCTCTTGGAGTCCGGGCTCACAACGCGCTCGATGCTGTACTTGACGTCCGTGGCGGTAAGCGGATCGCCGGAATGGAATTTTACGCCCGGCAGCAGGGTGATCGTGTAGGTCAGGCCGTCGTCGCTGACCTTGTAGTCGCTGACCAGCGCGTTCTCGACCGTGCCCGCATCGGTCAGGCGGAACAGCGCCTCATAGACGTTGCTGTTGAACGCCTCGTTGATGCCCTGGCCGGCGCCTGCGGTGTTGTCGAGGTTCTGCGGCTCGTAGAGCGAGCCAATCTTGATCGACGCATCGGCGTCGTAGCCCTCGGCCGCCTGCAGGGCGGAACCTGTCGACAACAGGCCGACAAATGCCGCGGTGACCGCGAGGGCGGCAATCTTGCGCCTGCCCGTCTTTGAATATTTGTCCAGCAGGACGGTTGCACCAATCATTCAAACTGCTCCTGAATTAGCTTTTGCCGGGCGGCGGTCGACCATCCCTTCAATCCGTGGCAGCGGACAAGCTCCGGCTGCTTCAGATAAGGGCATGGGCGCTCAAGTGGAATCCCGCAGCCGCACAAACTGTCCGATGCGCCGAATATGCCGTGGGGCAGGCGCGTTGCCGAGGATTTTTATGCTCCTCCCAAGCAAAGTTTGAAATTCCAAAGGCGCAATAGCGCGGTCCCGGAGACAATAATTCCGGGCCCGCACGGAAAGCTCTCTACTGCGCGGCGCTGAACGACAGCATGCGGGTAAGCGAGGTGTAGTCGGATTCCAGCGCCATGATGGTCAGGAACACCAGTATCAGGAGCGGCGGCACCAGGATGGCATAGGTAAGCGCCAGTCGCTCCCAGGCCATGTGCATGAAGATCGCCACGATCAGGCCCGCCTTCAGCAGCATCAGTGTTATGATCAGACCCCAACGCAGATAGCCCTGCAGGTTGAAATAATCGACCGCGTATGAGCATGCGCTCAGGATGAACAGCCAGCCCCAGACGACGAGATATAGCCTTATCGGGTGCTGCTGGCCTTCCGCATGTGCCGCCTGCGCCAAGCTGGTGTCGCCGTGCAATCCCCGGTCCTGTGCTTCTGCCTGTACCATCGCACCACCTCACCAAAGATAGAAGAACGCGAAGATGAACACCCAAACCAGATCGACGAAGTGCCAGTAGAGGCCCATGATCTCGACGTTTTCATAGCGGCCGCGCCGGCTGGTGAAGAACCCGGGCGCACCGCGGTCGAAATCGCCGCGCAGCACCTTGCGCGCAGTGATCAACAGGAAGATCACGCCGAAGGTCACATGGGTGCCGTGAAAGCCGGTGATCATGAAGAAGGATGAGCCGAACTGCGCCGCCCCCCATGGGTTGCCCCAGGGCCGCACGCCTTCAGTGATCAGCTTAGTCCATTCGAACGCCTGCATGCCGACGAAGGTCGCGCCGAGGGCTGCGGTTGCCAGCATCAGCGCGGCCGTCTTCCTGCGGTCGCGGCGGTAGCCGAAGTTGACCGCCATCGCCATCGTGCCGCTCGACGAGATCAGCACGAAGGTCATGATGGCGATCAGGAGCAGCGGCACCTCGTGGCCGCCGATATGCAGCGCGAAAACCTCGGCCGTGTTCGGCCACGGCACCGTCGTCGACATGCGCGCGGTCATGTAGGCCAGCAGGAAGCAGCCGAAGACGAAGGTGTCGCTGAGCAGGAAGATCCACATCATGGCCTTCCCCCAGGAGACGTTCTTGAACGCCCGCTGGTCCGAGGCCCAATCGGCCGCTATCCCGCGCATGCCCTGCGGCCGTGCCGCGGTGTGAGAGACATGTTCCGGCGTTGTGTCGGCCATTCCGCGTCTCCTCCTAGCTCAGCAGCCGGCGGCAGATGTCGATGAAATTGGCGGCCCAGCCCATCAGCACGGCAAACAGGACCAGCCAGACGATGAGCAGGGCGTGCCAGTAGATTGCGCACAGTTCGGCGGACAGGGCCATCCGGGCGGTTCGGCCGCCCTGCCATGCCCTTATGTTGGTGCGGCCGAGCGCCACCAGGCCGCCGAGCACGTGCAGGCCATGCATGGCCGTCAGCAGGTAGAAGAAGCTGACCGCAGGGTTCACGGTAACGAAATAGCCTTCGTCGGCGAGCTGTTGCCAGGCCAGCAACTGGCCGGCAAGGAAGGCAATCGAGGTCAGGCCCGCTGCAAGAAGCGCCAGGCGCAGATTGTCGACGCGACCGCGATGAGCGGACAGCACCGCGCAGTGCATGGCCACGCTGGCCAGAACCAGCATTCCCGTGTTGAGCCACAGCACTTGCGGCATGGGTGCTGGCTGCCAGTCGGCATAGGCCATGCGCATGAGGTAGGCGCCGATGAATAGCGCAAACAGCGCGCCGACCACGGCGATGAACACGCCGAGCCCGATCCTTGCCGGATGCGTCGCGGGCGCCTCCGTCTGGGGGAAGGCAGTGGCCGGCCCCACTTCCAGCCACGGCTTGGACATCAGCCTCTGGCGCGACAGCCACCAGCCGATGACGGCCAGTAGCCCTGCCAGGAATATCAGTATCGCGCTCATGCCGTGCTGCCTTCCGTCGGCAGGCCGGGCACGTTCTGCGGGATGAAATCTTCGGGCGCGCCCGGGACGCTGTAGTCATAGGCCCAGCGATAGACCACCGGCAGTTCCTTGCCGAAATTGCCATGCGGCGGGGGCGTGCCGGCCGTTTGCCATTCGAGCGTTGTCGCCCGCCATGGATTGTCGCCCGCCTGCTTGCCGTGGCGCAGGCTCCAGAGAAGGTTGAACAGGAAGACAAGCTGGGCCGCCCCGACCACGAGCGCGGCGATGGTGATGAACTCGTTGAGCACATGCACCGAAGGCGGCACGAAGGCGGTGTCGCCAAGCTCGGGATAGCGGCGCGGTATGCCGACCAGCCCGATATAGTGCATGGGGAAGAAGATCAGGTAGGTGCCGAGGAAGGTGACCCAGAAGTGCAGCCGGCCCAGCGTGTCGTCGAGCATCCGGCCGGTGATCTTGGGATACCAGTGGTAGATTGCGCCGAAGATGACGAGGATCGGCGCCACTCCCATCACCATGTGGAAGTGCGCCACCACGAACATCGTGTCGGACAGCGGCACGTCGACCACGACATTGCCCAGGAACAGGCCGCTCAAGCCGCCATTGATGAAGGTGACGATGAAGGCGAGCGCAAACAGCATCGGCACTGTCAGGTGGATGTCGCCCCGCCACAAGGTCAGGATCCAATTATAGACCTTGATTGCCGTCGGCACCGCGATGATCAGCGTCGTGGTGGCGAAGAAGAAGCCGAAATAGGGGTGCATGCCCGAAACGTACATGTGGTGGGCCCAGACGACGAAGCTGAGCGCGCCGATGATCACGATCGCCCACACCATCATGCGATAGCCGAAGATGTTCTTGCGCGCGTGGGTGGCTATGAGGTCGGAGACGATGCCGAATGCCGGCAGCGCAACGATATAGACCTCCGGATGGCCGAAAAACCAGAACAGGTGCTGGAACATGATCGGGCTTCCGCCGTCATGCGGCAGCGGCGTGCCCATGTCGACCATGGCCGGCATGAAGAAGCTCGAGCCGACGACGCGGTCGAACAGCAGCATGACGCAGGCGACGAACAGCGCGGGGAACGCCAGCAGCGCCATCACGGTTGCGGTGAAGATGCCCCAGACGGTCAGTGGCAGGCGCATCAGGGTCATGCCGCGCGTGCGTGCCTGAAGAACGGTGACCACATAGTTGAGCCCGCCCATGGTGAAGCCGATGATGAACAGGATCAGCGACACGAGCATCAGTATGATGCCCAGGCTTTCTGAGCCGGGGGTGCCCGAGGTGATGACCTGCGGCGGATAGAGCGTCCAGCCCGCGCCCGTTGGCCCGCCGGGCGCGAAGAAGCTGGCCACCAGCACCAGGACGGCGACCAGGTAGATCCAGTAGCTCAGCATGTTGGCATAGGGAAACACCATGTCCCGCGCGCCGACCATCAGCGGGATCAGGTAGTTTCCGAAGCCGCCGAGGAACAGCGCGGTCAGCAGGTAGATGACCATGATCATGCCGTGCATGGTCATGAACTGGTAGTAGGTGTCGGGGGTGATGAAGGAGAAGGTATCGGGAAAGCCGAGCTTGAGCCGCATCAGCCAGGACAGCACGAGCGCGACGAAGCCGATGGCCATGGCCGTGCTTGCATATTGGATCGCAATGACCTTGGCGTCCTGCGAAAACACATATTTCGTCCACCAGCTGTGCGGATGGTAAAGCTCCATCTCGGCCACTTCTGCGGGCGGAATGAACTCCGTTCCCTGAGGCGTGACATCGGTCATCGGGCACCTCTTCGTTCCTGCGATCCTGTCGCCGCCCGGCCTTGCTGCGGCCGCCCGGCTAGTTCACCTTCGCTGCTCTGGTTGCAGGCTCAGCCAGCGCTCCCGTCTTTGCCGGCGCGGTCAACTGGGCGAAAGTCGACTGCTGCTGCAGCCATGCGGCATAGTCCTGCTCGGTATCGACCTGGACCGCGCCACGCATGAAGGCGTGGCCGACGCCGCAAAGCTCGGCGCAGAGCACCTCGAAGGTTCCGGTCCGCGTGGGCGTGAACCAGAAATAGGTGACCATGCCGGGCACCATGTCCATTCGGGCGCGGAATTCCGGCACGTAGAAATCGTGCAACACGTCTATCGAGCGCAGCAGCATCTTCACCGGCTTGCCAATGGGCAGATGCAGGTCGGCTGCATTGACGATGACGTCATCCTTGCTGTTGGGGTCGTTTGGATCGATGCCGAGTGGATTGTCCGGGCTGACCAGGCGGGCGTTGGAAGTGCCGAGCTTGCCGTCCTTGCCCGGCAGGCGATAGCTCCACTGCCATTGCTGGGCAAAGACCTCGACTTCCGACGCATCGTCGGGAACGTTGATGAAATGGCTCCAGACGACCAGGCCCGGCGCCAGCATCGCCGTCACGCCAAGAGCGGTCGCGATCGTCAGCCAGGATTCGAGCTTTCGGCGTTCCGGCTCGTAGGCGGCCTTTGCTCCCTCCTTGTGGCGGAAGCGGTAGACGCAATAAGCCATGAACAACACGACGGCCGCAAATACAGTGCCGGTGATCCAGAAGGTTATCGAAAGAGTATCGTCGATATAGCTCCAGTTGGAAGCTATAGGCGTAGACCACCAGGGGCTCAGAACATGGAAAAGAACTGAGCCAACTACGATCAGAACGAGCACGAGCGCAACGGCCATCCTCGGTTCCTCCGGCCAGAAGACATTGTCTCCCCGTCAAAGCCGGCGGCATTATAGCTTGATCTCAACGAAAAATACTAGAGCAATGAACGACATGAACCGGCCGCCCTGACGAGGCAAATTGGTGGTTCCTGCAGCCATTCGGCGTAGGTGCTCCGCTCAAGTCGCAACAAGCGCAACGCAGCAGAGTTTGCTGCGCGAAATACCGGCATTGCTGGCGGCCCGGTCATCTCCTGGCGGCGGCGCCTCGCAGCCGCGCGACCTCTTCCAGAACCAGCGCGTGCAGGCGTCCGGCAGCAGGCGAAAGGCCGCGTCCGCGATAGGTGATGATGTGATACGGAGAGACCTCGATCGGAACGGCGAGGTCGATGGCAGCAAGCGAACCCGCACCGGTTCCTTCCATCAGGCGCGCCACCTCCAGCGACATTGGCGCGATCATGTCGGACTCAACAAGAAGTGCCATCATCAGCACGAGCGACGACGTGGCGACGACATCTGCAGGCCCCGGCAGGCCGGCGTGGATGAAGGCGGCTTCCACCGCCTGGCGGATCGGCATGCCGCGTTCCTGGATGATCCATGGGTGCTCGGCAAGCGCGGCAAGCGGTACATTGCGCATGCGTGCCAGCGGGTGGCTGCTGCGCACCAGGCAGCGCACGGTCTCGTTCGCGCCGGGAACGATGTCGAAGGCGTCCACGTCCGATTCCGGCAGCAGGCGACCGATGATGAAGTCATAGTCGCCTTCTTCCAGCCCGCGCATGAGCTGGATCGAAGGCCCGACGTCGATGCGCAGTTCCACATGCGGGGTGAGCGCCTTCAGCCTGCGAATGGCCGGCACGAGGCAGCCGACGGCAGGGCCGGTAACCGCGCCTGCCTGGACGAGGCCGCTGCGACCCTCGCGCTCTTCCTGCAGTTCGCGGGCGAGGTCCTGCATCCCCATCAGCATCGTATGCGCGCGGCGGACGAGGATTTCGCCGAGCGGCGTCGGCGTCATGCCGCGCGGATGGCGCTCGAACAGCGGCGCACCGACCAGCCGCTCGATCTCGGCAAGCGTGCGCGAAGCGGCGGGCTGGGTGAGCGCCAGCGCCTGGGCTGCAGCCTGGATCTGGCCGTGTTGAGCAATCGCCGCCACCAGCCTCAGATGAGCCAGCTTCAGGAAGGGCAGAGACGACGGCAGGAAGGCCATTTCCGATATACCAGTTTTGATATGGATTCCGGAAATAATTCGATTTGCCCGTTATGTCGATAGGCTCTATCTCTTTCAGAGGAGGCTTCGGGGTCGGAGGAACCCCGTCAAAGGGAGGACAACATGAAGATGAGGTTTCTTGCGGCGACAGCCGCACTCGGCGCATGCCTGCTTGCTGCCCAGGCTTGGGCCGACAGCAAGGGGCTGGTGGGCATCGCCATGCCGACCAAGTCGTCGGCGCGCTGGATCGACGACGGCAACAACATGGTCAAGCAGCTGACGGAAGCCGGCTACGACACCGATCTGCAATATGCCGAAGACGACATTCCCAACCAGCTCTCGCAGATCGAGAACATGATCACCAAGGGCGTGAAGGTGCTGGTGATCGCTTCGATCGACGGCACGACGCTGACCAACGCGCTGGAGAACGCCGAGGCTGCCGGCATCAAGGTGATCGCCTATGACCGCCTGATCCGCGAAAGCGACGCCGTCAGCTACTATGCCACCTTCGACAACTTCAAGGTTGGCGTGCAGCAGGCGAGTTCTCTGGTCAAGGGCCTGAAGGAGCGCTTCCCGGACCAGAAGCCCTGGAACGTCGAGCTGTTCGGCGGTTCCCCGGACGACAACAACGCCTTCTTTTTCTACAACGGCGGCATGTCGGTGCTGCAGCCGCTGATCGATTCCGGCGATGTCGTCATTCCGTCGGGGCAGATGGGCATGGACAAGGTCGGCACCCTGCGATGGGACGGGGCGGTGGCGCAGGCCCGCATGGACAACATTCTCTCCGCCAACTACTCGCAGAAGCAGCTGCACGGCGTTCTTTCGCCCTATGATGGCCTGTCGATCGGCATCCTGTCCTCGGTCAAGGGCGTCGGCTACGGCTCGGGCGACCTGAAGATGCCGATCGTGACCGGCCAGGACGCCGAGATCCCCTCGGTCAAGTCGATCGTCGCCGGTGAGCAGTATTCGACCATCTTCAAGGACACGCGCGCACTTGCCGGCGTCACGGTGAAGATGATCGATGCCGTGCTTCAGGGCACGCAGCCGGAAATCAACGACACCGAAACCTACGACAACGGCAAGAAGGTCGTTCCCTCCTATCTTCTGGAGCCGGTTTCGGTCGATGCCTCCAATTACGAGGACGTGCTCGTCGGCTCGGGCTACTACAAGGCCGAGCAGCTCAAGTAAGGTCTCGGCGGGGCGAGGGGGCGCTGGCCGCTCCCCTCGCGCCGGCGGAGGAACGGCATGACTGCGCTTCTTGAAATGCGGGGCATCGGCAAGTCCTTTCCGGGCGTGCGAGCGCTCAACCGCGTCAATCTTAGGGTCGAGAAAGGCGAGATCCACGCGATCTGTGGCGAGAACGGCGCCGGCAAGTCGACGCTGATGAAGGTGCTTTCCGGCGTCTATCCGCACGGCTCCTACGAGGGCGAGATCGTCTATGACGGCCGCCCCATGGCCTTTCGAGGCATTCGCGACAGCGAGGCCGAAGGCATCATCATCATCCACCAGGAACTGGCCCTGGTGCCGCTGCTCTCGATTGCCGAGAACATCTTTCTCGGCAACGAGGTGGCGACGCGCGGCGTCATCAACTGGCCGCTTGCCTTTCGCCGCACCGAGCAGCTCTTGCAAAAGGTCGGGCTCAACGAGGCGCCGACCACGCCGGTTGAAAAGCTCGGCGTCGGCAAGCAGCAACTGGTCGAGATCGCCAAGGCGCTCGCCAAGGACGTGAAGCTGCTGATCCTCGACGAACCGACGGCCGCCCTGCAGGAAAACGACAGCCAGAAGCTTCTCGACCTCCTGCGCGAGCTCAAGGCCCAGGGCGTCACCGCCATCATCATTTCGCACAAGCTCAATGAGATCCGCCGCATCGCCGACCGCGTCACCGTCCTGCGCGACGGTTCCACCGTCTCGACGCTTTCGCGCGACGAGGTGAGCGAGGAGCGCATCATCCGCGACATGGTCGGCCGCGACATGGCGCATCGCTATCCCGAACGGACGCCCCAGATCGGCAATGTGCTGATGGAGGTGAGGGGGTGGAACGTCGGCCACGCCGACCAGCCGCGGCAGATGATCCGCGACGCAAGCTTCACCGTCCGCCGCGGCGAAATCGTCGGCATCGCCGGACTGATGGGCTCTGGCCGCACGGAACTTGCCATGAGCCTCTTTGGCCGCAGCTACGGCCGCTATCTCTCCGGCGAGGCGGCAATAGAGGGCCGGCCGGCAGATCTTTCCAGCGTCAGCCGCGCCATCGATGCAGGCCTCGCCTATGTCACGGAAGACCGCAAGGCCCTCGGCCTCATTCTCGAAGAGCCGCTTACCCGCAACATCTCGCTCGCCAATCTTGCCGGCGTGGCCAGCGGCTGGGTTCTCGGCAAGGGTCGCGAGCACAAGGTCGCCGAGGAATATCGCCGGGCGCTCAGCATCCGCACGCCGGGCGTGCACCAGCGAGTCGTCAATCTCTCGGGCGGAAACCAGCAGAAGGTAGTGCTGTCGAAATGGCTCTTCACCGATCCGCAGGTGCTGATCCTCGACGAGCCGACGCGCGGCATCGATGTCGGCGCGAAATACGAGATCTACGCCATCATGAACGATCTGGCGGCGCAGGGACGCGGCATCGTGATGATCTCGTCGGAAATGCCGGAACTGCTCGGCATGTGCGACCGCATCTACGTCATGAATGAGGGACGCATCATCGGCGAGCTTCCGAGGGAAGTGGCCAGCCAGGAAGGCATCATGGGCCTCATCATCAGGGACGGAAACGTAAACAGGGAGCACGCCGCGTGACCAACGCCATAGATACCCTGCGGGTGCAGCTTGGGGGCAACCTCCGCGAAAACGGGATGATGCTGGCGCTGCTCGCCATCGTCTTCTTCTTTCTCGTGGTGGTGCGCGCCGTGCAGGACGTGGACTTCCTGTCGGCGCAGAACATCACCAACCTGTTCCTGCAGAATTCCTACGTCATCATCATGGCGCTCGGCATGCTGCTGGTCATCGTCGCCGGGCATATCGACCTGTCGGTCGGCTCTGTCGCCGCCTTCACGGGTGCTGTGGCGGGCACGCTGACCGTCTATGCCGGCTGGCCGGTCTATGCCGTGATCCCGGCGGTGCTTGTGGTCGGCGCGCTGATAGGCGCCGCGCAGGGCTACTGGATTGCCTTCTGGCGCATCCCGTCCTTCATCGTGACGCTGGCCGCCATGCTTGTGTTCCGCGGCCTCACCCTGTGGCTGCTGGCCGGGCAGAACATCGGCCCGTTTCCGCGCTCCTTCCAGTCGCTCTCGACCGGGTTCATCCCCGACTTCTTCGGCGTCGACCGGCCCAATGTCACGGCCCTTCTCATTGTCGTCCTCGCCATTGCGGCGCTCGTCTGGCGCAGCCTGAAGAGCCGCAACCAGGATCTCGCCTTCGGCATGGAGGTCGGTTCCTCCGCAATGTTCTGGCTGCGCAACTGCCTCATTGCGGTGGCGCTGCTCTTCGTCGGCTGGAAGCTCGCAAGCTTCCGCGGCCTGCCCAACGTGCTCATCATCATGTCGGTGCTGATCGCCGCCTACAGCTTCTTCACCAACCAGACGACCACTGGCCGCCGCATCTATGCCGTCGGCGGCAACGAGAAGGCGGCGCGGCTCTCGGGCATCAAGACCGAGCGGCTTGCCTTCCTCACCTTCGTCAACATGGGCGTCCTTGCGTCGCTGGCCGGCATGATCGTCACCGCCCGCCTCAATTCGGCGACGCCGAAGGCCGGCGTCGGCTTCGAACTAGACGTCATCGCGGCGGTGTTCATCGGCGGCGCCTCCATGTCCGGCGGTTCGGGCAAGGTGGTCGGCGTGGTCGTGGGCGCGCTGATCATGGGCATCATGAACAACGGCATGTCGATCATGGGCATCGGCATCGACTACCAGCAGGTCATCAAGGGCCTGGTGTTGCTGCTCGCCGTCATCTTCGACGTCTACAACAAGAACAAGCAGGGGTAGGCAATGCTTCTCAGTCAAATCAGGCACGGTGGCGTTGCGGTACGCGAAGGCGCTGACGCATCGGCGAGGCTCATTCCCGGCGCCACCATTTTCGAACTCGCGCAGGAAGCGATTGCGCAGGGGCGGCCGCTTGCGAGCCTTGTTCCGCAGGGCGGCGAGACGCTGGACCTCGCCCAGCTGGCGGCAATGGGCGCGCTCGATGTGCCGTTGCGCCACCCTGACCCGTCGCGCATGTTCCTGACGGGCACCGGGCTCACCCATACCGGCTCCGCCTCCGCGCGCGACGCCATGCATGCGCCGGCCGAAGGGCTGTCCGACAGCATGAAGATGTTCCGCATGGGGCTCGAAGGCGGCAGGCCGGCCGCGGGAAGTGTCGGCGTGCAGCCGGAATGGTTCTACAAGGGCACGGGCGCGTGCGCGGTCGCGCCGGGCGATCCGCTTGTCTCGCCAGCCTTCGCGCTCGACGGTGGCGAGGAGCCCGAAATCGCCGCTTTCTACCTGATCGCGCCTGATGGCACGCCCTGCCGCGTCGGCTTCTCGCTGGCGAACGAGTTTTCCGACCACGTGACCGAGCGGATCAACTATCTCTTCCTCGCCCATTCGAAGCTTCGTCCGGCGGCCTTCGGCCCTGAACTGCTCGTCGGTGATCTACCCGACGATATTCGCGGCACGTCGCGCATCCTGCGCGGCGGCAGCGTGATCTGGGAAAAGCCGTTCCTCTCGGGCGAGGCGAACATGTCCCATACGATCGCCAATCTCGAACATCACCATTTCAAATACGGCCTGTTCCGCCAGCCGGGCGATCTGCATGCGCACATGTTCGGAACGGCGACGCTTTCCTTTGCCGACGGCGTCAAGCCGGAGGAAGGCGATGTCTTTGAAATCTCCGCGCCCGATTTCGGCCTGCCGCTCGCCAACCCGCTGGCGCTCGCGAAGGAGCCGGCCGAGCGTGCCGTCGCCGTCAAGGTCCTGTGACGGCGACTGACAGACCAGGAAAGAGAGGCCGACTATGAGCCGTTTCACGCCCAAGCCATGGCCGCGCAAGCTGCGTTCGCAGGAATGGTACGGCGGCACCAGCCGCGACGTGATCTATCACCGGGGCTGGTTGAAGAACCAGGGCCATCCGCATGACCTGTTCGACGGTCGCCCGGTGATCGGCATCCTCAACACCTGGTCCGACCTGACCCCCTGCAACGGCCATCTGCGCGAGCTCGCCGAAAAGGTGAAGGCCGGCGTCTGGGAAGCCGGCGGCTTTCCGGTGGAAGTGCCCGTATTCTCGGCCTCGGAAAACACCTTCCGCCCCACCGCGATGATGTTCCGCAACCTCGCCGCCATGGCGGCGGAGGAAGCGATCCGCGGCCAACCGCTTGATGGCTGCGTGCTGATGGTTGGCTGCGACAAGACTACGCCATCGCTGCTGATGGCGGCGGCCTCTTGCGACCTGCCCTCCATCGTCGTCACCGGCGGGCCGATGCTCAACGGTTGGTTCCGCGGCGAGCGTGTCGGCTCGGGCACGCATCTGTGGAAGTTTTCGGAAGCCGTGAAGGCAGGCGAGATGACCCAGGCCGAGTTCCTCGAGGCCGAAGCCTCGATGAGCCGCTCGACCGGTACCTGCAACACGATGGGCACGGCCTCCACCATGGCTTCGATGGCCGAAGCGCTGGGCATGGCGCTTTCCGGCAACGCCGCCATCCCGGCCGTCGATTCACGTCGCCGCGTGATGGCGCAACTTACCGGCCGCCGCATCGTGCAGATGGTGAAGGACGACCTGAAACCGTCCGACATCATGACGCGCGAGGCGTTCGAGAACGCCATCCGCGTCAATGGCGCCATCGGCGGCTCGACCAACGCCGTGATCCACCTTCTGGCGATTGCCGGGCGCGTCGGCATTAATCTCACGCTCGATGATTGGGACCGGCTCGGCCGCGAGGTGCCGACCATCGTCAACCTCATGCCGTCTGGAAAATACCTGATGGAGGAGTTCTTCTATGCCGGCGGTCTTCCGGTCGTCATCAAGAGGCTCGGCGAGGCCGGGCTGCTGAACAAGGATGCGCTGACCGTTTCCGGCGAGACGATCTGGGACGAGGTGAAGAACGTCGTCAACCATAACGAGGACGTCATCCTTCCGGCCGAGAGAGCTCTAGCGCAGCATGGCGGCATCGCGGTGCTAAAGGGCAATCTGGCGCCCAACGGCGCGGTGCTGAAGCCCTCGGCGGCCTCGCCGCATCTCTTGAAACATCGCGGCCGCGCCGTCGTCTTCGAGGACATCGACGACTACAAGGCCAGGATCAACGACGACGCGCTCGACATCGACGAGACCTGCGTCATGGTCATGAAGAACTGCGGTCCGAAGGGCTATCCGGGCATGGCCGAGGTCGGCAATATGGGCCTGCCGCCCAAGGTGCTGAAGAAGGGCATCACCGACATGGTGCGCATTTCCGACGCGCGCATGTCGGGCACCGCCTATGGCACGGTGGTGCTGCATACCGCGCCGGAGGCGGCGGTTGGCGGGCCGCTCGCGGTGGTCAGGAACGGCGACATGATCGAGATCGACGTGGCCGCGCGCCGCATCCATCTCGACATTCCGGACGAGGAGCTGCAGGCGCGTCTTTCGGCGCAGACGCCGAACGTGTCCGTGCCGCAGGGCGGCTATGCGCAGATTTTCCATGCCCATGTGCAGGGCGCTGATACGGGCGCGGATTTCGACTTCCTGCGCGGTTGCCGAGGTGCGCCCGTGGGCAGGGACAGTCACTGAGGCACGTCCATGAGCCGGGTTACCGCAGCGCGCATCGTTGCAGATTGGGGAACCAGCAATCTGCGCGTCTTCGCCCTAGACGAGGCGGGTAATCTGCTGGCGGAGGCATCTAGCGACGCCGGAATGGGCAAGCTCACCCCCGATGGCTACGAACCGGCGCTTCTGGAACTGATCGGCGATTGGCTCGATGCCAAGCGTGTCACGCCTGTCATCGTCTGCGGCATGGCCGGCGCCCGTCAGGGCTGGACGGAAGCGGCCTACCGCACCGTGCCCTGCACGCCGGTCGGCGGACCTTTCGCCCGGCCGACGGTCGCAAGCCCGCGCATCGAGGTCTTCATCGTTCCGGGGCTTTCGCAGGCCGAACCCGCCGACGTGATGCGCGGCGAGGAAACGCAGATCGCAGGCGTGCTCGCCACCAGTCCGAGCTTCGCCGGTGTCGTCTGCCTGCCGGGCACCCACAGCAAATGGGCGCTGGTGAAGGAAGGGCGCGTGGAGCGCTTCGCCACATTCATGACCGGCGAGCTTTTCGCGCTGCTCGCCACGCAATCGGTGCTGCGCCACGGCATGGCAGGCGAGGGGAGCGACGAGGCTGCGTTTGATGCGGGCCTCGCGGATGCCATTTCGCAGCCGGCAGGGCTTGCGGCCGAGCTGTTCCGTCTGCGCGCCGCGGGGCTGCTCGCCGACCTGCCGGCCGCGGCCGCGCGCAGCCGCCTTTCCGGCCTGCTAGTCGGTGCCGAGTTGGCAGCAGCGCGGCGGTTCTGGCAGGAGAACGAGGTGCTCGTCGTGGGCAGCGGCGCTCTGACGGAACTCTACCGGCGCGCGCTTGCCGGTCTTGGTGGCCAGGCCCGCGCGATCTCCGGTGAGAAGATGGCGTTGCTCGGCCTCGTGCAGGCTTTCGAACGGATCGGCGCGGAGACAGCATGAGCCGCAACATCATCGCCATTCTTCGCGGCATCACACCGCCGGAAGTCGAGGCGCATGCCCAGGCCCTGATCGAGGCGGGCATCACCATCATCGAGGTGCCGCTCAATTCTCCGCAGCCTTTCGACAGCATCGCCCGCCTTCTTGCCCGTTTCGCAGGGCAGGCGCTGATCGGCGCAGGCACGGTGCTGTCGGCGGCGGAGGTAGAGCGCCTTGCCAGCCTGGGTGCCGGGCTCGTCGTCTCGCCCAATTGCGATCCGGCGGTGATAGCGGCGACGCGTGCCGCCGGCATGCAGTCATGGCCTGGAGTGATGACGCCGACGGAGTGTTTTTCCGCCCTCGCCGCCGGCGCGACCGGCCTGAAACTCTTTCCGGCCTCGCTGATCGGCCCGGCGGGGCTTGCGGCAATGAAGGCCGTGCTGCCGAAGGATACCCCTCTCTATGCGGTTGGCGGTGCCGGGGCGGACAATTTCGACGCCTGGATAAGGGCTGGCGCCAGCGGCTTCGGCATCGGCACGGCGCTCTACCGGCCCGGCCAGAGCCCCGAGGACACCGCATCCGCGGCACGGAAAATCGTCGCCGCCTACGACGCGGCCATTCGATGATGGCCGCCGTGTGGCGCCGTTTCGGTCAGTCGTAAAATGCGGCCGTAACCCGCCTGCGCCCGAGCAGGAAGGCATCGGCCACATGGATCAGCGGTGACAGGTCGAAATCGGACCGGCCGGAGCCTACGAGTTCGACGAAGCGCCGATAGAGGTTGCGGTACTCCGTATCGGGCTCGGCCATGCGCTGAACGCCGTCGATGGCAAGCCGGCTGCCGCCCTGCGAAAGGTGCAACTCGCCGCCGTCGGTCTCGACGCGAATGTCCCAGCTCTGCGGGCCTGTCTGGCGCCAGTCGAATTCCGCCTCCACCGGTGCACCCGAAGCCGTGCGGAAGCCCAGCGAGGCGGCAATCGGCGCGTCGCGGTTTTCCGGGAAATCCAGCGTGGAGGAGACGAGGCGCATCGGCTCCGGCAGGATGCGGGTGACGATCGAAAGCGCGTTGATGCCCGGGTCGAAGACGCCGAGGCCGCCCGGTTCCCAGATCCATTGCTGGCCGGGGTGCCAGTGGCGAACGTCTTCCTTCCAGTCGATGCGGACGGAACGGACGGACTTGTCGGCCAGGAAGGCGCAGGCGGGTTCGACGCCCGCCGCCTCGCGCGAATGCCATGTGGCGAAGATCGTCACCCCCTTGTCGCGCGCCATTCGGCCGAGTGCTTCCACTTCCGCGATCGACATGCCGGGCGGTTTTTCCAGCATCAGGTGCTTGCCGGCATCGAGCGCCGCCAGCGCCTGTTCGAAGCGCCCCTGCGGCGGTGTGCACAGCGAAATGGCGTCGACCTGCGTGTCGCTTGCGAGAAGCGCATCGATGTCGTGGAAACAGGGCAGGTCCGGCAGGCCTGCGCTTCGGCTGGCAATCGCGGCGAGCTCGATTTCCTTCGTTGCCGCAATGGCAGGAAGGTGCTGATCCCGCGCTATCTTGCCGAGGCCGACAAGGCCCAGCCTGATGGTCATGTTTCTTCCCCCGGTAGGAACAACCCGCAATAGTCTTATGTCCGAAACGGCTTCGGTTTGAATTGAGCCTGAAAATACATCAGCAAGATACGAGCAGCGCATATTGCTTGTCTAATGTTTCTCAAGCGGTCTGCTCCCGGGCGCCGCGGTTCAGTGTGGACACCCGGTGCCCCGCATTGAACAGGAAGAGAAGCAAATTCGACCTGTTGATGATTTGCAGGCCGACGATGGAAGCTATCACTGCCAGGAAAGGCAAGGCGAAAAAGGTGATCGGGAACAGGTCGGAGCCGTAATTGCCGAAACACCGGCGGAAGATGATGCCGCCGAAGTTGAACAGGATGGCGTGGCTGCAGAACAGGAAGAAGGCGTAGGGTTCGAAGCGCATCAGCGGTTCGGCGAGCGGGGAGCGCCTGATCGCCTCCGTTGCCCACCAGAAGCCTGCCGCCATGGTGACGCGCAGCAGCGTGTCGAGTGTCAGCCGCAGAGTTTCGTCCATCTCCGCAAGCAGGACCCGCTCGATGCGGATCGTGAGGAAGATGGCGGCCATTGCGATCAGACCGAAGGCCAGCGGCCTCGCTATCCTGTCGATCTTGGCTTCGTCGGCAGCGGCAAGGCGCAGCCACATGCCGAGGCCGAAGAAGAGCAGAAGCTGCGGCCGCTGCATCAGGTAGAAATCTTCGCCGAACAGGGTGAGGGCAACGAGTGCCAGGATCGTCGCGATGGGTGCGCGTGTCAGCGCCACATGGAGCACCGGCGACAGAAGGCAGCACACGAAGAGATCGCGCAGGAACCAGAGCGGCACCACGAGCGGCCATCCGGTCAGCGCGAAAATGGCATTGCCGAGGCCGAGCGGGGTGAATTCCGGCCAGTCCTGCCACTTGCCGGAAAGCAGGCCGTAGAGGCCGAGCAGGCCGAGCATCAGCAGGTTCCAGGCAACCAGCGGCACCACCAGTGTCTTCACCTTGGAGCGGTAGAGCGCAAGCGAGCCCGACTTGTGCAGGCTGGAGACGATGAAGAAACCCGAGACGATGCTGAGCAGCGAAACCGAGCTGAGCCCGACCAACCGGGTGAGGATGAAATAGACGATGTCGAAAAAGCCGGCGTCGCGATCATAGACGTTTTCGGCGATGCCGGGCTGCACATGAACGAAAGTCATGAAAAAAATACACAGCGCCCGCGCGATCCTGATCCGGTCCGACATTGTCCTTTCGATTGGCGAAGGGCGGACGTGGGCGAGCGAAGCGTGGGATGGCGTCAAAAATCTTTCCTCCTAAAAAATACGTGCGGCGCCTCAAACAGGCGCTTGCGGGCACGGATGCTCCGCACAGGTGGCAACGGCCTCAAAACGAGGCCTTCATCCTGTCGCCTCAATCTGCTCCCATGGCCGGGTGGCACGGGTGGCGACGAATCCCCCGTCATTTTGAACGGCGCGGGTGGTCCAAATGTGAATCTGGGCAGATTCCCGGTGGATCGGGGTTCACAAAGTGCGACGCCGAATAACAGAGAGCCAGGCCGGCCCTTCCACAGGCCCTGGGCCGGCAGGTGTCGAAACGGAACGAAGGGCGCTGGATGAAGACGTTTGCCGGCTTATTCGGTCTGGACAGGGGCGCGGGGCGAGCCCAACGTGACCGGCTGCGGCTCGACTTGGCCGAGGCTGCCGTCTACGCTATCGGCGACATACATGGCTGCCTCGATGAGCTGCTGACGCTGGAGGGGGTGATAGTCGACGACGCCCGATCGTTGCCCGGCCGGAAGATCATCGTGATGCTGGGCGACTATATCGACCGGGGCCCGGACTCCAGCCGGGTCGTTGATCACCTGATGGCGCCGCCTCCACCCGGCTTCGACCGCATTTGCCTGACCGGCAATCACGAAGTGGCACTGCTCGACTATCTGGACGGACACCTGTCGCTGTCGCAATGGATGCCGATGGGGGCTGCGGCGACGCTGTTTTCCTACGGCGTCGACCCAGACCGGCTGGGCCATGTCTACCGATCGTCGCGGCAGGTGAACGAAGTGATCCGCCGCGCCATACCCGCCGCCCATGTCGCGTTTTTACGGTCGCTGCCCATAATGGTGGAAGCTGATCGCTACGTCTTCGTCCACGCCGGCATCCGACCGGAAGCGGCTCTCGATCAGCAATCGGACGACGACCTGATCTACATCCGCTCGGCTTTCTATGAGAGCCCGCATCCGCTGAGGAAATACGTGGTGCATGGCCACACACCGGTCGCCGAGGCGAAGCTCGAACGCGGCCGCATCAACATAGATACCGGTTGCTACTACAGTGGCCGGCTGACGGCCCTGCGGATCTTCCGCAACAAGGGCCGCTATCTCAGCAACCGCGTGGTCTAAATCAGATCGCCTAGCCCTTTGCGGCTGTGGGTTCGACATAATAGGACGCATAGTGCTCAAGGTATCGCTCGGCGCCGCCGAACGTGCTATAGCGCGCTAGCTGGCCCGTGTCTGTCTTGTTAAGCACCATGCCCAGCACCTTGTCGGCGACTTGCGGTTCGGCCTGCATCGCCGCCCGCACCAGCGCGCGGGGCGTGCTGCCCCATTCGGTCACAATCACGAAACCGTCGGCCATGGGTGCAAAGGCTTTTGCATCCACCACCGGGCCGAGCGGCGGCAGGTCGACCACGATGTAGTCGTAGGCGGTGCGCGCCTCCTCGATCAATGCCCGCATGCCGGGACCGGACAGAAGCTCGCTGGTATGCGACTGCCGCCGGCGCACCACCGCGGGGATGATGGCGAGCCGCGTCGTCCGGTCCACCATCACCGTGTTCTGCCACGGCTGTTCGCCCACTATGGCCTCGACCAGCCCTTTGTCCGGCGCCAGCGAAAGTCCGCGGCTGAGACCTGGATTGCGCAAGTCGCCGTCGATCAGCAGGGTGCGGGCGCCGTTTGCGGCGAGCAGCCCGGCGAAATTCGCGGCCACCGTCGTCTTGCCCTCGTGCGGTAGGACCGAGACGAAGCCGATCACCTTGCTGGGCCTGCCCTGCAAGACCACGTCGCAGGCGAGCTTGGTGTTGCGCAGCGTTTCGGCGAAGGAGGAAGAGGGCGCATTGATCGCCACGCGCAGAATGCGCGGGGTGACAGGCGGCGCCGCCTCGGCCAGCGACCCGGCATTGCTGTTGGAGAGCCTTGCGCCGACAACCGGCAGATAGCCCAGGAAATCAAAACCGAGGGCAGTGCGAACGTCTTCGCCGGTGCGAAAAAAGCGCTCGCGAAATTCCCGGAAGGCGCCTGCCGCCGCGCCGCCGAACAGGCCGAGAACCAGCGACAGGCCAAGCGCCATTGCCTTGCGCGGGCTGGATGCTGACACAGGATCGCCGGCCTCGGAGATCACCCGCGCCTTGGCGATTGGGAAGGATCGCTGCTGCGACGCTTCCTCGTGGCGGGCGAGGAACGTTTGATAGAGTGTAGCGAGCGCAGCCGACTTCTGTTCCAGTTCGCGCAGCCGCACCAGCGACTGCCCGGCTTCGGAACTCTGCCCTGCCATCTGCCCGACATTGTTGCGAAGCGACGTCTCGCGCGATTTGGCGACCTCGTATTCGTTGCGATAGCTTTCGGTCAGCTGCTGCAATTCCTGGAAGATCTGGCCGGTCAGGTCGGCCTGCTCCCGCCGCAGAGCCACTGCCTGGGCATGGTCCTTGCCGAAGCGGGTCGAGATCTCCTGCTCGCGCTTGGTGACGCCGAGATAGCGTGCTTTCAGGTCACTGATGACGCCGTTGTTGCCGCCCTTATCAGCCGGAATGGTCGCGTTTTTCACGGCGTTGTCAGGGCCGCTGTCGATAATCGCCTTGAACTGCTCGTAGCGCGCCAGCGCATTCGCCGTGTCGGCCTGAGCGAGGATGAGCTGGCTGTTGAGGTCGGAAAGCTGCTGTTCCGAAATCAGTTCGCCACGGGCTGAGGTCAGCCCATGTTCGGCGCGGAACTTCTCGACTTCCAGTGCGGCCGCCTGCGAGCTTTCGCGCAATTCGGCCAGCCTTCCCTGCAACCACACCGTCGCCCGCTGCGTCGCGTCGAAATTGGCGTCGAGCTGGTCGGAGAGATAGGCATCGGCATAGGCGCGCGCGATCGCACCGGCGAGCTTGCGGTCGTTGGCACGGAACGAAACCTCGATGACATAGCTGCGGCCGACGCGCTCGGCATTGAGGCCCGCCTGCAGCAATGCCGTAGCTTTGCCGATCCTCGCGTTCTCGACCGAAGCAGGCGACGGTTCGGGGGCGGAAGAGAACAGCCCGGTCATCGCTTTCACTTGGCCTTTCAACCAGCCGATGGGCGAGCGTGGCGGGTTCAGGAAGGCTTCGTTCGCCTGCAGGTTCTGGGCGACGGCGACTGCACGGGCAAGCCGTGCCGATTTCAGGATCTCGACCTCACTGGAAATCATCGAGTCGGCCTGCATGGCCGCCGGCGCGGGGTTCTTCTCCTCGGCGAACCTGGTCAGGCTGTTGTCCAGCAGGATGCGCGTGGCGGCGGTGTATTCGGAAGGGGTGAAGACGAGATAGGCTACGCCGAGCGTCAGGCCGATGCCAGCGCCAACAGCCACCACCCGCGCCTGCCTGAGCGCGATTGCGGCAAGACGCTCCAGATCGATGAAGCGGTCGGCGTCCTCGGCTTCCCGGGGCATTCTGCTGTTCAATGGAATATTTTTCTGGTGCATGGGCCTGGCCGCCACTCCCGCGGGTTGATCCTCTGGACTGTCGCGCGCCGATTGCGACCGGCGACGGATGCCGCCGGCCGCGAAATCATCCTGCTCAGGCGGCCTCGTTGCGGCGCGTCTGCGAGGCGATCATCTGCGCGATCGGTTCGAACACCAGGCCGCGGATGTCGCTGCGCTCCAGGGCGAAGGCGACGTTGGCCTGGATGAAGCCCTCCTTAGAGCCGCAGTCGAACATGCGGCCCTTGAAGTGGTGGGCGTGGAAGGCCTGGCTCGCGGACAGCCGCTTCATGGCGTCGGTCAGCTGGATTTCATTGCCGGCGCCGCGCTCCTGGGTGGCCAGGATGTCGAACACCTCCGGCTGTAGGATGTAGCGGCCGTTGATGTAATAGTTGGACGGTGCGGCCGCCGGGGCCGGCTTCTCAACCATCGCCGTCACCTCGAAGCCGCCGCCCTGCACCACGCGGCCTTTGCCGACGATGCCATATTTGTTGGTTTCCGTCGGATCGCACTGTTCCACGGCGATGACATTGCCGCCGGTGTGCTCGTAGAGATCCATGATGCCGGCCAGGCAACCCTTTTCACCGAACGACACCATGTCCGGCAGAAGCAGCGCGAAAGGCTCGTCGCCGACGATGTCGCGCGCGCACCAGACCGCGTGTCCAAGCCCGTGCGGGGCCTGCTGGCGGGTGAAGCTGATGGCGCCGGCCGGCAGCTGCATCCGCTCCAGCGACGCAAGCTGTTCCTTCTTGCCGGAGCGGGCCAGCGTGTCCACGAGTTCGGGCTGGATGTCGAAATAGTCCTCGATCACATGCTTGTTGCGGCCGGTGACGAAAACGATGTGCTCGATGCCGGCTTCCAGCGCCTCGTCGACTGCATACTGCACCACCGGCCGATCGACCACGGTCAGCATTTCCTTCGGCATCGCCTTGGTGGCCGGCAGGAACCGGGTCCCGAGCCCCGCGACCGGAATCACCGCCTTTTTCACCTTCTTCATCATATGCTTTCCCTCTTCCTGTTGGTCGGATATCGAGCCATCCCCGCCCAATACCGGTGGTTCGTCGTCTCAGCCGGCCCGACCGGGCGTCTGGCGAGACTGGAATGTGGTTGCGAGCCGCCGCAAGCGGGCGGCAATGGGCATCCGGAGGTGCCTCAGCGCCGCCGGATCGCGCAGTGCCGCGCCGGCCGCCTTCAAAGGCGCCCCGTCCTTCAGGTGCTGCACCAGCGACAGGAAGGCGGCGGCCTCCCGGAGGCTGCGGGTGCGTCGGGCCTGCGCGGCGTCGGCAGCCGCATCCAACTGATGGCCGCGCACAAACTCGGCGTCGGCGGCGAGCATCGCCTCCACATGGCCCAGTTCCAGCACGCGCGAAATGGAACCTTCGCGGATGTGGTAGGCATAGCCTGCCTCCGGTTCGACCACGCATCGGCCGCCCGTGGCCAGGGCGGAGGCGAGAAAGATATAGTCCTCGCCGATGCGCAGTCGTTCGTCATAGCGCAGCCCGTGCCGCTCGATGAAAGCCCGTTCGAACACCGGCTTCATGTAGCCGAACGAGAACGTCTCCTCGAACATGATGTTGGCTGCGATGAAGGCGGGAAGCGTCAGTTCGCCTATGCTTTCCAGCAGCTCAGCCTGGAACATGGTTTTGCGGGCGCCGGCGTCGCGGACGACATCGAGATTGTCGACGGCAATTTGCGCGCCCGTCGCTTCCGCTCGGCCGATCATGCGGGCGAGGCGCTGCGGCGAGACGGTGTCGTCGCAATCGAGCACTGCGATCCAGCGGCCGCGCGCCACGGAGAGGCCGGCGTTGCGAGCCCCGCCCGGACCGCGATTTTGGCCAAGCGCGACGACATGGACCGTGTCCTCGGGAAAGGCCCGGGCAACGTCGACCGTGCTGTCGCGCGAACAATCGTCGACCACCACCACTTCAACGCTCACGCCTTTCTGGTCAAGCGCGCTGCGCAGGGCGTGGGCAATCGTCGCCTCGGCGTTGTAGGCCGCCATGATGAAAGTCACGTCAGGCCGCATTGCCGCGTTCTCCTGCCGGTTGCCGCTCGCCATATTGCTCGATCTCTTGCGCGCCCAGAATTCCGCTCACGGCGCCGACATGCATGACGCCGCGCAGGCCGAAGCGGTTGCGCCGTTCCGCGGAGATTGCGCTCGCAGCGGCCGCCGCGAAGCAGTAGGCGGCCTTGGCGAAGGCCAGCCCGGCCTGGGGCAGCGGCCGCCGGGTTTGCTGCAGTTCGCCAAGCAGCCGGCCATGGGTCTGTCCGACGCGGAAGCGCCGCTTGAGCAGCCACGAAAGCCGTGCGCGCTCGCTGGCAACCGGCTCGACCACCACCGCGCCCGGTGCATAGGCAATGGTGCCGCCGGCTCGGTGCAGGCGGGCGAAATATTCCGTGTCTTCGCCGCCGCTGCGGCCCCGCGCCAGGTTGAAGCGGCGCCCAGCGACGTATGGCGAAGCGCAACGCAGCAGCACATTGCCGCTGTAGCCGGTGCGGATCTGGCCTTTCACGAAGACTGGCGTGGTGGAGTGGAAATCGCCTTGGCTCATCCAGCCGGGCGCGCCGGGGCCATAAACCGCCTGAACCGGCCCCAGCACAGCATCCGCGCCGGTGGCGTCGGCGACCTTCAGCAACTCGGCCAGCCACTCCGGGGAGGCCGTCGAATCGTCGTCGATAAATGCAAGGAAGTCACCGTTGCTGCTCTCGAGGCATGCATTGCGGGCAAGCGAGATGTTGGCGGCGGGGCAGTGCACATAGACGAGGTCGAATGGCACCTGGCTCGCCAATGCATAGACGAGGCCGCGTGCGCTCGGCACCGCGTCATTGTCGGCCACGATTGCGCGCAGCATCGTGTCAGGCGGAATTGTGAGCGCGCCCAGCGAGCGCAGCGTGTCCTCGAGTTCCTGCCGCCGAAAGGTGCAAACGCCGATGTCGATGCGCCGGGGTTTTGGTGCGCTGGTGCCACGCGTGCTCATGCCGTTTCCTCGCGCTTGCGGAAATCCAGAAGCTGCAACCAGAAGCCCGCCGACCAGGCGAGGTGCATGACCATTGCCGAGAAGGCCGCCAGCGGCCCATAGGGGTTGCGCTGGCCCAAAGCCATCCACACGCCGTAGCCCAGGCAGACAGACGCCCAGAGCGCGGCCGGCAGCACCGCCGCCCAGTTCAGCACCGCAAGCGACGCGCCTGCGACGACCGGAACAACCATCAGCGGGATCATCTGCCGGATTTTCGGAACGGCGCGATGCTTGAGGATGTTCTTTGCCCGGCCCCTGCCGTAGCCAAGATACTGCCTGAACAGCCCCCGCACCGTGGCTCTCGGATAGTAGACCATGAATGTCTTGTCGGTCATCCACAGGCGGTAGCCGGCGGCCCGCAGCCGATAATCCAGTTCTGCATCCTCGTTGTGGCTGAAGCCCTCGTCATAGCCGCCGACGGCGCGGAAGGCGCTCACGCGCATCAAGGCGTGGTGGCCGTGGTCGGTCCAATGGCCCCTGGCGCCCCGGCGGTGCGGCGAGCCGCCATTGCCGAGCCTCGAGTTCTGCGCCATCGCCGTCGCCTTCTGAAAGGCGCTGAAGCCGCGCGTGGCCATGGCGACCACGACCGAATCCGCGTGCGTTGCCTCGGCCTCCTCGATCAGCCGCTCGCAGTAGTCGACAGGGTAGTCGCCATGCGCATCGATGCGGATGAAGCTGCGGAAAACGTCGCCGAACTGTTCGACGGCGAGATTGACCGCAGCGCTCTGGAGCCTCTGCGGATTGTGAAGAAGCTGCACGCGGGGGTTCGAGGCCGCAAGGGTCTCGACGATCTGCAGCGTGCCGTCTGTGCTGCCGCCATCCACCACCACGATCGCCATGTCGAGGCGCTCTGCGGAGGGTTCCAGCCGCATCACCAGCGCCTCCATGTTCTGGGCCTCGTTGAGGCAGGGAATCACAATCATGCACGGCCGGGCCGGCAGCTTCGCTTCGGTCATCGTCACGCTCATTTGTTGGCTGTTGTCAGGCCGCCTCAAGCAGGGCGGCCGGCTCTCTTCGTGTCGAAAGCCCTCTCAGCCGTTCCACCAGCGCCAGGCAGTCCTGCCTGTCGCAGACCCATGTGCCGCGGTCCTGGGCGGTGACCCCACCGCGCAGGGCCGCAAAACCGTCGGCATCGATGTTGCTCAGAAGCGTCGCCAATGCATCCGGGGAAGCTTTTTCTAGCCGAAGGCCGATCTGCCGCTCGGCCAGGAAGCGGCCGGTTTCGGTATCGGCCATGGCAATCGGGATCGCGCCGTGCAGGCAGCCTTCATAGAGCCGGTTGGGCAGCAGCCAGCTGGAATTCAGCCCTTCTTCGAAGAAGTCGACCGCCCAGGCGAAATGCACTTCGCCATAGATTGCAGCGAGGTCCTGGGGATTGCGGTAGGCACCCTCGAAGCGCATGTGCGGCTCGGCCGCGACAAAGCCATCGAAATCCGCGAATTCGGAATATGCGGGGCGACCACGCAGCACGACTTCGAAGCGGCCTTGCGCCTGCCTCGTGAAGGCCGCCAGCAGTTCCAGCGATTTGCGGCAGCGCAACGCACCGAACCAGCCAATCACCCAGGGGTCGCCAGGCGCGGGCGGGGGGGCGCCGTTCCCGGCCGCCGGCTGGCGGTCCAGTTCCAGCACCTTGTTGTGCAGCAGCAGCACCGGCGCCTCGGTCTGGTCGAACCGCTGGAAATAATTGCGCACAAAGGCGGGCGAGCTTGTCATCAGCAGCGAGACGTCGTCGCCGAGGCGCCTTTCCGCCGCCCGCATGGCGTGCGAGATGCCGCCGCTGCCGAGCAACAGCCGGTGAATGTCGAGGCATTCATAAACGATCGGCACCTCGGCCGAAAACAGCGATCTCGCCCGCCGTGCCAGCGCCAGCATTTCGAGATTGCGGCCGATGATGACATCGGGCCTGCGCACCTTGCGCAGGCGTGCGCCAAGCACCAGCGCCGCCTTGCCCACGGCTGCAAGGCGCTGTGCGAATTTTCCGTCCCGCGTCGGGCCGAGATCGATCGGCGCCAAAGCTTCCAAGCCGGGCGCCGGTTTTTCGGCACGCCGGAAGCCGGCCAGCGACACCTCGGCGCCGCCGGCCTGCAGCATGGCCACCCGTCGGCCAACTGCCGGGTCGGACAGGTCATGCACGAGATAGAGTACGTGCAGCATCGGGTTGCTCCGCGGCTATTTCAGCTTGCAGGCAACCGATTCAGGAAACTGGCAGGCATCGCCCGGCGCCGTGTAGGCGACGCGCTCGATCTCCGCGGCGACCGGTCCCGCGGGCTCGACGAAGGCACCCATCCAGGACTTCAGGATATCGGAGCCCCAGAGGCTCATATAGATCTTTGACGGATGGCTCGGGATCCTTGCCGGGTCGGTGGCCTCGCCGACCAGCTTGCCGTCGACATACCAGCGGATGCGCTCCTTCTCCCAGACGAAGGCATAGTCGTGGAAACCTTTGGCGGCGCCGCCCGGCACGTCCACCAGCGCCGCGCTGCCCACGCTCTTGCCGTTTACATACTGGTTGAGCTGAACCTTCGAGGGGTCCTTGCCGAGGATCTCGAAGTCGATCTCGTCATGCGGCTGCCCGTGCGTGGGGCCGATATAGGTGAAGAATCCGGTGTTGAGGCCCGAACCGGCCACGGCCTTCATGCGCACCTCGAAGGTGCCGTAGCCGAAACGCGCGTTGGTCTGGATCTCGCCGCAGACATGATTGCGGTCCTTCAGCGTCTGTTTTGCGAAACCCAGCTTGAGCACGCCATTGGCAACCGAGACCTGGTTCTTCGACCAGATGCAGTTCTGGTGATCGCCATTCGACCAGCCGTCGGAGATGTACCAGCGGCTCTTGTCGAGCTTGTCGAAGTTCTCGACGAAGGACGCGCCGATGGGGTCCTGCGCGAGGCTTGGCAATGTGGCGGCGCCCGTCGAGGCAAGAAGTGCAGCCGCCCCCATAAGAGCGAGATTGAAATTGATTCGGGTGGTTCTGGTCGCGATTGGCGTCACGTGGCCTCTCCCCTTTATGCTCTGCGGCCTCCGGAGAAACCGCGTCCATCAAAAATCACAGCAAGAATGGCTGGATGCATAGGGCAGGGGGGAGATGAGATTGTGACCGCAGCTGACAATAGCCGGCCGGAGCGGATAACTTTTTGTAAGCGCACGTTATTCCGGTTTCGGGCCAGCGGCCTTCCCGGAGTCCGCGAACCTTGTATTCTCCCGGAAAAACGCATCGAGCCGGCTATGCATCTCGGTAACAAAAGCGCATTGCCGGTCCAGTGTGGAGAGCCGCTCGGTGTAGCGCATCATGGCGCCGGTCAACTCGTCGATGCGCGAGGAGATTTCGCCGCCGGCGCTTTTCTGCTCCAAGGCCTGCTGCGAGAATGCGGCGTCGGCCACGATCTTGTCGTAGCGATTGCGCAGGCCGCTGCGCTCGGCTTCGATCTCCGCGTTCAGCGTGTCCAGAAGCTGCTGCAGGCGTTGCCGCCGGCTTTCATCGGTCGCGCTGTCGCGGCCGGGGCTTCTGGTTCGAAAGCGGAACAATGCCATGCCGGCCTCTCCAGATTGATCGCGGAATACGAAACGAAACTACCACGCGGCCGCCCATGATGAAATTGCGGCCGAGGCCGGGATCAGATGCTCGCCTCGGTGGCGGTTTGCGAAGCGCGGCGCTGTTTGACCAGCTCCAGCAGCTTGCGCAAAAGGGCGCGCTCGATCAGCAGCACCAGCAGCCCGTAGATGAGCGCGCCGACAATGCTGCCGATGACGAGCTGCCAGACCGCGCTCGGCACCGCATCCCTGATCTGGTCGAGCAGAAGACGCACCGCCACTGCCATGACGACTGAGGTGATCATCGGCCGGCTGGTGACATAGAAGCCGGACAGGAAGGCGCTGCCGTCGGTGCGGAACACCGCCCAGGAATAGAACACCAGCGTTGCCGCGTTGGCCACGCACAGCCACACCATCGCCGCTACAAGCCCGCCGTTCATCGCGCCATAGCTCACGGCGCCGTAAACCAGGGCGGCGCGCACCACCGAAACCCACCAGAGCACATTGCTGCGGCCCACGCCCTTCAGATAGGGGATGAATGTGCTGCAGGGCGACATGATGCCCTTTGAAAGGGCAAGCAGTCCGAGCACCGGCCATGCATGGGCCCATTGCTGGCCGAAGATCACCAGCATGGCCGGCTCGGCGACGGCCCACATGCCGAACATCATAGGCGCCAGAAACAGCGTGCACACCTGCGTGCTCAGCATCAGTGCGTTGGTGCGGCGCTCCTGCTCGCCATGCATGTGGCTGAAGACTGGAAACAGCACGCCCATCAGCGCCGAAATCACCACCTGGTTGGGAATGCTGGAAAAGCGGTTGGCGGCCGAATAGGCGCCGGCATCCGTGAGGCCCAAGTGACGCGACACCACCACCAGGGGCGATTGGAAGGTGATGAAGTTGAAGATTTCCGACCCGGTGATGCCGAGACTGAACTTCGTCAGCCCCGCCAGCTTGGGCAGCGAAACAGACGCCCGCGGCCGATAGCCGGTGGCGTAGAACAGGCCCGCAAGCCGCACCAGCGCCGAGGAAAACAGCTGCGCCACCAGTGCCCACACACCCCAGCCAAGCAGTGCCAGCCCCACCGCCACCAGCGCGCCGACGGATTCGGAAAGAACGCTCCAGGCCGCGTCCTTGTCGAAGGCCATGCGTCGGGCAAGCAGCGAATAGGCGACGTCGCCGCAAAGCTGGATGGGGATGAGCAGCGCCATGATGCGGAGCAGATAGGCCGCGTCGGCCGCGCCGAGCAGGGCGGCAAACAGGTCGGCCCAAATGTAAAGCGCCGCCCCCATCACGGTCGCCATCAGCAGATTGGCCCAGAAAACCGTATGCACGGTTTCCATGTCTTCTTGCTTCTGCAGCACCAGCGAGGTGGCGAGCCCGGCGCTTCCGATCATGGTCAGGAACATCACCACGGTCTGCGCCACAGCCACCACGCCGAAGTCCTGCGGGCTGAGGATGCGCGCCAGGATCGGGACGGTGACAAATTTCAGCCCGAATGTGCTGGTCTTCGAAAGGACGCTCCAGCCGACATTGTTTGTCACAGTCTTCAGGTTGATTGCTGGCGCCATGAACGAGCCCCGTTTGTCATTGCGTAAGGGCTGCATCGTCAACGAGCCCAGGTTTTTCGGGCCATCGAATCGCGAGCCATTGAACAGTCGATAGCCTGCGAGCCTCCCTGGATTTTTTAAGGCGCGAAAGAATGACGAAGTGCACTGCCATCATTCCATACTACCAGCGACAGCCCGGTATTCTGCGTCGCGCGCTTGATTCCGTGTTTGCACAGAGCCATTCCGATTATGACGTGATCGTCGTCGACGATGCCTCTCCGCTGCCCGTAGAGCCCGAGCTCCATGGGCTTTCATTGGAAGAGAGAGCGCGAATAGCCGTTATAAAACAGGAGAATGCCGGTCCCGGCGGCGCTCGCAACACCGGGCTCGACCATGTGCCGGCGGACAGCTCATATGCCGCCTTCCTTGATTCCGACGATGAGTGGACCCCCGACCATCTGAAGAATGCTGTGGGTGGCCTGTCACTTTTTGATGCCGATTGTTACTGGGCCTCGATTGCGGGCAGCGAAGCCTTCTACTACCACTTCGGCGTGGCCGACCTGGCCGGCATTGCCGAGGTCGACCGGCTCTCCGACGATCCGCCGTTTGTCGAGGTGCCCGACCTTGCCGGCGTGATGCTGAAGAACTGGAGCTTCATGCATCTCTCCTGCATGGTCATCGGCAAGAACCTGTTCCGGAACGTGCGTTTCGAGGCGGCGCTGCGACTTGCGGCTGAAGACGTGTTGTTCTTCTACGACTGCGCGCGCGCCGCGCGCCGCACGGTGCTGTGCGAGAGCATTGGCGCAGTGCGCGGCGAGGGCATCAACATCTTCCACGGCATGGACGCGGATTCGCCGCTGTTCCTGAAGCAGCAGTTCAACACCTGGGTTGCGCTCGACCATCTCGAACAGCGTTTTCCGCATGGGCCGGAGGACCAGGCGTCGATCCACGCCTACAAGCAGACCGCGCGCAACCAGGCGCTGTGGGGGCAGGCGCGGCTCCTCAAGCGGCGCAAGGCGCCGCAACTGCGCCTGCTTGCGCAATGGGCCTGGCGCGACCCGCGCATCCTGCGCAACGCCGTCGAACTCGCCGTAGCCAAGATCTCAAAATAGCCGAGGCCTCATGCATCCGTTTTACTGGGAATCCGCTCACGGCAATTTCGGCGACGACCTCAACCTCTGGCTCTGGGACTTCCTGCTCCCGGGCTTTCGCGAGGTTCATCCCGACGTGCTTCTCGTCGGCGTCGGCACGGTGCTCAACCGTGCGCTGCTGCCGCATGGCGTGAGGAAGCTCGTGATCGGCAGCGGCTTTGGCTATGGCTCCCTGCCCGATTTCTCCGATCCATTTGAATGGGACATTCGCTGCGTGCGCGGGCCGCTGACGGCGGGCAAGCTCGGCATCGACGACGGCCTCGGCATCGTCGACCCCGCCGTGATGGTGGCGGACATGCCGGAGTTCCAGAACCTGCCGAAGACGGGCGGCGCGATCTTCGTGCCGCATTGGGAATCCACTGTCGGCGGCATCTGGCCGGTCGTGTGCCAGGTCGCGGGGCTGGGCTATGTCGACCCGTGCGGCGAGGCCAAGGCGGTCATTCGCGCCATCGCACAGGCCGAACTGGTGGTGGCCGAATCCATGCACGCGGCCATCCTTGCCGATGCCTTTCGCGTGCCGTGGGTTGCGGTCAGCACGTCCCGCTCCATCAACAACTTCAAGTGGCAGGATTGGGCGGCGAGCCTTGGCGTCGACTATCGGCCGCGCCACGTGCCGATTTCCTCACGCGCCGAGGCGATCACCAAGGGCGCGCGCTTCTGGGGCATCGAGTTCGAGAGCAAAGTTTCGGAAAACGAGAATCCGAACAGCCGCGAGTTCGACGAAAGCCCGGTGATGACGCGCGCCGAGACGCCGCGCTCGGCGGGCCTGCGCGGCCTGGCCAAGCAGGTGCTGGCGGCGCCTTCCACGCTCGCCTTGTGGCAGGCGCGGCGCGCCACCCCGCAGCTCAGCGCAGATGCAGCACTTGCCGAGCGCAAGCAGCGTCTGCGCCATGTGCTGGAAGAAATTCGTCGCGACTATTTCTGAGCGGCGGGCCGGGCGGGGAGCAGGTAGCGCAGCGGCGCAGGTCCGTCGTCCTCCACAGGCTCGCGCTTCGTGTTGAACGCCTCGAGCTTGTCGGCTGCGACGCCGCCGACAATGGCGGGCAGGGCGGTCGGCCGCGTCAGGGCGCGGAGGCCTGCCCGCATCAGCCCGCGTTCCTTCTTTTCATCGAGAAATCGCCGCAGCTCAAAGCGGGCACGGATGTGGCGCTCGTGTTTCTCCAGCAAGCGCCGGGCATGAACCGGCACTTCGCCGGATGCGAGCATGGCGCGATCCGCTTCATAAAGCCGTTTAAGGTCGAGCGTTCGGTGTTGCCCGCTTAGCGAATTGTGGCGCACCACCGCGCCATAGCCGCAGGCATGAACTACCTTGTAGCGCGCGCCCCGCAGCAGGGCGCGGGCATAAAGATCGTAGTCTTCGCCCAGCCGCAGTTCCTCGCGGTACTGCAGCCCATGCGCTTCGAGGAAGCCGCGGCGTATCACCGGCTTCAGAAATCCGATCTCTCCGCGCGAGGCACCGCGCCGCGAGATGTTGCCTTCGATGAAGGCTGCCAGATCAAGGGTGCGTGGCTCAGGCGCGAAGGCGCCAACCTGCGGCTCGACATGCGCAATGCGCGCGTCGATGAAAGCTATGTTGTCGGCGGCGAAGTCCCAGTCGTCTTGCGCCAACAAGGTCTTGAAGCGGCCGGGAAGAAAGAAATCGTCGGCATCGAGAATGGCAATCAGCGGCGCGGTGGAGCGCGCAATGGCATGGTTTCGGGCAAAGGCCGGCCCCCGGTTGGTTTCCAGCCGCAAGATCCGCAGTCGTCCCGTGCCGTCGTCCGCGCCAATCGAAACCTCCGCCGTGTCGTCGCTCGACCCGTCGTCGACCACCAGCACCTCGCAGACCTCGGGCTCGCGAAGCGCCGAGCCAATGGCGCGGGCAATCGTGCCGCTGGCGTTCATGGCTGCAATAATGACGCACACTTGCGCCTGGCCTGATGTCACGTGCCTCTCCATCTCGCACTGCCGCCCGCCAGGGCTCGAATCGCAAGATGGACCGTTCGCATTTGCGAAAGGCGATTGTGTGACCCGGGTTGTGGGGGAAGGCGCTAGTGGTGCGGCGAAGGCGGTACGCCGGGCAGGTGGCCGTCCTTGCCGTGAACGTCGCCGTCGGCTGAGGCTTGCTGATCAACCTTGGCATTCGACTCGCTTTGGGCGGGCTTGGGGCCCGCGCGCCAGATCATGAACAGGACAGCCGCAAAGTAGCCGGCTTGCAGAAGAACGGCGCAGATCACGGTCTGGATAAAAGTGGTCCACACCGAGTGGGTGACGATGTAGGTGGTGATCGCGAACGCTATCAGCACACCGACGAGGCCACGGAAAAACAGCACGAAGGACATGCCTACGCCCTTGTGCCGTCTGCGCGCTCATATGCGCTGGAAATCATGCCCGGTCGCCCTTCGCCCAAGTAGGCACCGCTTCTTCGAGGCCGGCGCGCCTGAATTTATCTTCGAAGTCTTCGAAAACCGGCCGTTATCGCAAAGAGGCGTGCGTTCCATTTATATTGGACGGCAAATCGCGCGGCAACATGGCGGCGGACTTCCTTTCCCGCTTCAAAAGCGCAGCTGGCGGCTGAATCTTCGCGGATAATCTGGTGGCGGGATGACTCGGACCGATCGTTAAGGTGTCCGGCTTTCTTTCGAGGTTGCAGGACTTATCGGCGCGAATGCCAATATATATTAGTGTAAATTCGTCGAATTGTTAGCATGAATCCGCTTTTTGTGAGGATTTCACAGTTTAATATCATATTTTACTTAGATTTCGGCGCATGCCTCGCCATGTGTTTGCCGACAATTGCTGTCGTGAGACGGGCGCATTGTAAGCCACTGTTACAAAATATGATCGGATATTTCCCGGTCGTCTGATTTCGATCACACACTTGGCCTATCCGGGCACCGCCGACGTCGTGCTGCAGTGCGGCATTTTTTATTGTCACAGCCATTTTTATTGCGGAGCTGCCATATGAAATATGCTGCCAAGCTGGCCAATTTGACCCCCGGGATCAGCCCAAAATGCAAGGCGCAGCCCCCGATCGGCGGCGCTGTCAAACGCGGTTTCGATGTGTTGGGCGCAGCCGCCGCGCTCCTGTTGCTCAGTCCGCTGCTGCTCATGCTGGCGGCGCTGGTGAAAATGTCCGATGGCGGCGGCATCGTCTATGGCCACCGCCGAATCGGGCGCGGGGGGGAATGCTTTCGCTGCCTGAAATTCCGCACCATGGTCGAAAACGGCGATGAGGTGCTGGCCGGGCACCTCGCCCGAAACCCGCATCTGCGCGCGGAGTGGGACGCCACCCGCAAGCTGCAGGACGATCCGCGCGTCACCCGTGTCGGCTCCGTGCTGCGCAAGCTCAGCCTCGATGAACTGCCGCAACTCATCAATATCCTGCGCGGGGAAATGAGCATCGTCGGGCCGCGGCCCGTGGTGGAGGAAGAGCTGAAACTCTACGGTGCGGCGGCCGACATCTATCTGTCGACGCGCCCGGGACTTACCGGGCTGTGGCAGGTCAGCGGCCGCAATGACGTCTCCTACAATGCCCGCGTCGCCTTCGACCGGCACTATGTCGAGAACTGGTCCTTCACCTTCGACCTCAAGATCATCGCAAGGACGGTGCCCGCGGTGCTGTCGTCGCGCGGCAGCTACTGACCCGCTGCGACCCAAAGGAAAATCGTCAGGAAAGGCACGTTTTGACCGGACAGATCAGAAAGACACGTCTCGAAAGGCACGCGGCCGTCCGCTCCGCCCGCGCAATTCTCGCAATTTCGCTCCTCGCGTGGCTGGCGCCGACGCTCGCGCAGGCCGAGGACTACAGGCTCGGCGCGATGGACAGGCTGCGCATCCGCGTCGTCGAATGGCGCACCGCCGAAGGCGCCGTGCGCGATTGGTCGTCGCTGAGCGGAGAATACACGATCGGTCAATCGGGCTCTATCTCACTGCCCTTCATCGGCGAAATGCCCACCACCGGCAAGACCACGGCAGAGATTGCCGCGGCCGTGGGGGCGGAACTCCAGCAGAGACTGGGCCTCGTCGACAGGCCCGAAGCCTCGGTCGAAATAGCCGAATACCGTCCCGTCTTCCTCTCGGGCGATGTGCAGTCGCCGGGGCGCTACGCCTATGTGCCCGACCTGACCGTTCTGAAGGCGGTGAGCCTTGCCGGCGGGCTGCGGCGTGGCGCCGAAGCCGGCATTCGCGTCGAGAGAGATTTCATCAGCGCGCGCGGCAACTACGATGTCTTTGTCTCGCAGCGCGATGGGCTTCTGGCGCGCCGAGCAAGGTTGATCGCCGAGGCGGCCGGTCAGGCCGAAATCGACTTCCCCGAGGAACTGAAGCAGACCGAGGCGGGCAAGAAGCTGATCGCCGACGAGACCGCCTTCAGAGCTGCGCGCGAAAAGCGGCTGCAGGTGCAACTGGCGGCGCTGAACGATCTCAAGACGCTGCTGCAGAACGAGGTGGCCTCGCTGGAGAAGAAGATCGCCAGCCAGAGCCGGCAGATGGAATTGTCGCGCAAGGAACTCGACGGCATCGGCAATCTTGCCGAGCGCGGGCTGGTGGTGAACTCCCGAGTGCTGTCGCTGGAGCGCTCGGTTGCCGACCTGGAGAGCAAGGTGCTCGACATGGAAACCTCGATCCTGCGCGCCAGGCAGGACATCAGCAAGGCCACCCAGGATGCCTCAAACTTGCAAAGCGATCGCGACGCCGAGATCGCCCAGGCGCGCCAGCAGGCGGAGGCAGACATCGAGGCGCTGAACCTGAAGATAGCCATGTACAAGGATCTTATGGGCGAGGCCTTGTCGCATGGTCCGCAGGCAGCCGCGGGTGCCAAGGGCCAGCACGCGCCGACTATCGCCTATGTCATCGTGCGCGAAAGGGACGGCAAGGCAAGCGAGGTCCCGGCAGACGAGAACACGCCCGTTCTGCCCGGCGATGTCATCAAGGTCGGCGTCGCCATGCCGGCCGAGCGCTGAGCGCAGCCGCATGAAGATCGCCAAGGCTCGCTTCGTCAGCCCGGACCACAATTTCGCGTACGGCTTCGTCGCGATCGCGCTGTCTATCTTCGTCTTCGCCTATTCTACGCGTTTCGGGCAGGCTTCGATCCTGCTCTATTATGCGCTGTGGCTGCCGCTGGTCGCGGTGGACTATCGCCATTCGCTGGGCAACTACGCCAGGTTCCACTGGATCGTCGCCTTCGGCCTGCTTGCCAGCCTGTCGCTGTTCTGGTCGGCCGCGCCAAACGTGGCAGCGCGGGCAGGGGTGCAATATCTGTCGCACATAGTCTGCGCCCTGATTGCCGCGCGCACCGTCAGCGTGCGTACGCTTACGCTTGGCGCGCTCGCCGGCGTGTGCCTCGTGGTGCTCTATTCCCTGGCCTTCGGTGGCTATCATTATGATCCGCTCGACGGCGACTACAGCTTCGTCGGCGCATTCTCCTCCAAGAACCTGCTCGGCTTCTTTTCTTCGCTCGGCGTCTATTTCGCCTTCGCCGCGCTTTTCATCCTGCGCGAGCGTGGCGTGTGGGGCCTGCTGGCGCTCGCGACCTTTGCGCTTGCCGGCTATGCGCTGCTGGCCTCGCAGTCGGCCACCTCCATCATCGCCACGGCTGCCACGCTCGGAATGCTGGTTGCATTGCGCCCGCTGCTTCTGTTTGCCCCGCGCACGCGGAAAATGTTCTTCCTGGCCGGCCTTGTTGCTGCGCTGTGCGTCGTCTTCGTCGGCCTGAATGTCGGCGGCATCGACCTGCTGCTGGGTGCCTTTGGCAAGGATTCGACGCTCACCGGCCGCACCTATCTCTGGGGCGAGGGGCTCGCCGCCTGGGCCGAGTCTCCCGTCTTCGGCGTAGGCTACCAGGCCTATTGGGTGCAGGGTTTTTCCGAGGCCGAGCGGCTGTGGCAGGAGTTCTACATCGGTTCGCGCAGCGGCTTCCATTTCCACAACACCTATATCGAGGTACTGGTCGAACTCGGCGCGGTCGGCCTGCTGCTGCTGGCGGTGATCGTGTTGTGCGTGCCGGCGGGGCACCTGCTGCGGCTGCTGGACGACCGCGACAACGCTGCTTCCCATGTCGCCTTCGGGCTGGTCGCCATGCTCCTCGTGCGTTCCTTTTTCGAGGTCGACATCATCCATCCCTACGCCGTGGGCTCCTTCATGCTCTATTATACCGCCGGCCTGCTTGCGACCTCCCGGGCGACGCGGCGCCTCGTTGCGACCTCGCCGACCCCTGCACCGCTCGGTCTGCGGCACGCCCGATGAACAGGCTCTACGGCATTCAATACCTGCGCGCGCTGGCGGCGCTTGCGGTGGTGATCTTCCACGCGGCCGAGCGCAGCGGCGCGCATTTCGCCATCGGCGCGGCGGGCGTCGACGTCTTCTTCGTGGTCAGCGGCTTCATCATGTGGACGATCGCGCAGGCACGGCCGGTGGCGCCGACACGCTTCCTGCGCGAGCGCCTGGAGCGGATCGCGCCGGTCTACTGGATCGCCACCGTCGTTATGGTCGGCGGAGCGCTGTTTGGCCTGTTTCCCAATCTGAAGCTCACGCTCGGCCATGTCCTTGGCTCGCTGTTCTTCATCCCGCACCGCTCGCCCAGCACCGGCGAGATCTGGCCGGTGCTGGTCCAGGGCTGGACGCTGAACTACGAAATGTTCTTCTACGCCGTGTTTGCCGCAACGCTGCTTCTGCCTTCACGGCATCGGCTCGCCGCGCTGGCGTCGGTTCTGGTCGGGCTCGTGGCCCTTGGCTTGCTGCTCGAGAGCGGCAACCCGCTGCTTGCCACCTACACCGATCCGATCATTCTCGAATTCCTGCTCGGGGCATTGATCGGCAAGGCATGGACTGATGAAAAGATCGCCGCGCCGACCACCGGGCTAGGGCTGGTTCTGGTGGCGTTCCTTTGCTTTGCCTTCGTCGGCGCGACAGGCGCCGGCTTCACGCCCTGGGTTTTCGGCCCGGCGGCTGCGGCATTGGTGATCGGCACGCTGGCGCTCGAGCGCGGCGGTCTCATCGAGGGATTTCGGCCTGCAGCCTATCTGGGCGATGCCTCGTACTCGATCTATCTCTGGCACAGTCTTGCGATTTCGGTCGTGGCCAAGCTTGCCGCGATGCTGTCGCTTCCGGTTCTCGTGGCCCTGCCGCTTGCGGTTGCCGCCGGCGTCGGAGTGGGCGTGGCCGCCTACGAGATGATCGAAAAGCCGATTGCCCGCCCCTTGAAGAACCGCAGGGGAGCGGTCGGGATGCCTCTGCCGGAATTGTGGTCGAAGGTGCGGCGATCCGTGGGCGATTTTTGCCGGCTGATGCGGCTACGCTGGCTTCGCGCTCGAACCAACTTCTAGCTCCGCAGTCATCTCGCAACCCACAGCGCACATCAGCGCAGATAATCCTGCATCGGGGCTGTACTTGAGCCGCGCCAAGGTTACAGTCCGCTCATGAAAGTCAGCGGGATCGGGCGTGTCATCTTTTGGGGAGGCGGCAACCTGTGGATCGGGATCGCCGTGGCTCCGGTCGATCTGCATGCGCATCACGCCATTCAGCTTGCGGTGGGGTTTGACGGCCCGGTGGAATTCCGGCTCGATGCCGGTGTGCCTTGGTCCAAATACGAGCACGGAGCGCTCGTGCGCCCGGGGGCACCGCATGAGTTCCGCGCACCCGGCCGGCGTATCGCCAACATCCTGCTGGAACCGGAAAGCCAGCTGGGTCGAGCGCTTTTGGAACGCTTCGACGGCGGGCCGATCATGGCCCTCGACGCGAACGTCGACGATTTGGCCGGCGCCTATGACCAGGGCGTCGACGACGAGGTGTTGGCGCAGAAGGCGCTGGCATTCATCTCCGGCCTTGCGGGGTCGGCGCCGCCTCGCCACCCCGCCGATCCGCGCATCCTCCAGGCCATGGACTGGATCGGACGCCACCTCGACCAGCCTATGTCCCTTGCCGACGTCGCCGCGGTTGCGAATTTGAGCGAGGGGCGACTGCGCCATCTCTTCGTCGAACAGACCGGCATTGGTTTCCGCCCATTTGTGCTGTGGGCGCGCCTGAACCGCGCGCTCGAAATGGGGTTCGGCGGCTACTCGTGGACGGAAGCGGCCCATGCGGCAAATTTCGCGGATTCCGCACACCTGACGCGCACCTGCCGGCGGATGTACGGCCTGACCCCTACATCCATTCGGATCGACACGACCGCGCAGCTGCAGCAACAAATCGCGTAGATCCAGCCCCTTCGTTCAAGTGTTTCCCCGCTGTCTTCTCTATTCGAGCGCCACCCAATGCTCGAAAGGACAAGGCACATGTTTCGCAAGACGTTCTGGTTCATCCCTGCCGCCGCGGTTCTGGTTGCAGGCGGCATCTCACTGGCCATGGCCGGCAAGCCGCCGGCAGGACTGGATTACAGCCGTTCGCACGCCTCGAATGCCGGTCATTACCTCGTCACCGTAGCCCCCGGCATCGACCCGATCCCGGTAGGCAAAATGCATGAATGGACCGTCGCCGTCACAGGTCCCAACGGCCGCCCGGCAAAGGCCGAGATCGAGTTTGACGGCGGCATGCCACAGCACGGACACGGGCTGCCTTCCGTGCCTCGCGTGACTGGCCAGGATACTTCCGGGCGCAAGGTCGTCAGCGGCGTCAGATTCAACATGCCGGGCTGGTGGCGCATCGAAGTGAAGATCAATGGCGCGGCGGGCGCTGACACCGCCGTCTTCAACCTGGCGCTCTGACCATGCGCGGCACCTTATTTCCCATCCGGGCCGTGGCTCTGATTGCCCTGGTCGCGCTGGCTGCCACGGCCTTTTTTTATCTTGGCCAAGGCAGCCCGTGGTCGGCGGAAGAGCGCCAGCGCATAGCGTCGCTCTCGCTCGGCGCCCTGCCGCCGCTGCCGCCCGACCCGTCCAACGCCGTTGCGGACATGCCCGCTGCCGCGGCCTTGGGAAAAGCGCTGTTCTTCGACACCCGCCTCAGCGCCAATGGCCAGGTCGCGTGCGCGACCTGCCACCTTCCGGACAAGCAGTTTCAGGACAGCAAGCCGCTCGCTCAGGGCATTGGCACGACCACGCGCCGCGCCATGCCCATCGCCGGCACGGCCTACAGCCCCTGGCTGTTCTGGGACGGGCGCACCGACAGCCAGTGGGCCCAGGCGCTGGGGCCGCTGGAGAGCCCTGTCGAACATGGAAGCAATCGCGCCGACATCGTGGCGACCGTGGCCAAGCACTATGCCGAAGCCTATGCCGACGTATTCGGCGTGGCCCCCGGCGACACCTCGGTCGACCGCGCCTTCAGCAATGTGGGCAAGGCGATCGCCGCGTTCGAGCGCACCATCATGCCTGCCGCGTCCAGATTCGACCGGTATGCCGATGCCCTGGCGGCGGGCAAGCCCTCCAAGGCACTGTCGCCCGCGCAAATCGAAGGCTTGCGGCTGTTCATCGGCAAGGCCAGCTGCATCAATTGCCACAACGGTCCGCTGTTTACCGACAACGACTTCCACAACACGGGCGTGGCTTCCGTACCGGGGCTGCCGGAGGATGTCGGCCGAATGGACGGTGCTTCCAAGGTCCGCCAGAACCCCTTCAACTGTCTCGGTGAGTTCAGCGATGCGGCACCTGCCGAGTGCCCGGAGCTCGCGTTCATGAAAACGGAAGGAGAGGAGCTTGTGCGCGCGTTCAAGACGCCGTCGCTGCGCGATGTCGCCGGGCGGGCGCCGTACATGCATGCAGGCCAGATCGCCAGCCTGGCCGAGGCGGTAGCGCACTACAATGCCGCGCCGGCCGCTCCGGCCGGGCACAGCGAGTTGCGCCAGCTCGACCTGACGGCCGAGGAGCAGGCCAACCTGATCGCGTTTCTGGAATCCCTGACACCGACCGAGTAGCGATCCCGCTCGGCGGCCGGGTCGACATCGCCAAGAATCGAAGTATCCTCTGCGTCTCTCTGGGGAAGCACGCAATGGCTAGAAAGACGCCCGCCGACTCGCCCAAGGCCGCCGGCCAGGCCGCTGCAAAGCCGGCCCTGCTCTCGGGCGGCAACCCTCAAATCGCGAAAGGCGAGGGCGACGCTCCCGTCCAGGCCTATATCGCCGCCATGCCCGGCTGGAAGAGCGAAGTGGGACGCCGCCTCGACGAGCTGATCGTGCGTACCGTTCCGGGGGTGCGCAAGGCCGTCAAATGGAACTCGCCCTTGTATGGAGTGGAAGGCCAGGGCTGGTTCCTCGGCATTCACTGCTTCACCAGATATGTGAAAGTGGCCTTCTTCCGCGGCACGTCGCTGCATCCTGTTCCTCCCGGCGAATCCAGGAGCAAGGAGACGCGCTACCTCCATATCCATGAGGACGACCGGGTCGACGAAGCTCAACTCGCCGCCTGGGTCAAGCAGGCCAGCCAACTGCCTGGCGAACGGATGTGAGCGACCCATGCGCGGAGGCTAGAGTGACAACCACGATGGAGAAGGCGAAGCAAGCATGATGGCGAGCGGTTCGATTGAAGGGGGAGCGTCTCCCTCGCAGCTGATCGATGCGAGAATCAAGGAGCTCGGTGATTGGCGCGGCGAAATGCTTGCCCGCATCCGAAATCTCATCAGGCAGGCCGACCCCGAAGCGGTCGAGGAGTGGAAGTGGCGAGGGGTTCCGGTGTGGTCGCACGATGGCATCATCTGCACCGGCGAGACCTACAAGAAGGTCGTGAAGATGACTTTCGCCAAGGGTGCTTCGCTGGAGGACCCCTCAGGCCTCTTCAACTCCAGCCTGGAGGGCAACACCCGGCGAGCCATCGATTTCCACGAGGCCGACAGCCTCGATGAGGAGGCGCTGAAGGCGCTCATTCGCGCCGCCGTGTCGCTGAACACATCAGCCAAGGCTGCAGCGCGTGCCGCCCGCTCTCAGAAGAGACCCAAAAGCGCCTGAGGAGGTCAGCGGTAACAATCTTCGAAAGGGCGCCTCTGGCCTGCCGCATTTTTTCACCTTGGCCGGAACCATTTTGTGAGAATGCCGTTATTAAGGCAGAGCCAACTAGGGGTAGGTGGCTATACATAAAGAGCCTGTCTGAGTTCCACTCGGCAGGCTCTTTGCTTTTACCGCACGCGGACACAGCGGCCGCAATGAGTTCTCTTGCGTTGGCTATTCCGCCGGCATCGGTTTGGAACCGACCACATCGGCATTTCGCTCATGCCGCAGCACAAGCCAGCCGAAGAGCACCATGTCGGCGAGCACGGCAAGGGAGCCGATGGCCGCGATGGGGTCGCCAGCGGGATTTCCTGAATGTTCGAGCGCCACGCCTGTCGTGAGTACCACCGTGGCCACTATCCAGACACCCACTTGGATCCGCGCGCTGCGGCTTCGGTCGATGCCCGGGTTGAGCCGATAGAATATTCCGAAAAGGAAAAGCGATACCCAGCCAAGCAGGTTCAGGTGAGCATGCGCCGGCATGGTGGAGTGATCCTGCGAGATCGCCATGACGATACCCCACACCATGCCGACCAGAGCCAGCAGCACCGCTGTGCGAAAGCTTGTCGACGACGCCTTCATTTCTTCCTCCCGTTCGTCGCGCCAGGGCCGGAACTTCGAGGCTCAGGAGGACGGTTGCGGCGACACCTGCCTGCGCTGGCGAGGGCGCTTGCTTTGGGGTCGTTCAAGCCAGGCGTCGTAGCGCCGGAGCTTTATGATCTCGGTTGCGGCGACCAGGGCAATCTCCGCCAGATCGTCCCGGGTGAACGGTTCCGGGTCTCTTGCCAGCACAAGCAGCTCCTCTACCACGTCCAGCTTCCCAGCCATCGTGATTACCCTCCAGAGCCGCGGTTGATCCCGCGGCGCCATGAGCGTCTCAGACCGGCGACGGACTGAGCAAGTCGGGAAAAATGCTGACAAGCGAAAGATGAGCCTGACGCAGCGCAGCTTACCCCAACAGAGGAACCAGCCTTGGCGGGAAGGACTATCATGGAACCCGGCCGGCGCGAATCTGCGGCTATATTCAGGTGCAAAGCAGCGGGGCAGCTGGCTTTCAGGACGTGCGGTTTGCTCTGCGACCGCTCCGTTGGCCTGGCAAATTAATTTGGAACAACGGCCGTCGCCATCGGTTGTGCTGCTCCTGTCCCAACCAGCAAAGGGATCATGACATGAAAGCGCTGATTGCAACTGTAGCGGCATGCTGCCTCATGGCGCTTACCAGCGGACCGACATTTGCAGCTTGCCCCGATCGCCAGGCCGGCATTTCCAAGGACGGTACGCATGCTCCGCTAGAAACCCCGCAGCGCGATGCGGGCAAACCTGCGCAGAAGACCGGCGACACGATGCCACTGGCTTCCAAACAGGGCGGAGGCAACAAGGACCTCGCCACGTCCCAGCAGGATGTCGAGTCGCAACAGAAACACGGCAAGACAGCAGCCGCTCAGGCCGACCAGAACTGCAAGGACTGATGCTGCGCAAGCCGCGGTAGGAAGCCCTCCTGGTATCGGCCCAACAATCGAGAGTATCTCCCGATTTTGGTGATATCCGGCGATGAGCAAGAGCTGGCGCTCCTTTGGCGCGCCAGCTCATTTGGTATTCGCGGGTCCTTCCGGCCCCGCGGGTAACCCCCCGGGCATTTAGTGCTTGAGGACGCGGCTGTCCCCTGCACGTCAGTCCAGCACTGGGTCTGTCCCCTTGAACACCTCGTGCGCAACCGCGGCAAAGGCTGCAACGGCACCCAGGCAGCGGGTTTCCTGCCGTGCGACCAGATATTCCCCTGCTGTGATCCGTACATCGGAAATGGGAATGGCACGCAGCCGCGGATCGCGTCCCAGTTCCTGATCGAGCACGATACCGATGCCGATTCCTGCTGCGACGGCCTCCTTCACGGCTTCCCGGCTGCCGAGAACCAGATGCGGTGGGATGTCGATGGATTGGCTCGCCAGGGCCGCCTCGAACAGTTGACGCGTCATCGAGCCGGCCTCGCGTGTCACAAGGCGCTGGCGGAGAAGCTCGTGAGCGTTGATGTGACTGCGGTCCCACCAGGGGTGCCCCTCGTGCACAAGGATTTGCACCTGCTGGCAGACCAGTAGGTCGCAGGCGAAATCCGGGTGCGGCGTCGGCATCGTCACGATGGCGACGTCGACTCGATTCTGCGCGACCAGGTCCAGCAGGCTGCTGGAGTTTTCCAGCCGCACGTCGAGCCGCACGCCCGGATGTGCGGCGGTAAACCGCTCCAGGATGGGCATCGCCACATACGGCGCGCACAGGCCGATTGCCAGGTGCCCGACGGCCAGGCTGCGCCCGCCATCCACCCGTGCCCCGATGTCGTCGAGCATGAGAATCACCTGCCTGACCCTTGGCAGCAGGTCCAGGGCATCGGGTGTCAGTTCCACCCCTCCGGCCATGCGAATGAAGAGCCTGGTTCCGACCGCGTCCTCCAGCGATTTCACATGCTGGGTGATGGCCGGCTGGCTCACTCCCAACGCCTGGGCGGCGGCAGAAAAGGTGCGATGACTGGCGACGGCATGGAAGGCGCGGAGCTGGGCGAGGTTCATGACGATTTTCTGCGGCTGCATAAGTTCACGTTCATACGGGTGTCACACGATTTAGCGAAACTTATAGCATAGAAGTTCTCGCAGCCTCGGAGTTTTTCATGTCTACCCGTTCAATTTCCAACATCGCGCGGATTGCCGTTCTGGCTGCCACCGCAGTCACATTGGCAAGCGGCACGTCCCTTGCCGCGGAGGTCGTCATCTACAACGCCTCCGACAGCGTCAACAGCGCGCTGGTCAGCGCTTTCAACGAGAAGCACCCGGACATCGAAGTGAAATTCGTGTCGGGTTCCACCGGCCCGATCGCCGAGCGCGCCATTGCCGAGAAGGCCAAGCCGCAGGCGGACGTGATCTATCTCGTCAACAACTTCGCGCTCGAACAGCTCAAGCAGGCCGGTGTGTTCGAGCCCTATGAGCCGAAGGACTCCAAGATCGCTCCCGAGTTCCGCGATCCCGATGGCTTCTACAACAAGTATTTCGCCACCACGATGTGCATGGTCGTCAACAAGGAGCGGCTGGAGCAGAAGGGCCTGCCCATGCCCACGACGTGGGAAGACCTGATCAAGCCGGTGTACAGCAAGGAAATTGCCCTGCCGTCGCCGCTCAAGTCGGGAACCGGTGGCGCAATCCTGTCGACCTTCGTCGACGCGTTCGGCTGGCCGTTCGTCGAGAACCTCAACGAGAACGTCTATCAGTATTCGGATGGCGGCTCGGGCGGTGCGGCCATGGCGGGCGCTGGCGAAGTCTCGATCGGGTTGACATTCGACACCACCTGCTTCCAGACCAAGTCCTCCGGCAAGCCCGTGGAAATCGTCTACGGCCGCATCACGCCCAACGTGACGGAAGGGGGCGGCCTGGTTGCGGGCGGCCCCAACCCGACCGAGGCCAAGATTTTCCTCGACTTCATGGCCAGCAATGACGCGGCCGAGGTCCTGGGCAAGGTCGTTGGCGCTACCGCCGCCCCCGGCTACGGCCTCGTCGACCTCAAGGACATCACCCTGTGGGAAATGCGCCGCCCGGTCGACATGTCGGCCTTCAAGCGCGATTTCGCCACCCGCATCCTGAAGCAGTAATGGCGGACGCGGCCCTTCGCTTTGCACCGTCGCAGCCGGCCCTCACAGAGGGCCGGCCGCATCTGGCGGTTCGCAACGTCGTCAAGGCCTATGGCAAGGGCCGTGCGGTTGACGACGTGACACTTGAACTCGCCAAGGGCGAGTTCGTGACCCTGCTCGGCGATTCCGGTTGCGGCAAGACTACGCTGCTCAGGATCATCGCCGGCTTCGCCCAGCCGGACGGCGGGCGCGTAACGAGGGCGGAGCAGGATGTCACCGACATGCCGCCTGCTCGCCGCCGCATGGGCTTCGTTTTCCAGTCCTATGCATTGTTCCCGACGAAGACGGTCGCCGACAACATTGGCTTCGCGCTCACGATAGGCTCTCGGGACCGGAAGGAACGCGAGCGGCGCGTGGCCGAGCTCGCGCAACTCGCCGAAATCGACGGGTTGCTCGACCGATATCCGCATGAACTGTCGGGCGGCCAGCAACAGCGCGTGGCGCTGGCGCGCGCATTGGCTTGCGACCCGGAAGTGCTCCTGCTCGACGAGCCGATGTCGGCACTGGATGCGCGCATCCGCGTAAAGCTTCGCAACGAGCTGCGCGCGATCGTCGACAGGCTCGGCATCACCACGCTCTACGTGACGCACGACCAGGAAGAAGCCCTGGCGATGTCGGACCGTGTGGCCGTGATGCGCAATGGGCGCATCGAACAGATCGGAACCCCGGCGGAGATCTACCACTGCCCGCAGTCCCGGTTCGTGGCCCAGTTCATCGGGAGCTCCAATCTCGTCGAAGGGCGCGTGGTTGCAGGCGGGCTGGATTCGTCGGGCGATTTCTGGCCGCTGGTCCTGGGACCTCACCTGGCGCCCGGTGAAACCATCACCGTGCTCTACCGGCCCGAGCACATTGGGGTCGTGCAGGGTGGCGGCGGCGTTGCCGGCCAAATCGAGACAACCACCTTCCTCGGTCCTGTCGTTCGCCTCAGCGTGAGGCTTGCGTCCGGGCGCATCGTTATCGTGGACCGGCCCTCGCATGAGGCCGCCCATCTCTGGTCACGCGGCATGATGGTTTCGCTCAAGCCCGACGCGCAGCGCGCGATGATCATCCCTGGCGAGAACCGGTCATGATGCGCTTCATGCGCCAGTTGCCGCGCGCGGTCGTTACCGGCGTCGTGGCGTTTCTCCTGGCGGTCTTCATCGCCGTTCCGATCGGCATGGTCCTCGTGGAAAGCTTCGTCATCTCCGGGACGATGCCGCCGGCTCGCCTGAAGGCGGTGACGATGGAGGCAATCGCCGAGTTGCCGCCGGCCGAGAGGGACAGCACGGTTCAGCGATGGGTCGATTCTGCGACCGAGGCCGAGCGCGTCGAGGCGACGGCGGCTGCATTCAATCTCGCTGAGGTCCCGATCGAATGGGACCGCAGCGCCGCCTATTCAGAGCAGGCCAAGGCGATGGAGGCTGCCATGGCCGCCCTTCCGGCCGACCTGCGGGCAACCATCGAGGACAACTACGCGATCGCCCATGTGATGCTTCACAAGCGCACCGCGCTGGCGTTCAAGGTCAAGGATCAGCTTGGCCAGCAGGCATTCGACACATTGCGCAACGGAACTGACGACCGTTGGGGCCTCGACCACTACCTCAAGCCGTTCCAGGATTCGTATCTGTGGAACGCAGCCATCAACAGCCTTACGCTGGCCGGCTTTTCAGTCGTTTTCACGGTGTCGCTGGCCTTCGCGCTCGCCTACGGCATCAATTGCGGCGGCGTGCCGTGGCCATCCGCAATGCGCGTGGCCTTCCTGATGCCGCTGGTCGCACCGCCGGTGCTGATTGCCACGGCCACCGTCATGCTGTTTGGCCGCCGCGGGCTGGTGACGCACACCTTTCTCGACCAGGGCCTCGGGCTCATCAACGCCGACGAGACCAATCTCTACGGCTTCTTCGGCGTCGTTCTGGCGCAGGTGCTGTCCTTCGTTCCCGCCACGCTGATCATTTTCGACAACGTCATGCGCAGGCAGGACGGCCGTATCGACGAAGCCGCCGCCGGCCTCGGCGCCAACCATTTCACCACCTTTCGCCACGTCACGCTGCCGATGGCCCTTCCGGCTTTCAAGCGCGCCGTCGTGCTCGTCTTCATCATGAGCCTGACGGATTTCGGCAACCCGATGATCCTCGGCCGCGACACGCCGGTGCTTGCCGGCGTCGTCTATGACGAGATTACCGCGTACCGGAACACGCCGCTCGCGGCCGCCCTGTGCGTCTGGCTCATCATTCCCTCCCTGCTGCTCTATCTCGGGCTCGAGATGTTTGGCCGCCGCAAGGGCTATTCCAGCACCAGCGCCAGCAGTCGCTCGGAACTGTCCATGCCGCGGTCCTGGCGCATCGCGCTGACGTCGATCGCCGGTACGGTGGTTGCCCTGATATTCGCGATCTACGGCACCATGGCGCTCGGCGCGGTAACCCGCGTGTGGGGCGTCGACTGGAGCCTGACGCTCGGCTACTTCTCCGAAAGCGGCGTGGATGTCGGGCTTGCCGGCACCGGCTATGGAAGTTCGGATCGTGGGCTGGACAATGTCTGGGACAGCCTTCGCCTCGCAGCAATCGCCGGGCCGCTCGGCGGGCTGTTCGCCATCGTGATCGCCTATGTCGTGGAGCGCCTGCGGCCGCCCGGCGCCAATCTCATCGTCTTTCTGGCGCTGGTGCCCGCGATCCTGCCCGGCATCATCTTCGGCATCGGCTACATCGTCGCCTTCAATCTTCCATTCGGCATCGATAGCCTGTCGCTCACCGGCACGTCGGCCATTCTCGTGCTCAACATCCTGTTCGCGAATGTGTTCGTCGGCGTGCTCGCGGCACGGGCGGCTCTGCAGCGCATGGACCGGTCCGTCGACGAAGCGGCGGAAAGCCTGGGCGCCGGCCTGGTGTCGCGCTTCGTGCGCGTAACGCTGCCGATGCTGCTTCCGGCTCTCCTGCTCGGCATGCTCTATGTCTTCATCGACTCGCTGACCACCTTGTCCTCGGTGATCTTCCTGGTCTCGGGCAATCACAAGCTGGCATCGGTCGCGATCTTCAACCATGCCAATTCGGGCGAATATGGCTACGCCGCCGCCAAGAGCCTGGTGCTGCTGGTTTTCGCGGTCGCGGCCATGGGCCTCGCCTGGCTGATCGAGAAGCGCAAGAGCCTCGTCAGCCGTCGCCTCTCCCTGCGGCGCTGGTCGCCGCTTCTTCGCTTCTCCACGAACAATCGCTGAGCAAGACAATGCCAAACAACCTCGTCGATCGCGACGCCGCGGCCTTCTTCCACCAGGAAGGGTCGAGCCCATGCATCTCCGCGCTGCGTGCGGCGGAAGGCATCTGGCTCGAGGATGTTGATGGGCGGCGCTTCATCGACCTGCACGGCAACACCGTCCACCACATAGGCCACCGGCATCCCGAGGTGGTGGCGGCCCTGAAGCGGCAGTTGGAGACGCTGCCCTTCTCGCCCCGCCGCTTCACCAACGAGCCCGCCGTCGCGCTTGCCGAAAAGCTGCTCGCGCGCTGGCCCGGGGCGCCGGCCAGGGTGCTCTTCGCGACCGGCGGATCCGACGCGATCGAGATTGCGCTGAAGCTCGCGCGCGTGGCCACCGGCCGCCATGAAACGATCTCGCTTGAAGGCTGCTATCACGGCCACGGCTTCGGCGCGTTCGGCCTTACGCAGGCCCGGCCCGACGCCCGCCTCGGGCCGCTCCTGCCTGGGCGCTGGCACGCGACGCCATACTGGGCGCCGGACAACGGGCCCGAGCGCATGCTTGAGGACATGTGCCGTGCATTCGCGCAGTCGGATGGAGGCATCGCCGCGGTCATCGCCGAGCCGATCCGCTCGAACTGCCATGTGCCGCCGCCGGGGCTATGGCAGGAAGTGCGCCGCCTGTGCGACCAGCACGGCGCGCTGCTGATCTTCGACGAGATTCCGTCCGGCCTCGGCAAGACCGGCCGCTTCTTCGCCTTCGAGCATGTCGGCGCGGTGCCCGACGCCGTGGTCATGGGCAAGGGCCTGGGAGGCGGCATCTTGCCGATTGCGGCCGTGGTCGCGGACGCGCGCCTCAATGTGGCGCCGGAACTCGATCTCGGCCACTACACCCACGAGAAGAACCCGCTCACCACGCTGGCGGCCCTGACCACCATCGAAATCATCGAGCGCGACGGGCTTGTGGAGCGCGCCGCCGAACTCGAGGCGCGGATCATTGAGCGCATTGCCGAGATCTCCCGGCGAAGGCCGTCGATAATCGGCGTGCGGGGGCGTGGCCTGCTGCTTGCGGTCGAGTTCGATCCGGCCGCGTGTGGTATGGTTGCCGGGCCGGAGTTCACCTCTCGCCTCGTCAGCGCCTGCATGGCCGAGGGCCTATCCACCACCTCCAAAGGGCCCGTAAGCATCGGCCTTTCGCTACCGCTGACGATCACCGATGCCGAGCTCGACCTCGTTCTGGACAAGCTCGAGCGGGCGGCAGCGGCGGTTTAGCGCCGGCGCGCCTCGAACATCGGGCTCAAATCGGTCAGGAAACCGTTCCGAACGGGGTCCACGTGAGCACACTTGGGTTTTGAGGCGGCGAAACGCTGACCCTGGGAGTGTCGGATGAGAGCCTCGAGCACAGAATGGCCAGGAGTTGGGTCGCTGGGCTAACGAGCCATCAAAAGTTGCTCAACGAACTCGTTGACGATTTTTGGCGGATGCCGGTTCGGCGGCAACAGTAGCAGGGTCCGGAAATAGATTTCCGGTTCGAACGGCCGAAGCACCACGTTCCCGTTCAGATAGGGCGACGCGGTCAGCGGGTTGACCATTCCGCACCCCAATCCGGCATCCACCATGGCACAGATCGTGGTGGAATAGGGCGTCTCCAGCACGATTTTGGGCTGGACGCCACGGTCGGAGAAGATCGCTTCGGCCTGGCGTCGGGTCGTGTCTTCCGGCGCCAGTGCGATGAACGGCTGGCCGTCAAGGTCTTCCGGCCGGATAACTCCCTTGGCGGCCAGCGCGTGCCCTTTGGGCATCGCGATTTCGACCCTGTAGTTCTGGAAGGTGCGGGCTTCCACGCCGGCAAGGTCGATCTCGTCGGCCGCGAGCCCGACATCGAACTGGCCTGAGGCGACAAGTTCCTTCACCTCCGATGAAAGGCGCGCCTGGAAAGTGATGGCCACGTTGGGATGCCGCGTTTGAAAGCTCTTCAGCGCCTTGGGCATGACATTCGTGCTGAGCGCCGACAGGCTGGCGACCCGGATTTCCCCGGAGCCGAAATCCCTGATCCGCGCGGCCGTGCCTCTGAGGTGCACCAGGCCCGAAAACGATGCCTCTACCTCGCGGAAGAAGAGATTGCCTTCCGCAGTAGGCGACATCCGGCCCTTGATTCGATGAAAAAGCGGGAAGCCGATGACCCGCTCCAACTCCTGAATCGCCTTGCTAACGGCGGGCTGCGATATCCGCAGTATCTCGGCCGCGCGCGACGCCGTGCCCGTCTTCATGACGGCGTGAAACACCTCGATCTGCCGCAGGTTCATCGACATATTATAACCTCAGGGAATAACGGGGCTCGATCTTAATATTGGACAGAATAGCTTTCAACGTGGTCTCTTCGCTTCGCAGTCGAGGGGATTTTTTGAACGATGGATGACCAGACCCGGTGCGTGATCACGCCTAAGCTGAAGATAGACGGTTTCGATGCCCTGGGTACTGCCGTCTACCGCGGCTCGACGATCGTGTTCCCGGATGCCGCGGCCTATGCGAACAGGGGCCAGCGGGGCCCCGACGGATATTCCTATGGCCTCTACGGCACGCCGACGACGCGGACGCTGGAGCGCAAGATCACCGAACTCGAGCAGGGCTATCGCACGCTTCTGGTTTCGTCGGGACAGGCGGCGAATGCCATCGCGATGCTGTCCCGCATGAAGGAGGGCGACAGTATCCTGATCGCCGACACGGCCTATCCGCCAGTGCGCGACTTTGCCAGCAACGATCTTGCGAGGTTCGGCATCACCGCGGCCTACTACGACCCGACCTCGCCCGAGGAGGTCGAACGCCTAATCGACGAGAGAACAAAGATCGTCTGGTGCGAATCGCCGGGCTCTACGACCATGGAGGTGCAGGACCTGCCCCGGATCGCCGAGATCGCGCACCGGCACGGCGCGCTTGTCGGATGTGACAACACCTGGGCGACGCCGCTGAACTTCAAGCCTCTGCTTCACGGTGCCGATATCGTCACCGAGGCGCTGACGAAGTACATTTCCGGCCATTCGGATGTCCTCATGGGGTCCATCACGGTTGCCGCCGAGACACATTTCCAGGCCATCCGCTCCACGATGGGGCGCCTGGGCATCGGCGTCTCGCCCGACGACGCGTCGCTGGTCTTGCGCGGCATGGAGACGCTGGGTGTGAGGATGAAGCATGCGCATCAAGGTGCTATGATCGCGATCGCCTGGCTTGAGCAGCATCCGCTCGTCCAGCGCGTGCTCTATCCGGCTCTTCCGACCTCGGTCGGCCACGACATCTGGAAGCGCGACTTCGCGGGGGCAAGCGGCGTCTTCAGTGTCGTCCTCGTGCCTGAGGCTGTCGAGCACGTTCCGGCAGCCCTCGACGCGCTGAAGACCTTTGCCATCGGAGCATCCTGGGGAGGGACGCGAAGCCTGGTGGCCCCGATGCCGGTGAAGGCGAACCGTTCCGCGACCACCTGGGAGGGCGATGACCTGATCCTGCGCCTGAGCATAGGGCTGGAGGCGGAGGAAGAGCTCATGGCCGACCTTCGGCGCATGATGGCTGCAATCGAGGCGCGGATCGATCCGGAACGGCTGGGCGCCGAGGCGTGATCGACAATTCAAACCACAAGTAACTGGGGGAGAGAGAATGACCAACATCAGGGATTTCATGCCCATCAACCGGCGCTCGTTTCTTTCGGGCGCGTCAAGGCTGCTGGCCGTTTCGGCGGCATCGTCGATCATCCCGTCGATCGTCTCGGCGTCGGAACTGAGGGACACATTGAGGATCGCCGTCGCCAAGCCGGCGGGCGACCTGAACCCGCACAAGTACACCGGCCTGTGGGGCGTTCAGGACCTGCTGTTCGAACCACTGGTCAAATACGGGCATGACGGCCAGATCGAACCGGGCCTTGCCACCGAGTGGGCCGTCGAAGACGGTGGAAAGCTTCTCAAACTTACCTTGCGCGCGGGTGTCACGTTCCACGATGGCGCGCCCTTCGATGCCGAGGCCGCCGACTGGAATCTCAAGCGCTGGATCGGTCTCGATGCGAACAACTGGATGAATTCGTCCCGGCTGTTCGACGGCACGGAAATCGCCGACGACCATCACATCAATATCCGTTTCAAGGAACCTGTTCTCGGCCTGCTGCAGGAGCTTGCATACGTGCGGCCCGTTCGCTTCCTGAGCCCCAAGTCGGTGGGGGCCGATGGCACCTACAAGGAGCCGATCGGCACCGGTCCGTGGCGGCAGTTGAGCGCTGGCAACGAGGGCAGCGCCTTCGAACGCTATGACGGCTACTGGGGCGACAAGCCTGCCTACAAGAATCTCGAAGTAAAAGTCCTCCCGGACTCCCGCGGCAGAATGGCGGCGCTGCGTGCTGGCGACGTCGATCTGATCGGCGGTGCATTCGTGTCGCCGCTTACGGCGACTGAAGCCCAGAGCCTGATGGCTGCGGGCGTGGATGTGGTGGTCGAGCCCGGCACCACGACCATGGTGATGGCCTTCAATCCAGACCGAGTGGCCGCCCTCAAGGACCCGCTCGTCCGCAAGGCAATCAATCTCGGCATCGACCGGGATGCCATCTCGAAGGTGCTTTATCGCGGACTGGCACAGTCGACCGGCAATCTGTTCTCCGAAGCCGTACCGCTCTCGGGCAAGCGCTTCGACGTTCCCATGCATGACGTCGAGGCAGCAAAGTCGCTGCTGGAGAAGGCGGGCTGGGTGGGAAGCCCTATCCGCCAGAAGGACGGCAAGGAACTTGCGATCGAAATCGTGGTCAGCGAGGAGCAGATTCCCGGCTCACGGTCGGTTGCCGAAGTGGTGCAATCGGAGTTGCAGGAACTCGGCATCGCCCTCACCATCCGCTCCGTCGACCATGCCTCGCGCCACAGCGACATCCCGGAGCGCAAGTTCGACTTGGCATTCTTCCAGACCTTCGGCGCACCCTACGAGCCCTTCGGCACGGTGGTCGGCCTGTTCCTGTCCACCTACGACAATGGCGTGGACGGCAAGCTGTTCATCGATCCGGAAAATCTCGATCCGCTCGTCACGGCGGCCATGTCGGCACCCGAGAGCGAGATGGAGGCTGCTCTCCAGAAGGTCTATGACTGGCTGCACGACAACGACGCGATCGCGCCTCTGTTGTATGTTCCGGGCATCTGGGCGCATTCGAGCCGCGTGAAGGGCTTCCACGGCCCGGCGACGGAATACGACATGCCCTACGAGAACATCACCCTGTCGGAATAGGATAGCAGCGTGCTCGTCTTCATTGCAAAAAGGGCGCGCAATGCAGTGCTGCTCTTGTTCCTGGCGTCCGTCCTCTGCTTCACGCTTGTGGTTTCCGCCCCGGGCAATGTGGCAATCCTGATCGCCGAACTTCGAACGCCGACCGCCACCAAGGAAGACATCGCCAAGGTGGAAGAAGAGCTGGGGCTGAACAAGCCCCTGCTCGAACGCTATGGCTTCTGGCTGCAGGGGGCCCTGAACGGCAATCTGGGCATCTCCTACAAGACGGGGGAAGACGTCGGCACCGCCCTTCGGAGCAGGCTTTCGGTTACCGCCACGCTGGTGGCGGGCGGTGCGGTGGTCGCCTTCGTGCTGAGCCTGCTGGTCGGTTTCATCGGCGCGCTTTGGGCCCATCGGATCCCGGACTTCATCACGCGCGGTATTGCACTTCTCGGTGCCTCGACGCCATCCTTTTTCGTCGGCGCCCTGCTGGTCTATGCCTTTTCGGTGAGCTGGCACCTCTTCCCCACCTTCGGCTTTACGGGGCCGGTGAGCTGGGTACTGCCCTGGCTGACGCTCGGCTTCCTGCCGGCGGCCGTGCTCAGTCGCGTCGTCAGGGTCGGCTTCGAGGACGCGATGGCCAAGCCCTATGTGCTGACCGCCCGCAGCAAGGGCTTCTCGCCGACGCGCATTCTGTTTCGCGATGCATTGCCGAACATCTCGCCGACCTATCTCAACGCGCTCGGAACGCAGATCGGCACGATGGTCGTGGGCGCCGTGGTCGTGGAGCCGCTCTTTGCCTGGCAGGGCCTGGGCGACCTGTTTCTCGCCGGGGTCCGGTTCCGCGATTTCATGGTCGTGCAGGCATGCCTGCTGGTCTTCATCACGTTCTTCATCATCCTGAATGTCGTCGTCGATATCGGCATCACGCTGACCGATCCGCGCCTGCGGCGCCAAAGGAGCTGAACATGCAGTCCATCAAGGCATTTGCGAAAGCCGTCGCAGCATTGCCCAGAGCCGCGGTGTTCACGATCGGTGCATTCGTCCTCCTGGGGCTCTTCGCACCCTACATCACGCCCTACGATCCCAATGCCCAAAACCTCTTGATTGCCGGAGAAGGGCCGAGTCTGGCCCACTGGCTGGGCGTGGACCATCTGGGACGCGACACGTTCAGCCGACTGGTAGCCGCCGCACGCACTTCGCTGGTCGGCGTCTGTCTGGTCCTTCTGTGCGCGCATTCCATCGGCATCGTGATCGGAACGATAGCCGGCTACCGGCGCGGCTGGACAGACGAGGTGCTGATGCGCGTCGTGGACGTCGGCCAGGCGATCCCCAGCCTCATCGTCTCGCTCGCCGTCATCGGCATCTTCGGCGTCAGCTATTGGAACATGATTCTCGCGCTGGCGCTCGCATGGTGGCCCAGCAGCGCCAGAATCAGCCGCGCGGTTGCGGTCAACGTCATGAACAAGCCGCACATGGAAGCCCTCAGGGTGCTCGGCGCCAGCCCTCTGCGCATCTACTTCGTGCATCTGTTCCCAGCCACGCTGGGTGCCGTGCTGGTCTATGCGACGGCGGATGCCGGGGCTGTGGCGCTGGCCATCGCGACGCTGAGCTTTCTCGGGCTGGGCATCCAGCCGCCGACGCCGGAGTGGGGTCAAATGCTCGTCGATGCTCTTCCCTACCTCGAAGCCGATCCCCGGCAGGTGATCCTCCCGGGACTGACGCTCACGCTCGCCGTCATCGGCTTCAACATCCTCGGCGAGGCTGTCGCCCTGAACCGTGTACCGAAACCTCTGGGCGCGCGCATTCTCGCCGCGCGGCGCCGGATCACCGCAAGCTGGGCAACGGAGACGCGCTCATGACTGCCGAACCGATCCTGACCGTCAAGGATCTGACGATCAATCTATTGACCGCCCACACGGCTGTCAGGCCCGTCGATGGCATCAGCTATCAGCTGCGGCGCGGCGAGACGCTGGCGATCGTCGGGGAAAGCGGCAGCGGCAAGACCGTTACCTGTTTCGCGCCGCTCGGCCTCATGCCGGTCGGCGTCAAGGCGGACGTCTCCGGCTCGGTGCTGTTCGAAGGCACCGAACTGGTGGGCGCAAGCGAGGAGACCTTGCGCGGCCTGCGTGGAAAGTCCATCGGCTTCATCTTCCAGGACCCGATGAGCGCGCTCAACCCCGCCCGCCGGATCGGGCACCAGATCGCGGAGGTGGCGGAGCTCCATCTCGGCATCACAGCCCGCGCAGCGGAGGCGCGCGCACTCGACCTGATCAAGATGGTCGGCATGTCCGACCCGGACTCGCGGCTGAAGCAATATCCGCACGAGCTCTCGGGCGGCCTGCGGCAGCGCGTGATGATCGCGATCTCGATCGCCGCCGAGCCGAAGCTCCTGGTGGCGGATGAGCCGACCACCGCCCTCGACGTGACGGTGCAGGCGCAGATCCTGCGGCTGCTCAAGGAAATCCAGGCCCGGATGGACATGGCCATGGTGCTGATCACGCACGACATGGGCGTCGTCGCCGGAGCCGCGGACCGCGTGCTGGTCATGTATGCAGGGCGGCAGGCCGAGGTGGGGCCGACGGAAAAGGTGCTCGTCGCGCCACGGCATCCCTATACGATGGGCCTCATCGACGCCATTCCACGGCGCGACGACGCCATCGGTTCGCGCTTCCGCGGCCTGCCCGGCCTGCCGCCGATCCTCGGCGCTCCGATCAAGGGATGCGCTTTCACCCCGCGCTGCGGGCATTCCGTCGAAACCTGCGGCATCCATCGCCCTCCGCTGAGGGCAACCGCAGACCCGGCCGTTCTGGCCGCCTGCCCTGTGTTGAACGCCTGAATCGAAGGAGAGCGAAATGAAAGCAGTTCTCGAAGTCGAGCATCTGGTGACCAGCTTCCCCGGCGTTTCACGCGGCAAGACGGTCAGGGCCGTCAACGATGTCTCCATCGTTCTTCATGCCGGCGAGATCGTCGGCCTCGTGGGCGAATCCGGTTGTGGAAAATCGACGCTTGGCCGATCGATCGTCGGTCTGGAAAAGCCGGTGTCCGGGCGGGTGATCTTCGACGGCGCCGATCTCGGTACATTGGGCGGAAATCGTCTGCGCACTGCACGGCGGGCGATCCAATATGTGTTCCAGGACCCTTACGCATCGCTCAACGATCGACAGACCGTCGGCGAAGCGATCGATGAGGCTCTCATCATTGCCGGTGTTGCGTCGAAGGCGGACCGAACTGCGAGGATCGGGCAGCTTCTCGATCAAGTCGGTCTTGCCTCGGCCGTTCGCGACCGCTTCACGCGTGAGCTATCAGGCGGACAGCGCCAGCGCATCGCCATCGCTCGATCGCTGGCCGTCGAGCCGCGCGTGCTGATCTGCGACGAACCGGTCAGCGCGCTGGATCTCTCGATCCGTGCCCAGGTGATGAACCTGTTCCTGGAACTGCGGGAGCAACTCGGTGTCGCATGCTTGTTCATCGCGCACGACCTAGCTCTGGTTCGGCAGGCGGCGACGCGCGTGTATGTGATGTATCTCGGCAAGATCGTCGAAGGCGGCGGGTCCGAAGAGGTCTACAGCCAGCCGAGCCATCCCTACACGCGACTGCTCCTTGCCTCGGTGCCGGAAGCGGACCCCTTCGTCGAGCGCCAGCGCAAGGTGCCTCTCATCAAGGGCGAGATACCGAGCCCAACGAACCCGCCGTCGGGATGCTTCTTCAGGACCCGCTGCCCGCTGGCGACAGAAGAGTGCGGAAACGGGGAGCCGCCTAGCATCCTCGTCAGTCCCACTCACCGCGTTGCATGCAGAAATGCCAACGAGGTCGCCCAAAGGGCACTCGCAGCATCATCTATTCAATCAGGATGAAGCTCTGGCTGCCCAACTTTCCGCGATAGCGACAACGGCGGCATTGATCGGGCCGCTCGGAATTTCCGGAATGATGGAGGCATCGACCACGAACACGTTGTCCAGCCCATTCACGGCCAGCTCCGCATTGACGACAGCGTCGTCGTCGATTCCCATCCGGCAAGTGCCGCAAGGATGGTGGTGCGTGGAGGCAGCGCGAGCAATAAAATCGTCCAGCTCCGCGTCGGTGCGCGCGGCCGGTCCCGGCTGGATTTCCACATCGCGCCACTCCACCAGTGCGGGATGATGGCCGACTTCGCGCGCGATCTTCAGCGCCCTGCGGAAGGTAATCCGGTCATGTTCGGTCTCGAGATAACGGGGATCGATGATCGGCGTGTCGTTACGACCGGGCCCGCCGGGCAGGATGCGCCCGCGGCTGGTCGGGTGCGTGACGCCGCAGAGTATGGTGTAGGCCGCGCCATAGGCAGGGGCTTCGAGCCCCTCGGCGACGGAAGGGGCGATGACGCAACCCAGCACGATATCCGGGCTGCCAACGGTACGGCTTATGTCCCCACTATGCAGGTACATCAGCGATTCCGAATGCTGTAGCCGGGAAGGCGGCACCGGCTTCCTGGAACGATAGACATTGCCGAGCGCGAGGAGATGATCCTGAAGGTTGGCCCCGATTTCGTGACGCTCGATCCTGGGGCGGATACCTGCCGCGCGCAGCGTTTGCGGATCGCCTATCCCTGAGCGCATCAGAATGAGCGGCGAGGAGACGGCACCGGCGCAGAGAACCACGCGGTCGGCCGAGATGCTGTGCGCGACGCCATCGTGCACCGCGATAACAGAGGTGGCCCGGCTGCCGTCGAGCGTGATGTGCTCGATCTCGTAGCCTGTGAGCAGGGTCAGGTTGGGGCGCGCCAGCACCTCCGGAGTGAGATAGGCGTCGGCGACGCTCAGGCGGCGGCCGTTGCGGATGTTGAGCGAATTGGGCGTGGTGCCAGCAAGCAGACCGGTATTATGGTCGCTGATTTTTGGCGCGCCAAGCGCGTTGCCGGCGGCCATGTAAGCGCGCGCAATCGGGCTGACCGCATCGCCAGGTAGCATGACATCAAGCGGGCCGGCATCACCGCGTGAGGGTGCGGCGAAGGCAGAAAAAGCCTCGCTGCGCTTGAAATGCGGGAGGAGCCCTTCATAGGACCAGCGCGCGCCGCCTGCTTTTTCCCAAGGGACAAAATCGTCCGGATGGCCGCGCAAATAGGCCATGGCGTGCAGGCAGCTGGAACCGCCCACCACTTTCCCGCGCGGCCATTCGTGGACACGGTTAGCGGTGAAGGGCTGCGGGATCGTCTTGTAAGCCCAGTCGTAGGCGCGTCCCTGGATTTGCGTCCACTTCAGCGGATCGGCAATGTCGGGGTCGGCGGGCATATGCCCCGCCTCGATCAAGCCGACCCGACAGGTCGCGTCCTCGCTCAGTCTGCTTGCGATCACCGAGCCGGCCGAACCGGCGCCGACGACCAGCACGTCGAAGTGCTGGGTCATGTTCCCCTCCCAGTAGAACGATGAGCGATGTTTGATGAGGCCAGCTTCAGGCGGCAGCAATGCCCATGTTGGCGCGCTCCATGATACGCTTCTGCACGGCCAGCAGGTGGCTGCGCATGGCCGCCTCGGCCGCGTCGGGATCACGCCTGGAAATGGCGTCTGCGATTTGCCGGTGCTCGCTGTCGCGCTGGCCGATGCGCTTGGGGCAGGTGGCCGGCTCGGTATGCGCGACCTGTACGCGGGCGTCGACGCCGACCTGGCGCAGCATCTTGTAGAATTCGCCGGCCAGGTGGTTTCGAGCGGCGCTGGCGATCGCCATGTGAAAGGCAAGATCCACTTCACCCGAGCGGGTGTGGTCCTGCGTGCTTGCAGCATCGGCGATGCGTGCGATCTCGAAGGGCGAGGCACGCAGCGAGGCCAGCCGCGCCAGGCTCGGCTCCAGGATCAGGCGCAGCTCGATCACTTCCAGGGGATTGGTCAGCCGGATCAGTTCCTCGCCGTAGCGCGGCAGCGCGGCAGAAGCGCGCTTCGGGCGTGCCGGTTCCAGATCGCCGGTGCGTCGCAGCATTTCGAGCGCCTTGCGCAGTTGGTGACGCTTTACGTTCAACTGGTCGGCGAGGTCCCGCTCCGAGGGGAGCTTGCCTTCTTCGTGCTGTATCCGACGAACTGCCGCGACAATCTCGTCCAACTCGGACGGTGCGACCTCAGGCTCAAATTCCGTCACTATCCAGTCTCCTCAAACTACTGCGCGCCGGGAGCCGGCGATGGTCTCAGCTCATGGTCAACGCGCTCAGTGCGCTACCCCATGGTCGAGCGTCGACCAATCTAACCATTTCGACATTGGTTGACAACAACAACTCGACAATGGTTGAGTGTCGGTTGAGAGAAGTGCGCCGCAAAGTGCGGCGAGAGAAGTTCTATCCGGGGAATTGAGAATGCAAGTGGGGGAAACCTATGACTATGTCGTTGTGGGCGCGGGATCGGCTGGCTGCGTGCTTGCCAACCGGCTGACGGAGGATCCCTCGGTTTCCGTTCTGCTGCTGGAGGCCGGCGACTGGGATCGCGATCCCATGATCCATGTCCCCCTCGGCTGGGGCAAGATCCTGACCGAGCGGCGGCACGACTGGATGTATTTCTGTGAGCCGGAGGAAAATGTAGGCGGCCGCAAGGTCGAATGCGCGCGCGGCAAGGTTATCGGCGGGTCGTCTTCCACCAACGCCATGGCCTATGTGCGCGGAAACAGGGGCGATTATGACCGCTGGGCCGCAAACGGGCTGACCGACTGGTCCTATGAAAAGGTGCTGCCCTATTTCCGGAGGCAGGAAAACTGGGAGGGCGGCGCAAGCACGCATCGCGGCGCAGGAGGTCCCGTCAACACGCAGCGCTGCCGCTACAAGGATGACCTGATCGAGGCCTTCGCCGAGGCCAGCCAGACCGCGGGGTATCCGCAGACCGACGATTACAATGGCGCCGAGCAGGAAGGTTTCAGCCGGCTGCAGATGACGATTCGCAACGGCCGCCGCTGCTCCACGGCATCGGCCTATCTGCGTCCGGCCATGGGCCGGCGCAACCTCACCGTGCTGACGCGGGCCCTGGCTACCAAGGTTCTGCTCGATAACGGCCGCGCGACCGGCATCCACTATGCGCGCGACGGACAGGCGCGAACAGCACTGGCGAAGCGCGAGGTGCTGTTGGCGGGCGGGGTCATCAACAGCCCGCAATTGCTGATGCTTTCGGGCATCGGAGGACGTGACGAGCTCGCTGGCTTCGGTCTCGAGGCGAAGGTCGACAGGCCACAGGTCGGCAAGAACCTGCAGGACCACGTCTCGGTCATAGTGATGTACCGGCGGCGGCAGCCCGGGCCGTTCCACCGCATGATGCGTGCGGACAGGATCGGTCTCGATTTCCTCAAGACCTATCTGACCGGCAGCGGCTTCTCCGCCGATGTGCCGGGCGGCGTCGTCGCTTTCCTGAAGAGCGACGATTCGCGCCCGCTGCCCGACGTGCAACTGCTGTTCACGGCCGCGCCCCTGGCCGCCTGGCCATATATGCCGCCATTCAAGGCGCCTTTCCCGGATGGCTTTGCCACGCGCATCGTGGCCGTGCAGCCCGAAAGCCGGGGCAGCGTGAAGCTTGCTTCAACCGACCCTGCGGCCGCGCCGCTGATTCATCAGAACTTCCTGTCCTCGCCGCGGGACTGGGAATCGCTGCGCGCGGGCTTCCGCGTGGCGCGCGAGCTTGCCGCCCAGCCGTCGATGCAGCCCTTCATCGCAGCCGAATTCTTCCCGGGTCCGTCGTGCCAGAGCGACGACGAGATCGACCAGCATATCCGCAACACCTCGATCACTGTTCACCACCCAGCCGGAACATGCCGCATGGGGGCCGACAGTGATTCGGTCGTGGATCAGGAGCTGAAGGTGCGGGGGGTGCAGGGACTGCGCGTGGTCGACGCCTCCGTGATGCCGGATCTCGTGTGCGGCAACATCAATGCTGCGGTGATCATGATCGCCGAGAAGGCATCGGACCTGATCCGGCAGCGTTCGGTTGGGGAATTGGCGGCTTAGAGCAGTGTCAGCTCAACCAAGTCCCGTGTTGGTTGAGCTATGAAGCTTGCGTGGTTGAAAAGAATTTGGTGGAGTGTTCTGCCGTAAGCGGAACGCTTATGTCTAAAAAAATACAATGTAATCAGATCTTTACGCCAGATTTACAGATTGATTGTTTCCTTCGCCCCTTGCTTCAAAGAGGGGCTTGACAGCGTCAACCAAAAACTGTCAGGTTTAGATAATAAGAGTCAATGTGCTAAACCATTTCCGTTGTGGTTGGAATGGTTAGGCGCAGCGACTACCGAAGGAGGATGCCCGACATGACCAGTTCTGCCAACAGCGGCATAGGAACCAACAAGCAGGAGGCCCTAAAGGGTCTCTATGACGAACTCTACGCCAAGAACATGTTTCCGTTCTGGGCGACAAGCGAGGGCGTCGAGCACGACGAAATCAAGCAGCTGATGGCCACGTCGAAGGCCATTCCGTTCGTCTGGTCCTACAAGGATATCGAACCGCTGCTGCAGCGCGCCGCCGAACTGGTCACGATGGACGACAGTGAGCGTCGCTCGCTGATCCTGGTCAATCCGGGTCTTGCGCCCAAGCGCGCTTCGGTCAGCACGATGTACACGGCCTATCGGCTCAACGATCCCGACGAAATCATGCCGCCGCACAAGCACTCGCCGAGTGCCATCCGCTTCGGGCTGACCGGGAAGGGCAATTTTACCGGCGTCGAGGGGGAGGACGTGGTGTTCGGCCCCGGCGATATGGTGCTGACGCCGAACGACGCCTGGCACAACCACGGCACCGTTGGCGGCGAGCAGGCGGTCAACCTCTCGGTGCTCGACCTGCCGCTCGTCGAGACGCTCCACGCCGTTCATTTCGACCACAAATACACCGAGATGGAGAACGGCAAGGAAGTCGAGAAGAAGGTGCAGACGGCACGCTTCCCGAGCGATTACTCGCAGCGCATCTACGGCGAGGGCGGGTTGATGCCGCGTTTCGTCGACCACAAGCGCGGCGGCGGTCTCTCCTCGCCCATGTATGTCTATCGCTGGGAGAAGATGGAAGAGGTGCTCGAGCGCCACAAGGATTGGGACGGCGACCCGCATGAGGGCATCGTGGTCGACTATGTCGATCCGACCACGGGCGGCCCGGTGTTCAAGACCATCAATTTCTATGTCCAGATGCTGCGCCCGGGCGAAAAGACGCTGCCGCAGCGCGAGACGGCCAGCCTGCTGCTGGCACCTTTCCGCGGCTCCGGCTACTCGATCATCGACGGCAAGCGTTACGACTGGAACCAGTTCGACACGTTGGCCGTGCCAGGCGGCTGCTGGGTCGAGCATGTGAACGGCTCGTCGACCGAGCCGGTCATCTTCTTTGGCGCCACCGACGCGCCCACGCAGAAGGCGCTGCTTCTTTACAAGCGCTGGGGCCGGAACCAGGCAGGCGATCTGCTGCGCTTCGCCTAATTCACACTGTCATCGTGACGCGCCGCGCCCGCGGCGCGTCGGCATCCAAGCATTGCACCAGAAGAAGGCGTACGCATTTGGCTTCCGCGTTCAATACCAAGCATATCGGCCATATCGACTGCCCGGGCGGCGGCCAGGTCTGGGTCGACGGCAACATTCTTTACATCGGCCACATGCGCCCGCCGAGCGGCACTACGCTTGTCGATATCTCCGACCCGCGGAACCCGAGAAAGATCACCACGATCGACGTGCCGGTGGGCTGGCATTCGCACAAGGTGCGCGCGAAGGACGGGTTGATGATCATCAACCACGAGCGCTTCGGCAACGAGGGCCCGGCGGATTTCGGCGGTGGCCTGGCGATCTACGACACCAGCAAGCCGGAACAGCCCAAGCTCATCTCCAAATGGCTCACCGGCGGCAAAGGCGTGCATCGCTACGACTATGATGGTCGCTACGCCTATATCTCGCCGACCGCCGATGGCTATGTCGGCAACATTGTCATGATCCTCGACCTGATCGATCCGGTGAACCCGGTAGAGGTCGGGCGCTGGTGGATTCCGGGGCAGTGGACCGCCGGCGGCGAGGAATATCCGTGGCACGACTATGTCACGCCGCGCTGCCACCATCCGTTGCGCATGGGCGACCGGCTCTATGTGAGCTACTGGCACCATGGCCTGTTCATTCTGGACATTTCGGACATGAGCAAGCCGAAGCTGATCAGCCACATGAACTCCAGCCCGGCGTTTCCGCATCCGACGCATACCTGCCTGCCGATCCCGCAGCCGCTGAAGGGCCGCAACGTCATGATCGTGGCGGACGAGGACGTGGCCAAGCTGCGGCCGCACGCGCCGGCCTTTGCCTGGGTCTATGACATCACCGACGAGACCAACCCGCTGCCGATCTCGACCTTCCAGGTTCCAGGCATCGATCTCGACGGGGCACCGCAGCCGCCGATGACGGGCTGCCACCAGCCGTCCGAGCGCTTCAAGGGCAGCATCGTCCCGTTCGCCTGGTTCGCGCAGGGCCTGCGCTTGGTCGATTTCGCCGACCCGTTTGCACCGAAGGAAGTCGGGCATTTCATGCCAGATGCGCCTGCCGGCGCCGACCGCGCTTCGTCCAACGATGTCACCATCGACGATCGCGGCATCCTCTATCTGATCGACCGCATTCGTGGCGTCGACATCATCGAAACCAGCGTCTTCTAGGAGTTCGAGCGTGAACGACAGCACGAGGAAATCCGACACTCACTACGCGATCGGCAAGAAGAACCCGAACCTGCCGTTCCACCCGGCGGTTCGTGCCGGCGACTACATCTTCGTCTCCGGCCAGGTGCCGAAGGACGAGAACAACAACATGATCAGCGGCACCATCGAGGAAGAGACGCTGGCGACGCTGAAGACCATCGAGCGCGTAATCGCCCATGAAGGCGCCACGCTGTCCGACGTGGTGCGCATCACCACCTATCTCGAGGATGTGCGCGACTTCGGCCGCTACAACAAGGCGTTCCTGGAAGGCATTGGCGATGCCGTGCTTGCGCGCACCACGGTCGAGGCGCGCGCCGTCATCAACACCAAGATCGAGATGGACGCCATCATCTACAAGCCGCTCGCCTCCAAGGCCTGAGCGGAAGAAATATCGAGGAGACCCATACATGTACCAGCTGCTAGGCCGCCAGACTTCCGGCAACGTCCAGAAAGTGCTCTTCATGCTTGAAGAGCTCGGCGCGCGCTACAAGCGCGAGGACTACGGCCGCCAGTTCGAGAACACCCAGACTGCCGAATACAAGTCGCTGAACCCAACCTCCAAGGTGCCGACCCTGGTCGACGGGGAGACGGTGGTGTGGGAATCCAACACGATCCTGCGCTATCTCGCGGCCTTCGGCGGCGAACACCTGACCGGTGCGACGCCGGCCGAGAAGACCGAAGTCGAACGCTGGATGGATTTCCTGCTGGCCGCGGTCAACCCCGGCTATCTCGCCGCCTTCAAGGGCGCGAAGCTGTCTCCGGAGGAGCAGACGGCCGAATACAAGGATCAGGTCCGCGATCTGGTCGCCCAGCTCAAGATCATCGACAGCCATCTCGAGGGCAGGGACTTCCTGGCGCTTGGCAAGCTGACGATCGCCGACATCGCCTGCGCGCCGATCCTCAAGCGCTGCATCGACTTCAAGATCGAGCGCCCCGCACTGCCGAACCTGGAGCGCTGGGTGGCGGCAATGGCCGAGCGGCCGGCCTTCAAGGTGGCCACAGGCGTGGCACAGTCGACCAGGGCAGCCTGATGATCCGGCGAGTCGCCCTGATCGGTCTCGGTACGATGGGACCCGGCATCGCCGCGCGGTTGTCGCGTGGCGGGCTGGATGTCGCCGCCTATGACGTATCGCAGGCGGCCATCGAGCGTGCGCGCGGCATGCTCGAGACGGCTGACGGCGCTCTCGACCGGTTGGGCATCGACGCGCCGGTCACCGGTGCCGGCACGGTCCGCTTCGTCGACACCATCGCCGAGGCCGTCGAGGGCGCCGACCTGGTGATCGAGAACGTGCCTGAAAACATCGACGTCAAGGCCGAAACCTATCGCGCCATAGATTCGCTGATCGGGCCGTCGGTGATCGTGGCGTCCGACACGTCGGGCATACCGATTACCAAGCTGCAGGCGCATATCTCGCATCCCGAACGCTTCGTCGGCATGCACTGGTCGAACCCGCCGCACATCATTCCGATGATCGAGGTGATCGGCGGCGAAAACACCGCGCCGGAAACCGTGGCTACGATCCGCGAGTTCATCCGCTCGCTCGGTTTGCTGCCGGTGGTCGTAAAGAAGGACGTCCCCGGTTTCGTCGAAAACCGCGTCCTCTATGCGCTGCTACGCGAGGCGATCGATCTGGTCGAACGCGGCGTGATCGAGCCCGAGGATCTCGACACCTGCGTCTCGTGGGGCATCGGCTACAAGATCGCCGTGGTCGGCCCGATGGCGCTGCTCGATATGGCGGGCCTGGACATTTACAAGTCCGTTTCCTCCTTCCTGAATGCCGACCTGGCCGACCGCAAGGACATCGCTCAGATCGTGCTGAGCAAGGCGCAGGAAGGCAAACTCGGCATGAAATCCGGCGAGGGCATGTTCGCCTACACGCCTGAACAAATAGCGGCATTGCAAGGCGAAAGGGCCAGGAAACTGGTGGCCATTCGCCGGATCCTGGAAAACCGGGAGTAGGCGATGCAGTCGGCTGTGGGGGAGAAACAGGGCCGTATGACAAACAGATGGGAGGTTTTGCAGTTGGCGCGCTCGAGCGGCAAGCTGCTGCACACCGTGCTAGGGATCGCGCTGCTGTTCGTGGTGGGCGTCAACGTCGTCAATGCGTCGGGCCGTTACCTGTTCGGCTTCTCGATGACAGGCACGGACGAGCTGATGGTCTACACCCTGATCTGGGTGGTAATGGCCGGGGCGATCCTGTCGCTCGCCGAGCGAGACCATATCGGCGTCAACCTGGTGCCTTCCTATGCGAAGGGGCGTTTCAAGCATTTGCTGCATGTCGTGCATGACGCAGCGGCGGTGCTTGCCTGCGGCTATGCCACCTATGCCTCACACCTCTTCGTCGGCAAGATCAGCCGGTTAGCCACCAAAAGCATGGGCCTTGGCGTTCCCATGTCGCTGCCGCATGCGGCGCTTCTCGCCGGCTTTGCCGGCCTGACGCTGGTTGGCCTGATCATGCTCGTTCGCGACTTCGGTGCGCTGTTGCGCAATGACCCACATGAGGAGCCGTCCGCATGACCGCTTCGCTCGCTGTCCTTCCCATCGTGCTCCTGGCACTCGGCACGCCGGTCTTTCTCGTCTTCCTGGCGGCTGTTGCAGTCACTTTCTTCTTCGTCCTGCCCACGCCCCCGGTTGCGCTGCATCAGGTGCTGTTTGGCGGCATGGACAATTATGCGCTGCTGGCGATCCCGTTCTTCGTCTTTGCCGGCGAGCTGATGGGCACCAGCGGCATCGCCTCGCGGTTGATCGCATGGGTTCTGGCGCTGGTGGGCAGGCTGCCCGGCAGCCTGGCCGTTTCGACGGTCGGCGCCTCCACCGTGCTCGGCGCCATTTCCGGCTCCAGCGTGGCGGCGGTCGCCGCGCTCGGCAAGACGCTTTATCCGAAGCTCGAGAGCGCGGGCTACGGCAAGGAGCGCTCGGCCGGCCTGCTGGCTTCCAGCGGCGCGATCGACATCGTCATCCCGCCCAGCATTGCCATGATCCTTTACGGATTGGCGGCGGAGCAATCCATCCCGCGGCTGTTCATGGCAGGCATCCTGCCGGGCCTGCTGATGGCGCTGATGATGTGCGCCTTCGTGATCGTCATGGCCATGGTACTGAAGATACCGGTTGTCGGCCGCTTCGATCCGGCGCTCGCCTGGGCCGCCACCAAGAACGCCATCGCCGCGCTGCTGATGCCGGTGTTCGTGCTGGGCGGCATCTACAATGGTCTGTTCTCGCCGACCGAGGCTGGAGGCTTTGCCTGTCTCTATGCGATCGTCGTCGCCCGCTTCGTCTACCGCACCATGAGCTGGCGCGACATCGTGCGGGCGGCCGGCAGTTCGGCGATGCTGTCGGCGCAGATACTCGTTATCGTGGCCACCGCCGGCGTTGTCACCTGGGTGCTGACCACGCAGGGCGTGCCGCAGGCGATCGTCGCCTGGATCCAGTCGCTGAACATGAATGCGGTTACGTTCCTGCTCGCGGTCAACGTCGTGCTGCTGGTCATCGGCTGCTTCCTCGATCCCACCTCGGCGATCCTGGTGTTTGCGCCGCTGCTCGTGCCGATCGCGATTTCGCTCGGCATCGATCCGGTCCATTTCGGCATCGTAATGACGGTCAATCTGGCGATCGGCATGTTCACGCCGCCCTTCGGCCTGAACATCTTCGTTGCCCAGTCCGTCACGGGGCTGCCGGCGCATTCGCTCTATCGTGGCGTGCTGCCTTACGTGGGTGTGCAGGTCACCGCACTTCTCATCATCACCTATGTGCCGGCGCTGTCCCTGGCGCTCGGTCAATCGCTTTAGAGAAAAAACGGGGGAACGTGATGCTGTCTTCAATCTTCAAAGCCGCCGCTTTCGGCACCGCACTTGCCCTGCTGCCGCTGGCCATGGCGGCCAGGCCGGCAGCGGCGCAAACGACCATGAAACTTGCGTCCGCGACCATCAACGACGTCCAGCACGAATGGCAGAAGGTGTTTGCCGAAGAGCTCAACAAGCGGGTAGGCGATGCGGTCAAGACCGAGATCTATCCGGCAAGCCAGCTCGGCGCGATCCCGCGCATGGCCGAGGGCGTGCTGCTTGGCACCATCGAGGCGTTCACAACGCCGACCTCCTTCATGACCAATGTCGATCCGCGCTTCCAGGCGTTCGATGCGCCCGGCCTGTTCAAGACGCCGCAGGACGTCGAGAACGCCATTCATGATCCGGAATACCGCGCGCATCTGGAAGAAATGTTCCTCGACAAGGGCCTGCGCGTGATCGGCGCGATCTACAACAGCCCGACTGTCGTGTTTACGATGAAGCCGGTGACGACCCTCGACGGGCTCAAGGGCCTGAAGATCCGCACCTTCGCCTCGCCGATGCAGATCAAGCCGATGGAGCTGGTAGGGGCCACGCCGCTGCCGCTGGCGCTGACCGAAGTGATCCCGCAGCTCGAATCCGGCGGCCTGGATGGCATGCTGGTCGGCATGCCGATCCTGACCGCGTTCAAATATTTCGATATCGGCAAGAACATCACCGACCTGCGCTTTGCCGAGATCGTTTCAGTGACCGTGGTCAACGAGGACTGGTTCCAGTCGCAGAGCGAGGATGTGCGCAAGGCGATCATCGAGGCGGGCCGCGCGGCCGAGACCTCGGTGTTCCAGTGGGGTGTCGACAACGTCCAGAAGACCTATCAGGTCTGGGCCGACAATGGCGGCGTGGTCAACAAGCTGTCGCCGCAGGAGCAGGCGGAGATGGAGGATGAGTTCCACCAGCTCGCCGACACGCTTGTCGCCTCTGACCCGGCGGTGAAAGCCGAGTACGAAAGGCTGAAGGCGCTCGTGGCATCAAAGGCGGCGCCGTGATGAGCGCCGCCGTCGCTCACCGGCAGGCCAGGCGTTTCCCGCTCTCCGCGCAGCTTAGCATGCGCTTGGCGGCGGGCTGCGCTTCGGCATGCCGGTCGAGCGAAACCAGCGCACGTGTCTCATATGCGCGCCCGTCGACACCGCACCACAGGCGCTCGACGGGCAGGTTCTCGCGCTTGTCGTTGAGGGCAGCATATGTGCCGGTCTTCGGATCGAACCAGAGTTCGATGTCGAGCGCAGCGCCAGGGGCGGCCTTGGCCAGTTCCAGCGAATACCAGTGGGCGATGTCGGCATGGCAGGCGATGGCGTTGGCGCCGGCGTTGGTCACAGTCAGGGTCAACGGTGAAAGGCCGTCGGTGCCTTTTCGAACGGTGATGTGGTGCAGCTCGACCGCTTCCGCGCTTGCCGTGAAGCCCAGGAGGGCGGCGAAAACAACTCGTGTGAACAAGCGAGTAATCCCTAGTTGAAAGTCTAGAGATATATTATCAAGACTTTCAATTAAGAACAATAATAACTTAGAAGTTAACGTTAGAAACGGAGGGTAACATGTTGAATAAACTGAAATACAGCGTGAGCGCGTTACTGCTGAGCGGGTTCATGCTCAGCGGCGCCCATGCTGCCGATGTCAAGTCCATCGCCATCCTCACGCCGGAAGAAGGCACAGACTATGGCTGGAACCAGCAGGGCGTGGAAGCGGCCAAGGCCGCGGCCGAGGCGACCGGCGTGGAAGTGATTTTGGCGCAGGGTCTCGGCTATGGCGACGTCCGCCCGACCCTGCGCGAACTGGCGGAGGAGGGCGCAAGCCTACTCATCGCCCACGCCAGCGGCTACAACACCTCGGCGCCTGAAATCGCTAAGGAACTCAACGTGCCGGTCGCGATCGTCGACACGCCCGACGCGCTCCAAAAGGGCCTGATTGCCGACTACACGCTGAGCGGCCATGAGGGCGCCTATCTGGCCGGCCGCCTTGCCGCCAAGATGACCCGCAGCAAGGCCGTCGGCATCGTAGTCTCGGGCGAGCCGCCGTCCTGGAACTCGCAGTCTGCCGCGTTCGCCCAAGGCGTAAAGGCCGAGAACCCGGATGTGAAGGTGACCTATGCCGTGATCGGACCCGCCGCCTACAGCGATGCGGCCGGCGGCAAGCGCGTGACCGAAAGCGTCATCGCCTCGGGCGCCGACATCATCTTCGGCCAGGGCAACGGCTCCAGCTTCGGCATGCTGCAGGCGGTCGAGACGACCAAGGCGGCCGACGGCGGCAAGGTCTATTTCATCGACGTGATCGGCGACAAGTCGCCCATCGACAAGGGCTTCCTGCTCTCCTCGGTGGTCTGGGACATCACGCCGGTCTACACCGCTATGATCAATGACCTGAAGACCGACACCTACGGCACCAAGGGCTACTCCATCGGCGTCAAGGACGACTCCGTCAAGCTGCTGAAGACCCCGGCGATCCCGGACAATGTCTGGTCCGAGGTGCAGGCCATCCGCGAAGACATCATCTCCGGCAAGATCAAGGTGGAGCCGATCTTCGAGGCGACCGCCGTACGCCAGCTGATGACGAATGTGACCGAATAGACGGTCGGATTCGTGGAGGGGCGGACACTCCGCCCCTCCGATCAATCATTGCGGTCGGCGGGCAGTTCATGACCAGTGTTTCTTCATCTTCGGCGGACGGAAAGCCGGACATCGTCACGCTTGAACGCGTGACCAAGCGCTTTCCGGGTATCGTTGCCAACAACAGCGTCGACCTGTCGATCAGGGCAGGCGAGGTGCATGTGTTGCTGGGCGAAAACGGCGCCGGCAAATCCACGCTCATCGGCATGCTTTCGGGTCTGCAGCAGCCGAGCGAGGGACGCATCCTCGTGGACGGCGCGCCGACCCCCATCACCTCGCCACGCCACGCGCTTGCTTTGGGCATCGGCACGGTGTTCCAGCACATGATGCTGGTGCCGACGCTGACGGTGGCAGAAAACCTGCTGCTCGGCGGCTCGTGGTGGCAGCGGCCCAAGGCCGAGGAACTTGAGGCGCGCGTTGCCGAAATCAGCCGCACGCTCGGCATAGCCGTCAATCTCCATGCCAAGGTCTCGGAGCTGTCGCTTGGCGAGCAGCAGCAGGTGGAGATCCTGCGCGCGCTGCTGCGCAACAGCCGGCTTTTGATCCTCGACGAATCCACCTCCATGCTGACGCCGAAGGGCATCGACGACCTTGGCGCGCTGATGCGCCGCCTGGTCGAGCAGGGGCTGGCGATCGTCTTCATCACCCACAAGCTCAAGGAAGCCGCTGCTTTCGGCGACCGCATCTCGGTCCTGAAGCTCGGGCGCAAGGTGGGCGAAATTTCGCCTGAGCGCCTTCGCGCCCTGGGCGAGGACGAGATTATCGCCGAAATCGTGGAACTGATGTTCGGCAAGAAGGAGAGCGATCCGGAGGAGCAGGCGCGGACAGTGCACGCCTTCCCCGCCGGAACCGCGCCGCTCCTGCAGGTGCGCGACCTGGCCGTGCCGGCGACGGCGACCGCCCCGGCTCTCGCATCCATAGCGTTCGACATCCGCCCCGGTGAATTGCTCGGCATTGCCGGCATCGACGGCAACGGCCAGAAGCAGCTTGCCGAGGCGCTGGCCGGACAGCTGGCGACCAGCGGCGGCTCGGTGCGGCTCGCAGGCGAAAGCCTCGACGGGCTCGGCGTCGGCGCGCGGCGGGAGAAGGGCCTGCGCTATCTCACCGACGACCGGCTCGGCGAGGGGACCGTCGGCACCTTCCCCGTGTCGATCAATTTCTTCCTGAAGCAGATCGGCGCTTCACCCTTCTGGCGCAAGGGCGTCGAGCAGCGCCAGGAGATCGACCGCCGCGCGGCTGAACTGGTGCGCGAATACGACGTCCGCACGCCCAGCATCAAGACACCGATCGGCCGGCTTTCCGGCGGCAACATCCAGAAGATCCTGATCGCGCGCGAGCTCGCCGAAGGCGTGAAGGCGGTGATCTTCAACAAGCCGACCTATGGGCTCGACCTTGCCAACACGCTGGCAACGCGCCAGCGCGTGCGCGATGTCGCAGCGAACGGAATGGCCGTGCTGCTGATTTCAACCGATCTCGAGGAGCTGCTGAGCATCTGCGACCGCATCGCCGTTATGTCCGGCGGCGCGCTGGTCGGCACGGTCGAGAACTCCGCCGACGCTCGCACCAAGGTTGGGCGTCTAATGATTGGACTTGCGGCATGAGCGTCGAAACCACACAGGCCAGCGCAACCGCGCTTGAACCGGCCATTCCCGAAAGCGGCAAGGGCGACCTGTTGCGTCGCCTGGTGATGACGCTGGGCCCCGTATTCGTGGCCCTGTTGATTGCCGGCTGCATCCTGCTGGCGGTCGGGGTCAACCCGCTCACCTATTACGGCTTCGTCATCGAGCGTGGGCTGCTGTCGCCACTGGGCGTCCAGCAGACGCTGACGCGCATGGCGCCGCTGCTGTTCCTTGCTGCCGGCCTCATTGTCGCTTTTCGGGCGGGCATGTGGAATCTCGGCGGCGACGGCCAGTTCCTGCTCGGTGCGGTCAGCGCCGCCGCCGCGGGTCCATTCCTGGTGCAGTTCCTGCCGGCCTGGCTGGCACTCGTCTGCGCCTTCCTGATTTCAACTGCCGTTGCGATGCTGTGGTCGCTGCTGCCGGCGCTGTTGCGTGCCTATCAGGGCGTTAACGAGATCATCACCACGCTGATGATGACCTTCCTCGGCACGTCGCTCGCCAATGTGCTGGTCAAGCTCGTGTTCCTCGATCCCACGACCACGGTTCCGCAGACGCGGACGCTGCCGGTGGAGGATCGCCTGCCGCGCCTGTTCGACACCACCATCTCCAGCGGCCTGCTGCTGGGTCTCGTCGCCATCATCGCCGTGCATCTGGTGATGACGCGCACTGCCTTCGGTCTCAAGTTGCAGGTGGTGGGCGCCAATCCGCGCGCGGCGGTGCATTCCGGGCTTGCGGTGCCGGCGCTCACCATCGCCGTATTTGCGATTTCGGCGGGGCTGGCGGGCCTTGCCGGCGCGGTCGACATTCTCGGCGTGCAGGGCAATGTCCGCGCCGACTGGAACCCGGCCTATGCAATGGCGGTCATTCCGATGGTGTTCCTGGCGCGCATGAACGGTTTTGCCGCGATCGGTTTCGTGTTCCTGCTTTCGATCCTGTCGATCGGCGGCGAAAGTGCTGCCCGCCGGCTCGGCGTGCCGCATCACTTCACGCTCGTCCTCGTCTCCGTCGTGCTCGTGACACTGGCGATCGCCGAATACATCGACCATCACTTCATCAAGACGCGGAGGGTCTGACCCATGACCGGGCTTTTCAGCGAAGTCTTCCTCGGAGCCCTCCTGTTCGGCGCCGTCACCGCGGCCGTGCCGCTGCTGCTGGCCGGGTTGGGCGAGCAGATGTCGGAAAAGGCGGGCGTGCTCAACATAGGCATCGAAGGCATGATGATCCTCGGCGCCTATCTCGGCTTCGTCGGCGCTTACTATTCGGGTTCGCTGTGGCTCGGCTTTCTGGTCGGTGCGCTCGGCGGCATGGCGGTGGCCGCGGTGATGGCGCTGCTGTGCGTACGCCTCGGCCTCAACCAGATCGTCATCGGCATCGCTTTGACGCTCGGTCTCGAGGGCTTGACCGCCCTGCTGCACCACTTCCAGTTCTCGCGCAGCTATCCGCGTCTGCCGGCGGCCGACAAGACGGCGATCCCGCTTCTGGCCGACATTCCTGTGCTGGGGACGGCGCTGTTCCGGCATCACCTGATCGTCTATTTCGCCGTCGCGCTGGTGTTCGTGATGATCTACATCTACCGCCGCACGCAGCTCGGCCTGAACCTGCAGGCCGCCGGCGACAAGCCGGCCGCGCTTGATGTCGCCGGCATCGATGTCGTCCGCACTCGCACCGCTGCGGTGCTGACCACCGGCGCGCTCGCAGGCGTCGGCGGCGCCTATCTCGCCAATGTCGGCGCGGGCATCTTCATTCCGTTCATCACCAATGGCGCGGGCTTCCTCGGCATTGTGCTGGCGATGCTGGCGCGCGGCCGGCCGCTGTGGGTGCTGTTTGGCGCGCTGCTGTTCGGCGTCTGCCTGTCGCTCACCACGGCCATGCAGGTTGCCGGCATCAACATGCCGACCGACGTCATCCAGATGCTGCCGTTTCTGGCGGTGATGATCATGCTGGTGCTGTTCGGGCGCAAGGCGAGCCTGCCGGCCGCACTTGGCTTGCCCTATGAGCGCGGCTCGCGCTGACGGCAACAAACAATCGGGAAGCGGCCACGCCGCAGGGGAAAAACAGGAGGAAAAGATGTCTGATACGAAGGTCTATCTGCTCGACGGCGGCTCGCTGGTGCTCGACGGCTATCACGTCTATTGGAATCGCGGGCCGGGCGGCGAGGTGCGCTTTCCCGTCTACTCGATCCTGGTCGAGCATGCCGAAGGCCGCTTCCTGATCGATACCGGCTTCGACTACGACCACGTGATGAAGGTGCTGCCCTTCGAAAAGCCGATCCAGAGCAAGGACCAGACCATTCCTGGCGCGCTGGCGCTGCTCGGGCTCGAGCCCAAGGACATCGACGTGGTGGTGAACTCCCACTTCCATTTCGACCATTGCGGCGGCAACAAATATTTCCCGCACGCCAAGAAGATCTGCCACAAGAGCGAAGTGCCGCAGGCTTGCAATCCGCAGCCGTTCGAGCATCTGGGCTACTCGGATCTGAGCTTCTCCGCCGAAGCCGCCGAGGCGCGGGGCGCCACCGACCAGCTGATGGAAGGCACCACGCGGGCGAACTCGACCTTCGAGGGCATCGAAGGCGACGTCGAACTCGCCAAGGGCGTCAAGCTGATTTCGACGCCTGGCCATTCCATCGGCCACTACAGTCTCATGGTGAACTTCGCCAAGCGGAAGCCAATTCTTTTCACTATCGACGCCGCATACACACAAAAGAGCCTTGAGACGCTGTGCCAGGCAGCGTTCCATATCGACCCGGTGGCGGGGGTCAGTTCGATGCGTCGGGTCCAAAAGCTCGCACAGGATAACGATGCCGAGCTGATGTACTCGCACGACATGGAAAACTTCAAAACCTACAAGACCGGCACCCAGTTCTATGGCTGACACGCGGGCAATCCGGGGAGATTTCAATGCGATATAAAGACAATGCCGATCCGGTGATCACGCTCACCTCGGGGCCCGTCAACGCCTATGCGGACGTGCTGCGCGGGCTGGCTCGCACCGTGCTTTACGACTACGATCCGGCCTTCCAGCTGTTCTACGAAAACGTCGTCGCCAAGACGCAGGAGGCGATGCGCCTTTCCACTCGCCCGGTGCTGCTGCAGGGCGAGCCGGTGATGGGGCTGGAAGCCGCGGCCGCATCGCTGATCTCCAGCGAGGATGTCGTGCTCAACCTCGCTTCGGGCGTCTATGGCAAGGGCTTCGGGTACTGGGCCAAGCGCTATTCGCCGAACCTGCTCGAAATCGAGACGCCTTACAACGAGGCAATCGATCCGCAGGCGGTGGCCGAGATGCTCAAGAAGCATCCGGAAATAACCATCGTCTCGGTCTGCCACCACGACACGCCCTCGGGCACGATCAATCCGATCGACGAGATCGGCGCGATCGTCTCCGCGCACGGCGCCTATTTCATCGTTGATGCGGTTTCATCCTTCGGCGGCATGAAGACCCACCCCGAAGACTGCAAGGCTGACCTTTACATCACCGGCCCGAACAAGTGCCTTGGCGCTCCTCCCGGGTTGACCATGATGGGCGTGAGCGACCGAGCCTGGGCCAAGATGAAGGCAAATCCGGCAGCGCCCCGCGCCTCGGTGCTAAGCATACTCGATTGGGAAAACGCCTGGTCGCACAAGCAGCCGTTTCCGTTCACGCCCTCGGTTGCTGAGATCAACGGCCTCGACGTCGCGCTCGACCTTTATCTCAACGAAGGCCCCGAGGCCGTCTGGGCCCGCCATGCGCTCACCGCAAAGGCTACTCGCGCCGGAGCGCAGGCCATGGGGCTTTCGATCTGGGCGGCGAACGAGAAGATCGCATCGCCGACCACAACGGCCATCCGCACGCCCGACGGCATCGACGAGGGGGCGCTGCGCCAGGCTGTGCGCGAACGCTATGGCGTCGTGTTCTCGTCGGGCCGCGGCGAGACGCTCGGCAAGCTGACCCGCATCGGCCACATGGGGCCGACTGCGCAGCCGATCTATGCTGTTGCGGCGCTGACAGCGCTGGGCGGTGCTTTGAACGCGATGGGCCAGAAGCTGCCCGTCGGAAGAGGTATCGATGCCGCACTCGCGGTCATCGACGCCGGCGAATGATTTCACCAACAGGATTGAGGGGAGATTGGTCATGAGCGAGCGGCTCGCAGGAAAGACGGCTCTGGTTACCGGAGCGGCACAGGGCATCGGCAAGGCTATCGCCAAGCGGCTGGCGGCGGACGGTGCCGCCGTCGTGATCGGCGACATCAATGTGGAAGGCGCCAAGGCGGCGGCCGCTTCCATCGGCGGCAAGGCGCGTGCCTGCGTGCTCGATGTTTCCGACCCGGCCTCGGTGAAGGCGCTGTTCTCGGAACTCGAAAAGAGCGGCGGCGTCGACATCCTAGTCAACAACGCCAGCATCGTGCCCTTCGTGGCGTGGGACGACGTCGATCTTGACCATTGGCGCAAGATCATCGACGTCAACCTGACGGGCACCTTCCTCGTCACGCGTGCGGCGACTGACCAGATGCGCGCGGCGAACAAGCCGGGCCGCGTCATAAATATCTCCTCCAACACCTTCTTTGCCGGTACGCCGAACATGGCGGCCTATGTGGCGGCCAAGGGTGGCGTGATCGGCTTCACACGCGCTCTGGCGACCGAACTCGGCAAGCACAACATCACCGCCAATGCGGTGACGCCAGGCCTGATCGAGAGCGACGGCGTCAAGGCCGGCCCGCACAAGGACGGTTTCGCCTTCGTCGAAATGATGCAGGCGATGCCCGGCAAGGGCCAGCCGGAGGACATAGCCGACGTGGTGGCGTTCCTGGCTTCCGACGATGCACGCTGGATCACCGGCCAGACACTGAATGTCGACGCGGGCATGATCCGGCACTAAAGACCCGATCTGGCGCGCCGAGGGCGGTAGCGCCGCGGCGATCAAGGGTCGGCGCGCCAGGTTACAGTGGCCTGGCGTACCGCTCTCGACGTGGATCGTCGAACCCGGCCACTCCCTTGCCGCTTCGCGCATTATTTCTGAAGGACTCCATTCTTGGAACAGGTACTTGATCCGTCGATGCTCGACGGCCAGACAATCATTGCACTCGTCGCCGGCTTCGCTGCCACCGGCATCATCGCCGGCATCATCGCCGGCCTGCTCGGCGTCGGCGGCGGCATCGTCATCGTGCCGGTGCTGTTCTGGGTGCTGACGCTGTTCCAGTTCCCACCGTCGATCACCAGCCATCTGGCGGTTGCCACCTCGCTGGCGATCATCATCCCCACTTCGATTTCCTCGATGCGGGCCCATGCCAAGCGCGGCAATGTCGACCGCACGCTCTACGGCATTTGGGCGCCGGCAGCGTTCGTTGGCGCGCTGATCGGCGGCGTCATGGCGAAGTTCATCCCCGGCGGGGGCTTGCGCCTGGTGTTCGGCGTCGTGGGCCTGCTGGTCGCCGTCAACATGGCGATCCCCCGGCACCTGGTGATTTCCGATCACCTGCCCAAGAGCGCCTGGGTCAACCGCGCCATCGCCACCGGCATCGGCTTCATCTCCTCGCTGATGGGCATTGGCGGCGGCACGCTTTCGGTGCCGACGCTGACCAGCCTGTCCTTCCCGGTCCACCGGGCGGTCGGCACGTCTTCGGCGCTCGGCCTGCTCATCGCCGTTCCGGGCGTGGCCGGCTTCATCTGGGCGGGGCTCGGCGTTGCCGGCCGGCCGCCGCTCAGCCTCGGCTTCGTCAGCCTGCCGGCGGTGCTGCTCATCGCGCCGATCAGCTACCTGATCGCGCCCTGGGGCGCCAAGGTCGCGCACGCGCTGAACGCGCGCTATCTGAAGCTGGCTTTCGCTTTCTTCCTGGCCATCACATCAGTCAGAATGCTTTTCTTTTAGGCGTTTGCAGACACTTGGCACAAGGTATGCTTGGGCCGTGACTAGATCATCGTTGCCAAGCGATCGCAGAGCGACCACGGCCGTACTGCTCTTCATTGCCGTGATTGAACTGATCAGGTTGTTGTGCAAGCGGTACGCCGGATCCGCGACCAGATGCTCGGATTGAGTCGCCGCAGATCACCCCGAGGGAGCACGCCTCCGGTCGCGATCTGATGACCGGACCACGCACGTCGGGGGTCGGTTGTTTTCGCCGGTGTTCGGGGACCGACGGGTAAGCCGGTTTGATCGGCTAGCACCCCGTGTCAGCCGCGCCCATGTTTTCGCGTCTACCAGTTTGAGAACTGTTTTCGACATCGGTTTGCAGCCCTGACGACGGACCTGAACCTGATATTTGCCGTTACGTTTGCGGATAGAGCCATTGCAAAGCCTCACGCTGTGACGGTGGTGTGACAGCGATGAATTGCGATGCATTTTGTGGGCTGGCGTCTCTCGCTAGATCGTTGATCTAAAAGAGATTTCGGATGGTGGGCGTGACAGGGATTGAACCTGTGACCCCTACGATGTCAACGTAGTGCTCTCCCGCTGAGCTACACGCCCATCCGACGGGGGCACTTTCCAAAGACGCTACAAATTCAACTGCTTACCGACTCTTAGCCGTTTCGCCAGTTGGGTGCAAGCCAGCCCGAAAGCTGCTCGAAAATAGGTCCGCTGTGACCAGAGTGTGACCAGCGCACAAGCACAACGACCTCGGGAACCCAAGAGCCCCCGTGCTCCGTATTCGTTCGGCCAGCAGTTCTATCGCTTGAGCCGGGCCACCTCGTGTAGGGGCTCACGGCGTTCTGCGCACTCAGCTTCGGGATCGACCTCTTCGGCAACGGGATGGCCTCAAATTTCAAGCTGAGACACGCCGAACTGATGATATCGTTTGACGCCTACGATTCGCGAGTGCGGGGGCCTTTCGGATGACCAGATCCACACATAATGCACGGGAATTTTGCAAAACCACGTGGCCAAGCCAGTCTATTACCGCCTTAGACTGTCAAATGAACTTCGCTCTTGATTCGCCTACCATTTCTACTCCCCACTTGTTCACACTAGTGTGCATTAGTGCGAACTCTGCTTGACAATCTTGTTCCGGTTGTGTTCTACCCTGTGGAGACGTTCCGATGAGCGTGCGCATTACCGTGCTTCTGGATGAGGATTTAGATGCTCGTTTTACGGCACACTGCCACGAACGTGGGTTTAAGAAGTCGACACTCGTTGCTCGGCTGGTCCGAGATTACCTCACCAAAGAGGATGGACCCGAGCACTCTGATCAACCATCAAATTTGAGACGTAAACCAAGGGCGGGGGACATCAAATGATTAAGTGCGAGCTTGTGGAGATTGACCGCCCAGTGGTGCAGGTCATCGATCTTTTCTCCGGCTGTGGTGGAATGTCTCTAGGGTTCTTAACGGCGAGGAACGAAAATATTTCGTACCGTCTACTAGGAGGATTGGACATTGATCCGCACGCTGCTGCCACATATCGCAAAATGCTCGGGCGGCCTTGCCTTGAGATCGATATTCGTCATCTCAGCAGTCCTTCTGTGTTGAATCGTGCGTTGTCTGAGTGGGGCTATGATTCAAAGCTGCCGTTAATTCTAATCGGTTGTGCTCCATGCCAAGGCTTCAGCTCGCATCGAAAAAAAGATCCTCGGCAAGACGATAGAAATGATCTGCTCTCATATTTCGCAGATGTTGTTGAAATACTTCAACCAGAATTGGTGATAATGGAAAACGTTCCAGAGATGCTTTATCTGAAGCACTGGAAGCATTTTTTGGAATTCAAAGAGGCTCTTAAAGATTTTGGTTACTCTCTTCGGGCTCGGGTGGAGAACCTTGCAACCTTTGGAGTTCCGCAGGAACGATATCGTGCCTTGGTAATGGCCAGCCGAGACACGAAGCGGCTGAAGATGCCGTTGCCGTTGGTGCGGCCCGATCAGTTTATGACTGTTCGTGACGCAATAGGAAAACTTCCTCCCCTAAAAGCAGGTGAGCAGGATCGAACCGATCCCATGCACATCACCTCTAAGCACCGTCCAGAAACCCTAAACATCCTGCGCCATATACCAAAAGACGGCGGCAGCCGCCGTTCGTTGCCTCCGGGTATAGGGCCGGAATGTCATACCCGGGTCGACGGGTTTCGGGACGTATACGGACGTCTTTGGTGGGATCGCCCGGCGGTGGCAATCACAGCCAGGTGCCGAACCCCATCTTGCGGCAGATTTGTCCACCCTTCGCAAGATCGGGGCCTCACTGTCCGTGAGGCTGCCCTATTGCAGGGCTTTCCAAAGGGCTTCCTGTTTGAAGGGCCTTTTGACGACAAGTTCAAGCAGATCGGAAACGCCGTTTCCCCCATGTTTTCCCTCGCTCTCGCCAACCACATAGGAGCAGTTTGGTTCGGTGATGGGGTCGGGGCAAGTGAAAGAGAAGACGTCATAGAGCCGATTACAAAATCAATCTCGTCCTCCCTCGCGTCAATGAAGCGCAAGCTGCGTCGTAATTCTACGTTCCCTGGCTTGGCAGCATGACCGATTTGAAATTAGTAGACCTGTTCTGCGGAGCGGGCGGTTTGTCGCTTGGATTTAAGCAGTCCGGGTTTATGCCCTCCTTCGCAGTAGATTTCGATAGGTACGCTTGCGCGACCTATGCGAACAACTTAGGGCCGCATGTCCGTCAGATGGACCTCTCGGAAATACAACCGATCGAGGTGGCGGAACTGATCCGAACACAGGTCGACGAGGTGGACGTTGTCGCGGGAGGGCCACCTTGCCAGGGATGGTCTATCCAGAGAAGAGGAGCGCCTTGCGATATCCGAAATGACCTGACGGTACGTTTTGCCGCAATTGCCACGGCGTTACGTCCTAAAGCGATTGTGATGGAGAATGTCCCAACGATCTTCGGAAAACGTGGGCAACGTCACCTTCAATTGGTCGAGGGAATGTTGAAAGAAACTGGCTATCGCTACGTGAAAAGGGTGGTGGATGCGGCAGCCTTCGGCGTCCCCCAGTCTCGTCGCAGGGCAGTTTTGGTCGCAGTTCGTGAAGACCTTTCCGAGCACTTCGTGTTTCCAGAGCCTACGCATGAGCCTGCGAATTTCCTGACAGTTCGCCAGGCCATTGGCGACCTGCCGTCACCGCCTCATGATGGATCTGAGCATCCTAGATTCCGAAATCACCGTTTGGTTTTGGTCTCGGAGCGCAACCTCGAACGTCTGAGCTACGTGCCTGAGGGAGGTGGACGATTAGACATTCCGAAGGCGTTACAACTCCCATGCCATAGAAACGATAACGGCCATCGCCACTTAGACGTGTATGGTCGACTATGGTGGGACCGCCCTGCGGGAACTATCACGGCCATGTTTGACAATTTCACGCGAGGTCGTTTTGCGCATCCCGTTGAGAACAGGAATATTACTGCTCGGGAAGGCGCTCGATTGCAGTCATTCCCAGATGACTTTGTTTTCGTGGGACCAAAGAAAGATGTTGCGCGACAGATCGGAAACGCCGTAGCCCCTGCAATGGCGAAAGCGATCGGGAAAGCCTTAGCCGATACCCTGCGTCGCGCCAATCGATTGAGCGAGCCTCTCCAAGGACAATTGGCGATCCGACAGCAGCCTTTCAGCCGAGATTCGTACAGAGTACATCCGACAGCCTGAGCGCGTGATGCCGATCGCGCGAAAGCTATCGCTCGTCCCCACGTAAACAAGCAGCCCTATTTGGGCTTCTAGCCGCTCTGCATAACAAGTTAACTGGTACACGTCAGAGGCTATGCCAAATTGCTCGCCCTCCGTCATGACTTTGTACTTCGCATCGACTACAGCAGTTATCGATCCCATTCTGTGAACGACTACATCGGGATTGATGGACGGCCCCTGATTTCCAAACAGACGCAGGTCTAACTTAGCAAGCCCGTGAAGTGACACTCGGGAATTTGTACCTATCTGCGACGCTTGGACTAGACTCGCGACCGCTTGTTCCCACACACGCTCAAGATCGACAAATAAGGCGAAGCCCGATGGGAGCGGAAGCGATGCCATACCGGTTGAGGCTTGATGCTCAAGCAGTGCTAGGGCGGCGGACAACAGCGTCCTTGCGCTTTCCGATGCGAGGTCATTTTGCAATAGGAGTGTCCGAGCGGTGTCGATCGCGTGCAAGATGGACAGATTTTCGTGGAGCTCTATTGCTTCGATGAGCATCGCTGCCAAGCTGACCAGTGCCGCGGATGCCCCGGGTGATCCTGGGAGACAGCGGTAAGCGGTCCATACAACATTGCCAAACGCCTGTAGCTGCTGCCGCGCGTGGCGAGTGACTACCAGCTTGTGCAGGACACCACGCGAGATAAATCTTGCGATGGAGTATGAAAATCGCGGCTTTCCCCGGGGGGTCGATGTTTCCTCAGTTTGCTTTTGGTATTGCCATGGCACACCATCTTCGACGCTTTTGCTTAAAGATTGAACGAATGGGGAGGCCAGGTCATCACCCGGTTTGCCGATTGCCTTTCCTTCATATTCGTGGGCTTGCTTCGATGCGAACTCCATCGAAAGCTTTTGAAGCGCACGGAAGAAATCCTGGTCCTTTGGGGCAACAGAGAGGTGAACGTTAGGCGCCCTCATTTCCCCGACATAATGGGATGGAAATAGCAGAACGGCGTCTGAGGAACGCTCTACGCGGATAATGCCTGCTCTAGCCAAATTTCCGACGGTATCGTCAAGCCCATGACTCTGCCATTCGCCCAACCCCACAGCGATGGGCGCTCCTCGTTCGCGGAGAGAAAGCTTTAGTGTCACTTTAGCGGGAATTCGTCATGAGCTTGTTGATAGGCGGGTGAGATTGCTCCCGTTGGATCCTGGAGGAGCGGAGCGATCGTGCCGTGCCAAGCCTTAGTGATCGCCGAGATGTTAGGCAGATTCGCGAATAAGCCATGTCCGAAGGGAAGAATCCCGATGTAGGTTGAAAACCAATCGACAAGCGTTTGTCGCGTTTGTTCGTCCAAATGCGCGAGCACATTTCTAAGTGCTTCAATTGATGGGCCTACCGGTACGATATGCATCCGTCGTTTTACCGCCGCGTCCAACTGGAGTGCGGATTTGTCCCGGGGGTTCATCGACGCAAGGACAACGAGATTGGGGGCGATAGATGACTGCTCTTGCGAAACAGACCATTGAAATGGTCGCCCACGATGCTCGATATAGGTCAACAGTTCTCCTAATACCGAGTGAGAATTTGCTCGTGTGAATTCCTCGACGATTAACACGTATATCTGCGTGGGATCAGCCAAGGCCCGTTCGTTGATAATCCGAAGCACCTTCGGCCTGTGCTCGAATCCGGAGCCATCTTTTCGAGGTACAAAGCCTTCTGCAAAGTCTTCGTAGGAGAAGCTTTCGTGAAACTGGACCTCCGCTATGCGAGAATCATCACCACTCGTTAGTCGCTCAGCGACAAGGCGTGCCAGTCGTGTTTTTCCGGTACCCGGCAATCCAGACAACACTATGAATTTGAAACGTCCGAACTCCGACGCGACCTGAGCAACTGAGTCAACTACAGGCTTATCCTCGGCTGCAACCGGGGATTCAGCGACTTGAACCGGTTCCATAAGGTAGTCGAGATACGCTTGGTAGTCGGCGCCGTTTGGCAGGGGAGGGGGGACGTGAGCTAACATATCGTCCACTATGGTCCGCCCGGTCTCATTGAGAGCCCGGAAGCCTTCGGAATCCGCCTCGCTGGAGAAGAGAAGTCCTCCGACACTTGCTCTGTTGAGCCATGGTGTAATCAACCTAGGATCTTCAGAAAGGCCCACTGGGCCAAGTTCGTGAAGGGTCTTTGGATCGTAGATTCCGTCGTACTTTTTTCTGAACGCCTGAATTTGAGCTATCGCGGCAGGAATGCTACTCTCATAATGTACTTGGCCTAGGACTCGATTTACGTCTTGCCAGTGAAGCCGGTCATTCAGGTTGCGAAAAGCCCGCCAGATCGCGCGGATGGGTAGGAGGTCAGAGTCTTCGGGGACTCCCTCAGGGACCTTGCCGGGCGGCGCAAGTCGAATACGGTTTGCGACCTCTGCGCCTAACAGAGCGATGCGGCTGTTCGCACCCTGCAGGGCGACGTCTACCCGGGTCCAACCATCCATAATCGCCTTGCCAAATCGCGTGGCCTGAACCCTATCGTCCTTAACTGTGAGAATCCCCATGTCCTCAAACGCCTTCTTCCAAGTCCGGAGCCGCTGCTCGCTGACATCCGCACTTGGCTTTTGGCCAGGGGTTTGACTCTTTCCAAACAGATCAATCGCTATTTGGAGGTTCGATCTCACTTCGCGATAACCGTCGGCGCGAAATGGAAGTCCATCTGCTCGTAGAATGCTCCAAAGATAGTGAGGTGCATTGACCGGAGGAATTTCCAGGTGAACGTCTGGACTCTCGTGGTTGCTTGTTGGCCAAGGCAAAGTGTTGCCCTCCTAATGTTCTAAGATCACATGGTGCAACTGGTGATCGCCGCCGAATCGATCAGACTGGAACATACCATGGCCGACAGATTTAAGCCTGAACAACGCAGTGCCCTTATGGCAAAGGTTAGCGGGAAGGACACCGGGATAGAGCTTCGGGTGAGGCGGCTACTTCATGGCGCGGGCTATCGCTTCATTGTGCACTCTAAGCGATTGCCAGGTACGCCTGACATTGTTTTCACCCGGCGTCGTAAGGTCATCTTCGTCCATGGATGTTTTTGGCACTGCCACGAGGGTTGCAAGCGTTCAGCTACGCCTTCATCCCATGTCGAGTTCTGGTCCGAGAAGCTTCGGCGAAATAGAGATCGCGACAAGGCGGCGCTGGCGACACTTACGTCCTGCGGGTGGGACGCTTTGACGATTTGGGAATGTGAAATCGGCGATAAGGCTGCTTTGGAAACACGTCTAATTGAGTTTCTTGGCCCTACAAGATGCGAAAATTAGTCTGCTCCGCCGGTTAGTGAAACTGGAAGGGCATTCTGGCGAAAAATCTGCTTCGGCATTTGCATACGGTCGCAAAAGAGAATTCCCCCCGGGGGGCGCCCGAAAGATTGATCCCACTATTCCGCTATTGAGGCGTGCGCTCCAAGACTTTCTGCACCGAGGCCTTGGATACTCCGATTTCAGCGGCGATCTTGCGGATGCTGAGGTCACGCTGACGCAGTTCCGCAATCCTCGCTTCCGTCGATCATCTTGGGTCTGCCGCCGACACGTCCTTCAGCATTCATCAAATCGGCGAGAGGACGCTCTCGAATACGATGATCAGCGGCATTTCGCTGACAGAACGCGCGGTTCTTGCGCCAGAGTATGGCAGGATTGATGGCTAGAACCGCCCATTCCTCGTTCGGTTCTATCTGCCGGTATTTGTAGAACATTCGGTCGTTGGGGAAGGCTACGGAAAGGGACACGGCGTTTGGGTAACCATCGAGGCGCAGATTGTCGTTGACATGTGGGCTGATGCCCAATTCGCTTGCTCGGGAGATCGAGCGAAGGCCGTGCTTGAGTATGGACTCAAGATTGCTCGTTCGTGTGAAATGGTACAAAGCAGGGATGCGCCTGGCGACTGCCACCTCCCGAATCTTAAGCTTTCGCGTAAAGACATCAGGCATATCAAGGGTGACGATAGCCGACGAGGTGACGTCCGGATTCGGCAACAGCGATGGGGGTTGGCCAGCCTGTCCTCGCGGATGAGTTTTGGGAGCACCTTGGTCAAGTGCGCAATGCTCTGGGCTGAAGCTGGCAACGTATCGCCATTCCAGCCCCTGTTCGAAAGATTTGATCCGCCTGAGGATCTGTGGGCCGCAAATGCTCAGCACCTTTTCTTCAAAAACATCACGTAGGCTCTCGTCGCGTTGCAGTCGCTGTACAACCTCCTTCAGGAACGTCGAGTAACCCTGGATTGTGTCGGTGTACGTGTGCTCGACCGCTGTCGCGACTTCCGGATCTCGATGGCGCGTCGGTAGGCTGAAATCCACGCATTCATGTTCCGAAAGTGCCACTGCCGTTGATGCATCGAGCGTCCCATCAAATAAGGCCCGCATAGCCGCCAGTTCTTTTTCGAACAGTTCCTTGAGCTCTTGGTTGGCTTCCGACTCTCGCTCGATCTGAAGGCTGCTTCCCGCAATCTCTAGCGCGGACTCGATCAAACGCCGTTCGACCTTGTAGGCCGACAGCATCTCGATGGTTTCGTTTTGGATCTGTCTCTGTCGATTAGCATATGCGTTCAACTCGTCGATCGCAGTTGCCAGGTTGCTGGCGCCCCGCTGGATACTGCCAAGAAATGGCTTCAGGCTGACGGCTGGTGACGTTGGCCGCCGCGTCGGCGGAGGTCGGTCTCGCCTTCCGGTCGGTGATGACTGAACGATCAGTTTGTTGGTTGAACCGCGATCCATCGTGCTGCCAGATTCTGAGGCGCCCGGCCTCGGAGCTTTCTGGGATTTTCCCAGCAATCCAAAAGTGCCCCAGATCACGATCAACTGGAGGACGATCAGGGGCGGCCAAAACAGGTTGAGCAACGTCATACCGGTCCAAATCCAGCAAGCTACAAGCAGCTGGTTTGGTGCCAGAAACCGAATAACGATCAACGTTGCTACGATCACCAGCTGATATATCAATACAAGCATCGTCCCCCCCGTTCGCCTGCAAATGGCTGCTACATGTGGGGTTGCCACTCGATAAGTAAACACCTGTTGCACTTGCAGCTATGCTGATGCCCTAATTGGTGGCACCAGTCAGCATCCGTGGTGCCATGTGCCGCCACCCACAACAGGGTCGCCAGCGTTACAAGTCTTTCTTGTCCCTTTTATTCTGGCTCCCCAGCAGCGCTTATCGCCACCCTGGCGTGGGCGGCGATCCGATAGTAACGATCGAATCGCGACCGTCAGTTAAGGCGAATGAAACGGTCTGATGCTCAATCTTAATGGTTTTATGAACAAACTTTATTGAAGTATTAGCTCCTATTGGTCGCAATATTATTGCAATCGCCACGACACGTGAAGATATTATGCTGTCACATACTTGGGAGTGGAGAAAAGATTGCCCGAAATAGTCTCAAAACAGTTCGACAACGCCAAGAAGGCCGAATTGATCCAGCTAGCGACAGCGATGCTTCGACATTTCGTCGAAGGCGAAGTAACCGACAGTGGCATGGAGAAGCTGGATGGAGACCGAGGATTGTCGCTTTTCGAAGGCCGAGTCGTTTTAATTATCCCCGAGTACTACTCAGCCAGATCAGACTTCGTCTTGAAGGCGGCGAAGCTTATTAGAGCCAAGGCCGCCCATGAAGCAACGATCGCTGAAATGTGCCTGAAAGCATCGCAGCACTTTCTACTGTCAGGAGGTGATGCCGGGGTTGCAGCAAAGGCATTTGTGGACGAGGTCCTTCTGGAAGCGGACCGGGAGTACCTGCATATAGAGGCAAACTTTTTGGTGGCAGGACAGTGCCCCAAGGAAGGCCTGACTATCGGGCGCGTGCGCGTGATCGAGACAGAAGAAGCCGCGAAAATGCAGCCAATGTCCGGTGTGAAAAAGATCCAGCTGGCGAGTGGCAATTACCCCCGGCTGTCTCTCTCGGAAAGCGGGGTCTTATCTGTCGGGATGCCCAGAATGGCCTGGATCGTACAGGTGCCATCAACCAGGGAGAACGTCTATGAAGAGGCTAAATGGTTGATAGACGTGGCAACATCGCTTCTTCGCTTTCGGTTCAAAGTCGCTGGTGGGCGCTTCCCAACCCTCGGAAAAATTGAGGCCCATCCAACTAGGGCCCATTTGGGCAGTATCCCGCACGTGACTTTTGAGGGTGATACAGCCTGGTCCGGGGGATCCAACCTTAGCTACATCTACGAAATCACCGACGAAGTTGCGGCGGCTGTGGCCAAGCCAAAGTTCAAGAAGCTCGCGGAAGACATCTTCGATCCGGCAAAGGGCTCGCTCGCGCTGCGAGTGGCCCAAGGCCTTGGATGGATGACCCGAGGGCGCCAGTCGGCTGACAGATCCGAGCGTCTGATCGCATTTTTCACTGCGCTGGAGGCTCTGTTGTCATCAAGCGATAAGTCAGCTCCAATCGTGCAGACGATCTCCCGATATGCCTCCGTGATATACACCTCCGACATAGCTGATCGAATTAAGGTGTACTCACATATAAAAGCACTTTATGCCCTTCGATCAGACGTGATTCATTCAGGAAACCGTGACGTTTTGTGGCAAGACGTGAACGCTCTGCAGCAATACGTGGAGGCCGTGTTCGGAATTGTTCTTAGACGCTGTGATATGACCCTTTCGCAGCAGGACTTTGCTACGAGCCTGTCAGATGCTTCGCACGGAGCAAAGTGGAAATACTCTGCGTAGCGCTCATGGCAAGACTTACGCTCCTCTTGCCGCCCGGAATCCGATATTGCGTGAGGCCGTGAAGGTCGGCGACTTTTTCTGCGAAAAATCTGTTTCCGTGTTCACATGTACGCTACGGCGAGCTTCCCCCCGTGGCCCTCGGCGCTCGTGCGCAATCCCACCTAACCCTCGACCGTTCTTCCGCATGACCTCGACAGCCTCCACTTCGACGTTGTTACCGCGGCGTCTCGGGTGCCAATAGGGCATGGTCTAGTGACTCTGTCTCAGGGACCTCGTTTTCCGTGCCAATAGAATGGTAATTGACTTCTGGTACTGCGCGTCGCACAAGATCAAGGAGATCAGTGACACGAAAGGCCCCCGCATGACCTCCGCCCTTATCGGCTACGCTCGCACCTCGACCCTCGACCAGGAGGCCGGACTGGAGGCCCAACACCGCGACCTCAAGGCCGCTGGATGCTCCAAGCTGTTCAGCGAGCAGCTATCCTCGGTGGTTACCAAGCGGCCCCAGTTGGAGGCAGCACTCGACTATGTACGCGAAGGCGACACACTGATCGTCACCAAGCCCGACCGCCTGGCTCGTTCGACCGCCGACCTCTTGGGCATCACCGAGCGCCTCAAGGCCAAGGGGGTGACCTTACGCATTCTCTCCATGCAAATGGACACCAGCACTCCAACCGGCAAGCTAATGCTGACGATGCTGGCGGGCATCGCGGAGTTCGAGCGCGACCTGATGCTTGAGCGGCAGCGCGAGGGCATTGCCAAGGCCAAGGCTGACGGGAAGTACAAGGGCAGAGCGCCGACCGCTCGGCGGAAGGCGGCCGAGGTCTTGGCCCTCAAGGCGCAGGGCAAGTCCGCCGATGCCATCGCCGAGGCGCTTCAGGTGAGCCGGTCGAGCGTCTTCCGCATCCTCAGGAACGCCTGAGAGGATGCGCAATTCCCCGAGGGGCGCTTGACACACGCATTTGCGTTAAGGTACACACATGAGTGTAAACACATATTGGTGTGTGAAACACGTATTGGGGTGCGGTGCGACATGTCAGAAAATCGAGTACGTGAACTACGCAAGAAGAAGGGGTTAACCCAACGGCAACTCGCGGAGCTTGCAGGAACAAGTCAGCAGCAGGTTCAGCGCATTGAGGCGGGAGTTCAAAGCGCCCGGTTCGATCTTGCGGTTGCCATTTGTGCGGCATTGGATGCGCGAATGCAGGAGGTGTTTCCGTCAACTGAGTTGGCCATGAAACGCTCCGGCAAGCACATGAGAACGGTTGCGGACGCCTACTTGGATCCGAAGGCGTCTAAAGATCTTGAGAAAGCCGGTCTTGATATGGATCCGGAGCAGTGGGCATTGAAATATCGACTGCGTGGGGGCGCGGAAGGCCTACTTCCAATCTCAGGCTCTGAGCACACTAGGCTTTGGATGGCCGTCCAGGGAGAAGATAGCGATTGCTTTATAGTATTCGACTCGGGCCATCGTCGTTACGCCATAAACCCCAAACATCTATCTTTCTGCCAGTTTCGCTTCGATGCTACAGGGAGCGGCGAGCCCGAAGATGGTGATGGAAGTAATGTACAATTTTATCTTAGCGATGCATCTAGGCCGCTGACATTCCAAGTTTATCGCGACGTTTGTTCTCTCGAAGATGACGAGGAAGGGTCATGGACGGACGTCCAGCTTCAGGCCTTGTTCTATGGCGCTGAAGAAGACCCGGAGGAACGATTTAAGTTTAAGGACATCAATGGTGAAACAGCATTCTTCCGGCCTGACGACGTGGCCATGTTCTCTGTCGACCTGCGAGATGTCGAGCCAGCCCTGTGGAGTGGGGATGAGGATGACGAGGAGGAAATTGAACCCGAGGGCATGGGTGAAGAGAACGAGTCTCGGAGTTCAGCCTTTGCCGATGCACTTTCCGCATCCTCAGCAGTTCACTAATTCGGAGTGGGCGCTTCGTTGCACCTGCCGCACCGGAACCGATCGGGAACTGCCGTGATGAACCTTGCGGAGATCAAACGCACCATCCTCGACAAACGCCGACAACGCGTCCGCAAGTCCACCTATGAGTATGTTGCCACGCTCATGCGGGAAGACACGGCGTTCGATCATCCCTATCGCGACCGCATGATCATCGACTGGTGGGCACGGGTGACCGATCCGCTTGAGGCCGAGAACTTTGACCAGGGCCCGAAGGGTCGCCTGAAGTACTTCAGGGATCGCCTGAAGGAGCACGGCAGGGCACCAGCGGTGAACGCGGCGATCCGTCAGGGACTCCATGAGGGGAAGTCGTTACGCCGGATGAGTACCCAGAAGCTGGGGTATGTGAAACATCAGGTTCGGCGGCTCGCTGATCGGGGTCTGAACTACGTAGCCGCCGACGCGGTATTAGCGGCAAACGACGACATCTTCGAGCAGATGACCATTGGTCTCATCGCGCTCCCCAAGCTGCGACCGGGTCGGGATGGAGGTCTGCTTGACCAGGCGGTGCGCCGGGCCTCCAAAGATCCGCGCTTTCTGCCGTTGATGTCGAGGATACGAGCAACGCCGCAACGTTTGCTGCCGGGCTGTGAAGAGCGAAAGATCGAAAGGCGGATCGAACAGCTGACCGATCCGTACGACCCGATCTGGCTTTCTGAGCGGACCTACGTCTCGGAAAGCAAGCGGCTCGGGCTCATACGGAAGTTAGAGGCGGAATACCTTAGCAAAATCTGACGTTTAGAAGCCTGCTTCTATGAGGTACTCCTAAGCTCGTTTTTGGCGTCCTTCCTCTCATGCCGCCGTCCGTGCGGCTCCCATACCCGAAGCTCATCGCTGTGAACGCATGGGCCTAATCCCAAGCGAGCACGTGCCTCTTAGACGTGGTCAACGCTTCGTTGCCCGTGTTTTCGGCTCCGCTCGTCGGTGCCCTCGGCCCTCAAGAGGGCCAACCCCAAACCAAGCCGGGCCTTTGTCAGGCCCGATAGATCAACCCGCGTCCTCATTTCCCTGGACTGCGGCACCTAGGAGCTAACAAATGAATGAACTTGACAATCTCAATCTATATCTTAGCACGATGGAAGATCAGATGTGGTCTCAGCTCAATGAACTTGAGTGGCTGAACGAAGATTTCGTAGAGCATATTGCAGAAATGCAGAGATCATTACTGGAGCAGGCGCAATTGAATATACGATCCGCCAGCGGTGAGAGTATCGATTTGCTGTTGAGATCCGTGCAGATCGCAGTGCGATTGCTCATGTTGGCGCACGGTGCCACGTTCGGCGACGGACTCGCCGTGCCTCACCAGAAATGGTCCTTCGCCAGTGCGGTACAGCAGTTTGATGAACTCGCCGCTACCCGCTCCAACTCCGACGTGATGCGGTTTCCCTCCGCCTAACGTTCTTCCGCCGCCCATCTCCAATCTACCCACCCCCCAGTAAAGTTTGGGGGCGCGAGGAGCCGTGCCAGTGTGCCAAGCCCTCAGAAAGACAGCTGTTATGACCATTCGTCCCACTGAACTTCTCAAGCAAATCAACGCAGCCGACTTGCTCGCCGCGCCGTTTCCCATTCGCGACATCTCCGATCGGGAATCCCTCGGCAAAGCAGGTGATATGACCGACGAGGATTTCCTAGCCCTGGCTGCCCTAGTGGCCCGGAGAGTCCTCGCGCAGTCACCGAGGTCCGTAGCTGACTCGCAGAGTGCCGCAGAACAATGTCATGGAGAAGCCGCGCTCCCTCTTGCCTGATCAACTCCGAACGCTGCCAGTGGCTCTTCCTGAGTCGCTGCGCAGCGTAGCATCTGGCGATCGAACGAAGTTGGCGGCTTCCAACGCAACGTTGGCCATCCGCACTTACTAGCTTCGTCGCGGTGAATTCTGCCGCCGTAGATCGGCGCCCCACTCAACCCCCCAAAATCCGAGGAATACCAATGGCTCCACGCAATACCGTGGCACCGATCGACTTTGCACGTCGCATGAAAACCCACTGGGAGACGGTGCTCGGCAACACGTCCAGCAACTCCCTCGAACAGCTGTGGCAGATCACAGCAAAGACCTTCAACGAGGCCATCATCACCAGCGACCAGCGCTGGCGGGTGCTCGAACCGGCCACCGGTACCGGCAAGACCCAGGGGCTGATCGTCTACAGCGCCATGATGGCGGAGCAGAACGCGGTCGGCAGTCCGTCCTCCCGGTGCGGCATTTTGGTCGTGGTTCGAACGATCGATCAGGCCAATGAGATCGTGGCGTCGATCAACGACCTCGCCGGGAGGCTGGTGGCGATTGCGCGACATTCACAGAACAATGTCGCGGTTGAAAAGTGCAGCGACAAGGATGTCCTGGTGATCACCCACTCGGCATATCAGAGAGCGGTCGAGGCGATCTACCGAAACCAGCTGGGCAAATGGGACGAGTTTATCATGTGGGACGGTGGTCGACGCTGCCTGACCATCATCGACGAGGCACTGGCGAACATCGTCGAGCATTACCAGGTCAAGGCGCAGGACATTAGCAATGTGCTTACTATGATCGACCAGCCGATCCGGGTTCGGCACAACGTTGGCGTCCTGGCCCTTGAGGAACTGAAACGAACGCTGGAGTTCATCGAGTTTGAGCGACCTGACAGGCGAGAAGGCATGATTTGGCGCGATGCCACCGGACACCAGATCGAGTGGCCGGAGGGGTACTCACTTGGCGGCCTTATCGAGGAGATCGTACGGCTACCCCTCGACATGATGGTGCTGCGCAAGGACAGCCCACTTGATTGTCAGCGGCTTGCCGATCAGGCGAGCACCACGCTACGGTCTTGCGAAAACATCCTCAGTAAGTGGGCCTTCTATCAGCGCTCGGGGGACTGGGACACGATCAACAATTCGGAGTTGCTGATCCCGGTCGATCTGCCCGGTCCCGTCGTCCTTGATGCCACGGCCGCGCACAACATGCTCTGGGAGTTGCTCGGCGAGCGGGCAGTACGTCAAGTGGTTCCCTCGAAGGCGCGGAACTATCGGAACGTCAAGCTGCACGTCGCCTATGCAAATGGCCTGGGCAAGAACAGCATGAAGGAGAAGGGCGGCAATCGGCTCGCTCGGGTCATCAAGGAACTAGAGAAATCCTGCCGGGAGAGCTCCGTGCTCGTCTGCCTCCACCAGCATCTCGAACCCAAGGCACTCACGCTGCATCCCACGTTCTCGCGATTCGACGTGGCGCATTGGGGCGCAATCGATGGCAAGAACGTTTGGAAGGACTTCGACACTGCCGTCATCCTCGGCCTTCCATATCGCGGCGATCTCTGGGCGGTCAGCACCTTCATAGCACTGCAGGGGCTGCCCGAGGAGGATTGGTTCGCAGCGCCATCGTGGCAGGGCTATGACAACGTTCGCAAGGTGATGGAGCAGAAGCAGGTGACCGTCTCTGTTGTCCAGGCGATTAACCGCATCCGCTGCCGAAAAGTCATCAATGCGGAAGGCGACTGTCCGCCAGCCAACATTTACATCATCCTTCCCAACAGCCGCCAAGGCGTGTCCATCCTGCAAGACATCACCACCGAGATGCCTGGGATTGAGGTGCTCCATTGGGACTTCGAACTCGACGGCGATGCGGTCCAGGTTCGACAGGCCGAAGGCTACGACGCGCTCATTTCCTACATGGCGCATCGTCCATCGGGAGAGGCGTCGATGAGGTTGATCAAGTCGGAGCTTGGCTGGTGCTCGTCCAAGATGAAGGAACTTGGTCGTCTCTTGCGGGATAGTGGTCACCGCGTCACGGCAATGCTTGGCGAGATGGGCGTCACGTTCCACCACAACGGTAAGACAGGCAGGGGAGCGAGCGGCTGGTTGGTCAAGGCCTAATGGTGGGTGGCTCCTATACTGGAAGTTAAGTGCCCACCAAAAGTCGGCCGACGGACAGGAGCTCGTTCCTAGCATAACGAAACGCGACGTTAGAGACTAGCTGGCTACTGGTGCGGGAGGGCATGAAGGTTCGTTGCCTTTGTGCCTTCCCACGTTTTTTATCCCTGACGATTTAGAGCCGGAGACACTAGCTTGGACGGTCGCTCATGCTGAGGCCAAGGCCAGCTTGGCGCGGATGGAAGCATGGCTGGCATGAGCATACCTGAAGAGCATCCTCATGTCCCGATGCCCGCTGATCGATGCGACCTCGGGCACCGTGAGGCCAAGCTCGAACAGGCGTGAGATGGCCTCGTGCCTGAGATCATGGAAGTTCAGATCATTGATGTCAGCCCTGGCAGTGAGCCTGTCCCAGCTAAGTCTGAGTGCGATCGCGGACAATGGAAACACCAGAGCGCTGTCGTTGCGTTCTCTGGTTGCGGCGAGCGACGTCAGCACCTCGAGAGCGCCAGGCGTCAGTGGAATGGTTCGCGAGTAGCCGTTCTTCGATTCCGGGATGAAGGCGGTCTCGCGTGCCTCATCGATGTCGCGCCAACGCAGGTTCAGGATTTCGCCGCGCCGCATCCCAGTTTCAATGGCAAAGCGTATCACTGGCACGACAAGCGGGTTCCGGGTCCTCTTCCCGGCCATAAGCAATCGGCCAAGTTCGCCGTCGCGCAATCGTCTCTCGCGCCTGTTATCGGTCGCCTTGAGAGCGAGGTCGGCCAATGGATTCTGCCTAAGCGGGATGTTCCATTCGGTTCGAGCAACCACGAACATGTTGCTGATCGGCGATAGCTGCCTCTTGAGCGACTTTGCGGTGATCGTTTTCAGCCGCTCATCACGATAGGCCGCGAAGTCCGAAGCGTTGAGTTCGGCAAGGCTTCGTTTGCAGATGGGGTGGCGCAGGAAGGCATCGAGGATGATAGTCTCAATTTCGGCTCCCTTCTTGGAGGTCACGACCTCTTGCTGGTAGCGTCGGACTAGCTCCCCCAAGGTGATCTTGGCGAGTTCCTTGCGATTCGGCGCAAGCTCTTGCCGGTCCGCTTGAGTTTCCATATGCCTTGCCCATTCCTTGGCATCAGCCAGCTTGTGGAACGAGCGCGAGACGGGAGGGAACCCCTTCCTGCGAACCTGTACCTGATACTTTTCCCTGTGTTTGCGTATCGTCGCCATGACGGACCCTTTTGCTGTGACCAGAGTGTGACCAGCAGCGAAATCAGAGGGTCTTTGGGGAGTGCCGGAAACCCAATTTTCTCAAGGTTTCCAAGGGTTTCGGATGGTGGGCGTGACAGGGATTGAACCTGTGACCCCTACGATGTCAACGTAGTGCTCTCCCGCTGAGCTACACGCCCATCCGATGCGGGCGGATAGACCATTTTTGGTCCGGCCCGTCAATAGGCGGAAACGGGAAAGATGTAGCTTTTTTCAAAGTCCTTTCCCGAAGCCGCCAAATCCGCCTAGGCGGCGTGCAGCATCTTGTCGACCTCGTGGACGAGATCGCGCAGATGGAACGGTTTCGACAGGACCTTGGCGTCGCGCGGGGCCTTCGAATCAGGATTCAGCGCCACTGCGGCGAATCCGGTGATGAACATCACCTTGAGGTCGGGGTCGATCTCGGTGGCTCGGCGCGCCAGCTCGATGCCGTCCATCTCCGGCATCACGATGTCGGTCAGAAGCAGCGAGAAGGGCTCCTCGCGCAGGCGCTCATAGGCGCTGGCGCCGTTGTCGAAATCGCATACGTCGTGGCCGGCGCGTTCCAGCGCCTTTACCAGAAAGCGACGCATATCGTCGTCGTCTTCGGCCAGAAGAATTCGTGCCATTGGTGTCCTGTTCGAATCGCTCCGCGCGGCCGCTCCGTCGGGCGGCCGGTTAACCACGTGCTATATGAAGTGCGGAGGGTAAACATCAAGTGAATGACGCGCTCCGCCGGCCGCCGGAAGCCACATGCCGCCCACGCCGAAGCGCTAGACATAAAGCCGGCCCGATGGCACTTTCATGGCATGAACAGCGCTTTTCTCAGGATTGGATACGCGCCATGACGGCGTCTGAGGACTTTTCGGCGGTGCCGCCTTTCGAGGCGCGCGAGGCCGCCGAGCAGCGCGTGCCATTCGTGTTCAACTCGCCGCATAGCGGCCGCCACTATCCGGAACGCTTCCTGGCCATGGTGCGGCTCGACCGCGACGCCATCCGCCGGTCCGAGGACTGCTATGTCGAAGAGCTTTTCGGCGGCGTGGTGGCGCTGGGCGCGCCATTGCTGGCGGCCAATTTTCCGCGCGCCTATCTGGACGTCAACCGCGAGCCGTGGGAACTCGACCCGCGCATGTTCGTCGAGCCGGTGCCGTCATTCGCCAATATCCGCTCCGCGCGCGTGGCCGGGGGGCTCGGCACGGTGCCGAAGCTGGTGGGCGAGGGGCTCAACATCTATCCGGGGCGGCTGCCGCTTTCGGAGGCGTTCGGTCGCATCGAAACGGTCTACAAGCCTTATCACGACGCGCTCAAGCGCTTGCTGGCGCGCACCCATTCGCGCTTCGGCTTCGCGGTGCTTATAGATTGCCACTCCATGCCCGCAAGCATCCGCGTTGGCGAAACCGGCATGCGGCCGGATTTCATCATCGGCGACCGTTTCGGCACCTCGGCGTCGCGCGCCCTGACGGAAAGGGCAATCGGCCTGCTGATCTCGATGGGCTACACGGTGGCCCACAACAGGCCCTATGCCGGCGGCTTCATAACCGAGCATTACGGCCGGCCCTCGCGAAACCTCCACGCACTGCAGATCGAGGTCAATCGCGGGCTTTATATGAACGAGCGCACGTTCCAGAGATCTTCCGGCTTCCATGCCTTGGCTGACGACCTGACCCGCTTCTGCGCCGACCTGATGGCCACACCGGACAGCGACATCGGCGCGCCGCCCCTGGCCGCCGAATAGAAGCAGCGGGCAAAAAAATGCCGCGCTGCTTGCACAACGCGGCTTGAGTCTAGGGAGGAAACGCCCAAAGAGGGCATCGACAGGCAAAGCTGTCTGCCCATAAAGTTATTGTGCGCTGCACAAATGTCAAGTTACATTTACGTTTTTTTAACCCTGGCCAATGCGACAAGGCGGGGCTAGGGCTAGTGGCGAACAGCCGGAAATCGGGAGAATCCATTGCCAGTCACCGTAGAATTCATGCGGCGCATAGCCGAGGCGGCCGCGGCCGAGACGCTGCCGCGTTTCCGCCAGCAGAACGCGGTCTCCAACAAGGAAGCGAGCGGCTTTGACCCGGTCACGGAGGCCGACCGCGAGGCCGAGCGCGCCATTTGCGCCGTCATCAACGCGGAATTCCCTGAGCACGGTATTCTGGGCGAGGAGCACGGCACCGTAAATGCAACCAGCAGCCATGTCTGGGTGATCGATCCCATCGATGGCACCCGCGCCTATATTTCCGGCTTGCCGGTCTGGGGCACGCTGGTGGGCCTGACGGTAGACGGGGATGCGGTCGCCGGCATGATGTCGCAACCCTTCACCGGCGAGCTGTTCTATGCGAACGACAGCGGCGCCTTCTACGAAGGGCCGGGCGGCAATCGCAGGCTGTCCACGCGCAAGACCACCTCGCTTGCCGAGGCGACGATGTTCACCACCACGCCGGAGCTGTTCAAGGGCGGCAAGCGGGCGCTTTACAACGAGCTGGAAAAGCAGGTGCGGCTCGCCCGTTACGGTACCGACTGCTACGCCTTCGCCATGGTCGCCGCCGGCAATGCCGACCTCGCCATCGATCCCGGCCTGCAGCCCTATGACATCGTTGCGCTGATCCCGATCATCGAGAAGGCCGGCGGCATCGTCACCACTTTCAGCGGCGGACCGGCCGAAAAGGGCGGCGACATCATTGCGGCCGCCACGCCAGAGCTGCACGCAGCCGCCATGGCGATCATGAACGGCTGAGTTTCGGGCTGAATACGGGTACGCTAGCCCCCTTTGGGGGCATCGCTGCCTGGAATGAAGGCGTCGAAGGCGGCCAGGAACTGCTCGCGATAAAAATCCGATTCCTGAAGGATCTCGTGGCGGGCGCCGTAGATGGTTAGCAGCGAGCCCACGCGCAGCCGCCTTGCATAGGCTTCGACCGCATGGCTTGAAACTACCTTGTCGGCGCCGGCGGCAATCAGCAGCGTGGGAATCTGAATCCGCGCCATGAACTCGGGTTCCGAGACCCGCGCAATCGCCTTGCTCGCGGCGCGGATCCAGGCCACCGTCGGCCCCCCGAGCGCAAGCTGCGGATAGGCCGCGCAGATCCGGCCGTTGCGCTCATAGCGCTGCGGGTCGCTGGTCAGCACGTTGCTGGCGAAGGGCACGGGAGTGCGCGTGTCCCGCGTGCCGGGCGCATAGAGGCGACCGAGCCCCAGTCCGTAGCAGACGGAAGCCAGGCGGCCGAGCGCCTTCATCGAAAGCGGCGCGTTGTACAGCGCCAGGAAGGGCGCCAGCAGCACCATGCGGCGCACGCGATTGCTCAGCGAGGGCGCGGCCAGCAGCGCGACCAGCGCGCCGGTGGAGTGGGCAAGAATGTAGTAGGGCCCCCGGCAATCCGGAAGCACGATCTCGGTGAAGAGCTGCTCCAGGTCCTGCGCATAGTCGTCGAAGCTGCGGACATGGCCGCGCGCGCTGTCGCGCAGGAGCCGGTCGGAGCCGCCTTGTCCGCGCCAGTCAAGCGTGGCGACGCCAAAGCCCCTGCGTGCCAGATCGCGTATGGTCTCGAAATATTTCTCGATGCTTTCGTTGCGGCCGGGCAGAAGCACCACCGTGCCGTGCAGTGGCCGCGTGGTCGCCGCGAAACGCGCATAGCGCAGCCGCTTGCCGTCGCGCCGGGTGAGAAATCCCGAAACGCCCTTTTCCGGCCTGGGATTCTCGGGAATGTCGTAGAGGAAGTCGGTCATCGCTTCGCCTGCTCCGGGCGTTGTCCCGGTGATAGGAAGCGTAACTGCCAAAAGCAAAGAAATTCCAACCGCCCGTACCGGTGGAAAAAAGCGGCCGGAAGCAGCGCGCGGCTGGCTTCCGGCCTACATCGATCCGGGAGGAAGGGACGTGACAGCCCGGGTCGGCATCGCCGCGGCCCGTGGGCTGCAATCGCGATGTTGATGAAAGGTTTAGCCGAGCCATCCTGAACGTCCGCCGAAGCGCTGGTTCATCGCTCGTTCATCACGCGCCGGCCCTTGCAGGGGCGAGCCGGGCGGCCAGCACCACAGCGCGAAACGAGCTCTTGAAACTGCATCCCGGTCCCCCCAAATGACTGATGCGGCCGCCAGAATGGGGCCGCTGACCAGGACGAAATGCCACTCAGGATTTCCCCGCTGGTCAAACGCAAACCGTGTTGCTCAACTGGAGAACAGAACCATGCGTCACGTTGATTTCTCGCCGCTCTATCGTTCGACCGTCGGTTTCGACCGCCTTTTCACGATGCTCGATTCCCTTGGCCAGCCGGAAAGCGGCCAGTCTTATCCGCCTTACAACATCGAGCGGACGGGCGAGGATTCCTATCGCATCAGCATGGCCGTGGCCGGTTTCTCGGAAGATGATATCGCGATCGAAGCCCACCGAAACGTGCTCAGCATCAAGGGCGAGCGCAAGGAAACCGAGGGCGAGGGCGCGGAAATTCTCTATCGCGGCATCGCCTCGCGCGCTTTTGAGCGCCGCTTCCAGCTTGCCGACCATGTCGACGTCGTCGGCGCCAAGCTCAAGAACGGCCTGCTTCACATCGACCTGAAGCGTACGGTTCCGGAAGAGTTGAAACCGCGCCGAATTTCCATCGCGAAGGCGACCGACAAGGACGCCATGCAGATCGAGGCCAAGGCCACCCACTGACAAATCCGGCCGGTCGTAACCGGAACGCTCCTCCCGAGCAAAAGAGCGGCGCCTCAGGGCGCCGCTTTTTTTCGTGGGCACGCGTTCTCAGGCGATGAGCGCGCCGAAGTGGTCGACCTCTTCGGCAGTCGTGGCGAAACTGGTAACGAAGCGGCACATCGTCTCGTCCGCACCGATCGGGTCGGTATAGCTGCGCGGTGTGTTCCAGGGATAGAACACCGCTCCCCTGTCGTTCAGCGCCTTCATCGTCGCCTTCGGCATGACTGCGAAGACCTCGTTGGCTTGCGGCCGCCAGGCGAGGCGCATCTTGCCCGAGGCCGCGATTGCCTCGGCCAGGCGCGCGGCCATGGCGTTGGCGTGGCGCGCCGTTTCCAGCCACAGATCGTCCGCCAGATAGGCGTCGAACTGCGCTGCGATGAAGCGCGACTTGGAGAAAAGCTGCGCTGCCCGCTTGCGCAGGAAGCCGAATTCATGCGCCCGGGAAGTGTCGAACAGCACCACGGCCTCCGCGCACCAGCAGCCGTTCTTGGTGCCGCCGAAGGAGACGACGTCGACGCCGCGCTTCCAGGTCATTTCTCCCGGCGTGGCGTCCAGCGCCACCAGCGCATTGGCGAACCGCGCGCCGTCCATGTGCAGCGGCAGGTCGCGCTTCTTGGCCACCGCCGAAATCGCCTCGATGTCGGCGAGGCTGTAGACGGTGCCGACCTCGGTGGCCTGCGTGACCGAGACGGCCATCGGCCGGCCGGAATGGACGAATTCAGGCTCGAAATGCGAGATCGCCCGTTCCAGGTTTTCCGGCGTCATGCGGCCGAGCGGGCCGTCCACGGCCCGCAGGCGCGAACCACCGGTGAGGAATTCCGGCGCGCCGCATTCGTCCTCCAGCATATGCGCCTCGCGGTGCATGAAGGAAACGCCGCCGGTCCGGCTGAACGCCGCCAGCGACAGCGTGTTGGCCGCCGTTCCGGTGCCGACGAAGAACACCGCCACCTCGCGCTCGAAGATCTCGTTGAACCGTTCGCCTACCTTCCGGTCGATGTCGCTGGTGCCGTAGGCCGAGGCGAATCCAGAGGCGTGGGCCGCAAGGCCGGCCGAGATCCTGGGGTGGGCGCCGGCCCAGTTGTCTGAGGCAAAAAACATGCTGTCGTTCCGGGAAATGCGGGTTGAAAGTGAGCGGACCTTGACCGGTTTCGGCGCACCTCCGCAAGACCCTGGGGTGCAAAATTCCGTCCGCCGCCCGGCAGTCGCCTCAGCCGCCGAGTTTGGCGAACGTGCGAAAGTTTCAGCCTGTCATGAAGAAGTGAAACTTTGTTTCGCTCTCCTCGTTGTTTTTTTGTGAAAGCGTCTCTTGTGCCGGAAAAAAAAGTCTGCGATAGAAAATTAGGACAGCAGTGCTGTCTTATTTTGTCTGCGCAAAAGACGGCGGATCTGGCGTATAATTGCGCATCAGTCCGGCGATGGCTGCGATGGATGCCGGATCTGCCGCGAGTACGGCGCGGCTCAATTCCGCGCATCTGCCAAGGACGGCATACCGCCACCGCAGTGTGCCCTTCCATGGACCCTCGACAAGATGTGCCGCCGGCCGACGGAACCGCCGCCTGCTGGCAGGGAGTGGAAAGATGCCCGCTTTGAGGGCAGGAGATCGAAAAAGGTAGGAAGATGACGGACATGACATCTGTGACGACGCAGCCTTGGGCGCCCGCGCAGACGAAAGCCATGGACGCCAAAACCACCAACTCCACCACTATTCCGCCGAGCACTTGTATTCCCCCGGCCGCGCAGGGGCTCTACGACCCGCGCAACGAGCACGATGCCTGCGGCGTCGGCTTCATCGCCAACATGAAGGGGCAGAAGTCGCACCAACTGGTCGTCGACGGCCTGTTCATGCTGAACAACCTGACCCACCGCGGCGCTGTCGGCGCCGATCCCCTGGTGGGCGACGGCGCCGGCGTGCTGGTGCAGATTCCCGACCGCTTCTTTCGCGAGGAAATTGCGAAGCTGGGCGTAGAGCTGCCGCCGGCCGGCCACTATGCCGTCGGCCATTGGTTCATGCCGCGGGACACCGCGCAGCGCGAGCACATCGAGGCGCTGATCCGCGAGGCCGCGCAGTCGGAAGGCATCCCTTTCCTCGTCTTCCGCGACGTGCCTGTCGACAATTCCTCATTGTCGAAGGCGCCTGAAATCGTGGCTTCCGAGCCCTATCACCGGCAGGCCTTCTTCGGCCGCCCGGCCGAACTGGAAAGCGACGACGACTACGAGCGCCGGCTCTACATCCTGCGCAAGGTGATCTCGGGCCGCATCTATGCCGAGAACAACAACCGCGACATCGGCGCTTACTGCGTGTCGATGTCGTCGCGCACCATCGTCTACAAGGGCATGTTCCTGGCCTTCCAGGTGGGCGCTTATTACAAGGACCTGTCGGACCCGCGCTTCGAAACGGCGCTGATCCTGGTTCACCAGCGCTTTTCGACCAACACCTTCCCGTCGTGGAAGCTGGCGCATCCCTACCGCATGGTCGCGCACAACGGTGAGATCAACACCGTGCGCGGCAACAACAACTGGATGGCGGCGCGGCAGGCCTCGGTCGATTCCGAACTCTTCGGTAACGACATCTCGAAGCTGTGGCCGATCTCCTACGAAGGCCAGTCGGATACGGCCTGCTTCGACAACGCGCTCGAGTTCCTGTGGCAGGGCGGCTATTCGCTGGCGCATTCCATGATGATGCTGATCCCGGAAGCCTGGGCCGGCAATAAGCTTATGGATGACGACCGCAAGGCCTTCTATGAATACCACGCGGCGCTGATGGAGCCGTGGGATGGTCCGGCCGCGGTGGCCTTCACCGACGGCCGCCAGATCGGCGCAACCCTCGACCGCAACGGGCTTCGCCCGGCGCGCTACATCGTCACTGACGACGGCCGCGTCATCATGGCCTCGGAGGCCGGCGTGTTGCCGGTCGGCGAAGAGCATATCGTTGCAAAGTGGCGGCTGCAGCCCGGCAAGATGCTGCTGATCGACCTGGAAAAGGGCCGCATCATCTCCGACGAGGAGATCAAGTCGGAGATCGCGGCCAGGCATCCCTACAAGAAGTGGCTCGCCAACACCCAGCTGATCCTCGAAGACCTGAAGCCGGTGGAACCGCGCGCGCTGCGCAGGGACGTCTCGCTCCTCGATCGCCAGCAGGCCTTCGGCTACACGCAGGAAGACCTGAAGCTCCTGATGTCGCCCATGGCCACCACCGGCCAGGAGGCGGTGGGCTCGATGGGCACCGACACGCCGATCTCGGCGATGTCCGACAAGCCGAAGCTGCTCTACACCTATTTCAAGCAGAACTTCGCCCAGGTGACCAACCCGCCCATCGACCCGATCCGCGAGGAACTGGTGATGAGCCTCGTGTCCTTCATTGGGCCGCGTCCCAACATCTTCGACCTCGTCGGCACGTCGCGGCGCAAGCGGCTGGAAGTGCGCCAGCCCATCCTGACCAATGCCGACCTGGAGAAGATCCGCTCCATCGGCCACACCGAGGACCGGTTCGACACCAAGACCATCGACATCACCTATGCGGCCAATGAGGGCGCGGCGGGCATGCCGGCGGCGATCGAGCGGCTGTGCGAGCGTGCCGAGGCGGCGGTCGCCGGCGGCTACAACATCATCGTGCTTTCCGACCGGCAGGTCGGGCCGGACCGCATCGACATCCCCACGCTGCTGGCAACGGCTGCGGTGCACCACCACCTGATCCGCAAGGGCCTTCGCACCTCGGTCGGCCTGGTGGTGGAATCGGGCGAGCCGCGCGAAATCCACCATTTCTGCTGTCTTGCAGGCTATGGCGCGGAGGCGATCAACCCCTATCTCGCCTTCGACACCCTCATCGACATGCACCGTCGCGGCGCCTTCCCGTCGGAAGTCGACGAACGAGAACTGGTAAATCGCTACATCAAGTCGATCGGCAAGGGCATCCTCAAGGTCATGTCCAAGATGGGCATCTCGACCTACCAGTCCTATTGCGGCGCGCAGATCTTCGACGCCGTGGGCTTGAAGTCGGACTTCGTGGACAAGTATTTCACCGGCACCGCGACCCTCATCGAGGGTGTCGGCCTGGAGGAGATCGCGGCCGAGACGGTGCGCCGCCATGCCGATGCCTTCGGTGACGACCCTGTGCTGCGCAGCTCGCTCGAGGTGGGCGGCGAGTACATGTACCGCATGCGCGGCGAGGCACATATCTGGTCGCCCGATGCGGTCGCTTCGCTCCAGCACGCCGTGCGCAAGGGCTCGTGGGAAACCTTCAAGGAGTTCTCCGAGCAGATCGACAGCGTGACGGCGCGCGCCCAGACCATTCGCGGCCTCTTCCACGTCAAGCTCGCCGAGGAGACCGGGCGCAAGCCGGTGCCGCTCGACGAGGTGATGCCGGCCGCCGAGATAGTCAAGCGCTTCTCCACCGGCGCGATGTCGTTCGGTTCGATCAGCCGCGAGGCGCACACCACGCTGGCGCGCGCCATGAACCAGATCGGCGGCAAGTCCAACACCGGCGAGGGCGGCGAGGAGCCTGACCGCTACCTGCCGCTGCCGGGCGGCAAGCCCAATCCCGAGCGCTCGGCGATCAAGCAGGTGGCGTCCGGACGCTTCGGCGTCACGGCCGAATATCTCGTCAATTCCGACATGATGCAAATCAAGGTCGCGCAGGGCGCCAAGCCGGGCGAGGGCGGCCAGCTTCCCGGCCACAAGGTCGACGCGACGATTGCCAAGACCCGCCACTCCACGCCGGGCGTCGGCCTCATCTCACCGCCGCCGCACCACGACATCTACTCGATCGAGGATCTGGCGCAGCTGATCTACGATCTGAAGAACGTCAACCCGGCGGCCGACGTGTCGGTCAAGCTTGTCTCCGAAGTCGGCGTCGGCACGGTTGCCGCCGGCGTCGCCAAGGCGCGTGCCGACCACATCACCATTGCCGGCTATGACGGCGGCACCGGTGCCTCGCCGCTTACGTCGCTCAAGCATGCCGGTTCCCCGTGGGAGATGGGCCTTGCCGAGACGCACCAGACGCTGGTGCTGAACGGCCTGCGCTCCAGAGTGGCGTTGCAGGTCGACGGCGGCCTGCGGACCGGTCGCGACGTCGTCATGGGCGCGCTGCTGGGCGCCGACGAGTTCGGCTTCTCCACCGCGCCACTGATCGCGGCGGGCTGCATCATGATGCGCAAGTGCCACCTCAACACCTGCCCGGTCGGCGTCGCCACCCAGGACCCGGTGCTGCGCAAGCGCTTCAAGGGCGCGCCCGAGCACATCATCAACTACTTTTTCTATGTTGCGGAAGAGGTGCGCGAGCTGCTCGCCAAAATGGGCTTCACCCATCTCGACCAGATCGTCGGCAATACCGACCTACTGGAGAAGCGGGCGGTGATCGAGCACTGGAAGGCGCGCGGGCTGGACTTCAGCCGCCTGTTCCACAAGCCGAAGGCCGCGCCCGAGGCAATGCACTGGACCGAACGGCAGAAGCACCCGATCGACGACGTGCTCGACCGCAAGCTGATCGAGCAGGCCAGGGCCGCTCTGGAAGCGCGCCAGCCGGTGACCATCGAGACGGAAATCCGCAACGTCGACCGCTCCACCGGCGCCATGCTGTCGGGCGAGGTGGCCAAGCGCTTCCGCCACAAGGGCCTGCGTGACGACACCATCACGGTGAAGTTGACTGGCACCGCCGGGCAGTCCTTCGGCGCGTTCCTGGCGCGCGGTATTACCTTCGAGTTGGTCGGCGACGGCAACGACTATGTCGCCAAGGGCCTGTCGGGCGGCCGGATCGTCATCCGCCCGCCGGAGAACTCGCGCATCGTCGCCGAGGAATCCATCATCGTCGGCAATACCGTGCTCTACGGCGCCATCGAGGGCGAGTGCTACTTCCGTGGCGTCGCCGGCGAGCGTTTCGCCGTGCGCAACTCCGGTGCCGTGGCGGTGGTCGAGGGCGTGGGCGACCATGGCTGCGAGTACATGACCGGCGGCGTTGTCGTCGTCATCGGCAAGACCGGGCGCAACTTCGCGGCCGGCATGTCGGGCGGTGTCGCCTATGTGCTGGACGAGGCCGGCGACTTCGCCGAGCGCTGCAACATGGCCATGGTCGAGCTCGAGCCGGTTCCGGCGGAAGACGACATGCTCGAGAAGCTGCTGCACCACGGCGGCGACATCGACCACAAGGGCCGCGTCGACGTCTCGGAGGACATGAGCAGCCATGACGAGGAGCGCCTGTACCAGCTCATCTCGAACCATGTGCACTACACCGGTTCGACGCGGGGCAAGCAGATCCTGGACGATTGGGCCAATTATCGGCCGAAGTTCCGCAAGGTCATGCCGGTCGAATATCGCCGCGCGCTGATCGAGATGGAACGCATGCGCATGGGCGTGGCGGCGGAATAGTTTCGCAGCAGCGCACGGCGACGGGCGGCGAAGGGGGCCGCCCAAGGCCGTCATCCTCACCGAGATTGCTTTTTTGCCGCGCGGGCGCGGCGACCCACGAACAAGAGTTTTGAAATGGGCAAGGTTACAGGTTTCCTTGAGATAGACCGGCAGGTGCACAAGTATCAGCCTGCCGCCGACCGTATCCGGCACTTCCGCGAATTCACGCTGCCGCTGTCGGATAGCGAAGTCGAGAAGCAGGCCGCACGCTGCATGGATTGCGGCATCCCCTACTGCCATGGCCCCACGGGCTGCCCGGTCCACAACCAGATCCCGGACTGGAACGATCTCGTCTATAACGGCGATTGGGAAACGGCGATCCGCAACCTGCACTCCACCAATAACTTCCCCGAATTCACCGGCCGCATCTGTCCGGCTCCCTGCGAGGAGGCCTGCACACTCAACCTTGAGGACATTCCGGTCGCCATCAAGACCATCGAACAGGCGCTCGCCGACAAGGCCTACCAACTTGGGCTTGTCCGCCCGCAGCCGGCCGAGAAGAAGACCGGCAAGCGCGTCGCCATCATCGGTTCCGGCCCGGCCGGCATGGCAGCGGCCCAGCAGCTCGGCCGCGTCGGCCATGACGTGCATGTCTACGAGCGTGAAAGCCGACCCGGCGGGCTGATGCGGTTCGGCATCCCCGACTTCAAGATGGAGAAGCACTTCATCGATCGCCGCGTCCAGCAGATGCAGGGCGAAGGCGTGACCTTCTTCTGCGGCGTGAATGTCGGCGTAGACAAGAAGGTGTCCGAACTGCTCGCCGAATACGATGCGGTGCTCTATTGCGGCGGCTCCGAAAAGCCGCGCCCGGCCAGCATCCCCGGCGAGGAGCTCGCAGGCGTGCATGACGCGATGCCTTACCTGGTCCAGCAGAACAAGCGTGTCGCGCAGGAAGATATCCAATCTACTGCCTGGCCTTCGCAGCCGATCTACGCCAGCGGCCAGCATGTCGTGGTGGTGGGCGGCGGCGACACCGCTTCCGACTGCATCGGCACGGCGTTCCGCCAGGGCGCGGTGCGCGTCACTCAGCTCGATATCCGCCCGCAGCCACCGGAAAAGGAAAACAAGCTTGCGGTCTGGCCCTACTGGGCAACCAAGATGCGCACCTCTTCCAGCCAGGCCGAGGGCGCCGAGCGGGAGTTCCAGGTGGCGACGCTGGAGTTCATCGGCGAGGAAGGGCAACTCACCGGCGTCAAGTGCTGCGAGGTGGACGAGAAGCGCCAGCCCATCCCTGGCACCGAATTCGTCATCCGCGCCGACCTCGCCTTCATCGCCATCGGCTTCGCCGGCCCGATGCCCGGCGGCGTGACCGAGGAGCTGGGCGAGGGGCTAAAGACCCGTCTCGATGCGCGCCGCTCGACCAATGTCGAAGCCAACGAGCGCGACTACCGCACCAGCGTCGACCGGCTCTATGCGGCCGGCGACGTGCGGCGAGGGCAGTCGCTGGTGGTGTGGGCGATCCGCGAAGGCCGCCAGGCGGCGCGCGCTATCGATGAGGCGCTGATGGGTACGAGCGTGTTGCCGCGCTGAGTGCAAATCCAGGAAGCGTGACGGCTTTGGCCGTCATGCTTTCCCCGCTGTTTGCTATGTTTGCGAATTGCCCGACAAGGTTCGGGCAGGGCGTCACGCCACGCCGATGCGCAGCAGGTCGTGGAAATGCACGACGCCCACCGGGCGCTCGTCCTCGGCCACGACCAGCGCGCTGATGTTGTGCTCGTTGATCACCGCCATCGCCGCACTTGCCATCATGCGCGGCTCGATGGTCCGGGGCTGCCGGGTCATGACGTCTTCCACCTTCAGCTCGCCGAGGTTGCGGTGCAGGTTGCGGGCCAGGTCGCCGTCGGTGACGATGCCGGAAAGCTTGCCCTCGGCATCCACCACGCAGACGCAGCCGAAGCGCTTGCGAGACAGTTCGGCCACCGCCTCCGGCATGCTGGTGCCCAGCGCCACGATGGGCATCCTGTCGTCGGAATGCATGATGTCGGCGACGCGGGTGAGGTTGGCGCCCAGCTGGCCGCCCGGATGGAAGGTGCGGAAATGCTCGGCCGTGAAGCCGCGTGCCTCCAGCAGCGCCACTGCCAGCGCATCGCCTATCACCAGCTGCAGCAGGGTCGACGTGGTGGGCGCCAGCCCGTGTGGGCAGGCTTCCTGCGCCTTGGGCAGCTTCAGCACCACGTTGGCCTCGCGCGCCAGCGCCGAGTTCTCGCCCGACGTCACCGCGATCAGCGGGATGGCAAAGCGGCGAGCATAGGCGATGATGCCTTTCAGCTCCACCGTCTCGCCCGACCAGGAGATGGCCAGGATCGCGTCGTCCCGCGCGATCATGCCAAGGTCGCCGTGATTGGCTTCGGCGGGGTGGACGAAGAAGGCAGGAGTGCCGGTGGAGGCGAGTGTCGCCGCGATCTTGGAGCCGATATGGCCGCTCTTGCCCACGCCGGTCACGATCACACGCCCGCCGATTGCCGACAGCAGCTCCACCGCTTCGGCGAAAGGCTCGGACAATCCATTTTGCAGCGCCTCGGCCAGCGCCTCGACGCCGGCGCGCTCCGTCGTCACGGTGCGCATCGCCGATGCTATGGAGGCCTGCCTGTCGGGCGGTGTCTTTAGGGTTCGTGCGTGCATGTTGCATGCGATTACCGTGTTGTCGGGCGGCTGTCCATATCGATGCGCGCGCTGCCGGGCTGCCTGCGCGCCCTCAACACTCTCTTAACCATCCGAATTTACGGTTCGGTAATGCTGGCGCCGCCCCGCGCCACGGAATGCAGTCAGGTGAGAATGTCAGGCGTGCGCCCCGATCAGTCACGACGCCGAGGTCGACGGTTGCTGCCGGTCGTGCTGTGCATGGCCGGTGCCGCCGGCGTGCTCGGCGCCGCCGTGGCCGAGGCCCAGGAAACCGGCTTGCGCGGCTCTCTTCCTGCCACGAACGCCAACGCGCCCCTGCCGCGCGGCCAGGCAGCCCAAGCCGATCAGACTTCTTCCTGGCAATATGATCCGGTCAGCACCGGCGCGGTGCCGGATGCCGGCCCGGCCGAACCGGACCTGTTTTCGCTGCCGGCCAATGCCGACGCGTTCGACGGGCCGTCGCCTACGTCGGGCGCGCGGCCGCTTTCCACAGCACGCCAGCGGGCCGAGGCCGCGCGCGTAGCGGCGGGTGCTCAGCCGGTCCGGGAAAACCGCAGAGCCGGCACTGTCGACGAAGACCTTGTCACCGCTGCGGTGCGGGTACCCGCGGATGGCGCGCAGGAGGACCCGGAGAGTGTCCGGCGCGCGGAGCGCGAGAACGCCATCGAGGCCCGCAATGTGGCGCGGGAGGAGGCTCCCTTTGCCGCGCCCGGCATTCATGTCGGCCGTCTTCTGCTGCGATCCACGCTCGAGCAGGGGTTGGTAGGCACCTCCAATGCCAGCCTTCAGCCCGGCGACTCGAGCGCAGTGCTGTCGCAAACCGCCTTGCGCCTCAATGCCATCGGCGACTGGGGCGGCCATTCGGCAACGCTTGACGTCTATGGCGCGATCCAGCGCACCCTTTCCGGTGAGCAGGTCAGGGACGACGAGATCGGCGTCGACCTGCGGCTGGACCTCGACCTTGGCGAGAGCCTGAACGGCCGTGGGGAGTTCGGCTATCTGCGCACTCCCGAAAGCGCCTCGTCGCCCGTCGCCATCATTGGCGCGGCATCGTCGCCGATCCGGCAGACGCTGGGCGCCAGCCTCGGCGTTGAAAGGAATATCGGCCGCGTTCTGCTTGGCGTCACCGGCAGCGTCGAACGCGACATTTATGGCGATGCCGAGCTTTGGGACGGCAGCGTTCTCTCGCAGAAGGATCGCGACTCGACCCTGGCGTCGGTGACCTTGCGCGGGGGCTACGAGGTATCGCCGGCCCTGACGCCCTTTGCCGAGGTGGAGCTTGGCCGCCGCTACTACGACCAGAAGATTGACGACAGCGGCTATGAACGCTCTTCCAATCTCGTCGGGGCGCGCGCCGGCGTGGCGCTCGACCTCGGCGAAAAGCTGTCGGGCGAATTCTCGGCCGGCTGGCTGCGCGAGAGTTTCGACGACGACCGCCTCGGCCCGGTCTCGGCGCCAAGCGTGTCCGCCGCGCTGACATGGTCGCCGGAGCGCGGCACACTGGTCAATCTGGCTGCCTCGACCACCATCGAGAACACCACGAATGCCGGCGAAAGCGGTTCGGTCCTGAACGTCGCCACGGTTTCGGCCGAACGCGCGATCCGCGCCAATCTCACCGGCAATGCCGCCCTGGGCATCGGCTATCGCAACTATGCGCATGCCGATGGCCACGACGTGACCTTCCTGGCCGAGGCGGGCGCCACATGGTGGCTGAGCCGCTATGCCGGCATCAGCGGCAGGCTGCGGCACGAGAGGCTCCGAAGCAATCTGCCGGACCGCGACTACGACGCCAACAGCGTCTTCCTCGGCCTCAAGCTGCAGCGCTGAGCCCCCCGCGGTGCTTAAAAAAAAAGGCCGGGACGGCCCCCAGCCCCTAACTGAAATGTGGAATCCAAGTGGATACTGGTGCTGAATTTCCTTGTGGCGTGGACGTTTCTGGCGGTTGATCTTGCTGGAAATATCTTCGTGAAGCATTCTGCGCACTCACCTGCCGCGGAGGGGCGACACCATCCTCATGCACATGTATCAGGTCGATGCTTTCACCGACCGCCTTTTCGCGGGAAACCCTGCTGCCGTTCTCGTCCTTGACGACTGGCTGCCGGATGCACTGATGCTGGCGGTTGCGCAGGAGAACAACCTGGCTGAGACGGCCTTTGTCAAAGCTCGCCCCGATGGAGCGTGGGATTTGCGCTGGTTTGCCCCGGCGCATGAGGTCGATTTCTGCGGGCACGCCACCCTTGCGACAGCGCACGTCTTGTTCACCAAAGCGAAGGCGGTCGCACCATTCGTCTTCCACACTCGGGTCGGAGAGCTGCGTGTATCGAGGGAAGCGGATGGATACAGGCTCGACATTCCTCGTCTGGCGCCGGAGGCCATTGATGCTCTGCCACACGAAATTGCAGAGATTTTCGTTGAACCGCCCGTTCGCATTTTTCGCAACTTCGAGAACTTCTTTGTCGATCTCGGCAGCGCCGATGCCGTGCGCAGTTTCGTTCCGGACCTTGCTGCAATTGCCCTTCTCGGTCCTGTCGGCCTTGTGGTGACGGGGCAGGAAGCGGACGGCGCAAAGGCGCATTTCGTGTCGCGCTACTTTGCTCCCGGCGCAGGTATTCCAGAAGATCCGGTTACGGGGTCTATCCATGCTACGCTTGTGCCCTATTGGGCTGCACGTTTGGGCCGCGACAAGCTTATGGCCTATCAGGCGTCGGCACGCGGAGGGTGGCTCGACTGCGAATTGACCGAGGATCGCGTAACTCTGCGAGGGAATGCCGTGACATTCATGGAGGCCACGATTTTTCTGCTGGATGCGACATAGCTGTCGTTCAGGCGCAAAAATTCCTCCTTTTAATTCCTGTCGCAAAACTCACTCGCAGCAGTCAGAGTTTCGCGACAGAAAATATTCAACATTTCAGTTAGGGGCTGGGGGACGACCCGGCCTTTTTTCGTTCGTGCTCAGCGCGGCACCTTGCGCCTCTCGATGGGCTTCAGTTCGTCCAGCATCTTGCCCAGCATGGCCGCGACCTTGTCGTGCATGTCGGGGTGCCACAGCGAGAAGGCCACATTGGCCTCGATGAAGCCCTCCGGCGAGCCGCAGTCGAAGGTGCGGCCCTGATAGTGATAGCCATAGAAGGATTGCTGCTTTTCAAGCTTGAGCATGGCGTCGGTCAGCTGGATCTCGTTGCCCGCGCCCTTTTCCTGACCTTCCAATATCTTGAAGATTTCCGGCTGCAATATGTAGCGGCCGTTGATGTAGAGATTGGAAGGCGCGGTGCCCTGCGCGGGCTTCTCCACCATGCCGGTGATCTCGAATCCCGAATGCACGTCCTGCCCGCGGCCGACGATGCCGTATTTGTGGGTCTCGGCCGGGTCGCACTCCTGCACCGCCACGATGTTCTGCCCGGTGTGCTCGTAGAGCTTGACCATTTCCTTCAGGCAGCTCTGGTCCGTCTGCATGATCATGTCGGGCAAGAGCAGGGCGAAGGGCTCGTCCCCCACCAGGTCGCGCGCGCACCACACCGCATGGCCCAGGCCCAGCGGCACCTGCTGCCGGGTGAAGCTGGTTTGTCCGGGCTGCGGCTGCAGGCGCTGCAGGTGCGATAGCTGGTCGTCCTTGCCGCGCTGCGCCAGCGTGTCATAAAGCTCGAACTGGACGTCGAAATGGTCTTCGATGACGGCCTTGTTGCGCCCGGTCACGAATATGAAATGCTCGATGCCCGCCTCGCGCGCCTCGTCCACCACATATTGGATGACAGGGCGGTCGACCACCGTCAGCATCTCCTTGGGGATGGATTTGGTGGCTGGGAGAAACCGCGTGCCGAGCCCGGCAACAGGAAAAACTGCTTTGCGTACTTTTTTCATGGCGAACGGTCCAATAGGCGAGTCGGTCCTATCACGGGATGAGACATTTTCACGTCGAAATTGATGAATACTGAACATCGCACTGCCACAGCCACGGGCGGCTGGGAGGCCGCGAAGGCGATAGCAACCAATTTCGCTATGGTAAACCGATTGATAACCCCGGTGCGCGATGAATGTATTTTTCGAGGACCGATAAGGAGGGACATCATGCTCGTTCGTAAGACCGCAACTCGCTTCGCAGGCGTCGCGGCGGCTGCCGGCCTGTCGCTTGCCCTGCTGTTTTCTTCAGGCACGACGGCGCTTGCCGATGCGGGTTTCCAGCGCTGGATCGCCGGTTTCCGCAGCACCGCGCTGCAAAACGGCATTTCCGCCACCACCTTCGATCGCGCCTTCCGCAATGTGCGCGATGTCGATCCCGAGGTGCTGGAGAAGGCGCGCTTCCAGCCCGAATTCACCGCGCCGGTCTGGGACTATTTCGACAACCGCGTGCACGAGGAGGCGGTGGCCAACGGGCGCGCCATGGCGCGCCAGTGGAAGCCCTGGCTCGACCGCATCGAGGCGCGCTTCGGCGTCGATCGCCATATCCTGCTTGCCATCTGGTCGATGGAATCGAACTACGGCGAGATTCTCAAGAACGACAAGGTGATGCGCAATGTGGTGCGCTCGCTGGCCACGCTTGCCTATGGCGACCAGAGGCGCGCCAAGTTCGCACAGACGCAACTGATCGCGGCGCTGAAGATCCTGCAGAGCGGCGACATCGACGAAAGCCACCTGATGGGTTCCTGGGCCGGCGCCATGGGCCACACCCAGTTCATTCCCACCAGCTACCAGCGCTATGCCGTCGACATTGACGGCAACGGCAAGCGCGACATCTGGTACTCCGTGCCGGATGCGCTCGCCACCGCCGCCAACCTGCTCGCCAAGAATGGCTGGCAGAGCGGCCGCACCTGGGGCTACGAGGTGAGGTTGCCGGAGGGGCGCAAGTTCCCGAACGGCTCTCTCTCGGTGGCCAAGTGGCAGAGCCTGGGCATCACCCGCGCCAGGGGCAAGCCTTTCCGCGATGGCAACGAGATGGCCGAACTGAAGGTGCTGGACGGGCGTTCCGGCCCGGCCTTCCTGATGACCAAGAACTTCTCGGTGCTCAAGCGGTATAACAACGCCGATAAATACGCGCTCGCCGTCGGCCTGCTTGCCGACGAGATCGCCGGATATGGCGGCCTGGTGCGTGACTGGAACCGGCCTTTCACGAAGCTGTCCTTCCAGGAGAAGCAGGAGCTTCAGCAACGCCTCTCCACTTTTGGCTATTACGAAGGCAAGTTCGATGGCAAGATTGGCGAAGGGTCGCGCGCCGCGATCCGTGCCTTCCAGGCCCAGGCCGGCCTGGAGCAAGACGGCCATCCGAGCATGGAAGTGCTGTTGCGGCTGAGAAAGCGTTAACCGGGCCAACCCCAACGGAGCCGGCATTGCCATCGAGAAAGCCGACATTTCGTGCGTGGCTGCCGGCGCTGCTTCTGGCGCTGGCGGTCGCGTCCGCCGGCTTCTTCGCCGAGGCGCTGTCATCTCCGGCCTATGCCCAGGAGCGGATGATACGGCCCTGGAACCTGTTCGACCTGTTCCTGCCGCGCCGGGAAAGATATTACGAGCCGCCGGCGCAGAGGGTTCCGGTCCCGCACCACCAGCCGAGGCCCAAGGCTCGCGCCGCCAAGAAATCGCCGGGCACCAAGGCCACTGCCGTTCCGCACGAGCCGGAGGTAGCCGCGGTTGAAAAGGCGCCCGACGCCAAGGTGGTGCTGGTAGTTGGCGATTTTCTCGGCAGCGGTCTCGCCGAGGGCTTGTCGACCGTCTATGCGCAGAATCCGAAAGTCCGGGTCATCGACCGCTCGAAAGGCTCGTCAGGCTTCGTGCGCGACGAGCATTTCGACTGGGGCAAGGAAATCGGTCCCTTGATCGAGGCCGAGAAGCCGGCGGCAGTTGTCGTCATGCTCGGCTCAAACGACCGCCAGCGCATGCGCGTCGGCGCGACAAGCGAGACGCTTCGAACGGACAACTGGACGAAGGAATACACCCGCCGCGCTGATGAGATGGCGAAGGCCATTGCGGCGCGCAACGTGCCTTTCGTCTGGGTCGGCATGCCCGCGTTCAGGCTTTCGAAGACGACGGCCGACATGCTGGCCTTCAACGACATCTATCGCGCGGCCAGCGAAGGTGCCGGCGGCGAATTCGTGGATGTGTGGGATGGCTTCGTCGACGAGAACGGCGCCTTCGTGACCACGGGCCCCAATGTCAACGGCCAGCCTGAGCGCCTGCGCGCGGAAGACGGCATAAATTTCACCAAGGCGGGCAAGCGCAAGCTGGCCTTCTACGCCGAAAAGCCGCTTCGTAAGATGCTGGGCGTGGCCGCCGAACCCGGCGAAGCGCTCGCGCCCGGCGTGTTTGCGCCGGCGCCAGGAGCCGGCAAGGCCAAGCCTGTCGACCGCACGCCGCCGGTCTCGCTGAGCGACCCTGCGCTGGACGGCGGCGGCGAACTGCTTGGCGCGCAGGCGCAGACGCGGCAGGCGCCACGTTCGCCCAACGAGAAACTGATGAAGCAGGGCATCGCGCCCGATCCGCAGCCGGGGCGTGCCGATGATTTCGCCGCACCGGCGGGTTCGCCCCCGCCCGCTGCCAGTGCGCCCGCGCCCGTTCCGCTACCCGCCGCCGGCCGTTGAGCCGGCGGGCAGGTGCTTCGCATGATCGAGGCTCAGTCCTGCTTTGCGTGAGCCGGCTGCGGCTCAGGCCCAGCCGGCCAGTTCGCGGCGTACCAGCGTTTCGATGACGGCCATGCCGTCGTCGCTGTCATTGAGGCACGGTATGTGCGTGAAATTCTTGCCGCCGGCGTGCTGGAAGATCTCGGCGGCCTCGCCGGCGATTTCCTCCAGCGTCTCGATGCAGTCGGCCGAGAAGCCGGGGTTGATGACGGCGATCGACTTCACGCCTTCCTTCGCCAGCTTCTCCACCGTCTTGTCGGTGTAGGGCTGCAGCCATTCCTGCGCACCGAAGCGCGACTGGAAGGTGGTGATGAGCTTCTTTTCGTCCCAGCCCAGCCGCTCGCGCAGCAGCCGCGTCGTCTTCAGGCAGTGGCAGTGATAGGGGTCGCCCTTCTCGAAATAGGCTTTCGGGATGCCGTGGTAGGAAGCAAGCACCACCTCCGGCTCGAAGTCGAGCGCGGCAAGGTGGCTGGTCACCGAATTGGCCAGCGCCTCGATATAGGCCGGCTCATCGTAATAGGCAGGCACGGTGCGGATCGCCGGCATGGCGCGGATTTTCATCAGCGCCCGGAATAGCTGGTCGCTGGCGGTCGCGGTGGTTGTGGCCGAGAACTGCGGATAGAGCGGGAACATCACGATGCGTTCGCAGCCCTGGTCCATCAAGCGCTGAACCGAACTCGCGATCGACGGGGTGCCGTAGCGCATGCCCCAGTCCACCACCACGTTGGGTTTGTCGGCCAGCATCTGGGAGAGCTTTTCGGCCTGCGCACGCGTGTAGGTCCGCAACGGCGATTCGTTCTTCGCCTCGTTCCAGATGGTCTTGTAGTTGGCGCCGGATTTCTTCGGCCGGGTGGTCAGCACCAGTCCGTAGAGGATCGGATACCAGACCACGCGCGACAGCTCGATCACGCGCGGATCGGACAGGAACTCCCTGAGATAGCGCCACATCGGCGCAAAATCGGTGCCGTCCGGCGTGCCCAGGTTCACCAGCATGATGCCAACCTTGGGCTGCTTGACCGGCGGATGGCCGGCGGGCAGCGGCCCGATGTTCCGGTTTCCGGTCTGGACGTCGTCTGTGGTCAAGCTCATCTCGGCATTTCTCCCGCGCAGGCCCGGTACTTAGTGATGTCGAACCGGAATTCCAATGCAGCGTCTGGCCGCAGCCTCCTTCACGAGATCACGGCAAGGTTGCACCCGCCTGGCGCGACCGACGCTTGGACGCGGGGCGCAACGGCAGGGCCCGCCGGACACGCGGAGGGCCTTTCTTCCGTCTCGCCGGCTTGCCTACTGCACGGCCGGAATGGTGAGCGTGGCGCCCACCGGCAGACGGCGCGCGGCATATTTCGGGTTGGCCTTGGCGATCAGCCGCCACTTGGACGGAGTGCCATAGGCCTTCTTGGCGATGTGCCAATAGGTGTCGCCAGCCACGATAGAGTGGCTGTCGCCGGCTGCCGGCTTGGCTTCGGCGGCGGGCGCGGCTTCCGGCGTGGGCGCTGCGGCTTCGGCCGGCGCTTCTGCCCGGGCGAGTTCGGTTATGCGGCCTTCCAGTTTGGGCGTGTAGGGGCGGTTTGCGGCCAGATAATCGGCCACCACGTCTTCCAGGCTCGGCCCGTAGTCATAGGCGTTCTGCGCCTTTTCGGCGAAGATCTTGTAGCCGTCGCCGCCAGCGCGCACGAAGTCGTTGGCAGCCACGCCATAGATCTTGGCCGGGTCCAGCGGCTTCCAGGCGCCGTCTTCCATCACTTCCACCGATTTCAGCCGACCCTGGTTGGCTGCCACCGATTTGTCGAAGCTGTATTTCAGGCCCGCCACCTGCGGGAACTTGCCCTTGCCTTCCTCGATCTCGCTGAGGCCCGCCTCGATGGAATCGGCGATGTCCTTGCCCGAAAGCTGGAATGTCGCCACCGTGTTCTGGAAGGGCAGGACCGTCAGCACGTCGCCCATGGTCACCGCGCCCTTGCCGATGGAGGCCCGGATGCCGCCGCCGTTCTGGAACACGATCTGGACCCCTTGTCCCTTCACGCGGTCGAGAACGGCATCGGCGATCAGGTTGCCCATCTCGCATTCCCGGGCGCGGCAGTTTTCGCGGCTGCCGTCGATGTCGGCGGTTGTCTCCGACACCTGCTTGGCCTTCAATTCCTCGATCGGCGCGCCAAGCTCCTTGATGCGCGCCAGCACCGCTTCGTCGGGCTTGATCTTGGCGTCGAGATAGAGCGGATCGCCGCTGGCTTCCTTGACGATGCCGTTGTCGTCGAACACCACCTTGAACTCGCCGAGATATTTCGAATAGGAGGCCGCCTGCGTGACCGGCACCTTATAGCCTTCGGGGTTGTCGACCATGGTGGGGTAGGGCCCCTCGGCCTTCGGGTCGGAGTTGGACAGCAGCGAGTGCGAATGCCCGCCCACCACCACGTCCACGCCAGGTATCCTGGCGATCATCTCCTTGTCGCGCGGATAGCCGACATGGGTCAGCGCGATGATCTTGTTCACGCCCTCGGCCTTCAGCTTCTCGACCTCGGCGGTGATTGTCTTGATGTCGTCCTCAATGGCGATGTTCGGGCCGGGCGCCGCCACTTCCGGCGTATCGTTCGTCACTGCGCCGACGATGCCGATCTTCTGGCCGCCGACTTCCAGCACGATCGAGGGCTTGATGCGGTCGCCCACCTTCGACTGGGCGTTGGGGTGCACATTGGCGCTCAGCACCGGAAATTGCACTTTTTCCAGGAAAGGCACCAGCGCATCCTCGCCGTCGTCGAACTCGTGGTTGCCCACGGTCATGGCGTCGAACTTCATCTGGTTCAGGAACTCGGCTTCCACGGCGCCCTTGTAGGTGGCGTAGAACAGCGATCCCTGGAAATTGTCGCCGCCGTTGAGCAGAAGCACGTTCTGCCCTTCCAGCGCTTTGCGGCGTTCGGCAATGGCGGTCACCAGGCGGGCCGCGCCGCCGATGCATTCGTCCTTGCTTTCCTCTTCCGCGGAGCAGGTCGATTCATACTTGTTGTTGGATTCGATGCGGCTGTGCCAATCGTTTATGTGCAGGATGGTCAATGTAAAGTCGGCAAATGAAGCGCCGGTGGACAGGGCCAGGGCCGATGCGCCCAGCGTAGCGGCGACGACAAATTTCTTCATGAACTGTCTCCCGATTGATGCTGACGAATAGAGTGCCCGCTGTCTTTGACCGTTTTGCTACGGTTCTTGGCGCGCATGTTCACATCGCGCCAGGGTGCATGCAAGCGCAATCCTGGCAGCGGCGGGGCGATGGTTAAAACGGGAGCAGCGGGGAACAATAGGTCCACCGTGGATGAAGCCGCGAGAGCATTCGGCAAGGCTTCTGAAACCGTTTGGCCCGGCACTGGGAAGTGGAAGGGCATCGGGGGCGAGGCAGGCTGCGCCACATTGAGGAGAGCGAAACCGGTGCGCCTCGCATTCACGGGCCCGGTCGACGGCGGACGCCGATTGGCGAAGCGCAAGGCCGAACCTCACGCTTCGAGCGGCAGGGCGGGGACTTTGCGCCTGCCTTGGGTTCAGCCAGTCACCTGCCGGCGCGTCAGCACGAATTGCTGGCCGTTGGAGCTGGTGCAGTTGAGCTGGTTGGGGGTCACCAGCGCGCAGTTGACGTTGGTCGTGCTCTGGCGGATCAGCGACCGCACGGTGATCTCCACCGTGCGGGCATCGGCCATACGGTAGCTTCCGTCGGCCAGCTTGTTGCCGGTGTCCAGCGCATTGGTCTGGAAGGCGCCGCCCGAGAACTGCGACACGGCAACGCCGTCAGTGCTCATCCATTCGCCCTCGACGCCTCTGGGGGCAACCGAAATCGGTCCGCCGACCCCCGGCCCCGAACCCACGCATCCGGCCAGGCTGGCCGCTGCGGCCGCAATCGCCGCCGCCGAAATCAGTTTGCGCGCAATCGTCATGGTTGAAAAACCCTCTCCTCAGTCCGCATCGAAAAAGCAATCGCCCCATTTCAGGGCGATTGCAAGCCATTGCCGGGATGGTTTGCTGGTCGGAGCCCGCCTAGCGAACCAGTATGTTACGGAACTGCCACGGATCCCGCGTGTCGATATCCTCCGGGAACAATCCCGGCCGACCTTCCAGCGGTGTCCAGTCCGTATAATGGCCCGTCACCGGACCAAGATAGGGACGCTGCACTTCGAGGCAACGGCGGTAGTCCATGGCGTCGGTGTCGACGATGCCGGCCTGCGGGTTCTCAAGCGCCCACACCATGCCGGCCAGCACGGCAGAAGTCACCTGAAGGCCGGTGGCGTTCTGGTAGGGCGCGAGCTCGCGCGTTTCCTCGAGCGTGAGCTGCGAGCCGTACCAGTAGGCGTTCTTGCCGTGGCCATAGAGCAGCACGCCCAGCTCGTCCTTGCCATCGACCAGCTCGTCCTCGTCGAGCACATGCTGCACCGGCTGCGCCCTGCCAGCGGCGCCGAACATCTCATGCATGGAAAGCACGGCGTCGTTGCACGGATGATAGGCGTAGTTGCAGGTCGGCCGGTAGATGGCCTCGCCATTTCCGTCGCGCACGGTAAAGAAGTCCGAGATCGAGATAGCCTCGTTGTGGGTGACCAGGAAGCCATATTGCGCGCCCGGCGTCGGGCACCAGCTGCGCACGCGCGTGTTGGCGCCGGGCTGCTCCAGATAGATGCCCGCCCCGCAGCCGGTCTGGTGCCCCTTTGCGTTTTCGGGCAGCCATTTCTCATGCGTGCCCCAGCCGAGTTCGGACGGCTGCAGGCCTTCGGAGATGAAGCCCTCCACCGACCAGGTGTTCCAGAACACGTTGAGCGGTTTCGGGTTCCTGGTGAGCTGGGTGTCACGCTCGGCGATGTGGATGCCCTTGACGCCGGCCTGCTGCATCAGCCTGGCCCAGCCGTCGCGGTCGCCGGCCGCAGGTTCGATGAATTCCAGGCCGAGATCCGTGGCGAGGTTGACCAGCGCCTGCTTGACGAACCACGACACCATACCGGGGTTGGCGCCGCAGCAGGAAACGGCGGTGGTGCCGCCCGGCCGGTCGCGGATTTCCTGGAGAATGGTTTCACGCAGCGCATAGTTGGTGCGCGAGGCGTTGTCGGCTTCGGTGTCGAAATAGAAGCCGAGCCATGGCTCGACCACCGTGTCGATGTAGAGCACGCCGAGCTCGCGGCACAGCCGCATCAGCTCCAGCGACGAGGTGTCGACGGAGAGGTTGACGCAAAAGCCCTGGCCACCGCCCTTGGTGAGCAGAGGCGTCAGCAGTTCGCGGTAATTTTCCCTGGTCACCGCTTCCTGGAGAAAGGCGATGCCGCGCTCGTCGAGAATGTGGCGGTTGTCGTCGCGCGGGTCGATGACCGTCATGCGCGACTTGTCGAACTTGAAATGGCGCTCGATGAGAGGAAGTGTTCCCCGGCCGATCGAGCCGAAGCCGATCATCACCACCGGGCCGCCGATCTCACCGTGTACGGGCCATTCGTCTTTCGCCATTCTCGGAATACTCCTTGGGGTTCGCGCCGCCGCTGCCATCGGCCCGGTCGGTCGCGAACTGCCAATCACAGAATGGCCTCACAATAAAGAAAAATCGAAGTCCGCTTCAGGCACTCGCCGCCATTTTTTCCAGCACAGCGACCAGCCGGTTACGGTCGGCGGTAAGCCCCTTGTAGTCGAGCTGGTCCAGGTTGAGGGCGGCGAGCTGGGCGGCGAACGAAGACGCCAACTGAGCCTTCTCCGGGTGCCTGGCCAGCATGGTCAGCGGGTCGAGATAGATGCGGATCGTGAAGAGGATGTCGCCGGAAATGGGCAGCTTGCGAAGCGTCTGGCGCTCGATGCGAATGAAGGCCTGCGCGGCAATCTCGTCAGTGCTGAATTTCGATGGGCGGTTGGTGGCGCGGTCGATGCGTTGCTGGTGCGAGAACGGCATGTAGAGGGCATTGCCAGCCTGCAGCGACCAGTTGAACCGCTGTACCGGCTGTTCTACCGCGAGGTTGTCGAAAATGCGTTCGATGATGTCGGCAGTGCGTGTGCCGCGACCGAAGGCCGGCACCGGTTCATGAATTTCCTGCAGCGCCAGGCCGAATTTTTCCCGGAGCGACCACGACGATGGGAAGCAAAGCGAGCCGGCGGCGAGGCGCCAGCCAATATCGCCGCGGCGCATCAGGATCAGGTCTTCCGGCACCAGCCTCGAGGCGGCGCGCAGCGGCTGCTCTGATGCCTCGCTTATGTCGACGCGGTGCGTGCCGCCCACCACGATTTCATGACCATCCCGCTTGTAGATCTCGGGGTGATGCTCGAGCAGATAAGGCACCAGCATGTCCAGCACTTCGCGCTGGGCGGCGCTTGTGTCGACCTGCTCGACGAACACCTTGTCGGCAACCGAGCCATAGAGCCTGTCCTTTTCCGCGAGATAGGCGTGAAGGTCGGCGTCGATCTCGATCCATTCTTGTGGGTCGAGGGGCTTCAGCGCGATGGTGAACGGCTTCGTCGAGCCATCATACGGCGTATGGGCAGGCATGGTGTTCAAGGCTGTTTATTCCCCTCTTGTCTGTTGGGGCGAGATAAGCAGCCTCGCAAAAAGCGTGCAAGCCGGAGATGACTAGGCCAGACGGGCGGAGATAAGCCCGCGCAGCGAGTTGCCGACGTAAAGGGCGCGCGCGTTCCTCAAATCGGCGACGGTCAGCGGCGCTTCCACGGCTTTGCCCGTGTCCAGAAGTTCGCCACGCAACACGCCGGCAAGCAGTCCACTGCCCAGCGGCGGTGTCTTCAACGCGCCATCGCCCATGTCGGCAAAGATGGTGGTGATGGTGCCTTCGCAGACATTGCCGGCGTCATTCAGCAGGACCACCTCGTCGGCCGCCTCGCGCGAAAACTCTGCCCGCGCGGCATCGTATGCGTTGCGCAGCGTCGTCTTGTGGCGCAGCAGCGGGTTTTTGGCGTCCAGCCGGGTGGCAGCTATCGCCAAGGTCCAGACTGTGCCAGCGGGCAGAGGCACGAAGGACTGGATGGTGACATTCGGCTGTCCGGCGCGGTCAAGCGTCAACCGGACCCGCAGCGGAGTGTCGCCGCCGACTGCGTGCACCAACGCCTCTTCGACAGACGGCTTGTCGAAGGCGAAGCCAAGTGCACGCGCTGATGCCTCGAGTCGAGCCAAGTGCCGGTCGAACCGCAAAAAGCCTTCTGCAGGCTCCCAGCGCAGCGTCTCGATCAGCTCGAAGCCGGCGGGGCTCCCGTCGCGAAGCGCGCTTTCAGAAGGCATTCGTCATATTCCTCTCGTGCGGTGGAATCGAACACCACGCCGCCGCCCACATTGTAGATCGCCTCGCCCTCGGGGAAGAGCGAGATGGTGCGGATCGCAACCGAGAAGCGCATCGTGCCGCCCGGAGCGATCCAGCCGATGGCGCCGCAATAGGCATCGCGCGGCGTACCCTCCAGCTCGCGTAGGATCTCCATGGCACGGATTTTCGGCGCGCCGGTGATCGAGCCGCAGGGGAAGAGCGCGGCGAAGATGCGCGCAATAGTCACGTCGGGCAGCAGCTTCGCCCGAACTCGGCTCACCATCTGGTGCACGGTCGGATAGCTTTCCACGCGGAACAGCTCCGGCACGTCGAGCGAGCCCACCTCGCTGACCAGCGAGATGTCGTTACGAAGCAGGTCGACGATCATGCGATTTTCGGCCTGGTTCTTCGGATCGTTGCGCAGGAACTCACGCTGCGCCTCGTCCTCGGCCTGGGTCTTGCCGCGCGGGGCGGTGCCCTTCATTGGATGGGTCTCGATCCAGCCATCCGAATCCACCTGGAAGAACAGCTCCGGCGAGCGCGACAGCACGATCGGTCCGTTGTCCAAAGAAACCAGCGCCCCGTATTTCACCGGCTGTCGCTCGGTCAGCGCGTCGAAGGCGGCGAGCGGATCGCCCGACCACTGCGCACGGATCGGGAAGGTCAGGTTGCCCTGGTAGCAATCGCCCTGCCGCAGGTGCTGGTGCAGCCTGGAAAATCGGCTTTCATAGTCGGCGAAGGACCAGCTGGCCCTTGCGTCGAAGATTGGGCCATTGGTGGCCGACTTGCGGAAGGCCGGCAAGATGCTGTCGGAAGGGGCGTCGAAGACGCCGAGGCAGATCATCGGCGCGCGGCGCCCCTCCGGCAGGATCGGCCGCAGCTTGGGCTCGAGCAGATAGCCGGCCTCGTAGGAAAAATAGCCGGCCAGCCATTTTCCCGCGTCATGCGCGGCCTGGATCGAATCCAGCGCCGGAAAGAAATTGTCCGGCGTGTCGGCAACGATGATCTCGCTTGGGCGATCGAACAGGAGTTCGTGGCCGGCGGGATCGTCCCGGAAGAGAACGAACGGGGAGGCTGGCATTCTTCTAACCTGCAGCAGCGAAGGCGGGGCGCCTCAATCCAGCGTTTCCAGCTCGTCGATCAGCTGGCTGATGACGGCGAGGCCGATCTGCCAGAAGGCCGGATCGGACGCATCGAGGCCAAAGGGTTTCAGCAGCTCGGAGTGGTGCTTGGTGCCGCCGGCGCGCAGCATGTCGAAATACTTCTCCTGAAATCCCTGCTCGGCGTTCTGGTAAACCGCATAGAGCGAGTTCACGAGGCAGTCGCCGAAGGCATAGGCATATACGTAGAACGGCGAGTGGATAAAGTGCGGAATGTAGGTCCAGAAGGTCTCGTAGCCGTCGCGCAGCTTGATCGCCGGACCGAGGCTTTCGGCCTGCACCTCCAGCCAGAACTGGCCGATGCGGTCGGCGGTCAGTTCGCCGTTGCGGCGCTCGGTGTGCACCTTGCGCTCGAACTCGTAGAAGGCGATCTGGCGCACGACCGTATTGATCATGTCCTCGACCTTCTGGGCGAGCATCGCCTTGCGCTCGCGCTTGTCGGTGGTCTGGTCGAGCAGGGAGCGGAAGGTCAGCATCTCGCCGAACACGGAGGCCGTTTCGGCAAGCGTAAGCGGCGTGGAGGCCATCAGCGCGCCCTGGCCGGCGGCCAGCACCTGGTGCACACCGTGGCCGAGTTCGTGCGCCAGCGTCATCACGTCGCGCGGCTTGCCCAGATAGTTGAGCAGCACATAGGGATGCGCCGAGGGCACGGTCGGGTGCGCGAATGCGCCCGGCGCCTTGCCGGGGCGCACCGGCGCATCGATCCAGCGGCGGTCGAAGAAGGTGCGGGCTATGTCGGCCATCTGCGGCGAGAAGCGGCCATAGGCCGACAGCACTGTATCTTTTGCCTGGTCCCATCCGATCGTCGCCTGCGGTGTCTCGGGCAGCGGAGCGTTGCGGTCCCAGTGGTTCATCGTCTCCATGCCGAGCCAGCGCGCCTTCATGGAATAGTAGCGGTGCGACAGGCGTGGATAGGCTTCGCGAACGGCGGCTGCCAGCGCATCCACGACGCTGCGCTCGACGCGATTGGCGAGGTGGCGGGAATCGGCGATGTCCTGGAAGCCGCGCCAGCGGTCGGAAATCTCCTTGTCCTTGGCCAGCGTGTTGGTGATCAGCGTGAAGGTGCGCAGATTTTCCTTGAACGTCTTGGCAAGCGCTTCGGAAGCCTTGCGCCGCACTTCGCCGTCGGCATCCTGAAGCCGGTTGAGGGTGGGCTCCAGCGTCATCTGCTCGCCGTCGATGTCGAAACGAAGATCGGTCATCGTCTCGTCGAAGAGGCGGTTCCAGGCGCCCCGCCCGGTGATCGACTTTTCGTGGAACAGCTGCTCGATGCGGTCCTCGAGCTGGTAGGGCTTGTCCTTGCGCAGGTCGAGCACCCATGGCCGGTAGTGGCCGAAGGCGGGGTCGGCGTCGAGCGCGGCGACAAGCTGCGCGTCGTCGATGAGGTTGAGCTCCAGCGCGAAGAACAGCAGGTGCGCACTGGCGTCGGTCATCTTTTCCTGGACGTCGCCGTAGAGCTTGGCGCGCTGCGGATCGGAGGTGTCGCCGGCATAGACGAGCCCGGCGAATGAGGCGATGCGGCCGATCAGTTCCTCGATCGCCTCATAGCTGCGCAATGCCTCGCCCAGCTTGCCTTCGCTTCCCTTCTGCGCTTCCGCCGCCAGGGTGCCCTTCCAGCGCGTCTCGAAGGCGACCGCATCCTCGGCGGCCTTGGCGAGGTCGCGTTTCAGCTCCGGCGCATCCATGCTCGCATAGAGATCGCTCAGATCCCATTCCGGCAGGTTGCCGAGGTCGACCGCGCTCTGGCTGGAGCCCAGAGGAGCGGCGTTCCGCTCCGGAACTATGCGCATCGCATTTCCTTCCGACTTCAAGACAAGAATAAAGAGCCGGTAAATCTAAGGACTTCGTTCACCGGCTTTTTTGAAACCTTATTTAGAACCCTGTGCCAGCATGATCCATACGGCACCATGCTCTCTAACGCGATTCTTCGAACATTTCATGCCAGCCAGCATCCTCATAGTCGACGACGATCCGGTGCAGCGGCGCCTGCTGGAGGCGGCTGTCACCAAATTCGGCTATAGAGCCATCCTGGCCGACGATGGGGCTGCCGGGCTGAAGGCGCTCGACGGCCGCGACGGCGGCGGCATCGCCAGCATGATCCTCGATCTTTCCATGCCCGGCATGGACGGAATCGGCGTCTTGAAGACCATGCGCGAACGCGGCATCGAACTTCCGGTCATTGTCCAGACGGCGCAAGGCGGCATCGAGACGGTGGTCTCGGCCATGCGCAACGGTGCCTTCGACTTCGTCGTCAAGCCGGCCTCGCCGGAGCGGCTGAAGACGGCGATCGCCAACGCCCTCAAGGTTGGTGCACTCAGCGGCGAGGCTTCGCGCCCGAAAAGAAGCGGCGGCGTGTTGACCATCAAGGACCTGGTGACCAGCAGCCCGGCGATGGAACGGGTGCTGCGCGTCGCGCAGAAGGCGGTCGCATCCGATATCCCGATTTTGATCGAAGGCGAATCCGGGGTGGGCAAAGGACTTGTGGCCCGCGCGATCCAGGGGTCCGGCGCCCGCAGGTCGAAGCCGTTCGTGACCGTGAACTGCGGTGCGATCCCCGACAATCTGGTCGAGAGCATCCTGTTTGGCCACGAGAAGGGCTCGTTCACCGGGGCGACGGAAAGGCACACCGGCAAATTTGTCGAGGCGCATACGGGCACGCTGTTCCTGGACGAGATCGGCGACCTGCCTTTGGACGTGCAGGTGAAGCTGTTGCGCGCGGTGCAGGAGGGCGAGGTCGATCCGGTCGGCGGACGCTCGACGGTCAAGGTGGACATCCGCCTGATCTCTGCCACCCACCGCAACCTGCTGCAGCAGGTGAAGGACGGAAAGTTCCGCGAGGACCTGTTCTACCGGCTGAACGTGTATCCGATCTTCGTTCCGCCTTTGCGCGAGCGTCGCGAAGACATTCCGCTGCTCGTGCGCCATTTCATGGCCAATGTCGGGCACACGCAGCCGCGCGGCCGCATAATGGATATCTCGGCCAAGGCCCTGTCCATGTTGCAGGCCTATGACTGGCCGGGAAACATCCGCCAGCTGGAGAATGCCGTTTTCCGCGCCACTGTGTTGTGCGAGGGCGACGTTCTGACAGAGGAGGAGTTTCCGCAGATCAGGGCGCAGGTGGAAGGCGCGGTGGTGCTTGCCGAACGATCGGCCGTGCCGGCTGAGGTGGCCGAGCCGGTCCGTGTGCGGCCGGCGGAATCCGCCGTCGCCGAATCATCCGTTGCAAAGGCCGGCACCGGCCTGCTGAAGGGCGTCGACGAGCAGGGCGAGGTCCGGACGCTGGCGGAGGTCGAGTTGGAGATGATCAAGCTCGCGATCGAACACTACAATGGCCGCATGAGCGAGGTTGCGCGTCGCCTCGGAATCGGGCGCTCCACGCTCTATCGCAAGCTCAAGGAATACGGCCTCGACCCGGTGGCGGACCGCTAGGAGCCGCGTGTCTTGCCGGGCAAGGCCGCGGCAATCGTCTGTTAACCACGACGCCAGCGTAAGGTTTTTGCCCGGAAATCGCCACGGTCTTACCGCATTCCCCCTTCAATAAGCTCTGATTAACCATTAGGATCGATATTCGGGCGTGGTTTTTAACGTCCGGGATTCAAATCCGGGGACAAACGGCACTCTACAGGGCCTTTGATTTGACTGACACCGAGCGACCCAAAAACAGGCGTGATCGCTGGCGTATGCTGGCCGCTTCGCTGATCGCACTAGGTTCCTTGACCATGGGCGTATCGTCGGCAAGCGCCGAAACGCGGTCCCTGAAGCTTTACTTCGTCCATACCAGAGAGAAGGGCGAGATCACCTTCAAGCGCAACGGCCGCTACGATCCGGCCGGCCTGGAGCAGATCAACCGTCTCCTGCGCGATTGGCGCCGCAACGAGCCGACGAAGATGGACCCGCGGCTTCTCGATCTGGTCTGGGAAGCTTATCGCGCGTCCGGTTCTCGTGAATATGTCCACGTCGTTTCGGCCTATCGCTCGCCGGCGACCAACAGCATGCTGCGCAGCCGCAGCAAGGGCGTTGCCGAAAAGAGCCAGCACATGCTCGGCAAGGCGATGGACTTCTATCTTCCCGACGTGCCGCTGAAAAAGATGCGCGAAATCGGCCTGAAGCTGGAGGCCGGCGGCGTCGGCTATTATCCGACTTCCGGCTCGCCCTTCGTGCATTTCGACGTCGGCAATGTGCGCCACTGGCCGCGCATGAGCCGTCAGGAGCTGGTGGCGGTGTTCCCGAAGGGCAATACCCTGCATGTGCCGAGCGACGGCAAGCCGCTGCCGGGCTTCGATCAGGCGCTGGCCTCTTACGAAGCCCGCAAGAATAGCGGCGAAATCGCCATTGCGCTGGCGACGGGCAAGAGCAGCCCCAAGCGCTCCCGTAGCCTTCTGGCTACGCTTTTCGGAGGCGGCGGTGGCGCCGACGACGAGGAGGATAGCGCACCGGTCATGGCGTCTGCTGCCCCGGCACCTGCGCCGAAGGCCAGCGTGAAGCCCGCGCCTGCGGTGGCCGCATCTGCCGCCAACGGCATCCAGATCCTGTCGCCGAACGAGGCGCAGCGCGCCGAGGTTCCGCCGTTCAACGAAGCTGAGCAGCAGTCCTCGGAAACGCCGGAAACCATCATTGCTGCGCTGCCTGCGCGCAGCGTGCCTCTGCCGGCACTGGCACCACGGCCACAGGACGACGTAGGCGCCCTGGCGCTTGCGGCCGCGGCAACGCCCGCCAATGTCCCATTCGGCATGGCGCAGGACCCGCTGCCGGCAACGCCGGCTGGCGCGGTGCATGAGATTGCGCTCAACGTTCCGTTGCCGACGCATCGGCCGGACTACACGCCGTCGGCGCAGCAGGCGGCCACGCTTCTCGCCCTTGCGGAACCGGCTGAGAGCCAGGCCATCGGCGATGTTGCAATTCCGCTGCCCTCCAGCCGGCCGGAATTGGCGCAGGCCGAGATGGTGGTTGCCGCACTGCCGGAAGCGCGCCCTGCGCTGCCCGAAACGGTCAAGCCTGATCCCATTGCCGAGCTCGCTGCGGCCGAGAGTGCCTCCGTCGTGGAGGCAGAGATCAAGGCCAACAATGCGCGCATGGCGGCACTGACAAGCGCGACCGCTCCGGCGGAAGCCATGGTCCAGCGCGCCACGGGGGCCGATGCGGCTGCCGCGGTCGCCGGGGCCAAGACCACGCCGAAGGCCGCTCGCGCCAACGGCCAGGACGCCAAGCCCGACCGCAAGCCGGTGACGCTTGCGGCTGTACCGCAGGCTGCCCACTGGGTGCTGCACGGCACCCATGTGGCTCAGGCGACAACCGGGACGAAGGCTCCGTCATTTGCCTACAACATCGTGCGCACTGCGCCGCGCGAGGTCTACACGGCCGGCTTCCAGCAGGGGAACCAGGTGGCGGATGCGAGCCGGTTCAGCGGCAAGGCGGTTCAGTTCCTGTCGGTGGCCCGCTTCAACTGATCTGGCTGCCCCAGATGCTCGAAATGAGGAAAGCGCCGGTTCTGCCCGGCGCTTTCTTGTTTTCCTAGTAGTGCCGTAGGACGACAGCGCAGCGGTCAGGAGCGCACCGAGCCGCCTCAGCCCTTGCGCAGACCGGCTGCCTCGCGCGCCAGCGCTTCGATTGCCGCCCAGTCGCCCGACTTCACGAGATTATCGGGCGCAACCCACGACCCGCCGACACAGGCCACGTTGGGAAGGGAGAGATAGCTTGGCGCATTGGCGGCGGTGATGCCGCCGGTCGGGCAGAAGCGGATCTCCGCCAAGGGCGAGACCAGAGCCTTCAGGAAGGCCGCGCCGCCCGCCTGCTCGGCCGGAAAGAATTTCAGGAAATCGAGCCCGGCATCTCGCGCCATCATCATCTCGCCGGGCGTGATCGCGCCTGGCAGCAGCGGAACGGGGCTGTCGCCGGCCGCGGCAAGCAAATCGCGGGTGACGCCGGGGCTGACGATGAATTTCGAGCCCGCTTCCGCCGCCTGCTCGAACTGGCGCGGGTCGAGAATGGTGCCGGCGCCGACGATCGCCTCCTCGACCTCGCCGATCACGCGGCGGATTGCCTCCAGTGCCGTAGGCGTCCGCAGCGTGATCTCGATCGCCGGCAATCCTCCGCGCGCCAGCGCGCGCGCCAGAGGTACGGCCGAAGCGACGTCATCGATCTTCAGCACGGGGATGACGGGCTGACCGTCGAGAAGTGAAATGAGCTTTTCGGTCTTGCTGGACATCGGATTCTCTGGGCTGGAAAGCAATTTCAAACGATTTAGCAGAGCAGCGCCTGCAAGTCACCTGACGGATATCTGGAGAAGTTAGCGCGAGGGCATCGGCGGGTCCATTCGCCACGGAGGTGCCTTCGCTCGCCATCTTGTCTTGAAACAGCACGCCGCTGGCGTTACTGCCCTTGGCGATGAACCAGCCTGCGCAACAGAACGAATTCCGCGTCGCCGCCCTCTACCGGTTCTGCCGGTTCGAGGCGTTCGAAACCTTGCGCGCGCCGTTGGCGGACTTTTGCTGCGCGCGAGCCATCAAGGGCACGCTGCTACTGGCCCGCGAGGGCATCAACGGCACGGTGGCCGGAACGGACGAGGCGATCCTCGAACTCGTGGCGTGGCTGGAAGCCATCCCCGAACTTGCCGGACTTGAGCTGAAATACAGCCGCGCGGCCGAGATGCCGTTCCACCGCATGAAAGTGCGGCTGAAGCGCGAGATCGTGACCATGGGCGTGGAGGGCATCGATCCGCTAGGAGGGACGGGGGCCTATGTAGCGCCGCAGGACTGGAACGCGCTGATTGCCGACCCCGACACCATCGTCGTCGATACCCGCAACGACTATGAGGTTTCTATCGGCACGTTTCGCGGCGCGGTCGACCCCAGGACCAGCAGTTTCCGCGAGTTTCCCGCCTGGGTGGAGCAGCACCGGGACGAGCTCGAAGGCCGCAAGGTGGCCATGTTCTGCACCGGCGGTATCCGCTGCGAAAAGGCCACTGCCTATGTGAAGTCGCTCGGCATCGAGGAAGTGTTCCACCTCAAGGGCGGCATCCTGAAATATCTGGAAGAGGTGCCGGCCGAGCAGAGCCTGTGGGAGGGCGAGTGCTTCGTCTTCGACGAGCGCGTGGCCGTCTCGCATGGTCTGGAGCAGGGCAGTGCCGTGCTGTGCCGGGCCTGCCGCCATCCGCTCACGCCCGAGGAGCAGGCCTCGCCGCATTTCCAGGAGGGTGTTTCCTGCCCCCACTGTGTCGAGGCCCGCAGCGAAGAGGATCGCGCCCGCTACGCCGAACGACATCGGCAGGTCGAACTTGCGGCCCGTCGCGGCAATCGCCATATCGGCAGCTGACGAGGCGGCAGGGGGAGGCGGGGCCCTTCGGGCGCGTCCGGAAATCATCCCTACCGTCATTGCAATGTCGTGGTGGGCTGCCTAATTCAGCGGCATCCGAAACCGTCCGCGGCTGCGGACCCAATTTCCGGAGGCATTATGCTGGATCCCAAGAAGCTGCTTGATGACCTGCTCGGCTCCAAAGTTCCGGGGACCGATGCGACGGTCGGCGACAAGGCCGGTCAGGCGGCGCAACTCGCCAGGGACAATCCTCTGGCCGCAGGTACGCTGGTGGCGGTGCTGCTCGGCACGGGCGCAGGGCGCAAGGTGACGGCATCGGCGGTACGGCTCGGTGGCCTCGCTGCCATCGCGGGCCTGGCCTACAAGGCCTACCAGAACTATCAGAACGGCGCCAAGCCGGCGCCAGCCGGCGAGGGAGAGCCGGAACTGCTGCCGCCGCCTGCCGACACGAGCTTCCACCCTGCCCAGGCGCCGCAAGGCGAGCGCGAATTTGCCCTGGCGCTGGTCCGGACCATGGTCGCGGCAGCCAAGGCTGATGGACATGTCGACGAAGAAGAGCGCCGCAAGATCGCCGAGAAGCTGGCTGGCGCCGGGATCGACAGCGAGGCCGAGAGCTTCCTGCTCGGCGAACTTTCCCGGCCGCTTGACATTGACGCCCTGGTCGCGGCCGCACAGACCGACGCCCAGAAGATCGAACTCTATACCGCCGCTCGCCTGACGATCGATCCGGACACCCGCGCCGAGCGCGGCTTCCTCGACATGCTGGCCGGGCGGCTTGCCTTGCCGGATGCGCTGGTCGATCACATCGAAGCCACGGTGGCAGAGGCCAAGGTCACTGCCACGCGCGAAGCGGAAGACGCCGGGCTTTGACGGCGCGATATTCGCCGGCAAGGTTTTGTTAACCGGTCAGGCGCATCATTTCGCCATACGGGGGCGCGGTTCCTCCTCCCAAGCGTTCCTGATCCTGAGGGCGGTCGCCAATGGCCGCCTCTTTTTTGCGCCGGATTCAACCGGCTTGCCTCCCGCCCCAACTTCTGCGATGCCGAAACGTTCGGGGAGGTAATCGCGATGACGAATGGCAAGACCGCAATCGTAACCGGCGCGGGCACTGGCATAGGCAAGGCGGTCGCTATCGCGCTGCTGAGGGCGGGCTGGAACACGGTTTTCGTGGGAAGGCGCAAACCCTTGCTTGATGACGCGATCGCCCAGGCCGGTCCGACCGAAGCCCGCGCGCTGGCAATTGCCTGCGACATTTCCAAAGCCGACGAGGTCGATGCCCTGTTTGCCGGCGCTGCCGAAACATTCGGGCGCGTCGACCTGCTCTTCAACAATGCCGGCATGGGCTACAAGTCGACGCTGATCGACGAAATCCCGGTCGAGGTTTGGAACGACGTGGTCGGTGTCAACCTCACCGGCTCGTTCCTGTGCGCGCGTGCCGCCTTCGGCGCCATGCGCCGGCAGAACCCGCAGGGCGGGCGTATCATCAACAACGGCTCGGTTTCGGCCTATGCGCCGCGGCCCGGCTCCGTGCCGTACACGGCCACCAAGCATGCCATCACCGGCCTCACCAAGACGCTGGCGCTGGACGGCAGGCCGTTCGACATCGCCTGCGGCCAGATCGACATCGGCAATGCGCTGACCGAGATGGCCATGCCGATGACGCAGGGCGTGCCGCAGGCCAACGGAACCATTGCGCCGGAGGCGGTGATGGATGTCGAGCGCGTGGCAGAGGCGGTGCTCTACATGGCAGGCCTGCCGCTGGACGCCAACGTGCTGTTCATGACCGTGATGGCGACCAAGATGCCCTATATTGGCAGGGGGTGAGGGGCTTGAGCACTCCCAGAGAGATATTTTAATCATAAAATTTCATGCTTGAAATGTAGCGGGTGGAGTGCAATCCTCTTCTTAGAGGAGGCGGCGGCTTGTTCCGCCGGGAAGGGCTCGCATGACGAAAGCTGACAATCCTGCCGAGGGAGCCCAGATGGAGTTTCGCGGACGCATGTCCTATGGCGACTATCTCCATCTGGAAAAGGTGCTCGACGCGCAGGAGCCGCTTTCCGAGGCGCACGACGAACTGCTGTTCATCATCCAGCACCAGACCTCCGAACTGTGGATGAAGCTCGCCATCCACGAGATCCGCTCGGCGATCGTGGCCATCCGGGAGGATCGGCTGCAGCCGGCTTTCAAGATGCTGACCCGCGTGGCGCGCATTTTCGAGCAGTTGAACAGCGCATGGGACGTGCTGCGCACCATGACGCCCAGCGAATACACGCAGTTTCGCGGCTCGCTCGGCCAATCCTCCGGTTTCCAGTCCTACCAATATCGCGCGATCGAATTTTTGGCCGGCAACCGCAATCTGGCGATGCTGAAGCCGCATGCGCACAGGGATGATGTCGTCGAGGCGCTGGAGGATATACTCTCGGCCCCCAGCCTTTATGACGAAGCGCTGCGGCTGCTGGCCCGGCAGGGTTTTGACATCGGTGCCGATGCGGCGCGCGCAGACTGGCGCGACCAGCGGGCGGAAAACGAGCAGGTGCTGACGGCCTGGCGCGACATTTACCGCGAGCCGGAGCGCCACTGGATGCTTTACGAGCTGGCCGAAAAGCTGGTCGACTTCGAGGACTATTTCCGGCGCTGGCGCTTCAATCACGTCACCACGGTCGAGCGCATCATCGGCCTGAAGCGCGGCACCGGCGGCACCTCGGGCGTCTCCTATCTGCGCAAGATGTTGGAGGTTGAACTGTTTCCGGAACTCTGGAAAGTTCGCACCGAGCTTTAGCAAAGCCATTCCGGGCCCGGAGGAGGGCGCGGGAAATCATGAATACAATGGGAGAGGGATAAACGATGAGGAAAATTCTTGCTGCCAGCCTGCTGGCGCTGTCTGTGGGCGTTTCGGGATCGGCATTTGCCGACCCGCTGAAGATCGGCATGATCACGACGCTTTCCGGCGGCGGTGCTGGTCTCGGCGTCGACGTTCGCGACGGCTTCATGCTTGCGTTGAAGCAGGCGGATGCCAAGGACATCGAGGTCGTGACCGAAGATGATGCCCAGAAGCCCGAACTGGCGGTTCAGATCGCCGACAAGATGATCCAGAGCGACAAGGTCGACCTGCTCACCGGCATCATCTGGTCGAACCTGGCCATGGCCGTGGTTCCCAATGCGGTTGCGCAGGGCAAGTTCTATCTGTCGACCAATGCCGGGCCTTCGGCGCTGGCGGGCACCAAGTGCGACAAGAACTACTTCAACGTCTCCTACCAGAACGACAATCTGCACGAGGCGATGGGCAACTATGCCAACACCGCCGGCTACAAGAAGATGTTCATTCTGGCGCCCAACTACCCGGCCGGCACCGACTCCCTGACCGGCTTCAAGCGCTACTACAAGGGCGAACTGGCGGGAGAGGTCTACACCAAGGTCGGCCAGACCGACTACGCCGCCGAGATCGCCCAGATCCGCGATTCGGGTGCCGATGCCGTGTTCTTCTTCCTGCCGGGCGGCATGGGCATCGCCTTCATGAAGCAGTATGCGCAGTCGGGCGTCGAGACGCCGGTGATGGGACCGGGCTTCTCCTTCGACCAGGACGTGCTTGGCGCAATTGGTGACGCCGCGATCGGCGTGAAGAACTCCTCGCACTGGTCCAAGGACCTCGACAACGCAGCGAACAAGAAGTTCGTTGAGGGCTTCCAGGCCGAATATGGCCGCCTGCCGTCGCTTTATGCGGTGCAGGGCTACGACACGGCCAACCTGATCCTGTCGGCCGCTGCCAAGGCCAGCGTGAAGGACGCCGATGCCTTCCGCGCGGCGCTGAAGGAGGCGAACTTCGATTCCGTGCGCGGCAAGTTCAAGTTCAACACCAACAACCATCCGATCCAGGACATCTATGTCCGCGAGGTCATCAAGGAAGGCGACGTGCTGACCAACAAGATCGTGGCCACCAGCTTCACCGACCACGAGGACGCCTACGCCAAAGACTGCAAGATGTGACGAAAACCCCGGTCACCTGTGGCCGGGCTTGAAATTCCCCCTCTCCGTCTCGCCCGTGCCGGGCTCGACACCTCTCCCCCACTTCGTGAGGGGAGAGGATGGGCGTCCAGCTCGCCGCGGCTATCCTCTCCCTCGCTTGCGGGAGAGAGGTGCCGAGCGAAGCCGAGACGGAGAGGGGGCATGAATTGAAGGAACGAAGCAGTTTCGCTTCCTCTAAAACTGATGGAACCCGATCCTTGTCCACCGCGCTCCTGATCGAGCAATTACTGAACGGATTGCAGTTCGGCGTCATGCTGTTCCTGATGGCGGCCGGGCTGACGCTGATCTTTGGCGTCATGGGCCTCATCAATCTTGCGCATGGCTCGCTCTACATGGTCGGCGCCTTCGCTTGTGCTGCCGTTGCAGCGGCGACGGGCTCGTTCTGGCTCGGTCTTGTCGCCAGCCTGGCAGCAGCTGCCGCTGCGGGTGCGCTGGTGGAACTCGCCGTCATCCGCCGGCTCTACGACCGCGACCATCTCGACCAGGTGCTCGCCACCTTCGCGCTGATCCTGATCTTCTCGGAAGGCACGCGCTGGCTGTTCGGTTCCTTCCCGCTCTATCTCGACATTCCGGCGGCGCTGTCCGGCGCGATCCAGCTTCCCGGCGGCGGGCGCTATCCTCTTTACCGGCTGGCGATCATCGGCGTAGGCATCGTCGTGGCGGCCGGCCTTTACCTGCTCATCTCCAAGACGCGCCTCGGGATGCGCATCCGCGCCGGCGAGTCCGACCGCGAGATGATCGGTGCGCTCGGCGTCGACATCCGCACCCTCTACACCGTCGTATTTGCGCTGGGCGCGGCCCTTGCCGGGCTCGCTGGCGCGCTGGTGGGCGCGCTGCAATCGGTGCAGGTCGGCATGGGCGAGCCGGTGCTCATCCTCGCCTTCGTCGTCATTGTCATCGGCGGCATCGGCTCGATCAAGGGGGCGCTGTTCGGCGCCGTGCTGGTCGGCCTGGTCGACACGCTCGGCCGCTTCCTGCTGCCAAAGCTGTTCGCAGCCTTCATGGGGCCGGCGCAGGGCACGACAATGGGCGCGGCGATCGCCTCCATGCTCATTTACATCGTCATGGCTTTCATCCTCGCCTTCCGGCCTCGCGGCCTGTTCGCGGCCAATGCGTGACGGGGTGGGCATGACGCGCGAGAACCTCTTCGGCATTTTTCTGGCTGCGCTGTTGCTGGCGTTTCCGCTGGTGGCATTGGCTATTGACGAGCCCTTCTACATAACGCTCGCCACGCGCATGGCGGTGCTGGCGCTGGCTGCAGTGGGGCTCAACCTTGCGCTTGGCCTCGGCGGGCTGATCTCGTTTGGCCACGCCGCCTTTTTCGGCATCGGCGGTTATGTCGCCGGCATCTTCGCGACCCACGCCTTCAACCAGGAGCCGCTGTTCTCGGCGCCGTTTCAGTTCATGGGCAGCGACCAGATGCCGGTCATCTGGTTCTTCGCCATGCTGGTGAGTGCGCTGGTGGCGCTGCCCATTGGCGCGATCAGCCTGCGCACTTCCGGCGTCTATTTCATCATGATCACCTTGGCCTTCGCCCAGATGATCTACTATTTCGCCATGTCCTGGCCTGCCTATGGCGGCGAGGATGGCCTGTCGATCCTGTCGCGCAACGCCTTTCCGGGCCTCAACACGGCCAGCCCGCTCAGCCTGTTCCTGGTCTGCTACGGCGTGCTTCTGGCCGCACTGCTCCTGTTCGCGATCATTCGCAACTCGCGTTTTGGCGCGGCATTGCAGGCCGGCCGGCAGAATGAGACGCGGCTTGCCGCCGTGGGCATCGCGCCCTTTCCGGTGCGTCTCGTCGCCTTCGCCATTTCCGCGGCCATCACCGGTGTGGCCGGCGCGCTTTATGCCGATCTCAACCGCTTCGTCAGCCCCTCCATGCTGTCATGGCAGATGTCGGGCGAACTCATCGTGCTCGTCATCCTCGGCGGCACCGGACGGCTGTTCGGGCCGCTGGCGGGCGCCATGCTGTTCGTGCTGTTCGAATCGGTGCTTGGCGGCCTGACGGAGCGCTGGCAGTTTTTCCTTGGGCTGATCCTGCTCGGCGTCGTGCTGTTCGCGCGCGGCGGCCTGATGGGCATCGTTGCCGGAAAGGCGCGTCATGGCTGAGGCGGTTCTCTCCATCCGAGACCTGCGCAAGACTTTTGGCGCGCTGAAGGCGACCGACGGCGTCAGCCTCGACCTGCGCCCCGGCGAGATTCACGCCCTGATCGGCCCGAACGGTGCCGGCAAGTCGACGCTGATCCACCAGATCGCAGGCTCGCTCCGGCACGACAGCGGCAGCATCCACTTCTTCGGGCAGGATGTCGGCGCGCTCGGCATGGTCGAGCGGGCGCGGCGCGGCCTTGGCCGCAGCTTCCAGATTTCTTCGTTGGCGCCCGAGTTTTCGGCGCTGCGCAATGTCATGCTTGCGGTGCAGGCGCGCCAAGGCTCGAGCTTCCGCTTTCTCAAGCCGGTGATGAGCGACAGATCGCTGATCGAACCGGCGATGGCCGCGCTGGAGCGCACCGGTCTTGCCGACCGCGCCCGCGTGCCGGCAGCCGAGCTTTCTCATGGCGAGCGCCGCCAGCTCGAGATCGCGATCGCTCTGGCGCTGGGTCCAAAAGCCTTCCTGCTCGATGAGCCGATGGCCGGCATGGGGCCGGAAGGTTCGCGCAGCCTCACCGCGTTCCTCGACGGCCTGCGGCGGGAGGCGCCGATCCTGCTGGTGGAGCACGATATGGACGCCGTCTTCGCGCTGGCTGACCGCATCTCCGTGCTCGTCTATGGCCGTATCATCGCCAGCGGCACGGTGGACGAAATCCGCAGCCACCCGGAAGTGCGCCGCGCCTATCTGGGGGAGGCGGCATGACGCTTCTGGAGATTGCCGGACTGGAGAGTTTTTATGGCGCCTCGCAGGCGCTGTTCGGCGTCGAACTCGCCGTAGCCGAGGGCGAGGTCGTGGCGCTGATGGGCCGCAACGGCATGGGCAAGACCACCACGATCCGCTCGGTGCTCGGCCTAGTCAGGCCGCGCGGCGGCAGCATCCGCGTGGCGGGCAGGGAGGTCGGCGGGCTGAGCCCGCACCGCATCGCCCGGCTCGGCGTCGGGCTGGTGCCGGAGGGGCGGCGCTGCTTCCCCAACCTCACCGTGCAGGAAAACCTCGTCGCCGCGGCGCGCCCCGGCGTGTGGACGCTCGCCCGCGTCAACGAGTTGTTCCCGCGCCTTGCCGAACGGCGCGACCAGTATGCAAACACGCTTTCGGGCGGCGAGCAGCAAATGCTGGCCATCGGCCGGGCGTTGATGACCAACCCCAAGCTGCTCATTCTTGATGAAGCCACCGAGGGCCTGGCGCCGGTGATCCGGCACGACATCTGGGCCGCCATCCGCCGCCTCAAGGCCGAAGGCCAGTCGATCCTGGTTGTCGACAAGACCCTTTCCGAACTGCTGCCGGTCGCCGACCGCTGCTTTGTGCTGGAGAAGGGCCGCACGGTCTTTTCCGGTGCGCCCGCAGCGCTGACGGCAGAGCTGCAGGACCGCTATCTCGGCGTCTGAGACGCCGCGCGAAATCCACGAACTACCAGAACTGGAGACTATCCATGACCACCGAAACCATTCACGAAGTGCTTCACCCGGCCAACTGGAAGGCGGCCAAGGGCTATTCGAATGGCATCGTCGCGGACGGTCGCGTCGTCTATCTCGGCGGCCAGGTCGGCTGGACCGGCGACCAGGTGTTCGAGGCCAAGGATCTGGTTGGCCAGACGCGCCAGACCCTTCAAAACATCGTCGACGTGCTGAAGGAAGCCGGCGGGCGCCCGGAACACATCGTCAAGTTGACCTGGTACATCACCGACAAGCAGGAATATATCGCCAATGTGCGCGAGATCGGCGCCGCCTATCGCGACGTGCTGGGCAAGCATTTCCCGTCCATGGCCATGGTGCAGGTGGTGGCCCTTATGGAAGACGAAGCCAGGGTCGAGATCGAGGCTACGGCGGTCCTGCCGCGCTGATTGCGGCACTCGATCTGGAATTCAAGTGGAAGGGGTGGCCGAGGCCACCCCTTCTGCGTTTCCGAGTTCTGTTCTAATCAGGCCGCATCCGCCCGGCCGATGACGCGGGCCGTTTCGGCCAGACGCTTGGTGGCGTCGACGGTTTCCTGCGCTGCGTACCAGTAGCGCTCCTTCAGCTCGATATTGAAGAGAACGCCTTCGGGGAACTCGCACTCCGCGACGATCCGGTCCCAAGGAATGTCGCCCCAGCCCACCGGCAGATGCAGATCGCCATGGCCGTAGGCCAGGCGCTCGCCCTCGGTGAACATCCAGATATCGTCCTGGCGGCCGAAGCTGTCGTGGATGTGGAGGTGGCGTGCCCAGGGGGCAATCGCCTTGACCTCCTCGATGAAGCTGTCGCGTTGGCCGTCGTAGTCGAGCTTCAGATAGGCATGGCTGAAGTCGAGCGTGGCAAGCACGTTCGGGTGGTTGATGGCTGTGAGCTCGGCGGCCAGGCGGGCGGGTGAAGCCGAGCGCGCGCGCCCCTCATAGCCGGCAAACAACGTTTCCACGCATAGAACGAGGTCGAGCCTGGCGGCAACGTCGCCGGCCCGCGCGAGCCATTCGCGCTGTCGCTCATAGGCGGCCTTGATGCCCTGCGCCTGCTGCTGCGGCACCAGCCCGGAATGGATGACATAGTGCTCCGCGCCAACTTCCGCGGCGACCTCCAGCGAGGCTTCCAGCACTTCCATGTGGCGTGGCAGGCGCCAGGCCTCGTCCATGAAGTTGATCGAGAGCGGGCCGTGGACGGAATAGACGACGTCGCGGCCAGCGCAGGCGCGCTTCAGCGCATCCAGTTGTTGGCGGCGGATCTTGCCGCCGATCACGATATCCATGTCATAGGTCGGCAGTTCGATTGCTTCGACGCCGAGCCCTTCGATCATGTCGAGTTCGTCAGCGAAGTCGCTCAGGTCGTTTGCCCGCTTGTGTGCGGAAATGCCCGTGCCTGTAGCACCATTGGCCAGCATGTTCTTTTTTTCCCTTGATTTTACGGATGAAGGCCGCTCGTGCGGCCATTGACATCTCGGGACAATCTTCGGGTTTCGTGACAGGCGTCTGACTTATCGTGACGGTTCCATGAAATCGCGTTTTTGACCAAAACTTCATCTTGCCGTCACGGGATTGTAATCGGACGCGAACAGAACTGTCATGCAACGGCTCTAGGGAGACACACGGCGGGGGACGGACCCGCGACATTCTTTCCTTGGAGACTGTAATGAAACGGACTTCCCTTCTCGCATTGGCCGCTTCGGTCATGGCAATCGCGTCCGGCGCCGCCCAGGCGCAGGAGCGTATCAAGTTCAATTATTGGTACGGCCTGACCGGCGACCTCGGCGAGGTGATGGAAAAGCATTGCGCGCTCTTCAACCAGTCGCAGGATAAGTACGAGGCGGTCTGTTCCGGCCAGGGCGGATACGACAAGGCCGAACAGAACACGATCGCGGCCTATCGCGCCAAGCAGCACCCGACCATCGTCCAGATCTACGATGCCGGCACCGTGAACTTCATGCTGTCGGGCGCCATCTACCCGGCCAACAAGTTCGCCGAAGACTACAAGCTGGACATCGACTGGAGCGCCTATATCCCGGGCATAGCCAACTACTATGCCACCTCGAAGGGCGAGATGTGGTCGTTCCCCTACAACTCCTCGACGGCAGTGTTCTACTGGAACAAGGACGCCTGGGCCAAGATCGGCAAGTCCGAAGCGCCGAAGACCTGGGCTGCGCTGGGCGAAGACCTGAAGGCGATGAAGGCGGCCGGCGTTGAATGCGGCTTCGCGTTCGACTTCGACACCTGGATGAACCTCGAGCAGTTCTCGGCCATCAACGGCCTGCCGCTGGCCACGAACGAAAATGGCTATGGCGGCCTCGGCGCCGAAGTGGCGTTCAACAAGACCGCTTTTGTCGACCACATGAAGCTGTTCAAGGATTGGCTGGACGCCGGCTATGCGCGCATCCAGACGGCACAGGTCGGCAAGACCCTCGTCCAGTCCTTCGCCGATGGCTCCTGCGCATCGACCACCACCTCGATCGCCAATCATGGCACGATCAAGAAGACGCAGGTGGACGGCATGAACTGGGATGTCTCCATGCTGCCCACGCTCGAAGAGGGCAAGCGCACCAACTCCATCGTGGGCGGTGCTTCGCTGTGGGTCATGGAAGGCAAGTCGAAGGAAGAGTATGAGGCCGCTGCTGCCTTCCTCAAATACGTCACTGCCGCGGACACCGGCGAAAAGTTCATCGCCGAAAACACCGGCTACATTCCGGTCACCATGAAGGGCTTCGAGCTTCTGAAGTCGGAAGGCTTCTATGCCGATCCGCGCTTTGCCGGCCGTGAAGTGGCGATCGAGTCGCTCACCGCATCGGATGTCACCCCGCTCTCGCGCGGCATCCGTCTCGGCAACTTCACGTCGATCCGCGCTGAAGTTCGCTCCGAACTCGAGGCGGCCTTCACCGGCCAGAAGGATATACAGACCGCACTGGACGACGCTGCCGACCGCAGCAACCAGATTCTGCGTCGCTACGAGCAGACCTATCGTGGCACCGACCTGCCCTGAGGTCGGGGGTCAGACACGCAGAATGAGGCGCCGCTAATAGCGGCGCCTCCCTTTCGGTTCACCGCAGGGAGCCTGTGCCTTGGAGAAACGCGCCACATTTTCCAACCGATGGCTGGCGGCGGCCTTGATCGCGCCGCAGATGCTGCTGGTTTTCGTGTTCTTTTACTGGCCTTCGGGCGAAGCGCTTTATTGGGCCTTCACATTGGAACGCGCCTTCGGCGGCGGCAATGAATGGGTCGGCCTCTACAATTTCGAAAACGTCTTCAACGATCCTAAATACTGGAGCTCGGTGCGCATTTCGCTGCTGTTTGCGGTCGCTGCCACCACTCTGTCGCTAGTCATCGCCATGCTGCTCGCCCTGTTCGTCGACCGGCGGCTTCCGGGGCACAAGGTCTACAAGTTCACCTTCTTCCTTCCCTATGCGCTTGCCGCGCCGGCCGTCGGGCTTGCCTTCCGCTTCATCTTCTCGCCTGACGCGGGCTTCGTGTCGGCGATCAACCGCTTCTTCCCGGGCCTGTGGAACCCTGCGCTCGATGGCTTCGACGCTATGTTGCTGATCGTGCTGGCACAGGCATGGAGCCTCGTCGGCTACAACTTCATCTTCTTCCTGGCCGGCCTGCAATCCATTCCGCGCACGATGGGCGAGGCGGGTGCCATGGACGGGGCCGGCGTGTTGCGCCGCATGTGGGACCTCCAGCTTCCGCTGATCACGCCGACGCTGTTCTTCCTCATCGTCATCAACATCACCGACAGTTTCGTGAACTCGTTCGGCATCGTCGACATCACGACGGGCGGCGGTCCGGCCCGCGCGACGGACCTCATGGTCTACAAGATCTATACCGACGGCTTCCAGGGCAAGGACTACTCGCTGGCCGCTGCGCAGTCGATCGTCCTGATGGTGCTGATCGTCGCTCTCACCTTCGTCCAGTTCCGCTACATCGAGCGGCGCGTTCACTACAATTGAGCGGAAATCGTCATGATCGAACGCACGCCAATTCTGGATTTCGTCACCCAGGCCATCCTGGTACTCAGCCTGATAGCGCTGCTGATGCCGCTTTGGGTGGTTTTCGTTGCCGCCAGCCATGATTTCCATACGGTCAACCAGGTGCCGATGCCGCTTTGGCCCGGAAATCACCTGCTGGAGAACCTGTCGATCGCCTGGAAGCAGGGCAATTTCGACCGGGTGATGATCAATTCGCTCATCGTCGCGCTGGGCGTCACTGCGGGCAAGATCGGCATTGCCGCGCTGTCGGCCTTCTCCATCGTCTATTTCAGCTATCGGCTGCGGATGCTGATGTTCTGGCTCATCTTCATCACGCTGATGCTGCCGCTCGAGGTTCGCATCGTGCCGACCTACGCGGTGGCGGCCAATGCGCTCGGCCCGTTCCAGGCCATGCTGAACCTGCTCGGCCTGAGCATCCAACTGCCGGAATGGAACCTGCTGAATTCCTATTCGGGCCTGATCCTGCCGCTGATCGCGACCGCCACCGGCACCTTCCTTTATCGCCAGTTCTTCCTGACCGTTCCCGACGAACTGACGGAAGCCGCCAAGATGGACGGGGCAGGGCCGATGCGCTTCTTCATCGAGGTTCTGCTGCCACTGTCGAAGACGAACATGGCAGCGCTGGCCACGATCATGTTCGTCTGGTCATGGAACCAGTATCTGTGGCCGCTGCTCATTGTCACCGACCATGCCAACTACGCCACCGCAACAATGCAGTTGCAGAAGGTGGTGCCTGGCCCGCTCTTCGGCGCCCCGCCGATATGGAACATCGCCATGGCGGCCAACCTCATCGTCCTCGCTCCGCCCGTGCTCGTCACCATCATGCTGCAGCGCTGGTTCGTGCGCGGCCTCATCTCAACGGAAAAATAGGGTTCAGCCATGGCCGAAATCACCCTGCGCAACGTCCGCAAGTCCTACGGCAAGAACGAGGTCGTCCACGGCGTCGATCTCGATATCTCGGCGGGCGAATTCGTCGTCATTCTGGGGCCGTCCGGCTGCGGCAAGTCGACCTTGCTGCGCATGGTCGCGGGCCTCGAAGGCGTGACCGAAGGCGAGATCATCCTGGGCGGGCGCGTCGCCAACAAGCTGGAGCCGCGCGAGCGCGGCTGCGCCATGGTGTTCCAGAATTACGCGCTTTATCCACACATGACGGTGGCGCAGAACATCGGCTATTCGCTGAAGATCGCCCGCACACCGAAGGCGCGACGCGAGGAGCGGGTGCGTGAAGTGGCGCGTTCGCTGGGGCTGGAGGAGTTTCTGACGCGGCGGCCGGCCGAGCTTTCGGGCGGCCAGCGGCAGCGTGTGGCCATGGGGCGCGCCATGATCCGCGAGCCCAAAATCTTCCTTTATGACGAGCCGCTTTCGAACCTGGACGCCAAGTTGCGTGTCGCCATGCGGATCGAGATCCGCAAGCTGCACCAGCGGCTCGGGACGACGACCCTTTTCGTGACGCACGACCAGGTGGAGGCGATGACCCTCGCCGACCGCATCGTGGTCATGAACAAGGGCGTGATCGAACAGGTGGCTACGCCGGCCGAAGTCTACCAGCGTCCACAGACCACCTATGTTGCAAATTTCATCGGAACGCCGGGGCTCAACCTTATCGATGCCACTGCCGATCCGGACAGCGGGTCCCTTGTGCTGTCGGACGGGCAGCGAATGGCCTACGACCGCGGCCGGTGGCCGAATGTGGGCTACGGCCCCGTGACGTTGGGCTTTCGCGCTGAAGCGGTGCGGCTTGCACCGGGCGGCATTTCGGGCAAGTTCGACTTCGCCGAGGAACTCGGCTCCGCCAGGCTCGTACATGGTACGTTTGCGGGCAAGTCGCTGATTGCCCATGTGACGGACGGGCGTGTGCGCATGCCGGGCGACCTGCTCACTTTTGCGGTCAACCCCTCCGACATTCATCTCTTTGATGCCGACAACGGCCGCAGGCTGGAGGAACAGGTTTCGGAAGAGATTCGCGGCGAAACGCCGGAAGGCGCTGTCGCGGAAGCCGATGCGCGTGTGCTGGCGACAGGCCGGTCCTGATCGCGATCAGAAAAGCAGCCGATTGTTGCGGCGGGGCGGAGCAAATTCGGCTTCGCCCCGCCTGCAATGTCACTTCTTGTTCGTGGCGATGAAGTCCGCCATCAGCGAGACTATTTCGAACATCAATGTTCGACATCGGTGTTGGCTTGCAGGAAACATCCGTCGAGAACCCGATGAGCGGGGGATGGCACACCTGCTCAGCGCAGCCAGTCGGCCAGCGTGGGGCGGAAATTGCCGGCGCGGCCGGTCATGGCGTCGGCCGCGCACATCGAGTTCAGCACCGCTTCCTGCGTGGCCTCGGTGGCGGCGCGGAAGAGCTTGTCGATGCGGTTCTCGTTCAGCGCACGCATCGAGATGAGATCGCTCTTCTCGTCGTGATCGATGGTGGTCGCCGTGGTAAAGCCGATGGCGATGTCGCCGCTGCCGTGGCCCCAGAAGGCACCGAGCCGGGCAAGCCCCGCGCCGCAGCGACGGGTCACGCGCCGAAGCTGGCGCTGTTCCAGCGGAACATCGGTGGCGAGGATGATGATGACCGAACCCTTCTCCGGCTCCTTGGCGGTGCCGGGGGAGGGGCGGCGGCCGTCCGGCAGCACGAGGTCGCCGGCGCGGCCGAAATTGGAAAGTACCAGCGTGCCGAGATGGAAAGTCTGGCCGTCCATTTCCAGCCGGCGCGAGGACGTGCCGATGCCGCCCTTGAAACCGAAGCAGGTCATGCCGGTGCCAGCGCCGACATTGCCCTGTTCGACCGCGCTTTCATGCGCGTTCGCCAGTGCCAGCCGGGCATGCTCCTCGGTGACGGCCATTGCCTGGATGTCGTTCAGCGGCCCGTCATTGCACTCGCAGACCACGGCGTTCACCGTTGCGGTCTGACGGCCGATGTCGGGGTTGGAGGCGATCGCCTCGCGGATCAGCGCGTTGGCGCAGGTGCCGACGCCAAACGTGTTGGTGAGCAGGATCGGCGTTTCCAGCGTGCCGAGTTCGTCGATCTGCACCAGCCCCGTGCTCTTGCCGAAGCCGTTGATGACGTCGCTCGCGGCCAGCACTTTCTTGCGGTAGAGATTGCCGGCATGGGGCAGCACGGCGGTGACGCCGGTGTTGATGTCGCCGTCGCGGATCGTGTGGTGGCCGACGCGCACGCCGGGCACATCGGTGATCGCGTTCTTCTCGCCCGTGGGAAGAATTCCGCAGACGATGCCAAAATCCCGTGCGTTCACCGATCTTACCTCAACCTATCTTGACTGCCCGGATCTCAGAGCCGGCCGGCTTCCACGATGCGCTTCAGGAAGGCCTGCGTGCGCTCGCCCTGCGGCCTGCCGAAAATCTGCTCAGGCGGACCTTCCTCATAGACCTTGCCAGCCTGCAGGAAGCAGACCTTGTCCGCGACTTCGCGGGCAAAGCCCATTTCGTGCGTTGCGAGCACCATCGTCATGCCGTTCTTGGCCAGATCGCGTACGATGTCCAGAACTTCCGAAACCAGTTCCGGGTCGAGCGCCGAGGTGATCTCGTCGAGGAGCAGCAGAGTCGGGTCCATCATCAGCGCGCGCACGATTGCCACGCGTTGCTGCTGGCCGCCCGACAGGCGGTCCGGGTATTCATCCGCCTTGTGCTGCAGCCCGATGCGGGCAAGCAGCGCCTTGCCCTTTTCCACGGCCTCCGCCTTGGACATGTTCAGCACCTTGGTGGGCGCCAGCGTGACGTTCTCGATCACGCTCATATGCGGGAACAGGTTGTAGCCCTGGAAGACGATGCCGATCTCACGGCGCAGGGCGTCGAGGTCCACGCCGGGGCCAGTGACCCGGTCGCCATGCAGGCGGATTTCGCCTTCGTTGATCGTTTCCAGCCGGTTGATGCAGCGCAGCAGCGTCGACTTTCCGCAGCCCGACGGGCCGATCAGGCACACCACCTGATGCTCCTCGATGTCGAGCGAGATGCCGGAAAGAACCTCGACCGCGCCGTAGCGCTTGTATGCCTTGTCGATTTCGACCAGTGCCATCTTTTCAGTCCATCCGTTCGAGGGTCAGGAGCGCATCTTCTTGCGGTCGCGTTCGATCAGCTTGTCGACGAAACGCGCCTGCGGGATCGTGAGCACGATGAAGAGGATGGCGACGGTGGTGACGGCGGAGAGGTTGAAATTGTTGCTGGCGATGATCTTCGACTGGTTGAAGGCGTCGATCGTGCCGATGATCGCGACGAGTGCCGTGTCCTTCTGCAGGCTGATGCAGTTGTTCATCAGCGGCGGAACGATGCCGCGCACGGCCTGCGGAATGACCACGTAGCGCATGGTCTTGAAATAGGAGAGGCCGAGCGAGCGCGCCGCCGCGATCTGGCTCGGATGCACGCTTTCGATACCGGCGCGGTAGACCTCGGAGGTATAGGCGCCGTAGGTCAGCGTCAGCGCGATGATGGCGTAGGCGTTGGAGGAAAGATCCTTCAGGATCGGCAGCCCGGTCAGCGGCAGGCCGAAGCCGATCAGGTAGATGGTGATGATCGCCGGAAGGCCGCGGAACAGGTCGCTATAGATGATGGCCAGTGCGCGGATCGGCTTGCCGGCTTCGCCGGGCAGCGTGCGCGCCACCGCGACCACAAGCGCCCAGATGAGGATCAGCACGGCGGAAACGGTGAAGATGAAGATGTTGGTGCCGAAGGCCTTGAGCACGGCGCCGGCGGACTTCACGATCAGCGCGAGGTCGAAGAAGGTCCGGCTGACGGCCGCGTCGTTGACGACGAGGAACCACGACAGCGAGCAGAGGATGAGCAGGGCCGCCGAATAGGCGAGCGCCTTCCACGACGCATCGGATGCCTTCGCACCCAGCTCACGCCCCAGATAGATGTCTGCAGATTTGGCGGCCTGCGACGACCACGACAGGGCGCGCCCTGCAAGCGCCACGACGAACAGCGGCAGCAGGCACGCGAGAGCCGCGACTACCGTCACCGGCGTTGCCGTCCAGCCTTCGTTGATCACGAAAGAACGGATGTATTGCGCCGTATAGGCCAGCGCCGCGAGGGTAGCGAGCGCAAAGAGCAGAACGCCGAAGGAGCGCTTGCCGTAGGTTCGGACCTGGTTGCGAGCGCGCCATCTCCTGGCGCGCTCGTCCTTGGCTTCGAGAGCCGATGTGGACATGTGGTTTCTCTAGCCTTGGCTCAGGGCTTCCAGGTCGGGACGTCGTCGGGCGAAACGCCGCCGAAGGACTCGAGCAGATATGCCGCCTCGAGCTTCTTGAGCGTGCCGTCGGCCTTCAGGTCCTCGATGATCTTGTCGATCGTCTCGGCGTTGGGCGAGCCCTTCTGGTAGATGCCGGCGGTCAGTTCGTCGCTGGCGTACTTGCCGATGGCCTGGAGCTTGCCGCCGGAATTGGCGACCTGGCCGAGCACGATGCCCAGGTCGGTCATCACCGCGTCGACCTTGCCGGCTACAGCGGCCGTGAACATGGAGGCGGTGTCATCGAACACGTCCAGCTGGGAAACGCCCAGCGTGTCCTGCACGAAGGGAACCAGCGTCGTGCCGGCCTGGGTGCCGACGTGGGCCTGCTTGATCGTCTCTTCGTTCAGGGTCGAGCCGGCCTTGGCGGCAACGCCGTGGGCGGAGGCAAGGTACGGGGCCGAGAAGTCGACGACCTTCTTGCGCGGCTCGGTGACCGAGATCAGCGCCAGCGCGATGTCGAAGTCCTTGTTCTGGCCGGCGACGATGGAATCGAAGGAGGCGTTGACCAGTTTGACCTTGTCGAGGCCAAGGCGGTGGGCAATGTTGACTGCCATGCAGAATTCATAGCCGTCCTTGATCGTCTCGGGCGTGTCGCCATTGAACTGGCCGACCGCCGGCAGGTTGATGATGACGGTGAACTGGCCCGGAACGGCCGGGGTGATCGAGGCCGAGCCCTTCTCGCCGGTCAGCGGGCAGTCGCCATAGCCTTCCGTTGCCATCGCTGCTCCTCCGGCAACGAAGGTCAGAGCCGTTGCGAGCAAAGCACGCCGCGCGAGCTTTGCCGTGGTGTTGAAGATAGTCATAGTTTCCCCTCCTCAAAAATGTTGGGTGGCTTCTGTTTTCCACCGAAGCAGGCTTAGTTGCGGGCCAACTCCAGATAGATGGTTTGAAGGCGCCTGGTGATCGGCCCGGGCGTGCCGTCGCCGACGACGTGGTCGCCGATCCGGACGACGGGCGTGATGAGGCTCGATGCGCTGGTGAGGAAGGCCTCCTTGGCCTGCTGCGCTTCCTCGACCGTGAACAGCCGCTCCTCGATGCGGAGCTTCTGCTCCTCGGCAATCTTCATGACCGCGCGCCTGGTGCAGCCCGGCAGCACCGAATGCGAGTTCGGGCGGGTGACGATCACGTCGTCCTTGGTCAGGATGAAAGCGGTGGACGAGGCGCCCTCGGTGACGAAGCCGTCTTCAACCAGCCAGGTTTCGTGGAAGCCTTTTGCCTTGGCGGCCTTCTTGGCCAGAACTTGCGCCAGAAGCATCACCGTCTTGATGTCGCGCCGCGCCCAGCGCGTGTCGGGCGCAATATCGACGGCTACGCCGTTCCTGACCGAATTGGCGTTAACCAGATTCTTTGCCTGGGTGAAGGCGACGAAGGAAGGCTTCATGTCGTCGGCAAAGCCGAAGTCGCGGTCTGCGGCGCCGCGGGTGACCTGAAGATAAACGACGCCTTCATTCAGGGAATTGCGCGCGATCAGTTCGCGCTGCACGTCCACGATTTCTTCCGTTGAAAGCGGAAGCGGAATTGAAATTTCCTTCAGCGAGCGTTCTAGCCGGCTGAGATGAAGATCATTGTCGACCAGCTTACCGTCGATCACGGCGGTTACTTCGTAGATGCCATCGCCAAACAGGAAACCGCGGTCGAAAATCGAAATTTTCGCTTCGTTTTCGGCGACAAAGTCTCCGTTGAGATAAATGGTTCTGTTCAATTCGGACCCCGAAAACTCAAGACGCCGGACGCTAGGGAATCCATTTTGCTACGTCCAATGCATTGTTTTCCCATCCTTATGCAATTTTTGCATAACACCCGCCGGCGGTGTAAACGGCATCTGGCCAAGCGGCGGCAGCGGAGGATTTTATGGAACTGAAATGGCTCGAGGATTTCGCGTGCCTGGCCAATACGCTGAGCTTTTCCCGCGCGGCAGAGGAAAGGCGCATCACGCAGTCGGCCTTCAGCCGCCGCATCAAGCAGCTCGAAGCCTGGCTTGGCGTGACCCTCGTCAGCCGGGTGACCTTTCCTGCCGAGCTGACGAAGGAAGGCAAGGCATTCCTGCCGGTGGCGCAGGAAGCCATCAGGAATTTTTACGCGACCCGCGATGCCCTGCAGCCGCCAAGGGCGCAGAGCGACCAGACGCTCATCTTTTCTGGCCTCAACACGCTAACCGTGGTGTTCTTTCCGCAATGGCTGCAGCAGATGCGGGTGAAGTTCGGCGAGCTGCGAACGCGCATGAGCCCGGACAAGGGCGGGATCGAGGAGAACATCGGCACGCTTGTCGAGGGCGAGGCAGATTTTTTTCTGACCTATGCGCATGCCTCGGTGCCGTTCCTTATGGACAGCTCGCGCTTCCCACATCTGGTTCTCGGAACCGAACGCCTGCTGCCGGTCAGCAGCCCGGCAGCCGTAGGCGCCCAACTGGACCACGCGATCGGCAGTGGAGTTCCACTGCCCTATCTCAGCTATGGCGACTTCTCGTTCTTCGGTGTCTCACTGTCGAAGCTCTTCGCCAGCAAGCCACGCTTCCAGCGCCGTGTCGTGCACGAGAACACGATATCGATCGGCCTCAAGACCATGGCGCTCGCTGGCTGGGGCGTCGCCTGGCTGCCCGAAGGCCTGATCAGGCAGGAACTGGACGAGGGCACGCTGGTGCGGGCGACCGACGATCCGTCCTGGGACATCGAGGTCGAGATACGCATCTATCGCCATGCGACCGCGACGCGCCCGATCGTCGACGAGTTCTGGCGATCGGTGGCGGAGAGCTTGCCGCGTTAGCACTTGCGACGATGGAAGGGGCGTCGCCGCCCTCTTCTCAGACCCTGTTGCCGTTGGAGGCGATGCGCATCGTTTCCTGCCCGCCGCTCGGCACCACGATCATCTGCTTGACCTTGCCCTGCTTGAAGGCGGTGAGGAACCGATCATAGTCCTTGAACGCTACGCAGCCATGCGATTGCGCCTGCTTGCCTCGCAGCAGGTAACTGTGGGTGAGAAAGCCGTCACGGCCATGCTTGTTCTTGCCGTCGATCGGCAACATGCGGATCGCCTCGACGCCATGGAAGCGGGATTCGCGCATCTTGAGGTTGTAGGTGTGCGGCGGCGTCGGCCCGTTCATCTTCACGTGCACGTAGCGAGGATCGTCCGCCATCTTGCCGATGCCTGAATGGGCCTCGAGCACGCTGCCGTCGGGCATGTAGACCTTCGCGGCGCTGATGTCGTACACCGCCACGCCCCCGGTCTTGGGGCGGCCGCCGAACAGGTTGCGCAGCGTCTGGCCCAGACCGCTGCCTCGCTTCTCGGACGGGTCGTCCGGCCGCGCATAGGCGAGTTGCTGCGGCTTCTGCGCTTCGCTGCCATCAGCCTTCTTCGGTTCGTCCGCCTTCGATTCCCCTGGCTGCTGCGTGTCCGAGGCAGCCTCGCGGGCCTGGTTGCCAAGCGGACGAGGCTGCGGCAGGGGACTGTCGAGCGGCGTGTCTTCAAAGCCCGGCAGCATGGCGGTTGCTTCGTCCAGGTCCAGATCCTGCGCGGCGAGGTCCTCCTCCGAAGGTGCTGCCAGCAAGGCGGACAAGGCGGCCCCGGCTGCGCCACCTGGTGAAGGATCGGCATAGGCCAGCACGGTCTGGGACGGGCCGGCCGGCGCGACGGGCTGCGGCGTCGCATGCTGCGGCGCGGGCGCAGCAATCTTTGCCGTGCGTGTCGGCTTGGCGGAGCCGGTGGCGAACAGGCTGGCGAGTTTCTCGGGCGTCAACCCGGCCTTCTTCACGACGTCTTCGAAGCGCGCGGCATTGCTGCTCGCGTCAGCGGCTTTCGCAACATCGTTGTGGTCGGCGGCTTTGTCACGGGTGGCGGCGATGCTTCCGGTCACAAAGGACTGCACTGATGCGGCAGCCAGCCTTGGCGACTTGACCGGCAAGGCTTGCCCGCCCGAGAGCCGCGCCTGCAGCCTCTTGGCCGGGTAGATCTGGGGCTTCGGCATGTATTGGCCGCTGCTCAGGGCAAAGGTGCTGCCCATCGCGATCATCCCGGCCACCGACCAGGCGGCAGCACCGGCAAAAGCGGTCCCAAAGCAAGTGATTAGCAGCGGGCGCACCAGGCGGCGCAAAGGCTGTGCACGAACGATCTTACTCACCAACGCGTACTCTACCGGCAACCCCGCAAAGGGCTCGAGGCCGACCAACGACCTCAATTGCGAGACTTCCGGACTGTCCCCATCTTGAACCAGTGATCGAGCAAAGATGAACAAATATGGTTAAATTTTGCTTTGCAGCCGCAAACCATCCCTATGTGTCGCCGTGAGGCGGCAAGAAAGCGGCGCAAGCGGCTATCGGCGTGGATGATCAGGGAGCTCCTGAGGCGCGATCCGGTGCTCGGCATCGAACTGGCAAGGACGGCGTCCAGGATGTATCATGGCGTAGGTTTTTAAGGTTCGGTCTGCTCACCTGGAGGGTGGGAGAATGACCCTTGCCTTGACGCTCCAGGCATTTCTCGAGCGCAAATGCATCGAGTACGATCTGGTCGAGCATAGGCCGACCAGCTCTTCGATCTCGACTGCGCGGGCTTGCCGCATTCCGGCCGGTGCCCTGGCCAAAGCCGTCGTGCTGCGCGGTCGCGACGGCTACTTTCTCGCGATCCTGCCGGCCTCCAGGCGCCTCCAGTTCGATGGCCTCAAGGCGCTGTTCGGAGAGGGGCTCACCCTCGCCACCGAGCTTGAGCTGGACCAATTGATCACGGATTGCACGCGCGGCGCCGTTCCTGCGGTCGGCGAATGCTACGGGCTCGACGTCATCATCGAGGACAAGGTTCTTCAGCAGCCGGAAGTGTATTTCGAGGGGGGCGACCACGCCACGCTCGTCCACATGAGGCAGGCCCAGTTCGCGCGGCTGACCGGGAAGGTGCGCCACGGGCGGTTCAGCGCCGGCCATGGAGGTTCATTGCCGGCGAACGGCTGAACAGACGTGCCGAAGGATCGGACGGAGCGGCGACAGAAGGCGCGCAGACGCGCGCATTGCCAGCGGCACTCGGCCTGGGACCGGGCGATCTAGACAGGGAAAGGAAACGCCAATGCCTTGCAACTGCGCCAGTCCGGACGACGTTCTCCGGGTCATCAAGGATGAAAACATCGAGATGGTCGATCTGCGTTTGGTGGACCTTCCCGGTTTGTGGCAGCACTTCTCCGTGCCGCCGAAGACCATCGGGCCGGACAGCTTCACCGACGGCGTCGGCTTCGACGGTTCCTCCATCCGCGGCTTCCAGGAAATCCAGGAAAGCGACATGCTCGTCGTGCCTGATCCGACCACGGCATTCCTGGACCCGTTCACGGAGGTGCCGACGCTGGTCCTGATCTGCAATATCATGGACCCGACCAACACCCTGCCTTACAGCCGCGATGCCCGCTTTATCGCCCAGAAGGCCGAGACGCACCTCAAGGCCACCGGTATCGGTGACGTCGCCTATTTCGGGCCCGAACTCGAATTCTTCGTGTTCAACGAGGTCCATTACGATCAGGGCACCAATTACGGCTACTACGACATCGACGCGGTCGAGGCGAACTGGACCGGGCGAGCCGGCCTGGGGCTTGGGCACAAGCTGCGCCCCAAGGAAGGCTATTTCCCGGTTCCGCCGGCGGACACGCTTCAGGACGCCCGCACCGAAATGGTGAGGCTGCTGGAAGAGATCGGCATTCCGGTTGAGGCGCATCACCACGAAGTTGCAACTGGCGGCCAGGGCGAGATCGACATGCGTTTCGCATCGCTGACGCGCATGGCCGACAACGTGATGATCTATAAATACGTGGTGAAGAACGTTGCCCGCCGGCGAGGCCTGACCGCCACCTTCATGCCAAAGCCGCTGTTCGGCGACAACGGCTCGGGCATGCATGTTCACCAGAGCATCTGGCAGAAGGATCGCCCGATCTTTGCCGGCGACGGCTATGCCGGCTCCAGCGAGGTGATGCGCTATTATATAGGCGGGCTTCTCAAGCACGCGCCGGCGCTGCTCGGCATCTGCGCACCGACCGTCAACTCCTACCGGCGGCTGGTTCCGGGCTTCGAGGCGCCGGTCAATCTGGGCTATTCGCGCCGCAACCGCTCGGCAGCGTGCCGGATCCCGATGTATTCGCCTGACCCCAAGGCGAGACGCGTGGAGTTCCGCTGCCCGGACCCCTCCTGCAACCCGTATCTGGCCTTTGCGGCCATGCTGATGGCCGGGCTCGACGGCATTCGCAGCCGCCTGGACCCGGGTGAACCGATCGACAAGAATCTCTACGACCTGCCGCCGGTCGAACGCGCCCAAATCCCGTCGACACCGGGCTCGCTCGACGAGGCGCTTGACGCGCTTCAGGCCGACGGCAAGTTCCTGCTGGCACAGGATGTCTTCACCGCCGACGTCATCGAGACCTACCTGAGCTACAAGCGCACACACGAGATCGAAGAGATACGCACAAGACCGCACCCCTACGAGTTCGTGCTGTACTACGACATCTAGGCTTGTGGTGTTGGGCTCCTGCCGCAATCATCCCGCATCGCTTTAGCAGCGACGTGAGTTGTTCGCGCGGAAATGTTCGATGCTTCGACAGTTGCCACCCCGCCCTGCGGGCCCTCGATGGTCGATGCTTCGGGTCAGCACCTTGGTCGCGCGGGAGGATGCCGGCACGGCTCTACACGTTGATTGGCGTGGCCGAAATCGTCAGGTGACCAGGCGTGACTCGTCGCGGCGGCGCTGGTGCGCGCGGCTGCTGCAGCATTTCTTGTACTTCTTGCCCGAGCCACACGGGCAGGGGTCGTTGCCGTTGCGTTGCAGCTTGCCGATCAGGGGCGACAGCAAAGCCGAGGGCACCAATGCTGCGAAAAGAGCGGCAAGCTTGGCCGAAGTGCCTGGTATGACCAGCCGACGGCGCGACTTGAAGCCTTGCCAGGCGCGTTTGGCTACCTCATCCGAAGTCAGCCTTGGCAAGACCTTGAACAGCACGGTCAGATCGGCACCTGAACTCTGGAGGAACGCCGTGTCCACGGGCCCGGGCGCTACACAGGTTACCGTTACGCCACTTCGGCGCGTTTCCTGATGCAGCGCTTCCGAAAAGCTGCGCACGAAGGCTTTGCTTGAATAGTAGAAGGCCATGTATGGGCCTGGAGTGAAGGCAGCGACCGAACCGATATTGAGTATCCCGCCGCGCCGCCGCGTCACCATTCCCGGCAAGAAGCGCAGCGTGAGGTCGCAAAGGGCGCGAATGTTGAGGTCTATGATGCCGAGCTGGTCATCGGCGGGCAGTGCCGTTGCCGCGCCGCGCAGGCCGTAGGCCGCGCTGTTGACCAGGACATCGCAGGTCAGACCTTGCGCGGTGAGGAAGGCCTCCAGGCGCGCCGCCGCATCATGCGCCACAAGATCCAGTGCAAGAGTGAACGGCTCCCCGCCGGCTTCTCGCACCTCGGCCGCGGCGGCCGCCAATTCTTCAGCCGAGCGCGCAACGAGCACGACCACGCCCCGCTCGCGGGCCACGACCCTGGCGATGGCTCTGCCGATCCCGCGGGAGGCGCCGACGACGACCACCGCCGGGCGAGGCTCTTTGCTCATGCTCATGCATCTGTCTCTGAAAGTTGCCGAACCGGCAAGGACTGTGCTTTGGCCAGGTCTTCCACTTCGCCAGCCACGATGCTGTTCAGGATTTCTTCGAATCTCACCAGCGCACGCGCGACATTCGCCCCGTCCATGACCCTGTGGTCATAGTGGATGCGGACATTTACCGAGCCGTCTTCGCCGATGGGGCCATAGTTGACCAGGGTGGATATAGGCGTAAGAGGGTTGAGGGATTCCGCCCCAAGGCCGGAATAGACCGAAAGCTGGAAAGTGCCGAAATAGCGTGCCCGCTGTCGACCAATATTCAGCCCCAGCCACATGAGAAGCCATCGGACGGGCGCCGGCGCGCGGGCCATCTTGAGGGCGCGCCGAAATTCCTTGATCTCCGAGACCGGACGCGATCGCGCTGCCTGGACCAGCGCTTCGAGCTGGGCGATGGAGCTGCGCTCGGGGCCCTTGATGGTGCTCAGCAGGACAACACGTTCGCCGTCAAGCTCGCGCTCATGCGCCACCGAGGCTACGCTCATCGGGAATTCGTAAAGATGCGGCCGGGGCAATTTGACGTAAGCACGCCGCAGCTCCGGAATTTCGCGCGCCAGAAGGGCATATCCCTTCAGGAAAAGCACAGTCCAAGACGATCTGTGCTTTTGCGAGGTCCTGGCTTTCTGGAGCGCCTCAAGGCGCATCTGGCGCTGCACGGTGACCCGTGGCACCCCCATCGAAAACCTCATCAGGTCTCCGACGAGGCGTCGCGGTTCCGAAAGCTTGAGGGCTCGGCCTCGCATCATGCAGCTCCGCTTTGATAACTATCAATAGAAATAAGGAATAAGCCGTTTTGTCCTTTCCATATAGGCTTTATATCGCGGACCGAATATTTCGAGCATCATGCGCTCTTCCTTGTCGACCCGAAGAAAGAAAAGAACCGCAAACCCGACCAATCCTGCCGCCCCTGCGAACCAGTTCGACAGCAGGAAGGCCTGCCCCACTCCCATCAGCAAAAAGGAGGTATACATGGGGTGGCGGATGAAGGCGTACGGCCCACCGCTTACCAACTCGTGTTGCTGGCGAATCTCCAGGGTGATCGACCAGTTGCGGCCCAGTTCCTTGTGGGACCTGCGAAAAACCCACAGCGCCTGGCAAAAGATGGCCGCTCCAACGACGACGGCCCACGCCTGCGCCGGGTAGTCGGCCCCTGCGGGGATGCCGGTGGCGACATAGATAGCGGGCACGATAGCAAGACCGAGCAAGGCACAGGCAAGCCCAAAGATGTCGGCGGGGGAACGGCGATCGCTCACCACCCGAACGCGCTTGGCGCGGCGTTCGAAAGGATAGCGGATGACATACCAGGCAATGATGCCAAGCACCCAAGCAATCTGGCCGATCGAAGCTATCGATATCGTCAATTTACGCTCCCCGCGCCACTGAACGGCTCGTAAGCGACCCCATCAATGCGCAGTTTTCGCGCCCGGCCTCGGCGATGGAAGCTTACGATTGTCTCGCATTCAGCTCCCGAAGCTTGGTGACGAATTGCTGCGGCCGAAGCTGGATGCTTGGCGTCTTGTAACCCATCGAGCGGGCAATGTCCGCAACAAACGCGTTACAATTATACAATGCCGCATGCCAGACAGGTGAACTGGCCTGCAGCTTGCGAATATTGGCGACAACCTTATTGTACTCGGCTTCCGTCAGCATCACGCGCCAACTCGCGGACCTGTATTGTTCTTCCAGGTCTCCGTCGCTCCATCCGGTCTCCGCTTCCACGGGGAGGAAATGGCCCAGAACATAGGGAACCGCGCTTTCGGAGCGCGGATGCAGGCCCGCAACCTCCGGATTGATCATTTCCCCGTTTTTAGTGGAACGGCCAAATACGACATAGGTGTGGCCATAGCTGAGCGCGTAGCGCGATCGGAACTCGATGAAATATCCGTATGTCTTGGTTTTGGACGTATCTTCCTTGAGTTCGCGTGCGGCCGTGGGCGCCGCCACAACCGGCTTCGTGCCATTGGCACTCGAGACGAATCTCGGTGCGGGACTGGTGTCCTGGCATGCTGCTGTCGCAAGCGCCAAAAAAGCCACAACAGATACGCGGACGCCTGATAGAAGCGTCATTCCCGTGGCTCCACTCCTGAGTTTGAACGATATCGGCCCAGTTCGTTCCGACGACTTTGGCCTGCCGGGTCGAAAGCCTGCCGCAGTCGGTACTGCGGACTATGGTGGGAGGGACGACTACGGCCCTCCCACCAATTTCTGTTACTTGTAGACGGGTTCTGGTTCGACCACGGGCGCGGGCGGCGGGGCTTTGCCCTTGCCTTTGCCGATGGTGGTGCAGCCGCTCAGGCTGGCGACGGCGAGTACTGCGACTAATGCGATCAGAAATCTGCTCATAAGCTATCCTTCCCGCTTATGGTGGAATTATTTCCATGCAGCCCCCACAACAAGTGTGGGCAATTACAACATAACTGTCAAATACGCCAAGGCATAGTGCAGCAATGACACATTTTGTAAAGCAGTTTACGCGGTGTTATCGGAGTATTCCAGTGCGTCATCATCAAAGCACCAGGACCTCTGTTCCAACATTCGTACGTTCGTACAGGTCAATGATATCTTCATTGGTTAGTCGGATGCATCCACTCGAAACCGCAGTGCCGATAGTCCATGGCTCATTTGTACCATGCAGGCGAAGCATAGTATCTTTTCCGTCACGGTACAGATAAAGGGCGCGTGCGCCGAGTGGATTATTGGGTCCGCCGGGTACTCCACCTGCATATTTGAGGAGGCGCGGCTTTCGTTGCATCATGCTTACGGTGGGTGTCCACGCCGGCCAGTTCGCCTTTCGGCCGATGATCGCCTTGCCTTTGACCGTGCGCCCCTCTTCGCCGATACCGACGCCGTAGCGCATCGCCCACCCGCCATCTTCGATGGCATACAAAAAACGTTCGGATGTATTGACCACGATGGTTCCGACAGGCTCATTGCCGTCGTACTTCACGCGCGTTCGCTTGTAGCGCGGATCCACGACGAACTGCGTATTGGACGCCATTACGGACGGCTGCGTTACCAATGGCGTGCAGCCCGCAGCCAGGAATGCCAAGCCGCCCAACATCACGCCACGTCGTGACAGGTCGTTCATGTGCGAGCCCTCTAAAGACCGAACATTGCGGCCATTTTATACTGTCGAGAAGCTGTGTCTAGTTCAGCAACGTAACTATGATGCGGTGAGTTGACGTCGATCATCGGCGAAGACGTTGTAGGCCATGATACACTTTCAGTTGGATCACTATGCAGGAACTTGGCTGATCGGGACGATGACTGGTGGACAGTGTTTATGGGGGTGTCGCCTGCCGTGTAGCCTGTCACTGTTCTGAGTGGGTGCAGTTGATTGCAATCGCAGAGTCATGGATGTGCGGTGTTCTTCAGGAGAGCAGTCGTCGTGATCGCCCTCAGTCACACCGCAATCGTCTGCAGGCAACTTGGTACCCATCATCTCATTGGCGGAGCCTACGCGGTCCGTTCCGTGTTCATGCTTGGGATTTGATGGATTGGGTTGAGCCGAACCGCCGAGGGGCTGTTATCGACGGCGCATGGATAAGTTCTTGGGAAGGCGATCATGCCTGATGTCGGCACCAGCTTCGCCACTGTAATAGCCGCTCAGCGCGGTGGCTCTTCCTCGCCGGCCAAGTTTACCCGCTGAAATAGCCCGAGTTGGGCCGCGGACAGAGCCTGGTCGGGAGGCGAGATGCCTCCCGACCAGCATTCGTCAAACTGGCGCGATCAAGAAACAGCCGTTTCGGCCGATCTCGGTCGAGCCTAGCGTTACTTGCTGACCATTTCCGGTGCTGGAGCCGCGAACGGGTTCCCCAGCGGTATGATAACGCGGACCCAGCCGCGCGTATCGCGTCCGCCGTAATTCTTCTCCCACACATCGGTGGTCACATAAGCCTGCAGAGTGACCGGTCCAAAATTATACCCGACGAGTCCGCCGAGGGCGAACTGGCTCTGCTTTTGGTAATCGGGAACCGGATGGTTGAGGTCGGTCGAATAGAAGCCGACGGCCCCAATCTCCCATTTGTCGAATTTCTTGGTGGCGGTCAGGTCTATGTTGAGAAAATTAGGATTTTCCGTGTCGGTGAGCTTGTGTTGCTGAATGCCCCAGATCGCATTGGCGGTCAGGTTCCAGTCGTTACCCGTATAGCTGAGAGCAAATCGCTGGTTGAGCGAAGTCGAGTCGAAGGCGACATCGTTGTGGACGCGGATATAGGCGCCAAGCGCGTAGCTGAACCCGAAATTGTTGCCGAGATCCCATGCCAGTTGCCCGGCGAAGTATGGGTTGTACATGCCGGAGACAAAATCCGTGTGCTCAATTCCCTCTGCGACTTGGGGGGCGGCTGCCAGGAACTGCAGCCTGCCGCCGAGGAACATCCAGGGCGTGGACCAGGCAAGCACGGGGATGTTGACGCCCAAGCTTGTGTCCTCGGGCGATGTATTTCTTTGCCCCCAATCGGCCGTGTCTACGAAGTAAAACCCTTCCGGAAGCGGTGCGCCCGCTGCGATGCCGACGGTTTCACCCGGTTGGGTCACCGATGCGGCGAGGACGGCGTCGCTTGTCCCGCAGACGGCAAGAGTTGCGATCGCGACGCGTGCCAACAGCCTTGTTTGCATTTGTTCTTCCCCTCTGCGAACATAGTATCGGGTGCGGTCGGCCACCCGCGTTAAGTTCAGAAATTCTATGGATCCCGCCCGCTCACGAATATCGGAGCCACGCCCGGATCTAGATGCACTGAGAAACGCTGTTACTTCTATGTAGCCAAGAAAGGCGATATGCGCTTACACATAAATACCGCATGTCGACCTGGCAGATTCTAGGGGCATGACGATGCCTCTGCCAAGTACACGGCGAATCTATACCTTATTTTCGGATGCCGCTACTGACCGACTGCAATGAGGCAGATTCTTGCTCGAACTGTTGCAAAATTGTGTCACAGCGGATTTCGCCCGCGAAAACGCGGGGGGACGCCGACGCAACCGCTTCCGCCGTGGCCTGGGTAAACCCCGCTCAGCTTTTTAGCTCGCTGACGTTCCCGGGTCCGAGTTCCGGGAACCTTTTTGGCCGGCCGGCATCTATTGACGGGTCAGGAGAAAGCTCATGCCGCAGGTTCCTGGAGACGCGGTCAGGATCGTGGCCGCCGATGATTTGGATTTGACGCGCCGGGCGCTTGCCCGCGACGGGCACGCATTCCGCACCATCATGCGGAAATACAACCAGCGGCTCTATCGCATCGCCCGAGGCGTGTTTCCCAACAATAGCGAAGCCGAGGATATCGTTCAGGAAGCCTATGTCCGCGCCTTTGCCAACCTGGGGAGCTTTCGCGGCGAGTCCACGCTGGCGACCTGGCTTTCCCGCATCGTCATCAACGAGGCGCTCGGACGCCTTCGCAAGAAACAGCGCGCCGCGGAAGTCCCTGGCTCCGGCGATCGCGCGGCCGAAGCCGAAATCATTCAGTTCCCTCTTGGCGGAGGCCTCGTTGATCCGGAGCGGACGATGGCGCAACGGCAGATCCTGCAGCTTGTCGAACGTGCTACCGACAACCTCCCTGACCTCTACCGGGCCGTCTTCATGGCCAGGGTGATCGAGGGCCTGAGCGTCGATGAGACGGCGGATTTGCTGAACATACGTCCCGAAACCGTCAAGACGCGGCTGCATCGCGCCCGCGCGCTGGTGCGCAAGGAACTGGATGCGCAGATCGGCCCCGTGCTGCTGGACGCCTTTCCCTTTGCCGGCCGGCGCTGCGAACGCCTGGCCACGGCGGTGATGAAGCGGCTCGGTTTCGAGGGTTGAATTTCCGGGAACCTTTTGCGCTACGCCGCATCCAAGCATCGTCACTTCGAGACAACGCCGGCGCCATCGTGCCGGGTGAAGGAGGTTTTCATGCATATTCGTCCGATCGCGATATTGACCACGCTCTGCCTGCTCGGGGCAGCACCCCTGGCCCTGGCTGCCGACAAACCCAGCGACCCCCAGATCGCCCACATCGCCTACACGGCCGGGGTGATAGACATCGACGCGGCCAAGCAGGCGCTGGCCAAATCCAAGAACAAGGAAGTGCTGGCTTTTGCACAGGACATGGTGCGCGACCATGAAGCCGTGAACACGCAGGCGCTCGACCTGCTCAAGAAGCTCAACGTCACGCCGCAAGACAATGCCACCAGCGAGGCGCTGAGCAAGGCCGCCGCCGCCGAACGCGACAAGCTCGCCAAGCTCGACGGAGCAGCCTTCGACAAGGCCTATGTGCAAAACGAGGTGGCTTTCCACAAGCAGGTGAATGGCGCGCTCAAAACGGTGCTCATTCCTTCGGCGAGCAACGCCCAGCTGAAGAGCCTGCTCGAGACCGGGCTGAAGATATTCCAGGGCCACGAGCAGCACGCCGAGCACGTTGCCGCCGAGCTCAAGTGAGGCAGGCCATGTTGCGCAATCAGCTTGTCTGGGCTGCCAGCGCCGCCATGGCGCTGGGCCTCGGCGCCGCTCCGCTCCGGGCGGAAACCTTCCAGGTCACGATCGAGAACCTGGAGTTTTCGCCGGCGCAGATCGATGCGAAGGTCGGCGACACGATCGAATGGGTCAACAAGGACATACTGGCCCACACCGCCACGGTGGACGGCGGCTGGGACGTGATGATCCCGCCCAAGAAGTCGGCAAGCCTGGTCGTGGAGGCGGCGAAGTCGGTTGACTATTACTGCCGCTTTCACCCCAACATGAAAGGCCGCATCACCGTGACGGCACCGTAGTCGCCAAGCTGGAACGCAGCTCCGACATCACCCGACCGACCCGAGCCAGGAGAAAATCGAGATCCTGCGCTTGCCTGCAGATCATCTAGGCGTGGGTGGACGACAACCGGGGGCGTCAACAAGGCGGTACATCGTTGATTTTGTTGGCGCACCCGACAGGATTCGAACCTGTGACCTCTGCCTTCGGAGGGCAGCGCTCTATCCAGCTGAGCTACGGGTGCCTGGCCGAAGCAAAGAATCGCCTCGACGAAAATCAGTCGCTGGCCGACCGATCCCGCGCTTCATAGCCGATGCTTCCGCTGGCATCAACGGGGAAATGGAGATCCGCCGGCCTCCGAAGTGCGGCAATGGTCACGATCGCCAGGCTCCGCAACGGGTGGAGGGCCGGCCTACCGTTGACGTGCAAGCCAGACCGTATGTCCGCCGCAATCCGGATCTTCCGGGATGTAGGCCACGACATCGAAACCATTGCGGTCGAGTAGGAGGCGATACTCGTCGGGATCGAGGCTTGCGTGATAAAGCGGCTCCCCTTCGAACGCGCCGATTGCCTCTCCGAAGGCGGGGCCACTGGTGAACAACAGTAAGGCACCTCGCTCGGCATGGTCACGGAAGATTGGAAACATCGTTCGCTGATGCCGGGGCGGGAGGTGAAAGAAGCTGTCCCAGGCAATCAGACCGCCGAATTCGCAGTCTGGCTTCAGCGAGCGCATATCCGCCACTTCCGCCGTCTCGTCGGGCAGATTGTTCCGGAACAAGGCAATCATTTCCGGCGAGCTGTCCACGCCATTGATCCGATACCCTCTGTCGACGAGATAGCGGGCTATGGGCTGGCCCGATCCGCAGCCAATGTCGAGCACCGTCGGGCCCGGCCGCAGCAGGTTCGCGAATCGCTCGATCCATGCGCGCTCACTGCCCAGCCTCGCACCGCGCGCGGCGGCCCACACTTTGGCGTGACGCCGATAAAGGTCGACTATGCGATGGGCAGCGTTATTCATGGCCGTTGGCCTATCAACGGCACACCATGTCCGCAAGCGACGCGGAAATTGCGGAATTCGGCGAGCTTTGGTAGGCGGTTTGGACCTGGGAATGATTGAGCGAGCCGGATGACCCCGCAAGACGATCTTGGCACGAGACCTTTGCGCTATCCGATCGTAAGGACAAGCTGCGTCCTGATCGGATTGGGGGTGCCGGGCGTCTTGTCCCTGCTGCTGGCGCTACCGGAAATGGCTGGCGTTCCCCGCTGGGCCTTGCTGATCAATCCCGCGATTCTTCTGGTTGCAATGGCATTCATCGGCAGCTGGGCTGCGCCACGTTGCGGCTTGCGCTCCCTGGTGGCGGATCGATTGGCGGGCGTCGGCGGCAGGGCCTCCGGTCGCGACCTGCTCGCAACGCTCGCCATCGGTGGGGTGCTGGGCGTGTTCGGCACATTGCTGGACCAGATGACGGCGCCGCTTTGGCAGGGCTCGTCGAATATCCCGGCTCTGGGGTCGGCCTGGTCGCCGGCTGCACTGATCAGCGGTGTGCTTTACGGGGGCGTCGTGGAGGAAATCATGATGCGATGGGGCGTCATGAGCCTGGCCGTGTGGGCGATTTGGCGTCTGGCAGCCCGCACGAGCCCGCTCCCGCCGCGTTGGGCTCTGGTCATTGGCGCCATTGCCTCCGCCGTTCTGTTTGCCGCCGGCCATTTGCCGGCAGCCGCGCTATCCGGCGACCTGACCCTGCCTCTCGTTCTCAGGATCCTGGGGCTCAATGCCGGCGTCGGGCTTGTCTTTGCGTTACTGTTTGCAAGCCGGAACCTGGAAAGTGCGATCGGCGCCCATATGGGCTTCCACGTAGGTGTGGCTGCCGCGGCGTTTTTCGTCTCCGTTCTCTAAGTCGCGTTCCGCTGGCCGCCGGTGCGTATTGCGCCCGCGGCACGGGCCGTTCGTGATCGGGATTACGTCTGTGGTCGACAGTTCGCCTATTTGTTCCGGCGCCGCCCGCGTGAACCTTGCCAGCCGCCAAGCATGTCCAAGGCTTCCAGCCCGTCCGCTTCGATGTCAGCTTGCCTGATCCTTGCTGCCATAAACAACGACGTTGTCTTGGAGAACACCTTGTGCAGGTAGGAGTGCGCTGCTGAAGTGGTGTCTCCGCCTTCGACAGCCCCGAATGTTCGCGCTTGCTTCGCTACACGTTGCATGTACTCTTCCCCTTGTTCTTTGCCGATTAATTCAGTTCTGGGCCGGCGGGAGACGATGCGTGTCGTCTTTCGTAGCTGCTCAGTACCTGGTGTGCCTCTTTGTTGACCTACCCGGATGATGGCCGCTGTCTTCAGCCGCAGTCCAAGACAGGTCAGTGAACTGGAGCGTTTTAAGAACAGTTTGAGACGGAAGGGGGTGGAAATGTCTGGAACATCCAGGAAGTTCTGCAGATAGCCGTTTTGTATGCTGGAGCGGTCGACGCAAGAGACTTCCCCAGCGCTATTTTCATGGAGGTCGGGTGGCCAACAACATAAGCCAAAAGCTGCGTCTCACCGCCGCCTTGCTCGGCGCGGTAACGCGAAAGGATCTGGCTGCCGCCTTTCGCCGGATCAATCCAGCCTCCGCCTTCGATGTCGATCGGGCCGACAAGTGGCTGCAGGGGCGCGCAAAGCCGCGCCAGTTCAGCGTATACGATGATTGGATGAAACTGCTCGAGCTGGAGCAGCCGTCGGATTGGATCGCCGACTGCGATCTCGAGGATTTCATCGAGCAAATCTGTATCCGCCACGGTCGGGACCGCGCGCTACTGGAGCGCCGCGCCGCGGCATTCGGCAAGGCGCCGCTGATCGGGCAGGACGACAAGGGCGCAACGATTGCCGGCCTGTATGTCTGCTACTCGCACAGCTGGTCGCCCTACACCTCGGGGCGGATGATGCGCAGCACCCTGCTGATCGAGCAGGAAAGCGGACCTCCGCGGCTGACGGCGACATATACCGAACATCTACCCACTGTTCTGCTGCAGCTGAAAGGACAGGTCATCGTCACCAGGCGAAGCGTGTTCATCCATGTCGGCGGCGCAGCCGACGATGCTCATTTCTTTTTCTGTCTGTTTCCATTCTCGCCGCCAGGAAGTGTGCTGGGCGGCTACATGACGGGAACCCCGATTTTCGGGCCGGAATCGCAGCCGGCGGTCACTCGCATGGTGTTGGTGCGCATCAAGGAGCCTGAGAACCAGTCGAGCATCGAAGGCGCCTATTTGGAGCCGGCAGCGACCGTCACCGAGGACCTCAGGAACTTCCGTGTGAACCTCGACGACCCGGACGCGTCGAACGCTTACCTGAGCGCCTTCCTCAGTCCGACCGCAGGCGGCACGGACAAGATCCCCAAGGACGATTTTCAGCGTCTGGTGGAGACGTTCGATCGCGCGTGGCTTCGGAATTGAGGTTTTGGGCCGCCCGCCCACCAGAGTGGGCGGCCAATGTCTAAGCGCTTGTCAGGCCGGTATGCGCCGGTCGTACTCCTTCTTGAGACGGCTCCAGCCGTCCCAGAACGGTTCCGGTTTCTTGCCTGCCGCGCGGGCGGCCAGAATGTCGAGGTGCATGTGCCAGCCGGCGCCGACCATCAGCGTCGTTGTACGGTCCGGCAGGCGGCGATGGATGACCGTAAGCAGGACTTCATTGCCCTCCGGAGTCAGCTCGAAGGAAACGTCGCCACTGCCTTCCCAGGCGAAGGCGAGCTTGCGGGGCGGGTCGAGCTCGGTGATCCGGCTCTGCATCCGCTGCTCTTGTGCGAAGCCGGCCGGCCGATGGCCGGGCGGGTCGGTCAGCTCGTCATTTCGCCAGACGAGTTCAAAGGGCGCGCCGACTTTCATCTCCATCTGCCCGGCCGCCAGCCACTGGCGGCGCAGGTCGCTGTCGGTCAGAAATGCCCAGACGCGCTCGATGGGCCCAGGCAGAAGCCGCTGGATCTTCAACGTGGCAGGCTCGGTCAGCACGCCGTAGGCGTCCAGGGATGCAAGTTCCGTCATTGATCGTCTCCTTTGTCAGGGGCGGTGGATACGGGTGGGGCCTCCTTGCGGAGGAGCTGTTCCAGCACATCCAGACGTTCTGTCCAGAAGCGCTCGTAAACGCCCAACCATTGATGGGCGCTGGCGAGAGGTCCGGGGTCGAGCCGGCACAGATGGGTACGGCCGCGGATCTCGCGGCGGATCAGGCCTGCGTTTTCCAGGACCTTGATGTGCTTCGAGGCGGCGGCAAGCGAGATTTCGAAGGGTGCCGCAAGCTGGGTCACCGTTCTCTCGCCACCAGCGAGATCGCGAAGCATCCGCCGGCGCGTGGCGTCGCCAAGGGCGTGAAAGACGGAATCCAGCTGAGGTGCGCGTAATTCAACCATGTGATTGAATATAAAAGTGCGCCTTCGAAAGTCAACCACTTGGTTGAATATGGACATGCTGCTGGAATACGAAGCGACATAGGTTGATTGGCGCCCCTTTCGCCGCAAGGCAGCAGCCGTTAAGGAGTGCTTCGTGAAGCTGAGCCCGACAACAAGCGCATGTCCGCTGGGGGCCTAACCTCCGGAGACCCCGGCAAATGTTCACTCTCGCGGATGTCCACACATTCAGCCAGGAGATCAAGAAGAGCCGGTTCCTGGCGGTCGCGGGACCTGTATCAAGCGAGGCCGCGGCGAAGGAATTCATCGCCTCGCACTCGGAGGCGAATGCGAACCACAATTGCTGGGCTTGGCGCATCGGGCAAAACTATCGTTTCAGTGATGACGGCGAGCCGAGCGGAACGGCGGGCAAGCCGATCCTGCAGGCGCTGGACGGCCAATCGCTCGACCATGTCGCCGTAGTGGTCACGCGCTGGTTTGGAGGCGTCTTGCTGGGCACCGGCGGTCTTGTCCGGGCCTATGGCGGCACGGCTTCCTCGTGCCTCCGGTCCGCCGAGAAAATGCCTATCGTGGCCACGATCGAGGCAACGGTCATCTGCGGCTTTGCCGACCTCGCGATAGTTCAGGCAAAACTTTCCTCGCTGCCGGGTGTTCGAACCAACGCAGAGAGGTTCACCGCAACCGGTGCGGAGCTCGACCTGGCACTGCCGGAAGCCGACGTTTCCGCCATCATGCGGATGATCGCCGATCTGACCAGCGGCCGTGCCACGATCTCGTTGCCGAGTTGAGGCCGGGAGCGCCGAGCCTTGCCCTGCGGCATTGACTCGATGTCTTTGGCGGGCAATGCAATCGAGCCAGATCGATCAGAGGGGATGAAATGCGTGCTCTTCTTTTTTCCGGAGCCTTGATTGGCGCCATGGCGTGTTCCGGTGCCGTTCAGGCCCAGAACGGCAGTTCCGACACCGTCGCCAGAGGAAAGGCGCTGGTTCTCAAATATTGCTCGGGGTGCCATGCGGTGGAACTCACCGGCGACAGCCCGCATCCCAAGGCGCCCCCGTTTCGCACGCTGTCACAGCGGTTCCCGATTGATGCTTTGGAAGAGACGTTTATCGGCACCATCGACACGGGGCATCCGGGCATGCCCGTCTTCAAGGCGACGCAGGATCAGATCGATTCCATCATCGCCTACATTGCAACGGTGATGGAGTAGGCGCCGTTGCGCGCAATCAGGCCGTGTAGCCGAGGTGAAACCGGCGCGGCGGATCGAAGTCCACCGCGCCTTGGCGCAGTTGCCGCCTTCAGTTGCAGATGGTGGCCGCGGTAGCGGCTCTCAGTTCCTGTTCGGAAACTCCATCCGCAAGCTCGACGATCTTCAAGCCGCCCTCGACGACATCGAGGACGCCGAGATTGGTGATGATCCGGCTCACCACTCCCTTGCCTGTCAACGGCAGGGTGCATTCCTTCAGGACCTTGGATTCGCCGGCCTTGTTGGTGTGCTCCATCACCACGACAACCCGCTTCACCCCGGCAACGAGATCCATCGCGCCGCCCATGCCCTTGACGAGCTTTCCAGGGATCATCCAGTTGGCCAGGTCTCCCTTTTCGGAAACCTCCATGGCGCCAAGGATCGCCATGGCGATCTTTCCGCCCCGGATCATGGCGAATGACTGCGCGCTGTCGAAATAGGCGGAATGCGGCAGCTCGGTCACCGTCTGCTTTCCGGCGTTGATGAGATCCGGGTCGACATTGTCTTCGGTAGGGAAGGGGCCGATGCCAAGCATCCCGTTTTCGGATTGCAGCGTGACGGTCATCCCTTCGGGAATGTAGTTGGCGACGAGGGTAGGGATGCCGATGCCAAGATTGACATACATTCCATCCTCGAGCTCCTTCGCAGCGCGTGCCGCCAGCTGATTACGGTCCCATGCCATGGTCTTACCTCTTAGGCTGCGCGAGTGGTGCGTTGTTCGATGCGTTTTTCGTGCTCGCCGGTGATCAGGCGGTGCACATAGATGCCGGGCAGGTGGATGTGGTCCGGGTCGATCGATCCCACGGGAACGATTTCCTCCACTTCGGCGACACAGATCTTGCCGCAGGTGGCCGCCGGAACGTTGAAGTTGCGGGCGGTCTTGCGGAAAACGAGATTGCCGGACGTATCGGCTTTCCACGCCTTCACGATCGCCAGGTCCATGACCAGGCCGGTCTCGAGGATGTAGGTTTCGCCGTTGAAGTCCTTGTGCTCCTTTCCTTCGGCGATCATCGTGCCGACACCCGTCTTGGTGTAGAAGCCGGGGATGCCCGCGCCGCCGGCCCGCATCCGCTCAGCCAGGGTGCCCTGCGGGTTGAACTCCAGTTCCAGCTCGCCTGACAGATACTGGCGCATGAATTCCGCATTCTCGCCGACATAGGAAGAAATCATCTTCCTGATCTGGCGTGTGTGCAGGAGGATGCCAAGGCCAAAGTCGTCCACGCCGCAATTGTTCGAGGCGATGGTGAGGTTCCTGGTGCCGGACTGCTTGAGTTGCTCGATCAGCAGTTCCGGAATGCCGCAGAGGCCGAAGCCGCCGACGGCCAGCGACATTCCGTCAAACAACACGCCGTCCAGCGCTTCGGCGGCGGAATTGAATACCTTGTTCAAACGATATCTCCTTTAGAGCCGCCCCATCCCGTTGTTCGCGGGATGGAACGTCTGGGATTGATGGACGCGAAAACTGAAGGTGCGGGCTGGCGGGCGGTGGTCAGGCGGCAGCGGCCTTCGCGGCCGCGGTCTTGCCCACGACATAGCCGAACGTCAGCGCAGGCCCGAGCGTGATGCCGGCGCCAGGATATGCGCCCGCCATGATCGAGTTCATGTCGTTGCCGCAGGCAAAGAGCCCATCGATCACGTTTCCGTCGCGATGACGGACCTGACCCGATCCGGTCACCGAGAGCCCCATCGTGGTGCCGATGTCGCCGGGGTAGATCTCGATGGCGTAGAGCGTACCCTCGAGCGGCTTCAGGCACTGGTTCGGCTTGTGGTCCGGGTCGCCCAGCGCCGTCTGATAGGCAGTCGAGCCCTTGCCAAAGTCCGGGTCGGTGCCTTGTGCCGCGAACTGGTTGAAGCGATTGATCGTCGCCGCCAGCGTTCCCACGTCGATTCCGCAGATTGCGCCCAGATCCGCCGCGCTCGAGCCGCGCTTGAGATAGCCCGATTTCAGATACGGACCGATCCGCCCCGGGAAGCACGGGACGGCCCCCAGCCCGTAACGGCGCAAGGCCGAGTGATCGCAGATCAGGAATGCCGATTTCCGGCCCTCGTCCAGCAGCTTCGCGATAAGGCCCTGCACGAAGTCGTGATAGCTTGCGGCCTCGTTGGTGAAGCGACGGCCATCGTGGCCAACCGCGATGATGCCTGGCTTTGCCCGATCCATGAACAGGTGCGGGAAGGGCCTGTGAGAACCATCGGGCTGCGGGATCAATGAGATCGGCGCCCAGGAGGCGGCGTCCGAGTTGGTGTCCACGAAAGCAGCCCCGATCGCCTCGGCCGCGGATATCGCGCCACCAGTGCTTGCTGAGGGCGACATGCTGTAGTGGGGAAGACCACGGCGGACATGATCGAACGTTTCGGCCCGGCGCTTGGTGTCATGCGGAAAGCCACCACCGGCGAGAACCACCCCGTTGGTGACCGTGACCGTCCTCTCACCCTGCTTCGTGCCCACGACAGCGGCCGTCACACGACCTGATGCGTCCCGCTCCAGCGAGATGAGCTCGTGTTCGGTCAGAAGCGGGATCTTCAACGCGAACACCGTCTCGGCCAGACGGGCGGCGACGGCCGCGCCGAGGCTTAGCCGCGTATTGCGGCCGACCATGACCTTATCCTTGAAGTAGCGCAGAACCTGCTTGGTAGCATGCACGAACGAGGGCCACTGCCGCGTCATTCGCACAAAATGATAAAGGTCCATCCGGCCCAGTTGCATGCCGCCGAGAATAGTGAATTCCCTTATCGGCGGGCGCAAGCGGGTGAGGTCCTTCCCCAGCGCCTTGCCGTCATATTCCAGCGCATCCAACACACGCCCCCCGAGCGCGGCGCCTTCCTCGTCAGGATGGTAATCAGGCGCGTAGGGGCGATGGGTCATCTTCAACGCGGTCTTCTCGTTGAAAAAGCCGATGGCCTTGGGACCGTTCTCAAGAAAGGCGTCAACCAGTTCGGCGTTGAAGCGGTTGCCGGTTTCGAGTTCGATATAGCGGCGGGCGGCCTTGGGATCGTCTTCCATGCCGGCCGCGCGCATGATCGGGTTGTCCGGTACCCAGATCGCGCCGCCCGACACCGCGGTCGAGCCGCCAAAATATTCGGCCTTCTCGATGACGACCGGTCTCAGACCGGCGTGGGCCGCGCTGATCGCAGCCGCGAGGCCCGCCGCTCCAGAGCCAACGACCAGCAGGTCGCAGCTTGCGGGAAGCGCATCAGTCGACATGTAGCGGCTCCGGTCTGGGGAAGCGGCCAATCGTCCAGCCGCCGTCGACGGCCAGGACCTGGCCCGTGATGAAGGAGGATTCGTCGGAGGCGAGGAAGCGCACCGCGCGTGCCACGTCTTCCGGCTTGCCGACGCGCGGCAGCGGGCACTGCTCGATCATGATCTGGCGGCGCCAGGTTTCCGTCTTGATGCGCTCGGCGGTGAGCGGCGTTTCGATCAGGCCGGGCGCCACGGCGTTGACGCGGATGCCTGAGGGGCCGAAATCGGTGGCCATCTGGCGTGTCATGCCGATGACGGCCGCCTTCGACATCGAATAGCCTGCGCTGTTGAAGGCGCCGATCATGCCAAAGACCGAGGCCGTGTTCACGATGGCGCCGCCGCCCGACTTGATCATGCGCGCCACGCCCCAGCGCGACAGGCGGAAGACACCCAGGATGTTGATGTCGAAATAGCGCTGCAGATCTTCGTCGGAGGTGCCGATGGCATGGGCGCCGCGCGCAACGCCGGCGTTGTTGATCAGGATGTCGAGCGAAAGCCCAGCCCCTTCGAGGGCGGCGCCCAACAGATCCGGCAGGCCCGCATCGGTGACATCACCCTGAACAGGGATGACGCGGTCCGCTTTCGCGGCAAGAGCTTCGATGCCGGCCGCTTCGCGATCGACGGCCACGACGGTGGCACCCGCGGACAGGAAGGCATAGGCTATCGTCTCGCCAATACCCTGTCCGGCGCCGGTGATGACGGCGGCCTTGCCCTGAAGGCTTGCGATAGGAAGATCCATCTCCTCCTCCTCAGAACGCTGCCGTGCCGCCGACCGAACGGCCGCCGTCGACGATCAAGACCTGACCGGTGACAAAGCTCGCACGCTCGTCGGCGAAGAACGAAATGGCATGGGCGATGTCTTCGGGGATGCCGAGCTTGCCCGTGGGCTGTGCGGCGCGCATTTCATCGAGGCCGTCCTTGCGCTCGAGCAGCATGTCGGTCTGGATGATGCCGGGGGCGACCGCGTTCACGGTGATCTGCTTCATGCCCAGTTCCAGCGCCAGCGCCTTGGTGAAGCCCGCGACTGCGGCTTTCGAGGCGACGTAGTGGGCGTAGTGACGTGCGCCGAAGGCCGCGCGCGAGCACAGGTTCACGATCCGTCCGCCTTCGGGCATCTTGCGCGATGCCTGCTGGGAGAGGGTGAACATTGCGACGAGATTGATCTCGTACATCTTGCGAAAATCGTCTGCCGTCAGCTTGTCGAATTCGATGACGGTGAAGATGCCGGCATTGTTGACCAGGACCTGCAACGTTTCGACGCTGTCGATCAGGGCCTGTGTCGCCACCGGATCGGTGATGTCGAGCACGGCCGCGCGGGCCTCGTAGCCCTTTTCTTGAAGCTGACGGACGGTCTCCTCTGCAGGCGCCTGCGCGCGATCAGCCACCACGATGGCAAAGCCGTCCGCGGCCAGGCGGTGGGCGATGGCACGGCCGATCCCGGAACCGGCACCGGTGACGATTGCGGTTTTCGTTTTTTGCAGCGGCATGAGCGTAACCTTCGAGAGGCCATCCTGGATGGCCAGGCAGAGAGAAACTTGGAAGGGGGGTGGGGCAGGCGCGGACTTTCCGCGCTCTGCGGTCCGGTGCGCCTCGAATGACCGGCGCAGGGAAACCTGCGCCGGTCAGAGGGATCAGTTCAGGCCGTAGGTGTTCTCGTCCAGCTTGGCGAAGATGTTTTCGTGAACGATCTTGGCGACGGCGGCCGCGTCGTTGCGGTCTACACCTTCGAGAAGCTGGGTCCACTTTGCCTGCAGAGCGAGGAACTCGGTAACGATATCGGTCGGGTCCTCCACACCGCGCTCCTTCATGGTGCGGGCGGGAGCGTTCTCGACCAGATTGCTCCTGAACTTGGCCAGGGCCTCCACCAGTTCCGGGTGGGGTTCGTCGATCGTGATCTTGCGCTCGGCCGAACCGTTCAGGGCTGCAGCCACGCCCTGGGCGTAGGCCACCTGCGAGCGGGCAAGGCCGAGGGCGGTGGCGTCAAGGATCTTGCGGCGGTTGTCCGGACCGATCTCGTTCCAGAAATCCTTGTTGTACACGTAGGTGGCGCCAAGCGAGGTGCCCTGCTCAAGCGTGGTGATCGACTTCACGACTTCCCAGAACTTGTAGCCCTTGTCGAGGTTGGTCGGGTCGGAGAGCGTGCAGTCGAGCGATCCGCGCTCGAGACCCGAGTAGACGTCGGTCATGGGTACAGCGACCGGAACGGCGCCGAGCGAGGCGGCCCATTCATTCTGTGCCGTGCCCGCGGTGCGTACCTTCAGGCCCTTGATGGAGTTCAGGTCGCCCAGCGGCTTCATGCACAGGAACACATAGGCAGGCGTCGAATAGCCGCCGAGGAATACGGTCCCGTGGTTTGCGTATTCCTTCACCATTTTCGGATTGGTCAGGCCGATTTCGGTCAGTGCGAAGGCGGTGGCATAATCGTCCTTGGCGACGAAGGCGAGATCGTTGATCAGGCCCGACAGCGGCAGGTCCGAAGGCGTGTAGGAAGCGGCAACGATGCCCATCTGGGCGACGCCGTCACCGATTGCGCCCAAGGTGGTCGGGGCAGGAACCAGCGACCCGGAGGAATAGACCTCGAAGTCGATTTCGCCGTTGGTGGCGGCTTTGACATCGGCGACGAACGGCACGAAGGCCACTTCGTTCAGGATGTGGGTGGGGGCCATCCAGTTGGTCGCCTGATAGTTTTCGGCATAGGCCAGGCCCGACATCATCGCCAGCGAGGCAACAGTCGTGGTCAGAAGTTTTTTCATAGTCTCACTCCTCAGAAAAGTTTGATTGCGGCCGGGCGCGCACCTTCCGCACCCGGTTGTTTCTTTGTGATTGGGCTAGTTGGCCATGAATTCCGGCAGCCACAGGCTGAGCGCGGGGAAGGCGATCAGCAGCGCCAGCGTCACCATGTCGATGGCGATGAACCAGCCTACGCCCTTGAAGATCTCGCCCAACGTCACGCGGTTGCCCATCGCGGATTTGATGACGAACACATTCATTCCCATCGGCGGCGTCACAAGGCCGATCTCCAGCAGCTTGATCGTCAGCACGCCGAACCAGATCAGGTTCACCTCGTGGGCGACCAGAAGCGGCGCAAGCACCGGCAGGCACAGCAGCATGATCGAGATCGATTCAAGGAAGGCGCCAAGGACCAGGAACAGAAGGCAGATCAGCATCAACACGGCGAAGGTGGAATAGCCGTCAAAATAGCCGACGATGAAATCGGGCAGAGTCGAAAGCGCCACGAAGCGTGCAAACAGCGCCGCACCCAGCATCACCACGAAAACTTCCGAGGTGCCGCTGGCAGTGTCGACCAGCGCACGCTTCATGATCCCAAGGTTCAGGCGGCCGCGCACTAGGGCCAGGACCAAGGCGAGGAAGGCGCCCACTGCACCGGCTTCGGTGGCGGTGAACAGGCCGGTGAATATACCGCCCAGCACGCCCAATATCAGCACCGGCAACGGCCATGCGTCCGAAATCAGCGCCCGTTTTTCTTCCGGCGTGACCTTCACATGCACTTTTGGCGCAAGCGAGGGGTTGAGCATGCAGCGCACAGTAATCAGGCCCAGAAACATGATCGCGGTCAGAATGCCCGGGATGATGCCTGCAATGAACAGCGTCGAGATCGAGGTGTCGAGCAGCATTCCGAAGACGATCATCAGAACGCTGGGCGGGATCAAGGCACCGAGGGTACCGGCCGCTGCAACCGAACCAGTCGCCAGGCCCTTGTTGTAATTGGAATCCAGCATCTCCGGAACGGCGATGCGCGAGAAGGCCGCAGCCGTTGCCACCGAGGAACCCGAGGCGGACGCAAAAAGCGCGCTTGCTGCAACCGTCGACGAGGCAAGGCCACCCGGCAGCCAGGCCAGAAGGATGCGGGCAGCACCAAACAGGCCGCGGGTCAGACCCGCTTCCACGGCGATGAAGCCCATCAGAAGGAACATCGGGATAGCCGACAGATTCCAGTCGCCGATCAGGTGGAAGGGGACGGCCTTGGCAATGCCAACGGCGGGCTTCCAGCCCATCATCGCCCAGATGCCCACGAAGGCGGTGCCGCCCATTGCAGCCCCGATAGGCACGCGCACGCCGATCAGCATCAGAACCAGCGCGATACCCATAAACCCTAATTCAATGCGTTCCATCGCTGGCCTCAGTGACTGGGATTGTGTGACGTGTGTTCGACAAGGCGAACACGGTCGCCCGCGAAAATCTTGATGAGGAGCACGAGGCAGGCAATCGCAAGGCCAAGCGGCAGCATGTACTTCGCCGGCCAGACCGTTACCCGCCACAGGCCGTCAACGCTTTCGTTGATCCTGTACGCGCGCATCGCCACGTCCCACGAGAACCAGCCAAGGCCCACGTAGAAGATCAAGGTGCCGACCTGGCCGATCTTGCGCATCACGCGCTGCGCGGCGGGGCCCACATTGTCATAGATGAGGTCCACCGAGATCGCCGAACCCTTGGCCTCGACATAGGCCAGGATCAGGAACACGCAGGCGATCATGTAGTAGTTCGCCACGACCTCTGCAGTGCTGGGAACCGGATAGTGGAAGGCGTATTTGCAAAACACGTCCGCCACTACGTGGAACATCATCAGGGCGACCGCAATCGCGGCCAGCACGGCGAGTGCGTTTGTGAGAAACTTCAGCGTTTTTATCATAAGGCCTCCCCAGCCCTCCTGACAGTGTCGGCCCGGCCGACACTCGGGCGCTACTGCATCCGGTAGCCGCCGTTGACGTCGATGACGGCGCCGGTGATGTAGCTGGCGTCCTTGCCCATCAGGAAGGCGACCGCACCCGCGACATCGTCCGGTGTACCGATGCGTTGCAGCGGAATGTTGCCGGTCACGGTGGAATAGTTCTTGGGATCCAGCGATTGGTGCAGCATCGGGGCATCAATGAGGCCCGGGGCCACGGCGTTTACAGTGACGCCGAGATGGGCGGATTCCCGCGCGCCGGCCTTGATCAGGCCAAGCACCGCGCTTTTGGATGCGATGTAGGCGGAGCTGGAGCGATAACCGCCGAGCTGCGCTGCAACCGACGCAAAACCGACGAACCGGCCGTCGGCGATCTGCCGCTTGTTGGCTCCACGCAGATATTCGCGCAGCAGAAGGAAGGTTCCCGTGCTGTTCACGCGCTGGGTCAGGTCCCAGTCCTTGAGCGTGATGTCGGTAAGGGCCGGGCGGTCGCCGTTCGGGGCAAACAGCAGGATGCCTGCGGCGGCGACAACGGCATCGATCGGAGCCCCCATTGCTTCTGCTTCCGCAAACGCCGCAGCAACCGCGGCTTCGTCGGCCACATCGAGCGCGATCGCGCGATGGCCTTCGCCCTTGATATCCACCAGCGCCGACTCGGCTGCTTCGAGCTTCAGGTCGGCTGCCAGGACGCGATAGCCGTCTTCAGCCAGGCGCTGGACAATAGCACGCCCAATGCCGCCGGCTGCGCCGGTGACAAGACAAACACCCTGCATGGTGTGAACTCCTCAATTCATTGCAGAGACAATGAACACATTATCGCCGGTTCGTAAATGCCGATTGTGGCGAATTTTTTAAATCTAGCCAGGATTGGATAAATTTTGTATTCAGTTTGGAGCCGAGTGCATGCCGCTGCGACAACCGGACGGGAACCTGCGACCGCTCATGATTGAAGAAAACAACGCCCACACAAGCTCCGAACAGGTTCTCGTTCGTCTTCGTGAGGTGATTCTTCGCGGCGAATTACTTCCTGGGGAAAAACTCCATCAGGACCGTTTGGCCGAGACGCTTGGCGTCTCCCGAACGCCCTTGCGCACGGCATTGACGGCCCTGACCCAGTCCGGTCTCGTCATCTATGAGGCCAACCGCGGTTATCGGGTTCGGGAGTTTTCCTTCGACGAAATGCTTGCGGCATTCCGCGTGCGCGCCGAGCTGGAGGCACTGGCCTGCAAGCTGGCTGCGCCGCGGATATCGCAAGCCGATCTGGAGTTCCTGAAGGAACTGGTCGCGCTTGGGGATTCGCTGATCGCCGGTGGCGTGTTGCGAGCGGAGGCGCTGCCGCAATACCGCCAGATGAACGTCGACTTCCACACCACGATCCTGAAGGCCTCGGGCAATGAATGGATCCAGATCTTCATCGAGCAGCTTCATAACGTGCCGCTTGCATCCGACCGGGTGATCATGTGGCAGGATTACGATGTCATCATGAGATCCCATGATGACCATCGCCGAATCGCGACGGTCTTGGCCGAGCGCGATGGAATGCGCGCCGCGGGCATCATGTACGAGCATATCGCCTACGCCGCCGACCACCTGACCAACCATCTTAAGCAACGTCCCCAGGACTTCATGCGCGTGCCTTCCAGCAACGCGCCTGAACCCAAGCGCCGGGACAAAACTCGAAGGAAAGTACAGTCGTGACAATCAGGCTTTTTCATTCAGGCGCCTCACCCTATGTCCGCAAGGTCATGGTGACTGCGATCGAACGTGGGGTTGAGGACCAGATCGAAATCCTGGCTTCGGCCGCCGGTCCCGTGAAGCGCGACCAGAACATCGTCCGCCACAACCCGTCGGGCAAGGTTCCGAGCGCGATCCTGGACAACGACCAGCCGCTTTTCGACAGCCGCGTCATCTGCGCTTACGTCGACAGCATCGCCGAAGGCACGTCGGTCTACCCGACGGATGAGCGCCGCTTCACGGTTCTGATGCTGGAGGCGCTGGCGGATTCCATTCTCGATGCCTGCCTGCTCTGCCGCTATGAGCGGGTGATGCGGCCCCAGGAACTGCAGTGGGACGACTGGTACAACGGGCAGATGGAAAAGATCGATTCCGGTCTTGATGATCTCGAGAACCGTTGGATCGACGGGATCTCGGCCGATTTCCACGCCGGCTCCATCGCGGTTGCCTGTACGCTCGGCTATCTTGATTTCCGTTTCGCCGACAAGGACTGGCGCACGGCGCATCCGAAGCTGGCTGCCTGGTTCGCCGAAGTGTCCAAGCGCCCTTCGATGGAAAAAACCTTCCCGAAGGGCTGAGCCTGGTTCAGCAAATAAAAGAAAGGCCCCTGTTTCCAGGGGCCTTTTTTCGTTCAGCGCATCAAGCCTTGTAGGGTATCGCCGGCAAGATCTTGCCTTCGCAGGGGCCAAAGCCGATGCGGTAGCCCTGGCCTTCGGCATAGCCCGTGAACTTCACGGTATCGCCGTCGTGAAGGAAGCTGCGCGTCTCGCCGCTTTCCAGCGTCACCGGCTCCTTGCCGCCCCAGCTGATTTCCAGCATGGAGCCGCGCGAATCCTTCGTCGGGCCCGAAATGGTGCCCGAGCCGAGCAGGTCGCCAACATCCATCGGGCAGCCGGAAGTGGTGTGGTGGCAAAGCTGCTGCGGTGCCGAGTAGTACATTTCGGCATAGTTCGTCCGCGCCACAACCGTGCCGGGCTTGCCCTCGGGGGCGATTTCGACCTCGAGCTTGATGTCGTAGAGCATCGGGCCCGGCTCGGCCAGGTAGGGCAGCAGTTCCTTCTCGCGGGCGGGCGTGGAGGTGCGGAACGGTTCGAGCGCGGCGCGGCTCACGATCCACGGGCTGATCGTCGTGGCCGTCGCCTTTGCCTGGAACGGTCCGAGCGGCTGGTATTCCCAAGCCTGGACGTCGCGGGCTGACCAATCGTTGAGCAGCACATAGCCGAAAATCATTTCGTCGGCTTCCGCGACCGAGACCATGCCTTCGGAGGCCATTCCGACGATCGCGCCCATTTCCAGCTCGAAATCGAAACGTTCGCAGGGCGCAAAGCGCGGTGCTGCGTCGTTCGGGCCCTTCAACTGGCCGTTGGGACGGCGCACCTCGGTGCCGGAAACCACGACCGAGGACGCGCGGCCATTGTAGCCGATGGGAATGTGCAGCCAGTTCGGCGGCAGCGCGTTTTCCGCCCCGCGGAACATCGTGCCCACATTCGTCGCGTGGTGCCTGCTGGCGTAGAAATCCGTATAGCCGGAGACGAGAAACGGCATGAACAATTCCGCGTCCGATGCCGGATAGAGATGAGGCTCGACTTCCTCGCGCTCGGAAGACCCTTCGACCAACAATTCCGTCAGGCGATCACGAAACGCGTCCCATGCCTCCGGACCCATCTCCATCAGCACGTTCCAGAACGGCACGTCGAAAACCGGCTCGTCGGAAAGATCGATAAGCCCGATCTCCTCAAGGGCGCGGATATCGACGATCTGGTCGCCAATGGCGACGCCGCAACGCGGATCGTCGTCGCCAAGAGCGAAGACGCCATAGGGCAGGTTGTTAAGTGGAAACTCGGTTGTCGCGGAGTTCGCGCTTTCCACCCAGCTCCTCAATAGGCTTGTCATGTTGTCCTTCCTGTTCAATTAGCGGAAAAAGGGCCGAGAGCCTCGCTCCCAACCCTTTCTCCAAAAATTCGCTTCGCGCGGTCACTTCACCGACGGCGTACCGTCGAACTTCTTTTCAAGGCTGCTCCAGCAATCGACGTAGTCGTCCTGCAGCGGCGCCTGCGTGGCCGCAAACTCGGTCAGATGCTGCGGGAAGCGGGTCTCGAACATGAACGACATGGTCTCGTCCAGCTTCTCCGGCTTGAGCTCGCCATTCGAGGCTCCTTCGAAGGCATCGCGGTCCGGTCCGTGGGGCAGCATCATGTTGTGAAGGCTCATGCCGCCCGGCACGAAGCCCTGGGGCTTGGCGTCGTAAATGCCATAGATGTTGCCCATTATCTCCGACATGATGTTCTTGTGGTACCACGGCGGGCGGAAGGAATGCTCGGCCACCATCCAGCGCTCGCGGAACAGGACAAAGTCGATGTTGGCGGTGCCTTCCACGCCCGAAGGTGCGGTCAGCACGGTGAAGATGGACGGATCGGGATGGTCGAACAGGATCGCGCCGACCGGCGAGTAGGTGCGAAGGTCATATTTGACCGGCGCATAGTTGCCGTGCCACGCCACCACATCCAGCGGCGAATGGTTGATGAAGGTCTCGTGAAACTGACCGCACCACTTGATGACCACGCGTGAGCGGACCTCGCGATCCTCGAAGGCCGCGACCGGCGTTTTGAAATCGCGCGGGTTTGCCATGCAGTTGGCGCCGATGGGGCCACGGCTCGGAAGATCGAATTTCTGACCGTAGTTTTCGCAGACGAAGCCGCGGGCCGGTCCTTCCAGCACTTCGACGCGGTAGACGAGACCGCGCGGCAGGATCGCTATCTCCTTCGGCTCAAGATCGATCACGCCCAGTTCGGTCAGGAAGCGCAGGCGGCCTTCCTGCGGCACGACGAGCAGTTCGCTGTCGGCCGAGTAGAAATACTCGTCCTGCATCGAGGTGTTCACAAGGTAGACATGGCTTGCCATGCCCACCTGCGTGTTGACGTCGCCAGCGGTGGTCATCGTGCGCATGCCGGTAATCCACGTCAGCGATTCTTCCGTGTGCGGAACCGGGTCCCAGCGGTATTGGCCGAGGCTGATCACATCGGGAAGCACGCAGGGCGCGGATTTCCAGAACGGCACGTCGATCTTGGAGAAGCGCGTCACATGCTTCACCGACGGACGAATGCGATAGCACCAGGTGCGCTCGTTCTGGCCGCGGGGCGCCGTGAATGCGGTGCCTGAAAGCTGCTCGGCATAAAGGCCGTAAGAGCATTTTTGCGGGCTGTTCTGCCCTTGCGGCAGCGCGCCCGGCAGTGCCTCCGTTTCAAAATCATTGCCGAAGCCGGGCATGTAGCCGGGAACGGTGCCGGTGGTGAGGCCGCTTTGGATCATGCCTGCCGGTAGGGGAACTGTCATCTTCAACGCCTTCCAATATGAGTTGCCGGAAACGGTCGTTTTCGAGCCGTCGAGCGTGCAATTCGCTTGATCAGAGATATCGTTGCGTTTACAACGATGTCAAGTGGCCCGCTGAAATGGAATTGTCTCGCGCCGAGATGTCTGATTTCCTTGGGGAAATTCGAAGTGATTTTTACAGCAATTGGCGCGACTATTTTTCGAGGGTTGAATGCAAATGCAGACCGATAGCAATTTTGATCTGGACAATTTCCTGCCTTACCAGCTCGCCGTCGTTGCTGGCCGGGCGAGCAAGGCATTTTCGGAAATCTATTCTGCTGAAGCGGGACTTACGGTCCCCGAGTGGCGCATCATGGCGCATCTCCTGAAGGCCGAGGCCGTCAGTGTACGCGAAATCCACCTGCGCACCGACCTGGACAAGCCAAAGGTCAGCCGTGCTTCCGATCGGCTCGAGGCCGAGGGCCTGCTGGTCAAGAAGGTGAACCCGCGTGACCGGCGCCTGGTTGAATTGAGCCTGACGCCTGCGGGCCGGGCGTTGATGATGAAACTGATTCCGCTGGCCAACCAGTTCCAGCAGAAATTGCTGGAGCAGCTTGGCGGCGATGCGGCGGCCTTCAGGGCCGCACTCTCCCGGATGATGGATGATTCGAAATGACCACGCTTTACGACTATTGGCGCTCGTCTGCTTCCTACAGGCTGCGCATCGCTCTCGGGCTCCTTGGCGAGCCTTATGAGAAAGTGACGGTCAACCTGCTTGAGGGGGAACATCGCGGCGCCGCGAATCTGGCCCGCAATCCGCAGGGCCTTGTGCCGACGCTGGAGATCGACGGCCATTCCTTCACCCAGTCGCTGGCGATTCTCGAATATCTCGATGAGACGCGAAACGCCGGGTTTCTGCCGAAGGATCCGATCGGTCGTGCAAGAGTGCGCGCGCTCTCGTATGCGGTTGCGATGGAGATCCACCCGGTCTGCAACCTTTCCGTCGGCAAATATGCTTCCGAACAGTCGAATGGCGCGATCACGACGGAAAGCTGGTCGCAGCACTTCATCGGCAAGGGCTTCATGGCGCTGGAGAGAATGCTTGAGGCGCCGGAGACCGGCGCGTTCTGCCATGGCGACAGCGTGACGATGGCGGATATCTGCCTCGTGCCGCAGGTCTACAATGCGCGGCGCTGGGGTGTGGACCTCTCCAAGACGCCGAAACTGGCGGAAATCTCTTCCAGAGCAGAAGCCCTGCCGGCTTTCGCCGCTGCGTTCCCCAGCCAATAGTACTGCGCCGCTTCTTCCATGAAAACGGCGGTCAGCCCCGCGCGGCGCTGACGCTGTCGCGTGAGAGGAAGTCGCCGATCCTTTCCAGCGCGCGCAGGATGTTTTCTTCCGAATTGGCGTAGGAAAGGCGGATATAGCCTTCGCCGAGCACGCCGAAATCCGGACCGCCGATCAGCGCCACGCCGGCTTCTTCCAGCAGCGCGCTCGCCAGTTTCTTGGATTTCCAGCCTGTGCCGGCAATGTTGGGGAAGGCATAGAAGGCACCCTTGGGCGTGATGCAGGAAATGCCGGGCAGCGCATTCAGCCCCTCGACCACAACCTTGCGGCGCTTGTCGAAGGCGCGCATCATCTTTTCCACGTCGTCCTGCGGACCATCGACGGCCGCGATGCCCGAAAACTGGCTCGGCGCGTTGACGCAGGACCAGCAGTTGACCGCCAGCTTGCGCACCTTGTCGTAGAGATGCGCGCCTTTCTCACCGTTCGGCCAGATCGACCAGCCCATGCGCCAGCCGGTCATTGCCCAGGTCTTGGACCAGCCGTTCAGCACGATCAGCCGGTCGCGGATTTCGGGAAACTTCAGCAGCGAGCAGTGCGTCTCGCCGTCATAGGTCATGACGTCGTAGATCTCGTCGGAGAGGATCGCGACATGCGGATGCGCCTCCAGCCCCTTCACCAGCTTCTCGATCTCGGCGCGCGGGGTGACGCCGCCGGTAGGATTGGCCGGCGAGTTGAGAATCAACAGCCGCGTCTTCGGCGTGATCAGCGACAGCGTTTCCTCCGCCGAGAACGCAAAGCCGTTGACCTCGCGCATAGGCACCGGCACCGGAGTGGCACCGGTAAACTCGATCATCGAGCGGTAAATCGGAAAGCCCGGATCGGGGTAGAGGATTTCGGTGCCCGGCTCGCCGAACATCATGATAGCCGCAAACATGGTCGGCTTGCCGCCGGGCATTATCATCACGCTCTCGGGCGAAACCTCGACGCCGGTAGTTGCGAGCGTGCGCCGCACCACCGCCTCGCGGGTGGCAAGCAGGCCGTTTGCCGGCGTATAGCCGTGATGGCCATCGCGCAGTGCCTTGATCGCCGCCTCCACGATGTGGTCCGGCGTGCGGAAATCCGGCTGGCCGATGCCGAGATTGACGATGTCGCGTCCTTCATGAGCAAGCTGGGTGGCGCGGGCCAGAACGGCAAAAGCGTTTTCCTCGCCGAGGCGGTCGAAGGCGGCAATCGTTTGGAGCATGTTTCGCGGCCCGTCTGGTTCTTTTGAACTGAATGCGTTTTTGTGAGGCTTTCGGCTGAGAAAAGCAATCACATGGGGACGATAGGATGACGACGGACCTGGCAAACTGGCAGCCGCGGCCGCGCCCGCAGCGCGAGGTTTTGGAGGGGCGTTATGTGCGGCTGGAGCCGCTCGATGCGGTCCGGCACGGCGATGGGCTGTTTGTGGCGTCGTCGGTGCCGGATGCGGGCGATCGTTTCCGCTGGCTGCCGGAATATCCGCCGGAGACCCGCGAAGGCTTCCAGCCCTGGCTGGACAAGGCGACCGCAAGCGAGGACCCGCTCTATTTCACCGTCATCGACAAGGCGAGCGGCCAGATTGCCGGCCGCCAGACGCTCATGCGCATCGATCCGGCCAATGGTGTCATCGAGATCGGCAACATCTATTGGGGCCCGCTGATCTCGCGCAAGCCGGCGGCAACCGAGGCGCAATTCCTGTTCATGCAATATGCTTTCGATACGCTCGGCTATCGCCGCTACGAGTGGAAGTGCAACAATGCCAACCTGCCGTCAAAGCGGGCGGCCGAGCGCTTCGGCTTCAAGTTCGAGGGCATCTTCCGCCAGCACCTGGTCGTGAAGGGTAAGAACCGCGACACGGCGTGGTATTCTGTCATTGACGGCGAATGGCCTGCGCTGAAACGCGCCTATGAGAACTGGCTCGATCCGGCTAATTTCGATGCCGAGGGTCGGCAGAAGCAGCGGCTGGAAGATTTTCGCTCCACGCTGGCCGCCTGATCCTGGGCGGCGGCGCAAACTGACAGAATGGAAATGACGATGGATTCAGGCAACCGCAAATCGGCGATCGCCGCGGCGGCGATCATGCTGGTGTTCGGCCTGCTCGCCTATTTCCTGCCCAACATCATGCTGGCGGTCGGCGGCGTTTCGCCTCTCGCGGCCGGGGCCGTCGCGGTGTTGTTCGTGGCGGGGTTCTTCATCGTTTTCTGGCTGCGGGCACGCAGCCAGCGCCGCAAGCCGCACTGACAGCCGCGACTTGAGCTGGCGACGGCCACCTCATGCGGTTGCCTTCGGCCTTGGTTCCCTGACGCGCGGCAAGACCAGCACCGAGCGCAAACCGCCGCCCGGCCGGTTGCGGAGAGTGACGTCGCCGCCGAAGCTGCGCGCGGTGTTGCGCGCAATGGTCAGGCCCAGGCCGAAGCCGCCGGTCTGGCGGTTGCGCGACGCTTCCACGCGCGTGAATGGCCGAAAGACCCTTTCGATATCCGCATCCGGAATGCCCGGGCCATCATCGTCGATCGAAAGCACGATCTCGCTCTCGGTTTGAGAAACGCTCAGGCGTGCCGAGCCGCCATATTTCACGGCATTCTCGATCAGGTTGGTTATGCAGCGCCGCAGCGGCACCGCTCGGCCGAGACATATCAGGCCGCGTTGACGAGCAGCCGTTTCATCCATGACCACGTTGGGGTTTTCATCGGCGATGGAGTCGACCAGGGACCAGAAATCTATCCGCTCTAGATCGCCGGAGTGGCCGTTCTGACTGGCGAAATCCAGCACGGAGGCAGTGATGGTCTCGATGTCTGCCAGGTTCTGCATCAGCGCTTTCTTCACCGGCGATTGGCCGAGCAATTCGATGCGCAGGCGAATGCGTGTCAGCGGCGTGCGCAGGTCGTGCGCGAGCGCTGCGGCCAGAAGCTCCCTGTCCTCGACATATTCGCGCAGGCGCGCTTGCATGGCGTTGACCGCTCGCGCGGCGGACCGGTATTCGCTGCTGCCGCGCTCGGGCAGGGGAGGGCTCTTCAGGTCTTCGCCGATATGCCCGACGGCGCTTTCAAGGGCACGATAGGGCGCGGTTAGCCGGCGCAGCGCCCACATCGAAAGCAGCACCACGGCCGCGGCCGCCGAGGCGTAGAGCGGCAGGCTTTGCGCCGTCAGGATCGGGCTGAGGGGCGTGGACGGCATGATGAAGTTCATCCATTGCCCGTCCTTGAACTCGATCGAGGCTATGAGCGTGTCGCTCTTGGTGTAGTCCGCCGCAAGGTTGAGGAGTTCTCGCTCGACGCTGCCCACGTCGTCTCTGGTGGCTGCGGCGCCGGCATTCGCATTTCCCTCGCTGATGGGGGATTCGCGGCGGACACGCGCATCCTCCACGCCGTATTTCGACAGGCGCCCGACGATGATGTCCTCCATCTCCGCCATCTCGTCGTCCGTCGGGATGGAGGAGGTGATCGCGGCTTCATCGGAAACGGTAAGCCCGTAGGGCGGCGCCGACAGTTCAGCCGCAATGTTCTTTCGCTGCTCCGGCGAGGCCGCATACATCAGCTTGACCAGCGCCAGAGAGCGTTCGTTGAGCCGGAGCAGGTCCTGGATGTTGTTGGAAGCCACGCGTTCGCGCGCCACGATTGAAAGCGTCAGGACCTGTATGGCCAGCAGGCCGGCGATGAGGATCAGCAGCACCCAGGCGGGAAGCGAGCGCGGCAGAAGCCATCTCATTCGGCAACGACCTCCGGCACGAACTGGTAGCCGCCGCCGCGCACCGTCTGGATGAGCTTGGGCGAGCGGGGATCATCCTCCATCTTGCGTCGCAAGCGGCTGACCAGGATGTCGACGCTGCGATCATAGCTGTAGTCGCCGTTCTGGTTGGACAGCTCCACGAGCTGCTCGCGGCTGAGCACGCGCTGCGCACTCTTGGCGAGCGTCAACAGCAGATTGAACTCGGCGGTGGTCAACTCTATGCGCACCTCGTCCGGGTTCAGCAGCCGTCGGCGGGCAGCGTCCAGTGTCCAGCCGGCAAACCTGAATATCTGCTCCATGGGCCGGTAGGCGCCGCCAGGCTCGCTGCGCCGGCGCAGCACCGCGCGGGTGCGCGCCAGCAGCTCGCGCGGGTCAAAAGGCTTGGGCACGTAGTCGTCGGCGCCCATCTCCAGGCCGACGATGCGGTCGATGGTCTCCGTGACGGCCGTCAGCATGATGATCGGCACCTTAGAATGAACTCGTAGCTCGCGGCAGATGTCCAGCCCGCCTTTGCCCGGCAGCATCACGTCGAGGATGATCAGGTCGACGGGGCTTCGCCGCAGGGCCGCCTGCATCTCGTCCTCGTCGCGTGCTGCCGATACCCGCAATCCGTGCTTCTGGAAATATTCCTGCAGCAGGTCGCGGATCTCCTTGTCGTCGTCGACGATCAGGATATGGGCGTCGGTTTTCAAATTCCTGTTCCCTGCTTGAGCATCGCGATGACCGCGCTGGAAAAATAAGTCCGGTCGCAAGGATTGGCCAGCGGCAGGTGCGGGAGCCTCGTTGTTACAATCCAGATACAAAACACTGCAAACCGGAAAAACGCGAGACACGCCGGCCCGTCATAAAGTCCCCGTTGCTTCAGTCACCTGGTTCGGGGAACGCCAATGCGCAAATGCGTGAACAGTTCGACGATCGTCCTGCTCGCCGCGCTGTCGCTTGGCGTTGCCGCCGGCCAGTCCGTTGCGAAAGGGACGACCCCAAGGATCGAACAGTGCAACAGGCTGCAGCAGCAATTCGCCCACGCGATCGCCGAGCACGCCGAGGCTAAACGGGCCGCCGAGGCGAGAGCCCTTCAAAAGAAAGCCGCCAGATTCTGCGCCGGCAAGCGGCAGGCACAGGGCATACGCGCCTATGCCACCGCATTGAAGATGCTCGGAGTTCAGCCGACCGAACCCTGACCGGCCGAACTTTAACCCTGGCCCTCCGTCAAAAGGATACGACCATGACCATCAGCAAGACTCTCATCTCCGCCCTCGGCCTGACCGTTGCCCTGGCGTTCTCAGCCCCGATGTTCACCGCCACCAGCGCGAACGCTGCCGGCACGAGCGCCCAGACGGAAACCAATACGCAGGCACCGATGAAGGCGAAGAAACATCACAAGAAGTCGACGCACAAGAAGCACCACAAGAAGACCCCGCAGAGCAGCCAGACCAAGAATCCCGCTTACTAATCGCCTGTCAGTTACTCCCGTGATTTCGCCCTGGTTGCCATCGCCAGGGCGATTTTTTTGCTGGAGGAAATGCCATGGGGCTAGCGCGGCAAGTACCCGCGGCCCTTCGAGCGATGGCTGCAGCCAGTGTGCGCCGCTCCGTTCTCAGGTGGCGAGGCTTGCCGTCAGAAGCAGAATACCAAGAACGAACACGAACCCGGCCCCGGCGATCTCGATTGCCGCATGGACACGGTTTCCTGCCCGCCCGTCGCCGGCAAGGGCCACGGCCCAGTTCTTGGCGATAACTGCCATGATGGCCAGGGCCGATACGGTTATGGCCGTGCCCAAGGCCATGGCAAGCACCGAGAATACGCCGCCGACCCACAGGCCATTGAGGAAGGCGAAGGTCAGCACGATCAGCGCACCCGAGCAGGGGCGCAGGCCTACCGCGGCCACGGCCGACCAGGCGGTCTTCCAGTTGAAGTCGGCGCCCGAGATCATCGTCGGGTCCGGCGCGTGCGAGTGCCCGCAGGTCGAGCACGCCGTGTCTGGACCGTGATGGTGATCGTGATGCGTGTCACCGCAAGCATGGCCGTGATGGTGGTGTGCATGGGAATGCCCATGCGCCGCCGACAGGCTGTGAACAGGATTGGCACCAACCAGACCGCGCAGACGCGGCCACGCCTTCTGCCAGAGCAGCCATGCGCCGAAAAGGGTGATCAGCAGGTAGCTCGCCACCTCAAGGAACCACGTGGCGTTTGTCATGGTGATCGACGTGCCGCGCAACAGCAGGAACAGCAATGCCATCATGACGATTGCGGTGCCCGCCTGAAGAAATGCCGAGATGAAGGACAGCATCACGCCGCGCCGCAGCGCCACTTCGTTGGCCAGCATGTATGAGGAAATGACCGCCTTGCCGTGTCCCGGTCCGGCAGCATGGAAGATGCCATAGGCGAAGGAAAGGCCGACCAGGACCCAGATCTGACTGCCGTCCTGGCGCATTGCCTTCAGCGCACCTGTCAAGGCGCGGTAAAAGCTCTGCTGCTGGACGTTGATCCAGTTCATCAGGCCGCCGAACATGCCGGTTGAAGGGATCGTTGCTTCGTTGGCTCCGATGCCCAGGGAGCTCTGGGCGTGCGCTTGCGAGGCAAGCTGGGCGAGAACACAGGCCGCCGCCAGGGCGGCAAGCAGCATGCGTCCGGTCGTCTTGTTCACGGCTCTATCCTTGGGGTTTGCAGTTGAGTTCCAGGCGGGTCGCGAAAATCTTGCTCAGGTTGGTGCCGGCGGGATCGTTGAAGAATGCTTCTGTGAGTGTCGCCTGGTTCTGAGCGAGCGCTTCATCCGGATCGGGACGAATAACGCTGCGCGTGCAGCTTGCCGGCAAGTTCTCGACCGCCATGTTTTCGTCTTCGACGAAGTCGATTGCGGTGTAGAAGGTCGGGTCGTAGACGCCGAAATTGATATTTCCCGATAGTTGCAGCGGTTCCTTGGGTTCGGATTCGAACAGGATTATGAGCTGCTCCTGCTCGAAATAGGCCATCAGCTGCACAGGGGCCTTCATTTCCATGTTCTTTCCGTCGGCCGTGACGAACTGGAAATAGTCGTATTCTGCGAGCGACTGGAAGACGGTGTCGGCGACGTCCTTGAGTTCCTCGTCATCCAGCTTGAGGTCGGAATTCTTGTCGAACTCCATCAGCACGGTTGAGGAAAACAGTTCGTCGAAACGCCACACATGGCGCAGCGACTTCACCCTCAGGTCGGGGTCGACCATCACGTCCAGCCGCGCCTCCGCAAAGACGTGCGGATGGACCCGGGCAGGAACCGTCGAACCCAGCAATACCGCAGCGGCCGAGGCCAGGATTGCCGCTCTCATTTTTGGCTGCATCACCGTCGGTGTTCCTGTCGAGATTCGAGACTAAGGGAGGGGTTATCAGAAAGGGGGCGAAATTGGGACCTCAGCCCTGGTCCCGCGCCTTGAACCATTGCGCGAGGAAATCTACGAGCACCCGAACCTTTGCCGGCAAGTAGCGGCGGTGCGGATAGACCGCAAAGATGCCGCCGCCGGGCAGAATGTGGTCATCCAGTAAAGGCACCAGGCGCCCGCCCTCTATATCGGCGGCCGCAATGAAATCGGGCAGAATGGCAAAGCCCAGCCCTGCAAGCGCGGCCGCGCGGGTCGCAAGCGGACTGTTGACCTCCATCTGCCCGGAGACCGAGACGGTGATGGTCTCGCCATTGTCGCCCAGGAATGGCCAGTTCGAGAGCCAGCGGCCGTTGGTGTCGATGATGCAGGGCATGCCGGCCAGATCCTGTGGACGTCCGGGGCGGCCATGCTTCTCTATGAGTTCCGGCGAGCCGCAGACCCTGACCGAGAACGGCGCCAGGCGGCGCGCAATCAGCGAGGAGCTTTCGAGCCGCGAAATGCGGATTGCAAGGTCGAAACCTTCTTCCACGAGATCCACGAAGCGATCATCGAGTTGGATGTCGAGCACGATGTCGGGATGCGCCTTGGCGAAGTCGATCAGGCACTGGCCTATGGGAGCATCGGCAAAGGTGCGCGGCGCGGATAGCTTTATGCGCCCGCGTACGTCTCCGGAAGATTCGCGCACGTCATCGGCCAGGCTGTCCACCTCGCGGATGATCTCGGTGGCGCGGCGATAATAGGTGTGCCCGGCCTCTGTCAGCGAAAACTGGCGCGTGGTACGGTTGAGCAGCAGCGCGCCCAGTTCGTCCTCAAGCTCGCGCACATATTTGGAAAGCAGCGCCTTCGAGCGGCCGATCTTGCGGGCTGCGGCCGAAAAGCCCTCCGCCTCGACCACGTCGATGAAGGCGCGCATGCGGGTAAGCGTGTCCATAAATTCAGTCCTTGCCGGCCGTTTCAAGAATGCGCCGACCGAGCGCGATCAGCTGAAGGTCGCTGTGCGCCGGGCCGAGCAGCGAAATCCCGAACGGTGCGCCGTCCACTTTTCCCAGCGGCAGCGAAATCTGCGGGAAGCCCGACAGGCCGGAAAGACAGAGAAGCCGCAATGCCCGCTCGCGATAGGCGAGCAGATTGTCCGGCGTCTCCGCTTGCAGCGGTGCAGCACCTGGAACCGTCGGTAGAACGAGATAACCGTCTTCACCGAGCAGCGTGCCCAGCTCCTCGCGGAAGGCCGCGCGGAATTCCCGTGCCTGCGCCAGCGCGGAATCGTCCACCGTCTGGCCGAACCGGAACCTGTCCTCAACGCTTTTGTCGAGGCTGCCCGGGTGCGTCTCGATCCAGCGGCCCTGACTTTCCCATCCCTCGCGCGCCTGGATTTTTCTAAAACACCAGTAGAGGTCGTCGGAACTCTGGCCAAGCGGCGGCGCCGTTTCCACCTCGCCGAGCGCGTCGGCTACGGTACCCAGCATGCGGCGGTATTCGGCACCTTCCGCAGGTCCGAAGACGAGCTCGTCCAGCATCGCGAGGCGGAGCAACTTGCCTTCGCGCAGGGGGGAGGGTGCGGTGCCTAACAGCACTTTCGCCACCGCCTCATAGACTTCGATGTCCTTGGCGAACCAGCCGAACGTGTCGAGCGAGGGCGCCAGCGGTGCAGTGCCTTCCAGCGATATGCTGCCGTGGGTGGTGCGCAGGCCGATCAGGCCGCAAAAACTCGCCGGCGCGCGGATGGAGCCGCCGGTGTCGGATCCCGTCGCAATATCTGCCAATCCTCCCGCCACCGCCGCGGCCGAGCCGGACGACGAGCCGCCGGTGACACGATCAGGCGCCGCCGAATTCACCGGGCGCGGATAGTGCGCATTCTGCCCCATCAGCGAGAAGGCGAATTCGTCGGTCTGGGTCTTGCCGAGGAAATGCGCGCCGGCATCCAGAAACATCTGTATGGCGGGCGCCGTTTTCTCCGCCGGCCGGGCCGCGGCCAGCCGGTCGGGATTGCCGCAGCCGGTTGGATAACCGGCCACGTCGAAAATATCCTTCACGCCGACGCCAAGCCCGGTCAAGGGGCCCGATTTTGCATTGGGAACAGCCACTTGCGGCAGGTCCAGAAACGCATTGAGACGATCGCGCATGTCGATCATTGTTCCACAAATCATCCACTTTCGCGCAGCTTCGTTCGGTGATCGGCTTTTTACAAGCGCCCTTAAGATTTTTGTTGATTGTGACGGACCCTGACCCTATATGCGCGCTTGCCCAAAGTCGCACGTGCCTGTGGGCGTCCCCCGACCCTCGAATGGCGAGGTAATCGGGACGGTACCCGGGAAGTAACGAGCCCGGTCGGTTAAGTGGCCAACCGCCTAACCGAGGACGCCTTGAAGCAACGACGGTGCGGGCCTTTCTGGTGTCTGCCGATCGTCCATAGATCGGGGTTACTGAAGAGGCACACCTTCATTGCCGGCAGTGCGGAACGGGTCTCCCAATCCAAGCCAAGGCAGACAAAGCGAGCAGATGCCGCAAGGCACGAGCTCATCGCCGCGTGAAAGCGTTTTTTCGTTCCGGGGTCTCCACCGCCCGGTTCGTCGACTCGCATTCATGCCTTTGTCCATAGCGGCATCAGCGACCGAAGGGGATCGCGCCGCAGCTTCGTTTTCGCGTGGGGAAAACCCGCGCCAAGGAGAGACCCATGGCCACCCAGCGCATCCTCGATTTCCTCGCCACCCGACGTCCCGACGGCCCGTGCCTGGTTCTGGACCTTGAAGTCGTGCGCGACAACTATCATGCCTTCGAGAAGGCTCTGCCCAATTCCAAAATCTACTACGCGGTGAAGGCCAACCCCGCGCCGGAGATCCTGCGCCTGCTCGCGTCGCTCGGCTCGTGTTTCGACACCGCTTCGGTGGCCGAGATCGAGATGGCGCTGAGCGCGGGTGCCACGGCCGATCGCATCTCCTATGGCAACACCATCAAGAAGGAGCGCGACATTGCGCGCGCCCATGCGCTCGGCATCCGCCTCTTCGCCGTGGACTGCGTCGAGGAGGTCGAGAAGATCGCCCGCGCCGCTCCCGGCGCCCGCGTCTTCTGCCGCGTGCTGACCGATGGCGAAGGTGCGGAGTGGCCGCTGTCGCGCAAGTTCGGCTGCGTGCCGGCGATGGCGGTTGATGTTCTGCGTCATGCCAGGCTGTTGGGTCTCGATGCCTATGGCGTGTCGTTCCATGTCGGCTCGCAGCAGACCGACCTGGTTGCCTGGGACCGTGCACTGGCCGACGCCAGGGCCGTCTTCTCGGCGCTGGCGCAGGAAGGGATCACGCTGCGCATGGTCAACATGGGCGGTGGCTTCCCCACGCGCTACCTGAAGGACGTGCCCACCGCCCAGGCTTACGGCGAGGCGATCTTCGAGGCGCTGAGCAAGCATTTCGGCAACCGCATTCCGGAAACCATCATCGAGCCGGGCCGTGGCATGGTGGGCAATGCCGGCGTCATCAAGTCGGAAGTCGTGCTGATTTCCAAGAAGGCCGACAACGACAATGTGCGCTGGGTCTATCTCGACATCGGCAAGTTCGGCGGTCTCGCCGAGACGATGGACGAGGCGATCCGCTACCCCATCGTCACCCCGCGCGACGGCGATGTGGCGGAGCCTTGCGTGCTCGCCGGCCCGACCTGCGACTCGGCCGACGTGCTCTACGAGAAGGCGCCCTATCCGCTGCCGATTTCGCTGACCATCGGCGACGAGGTGCTGATTGAGGGCACCGGTGCCTACACGACGACCTACTCGGCCGTCGCCTTCAACGGCTTCGAGCCTCTCCGATCCTACGTGATCTGACGGCTCGTGACGGGGACCTGTTCGCAGGTGCCCGGCGGCCGCCAGATCATCCTGCCCGCCGGCGTCGTTTTTGTTGGCGCATGGCCCCGAAGCCGAAGCGGCTTCGTGGCCATGCGCGTGCCGGCGGAGGGTTCGCTCGTGGAAAAACTCCGCTTGTGAAGGATCGCGGAAATGGAACAGATCGTTGAGAAATTTGGCGCGGCCATGCCGCTGCTGATCTCCCCCACAAGGGGGGAGATTGGCAGTTGCGCGGCCTTCACCATAACCGCCGAAACCCCGTCCGACATCGGCGCGCGCGAGGCGCTGCTCGACCGCGCCATGGGCGTGCTGCGGCGCCGCAAGTCTTCGGAAAAGCTGCGCCGTGGCCGCCTGCCTTCGGCGGGGCTGGCCTTCGTTGCGCGCGATCCGGCCGGAGCAGTGGTCGGCACCGTGCGGCTCTGGGATGTGGCGTCGGGGGAGGGCGGGTGCGACGCGCTGCTGCTCGGTCCGCTTGCCGTAGAACCGTCGCTTATGGGAGCCGGCATCGGCTCTGCCCTTATGCGTCATGCAATTGCCGAAGCGGGCGGGCTCGGCCACCGGGCAATCCTGCTGGTGGGCGACGCGCCTTATTATGCACGCTTCGGCTTCTCGGCCGACAAGACCGGCGCGCTTGCGATGCCGGGGCCCTATGAGCGGCATCGCCTTCTGGCGCTGGAGCTTGCCGAGGGGGCGCTGGATGGCGCCGCCGGCGTGCTGAAGGCCGCCGGCCGCCGGCTGAAGCCGTCGCGGACAACGCTGGTGGCGTGAAGGAATCCCGCGCCGACACCACAGCGCGAAAAGCCCGGCGCAACATCAAGCGCCGGGCTTTTGCTAGCTAAATACGTTGCGATCAGATGATCTGGCTGAGCGCCATGGCAACGGACATGTCGCCTTCCACCGAGAGCTTCCCGGTCATGAATGCTGTCGTCGGGCTCAGATCGCCGCTGATCATCGACTCCAGATCGTCGAGGCTGAGCTTGATCGTGCAGTCGGTGGGCGCGTCGGTGGTCGAGATGGTGGATCCGTCGATCACGATCACGCCGTCGGCGCCCGTGTCGAATTTCACCGAACGTCCGAAGCCGGAGCTCTCGACGCGGTCCCTGATCTTTTCGACAACAGCTTGAACGCTCATCACAGTGCTCCCTTGTCCCTGAGGTGCGCGGCTTTGAAGCCTGCGCGACGATGCCGGCCTCCGTTTGGAGGCTGAGGTGAACATCGTATAGCCTCCTGTTGACGTAAACGTCAACTTGGGGGCTTTGGCTCGCCTCACTCGGTGGCGGGCGCCGGCCGCAGGAGTTCGCGACGGCGGTTGCTCCTGTCGCGCGTCTCATCCCGAGGCAGGAAATCGATCTGCTCGATGATGACCTCGTCGATCATCTTCTCGCCCACTCGGGCATTGATGCTGTCGCGCACCCCGTGCCTGAATGCATCGAGATCGAAATTTTCCCGCTTCGAGAAGTCGATCTGCGGATTGGCGTAGAGATAGGTGTAGACCTCGTCGACGATCAGCGATTGGGCAGGGATCGTGAGCTTCTTCAACTCCTTGGGATCGGCCGTGTAGACGAGCCGAGCCAGGAAATAGCCATCGATGCTGGCCTTGTTGAAGACCGGAACGGAGATCACGTCGGTCTTGATATAGTCCAGGCCGCCAAGCAGCGGCGGCAGGGCATTCGGGTCTGCTGTATTGGCGCTGGAAAACTGGAACGAAAGGAACACCGCCCCGAGCGTAGCGATGCAGATCCAGACCGCCGCGCCGGCGAATTTTATCAGCGGGCCCACCCGAACTCACCTTCCGAGTAGGTGCCGTCGGCTTCGGCGCGCTTGATGACATCCTGCATGAGCTTTGCCACTTCGCTCACGGCGCTCATATGCGCGCGGATGACGGATTCGTTTACCGCCAGCCTTTCGCGCAGCTGCTCCAGGCCTTCCCGGTGCTCGGCCACGATCTCGGGCTCGTCCACGCCCTTGGTGGCGCGGGTCAACTCGTAAAGATACCGGCTCTTGCGCGCGCTGGAGGCGCGGATATCGAACACGCCGCCTGCGCGGATCGCTGCAGTCTCTTCTTCCAGGGCATCCGAGATGCGACCGATTATGGCCGACAAGTTGCCGAGCAGGGCAGTAGGTGCGGCAGTAGGCGTCGAAGATGGCACCGGCAAATTCTCGGCAATCGGATTCTCATCCATCATGATGGTCTGTCCCGTAATTTTTAAAGCTTGGTCTTGGCGGCGACCGCGGCTTCATCGCCGACCAAGTCGCGCACCATCTTGCGCTGCAAATCCTGAACCAGCGCCGTCGAAAGGCTGGTCTGTTCGTCGGTTTCCGCCTTTCCAGGCCCTCCGGAGACCGGCCCGACAGCAACCTTCCGTTCCCCTTCCATATAGTGGCCGCCGAGAACGCGATCGGCGATCCCGATACCACCCCGCTCGGCCATGACGTTTGCCAGCCGCTCGGCCATCATCGACTTCCACATGTCGCCGGCTACGCCCTTGCCGTAGACGTTCTCGGCGTCCTTCGGCAGCATGTTCTGGACGAAGGTCTGCAAGACCATCGCTTCGAAGCGCTTGAAGGCATCCGGCGACGTGGTTTCCGTGGCTGCCCGTGCAAAGCTGGCATGCCCTTCTGTCTCGCCCACCGAAAACGCCGCCACTGCACTGCCGCCCGCAGCGTTGGCGCGCTTCGCCAGCTCGGCGCGCGCCGCCTCGATGCCCGACGGCTCGACTGCACGTGCAACGTCCAAGACAATGTCGCTCGGGGGAGAGATCGCCAAGAAAAGCTGTCCTTTCAATTTCGTGGCTGGATCATGGCCCAATAAGCTTGTGGCAACCTTACCGGTCCTCGGAAGCCTTGCGCTCCACCATCTCCAGCCTCTCGCGGTCGGCCGTCAGCCGTTCCTCCCACTGGAGAGCATCGCGATAGGCCCGCTCGACCATGTTGGTGCGGGCGGTCGCGGTTGCTACCTTTGCGGCCTCGTCCCTGGCCAGTTGCTGCTGTTCCAACTGGCGCATTCGAGCCTTGTCGATGCGCTGATGGTAGATTTCCGGAAATATGCCGGATAGCGAATCCTCGGCGTCGAACCGCACCGTCAGTTCAGTCGCCTCGTTCTGTGCCGCCAGCGCTTCAGCGATGAACCCGGCATGGCGTGTCTCATGCATCGCCTTCAATTGCGACTGGACCTTCACGAGCTTTCGCAGTCGTTCCATGCGCGAGGTCATCGGCTCATCTCCCGATCGTGGTTGAGAGGAAGCCATCCGCAAAGAGGGTGAGCAGGGTACCGACCCCGAAGTAGAAAATGATCAGGCCGCCGGCGATGACGAAGGGCATCGAGATGAAGTAGATCGGGATCTGCGGCACCAGCTTATTGACGAAGCCTATGGTCAGGTTGACCAGAACTGCATATGCGACGAAGGGGCTGCCCAGTCGCAACACGAGAAGAAAGCTCTCTGAAAGCGTGTCGGTCACGTCGACCAGCGCGGCACGCGGATTGAAGAACGCGTCGAGGGGGGCGACGTCGTAGGACGTCACCAGAGCCTTGATGATCTCGTGGTGAAAGTCGAAGACAAACAGCAGCATCAGGGCTGAAAACGAGATGATCGTTGCCAGCGCCGCCTGCGGCTCGGCCTCTTCGACGGCCGTTCCCCCCATGCCGCCATAGCCGACCAGCATCGCCATGGCCGAACCGATGAAGTGCAGCGCCATGACATAGAGGCGCGCCAATCCACCGATGACGCCGCCTATCAACAGCTCTGAAACGATCATGGGCGCCAGCACCTGCGGGCGCTTGTCTACGAAAGGGACGATGTGGTCCCACAGGTGGACAAGCAGGGCGCCGGTGGCGGCCATCGCCACGAACAGCCTGATCTGGATGGGTACGCGAACGCTCGAAAGTCCGGGCATGAACAGGAAGCACCCGCCGATGCGACAGAAGGCCAGGAAGGCCGCAAGTACGACGGTTTCGGGTGCGACGGTCACGAAATGGTTCCGAGCACCCGAATTTCGACGCCCTTGGCGATCTCGACATGCGAAAGGACGGGCAGGGTCGAGAACAGCCGCTCGATGATCATGCGCACATAGGGGCGGGAATCCGGCGCCGTGACGATGACGAAGCGCTCGCCCGCTTCCATGTGTTTGCGAATGACGTTGCTGGCTTCCTGGCCGAATTCCTCGAGCTGGCGCGGATCGATGTCGAACTCGCGAACCTCGCCCTTGGCGTCGCGCTTGAGGCTCTGGTGGAAGGCAAGGTCCCAGCGGTTGCCCAGGCGAAGCACCTTGAGCACGCCGCCCTCGCTGAGATCGCCGCAGATCTGCTGGGCCATGCGCACGCGCACATGTTCCACGATCTGCTCCGTGCGGCGTACATGAGGCGCGATCTCGGCGATAGCCTCGATGATGAGGTGCAGGTTGCGGATGGAAACGCGCTCGGCCAGCAGCAGCTTCAGCACCGCCTGCAGGCCCGGATAGGAGATATGCGAGGTGCAGATCTCGTCGGCCAGCTTGCGGTATTCGGGGTCTTGACGCTCCAGCAGCGCCTTCATGTCCTTGTAGGAGAGAAGCTGCGGCAGGTTGTTGCGGATCACCTCGCTGAGGTGGGTGAGCAGCACCGACATGTTGTCGGCAAAGGTGAACTGCTCGCGCTTCAGGTCTTCGATGAACATGTCCGGCACCGAGAAGGCGCGCATGCCGAAGGCGGGTTCGCGCACTTCTTCGCCCGGGATGTCGGGGATCTCGCGCTGGCCCAGCAGAACCATGACCTCGCCCACGCGCATCTGGTGCTCTGCCACGACGGTGCCGTGGATCTTGATCTGGTAGCTCTTGCTTGGGATGCTGAGATCGTCGGTCAGGCGCACCTCGGGCACGACGAAACCATATTGCTGGGCGAACTTCTTGCGCATCTTGCCCATGCGGAAGGCCAGTTCCTGATGCGAGAGAAGCAGTTTGGTGGAGAGCTGCTTGCCGATGAGCAGTTCGATCTCAGCGGTCTTCAGCGAAGCCTTCACCGAGTTTCGCTCCTCCTCCGCCTTCTTCTCCTGCTCTTCCTTTTCAGCAGCCTTGACCTCGGCGGCGCGCTGCTCCTGGCGGCGAGGAACGATATAGCCAAGCGCAGCCATGGCCCCGGCCAGGGCAACAAAGGGCAGCATTGGCAGCCCGGGCATAAGCCCCAACACCACCAGAAGCAACGCGGCGACGTAGAGCGCGCGCGGGTGTGCGCCGAGCTGCCCGAACACCGCCTGGTTGGCCGAGCCGCGCGTGCCGCCCTTCGAAACGAGGAGACCGGCCGCGAGCGAGACGATCAGCGCCGGAATCTGGGTGACCAGACCATCGCCCACCGACAGTTTCACAAAGATGTCCGAGGCTTTGCCGATGTCCATGCCGTGGCGGAAATAGCCGATGGCGATGCCGCCGACGATGTTGATCGCCGTGATGATCAGGCCGGCGATAGCGTCGCCACGCACGAATTTCGAAGCACCGTCCATCGAGCCGAAGAAGGAGCTTTCCTCCTCCAGTTCGCGGCGACGCAGCTGCGCCGTCTTGTCATCGATCACGCCGGCGGAAAGGTCGGCGTCGATCGACATCTGCTTGCCGGGAATGGCGTCCAGCGTGAAGCGCGCCCCCACCTCGGCGATACGGGTCGCGCCCTTGGTGATGACGATAAAGTTCACGATGACCAGGATCAGGAAGACGATCAAGCCGATCGCAAAATCGCCGCTCATGACGAGCTGGGAGAAGCCGCTGATGACATAGCCGGCGGCATGGGTGCCGACATTGCCTTCCGACAGAATCATGCGCGTCGTGGCGATGTTCAGCGACAGGCGCAGCATCGTGGCGATGAGCAGGATGGTCGGAAAGGAGGAGAAGTCCAGCGGCCGCTGGATCCACAGCGCCACCATCAGGATCAACACCGAGAGCGCGATGGAGAAGGCAAGGCCGACGTCGATCAGGAACGCCGGTATCGGAAGAAACAGCACCGCCAGGATGACGACAATGCCCAAGGCGAAGAAAACGTCGCGGCCACTCCTGGAGGCGGTTCCGGTCGGCAATGTTTCTGCGAGGGCCACGTGCATCTCCATACGTCATCCTGCGTGCGTTAGACGTGCACACCGGCTATCGGCAGCCTAGCGAGCCAAGCTTGCGCGAACATGGGAGAAGAGGGCGGGCGCAAATTGCGCCGATCAGGACACCGGGGAAGGGGAGGGCGGCTACGGCTCGATGCTATGCCCTTGCCTTAGCTGAACCAGGCCTGTGACGCGCCCCGGCCGGGTCTTCAGAAGCCGTTCTCGATGCGCTGGAAAATCACATTGGTGAAGGAGGAGATCTGCGCACCGATGAAGGGTGCAGTGAACGCCACCACCAGCATGATGGCGACGATCTTCGGAACGAAGGTAAGCGTGATTTCTTGGATTTGTGTCAGCGCCTGGATCAGTGCAATTCCAACGCCGACGATCATGGCTGCTGCGACGGCCGGACCGGCCGCCGTAAGCACGGTCCAGATCGCAAACTGGACGATATCGAGGGCATCGGCCTCGTTCACGCTTCGCTCGACTTGACGCTGACGCCAGGGCCCACGACGATTTCGCCGCCATCCTTGAGAACTGCGATGATGCCGTCCGAGAACAGGCGGACTTCGGCAACCTCACCGCTCACCTTGCCGTCGGCGGAGGTGATGACCCGGCCGATCAGTGCATCGGCCTGGGACAATGTCTGCGATTGCAGAAGCTGGTCGAGCCTGTTGTTGATCTGGACCGACTGCTCAACCTGCGAAAACGACGCCAGCTGAGCGACATACTGGGTCGAATCCATGGGGTTGGTCGGATCCTGGTTCCTCATCTCGGCCACCAGCAGGCGCAGGAACGACTGGTAGTCCACCGCCGTCTTGGACGTCGGGATTGCAGCTTGGCTAGTTGCCGAGGTGGTTGCTCCGATGGTCATGCTCATCAGTATCGTTCTCCTACGGCCGCGGCCTGTGGTTGCGGTGTCGCGCTGTGGTTGGGGGCAAGCGCCTTTTCTTCAAGGCGATAAAGCGAACGCAGCGCCTTCAGCGCATCATAGACGCGGTCCTCGCCAACCATGCGGTCGATCTGCTTAAGCGTTGTCCGCACCTCCTCGTCTTCGAAACCCTCCAGGAGCCTGGGCAAGGACTGGCGAAACAATTCATAGGCCTGTGCGGCGCCCGCGGGCTCCATCAACATGATCTGGATCATGAAATAGAGCTGTCGCAGCGGGGTCGTGGCCTGCTCGGGCTGAAGCACATGGCTTTCCAGCAGGAACTGCACGTCGTTCAGCAATTCAAGCGTGACTTTGCGGTCAACCTTGATAACCGCGCCGTTGATGTAGATCTTCTCGTTCGGCTTGAGCGAGATTTTCAATGCAGTCTTCATTGAATGCCGTCGCGGATAATCTGCGAAACCTCGATCAGACCATCGAAATTGTCGGAGCGGCCCTGGCGCACCTCTTCAGCCTCGCGCAGCAGCCACAGCCCAATCGAAATGAGATTCGCGCGCAGTTCCTTCGGAAGCGCATTGTCCGGGCTGCCGAGGTCCTCGATGAAGGTCGTCCACAAGCGATTGGTGAACCGCAGTGCTTCGATTGCCTGCATCGTATTTGCGCCAGCTTCGCGCGCAGCCGTCAGCAAGTCGATCGAGCGGCTGAGAAGCTGCTTCTCGCGATCCTTGGCGTCTGCGGCGGAGTCGGCCTGGACGTCTGCGTAGGAGAATTGGTACATCGTGTTCCCGATCAGCTCAGGTATCGCAGCAGGCTGAGCTGCTGGATACGCGCGGTAATCGCGTAGGCGGTCTCGATATGAGATAGCAGATCGGAAACCCGTGCCGCGGCCTCGTAGGGGTCCACGCCCTCGGTCGCCAGAATGTGCTTCTGGATCAGGGTACTTTGCTGCTCCAGTCGGTCGCTCGCATCGGCGACGCGCTTTTCGGCGATGCCGACCTCACTGCGCTGCTTGACAAGGTCGCTGATCGCCTCTCCGACCAGTGCAAATGAACGCTCAACAAGGGCTTTGCTCGCGGCAGTATTGAGGTTCCCCGTCATTAGCTCGTTCATCAGCGTCGCCGCCATGGCAAGCTTGCGCGGGGCAGCCCCATTAGCGCTGACAGAGGTCTCGGTGGTGTCGTTAAGGGAAATGCGACTGACGATGACCTGGTCCGAAGCGTTGGACCAGTTTTGCCAGCCTGCTCCCAAAAACTGAGGTTCGACGATATTGGTCAGAAAGTCGTCCATGTCGGCTGCCGTTATTGAACTGGCGGCCGGGTCGCTCGCGGTAAAGCCGAAGCGGTTGAAGAAGGCATCATCGAAGGCAATCTTGCCGTTCGTGGCAGGATCCTGCAAATCGTTGAGCGGCCTCACGTCGGTGTTGATCCCGGCGAACAGATATTCGCCGTCCATGCTGGTATTGAACATGGCGTCAAGGCTGGCCAGCACGTGCTTCGCGCCGTTGGTGACCACGTGAGGCATGGCGTTGCCGGAGATAACGGTGGCAAGCAGCGAAAGGAAATTCTGCGCCGTATCCGAGACCTGGCTCAGCGCGATCTGCGTAGATGACAGTCGCGCAGCGGCCCGGGTGTTGGAATCTACTATTCCGTTGATGCGTTCCAGTTCGCGGTTGAAGGTTACGGACTGCGAGCTGCGAGCTCCGAGCGCCTGGCCCTTGTCGGCGAAGAAGCCGGTTGTCTGCTCCTTCTGTGCCTTCGCCAGAGCTGCCTGCGTTTTCATCAGCGAATAGCGCATCGCTTCTGAAACGGCTGAGGATGAGACGAAGCTAGCTTTCATCGGATTACCTCACTGCGGCCAGCAGGGCTGCCAGCATTTCATCCACGGCCTTTATGAGGCGCGCGGATGCTTGGTAGGAGTGCTCGAGATCGAGCAGCATGGACATTTCCATGTCGACATTCACGCCGGTCATGTTGGAAAGCGCTTCGGCGCTGCGTACCGCAAGAGCTTCCTTCGTCTCTGCCGCGCGCGAGGCTTCCTGCCGAAGACCCTGGAACCAGCCGATGGAATTCGCCGAATAGGCAGCGACACTTGCCTTGTCACCGATTCCGGCGGCCGGATCGAAGCTGACCGGCTCGTCCAGCCGTTGGCTGTAGGCGATAATCAACTCTGCGTAGGAAGAGCCGCCGGGATTATGAATGTAGTTGGCACCGTTGGCCCCGCCGTCGCGCAAATACTCCGGATGGGTCACAAAGTCGGGATTGAGTGAGATCGCGCTTGCCAGTCCATGGACCAGACCGGTCAGCGGCATGCCCGGTGCCGGCGGCGGGGTAGTGAACAAACCGGCCATCGGATCGCCGGGGGGCGGGGCAGACGGGTTGGTCTCGGCGAACGCATTGATCAGCCCGCGCGCAATCTCGTCAAGCTGGCTTTGCATGGTCACGGCCACGCTGTCGCGCAACTGGACAAGAGCGGCGAGCTTTCCGCCGGCGCCAACACTGCCGCCCGAGCCGATCGGCACGGGTACGCCGTCGATATAGATCTTGTTGCCAGCTTCACCGGCCGGATAGGCGGGCGAAGCCTCGAAAGCGATGCTGCGCGGGATCGTTTCGAAAACCGTCGTACCGTCGCTGGTCATGATGACCATGTCATTGTCGCTGCGGGTGATGGTCGAGATCGGCAGAAAGTCGGAGATCTGCTTCAGCAACCCGTCGCGTCTGTCGAGTTCGTCATTGACGTCGCGCCCGGCGCGCGTGCCCGCGACGATCCGATTGTTGGCATCCTTGAACTGCGCCAACAGGTTGTTGAGATCGTCGACTGCGTAGGCGATTTCCTGGTCGGTTTCGGCGCGGAATGCCTGAATTGAACTCGCGCCGTCATTGAGGCTGCGCACGACCTCGCGCGCGGCATTGATGGCATTGTCCGCCAGTGTCCGGTTCGACGGCGCGGCCGAATATATCTGCAGAGCTTTCTGCAGCTCCGTGATCGAGGCCGCCGGAGACATCGCGTTTTCGACGCCGTTCACCCGCAGGTTCAGGTGGTCGAGGCCGATATACAGTGTGGCCTGCCCGCTGTAGGCGGACACCGCAGAGAGGTTTTGGCGGAACAGCTGTTCGTTGGTCGCGCGCTGGATCACCACCACACGCGCACCGGGGGCCGAACTTGAGAGCACCGCAGTGCGCCGCGCGTAGTCGCCGTTGTTCTGCTCCATGACGTTGCGCGAGACGACGTTTGTTTGACGGCCCGTATTGAGGAGCGACGACTGCGCGATGCTGAGTGCGGAGGATAATGACATACTTTATTCCTGTTCGGCTTTCGCGCCGGACTACCTTTTCAGGTTGACCAGAATGTCCATAAGGTCTGCGCCTGTCTGGAACACTTTCGAATTGGCGGTGTAGCTGCGCTGCGACTCGATCATGTCGGTCAGCTCTTGAGCTATGTCGACGTTGGAATTCTCCAGCGCGCCGGCCACTATCTTGCCCCGGCCGCTGTCGTTGGCCCATCCCATCTGGACGGTGCCTGAGCCTGCCGTGGTGGCAAACACGTTGCCGGGCAGAACCTGAAGCAGATCCGGGCTTGCCACATCGGCAACCGGGATGCGGAACAGTGCCTTCACCGCGCCATTCTCGTAGCGGGCGTAGACGACGCCGTCCTCGGAGATTTCCACGCCATCAATGCCGCTCGGTGCGGCGCCGTCGTTCTTTGCATCGATGACGGTGTAGCTCTTGTCGAGCTGCGTCATCTTGGAGAGGTCGATGGTGAGCGACTGCCCCCCCGGCACGGTGAGCGTAATGTCCGTGGCGCTTGCGGGATCCAGCTTGCCGTTCGTTGGGTCGAAGGTCAGCGTCTGAACCTGCAACGCAGCCGCCCCGTATGGGAAGGAGGTGTCCGGCGCCGCGTCAGCCTGGTTATAGATCGCAACCTCCCAGGTGGTGGGGCCCGTCTTGGTGTAGTAGACGTCGAGGATAACCTCTCCACCGAGATTATTGTAGGCCACGAGGGACGACTTCGCGGTGTAGCTTGCGGTGGCCGCATTCAGCGAAGGCAGATCGCCGGCGGCAACCGGCGTTGCGCCCGCCGGAAGGTTGGCGGTGAAGACACCATTCTTGGACGGCACCGCCACCAGCTCGTTCTGCGCGATGGTGACCGGCACCAGGCCGCCAAAGCCGTTGGCCACCGCGGCCGGGTCGCCGTTTGCGAAACTGTAGCCCATCAACTGGAAGCCGGCGGCGTTGATCAGGCGCCCCTGGGCGTCCGGCACGAATGAGCCGGCGCGCGTAAGCACCGGCGCGCCGCCGGGGCTTTGGACCACAAAGAAGCCGGAGCCGTTGATGGCCAAGTCGCTTCCCGACGTCGTGTATCGAAGGTCGCCTTGCTGGCTGATAGCGGTGCGTATCGTGGTAGTGACGCCGCCGGAGGTATAGTTTCCGGTCACGGTCGGGATGATGAGAGACGAAAACTCCGCGCTCGAGCGCTTGTAGCCGGTAGTGCTGGAATTGGCGATGTTGTCGGCCACGGCGCCAAGGCGATTAGCCTGCGCGTTCATGCCGGAAACGCCGGTTCGCATCATTCCATACAAGCTCATCGAAACGTCTCCTGATTTTCCGACCTCGGTTGGAGAGGCTATAGGCGCTGTCTTGCGCGAAGCTGGCGATTTGCTCTCGGCCGCGCCGTAGCGCGGCGCGGTTCAGACTATCAGCCGGTAACCGAGGAAACGCTTGGAATCGATCGGGTCGAAACCCAGCTTCTCGCGCAGTTTCTTGCGCAGCTTGCTGATGTGGCTTTCCACGACGTTCTCTTCGACTTCTTCGTCAAAGATTCCGTAGATCGCGTTGAACACCTGGGTCTTGGTAACGCGCCGGCCGCTATTGCTGGCCAGATATTCGAGAATGCGGCGCTCACGACGCGGCAGAGGCATGGGCTCGCCGTCGATTTCCGGGTCCCGGCCATCCAGGAATATCCGCATCGGCCCGATCTGGGTGAAACTCGGGTCTTCCTGGGCACGGCGGCGGATCGCGTTGATGCGCGCCAGAATCTCGCGAATATGAACCGGCTTGTGAACCACGTCATCGACGCCGGATTCAAACAGCTTGAGGGTGTTTTCGAGCGAATGGTGCTCGCTCAGCGCAATAACAGGCGCACTGCTCCGGTCGCGGATCTTGCGAGGCGCAAACATATCGTCGCCGCAATCTCCGATCAGAAATGCCCGTACGGATTTGAGATCCGATTCGGCTGCGCTTTCGACCCACTCTCCGAATTCGCCCGAGCGGAAGCCGGCGCTAGCCACGCCCTCCCGGTTGAACATTGAGTGATATCCATTTTTGACGAGCTCTCGCTCGTCCACGATCACGATCATCGGCCGCCCCCGAATCATATGAATTGCCCTTACGGGGAAGTGGTAGACCCTGGCGGGAGTCCTGAAAAACCATCAATTCTTGTGGCTGGTTTCTTGGGTGTTGGGAATCGCATGGGTTGCACCGCAATTTCCCGGCGGAGCGCGCGATAGCTGCCGGGGTCAGCAAAACAGGGCGTTTGCGATTCAATCCTGCCGGAAAATGCAGGCAAGAATGCTACTATGGCGAGCAAAAGGACCGCGCGTTGCTGGTCCATTTGCCGAAACCGGTGGCCACCATGTTGGCGATGACGCGACACACGTAGCGTTTTTGAGCCGGGTCGTTGTCGGGCCCTGCATGATATCGTGCGACCGCCATCGACCATGTGCTGTGCCGTGCGCGCAATTGCGCCAGGAAGCGCGCGGCGTAATCGACGTTGCGGTGCGGGTCGAGCATCTCGTCCACGCTTCGGAAATGCTGGCCGTGATAGTGGTGATTGATCTGCATGCAGCCGAGATCGATCAGTTTCGCGCCATCTCTGCGCGCGGCGTTGAAAGCCGTGAGGGCATCCGACCTTGACTTCGGAAAGACGGCTTTGCCCTCGATGTTCATCGCGTTGGGCTGGAGGCTGCCCTTGCGGCCGGTTTCCGTAAGGCCGACGGCATAAAGTATGCCGACGGGCACGCCGTAGCGATCCGCGGCGCGCAGGATCTCTGGCTCGCAGGGATTGCCGGCGGCGGCTGCCGCCGGCGACGATGCCGCCACGCTAGATATAAAGACCGTCGCTAGCAGGGTTCGAAGCATTGGACGCGGCATTGCTGGGCCCTGTGGCCCCATCGCTGGTGTTGGATGCGGAAGCCTGCTTGCCAGAGCCGCCGCCATTGCCGCCTGACTGGGCGGAGGTGGAAGATTGCTGATCGCGCGCCGCAAAGCCCGCGGCCGCGTTGTTGTCGTCGGCGCGCCCTTGCGATGCCGACGAGGCCTGGGGCTGCTGGATGGTGACCTTGTCGATGTCGAGCCCCATGGCGCGCAGCGACTTGACTATGTTTTCGCTGTCCGCGGTCAGGCGACGATAGGCCTCGCCGTTCTCGACCCGCAATTCGACCGTGAGCTGCTCGCCGGTGAGGCGCAGATTGGCGGTGACCATGCCAAGCTCGGCAGGATGAAGCTGAAGCTTCAGCGTATGCGCGGATGCAAGGCCGGAGGCCGCGGCCAGGGGCTGGAAGGCTTGCGTGGCTGCGGCGCGCCATGTGGGTTCGGTCGCAATCAGATTGGACAGCGCTGAAGCCGTGGAAGTGCTCGGCTGGGCCACCGGGGCCGGGATGTTCTGTTGGGCAACCACCGTGGGGCGCTCGCTACGCTGATCCATCCGCCGGCCGAAGCCCTCGGCCCCAGTCCGCCCTTGGCCACTGCTCGCCGCCAGCGTCTTGAGGAAGTCGCGATTGGACGAACCGAGCGCGGGGTCGGTGGCGGTGTCAGCCGGCTGATTGCCGGGCGCCAAAGACAAGGCAACGGGAGCCGTCCCGCCCGGCATCTTGCCAAGGGAAGCCTCGGAACGCTGCCCGGCCGGGATCGTCGGCTTGTCGAGGACAAAGAGTTCTCGTGACAGCGCGGCCGCTGCGCTACCTGGCATCTTGAGCTGGGCTTCAGCGGCGCGGGAGGAATGCTCCCTCCCTTCGGGCATTTCAATGGCTGCTCTGGCTGCACGGTGCTCGGCCATCGTGGCTGCGGATCCGTGGGAGGCCGCAGCCTTCGCGCCAGCCTCCCGCCCGCCGGAGCGCTCTGCCAGATCGCGCGCGGCCATCATTGCGGACAGGGAGGCTCCCGCGTCCTTTATGACATTCGCACCATCAATGGTCGCCTCGATGTCCGCCTTTTCTTCGGGGCCATTGGCGTGACCTTCCCGGTGAGGTGCTTTCGCGCCTATTCGTGAGCCACGCGACCACCGTTCCCCCTCTTGCCGGGAGACGCTGGCGGTTTCCTTTTGTCGCTCCTTGCCGTGTTTCGGGGCATCGAGTTCCGCCCCGAAATCGGCTTTGTCGTCGTGGGTTCTCGTGCCCATCCCGTCCGGTTTGACCGAAGCGGTCGCCGCAACTCCACCAGGGTTGACGCCTATGGTCATTGAACGCCTCCCAACATTTTATCGATCTCGTCAAGTTTCTTGCGCGTCGAAGCGACGACCTCGTCAGTCGGTTCTGACGGAACCGCGTTGTCTGCTTGTTGCTCTGGCACCTGAGGTTCAACGCTTTCGGGCTGGGCGGTTTGCGGTTGTTCCCCGGTTGTCTCTTCAGCCTCGATTATGATCAGTTCATCAGCCTCGTCTGCCTGAGCCTCAGCGCCGGGCTGATCGGCAGGCGCCCCCTCATTCAGCGTCGGGGGGCGGGCGGTGAGCTTGGTGGCGACGGAGGCGACAGCGTCGTAGAGCTCCCGATCGCTTTGCGACAACTTGCTGCGATCGATGCGGCTCAGCTTTGCGTTGATCTCTTCGGAGGTGCCGGCGGAGATCGAGGCCAGGCTGGAATAGAGCAGGGCGCGCGGATCATCGCTCTTGCCCACCAGCTTGCCTTCCTGCTCGACCTTGGCCGAAGCGAAGGCAGAAAGTTCCTTGAGGCCGTCGATGCCGGCACGCCGGGCGATCCGAAGATAGATCACACGCTCCTGCTCGGCCTCCATCATGGATGTGATGGCCTCGACCGTCGCAGTGTCCAGCGAGTCGTGCAACGCAATGACCCCGGACACGAAGGAATCGGCAAACTGGCTGGCATAAGGCGAGCGCAAATAGCGCTCCACATACTGGATCGAGGAGAGGGTGAAGCGGTGGGCATCCCCAAGCGTGGCAGTCAGGTCGACAGAGCGGCGCAGAGCGCCTTCTTCGATAAGGCTGCCTGGAGCAAGCAGGCGTGCCTGATCGAACAGGGTCAGCGCTTCCTGCGGCTCGTCTACGGCAATTACAGATCCCTTCACCAGCGCCACGAAGGCGCCGAGGTCGGGCGGCAGGGCGATTGGATCGACCTGCGCAAGGGCGGCGCGTGCCTCCAGGGCTTCGCCGTTCAGATAGCTGGACACCCCCTTGCCGATATCTCCGGTGCTCGTATCCAGTTCAAGCCGCGACAGAACGGTTCTTATCGTCGCCGGGTTTCCGCCGCTCATCGCATAAACCAGCAGGGCGCGCAGGTTGCGCGGATCGGAAAAATCCTCCTTGCTGCCCGAATTCAGCCTGCGGTCGATGATCTCCAGCAGCTTGCGCTGCATGGGCATGATGGCGTGCTCGCCCGCGGCGATGCGGTCCTGCACGATCTGCAGGGAACGGACCATCTGGAACGGCTGCAGCCTGCTTGTGCCATCCTCTGCCCGGCCGGGCAGAGTGGCTGTCAGCAGCGCAAGGCCGACAAGACCGCCTAGCCGCGCCGCCAGTCTCATTCACCGGTCTCCAGCAAGATTTCGATCCGGCGGTTGACTGCCGCAAGCGGCGTGCTCTCGTCCTTCAGCTTGCGGTCGGCGAAGCCCGCCACCTCCCTGACGCGGCTTTCATCCAGTCCGCCGCGTACCAGCATGTAATAGGCCGAATGCGCACGGGCGGTGGAGAGACGCCAGTTGTCGTATTTCTCGCCCTTGAACGGCCGCGCGTCGGTGTGGCCGCTGATGATGATCTTGCCCTTCTGCTCGCTCAGGGCCTTGCCGATCTTCTCCATCGCCATCACCAGTTCGCGGCGCGGAACGGCCGAGCCGATCTCGAACATGCCGAAATCGAACTGGTCGGTGATGGAGATGGTCACGCCGCCTTCGGTAGCCATAACAGAGATACCGTCGAGCAGCTTGTCTCCCGGCTGGAAGGCGGCATTGAGTTCGCGCGAGAGCGCCTGGGCGGCCTGCATCGCGGCTGCCGACGGGCCCTCATCCTTCTTCGCCGGCTCGGCTTCGGTCGCCTCGGCCTTGACCTCGAGCTGGGGTTCGTTCTCGGCCTTTGTCAGTTCCTGAAGCGGCGAAACGTCTTCGGCCGGCTTGAATTCGGCGGCCTGTTGGCTGGTTTCGCCGGCTGCCCGCTCAGCACTCGCCTCGGCAAGCGGCGTAGCAACCTGCTGCGACCAGAAGTCCGGGGCGAATGGGTCGCGATAGGATTCGCCACCCGAAGCGCCGGTAGCCGGGCCTGCCTCTTGCGCGCCGCCGTCGCCCTTGTCGCTGACGTTCTGGCGGACGCCGGAGTTTGCCGCAATCTCGGCCAGCACGGCATAGGGGTCCGCAAACAAGTGCTCGTCGGAGTGCTGCGTCGCATCCAGCGAGGCTGCAGAATTCTCCTGCGTCGACGGGCCGGAATTGCCGACGCCATCGATGCCGCCCTGACCTTCTGTCGGCTGCGGGGATTCGGCTGTTCGGCCGACAGCATTGAGGCCGTCCCCTTCTTCCTCGATACCTTTGCCGCCCGAGGTCCTGTCGATCAGCTTGACCGGGTTGAAATAGTTGGCAACCGCCGCCTTGGTATGCTCGTCGGCCGCATTGATCAGCCACATGACGAGGAAAAAGCACATCATCGCCGTCATGAAGTCGGCGAAGGCGATTTTCCAGACGCCGCCGTGATGGCCCTCTTCGTCTTCGCCGTAGTTGCGGCGGACGATGATGATCTGATGCTTGACGTCGCCGATATCCACTGTGTTCACGACAGAATCTCCGACATCGCGGTGGACCATTCCGAAATGCGCGTTTCGAAGATGTCCTCGTCAATTGCCACTGTAAGGTCGAAACCGGGCTCCTCGACGTGATCGAGGCTGGCGGCCAGTTCAGGCACGGCGGCGCTGAGCGCCTCGAACAGCGCCTGCGGCCCCTTTACCTGTATTCGGCTGGCTCCCGCCGTGGCGGCCCGGATCGAACGAGCCAGGCTCTCGATGGATCGCCTTTGCATATCCTCGTTCAGCATGTTTCCGAGGATGCGGGCCGTTGCGGTGGTGGCGAGCTCTGCGACACGTTCTTCCAGTTCTGCCATCCGGGCAGCGATGGCGATTGCCGCCTCTTCGCCAAGCCGTCGCGTCAAAGCTTCCATCTCGGCGGCGTGCTGTTCGCGTTCTGCTGCCAGCGCGGAGGCGTGCTCCTCACCCAGCCGTTCGCTCAACTCGGCTTCGGCGCGCGCTACCTCCTCAGCTATCAGCTCGGACATGTCGGGCGCGCCTTGCGCCTGGGCGATTTCGTCTTCCGGCGTTTCGAAGAATGAGCGCATGGGCGCGGCATCGCCCGCGCGGGGCGGGCGTTTGCCGAAGTCCTGGAGGATATCGAAAAGGGCGATTGCAGACATCAGCCGGCGGCTTCCTGATGCGCCCACTTGCGCAGGATGAGCGCGGTGCGTTCCTCATTCAGGTCGACCATACGGGCGAGGCGTTCCTGCGGCGCGGGCTTGAGCTTGCGGCGAAGTTCATCCAGCGGGCTGTTGCGCGGGGGCAGCGGCAGTGCGCCGCTGTCGCCGGTTTCGTCGAAGGCGAAGTCGGGTGTCGGCAGCGTGCGCTGGATGTCCTCGAAGCTCGGAGCCGGCAGTTCCTCGGACTGGTTGAGGCTCGCCATCATCGGACGCAGGCCGAAATAAGCGACGAGGAATGCGACGATGACGAAGGCGGCCGCGTTGATGATCGTGCCCAGATGCTGGCTGAGCGTGTCCAGCATGCCGGGCTGGGCGATCTGCACGCCGTCGAGGCCGTCGATGAACTCGACGGAAGAGACGTTGATGATGTCGCCGCGGGCCTGGTCGAGGCCGGTGGCGGAAGCGACGACCTTCTCGATCTCGGCGACGCGGGCGGTGATCATTTCGGGCGTGGCACCCTCACCGAGGATCTCGGCCAGCCGCTGCTGGTTGACCACGACGGCGATCGACATTTTCGTCACCGTGTAGCCATTGCTGACGGTTGCGATGCGCTTGGAGTTGATCTCGTAGTTGGTGGTCTCTTCCTTGCGCTCGCTCTGTTCAGACGATTGCGGACCTTCCACGGTGCCGAGGTTCGCTTCCGGCAGGTTCTGCTCCACCGTGGCCGGCGCAGCCGCGTCGCGACGGTTGGCGTTCTCGTTGGAGCGAACGACCTGCACCGAGCGCTCGACGCGGGATTCGGGGTCGAAGATCGTCTCTTCGGTCTGCTTGGAATCGGTGTTCACATCGGCTTTGACGCTGGCCCGGAAATTGTCGGGCCCGAGATAAGGCGTCAGCGCGCGGCGGATGTTCTCCTCGATCTGCATCTCGACAGTGCGCTCGACGCCGAGCGAACGGCTGGCGCTGGAGTTGATCGGGTCGTCGCCGGCGGCAAGCAGCGTGCCGGCGGAATCGAGCACGGTCACCTTCTCGGCGCTGAGGCCGGGCACGGCGGCGGAGACGAGGTGGCGGATCGACATGGCGCTCTTGACCGCGTCTATGCCGCCGGATGCGCGGATAACCACCGAGGCGGAAGGCGGCTGCTCCTCGCGGCGGAAATTGGCGCGCTCGGGCATCACGATGTGGACGCGTGCGGCGCGAATGCCGTTGATCGACTGGATGGTGCGCGCGATCTCGCCTTCCAGCGCCCGCACGCGGGTGATCTGCTGCATGAAGGAGGTGAGGCCCAGCGAGCCGACATTGTCGAACAGTTCGTAGCCGGCATTGGTGGAGGTCGGCAGGCCTTTTTCAGCCAGCAGCATGCGGGCGTCCGCAGTCTTGCCCACCGGTACCAGAACCGAGGTGCCGTCCGAGCCGACGTCGAAGCCAATGCCCGCTTCGCTGAGCGCCAGGCCCATCTGCGTGACGTCGGAGCGCTCGAGGCCGACATAGAGCGTCTCGTATGCCGGGCGGTTCAGATAGAAGGCGCCGATGCCGATGACGGCGAGCACCAGTGCCGCCACGCCTGCCATGATGCCCAGCCGGCGCGGGCCGAAACTCTGCAGGTTCTCAATGATGGTCTGAAGCTGTTGCGGCACGGTTCGACGGCTCCTGCATGACTGTCCGCCGGAACAGTAGAGGTCGAAGCTTGTGCGAAAATGAAATCGGGCCGCGCTTCCGAGGAAGCGCGGCCCTTGGCTGTCCGTCAGGTAATGACGGAAACCGGTCTTAGCGGAACAGCGACAGGATCGACTGCGCGCTCTGGTTGGCGATCGACAGTGCCTGGATGCCGAGCTGCTGCTGAACCTGCAGAGCCGAGAGGCGAGCCGATTCGGCGTTCATGTCGGCGTCGACCAGTGCGCCAACGCCGCGATCGACAGCGTCCATCAGCTTCGAGGTGAAGTCGAGCTGCGAGTCGATGCGGATCTTGGCAGCGCCCATGTCGGCGGCAGCTTCGCGCATCTCCTTGAGCGTCGCCTCGGCAGTCGCGAGATCGGCGAAATCAGCTGCTTCGAGGTCGTAGGCGACTACGTCGATCTGGTCGACGGCACCCGAATCCTTGACGTAGCCGGCGACGACAACCAGGTCGGCACCACCGGTCTTCAGCAGGTTCTGGCCCTCGAAGTCGGCCGACTTGGCGATCTGTCCGATCTGGTCCGTGAGCGCGGTGATTTCCTTCTGGACAGTAGTGTCGTCGATGCCGTCCTGCTCCATGGAAGCGAGCTTGGCCACAATCTTCTCGCCGAGCTTGATGGCTTCTTCGAGGCCGGTATAGGCCACGTCGACAACCGCCGAGCCGAAGCCGAGCGATTCCTTGACCGACTGGTTGACGGCGTTCTGCGACTTCATGCCGGTCGCGATCGACCAGTAAGCGGCGTTGTCCGAAGCGGTCGAAACGCGCTGGCCGGTGGAAATGCGGTTCTGGGTGACGGCGAGGTTCTTGTTGGTGCTCGACAGCGTCTGCAGAGCGGTCATTGCGGACGCATTGGTGAGAAGGCTGGTCATGTGTATTGCCCCGTTATGTAAGGATTTTCTGAAAGGGACATGCCGGTCTTCTACCGGCCAGGACGGAGCGGCGTCATGCCTGTGGTCTCGGTTGAAACCACCCTCCCTGTATGAGTGTGTTTATGGCCGGGCAGTTCCTACCAAACTGCTAACGGGCGCCAGCAAATTAGCTGAATGATCGCACAAGGCTGCCGACCAGCAGATTCCAGCCATCGATGAGCACGAAGAACAAGAGCTTGAAAGGCAGCGACACCACGGTCGGCGGCAGCATCATCATGCCCATGGCCATGGTGATGGTGGCCACGATCAGGTCGATGACCAGGAAGGGCAGCACGATCAGGAATCCGATTTCGAAGCCGCGGCGGATTTCCGAGATCATGAAGGCCGGAACCAGCACGCGCAGATCGACATTTTCGCGCGAGATGGTCTGACCCTGTTCACGCGCAAGGTCGGCGAACAGGTCAAAATCCTTGTCGCGCACATGCTTGGCCATGAAATCCCGGAACGGGTCGGAAATGCGCTCCAGCGCCTGCTGCTGGCTGATCTCGTTGTTCATCAGCGGCCTGACGCCATTGTTCCACGCCTGGTCGAAAGTCGGCGCCATGACATAGAAGGTCATGAACAGGGAAAGGCTGATCAGGATCAGGTTGGCCGGGGTGGATTGCAGGCCCATGCCGGCGCGCAGGATGGAGAAGGCGATGACGAAGCGGGTGAAGCTGGTCACCATGATGAGCAGGCCCGGCGCGACCGACAGCACGGTCAGGAGGCCGAACATCTGTATGATGTAGCCGACCGTGGCGCCGTCGGCCTGGCTGATCGCCCCGAGGTCGAACTGCTGCGCGCTGGCGGCCGTGACCGTTGCGATCAGGGCGGTGCCGGAGATGAGAAGTTTTTTCATTCGAAGAGCAGCGTCCGGATAAGTACCTGTTTGACGTGGCCGCTGCTGCGAATCCTGGCCCGCTCCTCAAGATCGGCCTTCAGGTTGCGGAAGCCGCTGGCGCCTTCGATCTGATAGACCTTCACGGTTCGCATATAGGCGAGGAGGTCCTGGTGAATCTCGTCGGCAAGGGTCGGGGAGGGCGGCTGGTCGAGCACGATGGAGGCCTCCAGGCGCACCCACATGGTGTTCGGCACCGCCAGGTTGGTGGTGATGGCTTCCAGCTGGATTTCGGTTCCGCGGAGCTGGTCCTGCTCGGCAGGCGCATCCTGGGTTTCCACCGCAGCTGCGGCTTCGGCGCTGCTACGGTTCAGATACTGTCCCGCAAACCACCCCAACGCGATCGCGGCCACGGTCACGGCGGCCAGAACACCTGCCTGGAGCGGCAGCGACGGGGTTTTCGGCTGAGGCGAGAATTGCTCGATGATCGACATTCTGGTCCGCTTCCCGCCTAGAACGGAAGGACGTTGTCGAGGATCTGCTGGCCATATGGCGGCTGCTGCACCTCGGTCAGTCGTCCGCGGCCGCCATAGGAAATGCGCGCCTCGGCGATGCGTTCATAGGAAATCGTGTTGTTCGGCCCGATATCCTCCGGGCGAACGATGCCGGCGATCGTCAGGATGCGCAGCTCGGCATTGACCCGCACTTCCTGCGAGCCGTTGATGATCAGGTTGCCGTTGGGCAGCACGTCGCTCACCACCGCCGCCACCGAAAGCTGGATGTTTTCCGAGCGCTCGGTTTTCCCCGATCCCTTCGTCGACGTGTTCGAGCCGACATCGGCATTGAACGAGCCGCCCTGCTTGGTGCCGTTCCAGCCGAAATCCATGCCCAGGCCCAGGCCGCGCGCCACCTTGCGGTCGCGGTCGGACTCGTTCTTGAATCGCGCGCGATCGTTGATCTCGATCCTCACGGTCAGAATGTCGCCCGGCATTATCGCGCGCGCATCGGTGAACAGGCGGCGCTGGCGGTCGTCCCACAGCGAGAACTTCTTCACCGGTTGGGCCGGCTGGTCGGGATAGTTGTAGACGGCCGGCGACTGGGCCAGGCCCGCGCCAACCGGCGAAAGCGCCGGCTCCCGGCCGATCTCTTCCTTGGGGGTAGTGCATCCGGAAACCGCCAAGGCAGCCAGCGCTAGGAGGCAATAGCGTTTCATGTCGGGTCTTCCTTGCGTGAGGCGAGTGCCATTATGCGCGTCAGTTCGGCAGCGGCGTCGCGCTCCATCTCGTTGAGGATGACGCCCGCCTTGCGCGAATCGAGCTTCATGAGGATGCCTGCGGCGACCAGCGCATCCACAGCGGCAAGTCGCTCCGCTGCGGCGTCCGGCTTCATCGTGGAGTAGATCTTGGCGACGTTGTCCTCGGTCTTGGACAGGAAATCGTCGCGGCGCTTCAGCCACTCCTCGTATTCCGCGCGCTTATCCTCAAGCAGCTTCATCCGCTCGTCGATGTCCTTGCGCAGGGCTTCCAGTTCCTGGGTCTGCAGCGCATAGCGGCGGTCGCGGGCGGCGTCGGTGATATTGGAGCAGAAGCGCTCGATCTCGGTGGGCTGCGGTTCGTCAGGAGCGGTCGCTGTTTCGGCGGTCGTCTCGGCAATGGCGATGGCCGGAACCGACAGCAGTGCGGCAAGCGCGCCGGCGGCCAGCAGCCGGCGCCTCCTCGCGGAAATCGGAAATGCGGGCAGGACGCTCATAGTCAGTCCCTATTGCAGCACGAGGTCGGCCTGCAGGGCGCCCGTAGACTTGATGCCCTGAAGGATCGCGATGATGCCGGCCGGCTTCACGCCCAGTCGGTTCAGGCCGGCGACCAGCTGGTCGAGGCTGGGACCGTCAAGGATCGCGACCTTGGCGTTGGGCTGATCGACTTCGATATTCGTGGAAGGCTCGACCGCCGTGACACCGCGCGAGAAGGGATCCGGCTGGACGACCCGAGGTGTTTCGGTGATCCGCACCGTCAGCGTGCCGTGGCTGACTGCAACGCGCGAGATCCGGACGTCCTGACCGATCACGATGGTGCCGGTGCGCTCGTCCACGACAACCCGGGCCGGCATGTCCGTTTCGACCACGAGATTTTCCAGCTCGGCATAAAAGCGGGCGGTCGATATTCCCTTCGGTCGACGGATGACGATCGATCGGGCGTCCTGTTCGGTGGCCACGCGGCTGCCGAAGCGGGCGCGCGAATATTCGTTGATGACATCGGCCACGCGCACCGCGGTCGAATAGTCGGCATTATGAAGCTGGAGGGTGAGCACCGCCTGCTCGCCCAGCGCCGCCTGCACCTGGCGTTCTATGATGGCGCCATTGGGAATGCGGCCGGCGGTGGGCGTGCCTTGCGTGACCCGTTCGGCCTGCCCCTGCGCATCGAAGCCGGCAACGAAGACCTGGCCCTGCGCGACGGCATAGATTTCGCCGTCGGCAGCCTTCAGCGGCGTCATGACGAGCGTGCCGCCGGCAAGCGAAGTGGCATCGCCCATTGACGAGACGGTCACGTCGATGCGCGCCCCCGACTGCACGAATGGCGGCATGTTGGCTGTCACAATGACGGCGGCGACGTTTTTCGTGCGTGTTCTGCCGCCTTCGCTGGCGATGCCGAGATTTTCGAGCATGGCTGCCATGGACTGCTCGGTGAAAGGCGCATTGCGCAGGCTGTCGCCCGAGCCCTGCAGGCCGATGACCAGGCCATAGCCGATCAGCTGGTTGTCGCGCGAACTTTGAAGCTGGGCAATGTCCTTGATGCGCGAAATGGGGCCGCCGGCGCCTGGAATGCGACTGTCGGCGTAGCGGCCTTCGGAAGCCAGCGCCCCATTCGAGCCCAGGAAGCGTCCGTCGGGACCGTCGGCGAGCGCGGGTTGAAGCCCGGTCAGCATCGCCATTGCCAATGCCAGAATTCGAATCATAGATCGCCCACCCGAACCGATCCGTCGCCCATGACGGTGCCGGTCAGAACCTTGCCGCTGTCTACGTTGCGAACCTTGATCAGGTCGCCCGAGCCACCGGGCTCAAGGGTCACCGCAGCGGTTGAAATTGTCAGCGGCCCGGAAACGAAAGTGAGCTGAACCGCCGCGCCCCGTTCCACGAGCCATGCGTCGCGCACTGCGCTCAAGGCCACATATCGGCCGGGCAGCAGGGTGCGCCGCGCGACCTTGCCTTCCAGGTCCGATGTCGACAGGGCAACCGAGGCAGGGGGCACCTTGCCCTGGCGCAGGGTCACTTCCTTCAGCGCGTCAAGCGGGATTGTCTCGCCCGGATAGATGACGCGGTTGGTGGTCGCCACGGTTTCCTGGCCAAATGCCGCCGCGGCTCCCGCAAACAGCGCCGCACCAGCGGCGACTGCGACAACGAGGCTACAAGAGATGCGCGGCGCCATCGCTGCTTACCTGATGTTCTTGGAGACGACGGCGGCCATTTCATCGGCGGCCTGGATGACCTTCGAGTTCATTTCATAGGCGCGCTGCGCCGAGATCAGCTCGGTGATTTCCTTGACCGGGTCGACGTTCGAGCTTTCCAGATAGCCTTGCTGGATCGCGGCAAAGCCGGGATCGCCGGGCACGCCTTCAGTCGCGGGGCCCGAGGCAAGGGTTTCCTGGAATAGATTGTCGCCGAGCGGCGCGAGGCCTGCCTCGTTGGCGAATGTGGCGAGCGTCAACTGGCCCAGAAGTTCAAGCTCCATCTGGTCTTCGCGGCGTGCGAAGACCTGGCCGCTCTTGTTGACGATCACTTCCACCGCGTCCTGCGGAACCGTTATTGCCGGTATCACCGAGAACCCGTCGACGGTGACGAGTTGACCGGTGCCGTTGGTGTTGAACGCGCCAGCACGGGTGTAGAGCGTCTGGCCGTCCGCACCTTCGATCTGGAACCAGCCCTTGCCGGTCAGCGCGAGGTCGAGCGAGTTGCCGGTGCTGGTCAGCGAGCCCTGGATGTGCACGTTGCGCACGGCGGCCGTCTTCACGCCCAGGCCGATCGAAACGCCTTCCGGTATGACATTGGCATTGGCGCGGTTCGGCACGCCCTGCAGGCGGTCGACCTGGTACAGAAGGTCCGTGAATTCGGCACGCGCGCGCTTGTAGCCGGTGGTGTTGATGTTGGCGATGTTGTTGGCGATGACCTCAAGATTGGTCTGCTGCGCGTTCATGCCTGTTGCGGCGATGGCCAGGGCTTTCATTGTCGTGTTCCCTCTCAGATCGCCATGCGGCTGATTTCAAGATAGGCGGTGACGATCTTGTCGCGGATGGCGACAGCCGCCTGCAGCGACTGCTCCGCGTTCATCACGGCATCCGCCACCTGGCGGGCATCGGCGTCGCCCTGGAGAGCCTTGATGGAAACCTGCTCGGCGGCCTGCAGCGTGTCGATGGTTCGATTGGCGGTTTCGGAGACCATCGCCGCAAAGGATTGACCGGGGGTGACGCCAGCCGACGCCGCGCCGGTCGAGGACATGGTTGCGAAACCGTCAGAACCCTTCGACAGGGAATTGATCGGCGCGATGCCGCTGATCATGGTTAGCCTCTCATAAGATCGATGGTCATGGAGATGAGGTCACGCGCCTGCTTGACGACTTGAAGATTGGCCTCATAGGAGCGGTTCGCCTCGGTCATGTCCGCCATTTCAACGAGCACATTGACGTTCGGCATCTTGACGTAGCCGTTCTCGTTCGCCGCCTCGTGGCCCGGCGAGAATTCCAGCGGATATGCCGACCGGTCGCGGTCGATGGAGGCCACATTGACGGTCGAGGCACCGACAGAACGATCGAGCTCGGCCGAGAAGACGATGGTTTTTCTCTGATAGGGATCGGAGCCAGGGGTTTCGCCGGTGGACTGGGCGTTGGCGAGGTTTTCCGAAACGATCCGCAGGCGTTCCGACTGGGCGGTCAGGCCGGAAGCCGCAACCTTGAGAGTGGCCGAAAGTGCATCCATGGCGTCAGCTCTTCACGCTGAGCATCGTCATGCGATGGAACGCCTTGACGATTGCAGTGTTGAGTTCGTAGCTGCGGCGGACCTCGCCAGCCTTCATCAGCTCGTTCTCGAGCACGACCGTGTTTTCGGACGGCAATACCGAGTTCTTGCCATTTTCGTTGCGTACGTCGAAGCCGGCGTTGGTGACGCCAGCGCCGAAATGGCCTTGCTGGGTTGCACGCAGCGTGACGCGCTTGTTGTCGAGAACCTTTTCGAAGGGCTCGATCTCGGCGGTGCCGTAGCCGGGCGTGTTCACATTCGCGATGTTGCCGGCGATGGCCGACTGGCGAACGGCCAGCCACTGGGATTGCTGCGAGGCAAGTTTGAACAGATTGACAGGCTGCATTGGAGTCTCCGGGCAGATTTCCAGACTCTAGGCAGCCAGTCTTGCGCGGGCCTTGCGCCCTACTGGGTAAGCGTGATGGCTCTCTCCCGGTCGGTCAGCAAAACCCATGTCCCGCCGCGCTGCTCTATGGCGGCCACGCGGCTGCTGTCGGGCAACAGGGAGCCGGTCTGCACCACCCAAAGGCCTGAATCGTCTTCAATCAGCCCGCGGCCATTGGCGACGTGCAGCAGACGGTAAGGAGTGTCTACAGCCGGGAAGGGCTGTTCGCGAACCGGCGCCTTCTTGTCTTGCTCGTCTGCAAGCGTACTGGTGGTGAACGGGTCCAGCTTTCCTTCAGCGCCGTCTTCTTCGGCAATTTGCTCGCTGGGCAGCAAAAAGCGCGAGGTGAGCGCCAGCGGGCGCGAGAAGCTTGACTGACCTTCGTGGTCAAACCTCAGTGCTTCAACGCCGAACTTCTCCGGATTGAAGAAAATATACCAGGGAAACATCGCGCAAACGAGGCCGAGCGCTATTCCGAGGCCCGCGACAACCATGTCGCTGCGGCGACTGGACGACCGCATCGAACCTTTGAGTGCGTCGGCGGTGCGCTTGCGAAGCTGCACCCACCGCTGCAGGCGCCGCTGCTTCTTCGCAGCCTTTTCCGCCTCAAGCATCACCTCAAGGGTCTGCTCAATTTCACTGGGCTGCATGGGGCTTGTCCTTTGCTCGGAGATGGCTGGCCAGATCGGCGAGCGGATCTATCGATGGCGGGTCGGCTGGCGACTGCGTCAGAACCTCGTAGACGAGGGGCACCTGGCGAACGGCCATGTCCAGTTCGGGGTCAGCGCCAGGTTGGTAGGCGCCCAGCAGGCGAATGTCGCGCGTGTCCTCGAAGCGGGAGATCATCGACTTCAGGCGCGACACCAATGCCCGTTCGTCGTCGCTCCAGACCTTGCCGGCCAGGCGCGATATCGAGGACAGCGGATTGACCGCCGGGTAGCGTCCTTGCTCGACGATCGCGCGATCCAGAACGATGTGGCCGTCAAGAATGCCGCGCACTGAGTCCGCCACCGGGTCGTTGTGGTCGTCGCCGTCCACAAGCACGGAGATGATCGCCGTAACCGAGCCCGAGCCTTCGACCCCGGGGCCGGCGCGCTCAAGCAGCTTGGGCAGATCGGTGAACACGGATGCAGGGTAACCGCGGGCGATGGGCGGCTCGCCAGTTCCGATCGCCACTTCGCGAAGCGCATGGGCAAAGCGGGTGATGGAATCCAGCACGAGCAGAACACGGTCGCCCATCTCAGAAAAATGCTCGGCGATCCGCATGGCGGTGTCCGGTGCGCGCCGGCGCATCATGGCGCTTTCGTCGCTGGTCGCCACCACGGCGACCGTCTTGGCCATGCCGCTCTCGCCAAGCGTGTCTTCCAGGAATTCGCGAACCTCTCGGCCGCGCTCGCCCACCAGAGCCACGACGACCGTGTCGAAGGTAGCGGCTTTCGCAAGCATGGCGAGCAGTGTGGACTTACCCACGCCCGATCCCGCAAAGATGCCGAGCCGCTGGCCAAAGCAGATCGGCGTAAAGATGTCGATGACGCGAACGCCCGTCAGGAAGGCAGTTCCTACGCGCTGGCGCGCAAGGGCGGCTGGCGGGGCCGCATCGCCTGCCGCGCGAAAGTCGCCGTGCAGCAGCGCTGGTCCAGCGTCGATCGGGCGGCCGAGGGCGTCTATCACGCGTCCACGCCAGGAGACGTGAGGTGCAACTGTGAAGGGGCCTCGGTTGAAGACCAGGTCACCGACGCCGGCGTCGGCGGTGCGTTCGAAGGGCGCGATCAGAACCTCGTCGGACCCGATCTGCACGATCTCGCCATGTCTCGTTCCGGTGTTGCCTCGGTGCTCCACGATGTCGCCGAGCCTTGCCGTGGCGGAAAGACCGCACACGCGGTAGTGCGTCGGCGAAACCTCAGTGACCCGTCCGCCGCGCTTCACGATCGTGCGTTCGTCGGCGAAGCGGCGAAACGCGCGCTCCAGCATCGTCAGCCTGTTGTCGCCGTGATGGCAAACGGGCTGTTCGGAGTTGACCGCAACCGGCGTGATGCTCGACATAAGCGTCTGCGCTTACTTCGATCCGAGCGTCTTGACCGCCTCGGAGAAGGTCTGTTCCGAACTCCGCATGAGAGCCGCAGTGTTTTCGAACGCGCGCTGCACGCTGATCAACCTCGTCATTTCCAGGATGGGATTGACGTTGGATTCCTCCACGTAACCCTGGACGACGCTCACGTCGATGCGGTCGACCACGGGCTGCGGCGCGCCATTGGGTATGATGCCGGAATTGGCGAAGCGGGTGAAATTCACGCCGGGATCGAAGGTGAAAAGGCCAATGGCGCCAACTGGCTGGCCAGCCTGGCGCAACATGCCGTCCGCGCCTGCTTCCGGCGTGCCGTTGCGCGGGTCGAGCTGTATCGGCGCGCCGCCTGCGTCCAGCACAGAGTAGCCCTCGACCGTAACGAGCTGCCCGTCTTCCTGCATGGTGAAACGACCGTCCCGGGTCATGACGATGCCGGCCGGGGTGTCGATACCGAACCAGGCATCCCCCTTGATGGCAAAGTCGAGCGGATTGCCGGTCTGGCGAAGGCCGCCGGAAGCCGTCGAAAGATAGGTGTCTCCGGAGGACACGAAGGCAACCGACTTTTGCCCAAGGCCCGAAACCACGTCTTCGAATTTCACACCGGTGGCGCGAAAGCCCACCGTGGAAGCATTCGCGACGTTATCGGCGATCGTGTTCAGACGACGTTCCAACGCGATCTGCGAGGAAAGGGCAACATAAAGACCGTCCTGCACGTGGTTGTCCTCAGCGTTTCATTTTCTGGATGGCGAGCATGAGATTGGTGGAGACGCCATACTCGGGCGGTTGACTGAACAGCACACTGAGCGAACTCTGTGCAGGCGATGAGGGATTTTCGATCTCCCACATCGTGGTGAAGCGGGTCATGAGCTTTTCGAGCGCCTTCGGGTCGGACAGATCCGAAATCTTCAGGCGCTTTTCGAAGTATTGCACCTGCTTGTCGATGTCGGTCTGGGCGGAGCTGGGGGGCAGGGAAAGAACCGTGCGTATCACCTTGGCGAGCGCGGGGTCGCCCAGCACCTGGTACCACGACTTGATGGTTGGCGCCTTCCGCTGGAAGTAGAGAGCAAGCCGCACGCCTTCGTTTTGCGCGCCCGCATCTTCCTCAAGCGTCTGTCGAAGAAACTTGTCGACTGCCGGGCGCTGCGCCGCGTTATAGGTCGTTGCCGCTTCTCCATGGGCCTCGAAATTGAAGGCCGAAACGAAGGCCGCATAGCGAGGCTCGCTCGCCTTGTTGGCCTTGCTGTTCGGATCGCGCACGCCGCCTTCAAGCATCTCGCGGATCATGGCCTTGGTGTCCGTCTCGGAATTCATGCCGAAGGCGGTCATGGCATAGCTGTAAAGCCTGTCATTGGCCAGGAACTCGTCGATCGACTTCACCTTGACGATGTTGGCAAGGTAGTAGGCGGTTTCGCTCTTGACTGCCTCGGAGTTGGGGTCGATGCCTCCGATCTTGGCCTGGGTCGCAAAGTTCGCAGCGGTGAAGTGCTGCGCCTTGTTGTAGACCGTGGCCTGCTCGCCATGCTCGGCGAAATTGAACGCTGCGACGAATTCGGCATAGCGCTTGTCGTTGAGCTTGTTGGCGAAGCTGTTCGGATCGGACACGCCTTCCTTGAGCGCCTTGACCATGAACGCCTTGGCATAGTTCATCTGCTCGAGGCCGAATGCCTTCATGGCGTATTTGAAGAGACGGTCGTTTTTCACGAACTCGTCGATGGATTTCACTTTGGTAATGTTTTCCAGATAGTACTTGGTGTCTCTGTCGACCAAAGGCTGCTTCTCGACCCGGGCGAGCGAGGTCTTCAGGTTCGAAGCGATCATCTGGTAGTTTGTATAGGTATTGAGCACGTCGCAATCTCCGCCCGGATGATAACGAGCGACGCTAGCAGGGCTTCCTTGCGCGAAACTGAATCCGATCGCGGGCATTCGACCGACCTGCCGGGAGGTTTCATGCCCCGGACGGAAAAGGAGCAGTTTCAAGCCTCACACAAGGCAAGCGCGGTAGTTCCTTGCCGAAGACGAGTTTCGGAAGGGCTTACAGTGGGCATACTTATCGGTATCGTTGTTACCATGGGCTGCGTGCTAGGTGGCTTCATGGCCATGGGCGGCCATGTGAACGTGCTCATGCAGCCGTGGGAGTTCGTCATCATCGGCGGCGCTGCCTTTGGCACGTTTCTGGTTGCCAACCCGATGTCGACGGTGAAGGATACCGGCAAGGCCTGCATAGAGGCATTCAAGCAGGCGGTTCCGAAGGAACGCGACTATCTCGAGACGCTCGGCGTATTGCACAGCCTGATGCGGGAACTGCGCACCAAGTCGCGCAGCGAGGTCGAAGCCCACATCGACAGCCCCGACGAATCCGCCATTTTCCAGGCTTTCCCGACCGTGCTCAAGAAGCAGGACCTTACGCATTTCATTTGCGACTATTGTCGCCTCATCATCATCGGCAATGCCCGGCCGCACGAGATTGAGGCGCTGATGGATGAAGAAATCCACACGATCCGCGCAGACAAGCTGAAGCCCTATCATGCACTTTCGGCCATGGCTGACGGTCTGCCGGCGCTCGGCATTGTTGCTGCGGTGCTGGGCGTGGTGAAGGCCATGGGCGCGCTCGACCAGTCGCCCGAGATCCTGGGGGCGCTTATCGGAGCGGCTCTGGTGGGTACCTTCCTCGGCATCTTCCTGTCCTATGCCGTGGTCGGTCCGATTGCCACGAAGATCAAGATCGTCCGCGAAAAGAACAATCGCCTCTACATCATCGTGAAGCAGGCGCTGCTCGCCTACATGAACGGATCGCTGCCGCAGGTCGCGATCGAGTTCGGGCGCAAGACCATCTCTTCGTACGACCGACCGTCTATCGATGCCGTGGAGGAGAGCACGATGAACGCTGCCGTCGCTGACAGCAAGAAAGCTGCCTGATCGTGACTGACCGGTGCAAGGACAAGACATGGTAAGTCCGGCAAGTCCCGCGGAAACACGCGCCTTCATCGTTGAGCGACTGGTTGGTGACACCGGTGAGCCCGACCGCGTTATCGCAGCCGCCAGGGCACTGGCGGAGAGGTCCCTTCCGTCAGTCATCCAGAAACTGGATGAGACCCTGGCGACGCCGGTCGACATCGAAGTCGACGCGGTGGAGCTGGTGCGCTTTGTGCAGGCCCGGCCGGCAGACAGTCGCCACGCCATGACGGTGGCATCCTCGGCATCGTCGCCGGACGCCCTGATCCTGACCATGGATCCCTCGGCAGTCGCATTGTTCGTGGACGCCTTGTTCGGCGGCGATCTGGAAGAATCCGTGCCGCAACAGAGCCGGGACCTTTCCCCGGCGGAGACCGAAACGGCTTCGATGGTGTTCGACGTCGTTGCCAAGTCGTTTAACGGAACCGGTCCTCGCGCGTTCGAATTCAGGCTGCCCTTGCCTGCCGCGATTACGGGCGCCGAACTGAAAAGGCACATCCTGCGCGACGGCCCCGCGGTGCAGGTGGTGTTCTCGGTGTCGGCTGCGTCCAGGAGTGGAAACATCCGCCTCACCATGCCGCAACGCGTTCTGCTCAAGCATCGCGGCGAAGCTGGCAAGCAGGCGGCGGGCCCTCAGCCGGAGGCGGATTGGCAGGAGCGCTTCAGCGAAGAGGTGATGCGCTCGACCGTGAATTTGCAGGCCACCTTGCCGCTTGCGCGCATGACACTGGAAGAAATTGCGTGTCTGCAAGCCGGCCAGATCATAGAGCTTGGTGAGGCGGCGCAATCGGAAGCGCGTCTTTCTGCGCGTAACAGCACGTTGTTTATGTGTGAATTCGGTAAACTGGGGCAACATTACACGGTGCGAATCAGGCATCCGTTCGATGCCGGCCAGGACTTGATGGACACCTTGTTGCCGGAATGACGAACGTCGTTTCGCGTATGCCCTGAATTGGAGACGGCTGATGATGCAGACCAACCCGGCCCCGGAAACAGACATCCCGGAAGAACAGCTGAACCGGGCTATCGAGGAACTGCGTGGAGCTCTGCATGACGAGGAGGCGCGGGAGCCGGAAAAGGCCCGCCCGGAGCGTCAGTCGCCCAATGCCAGCGTGATCATGAACATTCCGGTTGATGTCCAGATCGTTCTGGGCAGCGCGGAAATGCAGGTCTCCGAGCTGATGTCCTTGCAGAAGGGCTCTACCGTTGCGCTCGACCGGCGTATCGGCGAGCCGGTCGATGTGGTGGTCAACGGCCGCAAGATCGCACATGGAGAGATCACCGTCCTCGAGAACGATCCGTCGCGGTTCGGCATCAAGCTCACCGAAATCATCACTGCGGCGAAGCCTGCCTGATGTTTGACTGCGCCTTCATAGCTCGCTCCAAAAGGTTTGCGGCATGACGACGCCGTTAGCCAACCTGACTCGTGCACAGAAAGCCGCGGCCATTCTGGTGGCCATGGGCAAGCCATCCGCGAGCCGTCTTCTCAAGTTCTTCAAGCAGGAAGAGCTGAAAGCGCTGATCGAGGCTGCCCGGCTGCTGCGCACCATCCCGCAAGCCGATCTGGAACAGATCGTCGAAGAGTTCGAGGCTGAATTTGCGGAGGGCGCCGGCCTGCTCGACTCGGCCGAGGACATGAACGCCATCCTGAATGAATCGCTGACGCCCGAAGAGGTGAACGCGATCATGGGCCGCGGCCGGAAGGGCCCCGATGGGCTGGTGCCCGTGTGGCCTGAACTCGAGAAGGTCGATCCGGGCCGCATCGGCGCGTTCATGACCACCGAACACCCGCAGATATCGGCGGTCATCCTGTCGAAGCTTGCGCCGACGGCGGCTGCCAAGGTGCTCCTGACGATCGAAAAGCCGGTGCGCGGCGACATCATCCGGCGCATGATGGCACTTGGCACAGTGCCGGAGGCCGCCACGCGTATCGCGGAGAACCAGCTGCGCAGCCGCGTTCTTTCCGACAGGGCAACCAGGGATATCTCGGCCGGCCAGAGCCGCGTTGCCAGCCTGCTCAACGAGATGGACAAAGAACAGGCCGAGGAGGTCATGGCCGACCTGGAGGCGCAGGGCACGGCCGATCTCGACGGCATCCGTGCACGGCTGTTCTCCTTCGACGACGTGGTGCTTCTCAGCCAGAAGGCACGGGTGGCGCTGTTCGACGGTCTGTCGACGGAACTCGTTACAATGTGCCTGCGCGGGGCAGCGCCCGACATGGTCGAAGCGGTGTTGTCCTCCATCAGCGTGCGGTCGCGGCGTATGGTCGAATCCGAGCTGGGCCAGGAGTTCGATGGAGTTTCGATGGCCGACGTGGTAGCCGCGCGCAGAACCGTGGCCTCCACCGCCATCCGCATGTCGCTGGAAGGGGTTCTGGAGCTTCCGTCTGCCCAGAACGCCGCCTGACGCCGGCTGATCGGAAGTCATCATGTCGGAGGATGCCGACAAGGACAGTAAAACAGAAGAGGCGACAGAGAAGAAGATTCGCGACACGATCGAGAAGGGCAAGCTGCCCGTCTCGAAGGAAACTTCGATCTTCGCCTCCTTTCTGGCCATTCTGGTTTTTGCCGTATTCTTTGCCCAGGGCAGCATCGGCCAGCTAGGTGCATTTCTTTCCATATTCATGGAGAAGCCCGAGGCCTGGCCGCTGGCGACGGCGCGCGATGTCACCGACCTGTTTCGCGTCGTGTTCTTCGAGATCGCCAAATTGCTCGGCGTGCTGATGCTGTTGCTGGTGACTGCAGGCATCGGCGCGTCTGTGCTGCAGAACATGCCGCAGTTCGTGGCGGAACGCGTACGGCCTCAAGCCTCACGCATTTCACTCAGCAAGGGCTGGAAGCGTCTGTTCGGCATCCAGGGCTTCGTCGAGTTCCTGAAGTCGCTGGGCAAATTGGGGCTGGTGTCACTGGTTCTGGTCTTTGTTTTGAGCGGGGACTATCGGCGGCTCCTGGCGGGCATGTTCACCCATCCTACCGCATTCGTGCTGACCATCCGCGAACTTGCCATCGATGTGGTCGTGTCGATCGTCTTCGTGATGGCGCTGATCGCAACTGCCGATCTTGTCTGGTCGCGGTTCCATTGGCGCCAGGAACTGAGGATGACGCGCCAGGAGGTCAAGGACGAGATGAAGCAGTCGGAAGGGGATCCGATCGTGAAGTCGCGCCTGCGTTCGCTCGGCCGCGACAGGGCGCGCCAGCGCATGATGCAGGCGGTGCCGCGCGCTACCCTCGTCATCGCCAACCCGACGCACTTCTCCATAGCGTTGAAATACGTCAGGGACGAGGATACGGCGCCGCTCGTGCTCGCCAAGGGGCAGGATCTCGTGGCGCTCAAGATTCGCGAGATCGCCGAGGCGAACAATATTCCAGTCTTTGAAGATGTTGCGCTCGCCCGCTCCATGTACAAGCAAGTTTCGGTCGATAGTGTTATCCCGACTAAATTCTATCAGGCGGTCGCAGAACTCGTGCGCATCGTCTATAGCAACCAGGCGCAGCGTAAAGTCATCTCATGATCAAACAGCAGCACGCATCAAGACGCGAGATAATCGTTGCCAACGCCATCAAGGAAGTGGTGAGCGAGCTACGCCTTGTCGATGTTGCCGATTACATCGCCTTCATCCGGCTGGAGCAGTTTGGCTGCGTGTCCGACCTTGTCGATTCTGCGGCCGAACTCTATTTCGTGCCTGGGTCGCTGAAGCTCGGCCATGGCGGCGAGGCCCATGTAGGGTGGACTGAAACGCCGCGGATCGTGCTCGATCTCGAGCTGCGGCCAATCGGAGCAACTGTCTACTTCACCCTGTCCCTGACGGCGCTGAACGCAATCGTCGAGGTGAACTATGTCTCGTTCGACGAGCCGCATGAGGACCCGGAACTGAATACCGCGTTTCTGGCAGATACCGTCGAGCGAGCGAGAATCCGCCGCACGGCTCCGCTCGCGAGCGGTTGACCAGGCTTCGGCATCTTCCTTCTATTCGATCAGGCCCAGCCGGAGCGCCTTTGCCACCGCGTGCATGCGGTTGACGGCATTGAGCTTCTGGGTGGTGTTGGTGAGATATTGGTTGGCCGTGTGCACGGACAACTTCAGCCGCGTGGCAATCTCTTCGCTGGTCAAGCCATTGGCGGTGAGCTTCAGGCATTCCAGTTCGCGCTTGGAGACCGAAGGGGTCGCATCGCAATCGTCCGCGCGGATGCGCGCCACGGCGGTGAACACCGTGAAGCAGCGGGCATGGATCTCCGGCAGCTGGCCGGATTCAAGCGCCATGTCGTTGCCGAAGAACATGACGAAACCGCATTGATTGCGCTCGGCAAAGGCCGGAAACGCGATGCCGTCGGCTTCAGGCAGGAGCGGCGCGATTCGTGTCGTCCAGTCGAGCTTCTCGAAGCGCCTTGCTGCGGCTGACTTGCCGCCGCTGCTCCACCAGCAGGGGGTGGTGGACATGCGACTGTGCCGGGTCAGTTCCTCGCTGCTCATGTCCGAGATGAACTTCGCCATCGGAGAGTTGCAGGGATGGTCGGAGTCGAAGCAAGGCGTCAGCCGGGCCCGCTCTACCGAGGGGCTCACAAAAAACAGCCCGAAGGCGCTGGCGTTGAGGTCGGCTGCAATCCAGCGGCACCGCCGCACGGCATCCGGTATGGTGACGGCCGGCACCTGTTCGAGGCCGGACGTGGATGAGCCGAACGGCCGCTGCCGCTCTGCGGCCCTGGAGGTGGAGAAGCTTGCCACTGCTGCCTGTGTCAAATGATGCCGCTCCTGATCGCCGTTGCCACCGCCATGGCGCGGTTGCTTGCGGAAAACTTCCGGATCGCCTGGGTGATGTAGCTGTTGACCGTGTTGGACGACACGCCAAGGATCACCGCCACCTCATCGGTAGTCTTGCCTTCCGATACCCAGAACAGGCACTCGCGCTCGCGTTCGGACAGCGGGTCCTGCGTGGCTACGGAGGCCAGCAGTTGCGGCATCCGGGACAGGGCGTAGCAGCAGTGGAACTGCGCCGTCATCAGCGCATCCGGATCGATGCGGCCGACGCAGGCTGCTGAAAAGAGAACAAACAGGCACCGGCGCCCGACATTCAGCTTGAGGGAGTAGATTTCGCCGTGGCCGAGCACGTCGAGCAGCCTGGCCTTTTCTCCGCTCAGTCCTTCGAGATCCGGCGCGGCCGCGGTGACGATGCTGCGCGGCCTGCCGCCAGGGGCGGTGATCAGCGCGCTCTGGGCCAGGCAGGCGATGACCTTCTGTCCGGTGAGCTGAACGGCATCGTAGATCCAGTTTGACGCTATGATCTGTGCGTCGCTCTTGTCCTGGTCATGCTGGATGGCGAGCAGCATGTAATTGTCCGCGCCAACCGCCTCCGTGGTTTCCATGAGAAAGGCAGTCAGATCGCCGCGAGACGCCGGTCTGTTGCCGGGGATCTCGATGTCGGAAAGGTTGGCGGCGATACTTGTCATTACAAAAAGGCGGCTCGAAATTTGCCAGAATCAATCCAAATGCCCGGACTTGGCTGTGCCGCGACCGAGCTTGAGAACGCTTTCACTTGATACGAAAACACGCACCGAAAGGGTGCTTTGCAATCGGCCGACCGCTTTGAGTTGCGCCCCGTTCCGCCCATCCTTTCCGCTGCAGAATGGCGGCGGTGGGGTGGTCGATTGGCTCGCTGAATCTCGCGGATCAGCTGATTCGAACCAACTGTAACCCACGGGAATCAAACATCAAACCGAAAATTAACCTGGTGTTAACTTTCGTGACCGGGGGCGCGCCGCGCCAGCATTTTGGCGGCCTCAGGCGCGATCGCGGCTGTGGATGAAGGTGTCCGCGGGAGGAGGGGCGGCGGCTCGGTCCCTTGCCACGATGCGCCACTGCCGTCTCCCTCAAAGCGCCCTTTTTCGCTTATGATTGGCTATTGAAATCGATTTCATTCGAGATAATATCGCCTTGGATCAGTAGTCCGGGAGGAACTCATGAAAAAGCTAACTACGCTCGCCTTGACCACCGTTGCCGCCATGGCTGTGTCGGTGTTTTCCACGCATGCGGAAGATTTCAAGATCGGCCTGAGCAATGGCTGGGTCGGCAGCGAATGGCGCACCCAGATGATCGACGAGGCCAAGGCCGCTGCCGAGGCCTGGAAGGCGAAGGGCGTCAATGTCGAGGTGGTGGTGCAGAGCGCCAATGTCGACGTGCCCGGCCAGATCGCCCATGTGCGCAACTTCATGAGCCAGGGCGTCAATGCCATCATCATCAACCCGAACAGCCCGACGGCTTTCGACCCGATCTTCAAGCAGGCCAAGCAGCAGGGCATTCTGGTCATCTCCACCGACGCCGAGGTGTCGTCGAAGGACGCGACCTATGTCGGCATCGACCAGAAGGCCTGGGGCGCGGCCGGCGCCAAGTGGCTGGCCGAGACGCTCGGCGGCAAGGGCAATGTGGTTGCCATCAACGGCGTGGCTGGCCACCCGGCCAACGAGATGCGCGTGGCGGGCTACAAGGAAGTGTTCGCCAACTATCCTGACATCAAGCTGGTCAACGAAGTGAACGCCAACTGGGATCAGGCGCAGGGCCAGCAGGCGATGCAGAACCTGCTTGCCACCTATCCCGACATCAGTGGCGTCTGGGTGCAGGACGGCATGGCTGCCGGCGCCTGGAAGTCGATCATCGACGCCGGCAAGCAGTCGTCGATCGCCGCCACCGGCGAGATCCGCAAGGACTTCATCGACATCTGGAAGGCTGACAGCCTGAACTCCGGCGCTTCGGTGAACCCGCCCGGCGTGATGGCCAGCGCCCTCAACGTCGCCGTGCTGATGCTGCAGGGCAAGGAGCTGAAGGAGCCGGCAACGGCTGGCCAGTACGGCAATGCCATGTATCTGCCGATCCCCTTCATCGACAACAAGAACCTCGATGAGGCGGTCAAGGCTGTCGACGGCAAGCCGGGTTACTACTCCTACACCAGCCAGCTTTCCATCGAAGACGCCGAGAGCCTGTTCAAGTAAAACCTTTCTGCAAGGGCGCGTTCCGCAGACCCGGAATGCGCTCTTGCCACCGCAAGCCGCAAATGCCTGCGAAAGATAGGACGGCCCGGCGTATCCAGATCGCTATGGCCAATTCACGGAGACGAGGTCCTGCTGCATCGGCTGACCTCGCTCTATGGGAGCCGACGACATGTCCGAGCTGCTGATACGTGGCGCGCGCAAGGCATATGGCGCGACGCTCGCCCTGCGCCGTGGCGATCTTCATCTTTTGCCGGGCGAAGTCCATGTGCTGATCGGCTCGAACGGGTCGGGCAAGAGCACGCTGTGCAAGATCGTTGCCGGCAGCGTGAAGCCGGATGCCGGCGAGGTGCTGCTGGACGGCAAGCCGGTCGCCATTGCCGGGCCGCAGGCTGCCCGCGCGCTGGGCATCGGCATTTTCTACCAGGAGCTTTCGCTCGCAGCCCGGCGCACCGTGGCCGAGAATATCTGCCTGCCGGCGCTGCCGGTGCGGGGCGGCGTGTTCGTCGATCGTGCCGCTTTGGAAGAGAAGGCAGCACATATCATCGCCGATTTCGCCGATGTTGCCGGCGATGGCTTTGCGGCCGATGCGCCGGTGCAAACCCTGCGCGCGGACCAGCGGCAGCTGGTCGAGATCATGAAGGCGCTGGCGACCGAAGCATCCATCCTCATCTTCGACGAGCCGACCTCGGCGCTGGACCGGGCGCAGGTGGACCGCTTTTTCGAGATATTGCGCAGGCTGAAGGCGGAGGGCCGGGCCATCGTCTTCATCTCGCACCGCATGGACGAGATTTTCGCCATTGGCGACCGCGTGACGGTGATCCGCGACGGTGAGACGGTCGCTACGTCGAAGATCTCCGAGACCGACCAAGCCTCGGTCATCCGCCAGATGGTGGGCGAGCGCGACGATCTCGCCGCGCCAGCGGTGGCGCCGCCGGCGCATGCAACGCAGCGCTCGTCCGTGCTTTCGGTCGCGGGATTGAGCGGGCCCGGCTTCCGCAATGTCAGCTTCGAGGTCGCGAAAGGCGAAATCCTAGGATTCGGTGGGTTGCACGGTCAGGGCCAGTCGGCGGTCATGCGCTCGATCTTCGGCGCTATGGCGCATCATGCCGGCACAATCACGCTCAACGGAAAGCAACAGGCGATGAGGTCGCCGCGCGAAGCCATCGCCCATGGCTGCGCCTATGTCTCGGGCGACCGCAGCCGCGACGGCATCCTCCAAGGCCGGCCGATCCTGGAGAACGTCACCCCGATCCATTTCCTGCGCAACCGGCTAGCGCTGGCGCGGCCGGGTTCGCTGCGCGAGCGAGCGTTGCAGCCGCTGCAGGCGCTCAAGACAAAATTCCACGGGCTCGAACAGCCGATCAACTCGCTCTCCGGCGGCAACCAGCAAAAGGTCGTCATCGCGCGCTGGCTGATCGACAGGCCGGATGTGCTGCTGCTCGACGACCCGACCAAGGGCATCGACCTCGCGGCCAAGACCGATCTCTTCGCGCTGATCCGCGGGCTGGCCGAAGAGGGCATGGGCATTGTGCTTTATTCGTCCGAGGACGCCGAACTGCTCAACAATGCCGACCGTATCCTCGTCTTCAACAGCGGTTCCGTGACGCGCGAACTCACCGGCGCGGAGCGTACGCGCTACAATCTCTATCACGCCGCCTACGAGGCCGCCTGATGCAACAGTCTCTCATTTCTCCCGCGGTGAAGGGCAGCCCGCTCAAGAACGTGCTGCAGCGCTTCCCCTTCGTTCCGGCGCTGGCAATCCTCGTCGCGCTGGTCCTGCTCAACGGGCTGTTTGAGCCGCGGAGCCTCAGCTTCGGCTCCATCACCGGACTGATCAGCACCTATCTGGCGCTGATGCTGCTCGCGGTGGCGCAGACCTATGTCGTCTTTGCCGGCGACATCGACCTTTCGGTCGGCAGCATCGTCTCGCTGGTCAACGTCGTCATCATCGTGCTGATGGAGAAGTGGGGAGGGGGCGGACTGACGGTTATCGCCGCCTGCCTGTTCGGCGTCCTGACCGGGCTCGCCTGCGGCATCGTCAACGGCATCATGATTGCGGGGCTGCGGCTGCAGGCGATCGTCGCCACCTTTGCCACCAGCATCTTCTTCACCGGGCTGGCGCTCTATGTGCTGCCGGTGGCGGGCACGCCGGCGCCGGAGGTCTATTGGCTGACCTATGGCGGCACCTATTTCGGCATTCCGTTCGTGTTCTACGTGGTGGCGGCTGTCGCCATCGTGCTCGGCGTTCTTGCGCGCATGCGGCTGACCACGCAGATGCTGGCGGTCGGCGACGACGCCATGGCGGCGTTCCAGAGCGGCCTCCCAGTGACGCTGATCCGCATCAAGGGCTACGTGCTGTGCGGATTGTTCTCAGCCCTCGCAGCCCTCTGCATCACCGGCGACACCGCAAGCGGCGATCCGCTGGTCGGCGGCAAGATGACCCTCTACAGCGTGGCCGCTGTCGTGCTTGGCGGCTCGGCGCTTTCGGGCGGGGCGGGAACGGTGACCGGCTCGCTGATCGGAGCACTGATCATCGGCCTCATCAACTCGCTGGTCTTCTTCGTCGGCACGCCGTCCGAATGGCAGAACCTCGTGCAGGGTCTCGCCATCCTGATCGCGCTGATGGCCGGCATCCTGGTCAGCCGGGGGGCACGCGCATGAGCACCGAAGCCGCAGTTTCCACCACCGTCACCCCTTCCAAAACAATGGAATTCCTGAAGCGGCCGCTGGTGGTAGCGCTGATCCTTATCGTGGCGCTGCTGGCGCTGGGCGAGGCACTGTCGCCGGGTTTTGCCTCGGCCGAGCAGATCCTGCGCCTGCTGATCGTCGCGTCGGTCATGGGTATCGTCGCGGCCGGCCAGAACCTCGTCATCCTCGGCGGGCGCGAAGGCATCGACCTGTCGGTCGGCGGCATCGTCTCGCTCGCTGCCATCCTCGCTGGCAATGTGATGAACGGGGCCGACGCTGGCATCCTGCCGGCGATCCTGGTCGCGGTCGGCGTCGGCGCGCTTTTCGGCCTGTTCAACGGGCTTGGCGTGACGTTGCTGCGCATTCCGCCGCTGGTGATGACGCTCGGCATGCTGGGCGTGCTGCAAGGGCTGCTGGTCGTCATCCGCAACGGCATTCCGTCAGGTCGCGCCGCACCTGGCCTGTCGCAATTCGTCACGCAGCCTTTCCTCTTCGGCCTGCCCGGCATCATCTGGCTGTGGATCGCCATCGGCCTCTTCATGGCATTCCTGTTGAAGCGCACCGTGTTCGGCTATCGCATCTATGCCGTCGGCTCCAACGAGCAGGCGGCCTTCATGGCCGGTGTGCCGGTGAAGACCATACGCGTCGGCCTGTTCGTGCTTTCGGGCGCTTTCGCCGCGCTCGCAGGCGTCTGCCTGCTCGGCTATTCCGGCTCGTCCTTCTCCAATGTCGGCGAGCAATACATGCTGCCTTCCATCATTGCCGTGGTGCTGGGCGGCACGCCGCTTGCCGGCGGCAAGGGCGGCTACACTGGCACCATGGCCGGCGCGGTGCTGCTGGTCATCCTGCAAAGCATCCTCACCACCATCCACATCGACGAATCCGGCCGGCAGATGGTGTTTGGCGCGACGCTGCTGGTGCTGATGCTGTTCTACGGCCGCGGCCGGGCCATGCGAGGCTGATGTGAACAGCCGGGCGAAGATCAAGGACATTGCGCAGCGCGCCGGCGTCTCCCCGGCAACGGTGTCGCGTGCGCTGTCGGATTCCGGTCTCGTGGCCGAGCCGACTCTGAGCCGCATCCGCGAGGCGGCGCAGTCGCTGGATTATCGGCCCAATGTCCGTGCCCGCAACCTGCGCACCCAAAAATCCATGGCGGTGCTGCTGGTCGTGCGCGACGTGAGCAACCCGTTCTATCTTGAAATCTTCAAGGGCGTGGAGGCGACCGCGCGCGAGGCGGGTTACTCCGTGCTGATGGGCAACACGGAAAATCATCCCGACCGTGAGCTCGAATATTTCGACATGCTGCGCGACGGCCATGCCGACGGCATGATCCTGATGAACGGCAAACTGCCGTCGAGCCACGCCCGCGATGCGGGGCGGCTGCCCATCGTGGTGGCGCTGGAAATCATCGAGGGTTGCGCGCTGCCGCATGTGCAAATCGACAACGTGGCGGCAGCCCACCAGGCTGTGCGGCACCTGCTCTCGCTCGGCCACAAGAGGATCGCTCATATCTGTGGACCCATCCCCGAGGTGATGAGCGTGCTGCGCCGCGAAGGCTATCGCAAGGCCATGGCCGAGGTCGGGCTTGTCGTGCCGGAAGGCTACGAGCCGGTCGGTGACTACACTATCGCCTCGGGCGCCACGCTTTGCCGGCAGCTGTTTTCGCGGCCCGACAAGCCGACGGCGTTGTTCGTCGGCAATGACGAGATGGCATTCGGCGCCATCAACGAGCTCAGGCGGCTGGGGCTCGAGGTGCCGGGGGATGTCTCCGTCGTCGGGTTTGACGATCTTTTCCTCAGCGAATGCTTCTACCCTCCGCTTACCACGGTCAGCCAGCCGCGCGCCGACATCGGCAAGCAGGCAATGAAGCAACTGCTCAGGGTTATGAACGGCGACGACAGCGTCGAAGCGCTCGTCGAGATGCCGACGACGCTGAAGATCCGCGGGTCGACCGGCCCGGCCAAGACACCCGACAATTGAAAGGAAGGCATCCATGACCAATCTGCCGAAAGACAGGCTGCGCGTAGGCTTCGTGGGCACCGGGTTCATCGCCCAGTTCCACCTGAAGTCCATGGTCGGCGTGCGCAACATCGACGTGGTCGGCGTCTATAGCCGCAAGGCCGAGAATCGCGCCCGCTTCTGCGAGCTGGTCTCGGAACTTGGCCTCGGTTCCTGCAAGAGCCATGACAGCCTGGAAAGCATGCTGCGCGACGAGAGCGTCGACGCCGTCTGGATACTTTCGCCCAACTACACGCGCCTCGACGTGATGCGCACGCTGCACGCCGAGGTAACCGCCGGCCGCAGCAAGGTCTTTGCCGTCGCCTGCGAGAAGCCGCTGGCCCGCACCGTGGCCGAGGCGCGCGAGATGCTGCGGCTGGCCACCGATGCCAAGCTCAACCACGGCTATCTCGAAAACCAGGTCTTCTGCACGCCGGTGCTGCGCGGCAAGGAGATCGTCTGGCGCCGCGCTGCTTCCACCACCGGAAGGCCTTATCTGGCGCGCGCGGCGGAAGAGCATTCCGGCCCGCACGAAGCCTGGTTCTGGCAGGGCGACAAGCAGGGCGGCGGCGTGCTGTCCGACATGATGTGCCACTCGGTCGAAGTGGCGCGCCACCTGCTGACCGAGCCGGGGGCGCCGCGCAAGTCGCTGACTGTGAAATCGGTCAACGGCACCGTCGCCAATCTGAAATGGACGCGACCGCATTATGCCGACCAGCTCAAGCAGCGCTATGGCAGCGGCGTCGATTACCGCAATCATCCGTCCGAGGATTTTGCCCGCGCTACCGTGTCGCTCGAAGACGAGCAGGGCAACGAGCTGATGATCGAGGCGACGACCTCGTGGGCCTATGTGGGGGCCGGCCTGCGCATCCAGCTCGAACTGCTCGGGCCGGAATATGCGATGGAGTTCAACTCGCTCAACACCGGCCTGAAGATCTTCATGTCGCGCGCGGTTACCGGCTCCGAGGGCGAGGACCTCGTCGAAAAGCAGAATGCCGAGCAGGGGCTGATGCCGGTTCTGGAGGACGAGGCGGGCGTCTACGGCTACACCGACGAGAACCGCCACATGACCGAGTGCTTCCGCAAGGGCGAGACGCCGCTTGAGACTTTCGACGACGGGCTTGCCGTTGTGGAAATCCTGATGGGGCTTTACCGCTCGGCCGAAATAGGCGAGACGGTGCACTTCCCCGCACCGGAACTCGAAGACTACGTGCCGGTCGTCGCACGCCATATCAGCTAAGAAGTCATGTCCGTACCGCCGCTCCTTATTCTCGGAAATGTCAATGTTGACCTCGTCATGGGCGAGATCGACGGTTGGCCTGCAGTCGGCACCGAGATCGTGGTGCCACGCAGCGAGATGCGGCCGGGCGGTTCGGCTGGAAATACCGCGCTGGCGCTGAGCGGCATGGGCATTGCCCATCGCCTGCTCGCCAGCGTCGGCAACGACGCGATGGGTAGCTGGCTTGCCGGCGGCTTTGACGAGGCCTGCTCGACCTGGGTCATCGACGATTCCGACACGACCATCAGCGTCGGCATCGTCCACAAGGGCGGCGATCGCGTGTTTTTCACCGCGCCGGGCCATTTGCACCATGCCCGGCTCGAAGACTTGCTCCCCCATATTCCGCCAGCACCGACGGCAGCGAGCTTCGCCTGCATTTCCGGCGGCTTCCTCATGCCATCGCTGATGGAGGGGACGAGCGAGTTGCTGCGGCTTCTCAGGCAGCAGGGCTGGCAGACGGCGATCGATCCGGGCTGGCCGCCGGAGGGCTGGACTGAAGCCAACAAGAAGCGCTCGTTCGAATGGCTGGCCCTGGTCGACTATGCTCTTCTCAACGCCGAGGAAGTGAAGGGCCTGGGCGAGAGCGAGGACCTCGACGCAGCCATCGCCACGCTTTCGGCGCGGTTTGCTGCCGGCCAGACGCTGGTCATCAAGAACGGCCCGGAAGGAGCTTCGGCCGTGCGCGACGGCGTAACCGTGGCGGCAAAGGCCCCGCCGGTCACTGTCATCGACACCGTGGGTGCCGGCGATACATTCAATGCGGCCTTCCTGGACGGCCTGAGCAGCGGCGATGGATTGCAGGCTGCTCTCGAGCGGGGTGTGCGTGCGGCTTCGCTCGCGATCTCGACGTTCCCCCGCAGATACAGCGCCTGAGTTCACCTCGCATGACCTCGGCAGCGTTCATTTCCGGGTGAATTCCCCGGAAACTGGACCTTTTCGGTCCGATAAGGGTTGATATCCGCCTTGTAAACGCGTACCCAAAATAAAAAAATATTTACCATCAGTGAAATGGCCGGCGGGGTGAGCGAGTTGACGAAGACATCGACACAAGCGGCTGAGCCGCGCAAATCAAATGCAAGCAAGGTGCAACCTGATAGCAGGGGTCCGGCCAAGGATCCGGCCGCAGCCCGTGTCTTGAAGCAGAATCCGCATGCCGTGCGCGACACGCGCGAGAACGTGCTGGAAGTGGCAATCGGGCGCGAGGTTCGCGCCTTCCGCAAGAAGCTCGGCATTACCGTCGCAGACCTGGCGGCCGCCACCAACATTTCGTTGGGCATGCTGTCGAAGATCGAGAACGGGAACACGTCGCCGTCGCTGACGACGCTGCAATCGCTGTCGCGCGCGCTCGGCGTGCCGCTGACGGCTTTCCTGCGCCGGTTCGAGGAAGAGCGCAACGCGGTCTTCGTCAAGGCGGGCGAGGGTGTCGACGTGGAGCGGCGCGGCACGCGCGCCGGCCACCAGTACACGCTGCTGGGCCATGTCGGCTCAAACACCAGCGGCGTGGTGGTCGAGCCCTATCTCATTACGCTGAGCGAGGATTCGGACGTGTTTCCGACCTTCCAGCACGACGGCATGGAGTTCCTCTACATGCTGGAAGGCGAAGTCGTGTACCGCCACGGAAGCCACCTCTACACCATGTTGCCGGGCGACAGCCTGTTCTTCGATGCCGATGCGCCGCATGGGCCAGAACAGTTGACCAAGCGGCCGATACGCTACCTGTCGATCATTTCCTACCCGCAAGGCAGCGGCAGCGACTGAGTTACGGCTCTGGCCTTGTCAGCGTCCCGCTAATGAGCGGGCGATGTTGATGAAGCCGCGCCGCCCGGCGCCGGGGCGAGCACTGTAAGCGTCCATTTTGGGGGCCTGCTGCCTTGAACTCGGCAGCAGGCCCTTTTCCTTTGCACATTGTCGTCGGCGGATCGAAGCATCCGACCGGTCTGGCCATGCATCTCTTGGCTGGACACGCCGGTCATTGGCCTTCTTTCAGCATGCATGCGGACAAGCCCGCTCGTGCAGGTTTTGGCAGGGGGGTCTCTGGACCAACACTCCGGTGCAAAAAATATTATTTATAGGCAAATTGGCGATTGCCGAAACGGGATCAATCAGGGAATGTTTGCATGTCCGGCTCGGAGGAGGAGAGGGGCAGCGTCAGCTGCGGCGCGGCGGTTCCGCACTGTGAATTAGTTTTCTGAGATGAAAAAATAATTCATGGTGGTTGAATTGGAATTTTAAAGCTGCTAGCCATTGAGGCAGAAAATTTTCAAGGAGGTGGAAGCCGATGTGTGGCATTGTCGGACTGTTTCTCAAGGACAAGTCGCTAGAGCCGCAACTGGGTGCGATGCTTTCGGAGATGCTTGTCATGCTCACCGATCGCGGCCCAGACAGCGCGGGAATTGCGATCTACGGATCGTCGGAAAAGGATCATGGCAAGGTCACGATCCAGTCGCCCTGGCCGGAGCGTGATTTTACTGGCCTCGATCAGGAAATTGCCAAGAAGATCGGCGCGCCGGTGATGATGACGGTGAAGTCGACGCATGCGGTGATCGAAGTGCCGGGCGACAAGCTGGCCGCCGTCCGCGGTGCCGTCGCCGAGCTGCGCCCCGACGCGCGCGTCATGGGCATGGGCGAGTCGATCGAGATCTACAAGGAAGTCGGTCTGCCGGAAGACGTCGCCAAGCGCTTCGAGCTTTCCAAGATGAGCGGGTCGCATGGCATCGGCCACACCCGCATGGCCACTGAATCGGCCGTGACGACGATGGGTGCGCACCCGTTCTCGACGGGCCCCGACCAGTGCCTGGTCCACAATGGCTCGCTCTCGAACCATAACAATGTGCGCCGCGAACTGCGCCATGAAGGCATGACCTTCGAGACCGAGAACGACACCGAAGTGGCGGCCGCCTATCTGTCGCACAAGATCGCGGGGGGCATGGCTCTCGGCGAGGCGCTGGAGGCAAGCCTGAACGACCTCGACGGCTTCTTCACCTTCGTCGTCGGTACCAAGAACGGTTTCGGCGTGGTGCGCGATCCGATCGCCTGCAAGCCGGCCGTGCTTGCCGAGACGGATCAGTACGTTGCGTTCGGTTCCGAATACCGCGCGCTCGCCATGCTGCCGGGCATCGAGCAGGCCAAGGTATGGGAGCCCGAGCCGTCCACCGTCTATTTCTGGGAGCACTGAGACGATGCCTACATCCAACCTTGCAACGGCGCCGCGCGACTCGAGCTTCGCGACCAGGGTCGTCGACCTCGACGAAGTCTCCCTGCGCGAGCTTAATCAGGCGCTGCACAACATAGACACCGGCTCCAACGAGACTGCCTGGGAAGTTCTGAACCCCAAGGGAAGCCATGCGGTGGCGGTCGGCGTTGATGCGCCGATCAGCGTCGATGTGCGGGGCAGCGTCGGCTACTATTGCGGCGGCATGAACCAGCACAGCACCATCACGGTGCACGGCTCGGCTGGCCCCGGCGTCGGCGAAAACATGATGTCGGGCAGCATCGTCGTGAAGGGTAATGCCAGCCAGTATGCCGGCGCGACCGGCCGTGGCGGTCTGCTCGTCATCGAAGGCAATGCTTCTTCGCGCTGCGGCATCTCCATGAAGGGCATCAACATCGTGGTGCGCGGCGACGTCGGCCATATGTCGGCCTTCATGGCGCAGTCCGGCAACCTCGTGGTTCTCGGCAATGCCGGCGATGCGCTGGGCGACTCCATCTACGAAGCGCGCCTTTTCGTGCGCGGCTCGGTGAAAAGCCTGGGCGCCGATTGCATCGAGAAGGAAATGCGCCCCGAGCACATCGCCATCCTCAAGGATCTCCTGGAGCGTGCAGGCATAACGGATGTGAAGCCGGAAGAGTTCAAGCGCTACGGTTCGGCGCGCACGCTCTACAATTTCAACATCGACAACGCCGATGCGTACTGAGGTAAGATAGATATGACCTACCACAATCCTCCGACCACACCGCGCAAGTCGGCTACGTTCGATGACTACACGATGTCGGAAATCCGCCGTGCGGCGGCCACTGGCATCTACGACATTCGCGGTTCGGGCGCCAAGCGCAAGGTTCCTCATTTTGACGACCTTCTGTTCCTCGGCGCCTCGATCTCGCGTTATGCGCTCGAAGGCTATCGTGAGCGCTGCGACACCTCGGTCGTGCTCGGCACGCGCTTTGCCAAGAAGCCGATCGAGCTCAAGATCCCGATCACCGTCGCCGGCATGAGCTTCGGCTCCCTGTCGGGCCCGGCCAAGGAAGCGCTGGGCCGTGGTGCAACGCTCTCCGGCACGTCGACCACGACGGGCGACGGCGGCATGACCGAGGAAGAGCGCGGCCATTCCGAGAAGCTGGTCTACCAGGTTCTGCCCTCCCGCTACGGCATGAACCCGCGTGACCTGCGCCGCGCTGATGCCATCGAGGTGGTGGTTGGCCAGGGCGCCAAGCCCGGCGGCGGCGGCATGCTGCTCGGCCAGAAGATCTCCGATCGCGTTGCCGAGATGCGCACGCTGCCCAAGGGCATCGACCAGCGTTCGGCTTGCCGTCATCCCGACTGGACCGGCCCGGACGATCTCGAGATCAAGATCCTCGAAATCCGCGAGATCACCGACTGGGAGAAGCCGATCTATGTGAAGGTCGGTGGCGCGCGTCCCTACTACGACACTGCCCTTGCGGTGAAGGCGGGCGCGGACGTGGTTGTCCTCGACGGCATGCAGGGCGGCACCGCCGCCACGCAGGAAGTCTTCATCGAGCATGTCGGCCAGCCGATCCTCGCCTGCATCAGGCCGGCGGTCCAGGCGCTGCGCGATCTTGGCATGCATCGCAAGGTTCAGCTGATCGTGTCCGGCGGCATTCGCAATGGCGCCGACGTGGCCAAGGCATTGGCCCTCGGTGCCGACGCGGTGTCGATCGGAACGGCGGCACTCATCGCGCTGGGCGACAACGACCCGCGGTGGGAGGAAGAGTATCGTAAGCTCGGCTCGACGGCCGGCGCCTATGATGACTGGCATGAGGGCAAGGATCCGGCTGGCATCACCACCCAGGACCCGGAGCTGATGAAGCGTGTCGACCCTGTCGCGGCAGGCCGCAGGCTCGCCAACTATCTGAAAGTGATGACGCTGGAGGCGCAGACCATCGCGCGTGCCTGCGGCAAGAACCACGTGCATAACCTGGAGCCCGAAGATCTGTGCGCGCTGACGATCGAGGCGTCGGCCATGGCGGGCGTCCCCCTTGCTGGAACGAATTGGGTGCCGGGGAAAAACACTTTCTGAACAAGAATTGCCGGGAGGAGAAAATAAATGGGAACGGCTTTCGATACAAAAATAGACCATACGAAAACAACCGACCTCGCCGAATTCGCTAAGGCGAGGAGCATCAGATACTTCATGGTCACCTACACCGACCTTCTCGGTTACCAGCGTGCGAAGCTGGTGCCGACCCGCGCTATCAGCGGCATGCAGAAGGACGGTGCCGGGTTTGCGGGATTTGCCGGCGGAATGGACATGACGCCGGCCCATTCCGACATGCTGGCGGTGCCGGATCCGGCATCGGTCATCCAGCTGCCGTGGAACCCGGAGGTTGCCTGGGTTGCCTCCAACTGCGTGATGGACGGCAGAAGCGTAGACCAGGCGCCGCGCAACACGCTCAAGCGGCTCGTCGAGGAAGCAGCTTCCGTCGGTATCCGCGTCAAGACCGGCGTTGAGCCGGAATTTTCGCTAACCTCGATGGATGGCAAGCGGGTCGCGGACGAGCACGACAACTCGGCCAAGCCCTGCTACGACCAGCAGGCCTTGATGCGGCGCTACGACATCATCGCCGAGGTCAGCGACGCCATGCTGGGGCTTGGCTGGGAGCCGTACCAGAACGACCACGAGGACGCCAACGGCCAGTTCGAAATGAACTGGGCCTTTGACGACGTCATGGTGACGGCCGACAGGTATTCGTTCTTCAAGTTCATGATGAAGACGATCGCGGAAAAGCATGGCGTGCGCGCAACGTTCATGCCCAAGCCTTTCCCGACGCTGACGGGCAATGGCTGCCACGCGCACATCTCTGCCTGGGACCTCGACGGCAAGAAGAACATCTTTGCCGACGACAGCTCGCCGGATGGGCTTTCCGAGAGCGGCATGCACTTCCTGGGCGGCATCATGCGTTATGCGCCGTCCATGACCGCGATCATCTGCCCGACGGTGAACTCCTACAAGCGCATCAACGCGCCGCGCACTGTCTCGGGTTCGACCTGGGCACCCAACGCGGTTACCTGGACCGGCAACAACCGCACGCACATGGTGCGCGTGCCGGGGCCTGGCCGCTTCGAGCTGCGTCTGCCCGACGGCGCCGCCAACCCCTATCTGATGCAGGCCGTCATCCTGGCCGCCGGCCTTCGTGGCCTGCGGGAAAAGATGGATCCGGGTCCGCGCAGCGACATCAACATGTACACTGACGGGCACACCGTGAAGAACGCCCCCCGTCTTCCTCTGAACCTGCTCGATGCGCTCCGTCTTCTGGACGAGGACACCGAGTTCAAGGAAGCCCTGGGCGTGGAGATGGTCGACGGCTTCGTCAAGATGAAGATGAGGGAATGGAATTCCTACACGTCGCATCTGACGCAGTGGGAACTCGACAACACGCTGGACTGCTGACGAGCCACTCGCTCCGGAACGGAAAACTGCAGGCCGCCTCGCGGAAGACAAAGAGATGAAATACTCAATTTTTTCGGTCGCGAAGGCGGCGCTTTCCGGCCACAAGAGCTGGGGGCGCGCTTGGCGTGATGCGGCTCCCAAGCCGCACTACGACGTCATCATCATCGGCGGCGGCGGCCACGGGCTCGCCACCGCCTACCACCTGGCCCATCGATACGGCATCCGCAACGTCGCGGTGCTGGAAAAGGGCTGGATCGGTTCGGGCAATGCCGGCCGCAACACCACGATCATCCGCTCCAACTACGGGCTTCCCGGCAATACCGGCTTCTATGAGCTTTCGATGAAGCTCTGGGAGCGCATGGAGCAGGATCTCAACTACAACGCGATGGTCAGCCAGCGCGGCATCGTGAATTTGTATCATTCCGATGCGCAGCGCGACGCCTTCGCGCGCCGCGGAAACACCATGCGCATCAACGGCATCGATGCGGAACTGCTCGATCGGGCGCAGATCCAGCAGATGATGCCGTTCCTGAATTTCGACAATGCCCGCTTCCCCATCCAGGGCGGACTCTTGCAGCGCCGCGCCGGCACGGCCCGTCACGACGCCGTGGTGTGGGGCTATGCGCGCGCCGCCGACCAGCTCGGCGTGGACATCATCCAGAATTGCGAGGTCACCGGTTTCGTCCGCGACCAGAATGGCAAGGTGACCGGCGTCGAGACCTCCCGAGGCCGCATCGGCGCCGGCAAGGTGGGCATGGCGGTTGCCGGCAGCACCTCGCGGGTTGCTGCCATGGCCGGCCTCAGGCTGCCCATCGAGAGCCACGTGTTGCAGGCCTTCGTGTCGGAGGCGATCAAGCCGCTCATCCCGGGCGTCGTCACCTTCGGTGCCGGGCACTTCTATGTCAGCCAGTCCGACAAGGGCGGCCTGGTGTTCGGCGGCGATCTCGACGGCTACAACTCATATGCCCAGCGCGGAAACATGCCGGTCATGGAAGACGTCTGCGAAGGCGGCATGGCGCTGATGCCGATGATCGGCCGCATTCGCCTTCTGCGCCAGTGGGGCGGCATCATGGACATGTCGATGGACGGCACCCCGATCATCGACAAGACGCCGGTGGACGGGCTCTATCTGAATGCCGGCTGGTGCTATGGCGGTTTCAAGGCAACGCCGGCCTCCGGCCTGGTCTTCGCGCACCTGCTGGCGACCGACACGCCGCATGAGGAAGCGAGGCTGTTCCGCCTCGACCGCTTCGAACGCGGCGCGATGATCGACGAAAAGGGCCAGGGCGCCCAACCCAATCTGCACTGAGAGCGAGGCGGACGGAAATGCGCATTGCATGTCCTTTTTGCGGCGAACGCGAAAACGGCGAATTCACCTATCTGGGTGACGCCAAGCCGAAGCGCCCGGTTGTCACGGCCGTGGAAGCGGGGAAGGGCGCGGAAGGCGAGCAGGATGCCTTCTACGACTATGTCTATCTTCGCGACAATGTCGCCGGCGTGATGAGCGAATATTGGTACCACGGCGGTGGTTGCCGCTCCTGGCTCGTCGTCGAACGCAACACCGTGACCCATGAAATCAGCTCTGTGCGCGCCGCTGCCGGCACCGGGGCAGCCGCTGCCAAGGCAAGCGCAGAATTCGCGAAGGCAGGTGCAGAATAATGGCATCGCATCAATCACACCGGCTGGCCAAGGGCGGCCTGATCGACCGGACCAGGGCGATCGACTTCACCTTCGACGGCAAGCAGATGACCGGCTATGCCGGCGACACGCTGGCTTCGGCCCTGGTCGCCAACGGCGTGACGCTGGTCGGCCGCTCCTTCAAGTACCACCGCCCGCGCGGCATCCTGACCGCCGGCCCAGAAGAGCCGAACGCGCTGGTGGAACTGCGCACCGGCGCGCGGCGCGAGCCCAACACCAAGGCCACCACGGTCGAGCTTTATGACGGGCTGGTGGCGCAGAGCCAGAACCGCTGGCCTTCGCTGGCCTTCGACGTCATGTCGGTCAATTCGCTGGCGTCGCCGATCTTCGTCGCCGGCTTCTACTACAAGACCTTCATGTGGCCGGCGAAGTTCTGGGAGTCGATTTACGAACCCGCCATTCGCCGGGCTGCCGGCCTCGGCCGCCCGAGCGGCGTGGCCGACCCCGACCACTACGACAAGGCATGGGCGCATTGCGACGTGCTGGTGGTCGGCTCCGGCCCGGCCGGCCTTGCTGCAGCCCTTGCCGCGGGCCGCACCGGCGCACGCGTCATCCTGGCCGAGGAAGACCGCATCGTCGGCGGCCGCCTCAACAGCGACGGCGGCGAGATCGACACCATGCCGGCAGCCGAGTGGACGTCGAGCGCGCTGGCCGAACTCGAAAGCATGCCCAATGTGCGCGTGATGACGCGTACCTCCGTCTTCGGTGTCTACGACGGCGGCGTCTATGGCGCGCTCGAACGCGTCAACGACCATGTTCCGGTTCCGCCCAAGCACCAGGTGCGCCAGCGCCTGTGGCGCATCGTGGCCAAGCGCTGCGTTGTGGCCGCCGGCGCGAGCGAACGGCCGATCGTCTTTTCCGGAAACGACCGCCCCGGCGTGATGATGGCTTCGGCGGTGCGTACCTATGTCGAGCGCTTCGCGGCGGCTCCCGGTAGGCGCCTGGCGCTGTTCACCAACAATGACGATGGCTGGAAGACGGTTGAGGCGGCGCATCGCGCCGGCATCGCAATCGCGGCTGTCATCGACGCGCGTGGCGATGTTCCGCAGCAGTACCGGACGCTGGCGCAGGCCGGCGGATTTTCCGTGCTTAACGGCACGGTGTCAGGCGTGCGCGGCGGCAAGTCGGGCATCACCGGTGTCGACGTGGCACTGACAGGCGGCGGAAGCGCCAATGTCTCGGCTGACGTGCTGGCCATGTCGGGCGGCTGGAACCCCTCGGTGGGCCTGGCCTCGCATCATCGCGGCCGGCCGAAATGGCGGGACGACATCGCGGCCTTCGTCCCCGACGGCTGCCCGCCGGGAATGGCCGTTGCAGGCGCTGCAAATGGCGACTTGTCGCTCGGCGCCTGCCTTCGCAGCGGCCACGCGGCAGGGTTTGCCGCGGCACACGATTGCGGCCATGCCGGCACCAATCACTTGGCGCCTGCCGCCACAGACGAAAGCTTGGCCATCAAGGCGCTCTGGCACGTTGAAGGCAAGCAGAAGGCCTTTGTCGACTTCCAGCACGACGTCACAGCTTCCGACGTGGCGCTGGCGCAGCGCGAGGGCTACGAGTCGGTCGAGCATCTGAAGCGCTACACCACGCTCGGCATGGCGACTGACCAGGGCAAGAACTCGAATGTCACCGGCCTGGCCATCATGGCCGAACTCACCGGCCGATCGATCCAGCAGACGGGCACCACCATCTATCGTCCGCCGCATGTGCCGGTGGCGATCGGTGCTTTTGCTGGCCACAACCGCGACGAGAGCTTCCACTCCACCCGTCTGGCTCCTTCGCACCACTGGGCTGTCGAGCGTGGCGCGGTGTTCGTTGACACCGGTCTGTGGAAGCGTGCTCAGTGGTACCCGCTTCCGGGCGAGAAGGACTGGCTGACCTCGGTCACCCGCGAGGTCCTGGCCGTGCGCAACGGGGTAGGCTTCTGCGACGTGTCCACGCTCGGCAAGATCGACGTGATGGGCCCCGACGCCGGCACCTTCCTCGACCGCGTCTATATCAACGCCTTCTCCTCTCTCGGCGTCGGCAAGGCCCGCTACGGCCTGATGCTGCGCGAGGACGGCATCGTCATGGACGACGGCACCACCTCGCGGCTGGCGGAAGATCACTACTTCCTCACCACCACCACGGCCAAGGCCGGCCCGGTAATGCAGCATCTGGAATTCTGCCGCCAGGTGCTGTGGCCGGAGCTCGACGTGCAGCTCACCTCCTGCACCGACCAGTGGGCGACGTTCTCCATCGCCGGGCCGAAGACCCGCGACCTGCTGCGCGAGCTCGTGGATCCGGCGGAGGACCTGTCCAATGAAGGTTTCCCTTTCATGGGCGTGCGGCAAGTGCAGCTTCGCAGCGGCATGTTCGCGCGGCTGTTCCGCATTTCCTTCTCTGGCGAACTGGCCTTCGAGATTTCGGTTCCGGCCCGCTACGGCGACGCCCTGGCCCGCAACCTGATGGTAGCCGGCAAGCCTTTTGGCGTGACGCCTTATGGCACCGAGGCGCTTGGCGTCATGCGCATCGAGAAGGGCCACGTCGCCGGGCCGGAACTTAACGGCACGACTACGGCCGACGATCTCGGCCTCGGCAAGATGATGTCCAAGAAGAAGGATTTTGTTGGCCGCGTCATGGCCGGGCGCGAGGGGCTCGTGGCGCCGAACCGTCAGGTGGTCGTGGGTCTCAAGCCTGTAGACAAGGCACGCCGCCTGCGGTCGGGTGCTCATATCCTGCCGAAGGGTGCTCCGGTCGGTCCGCAGGCGGACCAGGGCTATGTGACCTCCGTCTGCTTCTCGCCGATGTTGGACCAGTGGATCGGACTTGGCCTTGTCGAACGGGGACGCGAGCGCATTGGCGAGATCGTGCGCGCGCACGACCCGCTGCGTGGCGAAGACTACGAAGTCGAAATCTGCAATCCGGTCTTCTACGATCCCGAAGGAGGGCGTCAGCGTGGCTGATTTTATCTGGACCGCTCGTTCCCCGCTGCAACAGACCGTCAACCCCGGAGCGTTCGGCGCGCTGACGGCAGGCGCTGGCGTGGTGCTCACCGAAATCCGCGATTTCGATCTGGTGCAGATCATGGCCAGGCGCGGGCAATGGGACGCGACGGCAAAGGCGGTCAAGGCCCACTATGGTGTGGCAGCACCGGCCCCACGGACGGCGGTTGCAGGCAAGGACGCCACTTTGATCTGGTCGGGAGCCGACCAGCTCATGGCGCTGTCGCCGCGTGCCGCTGGCGCCCTCCAGCCCCTCCGCGCTTTGAGTGCAGTCTTTGAGGGCGTGGCCTCCCTGTCCGATCAGTCGGATGGCCGCTGCCTGGTTCGCATGTCGGGTCCGCGCGTGCGCGACATGCTCGCCAAGCTGTCCTCGGTGGACCTGCATGATCACGCATTCCCCGTTGGCACGGCCGCCACGACGTCGGTCGACCATACGGCAGTCAATCTGTGGCGCGATCCGGATGCGGCCGACGGTTCGCCCGTCTTCAACCTGCTGGTCTTCTCCAGCTTTGCCGACAGCATCTGGGACGGCATCGTCGATGCCGCGGCCGAATACGGCATCGAGGTCGAACGCCCCGTCGCCTTGGCAAGCTGACGCTTCAAAACTCCCTGCTTCCCCTCGCAGGGCCGACATCGGTTGCCGCCGGTGTCGGCTTTTTCTATGCTGGCCGTTGCGGCGGCCGGCCGAGTGGCCTGCGCCTGACGCTATGGAGGCTGCGATGGAGAGGCCTGTCCCCGCATCCGCGAGTCGACGAGAGCGGAGCAAGCACGCTTGGCGCATCGTTCGCTCGGCTGCGCTCCTGGCTGGCATGTGGCTTTTGACCGCCGCTCATTCCAACGCTTTGGCCAAGGACAGTCCGCCATCCTTGGCGCTTTCCGGTGTCTTCCTGCTCGACAGTTCAGGCGAGCCGCGCGACCAGACAGCCGAGCATGACGCCCGCCTGGAGCGGTTCGATCGCATCATGCATGAGGAAGTCGCCGCAAGCGGTCGTTTCACGCTTGCGGACATGAAATGCCCGCAGCCGCGCTGCAGCGGCCAGTCGATGACGATGGACGAACTCTTCAGCCGCGCGAAGGATGCCGGCGCGCGATTCCTTGCGGTCGGTGCCGTTGAAAAGATGAGCACGCTCGTGCTCTGGGCGCGGCTCGAGGTTTACGACACGGCTTCGCGCAAGATGGTGTTCAATCGGCTCATCACGTTTCGCGGAGACAATGACGAAGCCTGGCGGCGCGCCGCGCACTATGTTGCCCGGGAGCTGATCACGAACGCGCCATCGCAGTGAGGGAAGGGGGCGTTGGCCCTACCCAAACAGAAACGCCGCGCGGGTGGCCCGCGCGGCGTCGTCCTGGGAAGATGGCCGGCGCGTGCGCCGGCCCTGTCCGGGCCTTAGAACAGGCCCTCGATCTGGCCGTGCTCGTTGAGGAAGATCTTTTCCGACGACGGCACCTTGGGCAGGCCCGGCATGGTCATGATCTCGCCGCAGATGACGACGACGAAGCCGGCACCGGCCGACAGCCGCACCTCGCGCACCGGCACGGTGTGGCCGGTCGGCGCGCCGCGCAGATTGGGGTCGGTCGAGAACGAGTATTGCGTCTTGGCCATGCACACCGGCAGGTGGCCGTAGCCCTGTTGCTCCCAGGCGTGCAGCTGGTCGCGGACCGACTTGTCGGCGATCGCTTCCGAGCCGCGGTAGATGCGCTGGACGATGGTGTTGATCTTGTCGAACAGGCTCATCTCGTCGCCATAGAGCGGCGCGAACTGCGCCGCGCCCGACTCGGCCAGCTGCACCACCTTGTGCGCCAGCTCCTCGATGCCGGCCGAGCCCTGGGCCCAGTGCCGGCACAGGATCGCCTCCTCGCCCATGGCGGCGACGAACTCCTTCACCGCCTGGATCTCGGCCTCGGTGTCGGCGTGGAAGTGGTTGATCGCCACCACCGCCGGCACGCCGAACTGCTTCACGTTCTCGATGTGGCGGCCGAGATTGGCGCAGCCCTTCTTCACCGCCTCGACGTTTTCCTGGCCGAGGTCTTCCTTCTTGACGCCGCCGTTCATCTTCAGCGCGCGCACCGTGGCGACGATGACCGCGGCCGCCGGCTTCAGCCCCGCCTTGCGGCACTTGATGTCGAAGAACTTCTCCGCGCCGAGATCGGCGCCGAAGCCGGCCTCGGTGACGACGTAGTCGGCGAGCTTCAGCGCGGTGGTGGTGGCCATCACCGAGTTGCAGCCATGGGCGATGTTGGCGAACGGGCCGCCATGCACGAAGGCGGGGTTGTTCTCCAGCGTCTGCACCAGGTTGGGCTGCATGGCGTCCTTCAAGAGCACCGTCATGGCGCCGTCGGCCTTGATGTCGCGGGCAAAGACCGGGCTCTTGTCGCGGCGGTAGGCGATGATGATGTCGCCGAGGCGCTTTTCGAGGTCCTTCAGGTCGGTGGCCAGGCACAGGATCGCCATCACCTCGGAGGCGACGGTGATGTCGAAGCCGGCCTCGCGTGGGAAGCCGTTGGCCACCCCGCCGAGCGAGCAGACGATGTCGCGCAGCGCACGGTCGTTCATGTCCATGACCCGGCGCCAGGCGACGCGGCGGATGTCGATCTGCTGCTCGTTGCCCCAGTAGATGTGGTTGTCGATCAAGGCCGAGAGCAGATTGTGGGCGGTGGTGATGGCGTGGAAGTCGCCGGTGAAGTGGAGGTTCATGTCCTCCATCGGCACCACCTGGGCATAGCCGCCGCCGGCCGCGCCGCCCTTGACGCCGAAGTTGGGCCCGAGCGAGGCCTCGCGGATGCAGGTGATGGCCTTCTTGCCGATGCGGTTCAAGCCGTCGCCGAGGCCCACCGTGGTGGTGGTCTTGCCCTCGCCGGCCGGGGTCGGGTTGATGGCGGTGACCAGGATCAGCTTGCCGTCCTTGTTGCCCTTGACCGACCGGATGAAGTCGGCCGACACCTTGGCCTTGTCGTGGCCGTAGGGCAAAAGGTGCTCCGGCGCGATGCCGATCTTGGCGCCGATCTCCTGGATCGGACGCTTCGTGGCCGCGCGCGCTATTTCGATGTCTGTCTTGAATTCGGGCATCAACTTCGCTCCCTTCGAATATGAATCCGGTATCTGTTGTCGTCGGAACGGGACGCGATCCCGCACCGCGGCGGCGGCTCGCCGCGCGATTTCGCCTCAACTCGCGTAGGCGCAGATCTGGCTAACTCTCCTCGCAGACAGTTAGCCCCGCCGCTGCCTTTGCGTCAACTGCTATGAAATAAAATTTCATGGGAAGAATTATTTTTCGCCGACGATCCGGCGGTCAAAGGAGACCAGTCATGCGGACGGCTCTTGCTGCCTGGGCAGCTTGGCCAATTCTCGCAGGATGCGCAGCCCGCGCACGGCCCGTCCTGGCGATGGGGCGCAGGGCTGAGTCTCAATGAGCAAACTGATTAGCTCATTATCGTGTTCGTCTCAACTCCGCGGCGTCACGGAGCGACCTCGCCAGTTCAACCTCGTGCCGAAAAACCAGTGGCAGGTTCGGCACGAGGTTGGCTGCTGTTTCGACTTATTCCGCCGGCATGAACTGGGTTGCAGCGCCGGACTTCTGTTCAAGCGATGCGAGTTCCTCTGCCTTTGGAACCGACAGCCACACTGCCAGCATGAAGCCGGCAGCGCCGCCAAGCAGCTTGCCGAGCATCAGCGGCAGGATCATCGTCGGCTGGAAGTTGGCCGAGAAGGCCAGATGGTCGCCGAAGGTAAAGGCGGCGCAGACCGCGAAGGCGATGGCAAGGACCTTGTCCTTCGGCTGCATCCTGCCGACCAGCCGGTACATGGCCAGGATATTCGCGCTTGCGGCAAGCAGACCCGCCGCTCCCTCCGGCGAGACGCCGATGCGTGCGCCCAGAACCTGCATGGGCCCGGCGAGATATTTGGTCAGCAGATAGACCATGGGGAACGCGCCGGCGAGCATGATGCCGATATAGCCGGCGATTTCCAGCGCCCGGAACTGGTCCTGCTCGTCGGCGATGATCGGATCGAAGCCCCAGGAGCCGAAGACCGTGCTGAAGAAGCCGGTGAAATATTCGACGATCGAGGCGACCAGCACCAGGGTGATGCCGGCATACATGATGCGCCCGAACCAGAGAAAACCCTTGATCATGGCATCGGGCACGAAGCGCAGGCCCAATGCAATGGCCACGCAAAAGACGATGAGCGGAAAGAGATTGCGCAGAATGTCGCTCATCGCCAGCGCTACCTGATGAGTAGCCTCGGCCGTCGTCGAAACCTCAGGCCGAATATCGAGACCGGCGAAGGCGATGATCGAGCAGGCAATGAACACGCCGATCGGCACGCTGAGGATGCCCGACATGATGCCCAGCGCCATGTATTTGTGGTCGGACTTGGCGAGCATGGCCAAGCCAACAGGGATGGAGAAGATGATGGTGGCGCCCGAGGTGAAGCCGACGATGGTGGCTATCATCCAGGCATCGCGCGATCCCGCCAACGCATCGGCGAGTTGGTAGCCACCCATGTCGACTGCGATCACCGTCGTCGCGGCGATCGAGGGATCTGCCCCCACGAATGCAAACAGCGGACCGACCGCGACGCGGATGAATTCCGACAGATAGGGTATCGACGCCATGATGCCGGCGACCGGAATGAAGATCGGGCCGATGGCGTGAAGCCCCTCGATGAACTCCTTTCCGAGCCCCCCTTCAGGGTTGCGGATCGAAGCGATGGCGCCAGCAATGGCGCAAGCCATGATAATGTAGATGACGTACGTACCGATAGAAGCCATTTGCCTTCCCCTCCCAAACGAGCGCGAGCTGCACTCGGCAACCGTATCGCCGCCAGACCTGCCGATCAGCTTTTCACGCGTTCCCCCTGCAGGTCATAGAGCGGCGTCATGTGGATCGTGGCCGCGAAAGGTTCGTTTGCCACGATGAGTTCGTATCGGGCGGACGACAGGAACTCGTCGTCTACGCCCGATTCATTGCGCACATAGCCGTAGCCGACCGGCTTGCCGACCGTGTAGCCATAGCCTCCGCTGGTCAGGTACCCGACCGGCTCGCCGTTGCGCAGGATAGTCTCGCGGCCGACCAGCACGACACTCTGGTCCGCGGTGGTGAAACCGGCCAGCCGCTTGGCGAGCGGCCGTGCCGCTACCCTCTCGCAGGCCTCCCGGCCGATGAAGGGCACGTTCTGTTTCAGCTTGACGGCCCAGCCGAGACCGGCCTCGAACGGGGTGTCGTTTGGCGTGATGTCCGAACCCCAGGCGCGATAGCCCTTTTCCAGCCGCAGCGACTCGATCGCTCGGTAGCCGACGGGACGGATATTGTGCTTCTTCCCGGCTTCCATCAGGGCGTCGAACACATTGCCAGTGCCTGCGATCGGCACATGCAGTTCCCAGCCGAGTTCGCCGACATAGGTGACGCGCAGTGCGCGAACAGGATAGCCGGCTATGTCGATCTCCCGCACATGGCCGAAGGGGAAGGCGGCGTTGGCGATGTCGGCCGACGTGATTGCCGCCAGCACGTCGCGAGCCCTCGGACCCATCAGCGAAAGGGTGCCGAACTCTTCGGTAACGTCACTCAACCGGACGTCTGCACCCGTGGGCAGGTGGTCGGCGATCCAGCCGAAATCATGGGTGCGGGAGCCGGTGCCCGTCACGACGTAGAACCGGTCGTCGGCAAGGCGCGCCACAGTCAGGTCGCACTCGATGCCGCCGCGCGTGTTCAGCATCTGCGTATAGGTAAGCCGCCCTGCGGGCTTGCTGACATCGTTCGCGCAGATGAAGCTCAGCGCTTCCGCGGCATCGCGGCCCGAGAGCTCGAACTTGGCGAAGGAGGATTGGTCGAACACGCCTACCTTCTCGCGCACATGTGCGTGCTCGGCGCCCACATGCTCGAACCAGTTCTGGCGTCCCATCGAATATACGTCGGCCGGCTCCACTTCGGCCGGGGCAAACCAGTTCGGTCGCTCCCAACCGAGCTTGGAGCCGAAAACGGCGCGGTGCTGCTTGAGCCTTTCGAACAAGGGCGAAACGATGCGCGGCCGGCCGCTTTCGTGCTCCTCGTGCGGATATGCGACGGTGTAGTGCTTGCCATAAGCCTCGAGCGTGCGCTCCTGAACCCATGCACGGTCCCGGTGAAGGCCGGAGAAGCGGCGGATATCGACGCTCCAGAGATCCAGCGGCGCCTCGCCCCGGATGACCCATTCGGCCAGAACCCAGCCGGCCCCGCCGCCGGATGCAATGCCGAAGGCGTTGAAGCCCGCACCGACGAACATGTTGGCGCATTCGGGCGCGCGACCGAGAATGAAGTTTCCGTCCGGCGTAAAACTCTCCGGCCCATTGATCATCTGCTTGACGCCGACGTTCCCGAGGGCGGGCACTCGCGCGATGGCCTGCGTCATATGCTGTTCGAAATGGTCGAAGTCGTCGTCGAAGAGCTGGAACTCCCATTCGTCCGGAACATCGCCATCCGGCAGGCCAGTCGCCCAGGGCTGAGGGTTCGGCTCGTAGCCGCCCATGACCAGGCCGCCCACTTCCTCCTTGAAATAGGTGCGCCGGTCGGGGTCGCGGATGGTCGGCGCGTCCGCGGCCAGCCCCTCGATTTTCTCCGTAACGATATACTGGTGCTTGACCGGCTGAAGCGGCACCGAGACGCCGGCCATGGCGCCGACCTGGCGTGCCCACTGCCCGGCGCAATTGACGACCGCTTCGCAGGCGATTGTGCCCTGATTGGTCTCGACGGCGATGATGCGGTCGCCTTCCATGACAAAGCCGGTCACACGCACGCCCTCGAAAAGGCGAGCGCCATGCATGCGCGCACCCTTTGCCAGCGAATAGGTGATGTCGGCAGGGTTGGCCTGCCCATCGGTCGGAAGCCAGGACGCGCCGACAAGATCGGACGTGTCCATCAGCGGCCACATGCGCTTGACCTCCGCCGGCGAGACGAGATGCATCTCCATGCCGAAGCTTCGTGCCGTGGTGGCAAGCCGGCGGAACTCGGTCCAGCGGTCCTCGTTGGTGGCAAGCCGCAGGCAGCCGGTCATCTTCCAGCCTGTCTCGAGGCCGGTTTCCTCATGCAGGCGCTTGTAGAGCTCGACCGAGTATTTCAGCACCCGCGTGATGGAAGCCGAGGAGCGAAGCTGGCCGATCAGGCCGGCCGCGTGCCAGGTCGAGCCGGAAGTAAGCTTGCCCTGCTCCAGCAGGATCACATCGGCCTTGTGGTCGCGCGCCAGGTGATAGGCGGTGGAGCAGCCGATGATCCCGCCTCCGATGACGATGATCTGGGCATGGGAGGGCAGGGACTGGGTCATCAGGAGGCACGTCCGTATTGTGTTCGGTAAGCGTCGAGAGCGGCTTCAAGCCGCTTGAGGTTCTCTTGCGTGTAGGCCACGTAATCGGTGCCGGGCGCGTTGAGGTAGAGTTCGGAAACCATGCTCCACATGGCCTCGCGCAAAAGCGAGGCGCACTGCATGGCCGCAAGCGAGCGCAGCATGGCAGGGTCGGGCGACCTGTCGAAATAGTAGCCGAGCAAGGCTTCGGACTGTTCGGCCGAAAAGCCGGCATTCGACGACAGCCCCGCAAGATCGAACATGGCGGAGGAAAACCCGGCATATTCGAAATCGATCAGCCACAGGCGCTCGCCATCGTCGAGCAGGTTAGCCGGTAGAAGGTCGTTGTGGCCGAAGACGATGGGAAGCGGCATCTGCGCGGCTTCGAGTTCTTCCGCCATTGCGAGATAGGCGGGCAGATGCGCGGCCATGCGGCTTCCGCCGTCGCCCAGCGTGCGCGCATAATCGCGAATGACATGGAAGGGCCAGAACATGAAGCCAGGGCCCGAAACGTGGCGCGGCATCATGAAATGGAATTCGCGAACTATCTTCGCCACACGCTCGATGTTGGCGCGCACATCGGCTTCGCCATAGGTCTTGGCGAGCAGATGGCGGGACACCATGACCCCTGGCTCGGCATGTTCCACGGCAGGCGCAAACGACGCCTCTTCTGCGGCTCGCGCCGTCATGACCTCGCGTTCGCGAAACACATGATGGAAGGGATAGTCCTTTCCGAAGCGCACGACGTGTCGTCCGCGCGCGTCGGTTACCAGCCAGCTTTCATTGCTGATGCCGCCCATCAGCGGCTCGATTGCGATCTGCCCCTCCCAGACAGGCAAAGCTGCAATTCTTTCCCGGCGGGCAGCCGGGATTTCAATAGCCTCCGCCATGTTTTCCCCTCGCAGCTTTTTGCTGACTGTTTTGACGGAGGATCGGTTGGCGTTGGCGAGAAGTCAACGATTAAATGTGGATTTATGACCGGATTCGAGGCATTTGTGCCATGAGGTCGGGCAAAACACATCAAATCCGGTCATGGGTCACAAGGAACTCGCGAATGGAACATTCTCCTCGTCACGGCCAGATACTCACCTTGCTGAAGGAGGAGGGAACGATCAGCGTGGGCGAACTGGCGCGCCGGCTGGGAGTTTCGCTGGAGACAGTGCGCAGGGACGTCAAGCCTCTGGCTGCCCGAGGGGAAGTCGTGCGCATGCACGGGGCGATAGCTCTGCCATCGGTTGTCAGCGAAGCGCCGTTCGAACGGCGGATGCGGGAGAACCGCCCGGCGAAGGAGGCCATCGCCCGGCTTGCCGCGTCAACCATCCGTGATGGGGAGTCGATCATGCTCGACACCGGAACCACCACCAGCCTGCTCGCCCGTGCGCTCCTGGATCACCGCAGGCTGACGGTGGTGACCAACTCGTCGGACATCGCCCGCACGCTGGCCACGGTCAACGGCAACAAGGTCTACATGGCCGGCGGCGAGCTGCGAAGCGACAGCGGTGCGGCACTGGGCTTTTCGGCCATCGAGTTCGTAAGCCGCTTCAGCGTCGATCATGCAATCATTTCGGCCGGCGCCATCAACGCGGCCACGGGCGTCATGGACTATGATCTGGAAGAAGCGCAGTTCGGGCAGGCTGCCCTCTCTTGCGGGCGCCGGCGGGTCGTCGTCACCGATGCCTCGAAGTTCGGGAAAAAGGGGCTTGTGCGGGTTTGCGCTCTTGCGGATTTTGACGAATTGCTGGTCAACCGGATGCCGCCGGCCGATCTGGCCGAGGCGCTGCGCCAGTCCGATGTGACCGTGGCGGTCGCCGAAGCATAGGAGCCGATCGGAGCGGCAGTTGCCGATAGCGCCGCGTCCGAAAGGCGTTGAATCTCAGGGCAGTGGCAAGCACCAGAAGGCGAAGAGCGGCTCCTGACCGGAACGCATCGAATGCAGGATATTGCCGGGGTTGTAGATCAGGCCGCCGATGCCGGGCTCGTTCCACGGCCCGTCGTTTTGCCGCCACTGTCCGGGGGAAAGGGCAATATACACCTCTTCCGGCGGGTGGCGATGATCAGGGTAGGTAGTATGTGGCGCCATGACCGTGACGCCGATTTCCACACTGCTGCTCGGCAGCAGTGCATCCGGACCGACAATGATCGAATTGGCGTGACTTTCGTTAAATAGGGAAGACGCCGATCCTCTGCGATTGTACCAGGCAAGCATCGGCTCGATTTGCCTGAAGGCCTGTGCCAGTTCGCTGAGGTGCGCCGGCGCGTCTGCGAGATCGTCGCAGCAGCTTTCAAGATGTCGGCACGCCGGCAATCTGCCGGGCTTCAGTTCGTTCAGGCCAATTTCGTCGGCGGGCAGTCCGGCAAGGGCCCGATGAAAGGCATCTTTCAGCGGCCCGTCACTTGTTGCCTGCAGGCCGATGGCGGTCCGCAGGCTGGCGAGGAAGGTCTCGAGCTGGGTCTTGGCGAGAGAAGTCATGCCTGAGACTTTCCCGCATTATCCGGCTGCCGTACTGGGCCATTCTGCGGCTTCTCATGGGCCATAAGGCTGCCTGTTGGAGCAAGCAGCGACGCGACTCGACAGCGCGGCTCGAGGCAAGCTCGTCAACGAGTTGCCTCTTGGCGTCGCCGCGCTGCTCGCGTCGAAAGCTTCGCGTTTCAGGCCGTCTTGTCGACATCGCCCCCGGTCTCGGCCCAATCCTTGAACGCACCGAGATTGAAGACCTTCTCATAGCCCATGTCCTTCAAGACCTTGCCGCTGAGTGCTGAGCGGCCGCCTGAGGCGCAGTAAAGGATGATCGGCCGGTCCTTCCGGAATTCGGGATTGTGGTATTGCGTGTCCGCATCGGCACGGAACTCCAGCATGCCCCGGGAAACGTGCAGTGCATCCTTGATTTTGCCGCTGGCCTGAACTTCAGGCGCGTCGCGCACGTCAACAACAAGAGCGTCGTCCTCGGCAATCATCCTGCGTGCTTCATCGGGGGAGATCTTGCGCACGGCAGAATTCGCGGCAGACATGAGTTCTTTCACGCTGGTGGCCATTTCACCCTCCATTCCTCGAGAAAAAATCAAGTAAAGCACATGTGAGGACAGGAGTGTACGAGATTCGCCATAGATCAGATGGTGTGTTGTTTGCGTGGTGCGCTGGCAGCTTGATGCAAAATATGGTCCGCGGCGAAAGGCGCTTGGCCGGACATCTGGTGTGTTGGCGTGCCGAATAGCGGAACGCTGTTCCTCATGGGGTTATAATCAGCACGAAGATTTCCGGGAAATAGGCGTTACTGCATTTTCTTCTCACGTAAAGGGCGCATGCGGACCGCAGCCCCGGACGCTCCGGCCAGCTTGCGGAAAAGCTGGGCCGTAAGGGCCACGGATTCGGTTATGTTGTAGTTGGCGGCGGCGCGCCTGACACTTGCGGCCGACATGGCCTTCAGCTTTTCCGGCTGGCTGATGAGCTTGAGCGCGGCCCTTGCGACACCCTCCCAATCGCCTGGAAACTCGCTGACGATGCCCGGCCATTCGCTGGTGCCCACCAAAATGCCGGTTTCGCCAGTCTCGATGATTTCAGGCACCCCGCCCACGCCGATTGCGATGACCGGCACGCCACAGGCCATCGCTTCCAGCAGCGCCAGCGGCATGGCATCGGCGCGCGAGGTATGCAGCATGAGATCGAGCGCCGGATAGACTTCTGACGGGTCCTCCCAGACCCCGGCCAGATGTACATTCCTGGAAATTCCCGCCCTTTCGATCGCAAGCATGAGGTCCTTTTCCATGGAACCGGTTCCGACCAGTGCGAAATGCACTTCCGGCTTGTGCCGCAGAATGTAATCGGCCGCCTTGATGAACTTGTCGGGGCCTTTTTCCCAGGCCAGGCGCCCGACAAAGCCGACCAGGAATTCCTCTTCGCCGACCGAGATGGCGTCGCGCAGCCGGTTGCGCGGAGCGCAGCCCGGTCGGTAGCGCTGGAGGTCGATGCCATTGGGGATCAGGGTCAGCCGTTCGGGCTGGAACCCGACGGCGAGTGCCTGTGACCACGCCTCCCGGCAAACCAGGATCATATGGCTGCCGGTCAGGCGGGCCACGCTGATCTCCTGCGGTTGCAGGCTCATGCCGTGCAACGTTGCAACCGTGGGAGTGTCGGTAAGTGTGCCGGCGATCGCGGCAACCGTATGCGCGTTCATCAAATGGGCGTGGATGAGGTCGATTTCGCAGACATCCACCAGACCGGCGATCATCTCGATCGAGCGCCACGGCGGATCGTCCCGCAATGGGGCGATGTAGACGGGGCAACCCTTCAGCCGCAGCATGCGGGTATAGGCACTTTCGAACGGGCACAACACGGCCACGCCGAACTCTTCGGCGGGCAGGTTGCTGATGAGATTGCCGACGTAGTTCTCCATGCCGCCGACGATCGCATTGCCCAGCACCTCCAGAATGTTGATCCTGCCGCTGTCCCGGAATTTTCGATCTGCGCCCGCCATACGGCTCGAACCAGCCATGATCATACCCCTGCGGCCTCGGGCAAGCGCAACCATCTGGCGGCTGTGCCCGACATCAGTTCCCGACGATCGTCCGGCGCTATCTCAAGCCTGTCCAGCAGTTCCGCCACTTCGTCGATGGCGGCGCGGATATGAGCGCCCGGGCAAGGCAGGAAGCGATCGCTTCCGAATTGCAATTGCTGCGAGCCGAGGATGTCGAATGCGAGGCGAAGAACGGATTCGCGATAGACGGGGGGCGGGCCGAAGGAGATGTCGAAGCGGAACTGGCTCTCGGCCGGATCGACGCCGTTGATGCGATCGATGAGGCCGACCGCGTTCGCCTCGTCGCACCAGGGCCAGCCGAGATGGGCAAGCGTCACTCGCAATCGCGGATGATCGCGCACCGCTTCGTAAAAGCTCGGTCGGCAGAAGCGGCCGGAGCGGCCGTCGATGAAGATGCCGCTGTGAAACAGGATCGGCAGGCCGAGGCGCTCGGCAGCTTCATATACACGATGGGCGCAATCGTCGTAGGGATACCAGCCCGTCGGCACCAGCTTCAGCCCGCAAATGCCGGGCAGGCTGGCCGCCTCCTCAAGGTCGCGCGCGGCTTCGGCGTGCAGGGGGTTGACCACGGCAAAGCCGAACAGCCTGTCGGTGTGCCCGGCGATCAGCCTGGACAGGTGGCGATTGCCGGCGCGCAGCGACTCGCGGTCGGCGAGCGAATAGGGCTCCGTTAGGAACGGCGCGAGAAGGACCGCAATCTCCACGCCCGCCTCGTCGAGCGAGTGCAGCACGCCGTCTGCATCCTCGCGTCCGGACGTGTGCAGATGAGCGTCGATTATCATCAAAGTCATCTCCTCAATTCCGCGATGATCAACTGCGGCGAGCGCAAGGTGTTCCAGCCTCCCGCAAATTTCTGTGAACTGATCGGGAACAACTCCCTTGAGACGACGTTAGAAGGCGGCAAAAGCAGCCGAAGTCGAATGGCCTCGGAGATGTTTTTTTGTTGCCGGAAATGACGAGGGAAAGTTCTCGAATAGATGTATTTCGTCAAACAAGGATCGGAAATGAAATGGACATCCATTGTTCGGAAGAAAATTCCCGCTCCTTGTTGTTTTGCTTCTCTCATCTGCGTTGGGATTTCGTATATCAAAGACCGCAGCATCTTCTTGCCAGGGCAGCGCGGAGCCACCGGGTAGTATATTTCGAAGAGCCGGCTTTCGAGCAGACGGGCCAATCGTTCCTGCGGATCGTGGATGCCCTGCCTCGGCTTAGTGTCGTAACGCCGGTGCTGCCGCACGGAACGTCGCCGACGGAAGCCCTGCAAATCCAGCGTCGCCAGCTCAATGAACTCATCGCCGCGGAGCCGCCCGGAAGAAGGATCCTCTGGTATTATACCCCGATGGCGCTTCGCTTCAGCGGCCATCTCGATTGCGACCTGTGCATCTATGACTGCATGGACGAACTGTCCGCCTTCAAGGGCGCGCCGCGCGCGCTGTCGGAGATGGAGAGCGTGCTTTTCGAGCTGGCGGACGTCGTCTTCACCGGCGGAGAAAGCCTCTACCAGGCCAAGCGCGCGCTGCATCCGGCCGTCTATTCGCTTCCAAGCAGCATCGACGCCGAGCACTTCAGACGCGCGCGGCTGCCGATGACTGATCCGCCGGATCAATGCAGCATCCCGCATCCCCGCATCGGGTTTTTCGGCGTCATCGACGAGCGCATGGATCTCGCGCTGGTCGCTCAAGCCGTCTCTGCGCTGCCGCATGTCCATTTCGTCATGCTCGGGCCAACGGCAAAGATCGATCCTGCAACCCTTCCCACGGCCCCAAATCTGCATTGGCTGGGGCGAAAGTCCTACGCCGAACTGCCCTTCTATCTGGCCAACTGGCAGGCCGGCTGGATGCCTTTCGCCCTGAACGAATCCACCCGCTATATCAGCCCGACAAAGACGCCGGAGTTTCTGGCCGCCGGACTTCGCACCGTATCTACCGCCATAATGGACGTGGTGCGCAGCTATGCCGCCGCCGGCCTGGTCGAGATCGCCGATGCCGGGAACATGCCTGCAAAGCTGAAGTCGGTTCTTGATGGGCCCGACGCGAACTGGCTGCAAAAGGTCGACGGGTACCTCGCCGGCATGTCCTGGGACAGGACATGGGCCCAAATGGCGGAGCTGATCGAACGCGCCGGAGAATTGCAGACATCGGGAGCTGGCAGGGAAACGCTGCAATGTTCGATTGGCTGATTGTTGGGGCAGGGTTCGCCGGCAGCGTGCTTGCCGAGCGCATCGCCTCGCAACGCAAGGAAAGCGTCCTCCTCATCGATCGGCGGAACCATGTCGGCGGCAATGCCTATGACTGCTACGACGAGGCGGGAATTCTGATCCATCGCTACGGTCCGCACATCTTCCACACCAATTCGCAGGCAATCGCCGACTATCTGTCTCAGTTCACCGCATGGCGACCCTACGAGCACCGCGTCCTGTCCCGCGTGGACGGCAAATTGCTGCCGATCCCGATCAATCTCGACACGATCAACCGCCTCTATGATCTGGAGTTGACCTCCGAGGAACTCGAAGCGTTCTTCGCGGCGCGAAGAGAGACGGTCGAACAGGTGGCGACCGCCGAGGACGTGGTCGTCAGCACTGTAGGGCGGGAGCTCTATGAGAAGTTCTTTCGCTTCTACACCACCAAGCAGTGGGGCCGCGATCCCTCGCAGCTCAGCAAATCCGTCACGGCGCGGGTTCCAACGCGCCTCAACCGCGACGATCGTTATTTTGGCGATGTGTTCCAGAACATGCCGGCGGGAGGCTATACCCGCATGTTCCAGCGCATGCTCGACAACCCGCGCATCAGCGTCATGTTGCAGACCGACTATCGCACCATCCGCACGCAGATCCCGCATCGACGGCTGATCTATACAGGACCGGTCGACGAGTTTTTCGACTTCAGGCTGGGGATACTGCCCTACCGATCGCTGCGCTTCCGCCACGTGACGCTGGAGCGGGAGACATTCCAGCCGGTCGCCGTGGTGAACTACCCGCAGGACGAGGACTACACCCGGATCACCGAATACAAGCATCTGACCGGCCAGAAGCATCCAAGAACCAGCCTGAGCTATGAATATCCAAGCGATGTGGGCGACCCCTATTACCCGGTGCCCTGCGCGGAAAACGAAACGCTCTACAAGCGCTACGAGATGCTGGCCCGGGGGCTCCGAGACGTCTGGCTCGTCGGACGCCTCGCAACCTATCGCTATTACAACATGGATCAGGTGGTCGGGCAGGCCCTGGCGACCTTTGCGAGGATCCAGAAGACGGTGCCGGTAGGAGCCCCGGCATCGACCGGCCTGGCCGAGGCCGCGGAATGAGCCGCGACACGCCACTTCAGCTTTGGGGCGGCATCGAATGCAGCGTGGTCCGGGTCGGCGAGGGGATACGCGACCAGGTGGTCGAAACTGGCCACTATCACCGTTCGGGTGATCTCGAGCTCGTGGCCGGCCTGGGCATCAGGACGCTTCGCTATCCGGTGCTCTGGGATAGAGTTCGACATGGCCTTGCTGGGGAAGACTGGAGCTGGTCCGACGCGCGGCTGAAACGGCTGAGGGAACTCGGCATCGATCCCATAGCCGGCTTTCTGCATCATGGCTTTGGCCCGCGGGCAGACAAGGTGCTCGACCCGCTATTCTCAGACGCATTCGCCAGCTTTGCCCTCGCGGTGGCGCAGCGATATCCCTGGATTGAATCCTTCACGCCCGTCAATGAGCCGCTGGTCACCGCCCGGTGCAGCGGCCTTTACGGCTTGTGGTACCCCCATGGCACCGACGAAGCGACCTGCTTCCGGTTGCTCGTCGCCCAATGTCGAGCAGTCGCCAAGGCGATGGCCGCGATCCGAACCGTCAGTCCCGGCGCAAGGCTCGTTCAAACAGAAGATTTCGGGCGCGTCTTTTCTACGGCCCCGCTGCGACACCAGGCCGACTACGAGAATGAGCGCCGCTGGCTCTCCATCGACCTGCTTGCCGGCCGGGTGGATCGAAGCCACGTGTTTTATGAGAGTCTGCTGACGGCCGGAGCAAGCGAATACGATCTTGCCGAGCTTGCAAGCGAGCCTTGTCCTCCGGACGTCGTCGGCATCGACCACTATCTGACCAGCGACCGCTTCCTCGACCATCGCACTGAGCTTCATCCCGGCGAGTATGTCGGCGGAAACGGTTCGGATGTTTATGTCGATATCGCCGCGGTGCGTTCAGAGTGCCAAGACCAGGCACGACTTGCCTTGCGCATCGGCGAGGTTTGGGAGCGTTACCACCTGCCGCTGGCAGTTACGGAAAACCATAATGGATGCACGCGCGACGAGCAGTTGCGATGGCTGATCGAGGGCTGGGAAGCGGCCGGCGCCGCCCGCCGCAAGGGGGCTGATGTGCGCGCAGTCACCGCCTGGGCGCTCTTTGGCATGGTCGACTGGAATTCCATGCTGGTGCATCGCGAGCGGCATTATGAAAACGACGCCTTCGACAGCCGCTGCCGGCCGCCGCGTCCTACCGCGCTGTCGCATGCTATCGCGAAGCTGGCGAAGGGCGAGGACTACGACCATCCGGCCATGGACGGTGCCGGATGGTGGCGCAGGGAGAGCAGCCCGGCCAAACCGGCACGCCCCATCGTGCTTTCCGGCAACGGTGAATTCCGGTCGATCCTGGAAGAATGCTGTACGGCTCGCAGGCTTTCTTTTCTGACCGGCAATGCGGATATTGCGCTCCAGCAGCCGCTGCCGGAGTTGGCGTGGTCTTCCATTCATGCCGAACCGGCGCGGGCTTCCGAAGGGAACAGCCTACGCCTGTCCTGCCGCTTTGCGGATGGCGGCCAGCTAAAGGTCGAGGCCGACCGCGCGGCTGACTGGCATTGCGTGGCTGATGCCTGTCTCGATCTGCTCATCGACGATTGCCGCGGAACCGTAAGACTGCTCAAGGCCGAGCCCCATAACCAGTACGAGCTGGCCCGCACGGCATAGCCCAACCATTCCCGCGGCGCCG